>JAFKFV010000005.1 GCA_017307955.1 Allobosea sp. | reverse complement strand
CAGGTCGAACTCGAGCTGGTCGACCTGCTCGCCGGAGAAGAACTCCGTCTCGCCGCCGTCCACGACCTCGACCTTCTGCAGCATCTGGCGAACGATCACCTCGATGTGCTTGTCGTTGATCTGCACGCCCTGGAGCCGGTAGACGTCCTGGATCTCGTTGACGAGATAGGCCGCGAGAGCCTCCACGCCCTTGATCGCCAGGATGTCATGCGGCGCCGGATTGCCGTCCATGATGTAGTCGCCCTTCTCGACGGCGTCGCCTTCCTGGAGATGGAACGGCTTGCCCTTCGGGATGAGATACTCAACAGGCTGCAGCGGCATGCCCGCCGCATCGACCGAGCCTTCGACCGGCTCGATGATGACGCGGCGCTTGTTCTTGTAGTCGCGGCCGAAGCGGACGGTACCGTCCATCTCGGCGATGATCGCGTGATCCTTCGGCCGGCGCGCCTCGAACAGCTCCGCCACGCGCGGCAGACCGCCCGTGATGTCGCGGGTCTTGGCACCCTCGGTGGGGATACGGGCCAGTACGTCGCCGGCATGGACGTTCGAGCCCGGATCGACCGAGAGAATGGTCTCCACCGAGAGCAGGTAGCGTGCCTCGCCGCCACGGGCGAGCTTCAGCACCTTGCCGTCCTTGCCCTTGATCACGATCGCCGGCTTCAGGTCGCTGCCGCGCGGGCTGGCGCGCCAGTCGATGACGACGCGCTTGGTGATGCCCGTCGACTCGTCGGCCGTTTCCGCGACCGAGATGCCTTCCACGAGATCCTCGTAGCCGATCGTGCCCTCGACCTCGGTGAGAACGGGACGGGTATAGGGGTCCCACTCCGCGAGGCGCTGGCCGCGCTTGACCTGATCGCCCTCATCGACATGCAGGCGCGAGCCGTAGGTCACGCGATTGACCGCGCGCTCCGTCCCGTCCTTGTCGACGATCACGATCGCCATGTTGCGGCCGAGCGCGATGAGCTTGCCGTCCGAGTCCCGCACGACGTTGCGGTTGCGGATCTGCACCGTGCCCTCGAAGGAGGACTCGATGAAGGACGAGTCCACCACCTGCGCCGTACCACCGATGTGGAAGGTGCGCATGGTGAGCTGCGTGCCCGGCTCGCCGATCGACTGCGCCGCGATGACGCCGACCGCTTCACCCATGTTGACCGGGGTGCCGCGGGCGAGGTCACGGCCGTAGCAGGCCGCGCAGACGCCGATCTTGGTGTCGCAGGTCAGCACCGAGCGGATCTTCACCGCCTGGACGCCGGCCTTCTCGACGCGCTCGACGTCACGCTCCTCGATCAGCTTGCCGGCCGGGACGATCACATCGCCGGTCGCGGCGGCCACGATGTCCTCCGCCGCGGTGCGGCCGAGGATGCGCAGGCCGAGCGAGGCGACGACCTGCCCGCTGTCGACCACCGCCTGCATGCGCAGGCCGTTGGTGGTGCCGCAATCCTTCTCGATGATGATGCAGTCCTGCGCCACGTCGACGAGGCGGCGCGTCAGATAGCCGGAATTGGCCGTCTTCAGAGCCGTATCGGCGAGACCCTTGCGGGCGCCGTGGGTCGAGTTGAAGTACTCGAGAACCGTCAGGCCTTCCTTGAAGTTCGAGATGATCGGGTTCTCGATGATCTCGCCCGACGGCTTGGTCATCAGACCGCGCATGCCGGCAAGCTGCTTCATCTGCGTGGGCGAACCACGCGCACCCGAGTGGCTCATCATGTAGACCGAGTTCATCGGCTTCTGACGACCCGTTTCGTCATCCCGGCGCACGGCCGAGATGCCCTTCATCATCTCCTCGGCGACGCGATCACCGCACTTGGCCCAGGCGTCGACGACCTTGTTGTACTTCTCGCCATAGGTGATCAGGCCGTCATTGTACTGCTGCTCGTAGTCCTTGACCTGAGCCTGCGTCTCCTCGACCAGCTTCGTCTTCGCGGCCGGGATCACCATGTCGTCCTTGCCGAACGAGATGCCCGCGCGGCAGGCCTCGCGGAAGCCGAGCGCCATGATGCGATCGCAGAAGATGACCGTCTCCTTCTGACCGCAATGGCGGTAGACGGCGTCGATCGTGTTCGAGATTTCCTTCTTCGTCATCAGCTTGTTGACGACGTCGAAGGGCAGGTTGTGGTGCTTCGGCAGCAGTTCGCCGATCAGCAGGCGGCCGGGGGTCGTGTCGTAGATCTTCGACGTGACCTTGCCGTCCGCATCGACGCTGCGATAGCGGCCGCGGATCTTGGTGTGCAGCGTGATCGCCTTGGCGGCCAGCGCATGCTCGATCTCCGCGATCGAGCCGAACATCATGCCCTCGCCCGGCTCCTTCTCCGCCATGATCGACAGATAATAGAGGCCAAGGACGATGTCCTGCGACGGCACGATGATCGGCAGGCCGTTCGCCGGATGCAGGATGTTGTTGGTCGACATCATCAGGACGCGCGCTTCCAGCTGCGCCTCGAGCGACAGCGGGACGTGCACGGCCATCTGGTCGCCGTCGAAGTCGGCATTGAAGGCCGAGCAGACGAGCGGATGCAGCTGGATCGCCTTGCCCTCGATCAGCACCGGCTCGAAAGCCTGGATGCCGAGGCGGTGAAGCGTCGGGGCGCGGTTCAGCAGGATCGGATGCTCGCGGATGACCTCGTCCAGGATATCCCAGACCTCCGGCCGCTCCTTCTCGACGAGCTTCTTCGCCTGCTTCACCGTGGAGGAGAAGCCCTTGGCGTCGAGGCGCGAATAGATGAACGGCTTGAACAGCTCGAGCGCCATCTTCTTCGGCAGGCCGCACTGGTGCAGCTTCATCTCCGGGCCGACCACGATGACCGAACGGCCGGAATAGTCGACGCGCTTGCCGAG
>JAFKFV010000012.1 GCA_017307955.1 Allobosea sp. | reverse complement strand
CGTCATCTCCGCCAACCTTCCGGCCGGCGCGGCGCTCTCTCTAATCACCTCGCGGCAACCAGTCAAGCCCCAAAACATCCAAAACTCAGAGACGAGTTTTTCGCTCGCGGTCAACTGCGTCAACCGCGGCGTCGATGGCCGTTATGTACTCAGGCCCCGCCGAAGTGTCAACACGGCTCTTTCGAAAAATCGGAACCGGCCGACCGACGCGCGCCGCCCGCTGTGGAAAACCTTTGCCGGATGGTCAAGAAACCCGAGGCTTTCCGCCGCTTCGGCGCTATCCACAGATGGTTCCGCGGCTTTCGTCATTCAAGGGGCCGCGGCGCGGCCACACCGGAGCCGGCTCAGCGAATCCGCGTCGACGTCTGTCCGAGGGCGCCCGATCCCGCTTCGGGCCATCCCGACAGCCGGTCAGAAGAAGCGGCAGGCGACGAAGCCCCCTCTTCCCTCTTCCCTCTTCCCTCTTCCCTCTTCCCTCTTCCCTCTTCCCTCTTCCCTCTTCCCTCTTCCCTCTTCCCTCTTCCCTCTTCCCTCTTCCCTCTTCCCTCTTCCCTCTTCCCTCTTGCGTCGTCTGCCCCGCGCCGGGGCCAATCGCGCGCCAAGCCATATTGATGACACGAAGAGGGCCGAGGCAGGACCGGGTCGCGCAGCCGGCCACCGGCATGCGCTTGTCGCGGCTGCGTTGAGCGGTTGCGTTGACGGGCTGCGTTGACGGGCTGCGTTGACTTGGCCCGGTCGAGGCGGCAAGTTTCGTCACCCGCGCGCCGGGGCGCCGTCTGGGAATCCAAGGCAGCCGCCAATGCGCTGCCGGCGCGACATCTGGGAGACAGTCGGAGCGGTGAAGGGTCTGGTGCGCGACGCAGCGGCAGGGACGGAGCGCGGAACCGGGATCGATCTCGGCCAGGAGCCGGCGCTCACCGTCGATCCGCGCAAGGGCGCGCCGCAGCGCCATGCCGTGTCGATCCGCTGGCTCACCGGCGCCGTGCTGACCGGCCTCACCTCCACCATTCTCATGGGCGGCGCGCTGATGGCGGCGCTCGACGGCCGCCACCAGCTGGCCGTGGCGCCCGAGATCGGCCGTTCGGCCAAGGCGGGCTCGGGCAAGTCGGACAGCGCCGACAGCCTCGGCGGCAGCCAGAAGGGCGACCGCATCCGCCCCGCCCGCGAGCCGGTTTCGGACCGCCAGGTCATCCAGGTCTCGACGGTCACCCGCCAGGGCGATCGCGACCTCATCAAGATGAAGCCCTTCGCGCGCATCACCACGACGCTCGCGACAGCGATCACCGATCTGTCCGCCGATGCGCCGCGCTTCGATCCGATGAAGCTCGTCGCCGCCGGCGCCGATGCCGGTCCGCCCCCGCCCGCCGCGGCGCCGAGCGGCGACAAGCTCGGCGTCGTCAGCGACGAAGGCGCCTCGGGCGATGGCGAGGATGGCGTGCCGGTCGATGCCGCCGATGGCGCGGTCGGCAGCGGCGACGACATCGATGTCGCGACCGCCGATGCCGCGCCGCCGGAGCCGACCGGGCCGGAACAGATCTATGGCGCCAATGTCGAGGGCGAGGTGTCGGTCAAGGTGACGCCGATGCCGCTCGACATGCCGCTCGCCGAGGACGAGGAGACGCTGAGCGTCGCCGATGCCGAAGAGGCGGCGCGCGGCCTCGCCCCGGCAGCGCCGGCGACCCTCGCCGCCATGCCCTATGTCGATCCCGAGCGCTTCAGCTTCGGCGACAACGGCCCCGACCCCTTCGCCGCGCTCGGTGTCAAGATCGTGCCCGAGAACGTTTCCTTCGTCGCCAAGTCGGCCCCGGCCAACGAGACGGAAGAGCGGATCATCACCATCGACAAGAAGGACGACCTGCAGTCCTTCCTCACCGGCAACGGGCTGGACCCGAAGGACGCCGATGCGGCGGCCGCCGCCCTTGGCGAGCTCGTCGATCTCGCGGGCCTGAAATCGGGCGAGAAGCTGCGCATCCTGGTCTCGCATGAAGGCGAGGCGGTGAAGATCCTGCGCCTCTCGCTCTATGACCAGGGCGTTCATCAGGCGACGATCGCGCGGCGCGACGATGACAGCTTCGTGCGCGCCGACGAGCCGGAGAGCTCGACCGACGAGTTCGAGACCGCCGAGCAGCCGGACGAGACCGACACTGGCGGCCCGATGCCGACGCTCTATTCCTCGCTCTACGAGACGGCGCGCGAGCAGCAGATTCCCGAGCCGCTCATCACCGAGCTGGTGCGCATCCTCTCTTATGACGTCGATTTCCAGTCGCGCATCTCGCCCGGCGACAGCCTCGAAGTGTTCCATTCGCTGCCCGAGGCCGGCGCCAGCGACGACGACGACGAAATCCTCTATGTCGCCATCACCATCGACGGCACGACGAAGCGCTACTACCGCTTCCGCTCGCCCGATGACGGCGTCGTCGACTATTTCGACGAGGAAGGCCGCAGCGCCAAGAAGTTCCTGGTCCGCAAGCCGATGAATGTCGGCATCGTGCGCTCGCCCTTCGGCTATCGCCGCCATCCGATCCTCGGCTATGTCCGCCTGCATCCGGGCGTCGACTGGGCCGCGCCGCGCGGCACGCCGATCATGGCGGCCGGCAACGGGACGGTCGAAAAGGCCGGCTGGGCCTCGGGCTACGGCAATTTCACGCTGATCCGCCATACCAATGGCTATGAGACGGCCTATGGCCACCAGTCGTCGATCGCGCGCGGCATCCGCCCGGGCGTCAAGGTGCGGCAGGGCCAGATCATCGGCTATGTCGGCTCGACCGGCCTCTCGACCGGCCCGCATCTCCATTACGAGGTGCGCATCAACGACAAACCGGTCGATCCGCTGCGCGTGCGCCTGCCGCGCGGCCGCGTGCTGCAGGGCGAGATGCTGGCCGAGTTCGACGCCGAGAAGGCGCGCATCGATACGCTGCTCGGTACGCCGGCCGGCTCGAAATTCGCTTCGGCGAATGGCGATGCCGCCACCAACTGATCGCGGCCGCGCGCCTTACTCGCCGCGCGTGAACATGAACTCCATCCGGGTCTTGTCGCTGGCGCAGGTGCCGCGATAGCGCTCCATGCCGATCGCCGTACCGGTGCAGATCGTCGGCGGCCCGGGGACGAAGTTCGGTGCCGAGAAATTGTCCGAGACGATCGAGAGCGTGACGCCCTCCTCGGTCAGCGTGCCGTCCAGCGTCGAGCGATAGGTCGCGACGTCGCGGCCGATCGTGATGCTGCGCTCGCCCTCGGCATGGATATGGCCGTCCGCCGCGACATCGACCGTCCACGTCGAGCCGCGCGCCGCGAAGGTCCAGCGTCCTTCGAGCGAGGCGGCCGCGCAGGTCGCGATCCCGCAATGCGTCTCGGCCGGAGGCATCGCCGCCGCCTGCGGCGCCGCGGCGAGGGTCAGCATCGTGGCCATTTCGGCGAACATGCGGGCGTCCTTTCGAAGACTGAGGATCAGCATAGGCCGGAGCGGGCCGGCCGTAAGGTGCGGGAGACGCGATCGGCAGGAAAAAGGCCGGCGCCCTTTCGGGACGCCGGCCTCGGCAATTATCGGGGCGGAAGGCTCATCACGCCGCCTTCGCCGTCTCGCCGCCGCGCGGCAGGAACAGGAGCTTGTCCGTTCCGGCCGTGATCTTGACGGTCGAGCCGTCGGCGATCTCGCCGCCGAGGATGCGGTCGGCGAGCGGATCCTGCACGAAGCGCTGGATCACCCGCTTCAGCGGCCGCGCGCCATAGGTCGGGTCGTAACCCTTCTCGGCGAGCCAGGCCCGCGCGGTGTCGTCGAGCTCGAGCGTGATCTTGCGATCGCCGAGGAGGCCCTGCAGCCGCTTCAGCTGGATCTCGACGATCCGGCCCATCTCCGACCGCTTCAGGCGGTGGAAGAGGATGATGTCGTCGAGCCGGTTCAGGAATTCGGGGCGGAAATGTCCGCGCACGACCCCCATCACCTGCTCGCGCACCGCGTCGACATCCTCGTCGTCCCTGAGGTTGGCGAGATATTCGGCGCCGAGATTGGACGTCATCACGATGAGCGTGTTCTTGAAGTCGACCGTCCGGCCCTGCCCGTCCGTCAGCCGCCCGTCGTCGAGCACCTGCAGGAGGATGTTGAACACGTCCGGATGCGCCTTCTCGATCTCGTCGAAGAGGACGATCTGGTAGGGCCGGCGCCGCACCGCCTCGGTCAGCGAGCCGCCTTCCTCATAGCCGACATAGCCGGGAGGGGCGCCGATCAGCCGGGCCACGGAGTGCTTCTCCATGAATTCCGACATGTCGATGCGCACCATCGCGCTCTCGTCGTCGAAGAGGAACGCCGCGAGCGCCTTGGTCAGCTCGGTCTTGCCGACGCCGGTCGGGCCGAGGAACATGAACGAGCCGATCGGCCGGTTCGGATCCTGCAGCCCGGCGCGGGCGCGGCGGACGGCGGTCGAGACCGCATGCACCGCCTCGGCCTGGCCGACGACCCGGTGCGCCAGCTCGTCTTCCATCCGCAGCAGCTTCTCGCGCTCGCCTTCCAGCATCTTGTCGACCGGCACGCCGGTCCAGCGGGCGACGATCTGCGCCACATGCTCCGGCGTCACCGCCTCCTCGACCATGCCGACCTTGCCGTTCTCGGCCTCGGCGGCCTCGAGCTGCTCCTTCAGCTTCGGCAGCGTGCCATAGGCGATCTCGCCCGCCTTCTGGTATTCGCCGCGCCGCTGCGCGATCGCCAGCTCGTTCTGCGCCTCGTCGATCTGGCGCTTCAGGTCGGCGGCGAGCCCGAGCTTCTGCTTCTCGGCCTGCCACTTGGTCGTCAGCTCGATCGAGCGCTCCTCGAGATCGGTCAGCTCGCGCTCGAGCCGCTCGAGGCGGTCCTTCGAGGCCTGGTCGGTCTCCTTCTTCAGCGCCTCGCGCTCGATCTTCAGCTGGATGATGCGGCGGTCGAGCTCATCGACCTCCTCCGGCTTCGAATCGACCTGCATGCGCAGCCGCGCCGCCGCCTCGTCGACGAGGTCGATCGCCTTGTCGGGCAGGAAGCGGTCGGTGATGTAGCGGTTGGAGAGCGTCGCCGCCGCCACCAGAGCCGAGTCGGTGACGCGGACCTTGTGGTGCTGCTCGTATTTCTCCTTGATGCCGCGCAGGATCGAGATCGTGTCCTCGACCGTCGGCTCGCCGACGAAGATCGGCTGGAAGCGCCTTGCCAGCGCCGGGTCCTTCTCGACATGCTTGCGGTATTCGTCGAGCGTGGTGGCGCCGACGCAGTGCAGTTCGCCGCGCGCCAGCGCCGGCTTCAGGAGGTTCGAGGCGTCCATGGCGCCGTCGGCCTTGCCGGCCCCGACCAGCGTGTGCATCTCGTCGATGAAGAGGATGATGCCGCCATTGGCCGAGGTGACCTCGGACAGGACCGCCTTCAGCCGCTCCTCGAACTCGCCGCGATATTTGGCGCCAGCGATCAGCGCGCCCATGTCGAGCGCGAGCAGCCGCTTGTCGCGGAGGCTCTCCGGCACGTCGCCATTGACGATGCGGAGCGCGAGGCCTTCCGCGATCGCGGTCTTGCCGACGCCGGGTTCGCCGATCAGCACGGGATTGTTCTTGGTGCGGCGGGAGAGGACCTGGATCGTGCGGCGGATCTCGTCGTCGCGGCCGATCACCGGGTCGAGCTTGCCGTCCCGCGCCGCCTGGGTCAGGTCGCGTGCATATTTCTTCAGCGCGTCATACTGGCCCTCGGCGCCGGCGGAATCCGCGGTGCGGCCCTGGCGCAGCGCCTCGACGGCGCGGTTGAGCGCCACCGGCGTCACGCCGGCATCCTTCAGCACCTGCGCGGTCTTGGCGTCCTTCTCCATCGCCAGCGCCATCAACAGGCGCTCGACGGTGACGAAGCTGTCGCCGGCCTTCTTGGCGAGCTGCTCGGCCTCGGCGAAGACCTTGGCGAGCGGCGCGGCGAGATAGAGCTGCCCGGCGCCGCCGCCCGAAACCTGGGGCAGCGCGGCGAGCAGCCGCTCGACCCCGGCAAGCGCATCGCGCGAGCGGCCGCCGGCCTTGTCGATGAGGCCGGCCGCAAGACCCTCCTCGTCGTCGAGGAGCACCTTCAGAAGATGTTCGGGCGCGAACTGCTGATGTCCGCGCGTCAGCGCCAGCGTCTGGGCGGACTGGATGAAGCCCTTCGCGCGCTCGGAATAATTGTCGAAATTCATGAGATTCCCTCCTGACCCGTACCGGCCGCCTCCTTGCGAAGCACGGCCGACCGTTCACATCGTTCCGGCGCCGGACCTTGGTCCGGCTGCCGCCGGCGATCCGAAAATCCGCCGGTAGCCTCGATATGGTGTGACATCCTCGCAACACCAAGAGGGTCCGGGCGGGATTTTCGCGGCCGGTTAACGCTCCCTTCGCGCCGCCGTCACCGCGTCCTCCAGCCGCGCCGTGGCGGAGCCGGGCTTCAGCGGTTTCGGCTGGCTTTCATGCGGCGCCCAGGCGGAGAGCGACAGGAAATCGAAGGTCGCGCGCACCCGTCCGTCGCCATCCGAAAACCGTTCGGCATAGATCGCGGCGGCGCGGCCGGCGATGGCGCGCGTCAGCGGCCGTGGATCGCGCTCGGCAAGGATATTGGAGGCACCCATGGCGCGGAGGTCGCGCACCAGATGGAACATCGTGTCGTAGCGCACCGTCACGCGGTCGGTGTCGACCACCGGCAACGCGAAGCCGGCTCGCTGCAGCAGCGCGCCGATGTCGCGGATATCGGCGAAGGGCGCGACGCGCGGCGCGGTGCCGCCGCGGATTTCCGCCTCGGCCGCCGCCAGCGCGATGCGCAGCTCCGTCAGCGTCTCGCCGCCGACGAGCAGCGCCAGGAACAGCCCGTCGCCGGCGAGCGCGCGGCGGATCTGCGCGAGGAGGCCGGGCAGGTCGTTGACCCATTGCAGGGCGAGCGCGCTGACCGCGAGATCGAGCGAGCCGGCCTCGAGCGGAAGCCGTTCGCCGCCCGCCTCCGCCAGCCAGTCGACATGCCGGATCGCGCCGATCTGCGGGCTCTCGGAGAGCCGCTCGGCCAGCAATCCCGTCGGCGTGCCGAGATCGGCGGCGCGCTCGAAGCGGCGATTGACGGCGGCAAGGCGGTCGACGAGGTCGTCCGCGGCCCGCGCAAGGAGAAAATCCGCGCCCGGAACGGCCAGCCGCCGCGATCGCTCGCGGCGCAGCGCCAGAAGACTGCTGTCGAAAATGGTCGGCGCGCCGCTCATCGGCATTCCCCTCGTCACAACTCCTATATGGGCGCGCCCGCCGCTCGGGTCAAAGGCGCTTCCGTGCGGAATTGAAACGCCCTAGCCTTCGAAAATGGACAGTCTCGGCATCGATGACGACAGCCCCGCGCGGCCCATCCGGCAGCGCGCGGCCGGCTGGCTCGGCGCGCTGCTCGATCTCGCGATGCCGCCGGGCTGCCTGTGCTGCGGCCGCCCCATGGCCGACGGCGGCGCGCTCTGCCCCGCCTGCTGGAGCGCCATCCGCTGGATCGAACGGCCTTTTTGCGAGCGGCTCGCCATCCCCTTCGGCTATGACATCGGCCCCGGCGCCCTCTCGGCCGAGGCGATCGCGAACCCGCCGCCCTTCGGCCGGCTGCGCGCCGTCTGCGTCTATGGCCGCGAGGCCGGCGAGATGGTGCAGGCGCTGAAATATCATGACCGCACCGAACTCGCCCGGCCGCTGGGTGCCATGATGGCCCGCGCACTCGGCCCCATCGCCGGCGAGATCGACCTCGTCCTGCCCGTCCCGCTGCATCGCGGCCGGCTCTGGCGGCGGCGTTTCAACCAGTCGGCGCTGCTCGGCGCCGCGCTGGCGGCGCGGATCGGGAAGCCCTTCGAACCGCAGCTTCTCGCCCGCATCCGCGCGACGCGGCAGCAGGTCGGGCTCAAGGCCGGCGAGCGGGCGCGGAATGTCGAGGGCGCCTTCCGCGTTCAGCCCGCCGCGCGCCCGGCGCTCGCCGGAAAGCGGGTCCTCCTGGTTGACGACGTCTACACCACAGGCTCGACGGTGCGGGCCGCGACGCGGGCGCTCCTCAGGGGTGGTGCGGCCTCGGTGGATGTCGCCGTCTTCGCCCGGGTTGTCGAAGGCATGGGCTGACCCCTATATTGCGCCGCATTCAAACGGTTCGGGGGTCGGTGATCATGGCCGATGTGACGATCTATACCCGCCAGGGCTGCGGCTATTGCGTGGCGGCCAAGCGGCTGCTCGACACCAAGAAGGCCGCCTATGCCGAGATCGACGCGACCGGCAATCCGGCCCTGAGGCAGGAAATGGTCGAGCGCGCCAACGGCCGCAACACCTTCCCGCAGATCTTCATCGGCGCCACCCATGTCGGCGGCTGCGATGATCTCTACGCGCTGGACGGCGAAGGGAAGCTCGACGCGCTTCTCGCGTCCTGACCGCCGGCGCTCATTTCTGACGGAACGATGGAGAGGCCCATGACGAGCTTCAAGGCTGCCTGCGTGCAGATGAACAGCGGCCGTTCGGTCGAGGCCAATGTCGCGGCGGCCGAGGCGCTGATCCGCGACGCCGCCGGCGCTGGCGCTAGCTATGTCCTGACGCCCGAGATGACGACGATCCTCGATCGCGACAAGGAGAATCTCCTGTCGCAGATCCAGCCGGAGGAGATCGATCCCTCGCTGCAGCGCTTCCGCGAGCTGGCGCGCGAGCTCGGCATCCATCTCCATATCGGCTCGATGGCGATCCGCCTCCCCGACGACCACATCGCCAACCGCTCCTTCGTGATCGCGCCGAACGGCTCCGTGGTCGGCCGCTACGACAAGATCCACATGTTCGACGTCGATCTGTCCGGCGGGGAGAGCTACCGCGAATCGGCGACCTACCGCGCCGGCGACACCGCCGTGCTCGCCGATCTCCCCTGGGCCAAGGTCGGCCTCACCATTTGCTACGATGTCCGCTTCCCGGTGCTGCACCGGACGCTCGCCAAGGCCGGCGCCGCGGTCATCGCCGTCCCCGCCGCCTTCACGAAGAAGACGGGCGAAGCGCACTGGCATGTGTTGCTGCGCGCCCGCGCCATCGAGACCGGCTCCTATATCGTCGCCGCGGCGCAGGCCGGCCACCACGAGGACGGCCGCGACACCTATGGTCACAGCATGATCATCGATCCCTGGGGCAAGATCCTCGCCGAGGCCGGCGACGCCCCCGGCACGATCATCGCCGATATTGACCCCGCCTTCTCGCTCTCGGCGCGTCAGGCAATCCCCGCGCTGCTCAACCAGCGCGATTTCGCCCTGCCCGAGATCCCGCAGGTTGGCTCCTTCGCGGGCTGACACCATATCCGGACCATGATCCGCTACGACCTTCTCTGCGACAACGGCCATGCCTTCGACGGCTGGTTCCGCGACGCCGCCGCCTATGACAAGGCGCATGGCGCCGGCGCCGTCGGCTGCACGGTCTGCGGTTCGACAAAAGTCGAGAAGGCGCTGATGGCGCCGGCCGTGAGGGCTGCCCGCTCGAAGGAGACGCAGCAGCCGGTGCGCGTCGCGGCGCCCGATCCGCGTCAGCAGATGCTCGCCGAGATGCTTCGCAAGGTCCGCGCCGAAGTCGAGGCCAATGCCGATTATGTCGGCCCCCGCTTCGCCGAGGAGGCCCGCCGCATCCATTATGGCGAGGTCGAAGCCCACGGCATCTACGGCGAAGCCTCGATCGCGGACGCGCAGGCCCTCGCCGAGGAAGGCATCGAAGTCTACCCCCTCCCCGCTCTGCCCGAGGAAGGCCACTGAGAATCGTCTCGACATGGCCGGATGCGCCGATTCCGGCTATGTTGGAGCTGTTGGACCGGAGAGTGAGATGACCGCGACTGTGACCCGGAAGGGACAGGTGACGATCCCGAAGCCGATGCGCGATCGCTTGGGTCTCTCCCCGGGCAGCAGCGTCGGGTTTCGCCTCGATGGCGAGGGACACGTCGTCATGTCCAAGGCGCCGGCCGCCGCGCCATCCTCGGTTTTCGAGCGCCTGCGGGGCCGGCTCGCGGGCGGGCCCGCGACCGACGAGGTCATGGCCCTGACGCGCGGCGAGTGATGCCGACGCTCGTCGACACCAACGTCCTGCTCGATCTCTTCACGGACGATCCGGTCTGGTCCGACTGGTCGGTTACGGCCCTTTCGGCCGCCTCGGCAGGCGGGCTGGTTATCAGCGACATCGTCTACGCGGAACTGTCGGTCCGTTTCCCGAGCGCTGAGGAAATCGATCGGGCTCTTTCCGAGGCGGCGATCGAACTCATGCCCATGCCGCGTCAGGGCCTCTTCCTCGCCGCCAAGGCATTCCAGTAATATCGGTCGGCCGGGGGATCGAGGACGGGCGTCCTGCCCGACTTCTTCATCGGCGCGCATGCGCTCGCAACCGGGATGCCCCTCCTGACCCGCGACGCGGGTCGCTACGGAAGCTACTTTCCAGGCATCGCTCTGGTAACACCCCGCCGCTGATCCCCTCAGTCCCGGACGCCTGCCAGCATGTAATTGACCTCCATGTCGGAGGAGGTCTTCCAGCGGTCGCGCAGCGGGTCGTAGACGACGCCCGAACTGGCCGAGACGGTGATGCCGGCTGCGAGCAGCGCGGTCTCGAGTTCGCGCGGCTTGACGAGCTTCTCATAGTGATGCGTGCCGCGCGGCAGCCAGCGCAGCACATATTCCGCGCCGACAATGGCGAGCATCAGTGCCTTCGCCGTGCGGTTGATGGTCGAGAAGACGATGAGGCCGCCCGGCTTCACCATCCCGGAGACTGCCGCGACGAAGAGATCGAGATCGGCGACATGCTCGACGATCTCCATGGCGAGCACGATGTCGAAGGTCTCGCCGGCCGCGGCCAGCGCCTCCGCCGTCGTCGCGCGATAGTCGATGGCGAGCCCGGATGCGGCCGCATGGGCGCGTGCGACGCCGATATTCTCCTCCGCGGCATCGGCGCCGACGACATCGGCACCGAGCCGGGCCATCGGCTCCGACAGCAGCCCACCGCCGCAGCCGATATCGAGAAGGCGGAGGCCGGCGAGCGGACGCGGATCGGTCGCCGCGCGGCCGAAGCGCGCCGCCGCCTCGTCGCGGATGAAGCCGATGCGGATCGGGTTGAGGCGGTGCAGCGGCGCGAACTTGCCGTCCGCCGCCCACCATTGCGACGCGATCGCGGAAAAATGCGCGATCTCGGCATCGTCGACGGTGGTCTTCTGGTCGGTCACGGCGACGTCTCCGGCTGTGCCGGGAAAGTCGGGCGCGGCGGCAGCGAAGTCAAGGCGCCCTCCTCCCTCCACGGCGCAGCCGCGGCCGATGCGGGCCGCGATTGCCGTCAGCCGGCGAAGTCGCTATGAAGGCGCCCGTCCGGCGCAAGGCCGGTCGCGTCTCATTTCCCGCGCCTCGCGCGGTCCTGCCCGTAAAGGTTTCCGATGGCCCGGCTGGTGATGAAATTCGGCGGTACGTCCGTCGCCGATATCGATCGCATCCGCAATGTGGCCCGGCATGTCAAACGCGAGGTCGATGCCGGCTTCGAGGTCGCCGTGGTCGTCTCCGCGATGTCCGGCAAGACCAACGAGCTCGTCGCCTGGACGCGCGCCGCCGCGCCGATGCATGACGCCCGCGAATATGACACCGTCGTCGCGTCCGGCGAGCAGGTGACGTCCGGCCTCCTCGCCATCTGCCTGCAGGAGATCGGCGTCAATGCCCGCTCCTGGCAGGGCTGGCAGATCCCGATCCTGACCGATGGCGCCCATGGCGCCGCGCGCATCATGGAGATCGACGGCTCGCGGCTCGTCGAGCGCATGGCGAAGGGCCAGGTGGCGGTGATCGCCGGCTTCCAGGGCCTTGCGCCCGACAACCGCATCGCGACGCTCGGGCGCGGCGGTTCCGACACCAGCGCCGTCGCCATCGCCGCGGCGATCGGCGCCGTGCGCTGCGACATCTATACCGATGTCGACGGCGTCTATACGACCGACCCGCGCATCGTGCCCAAGGCCCGCCGCCTCGACCGCGTCTCCCATGAGGAGATGCTTGAGATGGCCTCGCTCGGGGCCAAGGTGCTGCAGGTCCGCTCGGTCGAGCTCGCGATGGTGCATGGCGTGCGCACCTTCGTCCGCTCCAGCTTCGACGATCCCGCCGATCCGCGGCTCGCCGATGCCAGCAACCCACCCGGCACGCTCATTTGCGACGAGGACGAGATCGTGGAGAAGCAGGTCGTCACCGGCATCGCCTATTCCAAGGACGAGGCCCAGATCTCGCTGCGCGAGGTCGCCGACAAGCCGGGCGTCGCGGCCGCCGTGTTCGTGCCGCTCGCCGAAGCCAATATCAATGTCGACATGATCGTGCAGAACGTCTCCGAGGACGGCACGACGACCGACATGACCTTCACCGTGCCGACTGCCGATTTCGCCCGCGCCATGAAGGTGCTGGAAGCGGCGCGGGAATCGATCGGCTATGTGAGCATCCAGGGCTCTGGCGATCTCGTGAAGGTCTCGGTGATCGGCATCGGCATGCGCAGCCATGCCGGCGTCGCCGCCTCCGCCTTCAAGGCGCTGGCGGGCAAGGGCATCAATATCCGCGCCATCACGACCTCGGAGATCAAGATCTCCATCCTGATCGATTCGGCCTATACGGAGCTGGCGGTGCGCACGCTCCATTCGCTCTACGGTCTCGACGCGGCCTGACGGCGGCGGCGAACCGCCTCGTTAAAGAAGAGTATATTTCGGCGCCAACTCATGTCACGAGTGGACGCCGGACTGGGTTTGGGGCGACACTGAGTCGCCGCCCCGGCGGTTCCGGGGCTGCCGGATGTTCTTGAGGGAAGGCGGACGATGCGGGGGTCTCTCGCCGGGCCGCGCGTCCTGCTCCGCCGCCTGCGCGAGATCATGGCGGAGCCGATCAGCGCGCAAGACCGGCTCGACAAGATCGTGGCGCAGATTGCGTCCAACATGGTCGCCGAAGTCTGCTCGGTCTATGTGCTGCGCGCCGACGACGTCCTCGAACTCTATGCCACCGAGGGCCTCAAGCGCGAGGCCGTGCACCATGCCGGCCTCAAGGTCGGCCAGGGCCTCGTCGGCCTGATCGCCGCCGATGCGCGGCCGCTCAACCTGCCGAACGCGCAGAGCCACCCCGCCTTCGCCTATCTCCCGGAGACGGGCGAGGAGATCTACAACGCCTTTCTCGGCGTGCCGATCCTGCGTGCCGGGCGCACGCTCGGCGTGCTCACGGTCCAGAACCGCGCCCACCGAACCTATTTCGACGAGGAGGTCGAGGCGCTGCAGACGACGGCGATGGTCCTCGCCGAGATGATCGCCGTCGGCGAGCTCGAGGGTCTTGCCCGTCCTGGCACCTCGCTCGACGTCAAGCGGCCGATCTCCATCAGGGGCAGCGCGCTGTCGGAAGGCATCGCGCTCGGCCATGTCGTGCTGCACGAGCCGCGCGTGGTGGTGACCGCCCTCATCGCCGAGGATGCGGAGAAGGAGCGGCTGCGCCTCGAGGAGGCGATCGCGCATCTGCGCCTCTCCGTCGACGACATGCTCTCGCGCGACGACATCGCGCTGGCCGGCGAGCATCGCGAGATCCTCGAGGCCTATCGCATGTTCGCCTATGACCGCGGCTGGGCGCGGCGCATGGACGAGGCGATCCAGAACGGCCTCTCGGCCGAGGCGGCGGTGGAGAAGGTGCAGAGCGACACCCGCGCCCGCCTGCTGCGCCAGACCGATCCCTATCTGCGCGAGCGGCTGCACGATTTCGACGATCTCGCCAACCGCCTGCTGCGCGAATTGATGGGCAAGGGCCAGGGCTTCGACCGCGAGGGCATGCCCAAGGACAGCATCATCGTCGCGCGCAACATGGGCGCCGCCGAGCTGCTCGACTACAACCGCGACCGCTTGCGCGGCCTCGTTCTCGAAGAGGGCGGCCCGACCAGCCACGTCACCATCGTCGCCCGCGCGCTCGGCATCGCCACCATCGGCCGCGCCACCAACGCTGTCTCGCTGGTCGAGAACGGCGATGCGATCATCCTCGACGGAGATACGGGCGAGGCGCATATCCGCCCGCCGGCCGATGTCGAGGTCTCCTATGGAGAGAAGGTCCGCTTCCGTGCCAAGCGCCAGGCGCAGTATCGCCTGCTGCGCAACAAGCCGGCGGTGACGCGCGACGGCACGCGCATCGCGCTCAACATGAATGCCGGCCTCCTCGTCGATCTGCCGCATCTGACCGAAGCCGGCGCCGAGGGCATCGGCCTCTTCCGCACCGAGCTGCAGTTCATGGTCGCCTCGACCATGCCGCGCATGACGGCGCAGACCCAGCTCTATGCCTCGGTGCTGGAGGCGAGCGGCGACCGGCCGGTGACCTTCCGCACCCTCGATATCGGCGGCGACAAGGTCCTTCCCTATATGCGCAGCACGCCGGAGGAGAATCCGGCGCTGGGCTGGCGGGCGATCCGCCTCGGCCTCGACCGTCCCGGCCTGCTCCGCATGCAGCTGCGCGCGCTCCTGCGCGCCGGCGCCGGGCGGGAGCTCCGCGTCATGCTGCCGATGGTCACCGAGGTCTCGGAGATCGACCAGGCGCGCAAGCTGTTCGACCTCGAGATCGAGCATGCCCGCCGCCATGGCCATTCGCTGCCGAGCCGCATCCTGCTCGGCTCGATGGTCGAGGTGCCGGCGCTCCTGTTCCAGCTCGACGCGCTGATGGAGCGGGTCGATTTCGTCTCGGTCGGCTCCAACGATCTCCTGCAATATCTGACCGCGAGCGATCGCGGCAACACGCAGGTGGCGAGCCGCTTCGATCCGATCTCGCGCCATTTCCTGCGCGCGCTGAAGACGATCATCGAGGCCGCCGATGCGAGCGGCAAGCCCGCGACGCTGTGCGGCGAGATCGCCGGCCGGCCGCTGGCGGCGCTCGCCCTTGTCGGGATCGGCTTCCGCTCTCTCTCGATGTCCGCCGCCTCGATCGGCCCGGTCAAGGCGATGCTGCTCGCCCTCGATCTCGGCCGGCTCAAGGCGATGCTCGATCCCATTCTCGCCGGCAGCGGGCCGGACGACGTCGCCGGGGCGCTGCGCGCCTTTGCCGAGGCCGAAGGCGTTCCGATATAATCCTCATGCTTCCTGCCGGACTTCCCTGGGACAAGATCGACCAGCTCGTGACGCGGGCTGAGATCATCGATCAGAAACTCGCCGCCACCTCCGACGGCGAAGAACTCGTGCGCCTTTCCAAGGAGCGCGCGGAACTCGCCGAGATCGTCGAGAGCGTTGCCCGCCTCAAGGCCGCCAGCGCCGAGCGCGACGCGCTGGACGAGCTCGAGGCCGATCCCGAGATGGCGGCGCTCGCCGCCGAGGAGCGCCCCCGCCTCGATGCCGAGATCGAGCGCCTCGTCCAGGCCGTGCGCGTGCAGCTCCTGCCGAAGGACGCGGCCGACGAGAAGAGCGCCATCCTCGAAATCCGCGCCGGAACCGGCGGCGACGAGGCGGCGCTGTTCGCCGGCGATCTCTTCCGCATGTATCAGCGCTATGCCGCTCTGCATGGCTGGAAGGTGCAGGTCCTCTCCGAAAGCGAGGGCGAGGCCGGCGGCTACAAGGAAATCATCGCCGAGATCAGCGGCCGCGGCGTGTTCGCGCGGCTCAAATTCGAATCGGGCGTCCACCGCGTGCAGCGCGTGCCGGCGACCGAGGCGAGCGGCCGCATCCATACCTCGGCCGCCACCGTCGCCGTGCTGCCCGAGGCGGAGGAGGTCGATCTCGACATCCGCCCCGAGGATGTGCGCATCGACACGACCCGCGCCTCCTCGGCCGGCGGCCAGCATGCCAACACGACCGACACCGCCGTTCGCATCACCCATGTGCCGACCGGCACCGTCATCGTCGTCGCCGGCCGCTCGCAACACCAGAACCGCGCCCAGGCGATGCAGATCCTGCGCTCGCGCCTCTATGAGGACGAACGCGCGCGGCTCGACAGCGAGCGCGCCGCCGACCGTCGCGGCCAGGTCGGCTCCGGCGACCGCTCGGAGCGCATCCGCACCTATAATTTCCCGCAAGGCCGCGTCACCGATCACCGCATCAACCTGACGCTCTACCGCCTCGACCAGATCGTCGCCGGCGAGGCGCTGGACGACGTGATCGAACCGCTGATCACCGAGAACCAGGCGGCGCTCCTCGCGGCGCTCGATCGATGACGGCAGCCGCTGCGACGCTCGGCACGCTCCGCCGCGCGGCAGCAAGGCGCCTCACTGATGCGGGCATCGACACGCCGGCACTCGACGCGCGCATCCTCGTCGCGACCGCGGTCGGCCTCGCGCCGAATGCGCTGCCGCTCGCCGAGGATCGCGCGGTCACCCCCGGGGAAGCAGCCGCGATCGCGGCCATGCTCGCCCGCCGCGCCGCCGGCGAGCCGGTCGCCCGCATTGTCGGCAGCCGCGAATTCTGGGGCCTCCCCTTCGCGCTCAATGCCGACACGCTGGTGCCGCGGCCCGATTCGGAAACCGTGATCGAGGCGGCGCTCGCTTTCGTCGATCAAGGCGGCAGCCGCTCGCGCCCGCTTCGCCTCGTCGATATCGGAACCGGCAGCGGCGCGCTGCTCGTGGCGCTTGCCTCGGAGCTGCCGGCGGCGACCGGGCTCGGCATCGATCTCTCTCCCGGCGCCGCGGCCGCCGCCCGCGACAATGCGGCGCGGCTCGGGGTCGGCGACCGGCTGCTCTTCGTCATCGGCTCCTATGCGGATTGCGCAGGCCCGGCCGATGTCGTCGTCACCAACCCTCCCTATATAGAAAGTGGCGTCATCGCCGGCCTCGCCGCCGAAGTGCGGGATCACGACCCTCGCCTCGCACTCGACGGCGGCGCCGACGGCCTTGACGCCTATCGCGCGATCATCCCGCAATTGCAGCGTGTCATGGCGGACGATGGACGGGCGTTTCTCGAGATCGGCGCAGCGCAGGCCGAGGCCGTTTCGGCGCTGGCGGATCAGCAGGGCTTCGCGGCCCGCGTCCATCGCGATCTCGCCGGCCATGACCGCGTCGTCGAACTTTCCAGGCAAGCCGCCGTTCGACCGTGAAGCCGGCGCAAAATCTCCGCTTGGAAATCGGCAGCGGAACGGCTAGTTTCCGACCCGCCGCAGATGGATATGATGCGCTTCCCGAAGCATCGGCGTGAGTCGTGACCGGGAGCTGCGCGGCGGGGGCCGCCAGATGGCCTGAGGGTCCGCACGGGGTTGGACCCAGATCTGGTTGTCACGGAATCATCTCTGCTCGGCGCGGCACGGCCTGACGATTTTGCCTGATGCGCGTTGACCGGTTGCCCCGGCACGCCGAGGAACCGCGCTGACGGTCCCCTCCGATGGTGTGATCGCGAGCGTGACGTTACACCGATCGCCGATTCCGGCGCCGCGGCCATTGTCCGCGACGACCCAGTCGACGGGTTTGCCGACCGGCAGGGCCGGTTGTGGACGTGATTTGACCTTCGAGGGTCACGGAAGAGAAAACTCATGCGACCTGGACAGCAGAACAACAATAACAACAAGCGGATGCGCGGAAGAAACCGTAAGGGACCGAACCCGCTGACCCGCTCCTACGAGAGCAACGGCCCGGACGTGAAGATCCGCGGCACCGCTCTTCACATCGCCGAGAAATATGTGACCCTCGCCCGCGACGCGCAGTCGTCCGGCGACCGCGTGATGGCCGAGAGCTATCTCCAGCATGCCGAACACTATTTCCGCCTGATCGCCGCCGCCCAGCAGGCGCAGAACCCGCAGCCCGGCGTGCCGAGCATCCGCGAGCAGGAAGACGACGGCATTTACGAGGAGGACGACCGCTTCAGCGATCGCTTCGGCCAGCACGACCGCGGTCAGGAAGGCGAGGCGCAGCAGCCGGCCTTCGGCCAGGGCGAGCAGCCCTATGTCAATGGCAACGGTAACGGCAACGGCTACCAGAACGGCCAGCGCGAGCGGAACGACCGGCAGGACTTCCGCGGCGACAACCGTGAGCGCGGCGAGAACCGCGACCGCTATGAGGGCCGCGACCGCAACGAAAACCGGGACCGGCAGGAAAATCGGGACCGGAACGAGAACCGCGACCGTCAGGATAACCGCGACCGCCAGGATAACCGCGACCGCGGCGAAAACCGCGACCAGCGCTCCGAGGGCCGCCCCGAGGGCGAGCGCAACGAGCCGCGGGGCGATCGTCCCTTCCGGCAGAACCGCGAAGGCCGCCGCGAGCGTGGCGAACGCGGCGAGCGTCCCGACCGGTCGTCGCTGCCGCGCTTCGTGACCGGCGAGCCGCTTACGCCCGCCCCATCGCAGGACGCGCCGCAGGATTCGCAGCCGCAGCCGGCCTATGACGCGCAGCCGCAGCCGCAGCCGAGCCCGGCCCAGGAGGTTCAGCCCGTGCGCGAGCCCGAACCCGTGCCGGCGCCCGCGCCCGTCGCGGCTCCGGCTCCCGAGCCGGTGGCCACTGAGGCCTCCGCTCCGGCGCCTTCCGAGGCGCCGGCAGAAGGCGCGGCCGAGGGCGACGAGGAATTCCGTCCCCGCCGCCGGCGCACGACGCGCGCCCGCACGCGCCGCACGGATGACGCCGAGCCGACGCTGGCCATCGTTCCGTCCGAGGAATGACGCGCGGGGCCTCGGCCCCTTGCCGATCAAGCGGATCGCGGCCGGGCATCGTCCCGGCCGTTGTCATTTCAGGGAAGAGTTTCAGAGAAGATCGATGAGCGGCGCGATCAGCGGCAGGTCGGCCGGCGGCATCGGATAGTCGCGCAGAGCCTTGGCGCGCACCCATTTCAGCGCCTGCCCCTCGCGGCTTTGCGGCACGCCCTGCCAGCGCCGGCAGATATAGAGCGGCATCAGGAGGTGGAAGTCGTCATAGGCGTGGCTGGCGAAGGTCAGCGGCGCGAGGCAGGCTTCCTTGGTCTCGACGCCCAGCTCCTCGCGCAGCTCGCGGATCAGCGCCGCCTCGGGCGATTCCCCTGCATCGACCTTTCCGCCCGGAAACTCCCAGAGCCCGGCCAGCGATTTCCCCTCCGGCCGCTGCGCGATCAGGATGCGGTTGTCGGGATCGACCAGCGCACAGGCGACGACGAGCAGCAGGCGGGACAAGGAAAGGCCTCGAAGGTCAGGGGGAGCCGGGCGGGCGGCGATAGTGGTAGCGATACTGCTCGGCGAAGCCGAGACCCTCATAGAGATTGCCGGCCGGCGCATTGTCGGCGACCACCTGGATGGCGGCGAAGCGGGCGCCGCGGTCGGCCGTCCATGCCAGCGCCGCCTGCATGGCGAGCCGGCCGAAGCCCTGCCGCCGCCTTGCGCGATCGGTGACGACATTGAGGAAGACGGCGATGCCGTTGGCGTTGACGGCGAGCGCGGCGGCGGCCGGCGTGCCATCGCGGCCATAGACCACGATGCCCTTGGTCTCGACGGCAATCAGCGAGAGCAGCGTCCGCAGCGTCTCGACCGTGCGCGCGTCATAGCCGGCGAGCCCGGCCTGCGCGCGATACCAGCGCGGATCGCCCGGATTGAGCAGCCGGATATCGCCGGCCGGCATCTCGGCGCGGCCGAGCGGCATCGCGAGCACGCGGCTCTCGTCGAAGGCGGTCCATTTCAGCGCGTCCAGCGTCTCGACCACGGCCGGCGCCGCGAGAGGCGTGACGCGGAAGCAGGGCTCGATGGCATGGCGGCGCGACAGCGCCGACAGGAGCGCGATCCTGCCGGCGGCATTCTCCGCGTCGCGGTCGTCGAGGCTCTGGAAGGAGTTCGAGCGCTTGCTGTAGCCATGCGCGAAGCGCCAGATCCAGCCGCCGTCATGCACGACGGCGACCGCCGGCCATGCCGTCAGGCAGGCCGCCTCGATCGCGAGCGTCGAGGGCAGCCCGTTCGTCGACGCCATGTCAGCTCCGGTAATCGCCATTGATGGCGACATACTCTTTGGTGAGATCGCAGGTCCAGACCCGCGCCTTGCCGCCGCCGAGCGCGAGATCGGCGCGGATGACGATGACGTCGTTCTTCATGGTGGCGGAAGCGAGGGCCTCGGAATAGGCGGGATCGCGCTCGCCTTCATGGGCGACGCGGATGTCGCCGAAGAAGATCGACAGCTTGTCGCGGTCGGCCGGCTCGCCGGCCTTGCCGACCGCCATGACGACGCGGCCCCAATTGGCGTCCTCGCCGGCCGCCGCCGTCTTCACCAGCGGCGAGTTGGCGATCGAGAGCGCGACGCGCTTCGCCGACTCGTCGTTGACGGCGCCGGTGACCTGCACCTCGATGAGCTTGCGCGCGCCCTCGCCGTCGCGGGCGACCTGGATGGCGAGATCGGTCAGCACCTCGTCGAGCGCGGCGCGGAAGGCCTCGAGCCGCGGATCCGTCGGGTCGCTGATCGCCGGCGCGCCGGGCGCGCGGCCGGTCGCGAACAGGAGCAGCGTGTCCGAGGTCGAGGTGTCGCTGTCGATCGTGACGGCATTGAACGAGTGCTGCACACCCTGCGACAGCAGCGCCTGCAACGCCGGCGCGGCGATGGCGGCATCGGTCGCGACGAAGGAGAGCATGGTCGCCATGTCGGGCGCGATCATGCCGGCGCCCTTGGCGATGCCGTTGATCGTCACCTTCGCGCCGCCGATCTCGACGGTGCGGGTCGCGCCTTTCGGGAAGGTGTCGGTCGTCATGATCGCGCGGGCGGCGTCGATCCAAGGGCCCTCCGCGACGCGGCTCGCCGCATCGGGCAGCACCGCGGCGAACTTCGCCGGGTCGAGCGGCTCGCCGATCACGCCGGTCGAGGCGATGAACACCTCGTCGGGACGGCAGCCGGCCGCGGCGGACGCGAGGGCCGCCTCAGCCTCGGTGGTGGCGCGGCCCTTGCGGCCGGTGAAGGCATTGGCATTGCCGGAATTGACCACCAGCGCCCGCGCCGATCCGCCGGCCAGCGCCGCGCGGCACCAGTCGACCGGGGCCGACGGGCATTTCGAGCGCGTGAACACGCCGGCCACCGTCGTTCCGGGCTGGAACAGCGCCAGGAACACGTCGCGTCGGTCCTTGTACTTGATGCCGGCGGCGGCGGTCGCGAAAGCGACGCCGGCGATCGGCGGCATGTCGGGGAACGGGACGGCGAGCGGCGAGACGGCGGTGGACATGCGATGGATCCATGCGGGACGGGCCGCGGCAGTCGCGGCGTGACGAAGGCCGGGTTCTGATGCACCCGGCCTCTTGCAGTCATGTGACGGCGGCGCGGCGGCCGCCGTCAACCAGGCTGGCTGGCTGGCCGCTTACTTGGCCGGGGCCGGAGCCGCGGCGTCCTTCAGCGTCGGGTCGACGATCTCGACCTGGTTGTCCTTGCGCAGCTGCGCGATGGCGCTGACATACATGTCGCGCAACACCATCTGGCGGACCTGATCCTTGACCTGGTCCAGCGTCGGCAGCGGCTGCTGGCGCTTGTCGGTCACCTTGATCACGTGATAGCCGAACTTCGTTTTGACCGGCGTCGTCGTATACTTGCCGGGCTCCAGCGCGAAGGCGGCCGCCTCGAACTCGGGCACCATCTGGCCCTTGGCGAAATAGCCGAGCTGGCCGCCCATCTTGGCCGAGCCCGGATCCTTCGACTTCTCCTTCGCGAGCGTCGCGAAGTCGGCGCCGCCCTCGAGCTGCTTGATGATGTCGTTGGCCTCGGCCTCGGTCTGGACCAGGATATGGCTCGCCTGGATCTCCTCCTGCGGAGCGACCTTGGCGACTTCCTGGTCATAGCGCGCCTTGACGGCCTCGTCGGTCGCCTTGCCGTCGATCTCGACGCGGAAGAACTCGTTGCGCAGCGCGCGCTCGCGGAGCAGCTCGACGCGGGCCTTGAAGGCGTCCGACTGGTCGAGATTGGCGGCGGTCGCGGCCTTGGCCATCAGCTTCAGGTCGATCAGCACGTCGAGGATCGCCTTGCGCCGCTGGTCGGGCTGCACGCGGCCGAGCTCATCGGCGAGGTCCTGCTCGGCGAGAGCGAGGTCGCCCTCGGTGATCGGCTGGCCGTCCACCGTCGCGACCACGGTCTTGGGGTCGATCGCCGGGGCCGCGGGCGCGGCCGGCGCGGCGGCGGCCGGGGCCGCCGGAGCGGGCGCGGGGGCCGCCGCGTCCTGGGCCTCGGCGAGGCCGGCGGCGGCGAAGAGCCCGAGAAGGGCCAGCGCCGGGGCGCCGAGCTTGGTCCGCCGCGGCGGGAGACGGAAAGTCATCGGATTGTCCTTTACCTTGGGTCACTCAACAAGCTGGGATCCTCCGCCTCGCCGGCGGCCCCGACCTCATGTGGATCGGCCGCGAATGCGGCATTTAGCGGGCATTCCGGGGCCTCTCGCCCACGTTGACATCCTGGGTGCCCCCTCTTATCTGTCTCGGGTCGCGGCGTCCAGAACGCTGTGGCATTCGAGGTTACGGCGCCTCCGACGGTCTGCGGCCTCGGAGCCCTCGCAAGGATACCCGGCGCCGCCCCTTTTTCCGGTCGACGGCGCCTGTCAACTGTTCAAGGATGGCCCATGGTCGGTCTCGGCTCGCTGGCGCGCAAGATTTTCGGTTCGGCCAATGACAGGCGCGTGAAGAGCTATCGGCCTCGCGTCGCGGCCATCAACGCCCTCGAAGCCGACTTCCAACGGCTCACGGACGACCAGCTCCGCGCGAAGACCGAAGAGTTCAAGCAGAAGATCGCGGCCGGTGCCTCGGTCGACGACGTCCTGAACGAGGCCTTCGCCGTGGTGCGCGAGGGCGCCAAGCGCGCGCTCGGCATGCGCCATTTCGACGTGCAGCTCATCGGCGGCATGGTCCTCAACGACGGCTCCATCTCCGAGATGAAGACCGGCGAGGGCAAGACCCTGGTCGCGACGCTGCCCGTCTATCTCAACGCGCTGGCCGGCAAGGGCGTGCATGTCGTCACGGTGAACGACTACCTCGCCAGGCGCGACGCCGAATGGATGGGCCGGCTCTACCGCTTCCTCGGCCTTTCGGTCGGCGTCATCGTGCACGGCCTCGACGACGACCAGCGCCGCGCCGCCTATGCCTGCGACATCACCTACGGCACCAACAACGAGTACGGCTTCGACTATCTGCGCGACAACATGAAGTACGACCTCGCGCAGATGGTCCAGCGCGGTCATCACTACGCGATCGTCGACGAGGTGGACTCGATCCTGATCGACGAGGCGCGCACGCCGCTCATCATCTCCGGTCCGCTCGACGACCGCTCCGAGCTCTACAATTCCATCGACACCTTCATCCCGCAGCTGACGGCCGAGGACTACGAGGTCGACGAGAAGCAGCGCACCGCGAGCTTCACCGAGGCCGGCAACGAGAAGCTGGAGCAGCTGCTCGCCGCCGCCGGGCTGCTGAAGGGCGACTCGCTCTATGACGTCGAGAACGTCACCGTCGTCCACCATGTGAACCAGGCGCTGCGCGCCCACCGCCTCTTCCAGCGCGACAAGGACTACATCGTCAAGAACGACGAAGTGGTCATCATCGACGAGTTCACCGGCCGCATGATGCCGGGCCGCCGCTATTCGGAAGGACTGCACCAGGCCCTCGAGGCCAAGGAGCATGTCCAGATCCAGCCCGAGAACCAGACGCTCGCCTCGATCACCTTCCAGAACTACTTCCGCATGTATGGCAAGCTGGCCGGCATGACGGGCACGGCGCAGACCGAGGCGTCGGAGTTCATGGACATCTACGGGCTCGACGTCATCGAGATCCCGACCAACGTCCCCGTGTCGCGCATCGACGACGACGACGAGGTCTACCGGACGGCCGCCGAGAAATACAAGGCGATCATCCGCGTGATCCGCGACTGCAGCGAGCGCGGCCAGCCTGTCCTCGTCGGCACGACCTCGATCGAGAAGTCCGAGCTGCTCTCCGAGCTGCTCAAGAAGGAGAAGGTGCCGCATCAGGTCCTCAATGCCCGCTATCACGAGCAGGAGGCCTATATCGTCAGCCAGGCCGGCGTTCCCGGCGCGGTGACGATCGCCACCAACATGGCTGGCCGCGGCACCGACATCCAGCTCGGCGGCAATCTCGACATGCGCCTCGAGCACGAGCTCGCCGGCGTCGAGGACGAGGCGGAGCGCGCGCGCCGCACCGAGGAGATCAAGGCCGACATCGCCGAGAAGAAGCAGAAGGCGCTCGCCGCCGGCGGCCTCTATGTCATCGGCACCGAGCGCCACGAGAGCCGCCGCATCGACAACCAGCTGCGCGGCCGTTCGGGCCGCCAGGGCGATCCCGGCCATTCGCATTTCTTCCTGTCGCTGCAGGACGACCTGATGCGGATCTTCGGCTCCGACCGCATGGACGGCATGCTGCAGAAGCTCGGCCTCAAGGAGGACGAGGCGATCGTCCATCCCTGGATCAACCGCGCGCTGGAAAAGGCGCAGCAGAAGGTCGAGGCGCGCAACTTCGACATCCGCAAGAACCTCCTGAAATACGACGACGTCATGAACGACCAGCGCAAGGTCATCTTCGACCAGCGCATCGAGCTTATGGCCGAGGATGATGTCAGCGCCACCGTCGACGGCATGCGTCACGAGGTCATCGAGGATCTCGTCGCCAGGCACATTCCCGAGCGCGCCTATCCCGAGCAGTGGGATTCGGCGGGCCTTCGCGAGGCGCTGAAATCGGCGATCAATCTCGACCTGCCGGTCGACGAATGGGCGGCCGAGGACGGCATCGCCGATGTCGAGGTGCGCGAGCGCGTGCTGAAGGCGGCCGACGAGACGGCGGCCTCGCGCACCGAGCGCTTCTCGCCGGAGGTGATGCGCCAGGTCGAGAAGGCGGTGCTCCTGCAGACGCTCGATCATCTGTGGCGCGAGCATCTCGTGACGCTCGATCACCTGCGCCAGGTCATCGGCTATCGCGGCTATGCCCAGCGCGACCCGCTGAACGAATACAAGACCGAGGCCTTCGAGCTGTTCGAGACCATGCTGCAGACGCTGCGCGAGGCGGTCACGGCGCAGATGATGCGCGTCGAGATCATGCAGTCGCCGCCGCTGATGCCGGCCGAGGTCGAGGATGTCGAGCCGATCCATCTCGATCCCGTGACGGGCGGCAACGAGCTCGACGAGGCCTTCTTCTCGAGCTTCACGCCCGCGCAGCAGCAGGGCTTCGAGGCTGCGGGCGTCGACCCGAACGACCCGACCACCTGGGGCAAGATCCAGCGCAACGCCCCCTGCCCCTGCGGCTCCGGCAAGAAGTTCAAGCACTGCCACGGCCGCCTCTCCTGAGGCGGCCGCAGGGCAGCCCCTTCCGCCGCCTCTAGGGCCGTCCCTCTACCGCAGAGAAAGACCCCCTCCCCAACCCTCCCCCGCTGCGCGGGAGAGGGAGTCCTGCCACTCGCCCCGCGTCGCATCCGGCAATCACCACCATCGATGCCAGCCGCGCCGCCGCCCTCTCCCCCCTTGTGGGGGAGAGCTGGAGAGGGGGGTACCGCCGCCTCACGACGATCCGAAAACGCGCCTTCCTTCACCTCTCCCCAGCGGGAGAGGTCGACGCGCGGAACGCGCGGCGGGTGAGGGGTTACGCCCCCTCCGCAAACACCACGCCCCTCACCCGGACCTCTCCCCATGGGAGAGGTGAAGAAGGTTCCCCTAAGCCGACGCGGTGCCGCGCTCGCGCCACCGTTCGAAGACCAGCGCCGTCAGCGGTCCCACGATGATCCACTGCGCCAGGGTGAAGGCGGTCTCGATCAGGATGTAGTCCGGCACCGAGGCCATGACATTCTTCGCGGCGACCGCGAGCGTGGTGTAGCTCCAGGACAGGATCGCCCCGAGCGCGGCATAGGCGAGGCCCCGGGCGAGCCAGGATCCCGACCGCTCGGCGAAGCAGCGTTCGTAGAGAAGCGCGAAGATCACCGCCTGGACCGCCATCGAGAGGAATCCGAGCGGGACGATGATGTCGGCGCGATACATCGCGAGCGCCCGGTAGTAGTCCTCGAAGGCGACCAGATGCCAGACGAAGCCGAGCGCGAAGGTCGGCACCAGATAGGCGGCGACGGCGAGGCCGAAGCGGGTCATGACCGCCCGCTCCTCCGCCGGGGTTCTTTTTCCTGCTTGGCCGGCAGCGTCCGGACGAAAGCCGTCGCCTCGGCGATCCAGCCGGCCAGCGCGTCGTCGGCGAGGCCGGCGGGATCGACATAGACATAGCCCGCGACAGGCCGACCGCGCATCTCCATCGCCCGCGTTCCGGGCCGGGCCAGCGCCGCGGCATAGCCGTCGCGACCGACGCGCAGCAGCAGCCCGCGCTGCGGCGAGGCACCGGCGACCATGTTGCCGTCGATCAGGAAGCAGAGCCCGCCGAACATCGGCTTCTCGCTGACGCCGGGACCGGACAGGATGGCGCGGACGCGGCCGGCGAGATCCGGCATGCCAGCGCCGATGGCGCCTCGGTCGATAGCCTCGCTGGAATTCGGTGCGGTCGCCATGCCCCCTCCGCCCTGACGATTGCCCTCGCGGCAAGAAAAGCATGCCGGCAGATTACTTGCAAGTTGCAAGTCACGATATCGCCCGCATGGTGGCCCGACCGGCTAGACTGGATGGCATGATGCAGACAGATTTCCGTTCGCAATGCCCGATCGCCTCGGCGCTCGATCTGTTCGGCGACCGCTGGTCGCTGGTCGTCCTCCGCACGATCTTCGCGGGCGCGCATCGCTTCGGCGAGCTCGCGGCTGCCTCCGAGCGGATTTCGACCAACATCCTCGCCGACCGGCTGGAGCGGCTCGAAGCCTTCGGATTGATCGAGAAGCGGCTTTATCAGCAGGCGCCGGAGCGTCACGAATACCGGCTGACGCGGCGGGGCGCCGATCTCCTGCCGGTTCTGCAGGCGCTCGCCCGCTGGGGCGTCGCACACATCCCCGAGCGCTGGCAGCTGCCGCCCTGGTTCGCGGATGGCCGCCCGGAGCACTTCTATCCGGAGAACCTGCCGTCGGATGCTAGCCGAACGGGTTCGGCACCCTCGGGATCTTCTGCTTGACCTTGTCCCAGAAGCCGGGCTTCGGCTGCTCGACGACGGGGACGACAACGGGACGGATCGGCGAGGCGACCGGCAACGGCATGCCCGGGGCCGGCGTGCCGCCGATCGCGGCCATGGCGAGCGCATCGGCGGCATCGCCCGCCGGCGATGGAGCGCCGGCCGCCGGCTCGGCGACCGCGAGCGCGGCATTGCCGCCTTCCGCGGCGGCGGCAGCCGGTGCGGCGCCATCGGCCGGCGTGGCGCCATCGGCGGGAGCGGCGCCATCGGCGGGAGCGGCGGCGGCGGTCTCGGCCGGCTTCGGCGCATTCGCTTCCTTCAGCGCGGCGATGCGGGCGGCCTGCTCGGCAGCCTTGGCGGCGGCGACCTGCCGCTCTTCCTCATATTTCGGCGCCAGTTCGGCAATGAGGATGTCGTCCTTGGCCTGCTTCGCCTTGACCGCCGCGACCAGCTCCGGCGCGACATTGAGCGGCGGACAGGGCGCGGAGGCGTTCAGCTTGGTGCTGGCATTGGCGTTGAAGACATAGCGCTTGCCGCAGACGCCGACCCGCGGCACCTGCCCGCTGACGACGAAATTGTCGCTGCCTTCCTTCAGCATGACCCAGAACGGATAGTTCGGGTCATAGCGGTGGCGCGCCATGTTCTCGGGCGTCATGCGGAACGGGAAGAGATGCACCTCGAAGGAGCGCTGGCCGCCACGGAACGAGTCGCGCGCCAGCGCATAGATCTCGCCCGCCGCCTCGTCGGTCATGGAATAGCAGCCGGCCGAGGAGCAGGCGCCATGCACCATGAGATTGGTGCCGGTGCGGCCGAGCGCCCGGTCATAGGCGTTGGGAAAGCCGATATTGAACGAGAGGTAATAGGCCGACTTCGGGTTCATCTGGCCGGGGGTGATCGTATAGAAGCCCTCCGGCGCCTGGCGGTCGCCTTCCTTGATCTTCGGGCCGAGCTTCCCGGACCATTTGCAGATCGAATAGGTGGTGAGCAGCTTGTAGGAGCCGGCGCGGGTCTTCTTCCAGACCTCGAGCTCGGAGCTTTCCTTGTAGGCGCGCATATAGACGGCCGAGTCGACCGGCATGTCGAGCTCGTACATCTTGTCGACGAGCTTCTGCGGCACCGGCTTCATATGCTTGGGGCCGGCATAGCCCGCTTCCTCGCAGGCGGCGAGCAGGAGTCCCGCCACGACGACGAGAACGGCACGGATGAGGCGGCCGGTCAGCGCTTGTCTCAGCATGAACACCCTCAAGGATCGTCTCGCGAGCCGCCCCGGCGGCGCCGCTTCAGCCCGCCAGCCTCGCAAAGGCACGAGACAGCCGGCCGCTAATCGCCGCCGGATGCCTCACAAGACGGGCGGAATCGTGTCAGAGCGAACGGCCGATCGCAAGAAACTTCTCGCGGCGCTGGCGCCGGATCTCGGCCGGCGGCAGGCCGTCGAAGGCGGCGAGCGCGGAGACGAGCGCATCGCCGACAGAGGCGACGACGATTTCGGGGCCGCGATGCGCCCCGCCGACGGGCTCGGCGATGATCTGGTCGACGACGCCGAAGCGCAGGAGATCCTGCGCCGTGATCTTCATGTTGGTCGCCGCATCCTGCGCGCGCGTCGAATCGCGCCAGAGGATCGACGCCGCGCCTTCCGGCGAGATCACGCTGTAGATCGCATGTTCGAGCATCAGCACGCGGTTGGCGGTCGCGATGGCGATCGCCCCGCCCGAGCCGCCCTCGCCGATGATGACGGCGACATTCGGCACGCCGAGCGCCAGCCCCGCCTCCGTCGAGCGGGCGATGGCCTCGGCCTGGCCGCGCTCCTCGGCATCGATGCCGGGAAAGGCGCCGGCGGTATCGACCAGCGACACGACCGGCAGGCCGAAGCGCTCGGCCAGTTCCATGATGCGCACGGCCTTGCGGTAGCCCTCGGGCCGCGCCATGCCGAAATTGTGCCGGAGGCGGGTCTCGGTGTCGTGACCCTTCTCCTGGCCGATCACCGCGACGGGGCGGCCGCGCAGGCGCCCGAAGCCGGCGATGATCGCCTGGTCGTCGCCGAATTTGCGGTCGCCGGCGAGCGGCGTGAAATCGTCGATGATGGCCTTCACATAGGCCATGAAATGCGGCCGGTCCGGATGCCGGGCGACCTGCGTCTTCTGCCAGGGCGTCAGCTTGGAATAGATCTCCGCGAGCGCCTGGCTGGCCTTGGCTTCGAGGCGCTGGATCTCCTCGCCGATGGCGACGGCATCCCCGCTCTCGCCCATGGCGCGGAGCTCCTGGACCTTGCCCTGGAGATCGGCGACGGGCTTCTCGAATTCCAGAAAGGTGCGCATTGAGACCTGAACGCCGGACCAAGATAGAGCGGACGCCACGCCGGTGCGCGGGGTCCGAAAGCGCGCGCACACTGGCGACAAGGCCATGGGCTGTCAAGCCGAAGGCGGCGCGAGGCAAGAGCGGAGCTTTGGGGAAAAGGTCCTCTGCCGCCGCATAGGGCTGAGGAGGGGTGGTCCGGCTCGAACCTGGTACCCCGGGGGGCTGGGGGGCTGAGAAATTCCGAAGTCCCTGCCGAGCCGGACCGTCTGTATGGCGACCATACTACGCCGCAATGCGGCTGGTGGCAGGCCGAAAAAGGGCGAAAGCGTGAAAATCGGCGCCCGGCCATTCACGCCTTCGTGAGACCGTTTCGAAGTTTTGCTGCTCGCGATCATTTCGCTCGGCAGATGCCCGCGCGCCTTGCCAGCCCGCCGCAACGGGGCGATCATGACAGGACTGCGACAGTCGTCGCGCGACAGGCAGGAGGCGCTGTTGGCCGACAGCGAGGAGGAAGGGAAGAGCCGTTCGGCGGCGACGCTGGTGCCCTTCACCGTTTCGCCGCCCGATCCGCAAGGATCGCCCTCGGGATCGACCTCGGGATCGACCCATCCCCAGCCGGCGGGTCCCCGCCAGATCGCCTTCAACAGGCACGAGCTCAACCAGATCCTGCGCGTCTATGGCCGCATGGTCGCCGCCGGCGAATGGCGTGACTATGCGATCGACCATCTGAAGGAGAAGGCCGTCTTCTCGATCTTCCGCCGGACGGCCGAGATGCCGCTCTATAGGGTCGAGAAGGATCCGAGCCTTGCCCGCCGCCAGGGCGCCTATGCCGTCATCGCTGCCGGCGGCTATGTCATGAAGCGCGGACACGACCTCCACCAGGTGCTCTCGGTGCTCGACAAGAAGCTGAAGCTCGTCGACGGCTGAGATTTGTCGTGCGCTGTAGATCGGCGTGCGATTTCGTCGAGAAGTGTTGAATCTTGTCAGGGCGGACATGAAAAAAGGGCGCGGCTTGCGCCGCGCCCTCGCATCAGGCGGTCAGTTGTTCCTAGCGGCGGTCGCCGAACAGGCGAAGCAGCATCAGGAACAGATTGATGAAGTCGAGGTAGAGCGTCAGCGCGCCCATGATCGCCTTGCGGCCGGCCACGGTGCCGTCGTCGCCGGCATAGTACATCTCCTTGATCTTCTGCGTATCGTAGGCGGTGAGGCCCGTGAAGATCAGGACGCCGAGGACCGAGATGGCGAAGCCCAGGCCCGAGGAGCCGAGGAACATGTTGACGATCGACGCAATGACGATGCCGATCAGGCCCATGAACAGGAACGAGCCCATCCCGGTCAGATCACGCTTCGTCGTGTAGCCGTAAAGGCTCATGGCGCCAAAGGTCGCGGCGCTGATGAAGAAGACCTGCGTGATCGACTGGGCAGTATACATGACGAAGATCGTCGTCAGCGATACGCCCATCAGCGCCGAATAGACCCAGAAGGTCAGCTGCGCCGTGCCGACCGACATCCTCTGGATGCCGAAAGACAGCACGAAGACCAGCACGACCGGCGCGAAGACGATCACCCACATCAGCGGGCTGCCGAACAGCACCTGGCCGAGCTGGGTCGGCTGCAGCGCGCCCCCGGTCTCCACGAAGGCAAGCTTGAACATGCCGATCGACGCCGCAGCGGTGATAAGCAGTCCGATTGCCATGTAATTATAGACCTGCAGCATATGCGTGCGCAGGCCCTGATCGATAACACCCGTTTCGGCACGCGCTGCGCCAAACGGTGAGACGCGATTGTCGAAATCTGCCATCGAATTCCTTCTCCCGTACAAAGTCCGCGTTCTAGCGCGACGCCCCGTCGGTCCGAACCTCCGAAAGGACCTCGGAACCGGCCGGCCGGGATGCAGTTTGCGATATGGCCCCTACAGATGTTCCCTGCAAGAGCTTCCCCACAAAACGCGCGGCAAATGGTAGCTGAAGCGTGAGGGAGCGCCTACAGGTTTCTGAGGACGGGCGCCGCCTTCTGGCCGAGCAGCCGCCACGTCCCGGCGAGCCCGAGCGCCACCGTGATCACCACCGCCGCCACCGCCGCCCCGACCGCGCTCACCGCCGCGAAGTAGAAGCTCTGCTTCATGACGCCGGCGACCACCCCATAGGCGGCGAGAGACCCTGCGAGCACGCCGAAAACCGCGGTCGCGAGCCCGATCAGCCCGTATTCGAGCGAAAATGCCGCGACGAGCTGGCGCCGCGTCGCCCCCAGCGTCTTCAGGATGACGGCATCGTGCAGCCGCCGCCGATGCCCGGCCGCCAAGGCGCCGGCCAGCACCAGTACCGACGCCGCGACCGCCACCGACGAGGCTATGCGGATCGCGAGCATGAGCTGGCCGAGGATATCGGAGACGCGGTCGAGCGCCTCGCGGACGCGGACGGCGGTAATGGCGGGGAAAGCCCGGCCGGCATCCTTCATCAACGTCGCCTCGCGCGCCGCATCGCCGCCGCCCGGATAAGCGAGCGTCGTCAACACGGTATAGGGGGCGCCGGCAAAGGCGTTGGGGGAGAAGACCATCACGAAATTGATCGCGAGGCTTTCCCAATCGACCTGTCGGAGATTGGCGACCTTGGCCGTCACCGGCCGGCCGAGCACATTGACCTCGATGCTGTCCCCGAGCGCGACGCCGAGCCCCTCGGCGACGCGGGATTCGAGGGAAACCAGCGGCTCGCCGGCATAGTCGGCCGGCCACCAGTCGCCGGCGACGAGACGGGAATTGCGCGGCAGCGTCGCCGAGAACGTGACGCCGCGGTCGCCCTGCAGCACCCAGGCCTGATCGGGCGCCGGCTTCAGGTCGGCCGCCTTGACACCGGCGACGCTGACGATGCGTCCGCGCAGCATCGGGACACTCTCGATCGTGCCTCCGGGCACTTCCTTGGCGAGGAAGTCGGTGAAGCGGGTCTGCTCGGCGCTCGGAACATCAAGGAAGAAGAAGCTCGGGCCGTTGTCGGGCATGGCGCCGGTCAGTTGCCGCCGCAGGCTGCCGTCGATGAGTGCGATGGCGACGAGAAGCGTCAGACCGAGACCGAGTGAGAGCACGACCGAAGCCGTGAGCGCACCCGGCCGATGGATATTGCCAATCGCAAAGCGCCATTCCGTCGAGCGCGGGCGAGGCGCCATCCGCGCGCCGCGCATCACCAGCCAGCCGACCAGCCGCAGCAGCAGGAAGGCGCCGGCGATCGCCGCAACGAACATCAGCGCGATCCGCCGGTCATAGGCGAAAAAGACCGCGAGGCCAGCGGTCAGCGCCGCCGCAACGATGGCGGCGGCGAGATAAGGCCAGCGGATCCGAGCCGGAAGCCCGGCGCTGACATCGCGGAAGAGCGCCGCCGGTTGCACGTCCGGGATACGGCCGAGCGGAACGAGGGCGAAGGTCAGGGCCGTCATCAGGCCGAACAGCGCGGCGATCGCGAGTTCGGCCGGATAGAATCCGGTCTCGGCCCCGACCGGCAGCACATCGGCGAGGAGCCTCACCGCGAGAAGCGGAACGGCTGCGCCGATCGCAAGACCGATGACGACGCCGATCGCACCGAGCGCCATGATCTGCATGAAATAGACAGCGACGACAAAGCGCGATGAGGCGCCGAGCGCCCGGAGCGTCGCGATGACCGGCCGCTTCAGGTCAATGAAGGCGCCGACGGCATTGGCGACACCGACACCGCCGACGATCAGCGCCGCAAGCCCGACCAGCGTCAGATATTGCGTGAACTGGTCGATGTTGCGCCGAAGACCCGGCGAAGCGTCGTCGCGCGTGCGGATTTGCCACCCTCCCTCGGGGAAGCGCTCCGTCGCGCGCGCCGAGACCGCCAGCGGATCGGCGTCACCCGGGAGGCGCACGCGATAGGACCACTGCACGAGGCTGCCCGGCTGCAGCAATTGCGCGGCGTCGAGGGCTTGACGGGTGACGAGCAGTCGCGGCCCGAAGCCAAGGCCAGTCGCGAGCTTGTCCGGCTCGCTGGCGATGGTGCCGCCTATGGTGAGGCGCGCGGCGCCGAGATCAAGCGCATCGCCGACCGAAAGGCCAAGCCGGGTGAGGAGTTCCGGATCCGCGAGCGCCTGCAAGGGCTTGGCCGGATCGAGCCCGACGCCGCCTGGCGCGACCTCGAGCATCCCGGAGAGCGGATAGGCGCCATCGACGGCCTTGATCTCGACCAGAGCCTGGTCTCCGCCATCGGTCCGCCGCGCCATGCCGCGCAGCGATGCGATCTCGGAAACGGAGCCCTCGCCTTCCAGAAAGGCACGCTCCTCAGCTGTCGCCTGGCGCTGGACCAGTGTCACCGCGATGTCGCCTCCAAGGATCACGGCCCCTTCGCGGGCGAGCCCTTCCGTCATGGCGCGGGAAACCGAGCCGACAGCGGCGATGGCGGCGACGCCGAGCGCGATCAGCGCCAGGAAGACGAAGAAGCCCGCAAGACCGCCGCGAAGCTCGCGGAGGGCGAAACGGCCGGCGCGGGCAAGCATGATCATTCCGCGGCGCTCCGCACCGGCTCGGCACCGTCGATGATGCCGGAATGGATGCGAATGACGCGGCCGCAGCGGGCGGCAAGCGCGTTGTCATGGGTCACGAGGACCAGCGTCGTGCCGCGCCGCTGCACGGTCTCGAAGATCAGGTCGGCGATCTGCTTGCCCGTCGTCTCGTCGAGATTGCCGGTCGGCTCGTCGGCGAAGAGGACCGCCGGCTCCGCCACCAGCGCGCGCGCAATGGCGACACGCTGCTGCTCGCCGCCGGAAAGCGCCGAAGGATAATGCGTCAGCCGGTGACCGAGCCCGACCAGCCGCAGTTCCTCCTCGGCGCGGGAGAAGGCGTCGCGCCGACCCTGCAGCTCAAGCGGCACGGCGACGTTCTCGAGCGCGGTCATGTTGGGGATGAGGTGGAAGGATTGGAACACGATGCCGACCGAGGCGCCGCGATAGCGTGCCAGCCCATCCTCGTCCTGCTGCGCGAGATCGATGCCACCGACCGAAAGGCGCCCGGAATCGATGCGCTCGAGGCCCGCCATTGCCATCAGAAGCGTCGACTTTCCGGAACCGGAGGGGCCGATCAGCGCCACAGTCTCGCCGGCGCCGACATCGAGCGACACCTTCTTCAAGATGTGAACGCGGGCGGGACCCGATCCCAGCGACAGCTCCACGTCCGATAGCGAAATAAGGGCGGATGAAGCGGCGTCGCTGACGTTCAATGCTGCGCGTCCTATATGTCGCCCCGGAGGGAAGCCTGCCCGGCGGGCGGCACGAACCCCTGATATGGGAAGGGAATGGTGATGATAAAGACCCTGCTGCCGGCGCTGGCGCTCGGACTGGCGGCGCTGTTCGCGCCCGGCGCCGCCTCGGCCGCGCCGGTCCGGATTCTCGCGCTCGGCGACAGCCTGACGGCCGGCTACGGCCTCGGCCCCGAGGACGGCTTCACGGTGCAGCTCGAAAAGGCGCTGCGCGCGAAGGGGCTTGATGTCACCGTGATCAATGCCGGGGTCTCCGGCGATACCGCCGCTGGCGGCCTCGCACGGCTCGACTGGGCGCTCGGCGACGGGGCCGATGCGGCGATCGTCGAACTCGGCGCCAATGACATGCTGCGCGGCATGGATGTCGCCGGCACACGCGCGGCGCTCGACGCCATCCTGACGAAGCTCGGCGAGCGCAAGATCCCCATCCTCCTCGCCGGCATGTTCGCTGCCCCCAATCTCGGCTCCGACTACCAGTCGCGCTTCGACGCGATGTATCCCGATCTGGCGAAGGAACATGGCGCGATGCTCTATCCCTTCTTCCTCGACGGTGTCGCCGCCCAGCGTGACCTCATCCAGGGCGACGGCCTCCATCCGAACGCGAAGGGGGTCGCGCTGATCGTGGAACGGATGCTACCCTTCGTCGAACGCCTCGTGGCCAAAGCCTCCGCCGCCCGCTGAGGGTTCGGCGCGGCGCCCAACCTGCCCACCGCTCTATTTCTTCCCCATCGGAGTTTCTTCATGGAATACCGTTCGCTCGGTCGGACCGATCTTCGCGTGTCCGCCATCTGCCTCGGCACGATGACCTGGGGTCAGCAGAACACCGAGGCGGAGGGTCATCGGCAGATGGACTTCGCCCTCGATCGCGGCATCAATTTTCTCGATACCGCCGAGCTCTATTCGATCCCGCCCCGGGCAGAGACGGCCGGCTCGACCGAGCGGATCATCGGTTCCTGGCTCAAGGCGCGCGGCAACCGCGACAAGGTGGTGATCGCGTCCAAGGTTGTCGGGCGGACCGACATGGACTGGTTCCGCGGCGGACGCTCCTCGCGTCTGGTGCGCGCCGATATCGAGCATGCGATCGAGGGCAGCCTCAAGCGGCTCGGCACCGACTACATCGACCTTTATCAGCTGCATTGGCCCGACCGCGTGGTGACGCAGTGGGGCAGCAATCCGGTCCGCTACAAGCTGCCGAAGCCGGCCGCAGACGAGGTGCCGATCGAGGAAACGCTCGGCGTGCTCGCCGATCTCGTCGCCGCGGGCAAGATCCGCCATGTCGGTCTCTCCAACGAGAGCGCCTGGGGCACGATGCGCTTCGTCACCTCGGCGGAGGCCGGCAAGGGGCCGCGCGTCGTCTCGATCCAGAACGCCTACAGCCTGCTCAACCGGACCTTCGAGGTGAACCTCGCCGAGGTCGCGCATCGCGAGGATGTCGGCCTGCTCGCTTATTCTCCGCTCGCGCAGGGCTATCTCTCGGGCAAGTACCAGAACGGCGCCCGGCCGGCCGGGGCGCGTTCGACGCTTTTCAACCGCGGCCAGCGTTACGAGACGCCCGGCGCGCACGAAGCGATCGACGACTATCTCGCCGTCGCGCGCGACTTCGGCCTCGATCCCTCGCAGATGGCGCTGGCCTTCGTGACCAGCCGCTCCTTCGTGACGTCGAACATCATCGGCGCCACCACGATGGAGCAGCTCGAATCGGATATCGCGAGCATCGACGTCGCCATCACGCCCGAGATCGAGGAGCGGCTCGACGCCGTGCACCAGTTGCGCGGCAATCCCTGCCCCTGACCGGCACGGCGGCTATCACGGGAAAAGCGCGGGACCGATCGGCCGGCGGCGCCGTTGGAGCAGCAAGCACAGGACGACGGCGGCAAGGCGGCTTTACAGCCCTCGGGCAAACCGCAATGCTGTCGTCATCCTCGTTTGCCCCAGAGGAGATGTCGATGCCGCGCCTGTTCACTGCCCTCGAAGTTCCGGTGGAGGTGGGCGAAAGGCTAGCCCTTCTCCGTGGCGGCCTGCCCGGCGCGCGCTGGATCGACGCGGACTTCTACCATGTGACGCTCCGCTTCATTGGCGACATCGATTTCCGCACGGCGGACGAGGTCGCCGAATCGCTGTCGCGGGTCCGCCGGCGCGAAATCCAGATCCAGCTCGACGGCCTCACCGCCTTCGGGACCTCGAAGCCGCATTCGATCGTCGCGCGGGTCGCACCGAGCCGGGCTCTCTCGGAATTGCAGGCCGAGCACGAACGCATCATGCAGCGCATCGGGCTGCCGGCGGAGGGGCGGCGCTTCATGCCGCATGTGACACTGGCGCGACTGCGCGGCACCAGCGAGCGGGAGGTCGCCTCCTATCTGGCGCTCCGCGGCGGCTTCTATGCCCCGCCATTCACGGCCAGCCGGTTCGTCCTCTTCTCCTCGCGCGATTCGGTTGGTGGCGGCCCCTATCTCGTGGAACACAGCTATCCGTTGGCGGTGGCGGCATGACACGCCTCGAAGGCACCCAGCGCGAGGAGGCTCTCGCGACGCTCGGGGCCGCCTGGCACGACACTGAGGGGCGCGATGCACTTACGCGGCGGTTCGATTTCCGCGACTTCTCGGAAGCCTTCGCCTTCATGACGCAGGTGGCGCTGGCAGCGGAAGCGATGGGCCACCATCCCGAATGGTCGAATGTCTACCGCACCGTGACGATCACGCTGACGACGCATGATGCCGGCGGCCTGACGGAGAAGGACATCGCGCTGGCCGCTGCCATCGATCGGATCGCCGGCGCCTCAGCCTGAACGCACCACCGCGAAGGGCGGATCGAGACTCGCCTCGCCCGAGATGTCGCCCTGGATTGCCTGCACGCCCCAGCCGACGAGAAGGCAAACCGATGCCTCGTCCTGAACCCATTCGGCCACGGTCTCGATGCCGAGGTCGCGGGCAAGTTCAGCGAGGCGGCGCACGAAGATCTGGTCGTCGTCATTCGTGGTGATGGATCGGACGAAGTCGCCGTCGATCTTGACGAGATCGACCGCGAGACGCCGCAGGCTCCGGAACGACGTGAAGCCGGCGCCGAAATCATCGATGGCGACGCGCGCACCGAGCGCATGCACGGCATCGACGAACAGCGTGGTCTCCTCGATGTTGCGGATGGCGCTGGTCTCGGTGATCTCGACGATCAGCCGGCGCCCGATATCAGGGCGACGCGCCACCGTGCTCGTGACCAGCGCCAGCCAGTCCGGCGCGGCGATGGTCTCCGGCGCGACATTGACGGAGAGCACAGCCTCGCCGTGATCGGCGAGCGCCTTCAGGACGAGTTCGAGGATCGCGAGATCGAACAACCGGGCCAGGCCGAGCTGCTCGGCGAGCGGCATCACATGCCCGGCCGCGACGATCGATCCATCCGGCTGCACGAGGCGGAGCAGCGCTTCATGGAAGAGCGGGCGGCGCGTCGCGATATCGACCACCGGCTGGTAAGCGAGGCGCAGGCGGCGCTCCGTGAGCGCGCCGACGAGTTGGCGCGAAAGCGCGGCATTGGCCCGCCGCTGCTCGGCGCGCTCCGGCGAAGGCGCGAAGGCGACGAAGCGGCCGCGGCCGGCGCCGAGCGCCAGATCGAGGCTCTCCTGCGCCCGCTCCAGGCAGTCGGCCCTGTTGCGGCCATGGCGCGGTATGGCGACGCCGCCGATCGAGATCGTGATGGCGAAAGCCGCTTCAGGCGTGACGATGACCTCCTCGCGCACCGCGGCGAGAAACCGCTCGGCGGCGACCTGCATCTCGTGCTCGTCGCAGTTCATGAGGAGGAGTGCGAGCTTGCCGCCCGAATAGCGCGCGATCGCGTCACCCTCGCGGAGGCGGCCGCGGATGCGCTGCGCAACCGCCACGATCGCCCGGTCGCCTGCCTGCAGGCCATAGGCGGCATTGATGAGCGGCAGGTCGTCGATGGCGATCTGAAGGAATGCAGCGGAGGTGCGGAATTTCTGGGCGTCGGCGATGGTGTTCGCGAGCAGGTCGAGCAAGTAGGCGCGGTTGAGGAGGCCGGTCTCGGTATCGTAGCGGGTCAGGAAGGCAAGGCGCTGCTCCCGCGCATGCCGTTCGTTGATCACTCGGACGACGCCCTCGGCGCGGACCGCGCGGCGCGAGCCCTCGGAGTACCAGCGGCCGCTGTCCTCGATCCAGACCACCGGTCCGTCCGGACCCTGGGGGCGCAAGGCATATTCGATCCGGTAGGAGACACCCTCGCCATTGTCGAAGCCGAGCCCCTTCAGCACCTGGTCGCGGCGCGAGACGGGATTGCCGCTGTCGGACAGCGCGTGATAGCCAGCGCCGGTCGCGATGGAGGCAGGATCGGCAACCCCGATCAGTCGGGCGGCGCCGGCGCTCCAGAGGAGGCCGTCGTCGAAGATCGTCCAGCGATAGACGGCCTCGCCGTTGCGGGAGAGAACCTGCTCGATCGAGGCGTCGTCCATCGGTATGGGCCGTCCCATAGCGCCGGCGTAGCGGCGGCGTGCCGGGCGACATTGGCACGCGCCAAGCGGGTGGACAATGCGGCCGCGGACCGCCCCTCAAAAAGAAAAAGGCCGGCGCGAGGCCGGCCTTTCGGAGCGTTCGAACCGGTGAAGCCGGATCAGCCTTCGGCCTTCGGCGTCAGGATCTGACGGCCGCGATACATGCCGGTCTTGAGGTCGATGTGATGCGGACGGCGGAGCTCGCCCGAATTCTTGTCCTCGATATAGGTCGGCTGCGAAAGAGCGTCATGCGAGCGGCGCATGTTGCGCTTGGAGGGCGAGGTCTTTCGCTTCGGAACGGCCATTTCAATCTTCCTTCGTCACGTCGCCGCCTCGAGCGCGGCGTGCCGCCCGTCTCAACGGGCTGTCAATCTGGATGCGGCCATATACAGGGTCTCCCCCGATATTGCCAGCGCCAAGGCGCAAAAAACTGCCCGCCGCCCCGATCAGGTGGAGAGGAGGTCGAGCTCGGCGATGATGGCGTCGCCCATGGCGGTCGTGCTGCAGGGCGTGGTGCCGGACGACGCGATGTCGGCGGTCCTCAGCCGCTTGGCGAGCACGCCGGCGATGGCCCGGTCAAGCAGGTCCGCCTCGGCGACGAGGCCGAAGGAATAGCGCAGCGCCATGCCGAAGGAGGCGATCATCGCGATCGGGTTGGCGATGCCCTTGCCGGCGATGTCCGGCGCCGAACCATGGACCGGCTCGTAGAGCGCCTTGCGGCGGCCGGTGGTGGCATCGGGGGCGCCGAGCGAGGCGGAGGGCAGCATGCCGAGCGAACCGGTCAGCATCGCCGCGACATCGGAGAGAATATCGCCGAACAGATTGTCGGTGACGATCACATCATACTGCTTCGGCCGGCGGACGAGCTGCATGGCGCAGTTGTCGGCAAGCACATGCTCGAGCGCAACATCGGCATATTCTTCCTTGCCGACACGCGTGACGATCTGGTTCCAGAGCACGCCCGACTTCATGACATTGCGCTTCTCGGCGGAGGCGACGCGCTTGTTGCGGGCGCGGGCGAGATCGAAGGCGACGCGGGCGATGCGCTCGATTTCCGGCGAGGTGTAGAGCTGGGTGTCGACGGCGCGCTTCTGGCCGTTCTCCAGCGTCACGATCTCCTTCGGCTCGCCGAAATAGACGCCGCCGGTGAGCTCGCGCACGATGAGGATGTCGAGGCCCTCGACCAGCTCGCGCTTCAGCGAGGAGGCCTCGGCGAGCGCCGGATAACAGATGGCAGGGCGCAGATTCGCGAACAGCGCCAAATCCTTGCGCAGACGCAGCAGGGCCGCCTCGGGACGCACGTCATAGGGCACGCCATCCCATTTCGGGCCGCCCACGGCGCCGAAGATCACCGCGTCGGCGGCGAGCGCCTTGGCCATCGTCGCCTCGGAGACGGCCTTGCCATGGGCGTCATAGGCCGAGCCGCCGACGAGGTCGTGCTCATATTCGAAGGAGGCGACGCCGCGCGCGCCGAACCAGTCGATGACCCGCTTCACCTCGGCCATGATCTCGATGCCGATCCCGTCGCCGGGCAGGAGCAGAAGGTTGAAGCTGGTCATGGCGCGGCTCTCCGGAAGGTTCTGGCCAAGGCTGGGCAGACGAGGCTGGGATCGGCGAGCGATAGCGAGGCGGCGCGGCCGATGCAAGCACTGCCTCCGCGTTAAGGCTTCAGCGCGGTTACTTCGATCTCGACCTTCATTTCCGGGCGGATGAGGCCGGCGACGACCATGGTGGCCGCGGGGCGGATCGCGCCGAAGACACGTCCGGTCTCGGCGAACACGGCGTCGGCATAGGCAGCGTCGCTGACAAAATAATGCGCGCGCACGACATCAAAGAGCGCAAACCCTGCATCTTTCAACACACGCTCGATGGTGGCGAGCGCGTTGCGGGCCTGTTCGCCGACATCCTCGGGCATGGTCATGGTCGCATAGTCATAGCCCGTCGTTCCGGCGACGAAGCACCACGGCCCCTGCACGACGGCGCGCGAATAGCCCGCCGCCTGCTCGAAGGGCGACCCGGTCGAAATCAATCGTCGCTGCATCGCACTTTCCTTCCCGACAGGCCGGCCAGATTGTCGCAGGGCTTTTGACCGAGCCGCACAATGGCGCTAGAACGACTCCAGCAAGCAGTGGTGAAGCTTACGTAAACGTAAGCGAGAGGAGGACCCAGCCCATGTCGAACGCCGAGGCGAAGGCGAGCCGGCCGCTCTCCCCGCACCTGCAGATCTATCGCTGGCCGATCACGATGACGATGTCGATCCTGCATCGGGCGACCGGCATCGCGCTCTATGGCGGCACGCTGCTTCTGGCCTGGTGGTTGATCGCCGCCGCCGCCGGTCCCGGCCCGTTCGAATTCGCCAATGCCGTGTTCGGCTCCTGGATCGGCCGCATCGTTCTCTTCGGCTACACCTGGGCGCTGCTGCATCACCTCCTCGGCGGCCTGCGCCATTTCGTCTGGGATGTCGGCGCCGGCTTTTCCAAGAGCGCCCGCGACAATCTCGCCTGGGCCAACATCATCGGCTCGGCCGTGCTGACGATCCTCGTCTGGATCGTCGCCCTGGCGCTCTCCTGAGGTCACCCGCATGTCGTCCTCCTCGTCCACGCCTACCCCTTCCATGCGCACCCCGCTGTCGCGGGTCCGCGGCCTCGGCTCCGCCCGCGAGGGCACCGGTCATTTCTGGTACCAGCGCCTCACCGGCGCCGCCCTGGCGGTGCTGACCCTCGTCTTTGTCATCCTCGTCATCGCACTTGCCGGCCGCCCGCATGGCGAGGTGGTGGCGGTGCTCGCCAATCCCTTCGTGGCGCTCTTGATGGTGCTCATGGTCGGCAGCTGCGCCTGGCACATGAAGATCGGCATGCAGGTGATCATCGAGGACTATTTCCACGGCACCGCCAAGGTCGCGCTGCTCGTGGCCAACGCTTTCTTCTCGGTCGCGGTCGGCGTCGCCACCGCGCTCGCCCTCATCAAGATCACCTTCGGAGGCTGACGATGGCCGAGGCCAATGGCAGCGCGCCGGCAACAAACGGCCGCGCCTACACCTTCATCGACCACACATTCGACGTCGTCGTCGTCGGAGCCGGCGGCGCGGGCCTGCGCGCCGCGCTCGGCGCCAGCGAGGGCGGCCTCAAGACCGCCTGCATCTCGAAGGTGTTCCCGACCCGCAGCCACACCGTGGCGGCGCAGGGCGGCATCTCGGCCGCGCTGGGCAATATGGGCGAGGACGACTGGCGCTTCCACATGTACGACACCGTCAAGGGGTCGGACTGGCTGGGCGACCAGGACGCCATCGAATATCTCGTGCGCAACGCGCCGGCCGCCGTCTACGAGCTCGAGCATTTCGGCGTGCCCTTCTCGCGCACCGAGGCGGGCAAGATCTATCAGCGCCCGTTCGGCGGCATGACGACCAATTTCGGCAAGGGCATCGCGCAGCGCACCTGCGCCGCCGCCGACCGCACCGGCCACGCCATCCTGCACACGCTCTATGGCCAGTCGCTGCGCCATGCCTGCGAGTTCTTCATCGAGTATTTCGCCATCGACCTGATCATGGACGAGGGCGTCTGCCGCGGCGTCGTCGCGCTGTCGATGGAAGACGGCACGCTGCACCGCTTCCGCGCCGCCAAGACGATCCTGGCGACCGGCGGCTATGGCCGCGCCTATTTCTCGGCCACCTCGGCCCATACCTGCACCGGCGACGGCGGCGGCATGGTGCTGCGCGCCGGCCTGCCGCTGCAGGACATGGAATTCGTGCAGTTCCATCCGACCGGCATCTACGGCGCCGGCTGCCTGATCACCGAGGGTGCGCGCGGCGAAGGCGGCTACCTCACCAATTCAGAGGGCGAGCGCTTCATGGAGCGCTATGCGCCCTCGGCGAAGGACCTCGCCTCGCGCGATGTCGTCTCGCGCGCCATGACCATGGAGATCCGCGAGGGCCGCGGCGTCGGCAAGGGCAAGGACCACATCCACCTGCATCTCGACCATCTCGACCCCGCGCTGCTGCATGAGCGGCTGCCGGGCATTTCCGAGAGCGCCAAGATCTTCGCCGGCGTCGACGTGACCAAGGAGCCGATCCCGGTGCTGCCGACGGTCCATTACAATATGGGCGGCATCCCGACGAACTATCACGGCGAGGTGCTGACCAAGGTCGGCGGCGATCCGGATACCGTCGTTCCCGGCCTGATGGCCGTCGGCGAGGCGGCCTGCGTCTCGGTGCACGGCGCCAACCGCCTCGGCTCCAACTCGCTCACCGATCTCGTCGTCTTCGGCCGCGCAGCTGCGCTGCGCGCCATCGAGACGGTCAAGCCCGGCGAGAAGCAGCGCGAACTCGCAAAGAGCGACGGCGAGGGCGCCATCGCGCGCCTCGACCATCTGCGCCATGCGAACGGCGCCACGCCGACCGCCGCGCTGCGCCTCAGGATGCAGAAGGTCATGCAGTCCAACTGCGCCGTCTTCCGCACCGGCGAGGTGCTCGACGAGGGCCATGAGCTGATCCACCATGTCTGGCGCGACGCCTCGGATATCCGCGTCACCGACCGCTCGCTGATCTGGAATTCCGATCTCATCGAGACGCTGGAATTCGAGAACCTGATCGTCCAGGCGGTGGCGACGATGGATTCGGCGCAGAACCGCACCGAGTCGCGCGGCGCCCATGCCCGCGAGGACTATCCGAACCGCGACGACGTCAACTGGATGAAGCACTCCCTCGCCTTCGTCGACACGGCGACGAAGTCCGTCCGCCTCGAGGACCGGCCGGTGCACACCTACACGATGTCGAACGACATCGCCTATATCGAGCCCAAGGCCCGCGTCTATTGAGGCGATGACGGTGACGGCGCCCCTCCCCGAGGCCGGCTATTCGAAGCGGCCGCTTTCCGAGAAGCTCGGCTTCCGGGCGGGGATGACGGTTGCCTTCATCGGCTTGCCGGAAGCGCTGGAACATCTCGCGGCGAGCGCCGAATTCGGCGCCGTCGCGCGGCTCGACGACTGGTCCGCGCCGCTCGATCGCGGACGGTTCGACGCCGTGCATGCCTTCACGGCGTCGCGGGCCGAGGTCGAGGCGCATCTCGCCGCGCTCGAGGCCGCCATCCGCGCGGACGGCATGATCTGGGTTTCCTGGCCAAAAAAGGCCGCGAAGGTCCCGACCGACGTGACCGAGGACGTCATTCGAAACGCCGCCCTCGCGCTCGACCTCGTCGACGTCAAGGTCGCCGCCATCGACGCCATCTGGTCAGGCCTCAAGTTGATGATCCGCAAGGATCGGCGCGGAGCGCACTGACCATGCTCGCCCGGCGCCACAACCCAAATATCTCCCTGCAACCGACGCTCGACTCCCGCGGCCCGCGCACGTACAGTCAAAGAAAACAAGACGTGGCGAGGTCGAGGCGCTACGGAATCTCCCGCTGCGCCGTCGGGAGGACAACGCGCATGCAGGGACTGTCGAGGCTGGCCCGTACCGTTTGCCCAGAAGCGGCGGCGGGAGGATTTTCGAGACGCGACAACACGCTCGCGTTCTACCTTCGCGTTACGGCTCTGATCGAGCCCACATCTGTCGTTCTCGATCTCGGCGCCGGTCGCGGCGCCCAGTTCGACAGGCAGGACTTCCGGTCGCGCTTCATCCGCTTCCAAGGCCGCGTCGGCCGCCTCGTGGGTGTCGATGTCGATCCGGTGGTCCTCACCAATCCCGCTCTCGACGAGGCGCATGTCATTGCGCCCGACAAGCCGCTGCCCTTCCCCGACGCCACCTTCGACCTCATCTATAGCGACTGGGTGCTGGAGCATATCGAGAAGCCGGATGTCTTCGCCGGCGAAGTCGAGCGCGTGCTGAAGCCCGGGGGCTGGTTCTGCGCGAGGACGCCCAACCGCTGGGGCTATATCGCGCTCTCGGCGCGGCTGGTGCCGGAAGGGCTGCAGTCGCGCATCCTGAAATTCACGCAGCCGGCGCGGAAGGACGAGGATGTCTTCCCGAAATTCTACCGGCTGAACACGATGGAGGCGGTGCGCAGGCACTTCCCCGACGACCGCTTCGACAATGCGAGCTACACCCTCGAATGCGACCCGTCCTATCATGGCGGCCGCCTGTGGCTCTATCGGCTCATCGACCTCTACCAGTCACTCCCCTCGCGGGTCTTCGACACCGTCCTGTTCGTCTTTTTGAAGAAGAAAGGAGACGCCTGAGATGCCTCGGGCGTTTGCATAGCCTGCCATGGTCCAGCTCACGCTTCCCAAGAACTCGACGATCAACGAGGGCAAGGCCTGGCCGCGGCCGGCCGGCGCCAACAATGTGCGCGAGTTCCGCATCTATCGCTGGAATCCGGACGACGGCGCCAATCCGCACGTCGACAGCTATTTCGTCGATCTCGACGAATGCGGGCCGATGGTTCTCGACGCGCTCATCAAGATCAAGAACGAGATCGATCCGACGCTGACCTTCCGCCGCTCCTGCCGCGAGGGCATTTGCGGCTCCTGCGCGATGAATATCGACGGCTCCAACACGCTGGCCTGCACCAAGGGCATCGAGGACGTGAAGGGCCCGGTGAAGATCTATCCGCTGCCGCATATGGCGGTGGTGAAGGATCTCGTTCCGGATCTCACCAATTTCTACGCCCAGCATCGCTCGATCGAGCCCTGGCTCAAGACGGCGACGCCGGAGCCGGAGAAGGAGTGGCTGCAGAGCCATGAGGACCGCGAGAAGCTCGACGGGCTCTATGAGTGCATCCTCTGCGCCTGCTGCTCCACCTCCTGCCCGAGCTACTGGTGGAACGGCGACCGCTATCTCGGCCCGGCCGTTCTGCTGCAGGCCTATCGCTGGCTGATCGACAGCCGCGACGAGGCGACGGGCGAGCGGCTCGACAATCTCGAGGATCCGTTCCGCCTCTATCGCTGCCACACGATCATGAACTGCGCGCAGACCTGCCCGAAGGGTCTCAATCCGGCCAAGGCGATCGCCGAGATCAAGAAGATGATGGTCGAGCGGCGGGTCTGATCTCGCCGGGAACGTTGGCCCTCCGCCGGCGTTCGGACCCTAGCCCCGCACCTTGTCGCGGGGCGGGCTGGATACCGAGGAGGATGCCATGTCGAACCCGACAGGAACTGCCGCCGGACGCTCCGGGGCGGCCGATCAGGACCAGCAGTCCGCGGCGCCCCTCCCGAACACCCATCTCGGCGCCTCGCATGCGGCCGAGGCCGGACCGCGCTGGACGGTCGAAGCGGTGGACCGCCTCAGGGACCTCGCGAAGGAAGGCGTGGCGGCCGAGGTGATCGCGCAGGCGATGCACCGGCCGCTGTCCGAGGTCACCGCCAAGGCGGCGGAACTCGGCCTGGCGCTGCGGCCGGAGGAGCGATCAACCTGAGCCTTGGGAGCAGCCGCATGATGTCGGTCATGCCGCCGCGCCTTGCCGCTGGCATGATCGGCGCCGAAGGCGCGCCGCCCGGCTACGCCGCAGCCTCGGGAGAATGCCCATGTCCACGCTCGACCATATCGGCATCCAAGTCGCCGATTTCGATGGTTCGGTCGCCTTCTACGAGCGGGCGCTTGCGCCGCTCGGCATCGCGCTCGTCATGCGCATTCCCGAGGCGGCCGGCGTCAAGGGCGCGGGATTCGGCGCCGGCAAGCCAGATTTCTGGATTTCCGAAGGCGGCCGCACCACGCCGCATGTCCATGTCGCCTTCGCCGCCCGCCGGCGGGCCGAGGTCGATGCGTTCTACGCCGCCGCGATCGCCGCGGGAGGCATCGACAATGGAGCGCCGGGCATCCGCGCCCATTACCACCCGAACTACTACGGCGCCTTCGTGCTCGATCCCGACGGGCATAATATCGAGGCGTGCTGTCACGCTCCCGAATGAGGAACGCGGCCGTTTTTCGGGCTCTGTGTCTTTCGCGTGCCTTGTCGCTGCCTTGAAGATGCCGTATGCGCGAACCGAAGGGTGGATGTGCGGCGCAGCGAAAGACTGCCGCGCCGCTTGGCGCCGCCCGACAGGCCCGATGGAATGGTCCCTATTTCCATGTGCGACCGGGTGCCCCGCCCGATGAAGGAGAATCCGATGCGACTTGGCCGTCTTGCGCCGATCCTGCTCACTGCGGCGCTGGCCGGCTGCGGCTCGTTCGGCGCCGTCGGGCTCGGTCCGGTCGATCAGCAGCGCGTGGTCGACAACGACACGCTGCCGCCGGTCGCCGCCGCTCCGATCGAGAAATCGGCCCTGCCGCCTCCAGCCGCGGATCCCAACGCGCCCGGCCTGCCGGCGGTGCCGCCCGCTTCCGCGACGCTGCCGCCCGCCGACGCCGCCACGCTGCCGCCGGCCACGCCGGCGACGCCCGCGCCGGTCACCGCGCCCAACACCTCGACCGCCCGCGCCGAGCTCGGCCGCACCGATCTCCTCGGCGGCTGGTCGCTGAAATCGGGCGGCGAGAGCTGCCAGCTCTTCATGACGCTGACCTCCTGGACCGGCGGCTATCGCGCTTCGACCCGCGGCTGCACCTCGCCGACGCTGAAGGGCATCTCGGCCTGGAGCCTCTCGGGCTCGCAGGTCGTGCTCGCCGGCGCCGGCGGTTCGCCGGTCGCCCGTCTCAGCCCGGCCGGCACCAACCGCTTCGAAGGCTCGGCCGATTCGGGCCAGCCGGTTTCCTTCTCGCGCTGATCGCGCCGCCAGCATCCGGAGGACCGCCGCGTGAGCGAGGGACTGCCGGTTCGCGGCGCGGTCGCCGACGCCTATGAACGGCTGGTCGCGGACGGCGCCATCGAGGCCGATCCGGCGCAGCGCGCGCTGGTCGCCCGGCTCGACGCGCTGAACCGCGACCTTGCCGGCCGGCGGCTCGCCTCGAAATCCAGCGCGCTCGGCTGGCTGTTCGGCAAGCGGCAGAAGGAACGCGAGGCGGTGCGCGGCCTCTATGTCCATGGCGCCGTCGGCCGCGGCAAGACCATGCTGATGGACCTCTTCTTCGCGGCGGCGGTGCCCGAGAAGAAGCGCCGCGCCCATTTCAACGACTTCATGGCCGATGTGCATGCGCGGGTGTTCCGTGCCCGCGAGGCGATCAAGGCCGGCACCATCAAGGGCGACGATCCGATCGCCCCGGTCGCCGACGCCATCGCCACCGGGACCGAGCTCATCTGCTTCGACGAGTTCACGGTCACCGACATCGCCGATGCGATGATCCTCGGGCGGCTGTTCACCCGCCTCTTCGCCGCCGATGTCGTGATGGTCGCGACCTCGAACGTCGCCCCGGACGATCTCTATCGCGGCGGGCTCAACCGCGACCATTTCTTGCCCTTCGTGTCGCTGCTCAAGCAGCGCTGCGCGGTGGTGGAACTCGGCGCGCGCACCGATTATCGCCGCGAGAAGCTCGATGCTCTGCCGCTCTATCTGACACCGCTGGGGCCGGAGGCGGACGCCGCGCTCGACGCCGCCTTCGCCAAGCTCACCGCCGGCGGCGACCCCGGCCCGACCACGCTCTCGGTGCTCGGCCGAGACGTCGCAGTGCCGGCCGCGGCCAAGGGCGTCGCCCGCTTCGACTTCGCCGATCTCTGCGGCCGGCCGCTCGGGCCGAGCGACTATCTCGCCGTCGCGCATGCCTTCCACACCGTCGTCATCGATCACATCCCGGTGATGGACGAGACACGGCGCAACGAGGCCAAGCGCTTCATCACATTGATCGACGCGCTCTATGACGGCCATGTCCGCATCATCGTCTCGGCCGCCGCCGAACCCGACGATCTCTATCGCGCCGAGACCGGAACCGAGGCTTTCGAGTTCGCGCGCACCGCCTCGCGCCTCACCGAGATGCGCTCGCGCGACTACCAGCAGAGCGGCCACAAGGGCTTCATCGCCGAGACCTGACGTTAAGGTAAGTTGACCGCGAGATGGCGGAATTCCTCGCCTCGCGGGATTTGTTCGACTTGCGCCGTTCATGTAATCGCGCTATGGCGACCCCGTTCCGGCAGCCATCCGACTGTGGACCTTACGTTTAGGTAAACCTCTCGCGGGAGACCTTTCACATGGCTCGAGCCAAGATTGCCCTGATCGGTTCCGGTCAGATCGGCGGCACGCTCGCCCTTCTCGCCGGCCTCAAGGAGCTCGGCGACATCGTCCTGTTCGACATCGCCGACGGCGTTCCGCAGGGCAAGGCGCTGGACATCGCGGAGGCCGCGCCGGTCCTCGGCTTCGATTCGGCGCTCTCGGGCGCGTCGTCCTATGAGGCGATCGCCGGCGCCGACGTCGTGATCGTCACGGCCGGCGTGCCGCGCAAGCCCGGCATGAGCCGCGACGACCTGCTCGGCATCAATCTCGGCGTCATGGAGCAGGTGGGCGCGGGCATCAAGACCTACGCGCCCGACGCCTTCGTCATCTGCATCACCAACCCGCTCGACGCGATGGTATGGGCGCTGCAGAAGTTCTCGGGCCTCTCGCCGAAGAAGGTGGTCGGCATGGCCGGCGTGCTCGACAGCGCGCGCTTCCGCCACTTCATCGCCGACGAATTCAAGGTCTCGGTCGAGGACGTCACCGCCTTCGTGCTCGGCGGCCATGGCGACACCATGGTGCCGCTGACCCGCTACTCGACGGTCGCCGGCATCCCGCTGACCGACCTCGTCAAGATGGGCTGGCTCACCGAGGCGCGCCTGGAGGAGATCGTCCAGCGCACCCGCGACGGCGGTGCCGAGATCGTCAATCTCCTGAAGACCGGCTCGGCCTTCTACGCCCCGGCCGCCTCGGCGATCGCGATGGCCGAGAGCTATCTCAAGGACAAGAAGCGCGTCCTGCCGGCCGCGGCCCAGCTCGACGGCCAGTATGGCGTCTCGGGCCGCTATATCGGCGTGCCGATCGTCATCGGCGCCGAGGGCGTGGAGCGGATCATCGAGATCACGCTCGACGACGCGGAGCAGGCGATGCTCGACAAGTCGATCAGCGCGGTCGAGGGCCTCGTCGAGGCCTGCGTCAAGATCGTCCCGGCGCTCGGCGCCTGATCCCGGCAGAGCCAGCGGAGCGCAACCGATGAATATCCATGAATACCAGGCCAAGGCGGTGCTGAAGGAATTCGGCGCCCCCGTGTCGAACGGCGTCGCGATCTTCTCGGCCGCCGAGGCGGAGGCCGCGGCGCGCACGCTCGGCGGCCCGCTCTGGGTGGTGAAGTCGCAGATCCATGCCGGCGGCCGCGGCAAGGGCAAGTTCAAGGAAGCCGCCGCCGGCGAGAAGGGCGGCGTCCGCCTCGCCAAATCGATCGACGAGGTCAAGGCCTTTGCGGAGCAGATGCTCGGCAACACGCTGGTGACCGTGCAGACCGGCCCAGCCGGCAAGCAGGTCAACCGCCTCTATGTCGAGGACGGCTCGGATATCGAGAAGGAGTTCTACCTCTCGCTCCTCGTCGACCGCGAGACGTCGCGCATCGCCTTCGTCGTCTCGACGGAAGGCGGCATGGACATCGAGGAGGTCGCGCACTCGACCCCCGAGAAGATCAAGACCTTCTCGGTCGACCCGGCCACCGGCATCATGCCGCATCACGGCCTCACGGTCGCCAAGGCGCTCGGCCTGTCCGGCCCGCTCGCCAAGGAAGCCTTCGACGTCGTGTCGAAGCTCTACGCCGCCTTCGTCGCCAAGGACATGGCGATGCTGGAGGTCAACCCGCTGATCGTCACCAAGGACGGACACCTGAAGGTGCTCGACGCCAAGGTGTCGTTCGATTCGAACTCGCTCTACCGTCACCCCGACATCGTCGCGCTGCGCGACGAGACCGAGGAGGACCAGAAGGAGATCGAGGCCTCGAAGTTCGACCTCGCCTATATCGCGCTCGACGGCACGATCGGCTGCATGGTCAACGGCGCAGGCCTCGCAATGGCGACGCTCGACATCATCCAGCTCTATGGCGAGAGCCCGGCCAACTTCCTCGATGTCGGCGGCGGCGCCAGCGAGGAGAAGGTGACGGCGGCCTTCAAGATCATCACCTCCGATCCGAAGGTGAAGGGCATCCTCGTCAACATCTTCGGCGGCATCATGAAATGCGACGTCATCGCGCGCGGCGTGCTCGCCGCCGTGAAGGCGGTCGGCCTCGAAGTGCCGCTGGTGGTGCGCCTCGAGGGCACCAATGTCGAGCTCGGCAAGCAGATCATCCGCGACAGCGGTCTCAACGTCATTCCCGCCGACGATCTCGACGATGCGGCCCAGAAGATCGTCAAGGCCGTGAAGGAAGCTGCCTGATGTCCATCCTCATCGACAAGAACACGAAGCTCATCACCCAGGGCTTCACCGGCAAGAACGGCACCTTCCATTCCGAGCAGGCGCTCGCCTATGGCACGCAGCTCGTCGGCGGCACGTCGCCCGGCAAGGGCGGCCAGACCCATCTCGGCCTGCCGGTGTTCGACACCGTCGCCGAGGCGCGCGAAGCGACGGGCGCCGATGCCTCGGTCATCTATGTGCCGCCGCCCGGCGCGGCCGACGCCATCTGCGAGGCGATCGACGCCGAGATCCCGCTCATCGTCTGCATCACCGAGGGCATTCCGGTGCTCGACATGGTGAAGGTGAAGCGCTCGCTCTCCGGCTCGAAGTCGCGGCTCATCGGGCCGAACTGCCCGGGCGTCGTCACGGCCGGCGAATCGAAGATCGGCATCATGCCGGCCAATATCTTCAAGCAAGGCAGCGTCGGCATCGTCTCGCGCTCCGGCACGCTGACCTATGAGGCGGTGTTCCAGACCTCGAACGAGGGCCTCGGCCAGACGACGGCTGTGGGCATCGGCGGCGATCCGGTCAAGGGCACCGAATTCATCGACATTTTGGAAATGTTCCTGGCCGATGATGCCACGCAGTCGATCGTCATGATCGGCGAGATCGGCGGTTCGGCCGAGGAGGACGCGGCGCAGTTCATCAAGGACGAGGCGAAGCGTGGCCGCAAGAAGCCGATGGTCGGCTTCATCGCCGGCCGCACGGCGCCTCCCGGCCGACGCATGGGCCATGCCGGCGCCATCATCTCGGGCGGCAAGGGCGGCGCGGAAGACAAGATCGCGGCCATGGAATCGGCGGGAATTCGTGTTTCGCCCTCCCCGGCCCGCCTTGGAAAGACCTTGGTCGAGGTCTTGAAGGGGTAGTCACAAGGACCGACATCAGCGGGGCAGCTCATGTCGGACAACGAAACGGCGCGGCCATCTGCGGCCGCGCGATCAGGGAGAGAGGAGCGGCGGCTCCTCGCTTGAACAATGGCACGCGAACAAGCCAACGCGGCGTTCCAATCCTCGTCGTTCCTCTATGGCGGCAATGCCGCCTATATCGAGGACCTGTACGGGCGGTACGAGAAGGATCCCGCCTCGGTTGATGCCGAGTGGCGGGATTTCTTTTCAGCCCTCAAGGATGACCCGCGCACGGTCGCGGCCGAAGCCCGCGGCGCGACCTGGCAGCGGCCCGACTGGCCGATCCACGCCAATGGCGAGCTGGTCTCGGCCATGGACGGCAACTGGGGCCAGATCGAGAAGATCGTCACCGACAAGCTGAAGGCAAAGGCCGAGAGCGCAGCGAAGGCCGCGCCCGCCGCCAACGGCGCCGCGCCCGCCCCCGCCGTCTCCGAGGCGGCGCTGCAGCAGGCGGCGCGCGACAGCGTGCGCGCCATCATGATGATCCGCGCCTATCGCATGCGCGGCCATCTGCATGCCGATCTCGATCCGCTGCATCTTGCGACGGTCGGCGACCACGAGGAACTCCACCCCTCGAGCTACGGCTTCACCGAGGCCGACTACGACCGCAAGATCTTCATCGATCACGTGCTCGGGCTCGAATTCGCCACCATCCCCGAGATGCTGGCGATCCTGAAGCGCACCTATTGCTCGACGCTCGGCGTCGAGTTCATGCACATCTCCGATCCGGCCGAGAAGGCCTGGATCCAGGCGCGCATCGAGGGTCCCGACAAGGCCATCTCCTTCACCAATGAAGGCAAGAAGGCGATCCTCAACAAGCTGGTGGAGGCCGAGGGCTTCGAGAAGTTCCTCGACGTCAAGTTCACCGGCACCAAGCGCTTCGGTCTCGACGGCGGCGAGGCGCTGATCCCGGCGCTCGAGCAGATCATCAAGCGCGGCGGCAATCTCGGCGTGCGCGAGATCGTGCTCGGCATGGCCCATCGCGGCCGCCTCAACGTGCTGACGCAGGTGCTCGCCAAGCCGCATCGGGCCCTGTTCCACGAGTTCAAGGGCGGCTCCTACGCCCCCGACGACGTCGAGGGCTCGGGCGACGTCAAGTATCACCTCGGCGCCTCGTCGGACCGCGAGTTCGACGGCAACAAGGTGCATCTGTCGCTGACCGCCAACCCCTCGCATCTCGAGATCGTCGATCCGGTGGTGCTCGGCAAGGCGCGCGCCAAGCAGGACCAGCGCAAGGACTATGTGCGCTCGGAAGTGCTGCCGCTGCTGATCCATGGCGACGCGGCCTTCGCCGGCCAGGGCGTCGTGGCTGAGTGCTTCGGCCTCTCCGGCCTCAAGGGCCACCGCACCGGCGGCTCGGTGCACTTCATCGTCAACAACCAGATCGGCTTCACGACCAATCCGCGATTCTCGCGGTCGTCGCCCTATCCCTCCGATGTCGCCAAGATGATCGAGGCGCCGATCTTCCACGTGAACGGCGATGATCCGGAAGCCGTGGTCTATGCGGCCAAGGTGGCGATCGAGTTCCGCCAGCGCTTCCACAAGCCGGTCGTCGTCGACCTGTTCTGCTATCGCCGCTTCGGCCACAACGAAGGCGACGAGCCCGGCTTCACGCAGCCGCTGATGTACCGGACGATCCGCAGCCATCCGGCGATCGTCGATCTCTATGCCGGCAAGCTGATCGCCGAGGGCCTCGTCACCGCCGAGGAAGTCGAGGAGCTCAAGGCCGCATGGCGCGCCAAGCTCGAGACCGAGTTCGAGGCCGGCCAGGCCTACAAGCCGAACAAGGCCGACTGGCTCGACGGCGCCTGGTCGGGACTGAAGGCCGCGCAGGCGGACGATGATCCGCGCCGCGGCAAAACCGGCCTCGAGATCGACGAGCTGAAGCGCATCGGCGCGCGGCTCACCGACATCCCGGCCGATTTCCGCATCCACCGCACGGTCCAGCGCTTCATCGACAATCGCAAGAAGGCGATCGAGACCGGCGTCGGCATCGACTGGGCAACGGCCGAGGCGCTCGCCTTCGCCTCGCTCGCGGTCGAGGGTCATCATATCCGCCTCTCGGGCCAGGACGTGGAGCGCGGCACCTTCTCGCAGCGCCACTCGGTCCTCTACGACCAGGAGACGGAAGAGCGGTTCATCCCGCTCAACAACATCCAGGAAGGCCAGGGCAATTACGAGGTCATCAATTCGATGCTCTCGGAAGAGGCCGTGCTCGGCTTCGAATATGGCTATTCGCTCTCCGACCCGAACACGCTGACCCTCTGGGAAGCGCAGTTCGGCGACTTCGCGAATGGCGCCCAGGTCGTTTTCGACCAGTTCGTCTCCTCGGGCGAGCGCAAGTGGCTGCGCATGTCGGGCCTCGTCTGCCTGCTGCCGCATGGCTATGAGGGCCAGGGCCCCGAGCATTCCTCGGCAAGGCTCGAGCGCTTCCTGCAGATGTGCGCCGAGGACAACATGCAGGTGGCCAACGTCACCACGCCGTCCAACTACTTCCACATCCTGCGCCGGCAGCTGAAGCGCGACATCCGCAAGCCGCTGATCCTGATGACGCCGAAGTCGCTGCTCCGCCACAAGCGGGCGGTGTCGCATATCGCGCAGTTCGGCCCGATCTCGTCCTTCCATCGCCTCCTGTGGGACGATGCGGAATTCCTGAAGGACCAGGTGATCAAGCTGGCGCCCGACGACAAGATCCGCCGCGTCGTCATCTGCACCGGCAAGGTCTACTACGACCTCTACGAGGAGCGCGAGAAGCGCGGCATCGACGACGTCTATCTGATGCGCGTCGAGCAGCTCTATCCGTTCCCGCTGAAGGCGCTCGTCGGCGAGTTCGGCCGCTTCAAGAATGCCGAGGTCGTCTGGTGCCAGGAAGAGCCCAAGAACATGGGCGCCTGGTCCTTCGTCGAGCCCAATCTGGAATGGGTGCTCGCCCAGGCCGGCGGCGCGGCGAAGCGCGCCCGCTATGTCGGCCGGCCCGCCTCGGCGGCGACGGCGACCGGCCTGATGTCGAAGCATCTCGCCCAGCTCGCGTCCTTCCTCGACGAAGCCTTCGCCTGACGGAGGGCGGCGCATCGCCGCCCTTCCAACACCCCCATCAACGACGATCCGAACGGCAGAGACCTGGTCATGGCAACCGAAATCCGCGTACCCACCCTCGGCGAATCCGTGACCGAGGCGACGATCGGGCGCTGGTTCAAGAAGGTGGGCGACAGCGTCGCTGCCGATGAGCCGCTGGTCGAGCTCGAGACGGACAAGGTCACGATCGAGGTGCCGGCGCCCGCCGCCGGCGTGCTCGAGGCACAGGAGGCCAAGGACGGCGACACGGTCGGCGTCGGCGCGCTGCTCGGCTCGATCGCCGAGGGCGGCGCCGCGGCTGCGAAGCCGGCCGCCAAGCCCGCCGAGCCGGCCAAGGCCGCGGAGCCCGCCAAGTCTGCTGAACCCTCGAAGCCGGCGCCCGCGGCGGCTCCGGCGAAGCCCGTCACCGCCGATGCCAATGGCCCCGCCGTTTCCAAGCTCGCCGCCGAAAGCGGCGTCGATCCGGCATCGGTTTCCGGCTCCGGCAAGGACGGCCGCGTCACCAAGGGCGACCTGATCGCCGCCATCGAGCGCGGCCCGGCCCCCGCCGCCGCGCCGGCGCCCGCCGCTCAGCGCGCGCCCTCGCCGGCCGAGGATGCCTCGCGCGAGGAGCGCGTGCGCATGACCAAGCTGCGCCAGACGATCGCGCGCCGCCTCAAGGATGCGCAGAACACCGCCGCCATGCTGACGACCTTCAACGAGGTCGACATGGGCGCCGTCATGGCGCTGCGCGCGCAGTACAAGGACGTGTTCGAGAAGAAGCACGGCGCCAAGCTTGGCTTCATGAGCTTCTTCGTGAAGGCCGTGATCCAGGGCCTGAAGGACATCCCGGCGGTCAACGCCGAGATCGACGGCACCGATCTCGTCTACAAGAACTATTACCACATCGGCATCGCCGTCGGCACCGACAAGGGCCTCGTCGTGCCGGTGCTGCGCGACGCGGATACGCTCTCGCTCGCCGGCATCGAGAAGAAGATCGCCGATTTCGGCAAGCGCGCCCGCGACGGCCAGCTCAAGATCGACGAGATGCAGGGCGGCACCTTCACGATCACCAATGGCGGCATCTACGGTTCGCTGATGTCGACGCCGATCCTGAATGCGCCGCAGTCGGGCATTCTCGGCATGCACAAGATCCAGGAGCGGCCGATGGTCGTCGGCGGCAAGATCGAGATCCGCCCGATGATGTATCTGGCGCTCTCCTACGATCACCGCATCGTCGACGGCAAGGAAGCCGTGACCTTCCTCGTCCGCGTCAAGGAAAGCCTCGAAGACCCGCAGCGGCTGATCCTGGATCTGTAAGGGTCGGGCGGCGGAGCGGGGCGTGCCGACGATTGCGATCGTCGATGGCGTGAGGCTGGTCCTTTATCCGAGGGACCATCTTCCTCCTCACCTGCATGCCTTCTCCGCCGAATTCGAGGCCAAGTTCTCGATCGCGCCGCCGATGTCATCGAAGGATCATTGCCCCGGGACCGGGCGCGATCGGTCCGGACATGGCTGCTGGCGCACCAGGACGAAGTCGCCCATATTTGGGATGAATTGCGCGCCGGCCGGAACACGGGAGGCATGATCGAATGAAGACTTACAAGATCGCCGCTGTGGACGCGGTGCGCTATCCGGTCCTCTCGGTCACCTTCGACGATGGTTTCGGCGGAGAGATCGACCTTTCCGGAGATATCCGTCCCGGCTCGCTCTTCGAGCCACTTTCCGATCGGCACCTCTTCGGTTCGGTCGCCGTGGCGCCGAACGGACGATCGCTGGGCTGGAATCTCGGAGAGGTCGGCCGCGAGATCGATCTCGGCGCCGACAGCCTCCGCATCGACATCGAAACCAATCACGTTCGCCAAATGGCCAAGCGCTTCAGAGAGCAGCGCCCGGCCGCCGAATAACTCCTGCCGGATTTCACCTACACCATGTCCTACGACCTCATCGTCATCGGTTCCGGTCCGGGCGGCTATGTCTGCGCGGTCAAGGCGGCGCAGCTCGGCCTCAAGGTCGCGGTCGTCGAGAAGCGCGCCACCTATGGCGGCACCTGCCTCAATATCGGCTGCATTCCCTCCAAGGCGCTGCTGCATGCCTCGGAGCGGTTCGACGAGGTCGGCCATCTCGGCGCGCTCGGCGTGAAGGTCGGCCCGGCCGAGCTCGACCTTCCGGCGATGCTCGCGCACAAGGACGCGACGGTGAAGTCGAATGTCGACGGCGTCGCCTATCTCTTCAAGAAGAACAAGATCGACGGCATCATCGGCACCGGCAGGATCCTCGCGCCCGGCAAGGTCGAGGTGACGAAGGCCGGCGGCGCGACCGAATTGCTGGAAACGAAGGCGATCGTGATCGCCACCGGCTCGGACTCGGCGCCGCTCCCGGGGGTCACGATCGACGAGAAGCGCGTCGTCACCTCGACAGGCGCGCTCGAGTTGCCTGCCGTGCCGAAGAAGCTCATCGTCGTCGGCGCCGGCGTGATCGGCCTCGAGCTCGGCTCCGTCTGGCGCCGGCTCGGCGCCGAGGTCACGGTCGTCGAGTTCCTCGACCGCATCCTGCCCGGCATGGACGGCGAGGTGGTGAAGCAGTTCCAGCGCATGCTGCAGAAGCAGGGCATTTCCTTCCGCCTCGGCACCAAGGTCACCGCCGTCGATGCCAGCGGCGAGACGCTCAAGGTCTCGATCGAGCCGGTCAAGGAAGGCGAGGCCGCCGCCGAGGTGCTGGACGCCGATGTCGTGCTCGTCGCGATCGGCCGCCGGCCCTATACCGAGGGTCTCGGCCTTAGCGAGGCCGGCGTCGCGCTCGACGAGCGCCGCCGCGTCAAGGTCGACGCGCATTACCAGACCAGCGTGCCCGGCATCTATGCGATCGGCGACGTCATCGCCGGCCCGATGCTCGCCCACAAGGCCGAGGACGAGGGCGTGGCGATTGCCGAGATCCTCGCCGGCCAGGCCGGGCATGTGAACTACGGTGCCATTCCCGCCGTCGTCTACACCAATCCCGAGATCGCCTCCGTGGGCGCGACCGAGGAGGAGCTGAAGGCGGCCGGCATCGACTACAAGGTCGGCAAGTTCCCGTTCTCGGCCAATGGCCGCGCCCGCGCGATGCTGCAGACCGAGGGCTTCGTGAAGATCCTCTCGGACGCGAAGACGGACCGGCTGCTCGGCGGCCATATCGTCGGCACGGGCGCCGGCGAGATGATCCACGAGATCGTCGTGCTGATGGAATTCGCCGGATCGGCGGAGGATCTCGGCCGCACCACGCATGCCCATCCGACGATGTCGGAAAGCGTCAAGGAAGCGGCGCTCGCCGCCTGGACCAAGCCGATCCACATGTGAGCACGGCGCCGCCGCTCATTCGAGCGGCGCACCGCGCGTTTCCACGTCGATGAGGCTGGCCGCCATGGCGCCGAGCGCGAGCATGGCGGCGAACATCGCCAGCGCCGCGGTGAAGCTGAAGCCGACGACGAGCGCCACCGCGGTCGGTGCAAGCAGGCCGCCGAGCCGCGCCATCGCACCGGCCGCGCCCATGCCGGATGCGCGCAGCGATGTCGGGTAGAGCTCCGGTGTGAAGGCATAGAGCGCGCCCCATGTGCCGAGCAGCGCGAAGCTCATGAGCAGCATCGCCGCCGCGATCGGGCCGGGGTCAGTGAGCACGGCATAGAGGAAGCAGCCGACCGCGGAGAGCAGCATGAAGGCGATCAGCGTCGGCTTGCGGCCGAAGCGCTCGACGCCGTAAGCGGCCAGCGCATAGCCGGGCAATTGCGCCAGCGCGAGCAGGACGAGAAAACCGTAGCCGCGCACGAAGCCGTGCCCCTCGCCGACGAGGCGGCCGGGCAGCCAGGTGAAGACGCCGTAATAGGCGACGGAGACGAGCAACCAGACCGCGAGGATCAGGCCGCTGCGCCGGCCGAGCGGCGCGACGAACAGCGCCGAGACGGGCGGATTGGGCGCCGGCGGCGGCACGAGCAGCGGCCCCTCCGGCGGGCGGCCGACATTCTCGTCGGCGATGCGGGCGATCACGGCCCGCGCCTCCTCGACACGACCGCTTCGCGCCAGGAAATAGGGCGATTCCGGAACGAGCAGCCGCAGCCCTATGCCGATCACGGCGGGAATGGCCGTCATGATGAACACGAAGCGCCAGGGCTCGGCGAAGCCGGCGGCCGAGGCGTACCAGGCGGCGAGCGCGACGGCGAGCGTACCGACCGCCCAGAAGCCTTCGAGCGCCACCAGCCAGCGCCCGCGCCGGCTCGGCGGCAGGAACTCGGCCATCAGCGCATAATCGACGGGGAGCGTGCCGCCGACGGCAATGCCGGTGAGAAGGCGCAGCACGATCAGGATCGGGAAGCTCGGCGCGAAGGCCGAGGCGAGGCCGAACACGGCATCGGCCAGCACGGTGAAGACGAGAAGATTGCGTCGGCCGATGCGATCGGCGAGCCGGCCGAGCAGCGCGGCGCCGAGCAGCATGCCGACGAAGAAGGCCGTGCCGACCTGCAGCGCCCCGGGCACGGAGAGGCCGAAGCTCGCGGCGATCGACGGCGCGGTGAAGCCGATGGCGATCACCTGCATGGCATCGGCCGCCCAGACGAGGCCGAAAATGCCGATGAGCTTCAGGTGGAACGGTCCCGTTCCGGCCGCTTCCAGCGCGGCCTCGATCCCCGTGCCGCGCGTGCGCGCACCAGCCGCCATGCCTGTAGCCGCCATGCCTCTAGGCGCCATGCCCCTGCCCTCTTCGCCTGAATGAACGGCAGTCTCGCCGCTTCGCCGCGTCGAGGCAACCTGAGAAGGAACGCGCCTGCCGCGCATGCGTTCGGTCCCGAAGGAAGCGAGGCGGGCGCAGAGGCTTGATCTTCGGGCCGGATGCCACTAACCAGACCGCCCCTCCCGTCAACCCGCCCCCAAACCGGAGCAGCGTCATGACCGCCTGCGGCCTCGATTTCGGCACGTCCAACTCGACGCTCGGGCTCGCCGCCGCCGAGCCGGCGCTCGTCGCGCTCGAAGGCGAATCCGTGACGCTGCCGAGCGCCATCTTCTATTCCAGGGAGGCGGCGCCGCGTGTCGGCCGGGCGGCGATCCGCGCCTATGTCGATGGCGAGGACGGCCGCTTGATGCGCAGCCTCAAATCCGTGCTCGGCAATCCGCTCATCGACGAGACGACGCAGGTCGGCAAGAGCCGCGTCGGCTTCCGCTCGGTCATCGCCCATTTCGTCGCCGTCATGAAGCGCCGCGCCGAGGCGCTGGCGGATCAGCCGCTGGACGCCGTCGTGCACGGTCGGCCGGTGCACTTCGTCGATGATGACGCGGCCGGCGACCGCAAGGCGGAGGATGTGCTCGGCGCCATCGCCCGCGAGGTCGGCTTCAGCGAGGTCTCGTTCCAGTATGAGCCGATCGCCGCGGCGCTGGATTATGAGCGGCAGGTGAATGGCGAGGAGATCGCGCTGATCGCCGATATCGGCGGCGGCACCTCCGACTTCTCGATCGTGCGCATCGGCCCCGAGCGGCGCGGCAAGACGGAGCGCGCCGACGACATCCTCGCCAATGACGGCGTCAGGATCGGCGGTACCGATTTCGACCGCCAGCTCAGCCTCGGCACAGTCATGCCGCTGCTTGGCTATCGCAGCGCCATGAAGCGCGAGGGGCTTCCGGTCCCCTCCGGCTATTTCCACGACCTCGCCACCTGGTCGACGATCAACCGGCTCTATGAGCGCGGCGTCACCAAGGCGCTGCAGGAAGTGCGTCGCGAGGCGCGCCATCCCGAACTCATCGAGCGGCTGCAGCATGTCATCGCCGAGCGCGGCGGCCACCGCCTCGCCATCGAGGTCGAGGCGGCGAAGATCGTCCTTTCCGATGTCGAGACCGCCGACATCCCGCTCGACTGGATCGAGACCTCGCTCGCGGCTCGGATGACCCGCGATACGCTGGTTGCCGAGACGGTCAATCTCGCGGAGGGCATCGCCCGCCGCGTCGGCCTCTGCCTCGCCATGGCCGGCATCAAGGCGGAAGCGGTCGACGCGGTCTTCCTCACCGGCGGCTCAACGCGCCTCGCCCATGTGCGCAAGGCGATCCTCGCCGCGCTGCCCGAGGCGCGTCCCGTCGATGGCGACACTTTCGGCTCGGTCGGCATGGGCCTGACGATCGAGGCTGCGCGCCGCTACGGCACGGCCTGAACCTCCGCTCCAAGAGGCTCCAGCACCACGAGCTTCAGTTCGGGATGCAGCGCGGGCTGCAGCGTCGTCTGGCGGAAGGCGAGATACCCGCGCAGCGGATGATCGAAGAGGCGCAGCCCGCCTTCGCGGTCGACCACCGCCTGCTCGTCCCAGGCCTCGGCGAAGAGCGGGCTCTCGGCGGTGAGATCGGCCACCAGCGTCTTCATCTCGGGCGCCGCGAGATGGCGGCGGTAATCGGCGCGGAATTCGGCCGCGACGCGCCGCGCGCGTGTCTCGAAATCTCGGATCAGCCGCCGCGCCGCCGGATCGAGGAAGATGAAGCGCAGCAAATTGCGCTCCGCGCCGTCGAGCCAGCCGGCGAAGAGATCGACAGCGGCCGCGTTGAAGGCGCGCGCCGTCCAGGTCCGGTCGATGAGATAGGCGGGAAAGGTGATCGCGCCGACGATCGCCGCCAGGCCTTCGGCAAGGTCGCCGCCATCGGCCGTCTGTTCCTCGGGATCGGCACGGCCGCCGAGGCCGAAGAGATAGACGCGCTCGGCAACCGTCAGCCGCATCGCCCGCGCCAGCCGCGCCAGCGCCGGCGCCGAGATCGAGACATCGCGTCCCTGCTCAATCCAGGCGAGCCAGGTGGCGCTGACCCCGGCGAGCTGCGCCAGCTCCTCGCGGCGGAGGCCCGGCGTGCGGCGGCGGCGGCCGGGATCGAGCCCGAACGACGACGGCTGCAGCCGCGCGCGATGCGCCCGCACGAAATCTCCCAGCACCTGCCGCCGCGTCGCGTCCGATCGCTCCATGGTGGCGCTTATAACAGGATAAACTCGCATCTGGTAACAGGGTAAGCGGAGCGCTACCGATAGCAGGCAGCGCGGAGCACGCGCGCCTCACCACGGAACGACCACGATGACCGAGAGAACCCGAGACCCCGCGCCGACGGCGGCGCAGCCCGGCCCGCAGGCGACCAGCCAGACGGAGCTGGCCGCGCGGCAGTTCGGCAGCCAGGCCGACGCCTATGTCGCGAGCCGCGTCCATGCCGAAGGCGGCGACATCGCCGAACTCGCGGCGCTGGTCGCGCCCGGCGCGCGCGTTCTCGACCTTGGCTGCGGCGGCGGTCATGTCTCCTATGCCGCGGCGGCAACCGCCGGATCGGTGACCGCCTACGACCTCTCGGCCGACATGCTGGCCGCCGTCCGGCGCGAGGCGGCGGCGCGCGGGCTCGCCAATATCGAGACGGCCCAGGGGCCAGCCGAGCGGCTGCCCTTCGCCGATGCGAGCTTCGATGTCGTGCTCTGCCGATTCACGGCGCATCACTGGCAGGATATCCGCGCCGGATTGCGCGAGGCGCGGCGGGTGCTGAAGTCGGGCGGTGTCGCCGGATTCGCCGATGTCGTGGCGCCGGAGCAGCCGGTGCTCGACACCTTCCTGCAGACCTTCGAGATGCTGCGCGACCCCTCGCATGTCCGAGATTATTCCAGCGCGGAATGGGTGGCCTTCGCCGCCGATGCCGGCTTCGTGACGACGGCGCTGACCCGCCGGCGCCTGCCGCTCGACTATGGCGCCTGGATCGCCCGCATGCGCACGCCGAAGGTCCTTGCCGACGCGATCCGCGCCCTGCAGGAGGCGGTTTCCGACGACGTGCGGGCCCATTTCGAGGTGGCCGAGGATGGCAGCTTCGTCATCGACACCACCGTCTTCACGCTGCGGCCGCTCTGACCTCGGCTATCGCCGCGCGCGGGGATGCGTCTGCTCGAAGACCGCGAGCAGGCGCTCGGTGTCGACGCCGGTATAGATCTGCGTCGTCGAGAGGCTCGCATGGCCGAGCAGCTCCTGGATGGCGCGGAGGTCGCCGCCGCCGGCGAGGAGATGCGTCGCGAAGGAATGGCGCAGCGCATGCGGCGTCGCGCTGTCGGGGAGCCCTAGCGCGCCCCGCATGCGCGCCATCGCGAGCTGGATGATGCGCGGCGACAGCGGGCCGCCGCGCACGCCGAGAAAGAGCGGGCCGTCGACCTTGGGCGCGAAGGGCGAGAGCCGCAGATAGGTGGCGATCGCCTCGGCAACGACGGGAAGCACCGGAACGAGCCGCGTCTTGCCGCCCTTGCCCGTGACGCGCAGGACGCCCTCGCCGGAGAGCGGCGCATCGGCCCTTCGGATGCCGAGCGCTTCCGAGATACGCAGCCCGGAGCCATAGCAGAGCGCCAGCACGGCCGCGTTGCGCGCCGCGACCCACGGTTCCTCGTCGAGCTGCTCCTCCGCCTCGGTAACGCGCACCGCCTGGTCGGCGGTGAGCGGCTTCGGCAGCGTCTTCGGCTGGCGCGGCGTGCGCATGGCGCGGAAGGCGGCGCCATTGGCGAGGCCGTCGCGTTCCAGGAAAGCGATGAAGGAGCGGATGCCGGCGAGCCCGCGCGCCAGCGTCCGCGGGCCGGCGCCCTCGCGCCGGCGGCTCGCCATGAAGCCGCGGATATCGGCCATGCGCAGCTCCGCGAGATCGGCGATCGCCGGCGGATTGCCGATATGCAGCGTCACGAAGGAGAGAAACTGCTGCAGGTCGCGGCCATAGGCCTCGAGCGTCTTCGCCGAGAGCCGCCGCTCGCCGCGCAGATGCTCCTCCCACGCATCGATCCGCGCGAGCGTGTCGGGGGCGGCGAAGACGAGAGGCGGAGGATAGGCCATGGCGGATGATGTCGGCCGCGATGGTTAAGCCTGGCTTAAGGCTAAAGCAGCGTGCCGAAGGCGTTGCCGGCGGCGAGTGCCATGGCGGGCCAGAGGCTCTGGCTGCGGTCGCGCAGGATGGCGGCAATCAGCGCCAGGAAGAGGATGATCACCAGCATGCCCGGCTCGACGCCGAAGCCGCCGCCGACGAAGAAGCTCGGCACGCGGAACAGCGTCACCGCGATTCCGGTGACGCCGATGGCGAGACGGGAACCCGCGAGTTCCGTCAGCCGCGTCTGCAGGACGCCGTGGAAGAGCAGCGCGTTGACGACGACGCCCGCGACGATCCAGACATGGATTTCCGGCGGCAGCTGATAGAGCAGCCCGCTCGGCGGCCGGCCGACCTGGATGCGGATCGCGTGCCAGGCGAAGACGCCGACAAAGGCGGCGAGCGCGATGGCGATGCGCGGCGGGTCAATGGGGACGAGGCCGAGCCAGCACGCCGGCTGCGGCGGCCGCTGCCAGACGATGTAGAGCGCGATGGCGCCGATCCAGAGCAGGATAGGCCAGATCTGCCGCGCCCACTGGTCGCCCGGCGGCAGGGTGCGTATCCAGACGACGGAGAGGCACCAGACGAGGAACAGCCCGCCGAACAGCGCCGCGAGCGGCAGGGCGGCGGCGAGCGGCGGCGCGGCTTTGACAGGCATGCGGGGCTTCGAATCGACCATGCCAGCACGCTAGCTCATTTCCGCAGCCGCTCGTTGGTTTGTGGTGTCGCGTCGGGCGGCTCGGGCAGCGGCGCTCCGGTCGCCGCGAGCGCGGCGATGCCGGCGATCCGTGACAGGCGGGCGAGCCGGCCGGACGAGCCGGCGCCGATCCTGGGCGCCGCGCCGCTGATCCGACGTGCGAAGACGACGAGATGCACGAGCCACAACAGGACGCCGGCGACGGCGATCACAGCCGTCAGCGAGACGAGGGTCTGGTCGCCATCGACGGGCAGCAGGCAGGCGAGCGCGAAGGCGGCGAGGCAGACGAGCGCGATGACGAAGGCCTGCTGGATCAACCGGCTGCTCGCACCGAAACGGGTCAGGACATCAGGAATGCCGGGGACCGGCCGTTTCGAGAGCATGGAGGCTCCGTTGGAGTCGACACTGTTTGCGCCGGACCGGCCTTCCGCCGTTCCCGCGATCGTCTCCCCCTCGAGCGAAGCCGTCCGTCCGGACGCCTGCCGCGCGTGCATCATATAGCCAAAGCCGGCTGCGAGAGGCATAGTCCCGGCCATGTCTGAGACACCCACGCCTCCCTCCGCCGGCACTCCGCAGCGCCCCGTCGCCGCCGGCGATCACGTCTTCCTCGTCGACGGATCGTCATACATCTTTCGCGCCTATCATGCGCTGCCGCCGCTGACGCGCAAGTCCGACGGCCTGCCTGTCGGTGCGGTTTCCGGCTTCTGCAACATGTTGTGGAAGCTTCTCAAGGAGGCCAACGAGGTCGGCGTCCGCCCGACGCATCTCGCGGTCGTCCTCGACCACTCCGCCACAACCTTCCGCAACGCGATCTACCCGCTCTACAAGGCGCAGCGGCCCGATCCGCCGGAGGATCTCAGACCGCAGTTCTCGCTGATTCGCCACGCGGTGCACGCCTTCAACGTCGCCTGCGTCGAGCAGGAGGGCTTCGAGGCCGACGATCTCATTGCCACCTATGCCGAGCAGGCGGTCGCGGCCGGCGCCGACGTCACCATCGTCTCGTCCGACAAGGACCTGATGCAATTGATCCGGCCCGGCGTCGTCATGCTCGACACCATGAAGGGCAAGACGATCGGCCGCGACGAGGTGATCGAGAAATTCGGCGTGCCGCCGGAGAAGGTCGTCGATGTGCAGTCGCTCGCCGGCGACAGCATCGACAATGTGCCGGGCGTTCCCGGCATCGGCATCAAGACCGCGGCGCAGCTGATCGAGACCTATGGCGATCTCGAAAGCCTGCTGGCCGCCGCGGGCGAGATCAAGCAGCCGAAGCGCCGCGAGGCGCTGATCGCCAATGCCGAGCAGGCCCGCATCTCGATGCGGCTGGTGACGCTCGAGACCGCCGTGCCGCTCACGGTGCCGATCGACCAGCTGGTCGTGCGCGCGGTGGACGGCGCCCGGCTCATCCGCTTCCTGAAGGCGATGGAATTCTCGACGCTGACCGGCCGCGTCGCCGCGGCGACCGGCGTGGAACAGTCGAAGGTCGACCCCGACCCGGCCATCGCCGCCGCCTCGGCGGTGAACGGCGCGACGGAGACGGGATCGCCCTCCGGCGACGACCTATTCGCGGGGGGAAGCAGCGCACCGTCAGCCGCTGCCGCGACGACCGACGGCGGAACGGCGCTCACGCCCTCCGCGCTGGCGGCCGCCCGCGCCGATGCGGCGAAGACCAGCCCCGTCGACCGCTCGACCTATGAGACCGTGACGAGCCTCGATCGGCTCGTCGACTGGGTGCGGCGTGCCACCGAACGGGGCCTTGTCGCCGTCGACACGGAGACGACCTCGCTCGACCCGATGCAGGCCGATCTCGTCGGCGTCTCGCTGGCGGTCGGGCCGGGCGAAGCCTGCTATATCCCGTTCGCCCATCGCGGCGCGGGAGACGGGCTCTTCAACGAGGGGCTCCTCGAAGGCCAGATCCCGCTGCGGGCCGCGCTCGACGCGCTGAAGCCGATGCTCGAGGACCGCGCCGTCCTCAAGGTGGCGCAGAACCTCAAATATGACTGGCTGATCCTCGCCCGCTACGGCATCGAGATCGCGCCCTATGACGACACGATGCTCATCTCCTATGTGCTCGATGCCGGCCGCGGGCCGCACGGCATGGATCCCCTGTCGGAGAAATGGCTCGGCCATACGCCGATCACCTTCGACGAGGTGACCGGCAAGGGCAAGGCGCGCATCACCTTCGACCGCGTGGCGATCGACCGCGCCACGGCCTATGCCGCCGAGGACGCGGATGTGACGCTGCGGCTCTGGCAGGCGCTGAAGCCGCGCCTCGCTGCCGAGGGCATGGCCAGCGTCTACGAGACGCTGGAGCGGCCGATGATCCCCGTGCTCTCCGCCATGGAACGGCGCGGCATCTCGATCGACCGCGGCATGCTCTCGCGCCTCTCGGGCGATTTCGCGCAGGCCGCCGCCGGCCTCGAGGACGAGATCCACAAGCTGGCCGGCCAGCCCTTCAATATCGGCTCGCCGAAGCAGCTCGGCGATATCCTGTTTGGCGTCATGGGCCTGCCCGGCGCCACCAAGACCGCGACCGGCGCCTGGGCGACCGGCGCCAGCATCCTCGAGGAACTCGCCGAGCAGGGCTACGAGCTGCCGCAGCGGATCCTCGAATGGCGCCAGCTCACCAAGCTGCGCTCGACCTATACCGACGCCCTCCCCTCCTACCAGCATCCGGAGACGGAGCGCGTCCACACCTCCTATGCGCTGGCGGCGACGACGACGGGGCGCCTGTCATCCTCCGAACCCAACCTGCAGAACATCCCCGTCCGCACCGAGGCCGGCCGCAAGATCCGCCGCGCCTTCGTCGCGGCTCCGGGGACAAAGCTCGTCTCGGCCGACTATTCGCAGATCGAACTCCGCCTTCTCGCCGAGATCGCCGATATCCCGGCGCTGCGCCAGGCCTTCCGCGACGGGCTCGACATCCACGCGCTGACCGCGTCCGAGATGTTCGGCGTGCCGGTCGAAGGCATGCCGTCGGAAGTCCGCCGGCGCGCCAAGGCGATCAATTTCGGCATCATCTACGGCATCTCGGCCTTCGGCCTCGCCAACCAGCTCGGCATCGGCCGCGAGGAGGCCGGAGCCTATATCAAGCGCTACTTCGAACGCTTCCCCGGCATCCGCGCCTATATGGACGAGACGCGGCGCTTCTGCCGCGAGCATGGCTTCGTCACGACCCTGTTCGGCCGCCGCTGCCACTATCCCGAGATCAATTCCAAGAATCCCTCTGTCCGCGCCTTCAACGAGCGCGCATCGATCAATGCGCGGCTGCAGGGGACGGCGGCCGACATCATCCGCCGCGCAATGATCCGCGTCGCGCCGGCGCTCAAGGCGGAGCGACTCAATGCGCGCATGCTGCTGCAGGTGCATGACGAACTGATCTTCGAGGTGCCCGAGGACGAGGTCGAGGCGACGCTGACGCTCGTCACCGAGGTGATGGAGAAGGCGCCCGAGCCAGCCGTGGCGCTGCATGTGCCGCTGAAGGTCGACGCGCGCGCCGCAGACAACTGGGACGAGGCGCACTGAGCCTTTTTCAGGCCGACTTGCGCGCCGCCCGTTCGCGCAGCGTGTCGTAGATCGGCTTGTTGCCGGCAAGGGTCGGCACCAGCATGGCCGCGAAGGTGGCGGCGAGCATCGGCACGAGAAGGGCCGTGTTGGCCGTCATCTCGACGGCGAGCACGAGGCCGGTGAGCGGCGCACGCACCACGCCGGCGAAGAAGGCCGACATGCCGACGAGCGCGAAGCCGCGCGGATCGAGCCCGAGCGCCGGCAGCAGGCGCGACGCGACGAGGCCGAAACCAAGCCCCATCTCGGCGCCGAGGACGAGGATCGGCGCGAAGAGCCCGCCCGGCGTCCCGGCGGCATAGGAGACGGCGCCGAGGATGAAGCGGACGGCGAAATAGAGCGCGAGGAGTTCGAGCGTGCCTTCGCCGGCGAGCGCCGCCTCGGTCAGCGGATCGCCGCCGCCGACCAGCGACGGCGCCACGAAGGCGATGGCGCCGACGCCGGCGCCGACCAGCACCGCCTTGAGCGTCGCGGGGAGCGCCGTGACGCGCTCGAAAAGGTCCATCGCGCCGAGGATGCTGCGGTTATAGGCGATGGCGACGAGGCCGGCGACCGCGCCGAACAGGACATAGGCGGGCAGGCCGGCGATGCCCGGCGCGGCGATCGGCGCGACCGTGAAGTCGAGGCTGTCGCCGAGCAGCGCGCGTGCGACCGCGATCGCCGTTGCCGAGGCGCCGAGCGCCGCGATGGCGATGCGCGTCTCGAAGCGGCGGACCAACTCCTCGAGCACGAAGATGGCTCCGGCGATCGGCGCGTTGAAGGCGGTGGCGAGGCCCGCACCGGCACCGGCCGCGAGCAGCATGCGGCAATCGTCCCAGTCGCAGCGGAACCACTTGCCGACGAGATGGGCGAGCGTCGCGCCCATCTGGACGCTCGGTCCTTCGCGGCCAAGGGCGAGGCCGCCGCCGATAGCGAGCGTGCCGCCGACGAATTTGACCGGGATGAGACGGAAGGTCGCCTGCTTCGCCTCGCCAGCGAGCACCGCCTCGACATGGGGGATGCCGCTGCCGGAAGCCTCGCGCGCGAAGCGGCGCACCATGAAGGCCGCGAGGCCGGCCGACACCGCCGCGAGTACCACCACCGCGAGAAAGCCGGCGACCGGGAAGCCCTGCGCGGCCGAGACGATGTCGCCGCGCAGCGTCTCGGCGCGATCGAGGGCATAGCGGAAGGCGGCGCCGATCGCGCCGGCCAGCGCGCCGGCCAGCGGCGCGAGGATGCCGATCGCGAACAGGCTGCCCTTGCCCTCTTGCCGGTTGGCGGCTTCAGCCCCGCCGCCTTGCGCATCCTGCATTGCTGTGTGGCCCCTGCTGCATTGCATCATCGACGGGAAGGGTATGGATTGCGAGGGACTTCACGCGCTAATGTCGATCACGTGCAGCAACGGCACAAGCGAAGCGGATGTCGATCACCACAGAGCACAGCGGCTACCAGATCGTCTATGGCGAGGCAGACAACCTTTGGCGCTGTCCGCAACTTGGCATTTCAGCCGTGTCTCTTTCGCTGATGCGCAGCGAAATCGACCAGATCGACGCCTCATCGCGGCAGCTGAACATTCCCGCCTTCCTGCTCGACCATTCGGGCTTCTCGATCACGCCCGTGCTGGTCGTCCGGGCGGATCGCGACGGCGAGCATGTCTGGGTGATCAACAAGGTCGAGGATCCGAGGAGCGAGCGGCGCGAGAAGGTCAGCCTGCAGCGGCTCGTCGAGGATACGCCGGAAAACCGTCGCCTACTGCTCGACTGGCGCGATGCATCGCGCGCCGTCTACGAGGAGGGGCAGCGCGTCTCGCAGCTCCGCGACTCGATTCCCCGCATGGGCCGGTCCCGCGTCGCGCCGGAAGATGCCGCCGCCGAGGGCGGCATCTGAACCGGTAGCCGCAAGCGGCTTACTGCGCCGGAGCGGGCGCGACCTCGAGCGTCACCGTCGTCACGCCGGCGGCGAGATTGAAGCCCGACTCGCCTTCGACGCTGACCGGCTGCAGGGCGATCGATTTGTCGCCGCCGCCGACCAGAACATTGGCGCCGAGGCCCTTGACGAAGGCGACGTCCGCGCCGGCGCCGGCAAAGGTGCCCGCCAGCGTGCCGGCGTTCGGAACCTGATTGGTGGCGGTGATGACGCCCCAGATCAGGACGCCCTTCTTCACTTCGCCGAGCGCAACGCCGTATTCGGCGATCTTGCCGGTATAGTAGTCGAGCGGACCGCCGTTCTGAGGCGTGAACACGCACTTCATCGTCTGCTTCTCGACGACGAAGAAGCCGACACCCGACGAGACGTCGCATTCGAGCTTGCCGACCGCCGCCTGCTGGGCGAAGGCGGGCGTGGCGAGCGGCAGGCCGGCGACGAGCGCGGCAAGGGCGAGAGTTTTGGCGTTCATGGGCAGGCTCCCTGGCGACCAAGGCCGCGAATCACGGCCTTTTGCAGATGAAAACGCTATCAGACATCGCAGGCGCTGGTGAACCGGAGGTCAATCGCTGCGGCGCATCACCTGCTGCATCGTCAGGAAGAGGAAGGCGACGGTGAGGCCCGCCATCATGACGCCGACCAGCGCTTCCAGCGCGCCGAGCATGTGCCAGCGCGTCGACAGCATGATCGGCGTGTGGCCGTAGCTCGTCTGCGCCTCCATGGAATAGAGCATCGCGTCATGCGCGTTGTCGAGCGCGCCGAGCTGGACGAAGGCGAAGGCCCAGATGCCGGCGGCCAGCGCATGGATGCAGACGGAGATGAGCACCGCGGCGCTGATCAGAATTGTCGAGCGCAGGAGCGGGTGCCACTTGAACTTCGGCGACCGTGCGGCGCTGACCACCGCACGGTTGAGTAGTGCCAGAGCGGACACATGCAGGACAAGGGTCACGACGGTGAGCGGAACGCCCCAGAGCCAATCGAAACCCCAACCACCGAGATCCTCCATGCCGTCCGTGTCTCCGCTCCTTCCCGCAGCCGATTACTCGCGATGCGACTCGAGGAACCACAGCGCCTTGTCGAGCGAGCGCGAGGCGGCGGTGAAGATGTCGGCGGTGTCGGCGTCGCCCGCCTCGTCGGCGGTGTCGATCGCCTCGCGCACGGCATTCGCGGTCACCGCATAGCGCTCGATCAGGGCGTCGAGGTGATCGGGAATCTTGCTTATATCGGTCGGATAGGGCTTCAGCGACGTCGCGGAGCCGACCGTCTGCGTCGTGCCGAGGGCGATGCCGCCGAGCTGCGCGACGCGCTCGGCGATCGTGTCCGTGTGGCCGTCGAGATCGGCGCGGAACGTGTCCAGCATCTCGTGGATCGCGATGAACTGGATGCCCTTCAGGTTCCAATGCGCCTGCTTTGTCGCGAGCGACAGATCGATGGCATCGGCGAGCCGCGCATTGAGCAGCGCGATCATCGCGGCCTTGGTGTTGGAGGCGAGATCGATGCGCGAAGAGAGCTTGGTCACGACGGTCGTCCTTCTCTATTGGTCCCCGGGGGTGGGGCCGCCAATCGCAGCACCGTCATAGGCGATGCGCGCCGCCGGCGCCACCGGACGAGCAACGAAGCTTCAGCCTTGCCGTTCCGCGCGACCCCTCGCCGCAGCCCTTGAGCCCCGCACTGGACATGGGCGCCCCGGCAGCCGAGACTCCGATCCGATCGCAAGGAGCCATCGATGACCAAAGTCGAATTGCCGCCGGACCCCTGGCAGCGCACCACCACCGAGCATGGCTTCGCCGCCGACGAGGTCATCTCGGCGCTGCAGAAATCGCTGCGCCGGGGCCTTCTCGACAATGCTCTGCTGCTCGGCTGGGAGATGTTCGCGACCAGCCCGGAGCTCGAGGAGAAGCTCTGGGCGCGGCTCTGCGTCATCTCGGTGGAGGATGTCGGCTTCGGCAATCGCGACTGCCCGATGCTGGTCGAGACGCTCTACCAGATGCATCACCGCTATCCGCGGCCGGCCGGCGACCGCTTCCTGTTCGCCGCCCATGCCATCCGCGTCATCGCCACGAGCCCGAAGGAGCGCTCCAGCGACGACATGGTCAACTGGGCGATGCGCGGCACCGCGCTCGGCGAATTGACCCCCGATATCATCGACGTCGCGCTCGACATGCACACCCGCCGCGGCGCCGAAATGGGCCGCGACTACCGCTTCTTCATGGAAGAGGCCTCGAAGGTGGTGCCGCAGAGCAACGAGCGCGAGGCGAAGTATCGCGAATGGATCATGGCCGCGCTCGACGAAGGGCGGCTCAGCTGACGCCCACGCGCTTGTGAGCGACGACGCATCGACAGCATCGGGGCCTCCCGCTAGAAGCGGGCGGCTCCTCGAAGACGGGATTATCCGATGGCCGATGGCAAGCGCCTCTTTCTCGCAGGTCTCGCGTTCCTGCTCGGCCTCGCGGCCATCGCCGGCGCCTGGGCGTTCCAGATCTTCGGCGGCTATGCGCCGTGCAAGCTCTGCCTCGAGCAGCGCATCCCCTATTATGTCGGCCTGCCGCTCCTCTTCGTCGCGATCCTGTTCCTGATCGCCGACCGCCATCTGGCGCTCGCGCGGACGCTGGCGCTTCTCGCCGCGCTCGCCTTCCTGATCGGCGCCGGGCTCGGCGTCTATCATGCCGGCGTCGAATGGCACTGGTGGATCGGCCCCGCCGATTGCGGCGGCGGCGTCGCGACCACGGGCGATGCCGGCGATCTCCTGGCGCAGATCGGCAAGACCAAGGTGGTGAGTTGCACCGACGCGGCGCTGCGCGTCGCCGGCCTCTCCTTCGCCGGCTGGAACGCGCTCGTCTCGGCGCTCGTCGCGCTGCTGGCGTTCGCCGCCGCCCTCGGCCGGCCGACCCGCGAGGTCTGAGCCCTCAGCGGCCAGCAGTCAGATGATGCAGCACGATGCCGCTCGTCGTCGCGACATTGAGCGAATCGACGCCCGATGCCATGGCGATCCGCACCGTCTCCGTCCGGGCCAGGACGCTTGCGTCGAGGCCCGGCCCCTCGGCGCCGAGGACCAGCGCCGTGCGCCCGCCACGCTCGACGCGGTGCAGGTCATGCGCCCCCGCGGGTGACAGCGAGAGCACGCGGAAGCCGGCAGCCGTCAGCATGTCGACCGCGTCGTCGCCGCGCGCGAGCCGCGCAAAGGGCAGCGTCAGCGCCGTGCCGACCGAGACGCGGATCGCCTTGCGATAGAGCGGATCGCAGCATTCGGCGTCGATGAGGATCGCATAGGCGCCGAAGGCGGCGGCGTTGCGGAAGATGCCGCCCATATTGTCGTGATTGGCGATCGCCGAGAGCAGCACGACCACCGCATCGGCCGGCGCTTCCGCGATGAGCGTCGCCGGATCGAGCGGCGGCGCGGCGATGCCATGGGCGAGGATGCCGCGGTGGAGCGGGAAGCCGGCGACCGCGTCGAGCACGGTCTGGCGCGCGGCGTAGAGCGGGACATCGGCAGGAAAGTTCGCGAGCAGCGGCGCGAGGCCCTCGATCCGCCGCTCGTCGATGAGCAGCGACGCGGCGCGGTGGCGCCGCGCCTTGGCCAGCATCGCCAGCACCACCTCGCCCTCGGCGATGAAGGCGCCCTGCCGGCCGACGAGATCGCGCTCGCGGATATCGCGATAGGCGGCGATGCGCGGATCGGCGGGGTCGGAGATCGGGATGGGGTTCATCAAGCGAAGGCCCTCACCCCCACCCTCTCCCGCAAGCGGGCGAGGGAGTTCGGTCGTGCGGTTCGTGGCGGTCTGAAATGATTGTCGACATCAATGCCAGCGCCCCCTCTCCCGCTTGCGGGAGAGGGGTGGGGTGAGGGCTCTCTCCGCCTAAGGATCGAGTTCGGTGTCCCAATAGAGATAGTCGAGCCAGCTGTCGTGCAGATAGTTCGGCGGGAAGGCGCGGCCGTTGTTGTGGAGGTCGGAGACCGTCGGCTGGAACGGCATCTGGTGCGGCCACATGCCGGTATCGCGCGGATGGGTGCTGCCCTTCTTGAGATTGCAGGGCGAGCAGGCAGCGACGACGTTTTGCCATGTCGTCTGGCCGCCGCGCGAGCGCGGGATCACGTGATCGAAGGTCAGCTCCTCGCGCGCGCCGCAATACTGGCACTGGAATCGGTCGCGCAGGAAGACGTTGAATCGCGTGAAGGCGGGATGGCGCGCCGGCTTCACATAGCTCTTGAGGCAGACGACGCTCGGCAGCTTCATGTTGAAGGACGGGCTGCGGACGGCGACGTCATATTCCGAAAGGATCGTGACGCGATCGAGGAACACCGCCTTGATCGTATCCTGCCAGGACCAGAGCGACAGCGGGTAATAGCTCAGCGGCCGGTAGTCCGCGTTGAGCACAAGGGCGGGATGCATTCCAGGCGACAGAGCTATCGTCAAGACTGGCTTCTCCGATGAGCCGACCTCGAGATAAGTCCGATTAATCTATAGGCTCTGTGTCACCCTTGTGAAGCCGTCGCAAAGGCTTGGCCAAGACGCCGAAGCTCAGGCGGATGCGGGAGCAAAGGCCTGTCGCAGAAATGCCGCGCCCGCCTCGAGGCCGACCGCGTCGATGCCATGGCCGAGGCCGGGCCTCACCAGCGTCTCCACGCAATAGCCGGCATCGCGCAGCGCCGCGGCCGTCTCGGCCATCGCCTCGACGGGAATCACCTCGTCGAGCGCGCCATGGACGAGCAGCACCGGCGCATGGCCGATCGTCTCGGGCGCGAGATGCGCCTGCCCGGCGATGCGGCCGGAATAGCCGATGATCGCCGCCGGCGGCTTCAGCCGGCGCGGCGCGACCTGCAGCACCATCATCGTGCCCTGGCTGAAGCCGACCAGCGCGAGGTCGGAATCGGAAAGCCCATGCGCCGCGAGCTCGGCATCGAGAAAGGCGTCGAGCTTCGGCGCCGCGGCGCTGGCGCCCGTCCAGTACTCGTGCGGATCGCGCACGGTCAGGCGGAACCACTGGTAGCGCGTCGGATCCCAGTCGCAGGGATCCGGCGCGTTCGGCGCGACGAAGGCGGTATCGGGAAAGAGCGGCGCCCATTGCCGCCCGATCTCGATGAGATCGGCCCCGTCCGCTCCGACGCCATGCAGCAGCACGACCAGTTTCCTGGCGGGACCACCGGAGAGCGGGGCGATGCGGGGGCCGTCGAGCATGGTTTGGCGTTCCGTTTCTTGTGTCGAATCGCCTTCATCCTAGATGGTTTCGCTTCGCCGGGTCAGCAGCCCATCGGCCCTCGAAGCGGCGGGCGGGATGGGCGACAATCGTAGCGCACCGGCTGTTGCCGGCGGCGCCGCGCGAGAGCCATGATGCCGTGGCCATGACTCCGACCTTCCGCTTCGCGCCGAGCCCGAACGGGCCGCTGCATCTCGGCCATGCGCTCTCGGCGCTGACCAATGCCGATAGGGCCCGCGCGGCGGGCGGGCGGCTGCTGCTCCGGATCGAGGATATCGACCGCGAGCGCTGCCGGCCGGAATTCGAACGCGCCATTCTCGACGACCTCGCCTTTCTCGGCTTCGAGCCGAGCGAGCCGCCGCGCCGCCAGTCGGAGCATTTCGGCACCTATCGCGCGGCGCTCGATCGCCTCTCCGCGATGGGGCTCGTCTATCCCGCCTTCCTGTCGCGCGCGGAGATCCGTGCCCTGACGGCTGATCCGGCCTGGCCCCGCGATCCCGACGGCGCGCCGCTCTATCCGACGGGCGAACGGACGCTATCGCCATTGGAACGGGACGAGCGCATCGCCCGCGGCGATGCCTATGCGCTGCGGCTCGACATGCACGCGGCGGTTGCCGCCGCTGGTCCGCTGACCTTCGAGGAAACCGGCGCGGGACCCGAAGGCGAAAGCGGCCGCCTCGCCGCCGAGCCCGAGCGTTGGGGCGACGTGATCCTCGCCCGGCGCGACACGCCGACCAGCTATCATCTCTCGGTCGTCGTCGATGATGCGCTGCAGGACGTCACCGATGTCGTGCGCGGCGTCGATCTCTTCCATGCGACGAGCGTGCACCGGCTGCTGCAGGCGCTGCTTGAGCTGCCGGAACCGCGCTATCATCATCATCGGCTGATCCGCGACGGATCCGGCCGCAAGCTCTCGAAATCGGACGGCGACACCGGCCTCGCCGAACTGCGCGCGGCCGGGGCAACGGCCGAGGACATCCGCCGCCTGGTCGGGCTTCAGCCGACGCCGAGCACATAGAGCCAGAAGGTGATGGTGAAGAGGCTGATCAGCGTCGAGAGCGAGACGGCGCTCGCCGCGCTGGCGACACCGGCGCGGTAGTGGGTCGCCAGCAGATAGGCGTTGACGCCGCAGGGCATGGCGGCGAACACCACCGCCACCCCGGCCCAGACCGGCGGCATCGGCAGCACGCGCGTCAGGCCGAACACCAAGAGCGGATGCACGACGAGCTTCAGGAGGCTGATGGTGAGCGAAGCGGCGATGTCGCCCGCGAAGCCGTAGCGGCGCAGCGCGAGGCCCATCGAGACAAGTGCGCAGGGCACCGATGAGGCGGCGATCATGTCCACCGCCTGACCGGCGACGCCGGTCGCCTGGATGCCGACGAGCTTGGCGATCGCGCCGGCATAGATGCCGATCAGGATCGGATTGCGGGCGAGCGCCTTGGCGAGGCGGATCAGGGTTGCCCGCGAGACGCCGGATTCGACGCCCTCGGCGAGGATCGTCGCGGCCGTCGTCATGATCGGCAGATGGATGGCGATGAGCAGGAAGAGCGGCACCGCGCCCTCCTCGCCAAAGGCCTTCAGGATGATCGGCACGCCGACGAAGACGGTGTTGGCCTGGCCGCTGGCGAAGCCCTGCATGACCGCCTCGAGATGGCCGCGGCGGAACACGCGGACCGCCACGACGAAGCCGATGCCGAAGACGATGAAGGCGCCGGTGAAATAGGCGATCCAGTAGCCCCAGGGCTGGCCGCCCTCCGGCAACTTCGCTTCCGAGAGCGTCTTGAAGATCAATACCGGCACCGCGAGGCCGAAGACATATTCCGACAGCCCGTCGGCGGCGCGCTCGCCGAGATGGCGGGTCCAGCCGGCGATATAGCCGACGCCGATCAGCGCGAAGATCGGCAGCACGATGAGGGCGATCTCGGCGAGCCGCGTCATCGCGGCACTCCGGGGCAGATGATGTCGGGACGAGGCATCGGACGGGCCTTCTGCGAGCGGCAGCGACCATAGACGAGGCCGCCGCCAGAGCAAGGCTGCGCCGGGACGCGCCGCACCGAACCGTCATCCCAATGTATGAGCGCTCGACCTCCACGTGTGACTGCGCGGCTTTCGCGCGCCTCCTAAGCTTTTTCGCATCGTACCCCACGCGAAACCAGCTGAAGGAGATCGCCATGTCTTCGCGGAACGTCGCCCGTCTCATCGTCGACACGCTCGAACAGGCAGGGGTCGAACGCATCTTCGGCGTCGTCGGCGACAGCCTCAACGGGCTGACCGAGGCGCTGCGCGAGACCGGGCGCATCCGCTGGGTGCATGTGCGCCATGAGGAGGCCGCGGCCTTCGCGGCGGCCGGCGAAGCACAGGTCACCGGCGCGCTCGCGGTCTGCGCAGGATCCTGCGGTCCCGGCAACCTGCATCTCATCAACGGCCTGTTCGATGCGCAGCGCAGCCGGACCCCGGTGCTGGCGATCGCCGCGCAGGTGCCCTCCTCCGAGATCGGCGGCGGCTATTTCCAGGAGACACATCCGCAGAACCTCTTCCAGGAATGCAGCGTCTATTGCGAGATGGTGTCCGATCCGAGCCAGATGCCCTTCGTGCTCGAGAACGCCATCCGTGCCGCCGTCGGCAAGCGTGGCGTCGCCGTCGTGGTCATTCCGGGCGATGTGGCTCTTAAGGCGGCGCCCGATCGCGCTATTTCCGCGCCGCAAGGCCTCATCCCGCCGGCGCCGCTGGTGACCCCGGCCGAGAGCCAGATCGATGCGCTCGCCGACCTCCTCAACGAGGCCGAGCGGGTGACGCTCTTCTGCGGCCGCGGCTGCGCCGGCGCCCATGCCGAACTCATGCAGCTCGCCGAGACGCTGAAGAGCCCGATGGTCCATGCCCTCGGCGGCAAGGAATATGTCGAATACGACAATCCCTATGATGTCGGCATGACGGGCTTCATCGGCTTCTCCTCGGGCTACGAGGCGATGCACGCCTGCGACGTGCTGCTGATGCTGGGCACCGACTTCCCTTACAAGCAGTTCCTTCCGACCGCCGTGAAGATCGCGCAGGTCGATATTCGCGCCGAAAATCTCGGGCGGCGCTGCACGCTCGATCTCGGCGTCGTCGGCGATGTCGGCGCGACGATCGCCGCCCTGCTGCCGCGGCTCGACGTCAAGGAAGACAGGCTGCATCTCGACGACAGCCTGACGCGCTACCGTCATGCGCGGAAGGGGCTCGACGCGCTCGCCGAGGGCACGCCCGGCAGGCGGCCGATCCACCCGCAATATCTTGCCCGCATGATCAGCGAGCGCGCCGACGACGACGCGGTGTTCACCTTCGATGTCGGCACGCCGACCATCTGGGCCGCGCGCTATCTGAAGATGAACGGCAGTCGCCGGCTCGTCGGCTCGCTGGTGCACGGCTCCATGGCCAACGCCCTGCCGCAGGCGATCGGCATCCAGGCCGCGCAGCCAGGACGGCAGGTCGTCTCGATGTCCGGCGACGGCGGCTTCTCGATGCTGATGGGCGATCTCATCACGCTGACGCAGGAGAAGCTGCCGGTGAAGATCGTGATCTTCAACAACGGCGTTCTCGGCTTCGTGGCGCTGGAGATGAAGGCGGCGGGCTTCGTCGAACTCGGCACCGACCTCGAGAATCCCGATTTCGCCGCCATGGCGACCGCGATGGGCATTCTCGGCGTGCGCGTCGAGGATCCGGGCGAGCTGCCGCAGGCGCTGGATCGGGTGTTCGCCCATGACGGCCCAGCGGTGCTCGACGTCGTCACCGCGACGCAGGAGCTGTCGATGCCTCCGACGATCGGGATGGAGCAGGCGAAGGGCTTCAGCCTCTGGATGCTGCGCGCCGTGCTCTCGGGCCGTGGCGACGAGGTCATCGACCTCGCCGAGACCAATCTCCTGCCGCGCTGAACCGGCACCGCCTCGTCCGACAGTTGCCGCCCCCCTGAACGCGGGATGCTCACATGGACCTCACTCCCCTTCTGCTGTCGCGGATCCAGTTCGCCTTCACGATCTCGTTCCACATCATCTTTCCGGCCTTCACCATCGGTCTCGCCGCCTGGCTGACCTTCCTCGAGGCCTGCGGACTGATCACGGGCGAACGCATCTATCGGCGGCTGTCGGACTTCTGGCTGAAGATCTTCGCCGTCACCTTCGGGCTCGGCGTCGTCTCCGGCATCGTCATGGCCTTCCAGTTCGGCACCAACTGGAGCGAGCTGGCGCGGCGGACGGGCCCGATCCAGGGCCCGCTGCTCGGCTATGAGAGCTTCACAGGATTCGCGCTCGAGGCGACCTTCTTCGGCGTGCTGATGTTCGGCCGCGACCGCGTCCCGCGCTGGGCCTATTTCCTCGCCTGCCTGATGGTCTCGATCGGCACAAGCCTCTCGGCCTACTGGATCATGGTCAACAACAGCTGGATGCAGTACCCGACCGGGTACAGCCTTGCAGCGAACGGAGTCTTCATCCCCGACGACTGGTCGGCGATCCTGTTCAGCGAAGCGGTGCGGACACGCTTCCCGCATATGGTGCTCGCGGCCTATGTCACCTCCGCCTTCTGCGTGGCGGCGACCGGCGCCTGGTACATGCTGCGCGGCACGGCCGTGCAGGAGGGCCGCGCAATGGCCGTGATGGGCCTTCGCCTCGCGGCCATCCTGGTGCCTCTCCAGCTCCTGTTCGGCCATCTCGTCGGCGACTATGTGCATGACCGCCAGCCGGCCAAGTTCGCCGCCATCGAGGGCCGCTGGAACGACGAGCAGCCGGCGAGCGAGATCCTCATCGCCTGGCCGGACCCCAAGAACGAGCGCAATCTCTTCGAGATCGCCGTTCCCTATCTCGGCAGCATCATCGGCTCGATGAGCCTGACCGCGAAGGAAACCGGCCTCAAGAGCTTCGCCGCCGCGGACCGGCCGCCGGTCGCCATTCCCTTCTTCGCGTTCCGTATCATGGTGGGCTGCGGTCTGCTGATGCTGGCCATCGCCTGGGTCGGCACCTGGCTGAGCTTCGGCGAGCGCCTGGTGAAGGCGCGGCTATTCCTCGTCGCGACCTCGCTCTCCTTCCCGCTCGGCTTCGTCGCCACGCTGACCGGCTGGTACACCGCCGAGGTCGGCCGCCAGCCCTGGGCGGTCTATGGCGAACTCCGCACGGCCGACGCGCTGACGCCGGTCCTGACGACGGGCGAGGTCGCGGCGACGCTGACGCTGATCGCCTGCATCTATGCGCTGATCTTCGGCTTCGGCGCCCTCTACATCTACCGCCTGCTGCGCGCGGGTCCGATCCCCAGGACGGACATTTCCCTCTTCGGCACCAACCCCAAGCGTCCCCTGTCCCTGCCCGGCGCCAGCCCGGGCGTGACCGGCGGCGCCGGCATCGGAGACTGATCATGGTCGAGTTCTGGGCCTTCGCCCTCGCCCTCTCCATCCTGCTCTACGTCCTGCTCGACGGCTTCGATCTCGGCGTCGGCATGCTGTTCCCCTTCGCCAGAGGCGAGGAGGAGCGGCGGCGGATGCTGGCCTCGATCTCACCCGTCTGGGACGGCAACGAGACCTGGCTGATCATCTCGGCCGCCACGCTGTTCAGCGCCTTCCCGCCGGTCTTCGCCATCGTCCTGTCGGCTTTCTACATCCCGCTCTTCGTGATGCTGGCCGGCCTCATCCTGCGCGGTGTCGCCTTCGAGTTCCGCTACAAGGCGACGCTGAGCCGGCCGCTCTGGGACGCCGGCTTCGTGGCCGGATCCTATGCGGCGGCCTTCGTTCAGGGTGCCGCGGTCGGCGCGATCGTCGAGGGCCTGCCGATCGAGAACGGCGTCTTCGTTGGCAACGGCATGAGCTGGGTCAGCCCGTTCGCGATCTTCTGCGGTATCGGCCTCTGCATCGGCTACGCGCTGCTCGGAGCCTGCTGGATCGCGCGGAAATCAGGCGGCTCGCTCAGGACCTTCGGCTTCGCGGCCCTGCCGAAGCTGATGGCCGCGCTCCTCGCCTTCCTCGTTGTCGTCTTCGCCTGGTCGCTGGCGATCCGCCTGCCGGTCCTGGCGCGCTGGACCGAGCGTCCGCTGCTTCTCGTCTGCCCGCTCATCGGCCTCGCGGCCTTCGCCGTCCTGGCGCAGGCGGTGCGCAGCCGCGACGACCGTTTCCTCTTCCTCGGCGGCGCCGCGATCTTCCTCGCCGCCTTCGCGACGCTGGCAGGCTCGTTCCTGCCCTATATGCTCCCCTTCTCGCTCACGATCTGGGAAGCGGCCTCGCCGACGACCTCGCTGGCGTTCCTGTTCTGGGGAGCGGGCATCTTCGTGCTGCCGCTGACGCTCGCCTATACGCTGATCGTGTATTTCGTCTTTCGCGGCAAGGTCGTCGGGGAGCGGAGCTATTGACCCTCCACGGCACCGGCCGAACGCGGCAGAAGGCAGGCTGGGCCTCGTCCCGCCTGCCTTATCGCGATGCCGGGACGGCCTCAGCCGGGGTCGAGGCCAGAGGGCGACAGCGGGACCGCGATCCGCATCGGCTGCGGCCGCAGCTGCCGGAGACGCTGGACGAGCTCGCTGGCACGCCGCGCGGAGGCGAGCGAATCCTCGATCGCGGCGTGCGCCTCGCCGATATCTGGCAAGGGACGCGCCAGCCAGTTGCGGCAGGCGGCATTGCCGAGGATCGTGGCGGTGAGCTGCTGGACCACTTCGTCGGCGATCGCGACGGTCGCACAGGCGCCGACAGGCAGCGCCACACGCTCGGCATCGCCTCGGGGATCGGCCTGCTCGCTCGGCCCCGCGCGCCCCTTGAAGAAGCCCTTCGTCCCGCCGCGGAGACTGACGATGAGGACCGCGGTCAGCACCAGGGCGACGAGATTGATGAGGAGGCGCGCGATATCTGCGCCGCTCGCCATCCGGCCTTCGCCGATCATGAAGCCGAGCGCCGAGAGGGCAATGAACGAGCCGGTCATCCACGCCACCTGCCGCCGCGACGCACACGGAATCATGGCGATCAGGAGAACAATATAAAGGACGTTGAGCCCATAGGCGGGCGCGACGAAGGCGTCGGCGGCGAAGATCAGCAGCCCCGCCACCGCGGCGATGGACGGCGAGGCACCTCGCGCCAGGCGGCGGACCGCCCGCAGGCGCCATCTCGTCAGCATTGCATAGGACTTGGTGGACGGGGGAATCCGACCCATCTTCATGCTCCGCTTCACGACGCTCACCGCGGTTTCGCCTCGCGAAGCCGCCCGTATCATTGTGAGGGAACGATAGCGGGCGGGCCTCCGCGTGGCTTGAACGCCTTGCGACGCTTTTTGAACATACGGGAAGTGCCGCGCCCGCATTCCAGCGTGACAACCTGCCGATGAGCCGACTACAGCAATCTGCCAGCGAGACGGGAACCACGGGCTTGGACACGGGATCTTACGGCGAGCGCCTCGACCAGCACTGGCACAGCAAGACGATCGTCACGGCCCTTTCGGTCGGCGGGCCGCTGTCGCCGGACGTCACGATCGCGCGCATCGCCGGTGGTCCCGGCTACGGATTCGTCAGCCCCGTTCCTGCGCAGGAAGGCTATGCACTCTCGCTCGAGCTCATGGACTACGACAAGGGTGAGCTCTGGCTCGACGGCCGCAGCACGCCGCAGACCGAGCTGCTGCGCAACAACAGCGTCTTCTTCGACCTGCGCAACAGCGTCGAGGCGAAGCTCGACGACCCGTTCGATACGCTGCATTTCCACATTCCGCGGCAGTATTTCGACAATCTCGCGCTCGCCGGCGGCCGCCCCCCGATGGGGGATCTCCGCATCGTGTCGGGAAAGGGCTTCCACGATCCCGTGATCGCCCATCTCGGCCTCGCCATGACGGCGGCCCTCGACCACTCCCGCGAATTGAGCCAGCTCTTCCTCGACCAGGCGATGGTGGCGCTCTGCACCCATATCGCCGGCGCCTATGGCACCGAGGTCGAGCCGCGCACCCTCGCGCGGGGTCTCGCCGAGTGGCAACTCAAGCGGGCGCGCGACATGATCGCGAGCCGGCTGGACGGCAATGTCACCATCACGGAGATCGCGGCCGCCTGCGGGCTGACGCCGAGCTATTTCGCCAAGCAGTTCGCGCGCGCCACCGGCATGACGCCGCATCGCTGGCTGCTGAGAATGCGCGTCGATCGTGGCCGGCAGCTGCTGCTCGAAGGGCGGCTGACGATCGCGGATATCGCGATCGCCTGCGGCTTCGCCGACCAGAGCCATTTCACGCGGGTCTTCTCGCGCGAAGTCGGGACGTCGCCCAAGGCGTGGCGGGATGCCCAGCGCCGCTGAGGCATCGCCGTCCCGTTGCGCTAGCGCCGCCGCCAGTTGGCGAGTTGCAGCGCCGTCGCGATAACCGAGAAGAGGATCCCGAGCGCGCTGACCAGCATCCAGCCGCCGAACTGCCAGGCGAGCGTCGCACCGGCCGAGCCGAGCGCGCCGCCGAGGAACATGGTGCCCATCAGCACCGTGTTCAGGCGCGCCCGCGCCTCGGGATGCAGTGCGAAGACGATGTGCTGGTTGGAGACGAGCGCCGTCTGGATGCCGAAATCGAGCAGCACGACGCCGACGACGAGCCCCGCGAGCGACATCCAGAAGCCGAAGACCAGCCAGGCGACCAGCGTCACGCCGACGCCGAGCGCGACCGCCTCCGATGCGCCGCGCCAATCCGCGAAGCGGCCGGCGAGCGGCGCGGCGAGAATGCCGACGGCGCCGACGAGACCGAACAGGCCCGCCATCTCGGCGCCATAGCCGAAGCGGGGCTCGGCGAGGCGAAAGGCGAGGATCGTCCAGAACACCGTGAACGCCGCGAACAGCGCCGACTGCGTCATCGCGGCGAGACGGAGTGCCGGGTAGAGGCGCCAGAGATGCCAGATCGACCGCAGCAGGCGCGGATAGGGGAGCGTCGAATCGGGGCTGCTCACCGGAATGACGAGGCGCATCAGCAAAGCCGCCGCGAGCGCGAGCGGCACCGAGAGCCAGAACATGTCACGCCAGCCCGCATGGGCCGCGACGAAACCGGCCAGCGTACGGCTGAGCAGGATGCCGGCGAGCAGCCCGGCCATCACGGTTCCGACCGTCGCCCCGCGCCGCTCCGGCGCCGCGAGATGCGCCGCGAGCGGCACGATCTGCTGCGCGACCGTCGCCAGCAGGCCGACTCCAAGCGACGCGGTTACCAGCATGGCCGCACCGGGGGCAAGGGCGGCGAGCGCGAGCGCGATCGCCAGCAGCACGAACTGCAGCACGATCAGCCGCCGCCGCTCGACGAGATCGCCGAGCGGCACCAGCAGGAACAGCCCGAGCGCATAGCCGAGCTGCGTCGCCGTCGGAATCGCGCCGGCGAGGCGATCGGGCAGTTCCTGCTCGATGAGTTCGAGCATCGGCTGGTTGTAATAGATGTTCGCGACGGCGAGGCCTGCGGCGACGGCCATCGCGAAGGTCGTTCCGCGACCAAGCACTGCGGCGGATCGCGGATCGAAGGCGTGCGCCGCGGGGGCGCTCTGCTGAATGGTCATGGGATCACCTCGGCCAAGAGCGGGGGCGGTCACGGGACGGGATGCGGGACACGTCCCGCGGCCGCCTCGCTCAGAGCAGCGACAAGGCTTTCGACATCGCGTGGGCCTTCGTAGCGCTGACCGTTGATGAAGAGGCTCGGCGTGCCGTTGACGCCGCCCCTGACACCGCCGACGAAATCGCGCTCGATCTTGTCGTCGTAGCGGCCGGCAAAGGCCGAGACGAGCGCGGCGCGGTCGAGGCCGAGCCGGTCGCCATAGGTGGCGAGGCTGCGATCGTCGAGCGCATCCTGGTTCTCGAACAGCATGTCATGCGCCTGCCAGAAGACGCCCGCATCGGCCGCGGCCTCCGCAAGCTCCGCGGCGCGGCGGGCATGGACATGCATGTCGACCAGCGGGAAATTCCGGAAGACGAAGCGAAGCCGGCTACCCATCTCCTCCTGCACGGCCTTCAGGACCGGATAGGCCTCGCCGCAATAGGGGCACTGATAGTCGCCATATTCGACCAGCGTCACCGGCGCATCGGCGGGACCGGCGACGTGATCGTCGGCGGCGATCGGGGGAATGCCATGGGTCATGCTGGGGCTCCTTCGGCATGGGTCTTCGGGGAAAGCTGTTCCAGCGCCTCGAGGACGCCGTCGGCGCCTGGATTGATGCCGAGCGGCGAGACATAGGACCAGCGGATAACGCCCTCGGCGTCGATGACGAACAGCGCGCGATCGGCGACGCCCTCCGCGGCGCGGTAGACGCCGTAGCGGAGGGCGACCTCGCCCTTCGGCTCGAAATCGGCGAGCAGCGGGAAATGGAGCTTGCGGTCGGCCGCGAAGGCGGCGTGGCACCAGACGCCGTCGGTCGAGATGCCGACGAGCTGTGCGCCGAAGCGGTGGAACTCCGGCAGCACCGCGTTGAGCAGCCCGACCTCGTCGCCGCAGACCGGACTCCAGTCGGCCGGATAGAAGGCAAGGATGACGGGATGCCCGCGCATCTCGGAGAGCGAAAGCCGCTGGTCGGGCGTCGCGGGAAGCGTGAAGTCCGGGGCGCGCATACCGGGCGGAAGAGGCGCTTCCGCGCCTGGGGCCGTCTCGTCTGTCATGGTGTCGTTCCTCATCGGCTGGCCGTGATGGATGACAGCGATTGTCCGCCCGCTCTGCCGCTGGGAAAATCGACCCTTGGCGTGCGGCGCTCATACTTTGGTTTGGCGGATCGGCTCGGGCTCACCCGGTGCGCCGGAAGCGGCAAACCAAGGTGCTACGCCCGGCAACCGGCGTATGATTTCGCTTCGCCGCCGGATGCCTAGCCTCGTGCCATCCCCCCTCGTGTCGGAGATGGAGCATGAGCGTGACGTCCCCCTTCGGCCTCGCGGCGGACCGGGAACTGCACGGCCCGCGGCAGGCGATCCTCTGGCTGAGGAGCCAGTTCGGAGCGCGCCTCTTCTTTGCGTTTCGCCTGGCAGGCTCGGTGTGCCTCACGCTGTCGATCACCTATTACTTGGAGCTTCCGAACTCCTTCTGGGCGGCGACCACGGCCGCCATCGTCTGCCAGCCGAGCTTCGGCGCGTCGCTGCAGAAGGGCCGCTTCCGGATCATCGGGACGCTCACCGGCGCTTTGGCCATGGTGGCGCTGCTCGGGCTCTTCGCGCAGCAGCGCGACCTCCTCATCCTCGGCATGGCGCTCTTCTGCGGCGTCTGCGGCTTCGCCGCGATCGCGCTGCAGGGCTTCGCGGCCTATGCGGCGGCGCTGGCCGGGATCACGGCGACGATCATCTTCGCCGACACGCTGAGTGATCCGACCAACGCCTTCTTCCTCTCGCTGATCCGCGTCTCCGAGATCGGCATCGGCATCGGCGCCGCGACGATGGTGATGCTCGTGACCGATACCGGCCTCGCCGGCCGCCAGCTCTCGGTCCTCATCGCGCGCGTCGCGAGCGAGCTCACCTCCGGCTTCATCGCCTCGATGACGAGCGACGCCGAGACCGACGCCATGCGCGCGGCCCGGCGCGGGGTCGTGCATTCGCTGGCGCCGCTCAACGCGGCGATCGGGGCGGCCATCGCCGGATCGGCGCGCTGCCATGCGCGGCGGGGCAACCTCACCGCGGCGCGCGAGGCGCTCATCGCCGCCCTGGTGAGCTGGCGCGGGATCGGCCATCACCCGGGCCGGATCTCCGGCGAGGACACCGCCGCGACGCGCGCGTCGCTGGGGCGGCTTCTGGCGCCGCTGGCAGCGACGAGCATCGGCCGCGACCCGGCCTTCATCGGCGTGACAAGCCGGCAGGTGCTCGTCGCGCTCGAGGCGATGCAGGGCGGCGCGGCGATCGACGCGTTGCTGCGAAGCGCGGCCCGCGATGTCGTCACGTTCCTGGCGTTGGCGGCAGATGCGCTGCTCATGCTGAGAGGGCAAGCCGCCGAGCCGCAACCCGCGCGGAGGGCGCGGCTCGTCATCGACGACCCGCTCCTTGGCCTGCTGGCGGCGGTTCGCGCCTTCGCTGCCGTGCTCGCCGTCTCGGCCTTCGCCATCACAACCGGATGGTCGAATGGCGGCTTCGCCATCGTCTTCACCGCCGTCGCGACGCTCATCTTCGCCGCCCGCGACGACCTCGCTCCGGCGCTCGCGCGGGACAACGCGCTCGGCACGAGCCTGATGGCGATCGTCGCCGGCGCACTCTATTTCGGCGTGCTGCCGGCCCTCACCACCTTTCCGGCTCTGCTGGCACTGCTCTTCCTGCTGTTCGCAGCGCTCGGCGTCATGCAGGCCGGGATCTGGCACCCGGTCATCTTCCTCGCGATGTCGATCAGCGCCCTCCCCATGCTCGGCCTCGGCAACCCGCCGAGTTATGACGCGGCGGCCTATTTCAATCTCTGCCTTGCCATCATCGCCGGCAATCTCGCCGGCGTCGTCTTCTTCGCCGCCCTGCCCGTTCCTGGCCCACAGCGGCGCATGCGGCGCTTCCTCACCCGGTCGCTGCACGAACTGCGTCAGGAGATGCGACGAGCGGGAGCGAGCCGGCCGGGCGCCTGGTCGCGGCGCCTCGAACGGCGGCTGGAGGCAATCCCGGCCGAGGCGAGCCTCACGGACGCCGGGGCACTGCTCTCGCTGCTCGCTGTCGGACAGGCGGTCATCCGCCTGAAGCGTGCGCCTCTGGACGCGGATCGGCACCGCCTCATTTGCGAGGGTCTCGGCGCGCTCGCAGCGGCTGATCTTCCGGCCGCTCGATCCCGTTTCGCAGCGCTCGAAGCGCTACCGCAGGCGAGCGCGATCACGGCCGAGATCGCCGTCATCATCGACGCCATCGACGGCCAGCCGGACCTCCTCGCGACCGGCGCCGTCTCACCCGCCTAGACGAGAGGAGGTCCGCTCCATGTTCACCGAGGTCAATGTTCTCGGCGTCTTCATCTCGCCCTTCGTGGTGATGATGCTCGCCGCCTGGCTGATCGTCACGCCGATCACGATAGCGACGGCGCGCATCAGGCTGCTTGGCCGCATGTGGCATCCGGGCCTCTTCAACCTCTGTCTCTATGTCATCGCGCTTTCACTCATCGTGATCTTCATCGGAGAGCATCCATGACCTCGACGGACAGTGCCGCCGGGCCGGCCGCACCGCGCAGCAGCGGCCTCGCCTCCCGGCTCCTTGCCTTGCTTCGATCGTTCGTCGCCGTCCTCGTCACGCTCGCGGCGCTCGCTTTCGCCGTCATTCTCGGCTGGCGCATGTGGCAGGTCTACATGACGACGCCCTGGACGCGGGACGGGACGGTGCGCGCCTATGTCGTGACGGTGACGCCTGAGGTCTCTGGCCGCATCACCGAACTTCCGGTGAAGGCCGACCAGTTCGTCCACAAGGGCGACCTCCTGATGGTCATCGACCCCAGCGACTATCAGATCGCGCTCGCCAATGCGGAAGCGGCAGTCGCCGGCGCGCGGGCCGACCTCGACAACAAGACGATCGAGGCGCAGCGGCGGGCCGAGCTCAATTCGCTCACCGTCTCCAAGGAGGAACAGCAGAGCTTCGCGGCCTCGGCGGCGGTTGCGGCTGCGACGCTGAAGCAGGCGACGGCGCTCCGCGACAAGGCGAAGCTCGACCTCGAGCGCACGCGGATCGTCGCGCCGGTGAACGGCTATGTCACCAATCTCCTGACCCAGCCCGGCGACTATGCGACCAGCGGCCAGCGCGCCTTGTCGGTCGTCGACGCCGACAGTTTCTGGGTCGACGGCTATTTCGAGGAGACGCTGCTCTCCGGCATCAAGGTCGGCGACTCGGCGCGGGTCTTTCTGATGGCGCATCCCCAGCCGCTCACCGGCCATGTCGTCGGCATCGGCCGCGGCATTGCCGTCGCCAATGCCGAGCCTGACGGCACCGGCCTCGCCACGGTCAATCCGGTATTCACCTGGGTGCGCCTCGCACAGCGCGTCCCCGTCCGCGTGGTCCTCGACGCGGTTCCGCCCGCGGTGGTGCTGGTGGCGGGGCTGACGGCGACAGTCTCGATCCTGCCCGATGCGCCGGCGCCCTGATCAATTGGGCCCAGCCACCAAGAGAAAACGCCCCGACCTGAAGCAGACGCCTCGGGCCGGGGTGTTCTTGGTGTCGGTCAGCAGGAATTACGCAGCGGGATCACGACCAGCATCGCCATCACCAGCGCCAATGCGAGCGCGAGGCAGATTGTGAAATCCAGCGCTCCGATGGCGACGGTGCCGAGCGCTGCGCCGCCGACAAAGGCGAGCCAGTTCAGGAGCGAGGTCGAGGCGCTGCTCCAGGTGAGCCCCGCCTCCGCCATGCGCGCGATCGACTGGCCGAAGCGGAACAGCATGCCGGTGACGAAGCCCTTGCCGACATCGACGCCGCCGACCGCCTGATGCAGGACGTTCTGGATCCCCATCGTCAGCGCGACGATCATCACGCAGGGCAGCGAGAGCCCGATCAGCGAGGCGAGGATCGCGGCGACGAAGAGCGCGGCCTCGAGCGCGAGCACGCGGCCGATAAACCTCTCCCCCACATGATCGGCGACGGCGGTGCCGACGGCGGCGCCGGCGACAAAGGCCGCGATCACGCCGAGAACGGCGACGAGGTCGGGCACGGCAAGATCGGCGATCGATATGCCGAGATGCGTGCTGTTGCCGCTCATGAACGAGACATAGAGGTGGTTGAACCGGACGAAGGCGGCGGCGTCGAGAAACCCCGCGAGGCCCGTCAGCATGAGGGCGAAGGCGAAGGGCCAGCGCGCTTCCGATGGGGTGGCGGGCGAGGACGGCGGCCGGGTGGCCGCCTCGGCTGTTGCGGCCCCGGCAGCGGCCGGGCTCGGAAGGGAAGTGTTGGCGTTCATCGGGGTCACGGTGCTTCTGGAGAGGGGGAGGACGCGGGAGGAGCGCCCGGCTCGGGCCACCGCTGCCACCCGCGGAAGGGCTCCGCCCGGGAACAGCATCGACAGCGATGGGAGGACGGGACGCGTTGCGCTCGCGCGCGGATGGCGGTGTGCCTCGCCGACGGTCTCACCCTGGTCGGGGTCGCGCCATCATACGGAGGTTCGCCTCACAGTCCGCCATCCGGATCGGCGCCATACCACTGTATAACATCGCCCATATGGCGGTTCACTGGAGCACGACTGTCGGTCGAGCCTAACTTGATCGGGCAAACGGAGCAATCATCCGAATTGAAAGCCAGATTTGCTTTTCGCAGCGGACGATCTGCTTTGCCCCTTCATTTCATGACATAGGCGAGATTTGGCGATGACTATTCTGAAGCAACCCATCGTCGGCACCCTGGGCGCGGACATTGTCGGGCCGCGCAACCCCGAGGTCGAGGCGCAGAACCCGGACATCCTGATCCCGCCGCTCTCTGACCATGGCGGCATCCCGAACCTCAAATTCCCCTTCGCCATGGCGCATAACCGCCTCGAGGATGGCGGCTGGGCCCGCGAGGTGACGCAGCGCGAGCTCGGCACGCTCAAGGAACTGGCGATGGTGAACATGCGCCTGCCGGCCGGCGTGGTGCGCGAGCTTCACTGGCACAAGGAGGCCGAGTGGGCCTATGTCCTCAAGGGCCGCGTGCGCTTCTATCTCGTCGACGACCAGCGCCAGACGCTCGTCGAGGATCTCGGGCCCGGTGATCTGTGGCTCGCGCCCGCCGGCTTCCCGCATGCGATCCAGGGCCTCGAGGAGGGCACGGAATTCGTCCTCGTCTTCAACGACGGCAACTTCTCAGAGAACCAGACGCTGCTCGTGACCGAGCTCTTCGCCCATACCCCGCGTGAGGTGCTGGCCAAGAATTTCGGCGTGCCGGAAGAGGCCTTCGACGGCACCCCGGCGCATGAGAAGTACATCTTCCGCCAGCCGGTGCCGCCGCCGATCGACGAGGTGCGCAAGGCGCTCGGCGCCGTCACCTTCACCGACAAATATGTCTTCCGCGCCTCCGAGGTTGCACCGACGCCCTTCCCGGGCGGAGCGACCAAGGTGATCGACCAGAAGACCTTCGGCGTCACCAATCTCGCCGCGCTCTTCATCGATCTCGAGCCGGGCGGCATGCGCGAGATCCACTGGCATCCCGACGCGGACGAGATCCAGTACTACGTTACCGGCAAGGCGCGCATGACGGTGTTCGACGCAGTCGCCAATGCCCGCACCTTCGACTTCGTCGCCGGCGATGTCGGCTATGTCCCGAAGACTCTCGCCCACTACATCGAGAATACCGGCGACGAGCCGATGCGGGTCCTGAATGTCTTCCATACTGGCGAATACAAGGACGTCTCGCTCAATAACTGGCTGGCGCTGACGCCGAAGCATCTCGTCGAGGGGCACCTCGATGTCGGCGATCCGCTCCTCGCCTCGCTGCGCACCACGCGCCAGCCCGTCGTCAAGGGCTGACGGGGCACCGCCCCGCGGGTTCGGGCCGAGTTCCCGTTTCAGCGTGCGATCGGGAAACGACGCCGCGATCCGGAAAGACGCCCGGCCCCGATCCTTGAAAGACTTCCCACGCGCCCAGGATGCCTGAAGTCGTCCGCGTTCTCTGGCCTCGTCCTCCCCGGCGCCAGCACCGGCGAAGCCACGCCCCCTTCGCCGGCTTCCCGCGACGACGGCTCCCTTCCTCCCCCCGCATCCTGGGCGCCCCCTTTTGCTCCCGAAAGGAATACCGCCATGGCCAAGGTTCTCTGCGTTCTCTATCCCGACCCGGTGACGGGCTATCCGCCGGCCTATGCCCGCGACACGATCCCCACCATCGCCGCCTATCCCGGCGGGCAGACGACGCCGGCGCCAAAGTCGCCGCTCGGCTTCAAGCCGGGCGAACTGGTCGGCTGCGTCTCGGGCGAACTCGGCCTTCGCCCTTATCTCGAGGCGAACGGCCACGAACTCGTGGTGACCAGCGACAAGGATGGCGCGGATTCCACGTTCGACCGGCATCTCGCCGACGCCGACATCGTCATCTCGCAGCCCTTCTGGCCGGCCTATCTCACGGCAGAGCGGATCGCGAAGGCGAAGAAGCTGAAGCTGGCGGTGACGGCCGGCATCGGCTCCGACCATGTCGACCTGAAGGCCGCCGCCGCGCACGGCATCACGGTCGCCGAGGAGACCTATTCGAACAGCATCTCCGTCGCCGAGCATGTCGTGATGATGGTGCTGTCGCTGGTTCGTAACTACCTGCCGGCGCACCAGATCGCCATGAATGGCGGCTGGAACATCGCCGACTGCGTCAGCCGCAGCTATGATCTCGAAGGCATGCATTTCGGCACGATCGCCGCCGGCCGCATTGGCCTCGCGGTCCTGAAACGGCTGAAGCCCTTCGACGTCAAGCTGCACTATATGGACCAGCATCGGCTCCCCGAGGCGGTCGAGCAGGAGCTCGGGCTGACCTTCCACGCGACGCCGGAAGAGCTGGTCGCGGCCTGCGACGTCATCAACCTGCAGACGCCGCTCTATCCTTCGACCGAGAACATGTTCGACGACCGCATGTTCGAGCATGTCAAGCGCGGCAGCTATCTGATCAACACCGCCCGCGGCAAGCTCTGCGACCGCGATGCCGTGGCGCGGGCGCTCGCCAGCGGCAAGCTCGCCGGCTACGCGGGCGATGTCTGGTTCCCGCAGCCCGCGCCCGTGGACCATCCCTGGCGTACCATGCCGCACAACGGCATGACGCCTCATATGTCGGGTAGCTCGCTCTCGGCCCAGGCCCGCTATGCGGCTGGTACGCTCGAAATCCTCGAATGCTTCTTCGACGGCCGCCCGATCCGTCCCGAATATCTCATCGTCGATGGCGGCCAGCTCGCGGGCACCGGAGCGCGCTCCTACCAGTTGACCTGAAGCAGCGGCCCCCGCCGAGCAGCCGGCCACACCATGGCGACGCTCGATCTCGTGCTCGTGCTCATCGTCGCCGTCGTGGTGAGCAATTGGCTCGGCCGGCTCCTGCCTCTGGTGGCGACGCCGCTCATCCAGATCGCGCTCGGCGCCGCGATGGGCCGCCTCGGGGTCGATGCCGTGCGCATCGACCCCGAGCTGTTTTTCGTCCTCTTCCTGCCGCCCCTCCTCTTCCTGGACGGTTGGCGGTTTTCCGGCCGCGAGCTGCTGCAGCGCGCGGGACCGATCGCCGCGTTGGCCATCGGTCTCGTCCTCTTGACCGTGCTTGTCGTCGGACCGGCGCTCGCCGCCCTGATGCCGGCGCTGCCGCTCGTCGCGGCGCTGGCGCTGGTGGCCGTGCTCTCGCCCACCGATGCGATTGCCGGCATCGCGCTGCTGCGCGGCGTCCCGCTCTCGCGGCGGGTCCTCCGCATCGTCGAGGGCGAAGCGCTGCTCAACGACGCCTCGGCCCTCATCTGCCTTCACTTCGTGTTGCTGCTCGGCTCCGACGCGGCCCCGGCCGGAGCGGCGCTTCTGGTCCAGCTCGCTTGGGTGGGCGGCGGCGGGCTCGCGATCGGCGTCGGTGTCGGCATGGGCCTTCTCGGCCTCAAGAACGCAGTGTCGGCCCGGCTCGGTGAAACCCCCGCCACGCAGATCCTCATCAGCCTGCTGCTCCCCTACGCGGCCTACCACGCCGCCGTCGCGCTCGGCGCCTCGGGGATTCTGGCGCCTGTCGCGGCGGGCATGGTGATGGGGCGCTGGGAACTCTCGGGCATCGCCCTCCCCGTGACGCGCCTCAGGCGGACGGCGATCTGGGAGACGCTCGAATTCGCGCTGAACGGCGTCATCTTCGTGCTGCTTGGCGAGCAGCTGCCGCGCATCCTCGCGCGCGCCGCCGCCGAGTTGCCGGCAGACGGAGTTGCAGGTCCTTGGGGCCTTGCCCTCGTCACGCTCGTCGCCTGGGCGGCACTGACGCTCATCCGCTTCGGATACGTGGCGATCATGACGCTGTGGCACGACCGCCGACAGCCGCGGGGCGCCTGCGCGCGGGCCCGCCTGCTGACGATCCTCGCCATGACCTTTTCCGGCGTGCGCGGTGCCGTGACGCTCGCGGCCGCGCTCGCGCTGCCCATCGTCCTGCCCGACGGCGCCGATTTTCCGTCGCGGAACCTCGTGATCGCGGCGGCGGCCGGCGTCATCCTGACATCGCTGGTCGTCGCCAATATCGCCCTGCCGATCATCGCCGGTCTGATCGCCGCGGCCTCGGCAGAAGGCGACGACGGGACGCTCCGCCAGGCGCGACTTCGCACGGCGCAAGCAGCCATGGCCGCCGTGGAACGCGCCAACCGGGAGCGCAAAGGCGAGACAAGCCAGGACAGCCAGAACCGGGAGGCGGCAGCACGCGACGAGGCCCAGTGGGACGAGGCATCCGGGGCTATCCTCTCGTCCTACCGCGCGCGGCTCGAGCGCCTCGGTGCCCCGGCCGACACCGGGATCCGGCGAGAAGCCGCGGAGCATCATCTGAGAGTCGCTGCGCTCCATGCCGAGCGGGCCGAAGTCACGGCCATGGTGACCGAGCACCTGATCGACGACGAGACGGCGCGGCTGCTGCTGCGCGAACTCGACAGCCAGGAAGCCACGCTGGCCATCTGAGGCGCCGGTACCGCCCGCCTGCGGTCGCGCCGACCCCTCAATGCAGCAAGCCCCGGACCGGACGACCGCGGGAGCGGCCGGCGGATCCGGGGCTGGCGAGAAGGCCGTGGGTTCCGGTGGCAGCGCGGAGGGGCGCCGCGCGTCCACCGGAACCTCGGCTGCGCATCACTCGATGTCGATGTCGTCCTGGGTCGCCGGGTGCGGATTGTAGGCGCCGAGGCCGATCGTGCCCTCATGGGCGACGCCGACGCGATCGCCGGGGGCGAGGCCGTAGAGCACGGTGCCGTTCCTGAAGGTGAAATTCTCGCCCGACTGCAGCTCGAGCGTACCGTCCTGGACATTGACCGACCTGACCACGCCATCGGTCTGCTGCGCGGCGATGGCGGCGACGACGCTTCCCATGACCGCGGCCATGGCGATGAGGATAACCTGCTTCATGATGCGATTCCTTTGCTTTGATCCAAGTTCCTGATCGACGCGCGGCGCGTCGTCGACAGAAGAAACATCGCCCAATTCGCCATTATTCATAATTATTCGGCCGGTCATCCGGGACATATGCTTTGACGTCGCCGCTATACCCAGGTATTAAACTGCGATTTCATTGCTAAGCAGATGCGGCCGCGCAGGTCTCCGTGCGCGGCCGTATCGTCGATGAGCATCATCAGCTGATGGCGGGCAGCCTCACGCCATGCCGAGCGGGACGCCAGCTGACGGGCGGTTGCGGCCGACGCGGGCGAAGGCCGAGCGCGTCGCCGCGGACTTCCGCTCGGCGGCGCGGGCGCGGCGCCACTGATAGGGCGTTTCGCCGACGAAGCGGCCGAAGATGGTGGTGAAATGCGCCTGCGTCTGGAAGCCGACGGCGAGGGCGACCTCGACGATCGCCAGATCGTCGTCGAGAAGCAGCGTCTTCGCCCGCTCGATGCGCTGGCGCAGGAGATATTCATGCGGGCGCAACCCGGTGGTCGCACGGAACTGCGCCGCGAAATGCATCCGCGTCAGCTTGGCGGCGGCACCGAGATCGGCGAGCGTGATCGGCTCGTCGAGATGAGCGTCGATATAGTCCATGACCCGCTTCAGCCGCCATTTCGGCAGCATGCCGCAGGATCGGCGCCGGCCGGACGCGCCGCCGCGCGCTTCCTTCGCCTCGCGAGCCGCGATGATGGCGCCGATCGCATCGGCATAGAGCACGGCGCCGGCCATGTCCTCGGGCAGCGCGGCAATCAGCGCCGCGGCCAGCGGGGCGAGGCCGGCCTCGTCGCCGCAGCGAAGGTCGAGGATCATGAAGCCGGCATGGAGACGCTCGGCCCGGAGCCGCCCGAAAAAGCCGCCGAGCTCGAGACTGGCAGAATGCACGGTGAAGATGTCGAGCGAAGCGGGGAGAAGGGTTTCGACCCGCTCCACCAGCGCGACGCCGGCGCCGGGCGCGCCGGTCCCGACCGCCGGGAAGGAGATGGCGACCCCGGCTTCTCCTAGGATGAGGCCGACGACGAAGCCCGGCACCGCGCCTGCCCGGCTCGCGGGTCTCGCGGCGAAGGATGACGGCAGCATCGGGGAGGAGGTGGGAGTGCCTTGGGGAAGGACGGGGGCCTGGAACATGCTCGTGCCTCGCAGATGATCGGGGTTCGACCTTCGCGGCGGCCTTGCAACGCAGTCCTTTGGACGTCGGTCGCGGTCGGCGCCGTGATCGATTGCGAGTTTAGGAATGTCCCGTCCGGGGCCCCATTCTACGAGCAGCGGCTCCCGGCATGACTAGGCATGACAGGGATCATACCAAGGTATGATCCCGCCGTGTCGATGGCGCTTCCGCTCAGCGCTTGCCGGGCACGCGGGCCGCCTCGAACAGGAACCAGGTGCGCCGCTCGGCCTCGTCGATCCACACTTCGAGCATGCTGGTGGTCGCGACGTCGCCGAACTCCTCGGCGATCTTGTGCGCCTCGCGCATGCTCGCGGCGAGCTGGATATTGTCGTCGCGCAGCTCGGCCAGCATGTCAGCCGGCGCGACGAAGTCGAGATCGTTGTCGGCGATCCGCTGCAGGCGGGCGATCTCGCCGATCGAGCGCAGCGTCGTGCCGCCGATCTTGCGGACGCGCTCAGCGATGTCGTCGGTGATGGCGAAGATCTGCTCGCCCTGCTCGTCCAGCATCAGGTGATAGTCGCGGAAATGCGGCCCCGAGACATGCCAGTGGAAGTTCTTCGTCTTGATGTAGAGCGCGAAGACATCCGCCAGCAGGCGGGTCAATGACGCCGCGATCTCGTCTTTGGCATTCGACGAGAAGTCGGACGGCGTGCTGAGAGCGGGAACGGCGCCCGTGGCGATGCGGGAGGGGGTCATGATGGCTGCCTCGGCTGTTGAGGGGGAACGCGGCGGCAAGGGCCGTCTCGCTGTGTCCTTCTTCGCCGGAGCCCCGGCAGCGTTCTTTCCGATCCGCCTTATGGGACCCGACCGGTCGCCGCCGGCGCAATCCCGCCGTGCGAATGAAAAAGCGGGAGCGCCAGCCGCCGCCGCGTCGTCTTTCTGCGTCGGCTCGAATCCACTAAGCGAAGGGGGAGGCCATTGACCCGCGCCAGGTCTGCGGCCCCAATGAGGCGAGGCATCGGGCCGGCCATGCCTCCCGAAAATGCTCGGCGAACCGAATGATGGCATCCCTGCTCCACGCGCGCCGGATCACACCTCTTCTCGGTTACCTGCTCGTCGCGGTGGTTTTCGCCATCGACACGCTGACGACGGTCGGCGGCGCGATCGCGGTGCTGTACGTGCTCGCGCTGCTTCTCGTAGCGCCGTCGCTGGGCATCCGGAGGCTGGTTGCTGTCGCGGTGCTCTGCCTCGTCCTCACCCTGACGAGCTTCCTCATCGCCCATTCCGACGAATGGGCAGGCGACGCGATCATGCGCTGCGCGATCGCGATCCTGGCGATCGCGGCCGCCACGCTTCTGCTCATCCGCGCCAAGAAGGATTCGCAGGCGCTGGCGAAGCAGGCCGCCCTGCTCGATCTGTCGCATGAGGCAATCTTCGTACGCGGACCGGACGATCGCATCACCTACTGGAGCGACGGCGCCGCCGATCTCTATGGCTGGCCGGCCGCCGAGGCGGTCGGGCGGGACGCCGACGAACTGCTGGCAACGGAATTCTCCGCGCCGCGATCAAGCCTCGTCGAAGATGTGGGCGCGAACGGGCGCTGGGAGGGTGAGCTCGTTCGCCGGCGCCGCGACGGCGACAAGGTGGTCGTGCTCGCACGGTGGTCGATCAGCAGGGTGGCGGGCGAGGCGGCGACGCTGCTCGAGACGAACACGGACATCACGGAGCTTCGCCTGGCGCATGACGCGCTCCGCCGGCGCGAGGCAGAGCTGCGCACCGCGCAGCGCCTCAGCCAGACCGGCAGCGTCAGTTGCGACATCGCGAGCGGCGACTTCAGCTGGTCGGCGGAGACGGCGCGCATCTTCGGCTATCCAGCCGACGCGCCGCCGACCCGCGCCATGTTCGAGGCACGCCTCCACCCCGACGACCGCATGGAGACGATGACGCGGATCGACGCCTCGCACACATCACCCGACGTCTCGGATCTCCTCTTCCGACTGACGATGCCGGACGGGAGCATACGCCACGTCCACATGGTCACGGAACAGTCGGTGAGCCGCTTGGGCAGGGTGATGCGCACCGGCGCGGTCAGGGACGAGACGGCCGAGCGCGACGCCGAACTCGCTCTTCACAAAGCGCAGCAGGAGCTCGAACGCGTCTCGCGGCTCGCGACCCTCGGCGAACTTACGGCCTCGATCGCGCATGAGGTGAATCAACCGCTGGCCGGCGTGGTGGCAAATGGCGAAGCGGCGCTGCGCTGGATGCGCCGCGAGCCGCCGAATCTCGTCGAGGTCGACCAGGCCGTGCACCGCATGATCGCAGACGGTAGGCGGGCGAGCGAGGTGGTGACCCATATCCGCCGCCTCACCGGCCGCGGCGCCGCCGTCGAGCATCGCGACTTCGACCTCAACGAGACGATCGAGGCGACCATCCATCTCCTCCGCAGCGAGCTCACGATCCACGGCGTCAGGATCGAAACCGACCTTGCGGCCGAGTTGTCGTCGCTTCATGGCAACCGCGTGCAGATCCAGCAGGTGCTCATCAACCTCATCGTCAACGCCATTCAGTCCATCGAGGTCGCGGACGGCTGGATCCGCATTACGTCCGGGAGCGACGGCACGAGCGCCGTCGTCGATGTCGCCGACAGCGGCAAGGGCATCTCGCCCGAAGTGGCCGGCCGCCTGTTCGAGGCCTTCGTCACCACCAAGCCGACGGGCATGGGCATGGGGCTCTCTATCTGCCGCACCATCGTCGAGGCGCATGGCGGCACAATTTTGCCGGTCCAGACCGAAAGCCGTGGCGCGCTCTTCCGGATAAAGCTGCCGCTCGGCCAGGACGAAAGGAGCCACTCATGAGCACGATCCCGGACGGGCGGCGCGCGAAGGCGCAGGAGCCCATCGTCTATGTCGTGGATGACGACCCCTCGCTCCGCGACGCCCTGAGCAGCCTGCTGCGCTCCGTCGGGATGGAGGTAGCGACTTTCGCCTCGGCGCCGCAGCTGCTCGCGCAGCCCTTCGCCAACGCGCCGAGCTGCATCGTGCTCGACATCCGCATGCCGGAGGTCAGCGGCCTCGACTTCCAGGCGCAGCTCGCCCGCACCGGCAACCATATCCCGGTCATCTTCATGACCGGCCATGGCGACATCCCGATGTCCGTGCGGGCGATGAAGGCCGGGGCGGTGGACTTCCTCACCAAGCCGTTCCGCGACCAGGACCTGCTCGACGCGGTCACCGCCGCGATCGAGCGCGACCGGCAGCGGCGCGGCAACGATCGCCAGTTGCTCGACCTGCGCCGCCGCTTCGAGAGCCTCACCGCCCGCGAGAAGGAGGTGATGGCGCTGGTGGTGGCCGGCCTCATGAACAAGCAGATCGCGGGCGAACTCGAGCTGAGCGAGATCACCGTGAAGATCCACCGCGGGCGGATGATGAAGAAGATGGAGACGCGCACGCTCGCCGATCTCGTCCGCGCGGCAAGCGATCTCGGCATGTCGGGGCGCGAATGAGCCGTCAAACGTCCGTATATCTGCACCACGGGCCTCCGACGCGCTATCTTCACGATGGCGGCGATGGCTTGGGACGAATATTGTGAATGCATCCAGTGTGATAGCCGTCATTGACGACGATGCGTCGGTGCGGCTCGCCCTGCAGAGCCTGCTCCGCTCCTTCGGCTATGAGGTGATGCTCTTCCCCTCGGCCATGGCCTTTCTTGACGCGCCGGAGCGTCACGAGCCCGACTGCATCATCAGCGACGTGCAGATGCCGCAGATGTCAGGCCCGGACCTGCAGGACCAACTCGCCTCCGATGGCGACCGCGTGCCGATGATCTTCATCACCGCCTTTCCCGAAAAGGCCATCGAGGCACGCGTCATCGAGCGCGGCGCCGTCGCGATCCTCTCCAAACCGTTCGACGGCAACGAGATCGCCGCTCATGTCGAGCGCGCGCTGGGCAGCGCGCCGCACTGACCCCTTCCCTCGCGATCCCATCCTGACGGGGCGGCCGGACCGGTCGCGCCCGCAATTGGCGTTTCTCGATCCGCGGCACCGGTCGCGGCCGATACCGGACCGCACCCTTCGCATACCAACGTATGCGCCGCCGATCCGCCCGTAGGATTCTTCGTCTCCGCCTCGACCTCTAGCCTCCGTCTCGTAGGCAACGGCATTGAGGAGATCACGGCCATGGGCATGTTCCCGATCGTCCCCGGACGAGCACCCGACACGACGCACCGTATCGAGGGGCCGGCCGCGATCCGGACGGGGCACCTCCCCATGACGCGCCGCGGCGTGTTCGGCATTGCCGCGGGTCTCGCGGCAACGACGATCCTCCCGGCAAGCGCCGTTGCGGGCAATCCAGGCGCCAATTCCGGCGCGACACCGAAGGACGGAGAGACGAGAATGAGCAGCGGCTTTGTGAAGACGAAGGACGGCACCGAGATCTTCTACAAGGACTGGGGTCCGAAGGACGCCCAGCCGATCCACTTCCACCATGGCTGGCCGCTCTCGGCCGACGACTGGGACGCGCAGCTGCTGTTCTTCCTGTCGAAGGGCTATCGCGTCGTCGCCCATGACCGCCGCGGCCATGGCCGCTCCTCGCAGGTCGACAGCGGCAACACGATCGAGCAATACGCCGCCGATGCCTCGGCCGTCGTCGAGCATCTCGACCTGCGCAACGCGGTGCATATCGGCCATTCGACCGGCGGCGGCGAGGTCGCGCGCTATGTCGCCCGCTTCGGCCAGCCGCAGGGCCGCGTCGCGAAGGCCGTGCTCGTCTCCGCCATTCCGCCCCTGATGCTGAAGACCGCGAGCAATCCCGAGGGCACGCCGATCGCCGTCTTCGACGGCTTCCGCTCGGCGCTGGCCGCCAACCGCGCCCAGTTCTATCTCGATGTCGCGTCCGGCCCGTTCTACGGCTTCAATCGGCCCGGCGCCAAGGTCTCGCAGGGCATCATCGACAACTGGTGGCGCCAGGGCATGATCGGCGGCGCGATCGCTCAGTATGAAGGCATCAAGGCCTTCTCCGAGACCGACCAGACCGACGACCTCAAGGCGATCACCGTGCCGACCCTCGTCCTGCAGGGCGATGACGACCAGGTCGTCCCCTACAAGGACGCCGCGGTGCTGCAGGCGAAGCTGATCAAGAACAGCACGCTGAAGATCTATCCGGGCTTCCCGCACGGCATGCTGACCACCCATGCCGACGTGATCAACCCCGATCTCCTGGCCTTCGTGAAGGCCTGAGCGGGACCACGCGACGGCGGGCCGCGGATGCGGTCCGCCGGAGCGGCAAGGTCCGGTGCCCGGCAGATCCGTTCCCCGGCCGGTGGATGGATCTCCCTAGGTGCCGGACTTTCGCCTGTATTCGCCCGGCGACATGCCGACATGCTTGCGGAAGGCCCGCGTGAAGGTCGATTGCGACGAGAAGCGGCAGGCAAAGGCGACCTCTGCGAGGCTCGCTTTCGTATTGGCCAGGAGGTCCTGCGCGCGTTGTAGCCGCAGCGAGCTGATGAAACGATGCGGCGGCACGCCGATGGCAGACCGGAAGGCGCGGGCGAAGTGGTGGTGGCTGAGACAGGCGATGTCCGACAGTTCCGCGACCGAAATGTCCTCGCCGAGATTGTCGTTGATATAGTCGATCACACGGCGGAGCTTCGCGTGCTCGATCGATGAAGCGATGTCGTCCTTCGGCAGCGCGCCGATATGATTGGCGACCAGATGCGCCGCCATGGCGCGGGCGAGACCATCGACAAGGAAACGGCCGACCGACGTCTCTTCCTCGAGTTCGGCGCCGATCCGGTAGGCCATCTGCCGCACGAAGGCATCGTCGAGATCGGCTCGGTAGGCGATGCTCTCCGGCGAAACGGGCCGCGAGGTCGACCGCGAGATGTCCTCGAAAACGTCGCGGCCGATATAGATGTGCAGGATATGGCTGAGATCGCCCGTGATGCGGATCGACTCCTCGACCAGCCCGATGGGGCAGAGCCAGAGGGTTCCCGGCCGGGCGAGCGTCGCCTGGAACTCGCCGCCGCCGCTCCGCTCGACGGTTCCGGTCTTGGAACCGGTCAGGGCGAGCGTGATCTCCATCTGCTGGGGCACCGGCGGCGGAATCTCGCCCGCCGGATGATTGCGGATCTCGGCGGCCATGCCGGTCCAGTTTCGTCGCGCCGAGGTCATCACGACCTCGCCCCTTGGAAACTTCCTGCGGCCGAATTCGTGCAGGCCCGCCATCTCGGGATCCTCGTCATGGGCGATCGCGTCGCTTGCCCGCCGATTGGGCAGCATCCCGTCCCGCTGATCAATGCATCAATTCAGACAAAAACTACAGCGGTTCTGGCAAAGACGAAGCAGGCCGCATGGTCGAGACTGCGTCTCCAGCGTCGGCAATCCCCTCCTCCCGAGCCGGCGGAGCGCAGCAAGAGGCGGTCATGAACTCCAGCAGTCATGTGAGCGATGTCTCCGGCAAGGACATCGTCGCCGCGCCGCAATCGCCTTACCTCCCGAGCAACGAGCTGGCCGGCCGCCTCGGATCGAAGGACGCCGCCTGGTGGTCTTCGCTCGTCATTCGCGAGCGCTCGAGAGAGGCGGGGATCGACGTCTGGCTGGTGCACGACGCCGACGGCCGCGACTGGCGCATCCGCCTGGCGGATTGGAACACGCCGGCGGCGAGCCGGCTGCAATTGGAGGCCGCCCTTGCCCTGACCCTGGGCGAAGACCTCGCCGAACCGCCGCTCTTCCTCGCCGAGGTTGATCGGCTCGCGCTCGTCTATCCCGCACCGACTGGACGAAGCCTCGCCGAGGACCTCGCCCGGCCGATAGAGATCGGGGCGTTTCTTGACTGCGCCACCGCCGTGGCGGCCGCTCTTGCGCGGCTGCATGCCGCCGGCGTCACCCACGGGCGGCTGTCGCCGGCACGCATTCTCATTGGAGCGGACGGACGCGCGCGGTTCGTCGGCTTCGCATGGACGGCGGCGGCCGATTTCGGCGCGGCGGAGGATCGACGTCTCGCGGCCGGGGATCTCCCCTATGCCGCCCCGGAGCTCATTCGCCCCGACGCCTCGCCCGCCGACGCCCGAAGCGATCTCTACGCTCTAGGCGTCCTGCTGCACGAACTCCTGACCGGGTCGACGCCGCTCTTTGCCCGCGACCTCCCCGGCTGGCTGCACGCCCATGTCGCGGTGGAAGCGCCGTCTGTGCGGCTGGCACGGCCCGATGTGCCAGAGATCGTCGATGCCATCCTGCGCCGCCTGCTCGCAAAGGACCCGCGGGCCCGCTACCAGACCGCGCTGGCGCTCGAGGCCGACCTGAGCCGGGTCGCGCGGTCGATCGCTGCGACGGGCGAGGCAGAGACCTTCGAACTCGCGCGCGGCGAATTCGCCGAGCCGGCGCGTCACGCCACGGAGCTCGTCGGCCGCGACCAGCCCCTCAAGGCGATCGGCGCGTTCTACGCCGCCTTCCTGGCGTCGTCGCACCGCCGCATTGTCCTCGTCACCGGCGAGCCCGGCACCGGCAAATCGGCGTTGGTCGAGGCCTTTCTGGACGATATCCGGCACGGAGCAGCGATCTGCGCGTCCGGCAAGGGCGTCGAGCTTCGCCAGGGCACACCCTTTGCGCCCATGGCGGAGCTGCTGCGCACGGCGCTGGCGTGGCTAACGGCCGGCGACGAGCGCGCGCTCGAAGCGGCGCGGTCGCGGCTCGCGGAGGTCGGCGGCGCGCGCGTGATCGCGGATCTCGTACCCGAGGCGACCATCCTGCCACCGCCGGGTCCCCACCTCGCCGATGTTCCCGCCCATCTGGCACAGGCGCGGTCCGCACGGATCATCGCGGAAAGCCTCGCGGCACTGGCCACGGCCGAGGCGCCGCTGGTGCTCTTTCTGGACGACCTGCAATGGTTCGACCAGGGCAGCATCAATGTCCTGCGTCATCTTTGCGAGGAGCCGCCGGCCCATGTCTTCCTCGTCGCCAGCTATCGCACCGGGGCGGAGGGGCGCAGGGCCGTGCGGGAGATCCTCTCGGCCGTCCGAAACTCGGCCGCTTTCGCGACCGAACTGAAGCTCGGCCCGCTCTCGGAGCGCGACACCGGCGCGCTGGTCGCATTCATGCTGAAGAGCCTCCCGGAGGAGGTCCAGCCGATCGCCTTCATCGTCCACCGGGAAGCGGGCGGCAATCCGTTCCATGTCGGCCAACTGCTGCAGCGCTCGCTCGACCAGGAGGTCCTTCATTTCGACGCCGGCCGCCAGGAATGGGTCTGGAACGATCATCGGCGTCGCGAGCCGCATGAGATCGCCGAGCTGATGCTCGAACGCATCAATGCCCTGCCACCCCTGCAGCGGCGATTGCTGCAGCGCTGCGCCAGCCTCGGCGGCCGGGCAACGGCGGCCTTCGCCGCTGCGCTGTCCGGCGCCAGCGTCGATGAGACCACCCGCGCGGCGCAGGCACTCGTCGACGCCGGTCTTCTGCGCCGGTCGGGCAGCGATTTCGTAATCGCGCATGACCGCGTCCTCGAGGCGGCCTATACTGCGATGTCGCCGGCACACCGCGCCCGCGACCATCTCGGCAATGCCCGCCTCCTCTCCGCCACCCATCCGAACCCCGATCCCGACCGGGCCTTCGAGATCGCCTCGCAGATCGAGCGCTGCGACATCGGCAGCCTGACCGCGGACGAGCGCCCCGCCTTCGCGGCGATCCTGCTGCGCGCCGCGCGGGCATGCCGGTCAGCTGGCGAGGCGCACCGGGCGCTGCATTTCGTCGAACTCATACGCCGCATCCTGCCCGACGCCGGGGCCGGCGATCGGAGAGCCCTCGTCTTCGAGACCGAGTGGCTGCAATGCGACTGCCTGCTGGCGCTCGGGCGCGTCGACGAGGCGCTCGATGCCCTCGCAGACGTGGCGGATTGCGCCGGCGACGCCGTCGCCTTCGCCGATACCTGCCGCCTCAGGGCGATCGCCTGGACGATCAAGAGCTCCTATCCGCTTGCCATCGAGGCCGCGCTGGAAGGATTGCGGGCGCTCGATATCGACCTTGAGACGCATGTCGGTGCGGCAGCGCTGGAGCGGGGCTACCGCGCCTGCCGCGAAAGGCTCGATGCCGTGGGCATCGATGCGCTGATCGCGCTGCCCGAGGCGACCGACCCGCGTGCCCGATCGGCGCTCGTGCTGCTTTCGACGCTGATCTCGTCCTTCTTCGTCGAGGGCGAATTGCGTTTCCTGCATGTGCTCAAGATGCTGGAGTTGACGCTAGCCTATGGCTCGACGCCGGAAGCGGCCTATGGCCTCGCCTGGTTCGGCGTCCTCGGCGCGCACTATTTCGGCGGCTATGAAAGCGGCGCCGCCTATTCCATGGCCGCTTCCAAACTCGCGAAGCGCGATGGCTACGAGGCCCAGCGCGCCGCGGCCTTCATCGCGCTCGACCAGGTCGGCGCCTGGACGCTGCCGATGCAGACCGCGCTCGGCTACGCCCGCGAAGGCGCGCGGATCGGACAGGCAGCCGGCGACCTCGGCATGGCGTGCTATGCCCGCAACCACATCGCGTCCGACCTCTTGGTGATCGGCGAGCCTCTCGACCGCATCCGGGCGGAACTCGTCGACAGCATCGCGATGACCCGCGAGATCGGCTACCGCGACATCGAGCTCATCCTCGCCGCGCAACTCAATCTGGCGGATGCGCTGAGTTCCGGCGACTTCGCCTACACGGTCTCCGATCTGGAGCTGGAGACGACCTCGGTCGCGACCCGGTTCTGGATCAAGCACTATGCCGGCCTGCAATCCTTCTTCGTCGGCAGCGTGGAGGCGGCTATGGCCGACCTCGAAGAGGCGGAAGCCATGGCATGGGCGGCACCGGCCCATATCGACACGGCCAATAACTGCTTCTTCCTGGCGCTTGCCGAAGCGCGCCTGGTCAGGCCGGAGGCCGGCGAAGGCCGCCGCATGGCGGAGGCACGCGCGCGTTTCGAAGTCTGGTCGCGCCTCAACCCCGAGACCTTCGCCGCGAAGCACCTGATGCTGGAGGCCGAGATCGCCCGCCTCGCCGGTCGCGCGAGCGAGGCCATGAACCTCTATGGGCAAGCGGCCAAGGCGGCGGCCCGGGCGAGGTTCATGCATGACGAGGCGCTCGCCCAGGAACTCGCTGCCGCCTTCTATCGCGCTGCCGATCTCACCGCACCTGCGGATGGCTGCCTCGCAGCGGCGATGCGCCTCTACCGGCAATGGGGCGCCTATGCCAAGGCCGCGGCGCTTGGCGGCGATACCGCCTCTCCTGCGAGCCGCGAGCCGGCCCAGCTCTCGCCCCAGCGGCTGCAGAACGAGCTCGACCTCCAGGTCATGACGGCCGCCTCGCAGGCGCTCGCCGAAGAGATCGGCCTCGAACAGGTCGTGCGCTCGCTGATGAAGAGCATGGTCGTCCATGCCGGAGCGCAGTTCGGCCTCCTGCTGCTGCTGCGGCAGGGTGAGCCGGTCATCGAGGCGGTGGCGCGCATCCGCGCCAAGGATGTCGAGATCGACCTTCAGCCCCAGGCGAAGCCCGAAGAGCTAATGCCAGCATCGGTCCTGAAGACCGTGCTCCGAACGGGAAGGCCGGTCACGCTCGCCGATGCGGCGGTCGAGGCATCGCCGCGCGGCCTCTCCATGCACGGACGCGCCATCCGCTCGCTCGCCTGCATTCCACTCATGAAGCGGGGCGAACTCATTGGCGTCCTCTATCTGGAGAATGCGCTGAGCGCCGACGTCTTCACGCCCCGTCGCATGGCGATGCTGGAGGTTCTTGCGCCGCAGGCAGCGATCTCACTCGACGCGGCGCGGCTGTACGGCGACCTGATGGACGAGAACCTGCGCCGGGCTCAGGCGGAGTTCGAGCTGCGCGAGGCGCGCAGCGATCTGGCGCGTGCCAATCAGATGACGGCCATGGGCAGCTTCGCGACCTCGATCGCCCATGAGATCAACCAGCCGCTTGCGAGCGTCGTGGCGCAGGCGGATGCCGGCCTCCGCTGGCTGAACCGCAAGGAACCAGACCTCGCAGAGGTCGCCAACAGCCTTACGAGCATTCGCGAGGCCGGCCGCCGCGCCGCCGATATCATCGCCGCGCTTCGCTCGCTGGTGAAGCAGGGGCCAGCGCCGCTCGAACCCGTCGTCATCGACGACGTGTTGCGCGAGGTGCTGAAGATCGCCGCCGCTGACCTCGCCGCGAGCGGCACCGCGCTCCACCTGGAGCTCGGCGACGGCGGGCAGCCGATCAAGGCGAACGGAACGCAGCTGCAGCAGGTGTTCTTCAACCTCATCACCAATGCCATCCAGTCCATGGCCGGACGCGACCCGTCCGAGCGGCAGCTGCGCATCGGCTCGCACGCCTCCGACGAGGCGATCGAGGTGACGATCGAGGATGCAGGCTGCGGCATGTCGGAGGAGACCCTGGCGCGGATCTTCAGGCCGTTCTTCACGACGAAGGCGTCCGGCATGGGCGTCGGCCTCGCCATCTGCCGCTCGATCGTCGAGCTGCATGGCGGCTCGCTGGAGGCCCGCTCGGTGGAAGGGACGGGAAGCACCTTCCGCGTCCGCATTCCCTTCGCGCGGGACTAGCGGAAGCCGCCGGCTGAGGCCGAGCCGGCGCGCGTGGCGACTAGAAGGAAGCCCTTTCGGTTACGTGATGAAGTCGATCGTGCCGCCATCGACGCGCAAGGCTGCGCCGGTGGTCGCCGAAGCGAGCGGCGAGGCGAGATAGACTGCCATGCTTGCGACTTCCTCGACGCTCGCCGGCCGGCGGAGCAGCGAGGTCGGACGGTGCGTCCTGACGAAATCAGCACCGGCTTCCTCGAGCGTCTTTCCGCCCGCCATCTCGGCCTTGAGCATGGCGGCGACGCCCTCGGAAAGGGTCGGGCCGGGCAGGATGGAGTTGACGGTGACGCCGGTGCCGGCCATGCGCTTGGCGAGCCCGCGGGCGAGCGCGACGTCGGCCGTCTTGCTGACGCCGTAATGGATCATCTCGACCGGGATGTTGAAGGCGGATTCGGAGGAGAGGAACAGCACCCGGCCCCAGCCCCGCTCCGCCATGCCGGGCAGATAGCGGCGCGCGAGACGCATGCCGGACATGACATTGACCTGCCAGTGCCGCTCCCAGACGTCATCGTCGGTGGCGAAGAAATCGATTGGCTCGAAGATGCCGAGATTGTTGACGACTATGTCGAAGGCGGGCTCGAGCGCGGCCAGCTCCTGAACGCCCTCGGCGGTCCCGAGATCGATCGCCCGGCCGCGCGCGGTGCCGCCGAGCCGGGCGAGCGCCGCCTCGACGCTGGCGGTGGTGCGACCATTGACGACGACGGCGGCACCCGCCTCCTGCAGGCCGCGCGCAATAGCGAAGCCGATGCCGGCGGTCGAGCCGGTGACGAGTGCGGTCTTGCCGGAAAGGTCGATTTTCATGGCGGGTCCTCTGGAGGAGTTATTTCGAAGGATTTCGGGCGATTAGGCCGCAAGATGGGCTGGCATGACGAGCGTCGCTACCCGAAACGAACGCCGGACGACGCCGAGGCTGCCAAGCGGCAAGGCTCATGCGCCGACGGTCCGCGACAGGCTGGTCAGCGCTCCGGGCGTCATGAAGCCGAGCGCGACGGCGATGAGGCAAAGCGTCAATGACAGGGCGATGTTGAGCAGGGCCTGACCGGGCTCTCCCGCCTCGAAAAGCGTCAGCGTCTGGAGGCTGAAGGAGGAGAAGGTGGTGAAGCCGCCGCAGACACCGACCAGCACGAACTGACGCATCTCGATCGGTGTCAAGGCGCCGGCGGTACCGCCAAAGAACGCGGTGGCAAGCCCGATGACGTAGGAACCGACGATGTTGATGACGATGGTCCCCCATGGCAGCGCGTCGCCGAACAGCTGCGTCAGCCAGCGATTGAGGCCATAGCGCAGGGCCGATCCGAGCGCACCCCCCACAGCGACATAGACAGTGACCAGCATGGCCCGACCTCCGGATTTTGGCTGCGCGACATCCGCGGCTTAACGATGGTTCGAAGGATCCCATGCGAAGCCGCAGGCCGATATTCTCCAGGAGGTTCGGGCTGGTGAACCTTCGTATGCCGAGCCGAACCGCGAGGACGACGAGGCAGGCTGCGCTCACCCGTGGCCGGGGGGCCCGGGCGGGAAGCGGATCTCGACACGGAGGCCGCGGGCGTCGGCACGGTTGCCAAGATGGAGCTTCGCGCCCAACCGGGCTGCCGACTGGTCCGAGATGCTGAGCCCGAGCCCTGTGCCCGCCGATACCCGGGCGCCCTTCCCGCGATAGAAGCGCTGGCGGACCAGTTCCATCTCGTCATCGGCGATGCCGGGTCCGTCGTCTTCGACGATCAGGGATCGGCCATCGCCCGCAAGCGACCATCGCACGCGGCCGCCCTCGCGCGCATGCTGGACCGCGTTCTCGTGGAGATTTCGCAGCAGCAGCTGCAGGGCCTCCCTGTCCAGGGCTCGCAGCGCGTCGTCCAGCGCAGGATCGATGTCGACCGCGACATCGGAGCGATGCGGCATGGCGTCCACCACTTCCCGCAACGCATCGCCGATCCGGACCTCTTCGATCCTCCCGGGACTGCCGGAATCGAGCCGCGCCAGCGCCAGCAGCTGGCGCACGAGCCTGCTGGTGCGATCGACCGACAGCAGGATCTGCTTCAGCGCCTGCTGCCGCGTGCCGTCGTCGGGGGCAGCCAGGGCGACCTGCGCCTGCGTCTTCAGGCCGGCGAGTGGCGTGCGCAGTTCATGCGCGGCAAAGGCGGTGATGTCGCGCTCGTGGCGGCGCGCCGCCTCCACCTTGGCGAACAGCCCGTCCAGCGCGCCGATGAGCGGCCGTATCTCGGAGGGCGCGCCCTCCGGCGTGACAGGGCGCATGTCTTCGCCATCGCGCGCCGCGATATCGGCCGCCACCCGTCGCAGCGGACGCAAGCCCTGTCCCAGGCTCCACCAGATCAGCAGGCCGAGGAGCGGCAGCACCAGCACGGCTGGCACGGCAAGGCCGGCGATGAGATCGAGCACGAGCCTGTCTCGGAGGCCGACACGATCGCCGACCACGACCCGGATACCCTTCTGCGCATCGACGATCGTATAGACCCGCCAGGTCTCGCCATTGACCTCGCGATCGGCGAAGCCCTCGCGATCGGACGCCATCTCGGACGCGGGGGCGCCGGAAGACCGCGCGATGAGACGGCCGTCGAAAGACCAGACCTGGCAGGACAGCTGCCGCTCATAGCTGCCGGCCAAGGCCGGCTCCGTTTCAGGGAAGGCGGCCGCCGCCCCGTCGCCCGCCATCACGAGCGAATGCACCATGCGGGCAGCTTCCTGCAGACGCGTGTCGAGCACATGTTCGAGCTCGCTCCGGCTGACGAGGCCGATCCACGCAACGGCCGAGAGCCAGATCAGCCCCGTCGCCGTCAGGAGAATGAGGAACAGCCGGCGGCGCAGCGAACTCATCACGGCGCTCGCAGCCGATAGCCGACGCCCCGCACCGTCTCGATCAGGCCGCGGCCGAGCTTGGCACGGAGATTGTGCACATAGACCTCGACCGTGTTGCTCTCCACCTCCTCCTGCCAGCCATAGAGCCGCTCCTCCAGCTCGCTCCTGGCGCGGATGACGCCTGGCCGCTCCATCAGCATCGACAGGACGGCGAATTCCCGCCGGGAGAGCGGCACGGGCACATCGTCGAGACTCGCGGCAAGGCTGGAGGGATCCAGCGCGAGACCGCCGTGGCGCAGGAGCGGCTCGGCCCGTCCGCCGCTGCGCCGCGAGAGCGCCCGCAGGCGCGCGGCCAGCTCGTCGAGATCAAACGGCTTGCCGAGATAGTCGTCGGCGCCGCAGTCCAGCCCGCGCACGCGATCGGCGGTCTCGTCGAGCGCCGTCAGCAGAAGGACCGGCGTCGCATCCTGCCGCGCCCGCATCGCCGCAAGGACGTCGAGCCCCGAGCCATCCGGCAGCATGAGATCGAGCACGACGGCATCAAAGCGCGTGTCGGCGAGAGCGGCGTCGGCATCGGCGCAGCGCGCGACGGCGTCGACCGTCAGCCCGGCCAGCGTCAGCCCGGCGCGGATCCCGTCCGCGAGCACCGCGTCGTCCTCGACCAGGAGTATCCGCATCACGATCTGTTCGTCTCCGCCGTCGACCTGTCCCCCACCAGCATCGCCCGCCAGCTTAAGGCTGGCTTAAGGTAGGCATCGGAGCAGCTCGCCGCGAGTAAAGAGGAGCGACGAGCGATGATGTGGCGAGCAAATGCCCCACTGCGGACGATCCGTCAGGGCGTGGCGATGGCCATGCGGTCGGCTTTTCTCCTGCTGGGATGCCTCTCGCCGCTCGCTGCCGCCGAGGGCAGCGGCACGAGCTTTCCGGCCCTGTCTCTTGCGCGCAGCGACACCGCTCCGTTCAGCCTCACGGCTGGCCGCGACCCGTCCGGCAGGCTCCTGCTGCGCTGGACGGTCGCACCCGGCACCTATCTCTATCGGGACAGCCTGAAGGCAACCGTGGAGGGGCGCGGCGTGACGCTGGACCTGCCCGAAGGCGAGGCCAAGGACGATGCCAATTTCGGCATCGTGCAGGTCTTCCACGCCGATGTCGAAGCCCGTGCGGGCAACCTCGCCGCCTCCGGCGATCTGCGCGCCGGCTATCAGGGCTGTTCGGAGAAGGGCATCTGCTACCCGCCGCGGACCGATATCGTCGATCTCACCAGCCTCGCCGTCCGGTCCGCGCCGCCCGGCTCCAGGCCCGCCGGAGACCCGGAGGCCATGGCCCAGCCCTCGTCCGGTCTGGCCCCGGCCGGGGGAGAGAGCGGCGCCGAGGCCCTGTTCCGGGACGGTACGGGCTGGTCGATGCTGGCCTTTCTCGGCTTCGGCCTTCTGCTTTCGCTGACGCCATGCGTCTTCCCGATGATCCCCATCCTGGCCGGTATGCTGACGCGGTCCGGCGAGACGCTTACGACCCGGCGTGCTCTCGCGCTGAACGGCGCCTATGTCCTCGCCATGGCGACCGCCTACGCCCTGGTGGGCGCAGTTGCAGGCTGGTCGGGAGCCAACCTCCAGGCCGCCCTGCAGACGCCGCTCGCGCTCGGGGTGACGGCCGCGATCTTCGTGGCCCTGGCGCTGTCCATGTTCGGGTTGTTCGACCTCGCCTTGCCAACCGCGCTCGCGAACCGGCTGAGCGGTCGCGCTGCGGGCGGCTCGCTCGGCGGCGCCGCGGTGCTCGGCTTCGGCTCGGCGCTGATCGTCGGACCCTGCGTCACGCCGCCGCTGGCCGGCGCGCTGCTCTATGCCGCGACCACCGGTGATGCCGCCACAGGCGCCGGCGCGCTGTTCATGCTCGGCCTCGGCATGGGTCTGCCGCTCCTCCTGGTCGGGCTGTTCGGGCCGCGTATCCTGCCGCGCGGCGGTCTATGGCTGGAGCGGGCCAAGCAGGCTTTCGGCGTCGTCTTTCTCGCGATTGCCGTTCTCCTGGCCGGGCGGCTGATGCCGCCGCCGGCGACGCTGGCCATGCTCGGCGCATTGTTGATCGGTTCGGCGGCCTTTTTCGGGGGCCTCGAGCGCCTTGGCAGCGCCAGCATGCCGGTCGCGAGACTCGTTCACGCAGGTGGCATCCTGGCTGTCATCTATGGTGCAGCACTGATCATCGGAGCCGCCGCCGGCGCGGATGACCCGCTGCGGCCGCTGGCTTTCGCTTCCACGGCGCCGGTCGTGCTGACCAAAGGAGAGGCAGCGGTCACGGTCGCCTCCGCGGAAGACTTCGACCGCGCGGTCGCATCGGCGAGGGCGGCCGCGGCGGGTCGGCCCATACTGGTCGACTTCACAGCCGACTGGTGCACGGTGTGCAAATCGAATGCGAGGGTGATGGCCGCGCCAGAACTCGGCTCCCGGCTCGCGGCGCTCGGAAGGGTGACCGCCGACATCACGAAATACGACGACGCCACGCGCGACCTGCTGCAACGCTTTCAGCTGGTCGGCCCGCCGGCCCTACTGCTCCTCGACGCGGACGGCCGCGAAATCCCCGGTTCCCGTCTCATAGGGCCGGTGACCGCCGAGGAGATCAACCGCCGTCTCGACGCGGCCGCCATCTGAACGCGCCTCTTCCCTTGTCCCTCGACGCAGGAGTTCCCATGCAGCGCCGCCACCTTCTCATGCTCGCCGGCGTCCTCGCCGCTGGCACAGCCTTCGCCACTTCGCCCCTCCGGGCGGAGGGCATCGATGTCGACGCGATCCTGAACGATCCCGCCGCCCCGACGGCCGGCAATCCGAAAGGCGACGTCACGGTGGTCGCCTATCTCGATTACAATTGCCCGTTCTGCAAAAAATCGGCGCCCGATCTCGAACGGGCCGCCCGGGAAGACGGCGAAATCCGCCTCGTCTACAAGGATTGGCCGATCCTGACCGATGCCTCCGTTTACGGCGCACGGATGGCACTCGCAGCGAACTATCAGGGCGGATACCGGAAGGTTCACGACGCGCTCATGGCCATACCGGGCCGCGGCATCAGCCAGGAACGCATGATGGAGGCGATCCAGGCCTCCGGCGTCGATGTGCGCCGGCTCGAGGCGGACCTCGCGGCGCATGGCGAGGAGATCACCGCTCTGCTGCGCCGCAATCTCGAACAGGCGGACGCCCTCGGCCTCGAAGGGACGCCCACTTATCTGATCGGCCCGTTCCGCACCTCGACGCTCGACTATGCCGGCTTCAAGGAAGCCTTCGCGGAAGCGCGTCGCCGGCAGGCGGCAAAGTGATGGCCCGGCACTCCGTGACCTCGCTCCGCGCTCCTGCCGGCCCGGCGCGCCGTGGCCTGCTCCTGCTCCTGCTGCTGCCGCTTGGACTCGCCGCCTGCGCGACGAATTCGCCGCCGCCTGCGCCACCTCCGACGGTCACCTCCTTCGCGCCCGGCTACGGCGCGATCGAGGATGGCGGTTTCCATATCTCCGGCGTGCCCGACGCCAAGCTCAAGGAGCGCAACCGTCGCGCACTCGTCGACGACCCGACGGGCGAACCTCCGGGAACGCTCGTGGTCGACCCGGCGAACCGCTTCCTCTATCTCGTGCAGGAAAACGGCAAGGCGCTTCGCTATGGCGTCGGCGTCGGGCGCGAGGGTCTCGAATTCACGGGAACCGCCGAAGTCGCAACCAAGAAGGCATGGCCGCGCTGGACGCCGACCAACGACATGATCGCCCGCGAACCGGAGAAATACCGGCAATGGGCCGGCGGCATGGCAGGGGGCGAAGCCAATCCGCTCGGCGCCCGGGCGCTCTATCTCTACAAGAACGGCAAGGACACGCTCTATCGCATCCACGGTACCAATCAGCCCTGGTCTATCGGCCAGGCCGTCTCCTCGGGCTGCATCCGCATGATGAACCAGGACGTCATCGACCTCTATGGCCGCGTTCCGAACGGCACGAAGGTCGTCGTGCTCCCCACCACGGCCGAGGGGACGAGCGCCTCGACATCGTCTGGATATCCGGGCCCAGCTGCGTTATAGGAACGGCCGGCTCAGACCGGACGGGATCCGCGATCGGAAGCCTTTAGACCGCGCGGGCGTGGCGGAATTGGTAGACGCAGCGGACTCAAAAAGAGGTTTGTCTACCATACCCACAACTTGCTCTGCGTGCAGAAATGGACGTAGAGTCAGTCGGTTACAAGAATAAGAGCTATCGCGGCCAATCTTGGGATCTTGTGCTAGGTGCAGCATAGGTGCAGAGAGCGACGGGTAGAGTCGGCGGCAAAAATTGCGGGTGTGGTGGAACTGGTAGACGCGCCGGATTCAAAATCCGGTTCCGAGAGGAGTGTCGGTTCGATTCCGACCACCCGCACCACCATCTGCGCTTGAAGGCGTGGTGCCTTGCGCAGAGTGTTGATCGCTGGCCTTGATGGTACAATCTCGACGCCGGATTCGAAGACTGCGCTTGGGCCGGCCTCATCACGGTATCGCTGCGACCGCAGCGGCGAAGTGGAAGAGGCGGAGCTCGGTCGCCGATCTACCGACCCGACCGAAGCGCCAAGCCTCTCCCGTGCCAACCATCGACGACAGGTCGGTGATTGTCGCGCTTCGAAAGCCTACGCTGCTGCGGCCGGACGATAGCCTCTACGCGTCACATCCGGTAATCCTGTGCGGGAGGGGTTGAAGATCATATGGGGAGCAATCGATCCTCGAACATGAGGGCGGACTGGGTTAGAGTTCGTCCCCAGTCCTTGAGCCGCATTCTCGCCGGGCCGGAGTGACGGGTGCACGTCGCTCGGAAACTCATAGCCGGAGATCACGCCGAGTAGAGCCTCATTCCGTATTCGTGGTTCATGCGCGTCGGATGACCCTTGACGTGCTCGGGATGCCCGAACATGTCGCGATAGCGGTTCTTGGCGACGACCATGCCGCGCCCGTCGCGCGCGACGACAGCAGCATGGATCGGTCCGCGCGCCGCGTCTGGTGCGATGGCGAGGCCTGCGACGCGAACCTGGCAATCCGGGCCGCATGCGACCCGCTCTTCACCTTCCGCAAGCACGGAACCTGCCGCATCGGTGAGCGTCCAGGTCACCGTCACTTGGCCGAGATCGCGATCGGAATCGTTGATCAGCCAAACCGCCTCGGTCTTCGACGCCGTCATTTCGATCATCGCCGCGACCGGCTGGTTGCTCTCGAAAAGCGCCTCCAGCGCCGGCTTGGGCGTACCCCACCAGTCGTAGACGCCGTAGAAACTCTGCGGACAGAGATCGATGAACATGAAGTGCACATAACCGGAACAGGGTCTGTATTTCTGCGTCCGATAATGTTCGATGTAATATTTCAGCAGGCGATATTGGTAGTTCTGCGCCTCCTCGATCTGGTCGGGACGCGGAGAAAGGCGTTTCAGCAGATCGGGCATCAGCCGCAGGTTGGCGATGCTGCCCGGCGCGTCGAAGCCGAACTCAGTGTTGAGCTTTTCGCTGGTGCCGTCGATGTCGACATAGGAGACCCCCGCACCCTGCAGCGAGCCGGTATAGTTGTGGCTGTCGCCGCTGGTCGGGTCATCGAAGCAGAATGAGCCCTTGATGGCGGGACGCGACGGATCGAGTGCGACCACGGCCGCGTAGAGCCTCGGTCCGGGACTGATCTCCATGGCATAGCCGTGGGTGCGGCCGCCGGGATCCATGACGCCCGGCTCATTGAGACAAATCCAGCAGATGAGCGAGGGATGGTCGTCGAGCATCAGGATCGTCTGCTCGTAGATCGCGGTCAAACGCTCTGCCCAGCTCTCCGCGACCGGATGCGTCCAGTTGTATTCGGAATCCTGCATCACGCCGATACCGAGCTCGTCGCACAGCGAATAGAAGATCTCGTTCTCGACATGGACATGGACGCGGATCAGATTGAAGCCAGCCGCCTTGATCGTCGACAGATCGCGCAAGTAGCGCTCCCGCGTCATGGTGGAGACGTAGACATCGGGAAAATAGGACGTGCCGCGGATGAAGACGCGACGGCCATTGACATGGAAGACCGTCTGCGTGTCGTCGCGCTCGAGTTCGACGCGGCGGAAGGCGATGCGCCGCGCCTGCGCCTCTCCACCGGCGAGACCGAGGGTGATGTCGTAGAGCGGCTGGTTGCCCTGGTCCCAGAGGTTCCACAGCTCGATCCCGGGGACCTCGAACACGGCCTCGAACGCGGCGCCGTCCTTGCTCGCGGCGATGTCGAAGACGTGGAGGCCCTTTTCCGCAAGCGTCGCCTCGTTGGCGACGCGAATGGTCAGGCGGGCGCTCCCGCCCTCCATCGCCGCCACGACGCCACGGACGGTGACCTTCGCGCTCGCTAGATCGTCCGAAAGAGCATAGGTGATGCGCGGGCCGCCCTTGAAGCTCGGCCCGACCGTCGACGTGAAGCTCACCTCGCCGTAGATTCCGACCGGGTTGACGTCGCGCGCCACCAGCGTGTCGTCGTGCTCATAGGTCCCCTTGACGAGATCGCGCACGACCTGGAACGTCCGCTTCGCATGGGCGTCGCCGTGGATCCTGCTGTCCCAGGGAGACCAGACCTTCGCGACGAGATCATTGACTTCCCCCTGTCGCAGCGCGTCGCTCACGTCGAACTCGAACGGCACCGAATAGCCCTCGTGCTCGCCGAGGAAGACGCCGTTGAGCCAAACCTTGCAGAAATAGTCGACATTGCTGAAGCGGAGCACCGTCCTGGCGCCGGCTTCGGCGTCGAAAGTGAAGCTGTTGCGATACCACCAGGGCGCCTGGTTGAAATAGCGCAGTTCGCGCCCCCAGTAAGGCTTGGCGGCAAAGAGCACTTGGAGATGCTCGAGGCGGTCGATCGGCTCCCATTCGGAAAGCTGATGTCCGACATCGGTCAGGACGAGCCCGCCCTCGTGGAGCTTCAGCGCCTCGGCCGTGTCGTGGACGTCCTGCAGGACGCTCCAGTTGCTGTTCAGTATCGTCTTCATCTGACAATCCGGATTGAGGATGACTATGGGAGGGACGGCTACTTCGTCGCGCCGGCAGCAACGCCGCTGATCACGCGCTTGTTGAGGAAAAAGTATAGAATGAGCGTCGGCAGGATCGAGACCATGATCGCCGCATAGGTCAGGCCGAAGTCGGTCTTTCCATAGGCGCCGACGAAGTCGTTCAGCCCGATCGGCAGCGTCTTCATCGAAGCGGCGGTCATAAAAGTGTTCGCGAAGACGAACTCGTTCCAGACCGACAGGAAGCTGAGGGTGACGATCGTGACGGTGACGTTGCCGCAGAGCGGGAAGACGATGGTGAGGAAGATACGGAGGTCGCCCGCCCCGTCGATCGTCGCGGCCTCGAGCAGCGCGTCGGGAACCTGGCGCATGAAACCGGTATAGAGATAGATGCAGAGCGGCAGCCCGAACGCGACCTGCGGCAGCACGAGCGCCCAATAGGTGTTGCGCAGGCCCGCCGCGTTGAACATCTGGAACATCGGCAGCAAGGTCACGAAGATCGGGATCATGATGCCGAGCAGGAAGTAGCCGAGCACGAGCTTCGCGCCGGGGAAGCGAAGCTTCTCGATCGCATAGGCGGCCGGTGCCCCCAGTCCGATGGTGATGATGATGGTCAGGACCGCGACGACAGTGCTGTTGAGGAGATAGCGCAACAGGTTCGACTGGCTGAAGGCGCCGATATAGTTGCCGATATAGAAGCCGGCCGGCATCGCGAAGGGAGCGCCGTTCGAGAGTTCCTCAGGCGTCTTCAGCGATGCCGCCGCAACCCAGACGATCGGGTACAGCTGTATGACCAGCATGATGCCGACCGCGAGATAGGCGATCGCGCGCAGGATGCGGCTCCATCTCATCACATGCGCTCCTGGCCGGAGGACCGGAACAACCGCTGCATGATGGCGACCGCGAGCAGGCATTCGACCGCGAGGAAGACCGCGATCGCGCTGCCATAGCCGAAGTTCAGGGAGTTGAAGATCGTCTTGTACATGTAGGTCGAGACAAGCTCGCTCGATGCGCCTGGGCCGCCCCCGGTCAGGATGTAGGAAACGTCGAAGCCCTTCAGCGTGCCGCTGATCAGCACCACCAGCGAGATGAGGAACACCGTGCGGATCATGGGAAATCGCACGTGGACATATCGCTGCCACCAGTTGGCGCCGTCGAGCTCGGCGGCTTCCAGAAGCTGCGCGTCGATCCCCATGAAGGCGGAGAAATAGATGACCATGTAGATCGCGCAGAACTTGTACGCGTCCACCAGCGTGACGATGACGAGCGCGAGATGCGGATCCGACAGCGGCGCACCCTTCCAGGCCGCAAGGCCTGCGGCGCCGAGCAAGGCGTTGAAGACGCCCTCGGGATTGAGCGCGAAGAGCTTCGCGAAGATCTGGCAGATCGCGACCGATGATATGACGCAGGGTATGAAATAGGCCACCTTCACGAAATCGCGAAACCGCGTGATCGACATGAGTAGAATGGCCATACCCATGCCGAGGACGACCTGGACCACAGTTCCAAGCCCGGCGAAGATCAGATTGTTGACGAACGCCCGGCGGAACAGACCGTCGTTCCACATGCGGACGTAGTTGCCGATGCCGATGAAGACCTTGGCGCCGATGCCGTTCCATTTGAACACGCTGAACGACAGCGACCAGATGATCGGAACGATGACGAGAAGCGTGAACAGGATCAGCGCGGGCAGGACGTAGAGCCAGGCTGAGGCAGATCGCGAACGCGACATGGCTTCGCTCCTTCGGCATTCCAAGGTGGTGGGGCGATCGCGACGAGCCGAAGCCGTCGCGACCACGGCCGCTGGGAGGGGAGCCGCGGCTGACTACTTGTTCTGAAGGTAGGTCTGGATCGACTGGTCGATCGCCGCCGCATAGTCTTCGGGCGTCGTCTGGCCGAGGGCGAGGTTGGTGTCCTCGCGACCCATGGTATCGACGGTGCTCGGATCCAGCTGGACGTCCCACACCTTGGCGAAGGTCTTCACGCCCGCGATGTCGTCCAGGATCCGCTTGTAGATCGGCGGCAGGTCGGGCTTGAAGGTCGGCACGATCGAGGGCAGATAGTGGCCCTCGTAAAGCGCCTTGTCCGCGTAGTTTGCGAAGAGATATTTGAGGAAGTCGCGCATTTCGGGCGTATCCGCCGTCTTGAGCACGGCCGTGCCGATGCCCGACACCGCAAACCAGTCCGTCGGCGGCGAAGCGTCCTTGTCCGATCCGATCGGCATCGTGAAATAGCCGATATTGGGCTTGAGGTCGCCGTTCTCGCCAAGGAAGCTCGGCAATTCCCACGTGCCCATGTAATAGACGGCCGCCTTTCCGCTCGTGAAGAGATCGAGCGCGGCGGTATAGTCGGTGCTCGAGAAGCCTTGCTGGAAATATTTTTCGCCGAGCGTCTGCAGGAATTTGGCGGCGGCGATGCCCGTCGGATCGCTCATCTTGGCCTCGCCGGCCTTCAGCTTGTCGATGAAGCCGTTGCCCTCGGCCCGGAAGGGTGGAATGGCGAGATAGCGCATTGCCGGCCAGTAATCCTTGCCGTCGATTGAGATCGGCGTGATCCCGGCCTCCTTCAGCTTGGCGAGAACGGCGAGGAGATCGTCGATCGTCTTCGGCGGCTCGACACCGGCCTTGGCGAACAGGTCCTTGTTGTACCAGAAGTATTCGGCGTTCGCCTGCCACGTGATCAGGCTCAGCGCACCGTCGTCCCATTTCGGATAGGAGAGCGAGATCGGGTAGAACCGGTCGGAGATGCCGAGATCCTCATAGAGCTTCGCGACGTCGATGACCTTGCCCTGCTCGACGATCTGGCGGAAGAACGGCTCTGGGTCGGCGTCGAACCAGTCGGGGAGCTGGTCACTCGAGGCGAGGATGCGCAGCTTCGAGTTGAATGCGTCACGGTCGGCTGCGGTTTCGATGACGAGGTCGAAATCGGGATGGTCCTTCTTGTATCCATCGACCAGCGACCGAAGCGTCTTGACGAAGGAATCATTGACCGAGTGCGCCGACATATACTGATAGGTCTTGGCCTCGGTGCTGAGCGGCGCGGCGCTCGCCGCGAGGGCGACGAGCATTGCCGCCAAGCCAGGCCGGCTGCATTTGAAGCAGTTCATCTTGGTCCTCCCCTTGGATCTCCGGCGGCCGGCCCGGCTTGAACCGGGCGCCGGCCTTCAGGTGACGATCGCGTGTCTTTTCCTCCGCGCTGGATGCGTCCGGCAGCAGTTCCGGTCCGGCGGATCGCGCGCGATCCGCCGACGACATGTGCAAGGTCCACATTGCAGGCGCCGCGAGCACGGACATCCGCCTCGCAGGCATCCAGTAGAGGCGAAGGGAAACGCCTTCGCCATGCTCGATGTCCACGGCGGGATATCGGCGATCCACATGATTCTGCGCCGACCTGGCCCCGGGTCCGAGGGCTGGCGATAGGCCCCCAGCACCCCCGAAACGGTCGCTACGCCGCCCGGGTCCGCCGGCTCGACCTGGCGCGCGGGGTCAGTTGCCGCGGGCCTGCGCCGCGCTCGCGATACGGTAGGCGGAGGGGCGGCGGCCCATGATGCGCTTGAACATGTTCGAGAAGGCGAAGGGATTCTCGTAGCCGACGGCGCGCCCGACTGCCTCGACGGTGTGGTCTGAGATAGTCAGCAAATGGGCGGCCTGCTCCATCCGCAGCATCAGCAGCTGCTTCATCGGGCTTCGGCCGAGGCTGGACTGGCAGATCCGGCGCAGATGCTCCTCGCTGACCCCGGCGATCGCCGCGAGCTCGGCCAATGTCCAGGGATGGTCCAGCGCGCTCTGGACCTCTGACCAGACGGCCGCCAGCCGGCCGTCGCGGCGCCACGGCTCGGCAATGCGCGATACATAGCGTTCGATGGAGTCGACGAAGAGCTCGCAATTGCCCAGATCGCCGCTTGCCCTCATCTCGGCATCCAATCCGAGGATGGAGAATCCGAGCGCGTCGGCGTCGAACGCCGTCAGCACAGGTGCCATGGAGCCCGGAAGCGACCGCGGCGAGGCCGGCGTGTAGCGCACCCAGCATAACCGCCAGGTGGTTTCGGGCACGGCGTGGAAAGCATGAAGCGCCCGCGCCGGGGCAACCGAGACCATGCCGGCGCGATGGACCCGCCAGCGCCCGTCGAGAAGGACGCGGCCCTCGCCTTCGAGGCTGCAATGGACATAGGCCCCAGGCAGATCCATGCGCACGACCCGATAGGGCGCCGCCGCTTCGCCGATGCCGACATGGGCGATCTGATGACGCCGCAGGGCCTCGCAGCTTTCCGCGCGCACCTGGTCGAAGCGCGTTCGATCGCCGACGATGTGCATTTCGGAAAGATCGGCGTGTGGATCAATCATGGATTGTCAGCAGCGTTAGCGTGATGAAAGCCCCGTGGGCTACGCGCCGCGGTCGTGGCCTGGCGCGGCCGTGGCAGCTTCTGGCCCACATGGCCCGTACGGCTCGGTACCCGGCGGCTATCTCCAGGCGACCCCGCCACCAGCCGGGGACCATGGGCATGAGAAATCGTCTCGCTGCCACTCGCCTTATGCTGGGGCCGACAGGGTAATCGTATAGGAATAGCGTGCCCTGTCGATCCAGCGCTTCACCCAGAATTTTGTATCGACGCTATCCTTAGAAATCAGCGCCGAGATGAGTTCGACAAGAATTTCCGCGCCCTTCTTGTTCTCATGGATTTCCCAGGCCCGGTCGACCCGGTAGTTGTAATAGACGATACTGAGCGATATCTCCGTGAAGTCTTCGATGAAGCGGTTTCGCGACGCGCGAGCGATCAGTCCGTAGAGGTCGTTCTCAAGATCCTGGAACTCGCGGTCGCCGACCTCGGCCTTGCCGGCAAATGCGAGCAGCCGCACGCGCGCCGCTTCCAGCTGCCGCCAGATCGGGTCTGTGGCGGGCAGCTTGCGCATCTCGCGCGCGGCGATCGCGGTGAAGGCTTCGCGGACCGTCAGCACCTCCTCGATGAATTCCGGCGTGATGCCCCGCAGGACCCAGCCGCGGTTCGGCCTCTTTTCGATGAGCCCGAAGCGCGAGAAATGGATCAGAAATTCGCGCACGCTGGAGGTGCTGGTGCTGAACCGGCGGGCGATCTGCAGTTCATTGATCGAATCGCCCTCCTTGGCATCGCCGCCGATGATCGAGCGCAGGAACTGCTCCTCGAGCCTCTGGCCGGCGGAATGGGTCTCGCCAATCGGATAGTAATCCGCCTCCACCGGCAGACGGACGATCGCACGCGACCGTCCCGAGCCGGTCACGATGCGGCTCTCCTCGAGCTGACGGATGAGCTTCGCCGCCGTCGAGCCGCTGATGTCGAGCCTCAGCCCCAGCTCCGCCACCGAGCCAAGGGATTCGCCGACAGTCCGCACCGCGATCATGTCGAGCATACGGTTGTAGCTGTTCTTGAATACCGAACTGGATCGCGCCATGGCCACCGGAACATGAATGGGCTCCCTCCGATAGCATCTGGCGGGAGCAACCGGAAGAGCGGTCGCAACCGTCTGTCGCTCACGTTTATCGATAACGAGCGCTCTGGCACCCCTGGCGTCTGCCTGTGACGGGCCGAAGGTCGGGACGCATACTGGCCTCCTGTCCGCCCTGAGACTGATGAGCGAGGCCGAGCCCCGGCCTGCCCACGAGTCCGGCCGCACCGTCAAAGCGGCCGCCCAAAGGGCAGCCGGGCTGGCGCTCGCCACGGTGGCGCCAGCCCGCCCGGAGCGAAACGGGCCCACCACCGCAAGAAAAAGCCCGCAACATTCGGCATGCGAGACCTCGGCGGAACGGAATGGAACCCTCCCGGGCGAAGGTCAGGCAGCCGAGCTGAGCGGGTGCGTATCCAGCAGATAGTGCAAGGCCGGTGTCAGACGCTGCTGGAAGCCCGGCGTCAGGTAGTCCTGCTGGACGAGTTGCTGCGGCAGGTCACGTCGCGTGAAGCTGAGATGCAGCATGCGGCGGTTGCGACCGCTTTCGTTCAACGTGCCACCGTGCCAGAGAGCGCCGTTGATGACGACCACGTCGCCAGCCCGCAACTCGACCTCGATCTGGCGCGGATGGCGCGCGGCCCGATCCTTGGGCAGCATGCTCTGCTCGGCCTCGGTCAGCTGCATGGTCACCGGGGAATCAGGGCTGGTCAGGGCCGGCCACAGATGGGATCCGGGCACGACGCGCGTGGCCCCGTTGGTCCTGTCCATATCGTCGAACGGAATCAACGCATTGGCGACGCGCCAGTCGCGCTGCGATTCTTTCGGCGCATCCGAGTGCAGATTCTGATGCCCCTGCCCTTTCAGCGGATTGCGCATATTGGCGCCGTGGAGCTTCAGGTCGCCGAGCAGATGGTAGGCGGCGTGCAGAATGGGGCCCGAGCGAAGGCAGACATCGAAGACGTCGGTCTTGTTGAAGACGTTCGACACCCGGGGGGCGCCCGCTTCCGTGTGCACCTCCTTGCCACCCTCGGCGCCTTCGATCGCCGAGAGTCGGTCGAATTCGGCGGCGAACCTCCGGCATTGCTCCGGCGAAAACACGTTTGGCAGGATGACATAGCCCTGCTCGTCGAAGTGCCGCTTCTGTTCGTCGCTCAACGCCCCGTCAGCGCCGCAGATCTGGTCGAGTGCGGATCGAAAATCCATCATATCCTCCTTGGTACTAACGATGATTGTAGGCTCAGCCCTTGACGGCCCCGACAGTCAATCCCGCCGTGACATAGCGCTGGGCAAGAATAAGTAGCAATGCGGCCGGGATGGAAGCAAGAACAGACGCCGACATGATTAGGTTCCACTGCACCGAGTAGGTCCCGATATATTTGTAGATACCGATCGTCAGCGGAACGATCTTGCCGGTTGGCGTCAGCGTGAGCGCATAGACGAAGTCGGCCCAGGAAAACAGGAAGACGAACAGTCCCGCCGTGATGATCGCCGGCCGTGAGATCGGAATGATGATCCGCCAGAGCACCGCGAACTCGGACGCCCCGTCGATAAGCGCCGCCTCCCTGAGCTCCTTCGGCACCTTCTCGAGAAAAGCGCGCAGCAGAACGACGGCGAACGGTATGCCGCTCGTCGAGGTCGCGATCACCAGGCCCAGATAAGTGTCGGTAAGCCCGGCGCGGTTGAACATCAGATAGAGCGGCGTGGCGAGCATGATGGTCGGAATCATCTGCGTGATCAGTAGCGCGAGCATCACGACCCCGGTGATCCAGAGCCGGAATTGAGCGAGCCCATAGGCGGCGGGAATGGCGATGGCGAGCGAGAAGACCACCGTCATGAGCCCGATGATCGCCGAGGTGGTGATCGGCCTCAGCTGGTCGGACAAGGCCACCGCGTAGGCCGACAGATCGAGTTGCGGCGGCAGAAGATAGGGAGGCAGGCGATAGAGCTGAGCCTGGGTGAGGATCGAGGTCATCACCATCGAATAGAGCGGGAACAGCATCGCCACCGTCGCGAACCCGGCAACGAGAAAATAAAGGAACGTCGCGGCGCTCCGGTCGCGCATGATCATGGGCCCGGCTCCCTACGCGTGAAGAAGGCGTACCAGATGGCAGCGGTGAGCGAGATGAGCAGCATGATGTTGCCGACCGCGGCGCCCTGGCCGAAGCGCATGTCTCGAAACGAGAGACCGTATGACCAGGTGGAAAGCACCTGCGTGGCGTTGCCCGGTCCGCCCTTGGTCAGGATGTAGATGATGTCGAACTGCTTCAGCGTATAGATGAGACCGAGCAGCAGCAGCACGGCGTTGACCGGCTTCAGAAGCGGCAACGTCACGAAGCGGAAACGCTGAAATGCTCGGGCACCGTCGATCTCGGCGGCTTCGTAGAGTTCCTTAGGAATGGCCTGGATGCCGCTATAGAGGATCACCAGGTTGAAGGGTATACCGACCCAGACATTGACGATGATGATCGCCACCAGAGCGGAAGCAGGACTGTTCAGCCAGCTCACCGGCATTGCGATGACATGCAGCTGTAGCAGGAAATAGTTGATGAGCCCGTTGGTACCGTCGAAGAGCCAGAGCCAGACGGTGACCGTCGCAACCGATGGCAGCAGCCAGGGCAGCAACATGATCCCGCGCATGAAACCCTTGAGCGGGAAGGCGCGCGTGAACAACAGCGCAAGGGCAAGGCCGATCACATATTGGAGGAAAAGCGAGGATGCCGCGAAAATCGCGGTGTTCCGCAGCGCCAGCCAGGTCACCGGGTTGCTCAGGATCGCACGAAAATTGTCGAGCCCGACAAAATCCGCCGCACCGGTGACGACCGAGCGGATCGTGAAATTCTGAAAGCTGATCAGGGCATTGTAGAACAGGGGATAGGCGAAGACCGCCGGCAGATAGACGACGAGCGGCGCGATGAAAAGATAGGGCGTCCATTCGCGGGGCCAGCGGAAACCCGACGCCCGGAGCGGCGCTGCGCTCCGGGTCTCGAGCGATCTGGTCGACAATCCTTCCGATCGCGACATTGTCTGTTCCGCCGGCCTAGATTGCGCCGAGCGCCGTCTTGGCGTCGGCAGCGCCGGTCATGACCTGCTGGATCGCCGTCGTGATCTTGCCGCTGACCTCGTAATAGGAGGCGCCGAGCAATTCCGTCCGCGAGCGCGCCGTCGGCAGCATCTCCGAAACGGCCTTGAACAGCCCGTTCGCGGGATTGCTCTCGAACACGACGGTCGCAGGCTTGCTCGCCGGGACGTAGGCCGACTGCTCGACGAACGGCACGATCACATTGGGCGTCTGCACCCATTTGATGAACTGCCAGGCCGCCGCCGCCTTGGCCGGATCGAGGCTGCCGACGGCCATCACCTCGCCGCCAAAGGGGGCGATCATCTTCTCGCCTGGCTTCATCGCTGCGGGGAGGACGGCGATGCCGTAGTCGAGGCCGGCCTGCTTCGCATTGGCATCGAGGGAGCGCAGCTGCCAGCTGCCGAGCATCGCCATCGCGAGCTGGCCATTGACGAAGCGCGGCTCGATCTCGGCCGTCTGCCAGCTCAGCTGCGCGGCCGGCGCGATGCCATCCCTGACCAGCCCGCCCCAGAATTCGAGCGCGTCGATGGCGGCCTGCGAATGGAGATCGTCGAGGTTGCCGCCCCGGCTCCAGAAATAGGGCAGCCAGTTCCAGGTGCATTCCTCGCCGCCATAGGCCGATGCGGCGAAGCCGTAGACGCCCTTGTCTGTGAGCTTCCTGCCCGTCTCGCGAAGCTCGTCCTGGGTGGTCGGGACGGACAACCCTTTGTCAGCCAACATCTTCTTGTTGTAGACGAGCACCTCGGCATTATTGCCGACCGGCAGACCATAGAGCTTGCCCTTCCAGCGGGCGGTCGAGAGCGGCGCCGGATAGAAGGTGGCGTCGACATCAAGGTCGACATAGGCGTCGATCGGCGCGAGAACGCCGGCATCCGTCAGTCCCGGGGTCATCGGACCGTCGATATCGAGGATATCCGCCGGCTGCCCCGCCGCCGCGCGCTGGAGGAGCGTGTTCTGATACTGGTTCTGCGGCACGGTCTGCCGCGTGATCCGGATCGTCGGATTTGCGGCCATGAAGTCGCTCGCGAGCCTGCTCAGCGTCGCGCCCGCAGGCCCTGTCGAATAGTCGAGCATCGTCAGTTCGACAGGCGCCTGGGCGCGCACGATCGCCGGTGCCGCCAGGACGGAAACCATCCCCGCTCCGGACCAGAGCAGCCCTCTCCTGGTCATCCCATCTCTTTGCATCGCCGTCCTCCCAAACGTTGTCATTTTATTGTTTTTATCGATAATCACGTTATTGATCCATGTCAATCGCCCTTCGGCGCCTGATTCCGGTGAAGCGTCGACCAGACAAAAATCAAGGAAACGGCGGGGATCCGATGCTCGATCGATCGGAGTTCATCCAGTCCGCAGCCGACCCTCCGGGGAACTCAGCCGGGATTGTCCTCGACCTGTCCGCTGACCTGGACGGTCGAATCTTCGTCGGGCGATTCGATGCGCGCGAACAGCATCTCGACCGAAGCGGCAGCCAGTTCGGCGACGACGGGATGGGCCCCGAAGACAATGGTGTCGAAGCGAGGCGCCGCACTCCGGGCCTGGACGAATACGGCCGGCATCGCGGCGTCGGCCAGCAGCAGCGCGGCCGGGCTCTTCTGCCCTTTCACCGGATACACGATCACGCCGGCGACGCGCCAGTCGAGCATCCGCACCGCGATATCGGTCTCGCGGGACTCGTCATTGTGGCTGCATGCGGCGAACAGAACATGCCCGCGCCTTTCGATCTCGAGCTCGAGCTTCATCACGAGCCGGGCAACGAGTGCGTCCTCGAAACTCGGAACGATCAACCCGACGAGATTGCGCCGGCCGCGGCGCAGCTCCGCCCCAAGCGGATTGATGCGGTATCCGAGGGCCTCAATCGCGTTCTGCACCTTGGTCACGTTCTCGGGCAGCACAGTCGGCTCGCCCTGCATCACCTTGGATACGGTGGCGATCGAAACGCCGGCATAGGCCGCCACATTGCGCATCGAAACGCGGGTTCCGTTCCCCTGTCTGCGGCCTGCCAAGTCATCGCCCCCGAACACGTCGACCCTTCGATACCGCGATTAATCGTTTACAGCTATCAAAAAAACGATTAATCGTTCGCGCCATCGACCGCAAGCAGGAGGACGGCGCGGATGACCGGAATGGAGCGCAAGCTGAGGATTGCGCTGGTGGGCGTCGGATTCGGAGCCGAATTCGCCCCGATCTACAAGGCTCACCCGAACGTGGAATGGGTCGCAATCAGCGATACCAATACCGAGAAGCTCGCGGCGGCCGCAAGTCGCTTCGGCATCGAGCGCAGCTACCCGACACTCGAAGCGATTCTCGCCGACCCCGACGTCGATGCCGTCCATCTGGTGACGCCGATTCCACTGCATGCCGAGCAGACGGTGCGCGTGCTCGAGGCGGGCAAGCATTGCGCGTCAACGGTGCCGATGGCGACCAGCATCGAGGATCTCCGCCGCGTGATCGCCGCCCAGCGCGCCTCGGGCAAGAATTACATGATGATGGAAACCGCGGCCTATACCCGCGAATTCCTCATGGTGGAGGAGCACTACAGGCGCGGCGACTTCGGCACGATCTCGTTCGCGCGCGGCTCGCACATGCAGGACATGGAGGGTTGGCCGGACTATTGGATGGGTCTACCGCCGCATCACTACATGACGCACGCCATCGCCCCCGTGCTCAAGCTGCTCGGCAAACGCGTCAGCAAGGTGCACTGCTTCGGTTCGGGCCGACTGCCGCAGGAGCGGCAGGCGCGTTACGGCAATCCATTCCCCGTGGAAACGGCGATCTTCCGACTCGAAGACAGCCCCGTCGCCGTCGAAGTCACGCGTTCGCTGTTCCAGACCGTCCGGCCTTATAGCGAGGCGTTCTCGATCTATGGCGACAAGCTCGGCTTCGAATGGCAGCAGATCGAGGAAGAGGATCCGCTGATCTTCTCTATGCCGCAGGCCGCTTTCAGCCGTGGCCGCAAGATCCATCACGAGATCGTCGCGCCGCCGGACCGGCAGGACCTGCTGCCGCCGGAGATCGCGCCCTTCACGAAGCGGTCCGTATTCTCGGACGGCAAGCACCTCTCCTTCGTTCAGGGCGGCGGGCATTCGGGATCGCATCCCCATCTGGTGCATGAATTCGTGCGCTCCATCGTCGAGGCCCGCAAACCGGCGATCGACGCCGTCACCGCCGCCAACTGGACGGCTCCGGGCATCGCAGCCCACCAGTCCGCCATGCAGGACGGCGCAGCGGTCGAAGTCCCCGATTTCAGCCAAGGCTGACAAGAAAACACGAAGCGCAGATCAATTCGAGACGAGGATTAATCGTTTTTTGCAGAAGCCAGGGAGGAAACCATGTTCGCTTCGCAGATGAACCGCCGCCATTTCCTGAAGTCTTCGGCGTTGGCCGGAGTGGCACTGACGGTGGGCGCACCCGCTGTCCGGGCACAGGCCGCCGGCGAGATCAACATGATCGGCTGGAACGCGCCGGCGCTGATGGACATCTTCGCGCGCGCCGAGAAGGAGGTGGGTGTCAAGATCAACTACGACGTCCTGCCCGCCGCGTGGTCGGATGTGATGGCCAAGATCACGCTCTGGGGCCAGACCGGCTATGACGGCATCGACATCCTCTTCGCCGACGATCTCATCGGCGGCCTCTGGGGAATGAACGGCTGGGCGGAGGATCTCAGCGCCTCGGACGCCTGGACGAAGAATTCCGGCGACATCGTCGAGAACATCACGGTCCTCAACAACGCCGTGGGCGGCGTCTATCGCATCTTCTTCACGATGGGCCTCGAGCCGTTCTTCTACAACAAGACGCTGGTCCCGAATGCTCCGGCCAGCTGGGAAGAGCTGATCGAGATCGGCAAGGCAACGACAAAGGCGAGCGACGGCATCTGGGGCTGGAGGCCGCTCGGCGGCCAGGGTCATGCCTTCAACACCGTGCTGCTGGCGCTCAACCAGGCCGGCGCCGACCCGAAGACGCTGGACGATCCGGCGACGCTCAAGGCGCTGCAGTTCATGTATGATTGGGTGCAGACTGACAAGATCACGCCGCCCTCGGTGATCAGCGAAGACAATCCGGCCGTCGAGGCGCTGGCGGCGGCCGGCAAGGCGGCGATGTGGTGGACTTATGATGGCGGCCTCGCCAATATCCTGAAGGCCGATCAGACCAAGATCACGCTCGAGAATATCGGCATGTCGCGCTGGCCGAAGGGGCCGGCCTCCGATATCGGCCTCGTGCATGGCTGGGGGTGGCTGCTGTCGAAGTTCAGCCAGAAGAAGGACGCCTCCAAGGAGGTGCTGGCCTGGCTCTCCTCCCCGGCGATGATCAAGGAAATCTCGATCGCCCAGAGCGCCGCGCCGCCCTACCGATCGATGTTCAAGGATCCGGACATCGTCGCCAAGCTGCCACAGCTCACCCTCGGCACCGGCTGGGAAGACCAGATCCGCGGCGCGAAGTTCCGCGAGCCGATCGTTTCCAGCCCGCAGGTCACACAACTCTGGAACATGTTCGACAAGATCGGCAGCTATATCCTCTCGGGCGAGAAGGATCCGGCCGCCACCCAGGCCTGGGCCATCGAGGAATACAGGGCGATCCGCGGCTGAACCCGTGGCTGGTCCATGCCCCGGCGGTGGTCGCCGCCGGGGCTCCTTCCCCTGGCCTCGCAGAAATCCCGTGATGAGACTTGTTCCAAACCAACCCTCGCGATCGGTCCCGTTCTCCGGACGCCTTGCCGATGCTCTGTCGGGGGCCAATGCGGTTGCCTATTGCCTCGTCCTGCCAGCCATTCTTCTTAGGCTCGGCTTCACGCTCGCCCCGGCAATCCAGACCTTCTGGCTGAGCTTCACCGACAAATCTTTGATGGCGTCGGGCCGGTTCGTCGGGCTCGCCAACTACGCGGCCATGCTCAGCGACAAGACCCTGATCGCTTCGCTCGGCTTTACGATCTTCTATACGGCGGCCAGTGTTGCCGCCGAGACGGGGCTGGGCCTTTTGATCGCCCTGCTGCTGATGCGCCAGGTGCGTGCCAAGTGGATCAGCAATTTCATCATGCTGCTGCCCTGGGTGATGGCACCGCTCCTTGCCGCCACCGTCTGGAAGATCATGTTCTACGAGGATGGTGGTATTCTGAACCAGATCCTGCGCGATGCCGGCATCATCGCCAGCCCGATCCGGTGGCTGTCCGACGCCAACACGGCCCGTTTCTCCGTCATTCTGGTTACGGTCTGGAAGAACGTATCCTGGGTGGCGCTCATCTTCATGGCCGCCCTCGCAGCACTTCCGAAAGATGTCTACGAAGCAGCCGAGGTCGACGGCACCAATGCGGTGCAGCGTTTCCGCTACATCACGGTGCCGATGCTGCGCCCGACGATCTTCCTCGTGCTGATGTTCCGCGGCATGGGCGAGGTTCAGACCTTCGAGCAGATCGGAGGGCTGACGCGCGGGGGACCCGGAACGGCGACGCAGAATCTCGCCTATTACGCCTATCAGCGCTTCTTCCAGGAACTGCGTTACGGCTATGGCTCGGCGATCAACGTCCTGCTGCTGCTTCTCACCGCGCTGATCGGCGGCTTCTTCGCCTGGCGCATGTACAAGGCCTCGTCGAGGTAGTCCGATGGCCGCACATCCTCTCCCCCTCGTTCATCCGCAGCGGATCCTGCTCGTCGCGCTGCTGATCATCGTCCTCCTCTTCCTCGCCTTCCCGGTCTATTTCATGCTGGTGACCTCGCTGAAGACGCCCGGCGAGGCCTATCGGTTGCCGGCAACGCTCTTCCCGCATCAGCCGACGCTGCAGGCCTATCCTTTCGTCATCAAGGCCTGGAGCTACTGGCGGACGCTTGCCAACACGGTGCTCGTCGCCGGACTCGCCTCGTTCGGCGCCACGTTGCTCGGTGGCATCGCCGCTTATGGCTTCTCGCGCATGAACTTCACCGGCAAGTCGCTGCTCTACGCCGCTGTGGTCGGCTCGATGGCCATACCGGCTATGGTCACGCTCGGGCCGATCTTCCTCGCCTACAAGAATCTGCGGCTGCTCGACACCCACCTCGGGCTGATCCTGGTGTTCATGGCCGAGGGCATCCCCGTCGCGTTCCTGACCCTCTTCTCCTATTTCAAGGCGATCCCAAAGGAGCTCGACGAGGCGGCCGCCATCGACGGCTGCTCGCTCGTCAACATCTTCCTCCGCATCATCATGCCGATCGCGCTGCCCGGCGTCGCCGTGACGTTCCTGCTGCTGTTCATCGCCGGCTGGAACGAGTTCCTCTTTGCCTTCACGCTCACCATCACCCCGAGCACTCGCCTCTTGACGGTCCGCCTGTTCGAGATTCCCGTGCGGGCCGACGCCAACACCATTCCCTATGACCTCATCGCCGCCGGCGGCATGCTGATCCTGCTGCCGCTGGTGCCGATCCTGCTTCGCGTCCAGAAGCAGCTCGTCGAGGGGATCCTGGCTGGGGCCGTGAAGGAATAGCTTCACGGCCCGGGCAGTGAAGCGGGTGGCGGGCGCCCTCGGCGTGGCAATGAGTGGAGCGGTCGGCGGCTAGAAGACGAAGACCGCCTTTTCCGTCTTGCGCTCGTCGAAGAGGCGGAAGGCCGTCTCCGCCTCGTCGATCGCGAAGCGATGGGTCGCCAGGCTTTCGAGATCGATCGCGTGCGTTTCGATCGTCCGGATGATCTCCTCATATTCGTGGATGCCGAAATACCAGGAGCCGATCACCGAGATCTGCTTGCGGATCAGTTGGTCGCTGGGGCGGATGGTCGTTTCGCGGCTCTCGCCGACAAAGGCTGCCCGGCCGAGCGGCGCCAGGCTGTCGAGCGCCATGTTCTGCGCCGCGCCGTTGCCCGAGCAATCGATGGCCGCCGAAAGCCCTTCCCCTCCGGCGAAGGCGATCACATGCGCGGCCGCGTCGGCCGCGGTCGGGTCGAGCGTCAGATCGGCCCCGAGCTCTCCGGCGAAGGCGCGCCGCTCGGCGATCGGGTCGAGCGCGACCACGCGCGCGCCGAGCGCCTTGGCCGCCAGGATTCCGGCCGAGCCCATCGGTCCGAGTCCCCAGATGCCGACCGTGGTCGCGCCGGACAGGCCGAGCTTGCGGCAGGCGCTGTAGAGCGTGCCGAAGGCGTCGGTCGAGATCGCCGCCGCCACGAAGGACATGCTGTCGGGAATGCGGAGCAGATTGCGCTCAGGCACGGCGAGATATTCGGCATTGCCGCCGTCCTGCGTGAAGCCGAGGCATTTCCATTGCGCGCAGAGATGGAAATTGCCCTGGCGGCAGCGGGCGCAGACGCCGCAGCCGACGGCGAGATAGACCGCGACGCGGTCGCCGGGCTTGAAGTTCTTCACGGCGATGCCGGCCTCGATCACGACGCCCGCCGGCTCGTGGCCCGTGATGCAGCCGCCGGCCGCATCGCCGCCCACGACGGCATTGCCGTAATAGAGGCTGAGATCGGACCGGCAGATGCAGGAGGCCTTGACCTGGAGCAGCACCTCGTCGGGGCCGGGCACGGGGATCGGGACCGAGCGGATCTCGACCTTGCGGTTACCCGGGAGATAGACGGCTTTCATGGATGAACCCTTCTGGGAGCAAGGCCTACTTCACGGCGCCGGCGGTGAGGCCGCGGACGAAGGAGCGCTGCATGACGAGGAAGAGGACGACGAGCGGGCCGAATGCGATCGTGCCCGCGGCGGCGATGCCGCCGTAATCGACGCCGTAGCGACCCTGCAAAGTCGCGGCGCCGACGGTCAGCGGCTTGAGGTCATCGGCCTGGAGCACGACGAGCGGCAGCAGATATTCCTGCCAGGAGAACAGGAAGGCGATGAGGGCGAGCGACATGAGCCCCGGCCGCACCACCGGCAGGACGACGCGGACATAGGTTGTGAACGGCGAGGCTCCGTCGACCGCGGCCGCCTCGATGAGCTCCTTCGGCACGTCCTGCATCACGGTTCGCATCATGAACACCGAGAAGGGCAGCAGCAGCGCGGCCTGGGGCAGGATGACGCCGAGCCGCGTGTCGAGCAGCCCGAGCTTCTGCAGATTGCCGTAGAGCGCGACGATGACGGACGGGGCCGGGACGACGAGGCCGGCGAGGAACAGACCGAAGAGCAGTTCCTTGCGCGGCAGGTCGAGCTTCGCGAAGGCGTAGCCGGCAAGCGGCGCCGTGATCAGCACCAGGACCGTCGAGCCGGTGCTGATGATCAGGCTGTTCACGAAGTAATGGGCAAATCCGCTCTCGGTCCAGGTCCGGCTGAAATTGGAGAAGTCGATCGGCCAGGGCAGGCTGAGCGGCCCCGAAAAGAGTTCGGCCTCGCTGCGCACCGAGGCGAGCAGCACCAGATAGACCGGCGCCAGCGCATAGAGAGCGAACAGCAGCAGGATGACATGGCGCAGCAGGCGCCCGGCCGGGAAGGCGCCGAGCGTCAGGCGCCGGGCAGATTGCCGGGTGTGCCGGGTGGCGGTGAGAGCCGTTGCGGCGGTCATGCGGACCTCAGGAGACGGTAGGAGACGCCGCTGACCGTGAGCACGATCGCCAGCAGGACGACGGACAGCGTGGCGGCGTAGCCGAAGTCGCCGACCAGGAAGAAGGTCTTGTAGATGTGCGTGGTCAGGACTTCGGTGTCGTAGCCGGGGCCGCCCTGGGTGGTGACCCAGACGAGATCGAAGAAGCGCATCGCCTCGATCGCGGCATAGAGGCCGAGGAAGAGCGTGGTCGGCTTCAGCAGCGGGACGGTCACGAAGCGGAAGCGCTTCAGCCACGAGGCGCCGTCGAGCTGCGCGGCCTCGTAAAGCGACGGGTCGATGGCCTGAATCGCCGCGAGATAGATCAGCACGCAGAAGCCGAAGAAGGTCCAGGCGCCGACGACGTTCAGCGCATAGAGGGCGGTCGAGGGCTCGGCGAGCCATGCGCCGCCCAGCGCACCGAGGCCCACCATGTCGAGTGCCCAGTTGGCGAGGCCGAACATCGGATTGTAGATCCAGCCCCAGATGATGCCGGCGACGACCAGCGGGATCGTGCGCGGCAGGAAATAGATCGCGCCGAGGATGCGCACGGTGCGGGGCGAGCATTCGGCGAGGATCGAGGCAAGGAGCAGCCCGATCATCAGCGGAAAGGCCAGCGTCAGGACGACCCAGATCCCGTTATGGCCGAGCGCCGTCCAGAACACCGTGTCGCCGCCGAGCCTGGTGAAATTGGCGAGGCCAGCGAAGCCGGTCACCGAGCCATTGTCCCAGGTGAACAGGCTGTAGGCGGCGACCTGCAGGATCGGAAGGCCGACAAAGGCGAGGTAGAGCGCGAGTGCCGGCAACACGAACAGTATCGCCGTCCTTTGGCTGGTCATGGAGCATGTCCTTCGGGATCGCAGGGGTGGCGCCGGCAGGGAGGGGGGAAGCTGCCGGCGCCGTAGCATGGGCGCCCTCAGGGCTGCCAGCGCTCACCGTTCGCCACGGCCTTGCTCCAGGACTGCTGCATCGCGTCGAGGAACTGGTCGGGTGTCGCATCGCCGCCGACGAGGCGCTGCAGTTCGGGATAGAGCACCTGCGTCACGCTCTCAGGCAGCGTCGTATGCAGATCGTAGAAGTTCGTGTCGGGCGTCTTCAGGCCCTCGGCATAGAACTCCTTGACGGCCGGCAGCGTGTTCCAGGCCGCGAGGTCCTCCGCCTTGGTGCCGATCGGCACGAGGAAGCCCTTCTCGACCCAGACCTGCCGGTGTTCCGGCGAGATCAGGCAGTCGACATAGGCGGCCGCGGCGTCCTTGGTCGCCTCGGGCGCGCTGGCGGCGATCTGCCATTGCGAACCCTCGCCCCACATCGTGCCGGCGGGCACGCCTTCGCTGATCGGCGGCAGCATGAAGACGCCGAGATCGAACTTGGCGCCGCGGGCCATGTCCTGGAGAACCCAGGTGCCGGTGATCGTCATCGCCGCGCGGCCGCCGAGGAAGAGGGCGTTGGCCTCGTCATAGCCGATGCCGTTGAAGCCGCGCGGGAAATAGCCTTCCTTCGCCCAGTCGGCGATGGTCTCGGCGGCCTTCTTGAAGGCGGGGTCGGTCCAGCTGCCATCCCCGAACAGCACCTTCTCCTCCGCTTCCCGGCCGGCGGTGAGGCCGAGAACGAGGCTCAGCGTGTTGGTCGCCGGCCAGCGGTCGCGGTTGCCGAAGGCGATCGGGACATAGCCCGCTTCCTTAACCTTGGCGGCGACGGCCTGGAACTCGGCATAGGTCTTCGGGACCTCGAGCCCGAGCTTCTTGAAGAGGTCGCGGTTGTAATAGACCCCCATCAGATCCTGCTCCATGGGCACGCCATAGATGTTGCCCTTGTAGGAGTTGCGGCCGCGATAGAAGTCGTTGATGCCGTCCCACTTGTACTTGGCGTAATAGGCGTCGAGCGGTGCCACCTTGCCGGTACGGGCATAGCCCGCCAGCACCGAGGCCGCCGGCCAGGTATAGGCGAGGTCCGGGGTCTTGTCGGCGGAAACGGCGAGCCGGTAGCTCTCGCGAATACCGATCGACGGAACGACGGTGCGCAGGATCTTGATGTCCGGCAGGACCTTCTCGCAGGCGGCGATCAGCTCATCCATCGCGGGCCCCGCGGCGGTGATACCGGAACTCGCAAACTGGTCCCACTGCGTGACGACGGTCTCGGCGCTCGCCGGTATGGCGGCGGCGATCAGCATGGTCGAGGCGACAAGACGTGCCGCCGGCAGGTGCTTCATGGCGTTTCCTCCCTTTTTTGCAGACTGGCGCGGCATCCTCCGGCCGCGGCGGGCCGACGCTCAGAGCATCGGCTTGATGTAGTCGTAGGCGCGGCGGGCGAACTGGTCCGGATCGACGCCGCGCCGGTTGAAGCCGATCTCCATGGTGAGATAGCCGTCGAAATCGTCGGACTTAAGCGCGGCGACGAGGCCGGCATAGTCGACCGGGCCCGGTTGCGGCGGATCGCGATTGACGTCGGCGAGATGCAGATGCACGAGGTCCTTGCCGAGGCGGTGCACATAGTCCGTCGGCACCTCGTTGCGGTAGAGCGTGTGATAGGTGTCGAACATCGCGCCGACATTCGGCTTGCCGACGGCGCGCATCAGGGCGATCACGTCGTCGCAGCCATCGATCAGGTTGCTGTCGGCCGAGGTCGGCTCGATCGCCATGGTGACGCCGAGCGTCGCCGCATGGTCGGCGATCTCCGCGAGCGCGTCGCGGCTGAAGGCGAAGGCCTCGTCGCGGCTGGTGCCGAAGATCTGCCAGCCTGCAACATAGAGCACGGTCTTGCCGCCCCATTCGGCGCAGAGCTCCGCGACCTTCTTGTACTGGAGGATGGCGTCGGCTCGTTCCTCGGCGATCGGCGAGGCGACGTTGAAGCCGGGACCGCCGCCGGGGGCCGGCAACATAGAGGCGAGGGCGATGCCTGAGCTCTCCAGCACGCCGCGGATTTCCCGACGGCGCGCGGGCGACAGATGGTCCGGATAGGCATGCGGCGCCGCGGCCCCGATCTCGATCCCGTCATAGCCGATCGCTGCGATCCGGCGGATGGTCTCCTCAAGAGGATAGGCCGGCACCCAGACCGGAAAGCTCGAATAGACCCATGTGTTGAAGGCGAGCTTCACGTCCGCTTCTCCTTGACCGTCCGATGGACCGACGGGAACACGGTTGCGTTCGATGGCCCCCTGAAGGCACCGTCTCACCATCGGTTCGATGTCGGCTCTGTTGCTGGCGGTGACTATTCCACGGCAGCCCGGACGACGGTCAGGCAAAGATGTCCAGATTGGACCGTTCAGTGCGGCTGCGCCTCGGCGATCGCTTCGGCCCGGCTCTGGGCATTCGCGAGCGCGGTCGCCGGCGAGCGGAGCCCGAGCAGCATGTCGTGAATCTCCTCGCCGGCGATCTGGATCATCTGCGAGATGCCGCGCACCGGCGGCCGCGGCCACATGCGCAGCACGCGCTGGCGCGCCATGCCGTCCACCACCGCGATGACCGGCGATATCGCCGCGACCTCAGGATCGCGGTTCACGGAAAAGCGGGGGCTCGCGAGGCTGCCATTGAGGATGTAGAGCTTCGCCGCGCCGGCCGAGGTGAGCAGCGAGAGCGCCTGCCATGCGGCCTGGATGCGCTCGGGCGCGATATTGGCCGGGATGGCCAAGGCGTAGCCGCCGAGCGGCGCGATGGCGCGGCCCGAAGGGCCATGCGGATGCGGCAGATGGCCGGTGCGCCCAAAGGCCGGCGATTCCGGGTCTCGCTCATAGAGATGGGCGAGCAGCGTGTGCGAATAAGCCATGGCCGAGCGGCCGGAGGCGAAGGCCCGCGCCCGATCGTACCAGGCCATCGAGAGAATCTCCGGCGGGGAGAGCGGCAGCAGCGCCCTCAGGAATTCCGCCGTCTCGCGCGCTTCCGCCGACAGGAAGGCGGGGCGCATCGGCAGGATCGCTCCCGCCTCGCCGTCATAGCCGTCGGCGGTGACGGGCAGGTCGACGATCGGGCGGCCATGCGCCGCCATGATCGTCATGAAGGTATGGCCGAGCGCGGTGCCGCGCCCGCCATTCCAGGCGACGCCATAGACGCCGCGGTCCGGCCGGTGCAGCACGCGGGCGGCGAGGATGAGGTCGGTGAGGCTGCGCGGCGGGGCGACGCCCGCCTCGGCGAGCAGGTCGGTGCGATAGACGAGCATTTCAGCCGTCGCCATCACCGGCAATCCATACTGCACGCCGTTCCAGCGCGCGCTGGCGACGGCATCGGCGACGAAGTCCGAGAGGTCCGCGCCGGCTCCCGCGGCGAGGTCGTCGAGCGGAAGGAGCAGTCCGTTGCCCGCCATCTCGCCGAACCAGGGAAGATCGCAGGCGAGAATATCGTAGTCGGACACCCTCTGGGATCCATTGGCGACAATCGCCTTGCGAAGGCGGTCGATGGAGAGCGCGCGCGAATGGATCTCGACGCCGAGGATCAGCTCGAACTGCCGCTTCAGGGCGTTCATGGCCATGAAAGTGGGGTCGGCGTGAACGAGCACCCTCAGACCGCGCGGAAGATTGAGCTTCGCGTCGAGAACAGCAAGCGGCGGTATCAGCGTCGCCGTGTTCTCCGCGGCCCGGCCGAGGCGCGAGTGCTTTCCGGCGGAGAGATGCGCGGCAATGACCCGTATCTCCTTCGCGAAGCCATGCCAGCGTGACAGGAGATCGGTGGAGGGATGCAGCGAGAACGAGCGCCCCGTCGCAGTGCGCGGGCGGCGGACCATCAGGCCGCGCCGGACCAGATCCTCCATCGTGCGGATGGCAGTGCCGTGGCTGAGCCTGGACGAGCGGGCGAGCGAGGTCGGCGTCGTCAGCCTTCCGGCGAAGTGGTTGCGGATGAGTTCGAGGATGAGGGCGACGGCGCGGGCGTCCTCGCCGACCAGCAGCCGGTCGCGGCTCTCGGCATGCACCTGCTCGACGAAATCGGCGACCTGCCTCGCATCGAGGCTGGAATGCGGGTCGACCTGGACCGCATCCGGCGCCTCATAGGGCCCTTCCGGGATGCCGGCCGATGTTCGGCGTGTTGAGCGAGCGGAGACCATCAAGCGATCATATTCACCAGCGAGCCAGCGATTGGCGGTCGCCATGCGCTAGATGGTGAACGGTCGGCCGGCAAGCGCTTCTTGACAATACGATGGCCGGCGCACCGGCCGCTACGTCGCCGGATAGCGCTTTCGCTACAGGCATCGGTTCGACGCTGCGCCGAGCGCCGGCATGAAAGGCGGGCCGCGAGGCCCGCCTTTCGTTTCGGCTGGTCGACTATTCGACGTAGAGGAAGCGGTTGAAGGTGTGGAAGGGCTCAAGGCCGCCCTTGCGCACGACCACCTGGTCCTCGGTGCGAACACCGCCGACGCCCGGCATGATCAGGCTGAGCTCATAGGCGAAGGTCTGGTTCTCCTCGAGCACGTTGTCGATCATGTTGCCGATCTCGGGGATGTCCTCCTCCGGATCCATGCCCGTCGCATGGGCGCCGGTGCGGCCTTCCGACGGCGCGACGAGATATTGCTCGACGCCCTCTTCCTTGAAGAGACGCCGCAGGACCGCGTCCGCCTCGATGCCGGTCATGCCGGCGCGAATCTGGCCGAGGCCGGCCTCGTAGACACGGCTGCAGGCCTCCATCAGATGGCGCTGCTCCTTCGTGCAGTTGCCATAGACGATGGTCCGGGCATTGTCCGACGAATAGCCGTTCACCCGGATGCCGTAATCCATCATCACGAGCTCGCCGCGGCGGATCGGCCGGTCGGTCGGATGGCGGAACAGCACGTCGGTATTGTCGCCGGCCTGGATCATCGTGTCGTAGGCGATCGAGGTGCCGCCCTTCGCGAACATCGCCGCATAGCAGAGCGAGTTCGCCTCGCGCTCGGTGATGCCCTCGCCGATGCGAAGGACCTCCATCAGCGTCTCGATGGCCGCGTCGGAGACGCGGGCGGCGCGACGCATCAGATTGACCTCGGCTTCCGTCTTCACCGACTTCAGCTGCTCGATGATCATGGCCTGCTTCAGCGCATCCTCGCCGAAGGCCCGCAGCATCGGCGGGTAGAATTCGAGGTCCATGTAGCGATAGCCGGAGATGCCGATCTTCTTCGGCTTGTCCTTGGCGGCGCGCTCCTTGAGGAAGGGCTCCCAGTCGGCGCGGATCTCGCGGATGTCGCCACCCATGAGGTTCATCGCCGAAGCCTTGTGGGCCGAGGGAATCTCGCTCATCGGCAGGAAGAAGACCGGGTCGCGGCCCGGCACGAGATAGAGCAGCTCCGGCTGCGGATAGACGCCGTCGATCGTGCGGTAGTCGACCAGCCAGCGGATATTGCTCATCCGGTAGCAGTCGCCATACACGATATAGGCGTCGTAGCCCTGCTTCTCGATCTCGGCCAGCGCGCGATCCATGCGCTCCTTGTAGAGCGTCGGCGGCAGCTGTTCGGCACCGGTGGTCTCGTGCTCATGGAAGCGCAGCTGGCGCTCGATAAACGTGGGAAACCACTGCTTGACTTTCTCATTGATCATCGTCTTGTCTTTCCAAGCTGGGCGGCACGGGTTCGTGTTTCCTAGGCACCCCGCACCGCCGGTTCAGGATCTAGGATCCGCTTCTAGCGAAGCGGGTCCTAGATTTTCGGCACGCTCAACGCCCAGGTGACGTAGGCGAGCGGCTCGTCAACGTTGGTCTTGTCCACGACCTGGGTCCGCACGTTGAAGACCTTGGGCGGAACCTGATCGAAGATGAGGTTCCAGAAGATTGTCTCGATGCTCTGGCGGCCCTGGTCGACCGCGCCGACCGAGACGGTGGCGGTCATCTGACCTTCCTTGATCGACTCGAAGCCAGACTTCAGGCCGTCGGCGCCGATTGTGATGATGCCGTCGGTCCCGTCCCAGGGCTTCAGGCCGAGCGCCTGGATGGCCTGCGAGGCACCGAGCGCCATTTCCTCGTTCTCGCCATAGATCGCGTTGATGTTCGGGTCCCGCTGCAGCAGGTTCATCGCGGCGTTGAGCGCCTTGTCGCGCACATAGTCTCCGCGCTGTTCGCCGACGATCTTCAGATCGGGGAATTCGGCGAGCGCGATGTCCAGCCCCTTGCGGCGCGCGGTCGACCAGTGGCCCGGCAGACCCCAGATGAGGATGATCTTGCCCTTGCCGCCGAGCTTGGTGGCGATGTAGCGGCCGGCGAGGTAACCCGCCTGCATGACGTTGTTGTAGCCGATATTGGAGATGGCCCGGTTCTGGCTCTCATCCCAGAGTTCGGCCGGCATGTTGAACTGGAACACACGCGTTCCGGCAGTCTCGGCCCGCGCATAGACGTTCTGCATCGACTCGAAGTCGCCGGCGGTGCAGACGAGGACGGCATCGAACTTGTTGGTGACCCAGGCCTCGATCGTGTTCACTTGGTCGTTGATGTCCTGATGCTCCTGCGGCGAGGCATAGGTCCAGTCCCATTTGACGCCGAAGAGGTCCGAATAGGCGCGCATCTGTGCGAAGGCGCCGTGCTCGATCTCGTCATAGAACTCGGACGCCGCGGGACCGGTGAAGCCGATCTTCAGGGTGCGTCCGGCGACTTTGTCGGCGACGATCTTGCGCCAGGCCTCGTCGCCCCAGGCGATCGAGGTGGGCGCGCCGCCGCCCGCTGCGTCCTGTGCGAATGCCCGACCGGGCATTGCGGCGGACCCGAGCGATCCCAGCATCGCGGTTCCGGCCGCCGTCGCGGCACCGGCGAAAGCCGTGCCGAAGATCTGACGACGCGACATGCCGCCCTTGTCCATAGTCTCCTCCCTGTCAGCCATTATGTCCTCCTTGGTTGGCTGCCCCTGGTTGGTCTTCAGTGCGGCCTGCCGCGCAAGGCTGTGCGCGACAGAGCCATGGCCGCCCGGTCGATCAGCACGGCGAAGAGGATGATCCCGCCGATGATGATGTTCTCCCAGGTGGATTCGATGTTGAGGATGTTGATGGCGTTCTGGATCACGGTCAGCGTCAGCGCGCCGACGAGCGCGCCCCAGAACGACCCCCGGCCGCCCGACAGGGCCGCGCCGCCCATAACGGCCGCTGCGATCGTCTCGAGCTCGTAGCCGGCGCCCATCGCGGGATGGACGGTGGTGAGGCGGCCGGCCAGCATGACGCCGGTGATGGCGGCGAGCGTACCCGAGGCGACATAGGCCATCAGCTTCACCCGCGCGGGCCGGATTCCGGACAGGCGCGCCGCCTCGGCGTTGGAGCCGGTCGCTCGGAAATGAGCCCCGATCCAGGTGCGCTTCAGCACGAAGGTCAGGATGAGAAGCAGCGCCAGGGCGACGAAGACCGGCAGCGTCAGCTTGCCGGCGACCATGCGGAGCCCGCCGATCAGGTAATAGGCCGGATCCATGTAGTTTCGGAACGGGACGCCGCTCGTCCAGACATAGAGCACGCCCCGGACGACACCCATCATCGCGAGCGTCGCCACGAAATCGGGCACCTTCAACCGTGTGATGACGATGCCGTTGAGGAAGCCGATGGCCGCGCCGGCGGCGATGCCGGCCATGAGCGCCAGGGGCAGGGGCAGCCCGACGCCGAGCAGGCTCGCCGCGACGCCGCCGGAAAGACCGATGACCGATCCCACCGAAAGGTCGATGCCGCCCGAGATGATCACGATGGTCATTCCAAGTGTCGGAATGAAGATGAACACCATCTGGTTGAGGATGCCGGCGAGATTGGCTTCCTGCAGCATCTGGGGTGCAAAGAAGGAGATCACCGGAAGGAAGACGACGAGGAACAGGAAGATTCCGGCGCCGGGGCGGCCTGCGAAAGACTGCAGGGCTTCGGCGATGCCGTTTGTCGACGGCGGATTTTGAGAGACGACGGTCATGTCAGTGCCCTTCCGCAGGACAGGCTTGCTTGAATACACGATCACGGCTTCAGGCTTCGGAGTTGAAGCCGTCAGGCCGCGCGCGCGCGCTGGGCGACGAAGCGGCGCACGCCGCCATCCATCAGGACCGCGAGCACGATGATCACGCCGGTGATGATCTGGAACCAGAACGCGTTCACGGACATCAGGCTGAGCGTGTTCTGGAGGATCGCGAGGAACAGCGCGCCGAGCGCCGTGCCCAGCACCGACCCGCGGCCGCCGGACAGGCTCGCGCCTCCCAGAGCCGCTGCCGCGATCGCCGTGAGCTCGTAGCCCGTGCCCATCGCGGGATGAACCGACGACAGGCGGGACGCCAGAAGAATGCCCGACAGTCCTGCGCAGAGGCCCGAGACCACGAAGACGGAGAAGCGGACCCGGTTGACCAGCACGCCGGCGAGGAACGAGGACTTCGGATTGAGCCCGACGCCATAGACGGCGCGTCCCATCGTCGTCCGGGCGAGGATGACCCCGGCGACGATGGCCACGACGAGAGCCACGAGCACCGCGAAGGGGACGCCGCCGAGCGAACCGCCGGCGAGGAACATGAAGCCGGGGTCCTTCGAGTTGAGGCGCGTGCTCGCCGTCATCACCTCGACGATGCCGCGCATGAGCGACAGCGTGCCGAGCGTCGCGATGAAATCGGCAAAGCCCAGCCCGACGATGAGATAGGCGTTGACGAAGCCGGCAGCAGCGCCTGTCGCAAGGCCGAGCAGCAACGCCAGCGGAAGGGGCAGGCCGGCATTGATGCAGTAGACGCACACCGCCGCCGCAAGGCCCATGGCCGAGCCGACCGACAGGTCTATGCCGCCCGAGATCAGCACATAGGTCATGCCGATGCCGAGGATCATCACGAAGACGGACTGCACGAGCACGTTCGAGATGTTCTCGGGCGTCAGGAAGGACGGGGCAAAGACCGACGAGAAGAGAACCAGCACCGCGAGCGCGAAGAAGACGGTCGCTCCCTCGACATTCAGGAGGTCGCTGAGGTGGAATTTGTTGTTATTGTTCAATTTTCCCTCCCGTGGCCAAGGCCATGACCTGGCGCTGCAGCAGCGCCATGGCGGCCTGGTCGCCTGCCGCGCCGATCGGAACGGCGATCTCCCCTGCCTTGCGGCCCTCGCGCATGATCATCACGCGGTCGGACAGGCCGAGCAGTTCGGGCAGTTCGGAGGAGATCACGATGACGGAGCGGCCGCGCGCCACGAAATCGCGGATGAGCCGGTAGACCTCCGTCTTGGCGCCGACATCGATGCCCTGTGTCGGCTCGTCGACGATGATGATGTTGGGGTCGGAAAACAGGGCCCGCGCGAAGAGGACCTTCTGCTGGTTGCCGCCGGAGAGATTCTCGATGAATTCCGCCGGGCTGCGCGTCTTGATGCGAAGCTCCCTCACATAGCCGGCGGCCACCTGTCGCTCGCGCCGGCGCTGGATGAAGGTCGACTGCGCGACCTTTTCCGGCGCCGAGATGGTGATGTTGCGCGAGACGTCCAGCCCGGCGACGATCCCTTGCGTCTTGCGCTCCTCGGGGACCATGAAGATGCCGGCCCGGACCGCGTCGGCCGGTGAAGAGGGCGAGACCTGGCGGCCATTCGCCCAGATCGTGCCGGCATCGATCGGATCGGCGCCGATCAGGGCGCGCGCGACCTCGGTGCGCCCCGAGCCGGCGAGGCCGCCGATGCCGAGCACCTCGCCGGCCTTGAGGGTCAGCGAAACGTCGTGGAGCACGCCGCGACGCACGAGACCGACGGCCCGCAGGACCTCCGGCGCCCCGTCGTCGAGCGGCTGGTCGGCGTCGCGCGCGGCGGCGGCGGCCATGGAGCCGACGTCGCGGCCGACCATCTTGTGGATGATGTCGTCGACGCTGGTCTCGCTCATCGGCATGGTGCCGACCCAGCGGCCGTCGCGGAACACCGTGACGCGGTCGACGGTGCCGGCGAGCTCGTCGAGCCGATGCGTGACGAGAAGGACCGCGACCCCGCGATCGCGCATCGCGCGGATATGGGCGAGCAGCAGCGCCCTCTCGCCATCCGGCAGCTGGGCCGTCGGCTCGTCCATGATGACGAGCGAGGCCTCGAAGGCCAGCGCCTTGATGATCTCGATCAGCCGCTGCTTGAGGCCGCCGAGCTCGGCAACCGGACGGCCGAGGTCGCGGCGGTCGCCACCGAACTGCGCCCAGAGCGTCTCGGCGCGCTTCTTCATCGCGGCGCGGTCGACGACGAAGCCGCTGGCCGACTTGAGCTCGCGGCCGAGAAAGATGTTCTCGATCGGCGAGAGGTCGGCCGCGAGCGTGTGCTCCTGATAGATGGTGCTGATGCCGAGGGCCTGCGCCGCGCGCGGACCGTCGATGGTCTGGTCGACGCCGTTGACGAGGATGGTGCCGCCATCGGGCTGATAGATGCCGTTGAGCAGCTTGATCAGCGTCGACTTGCCGGCTCCGTTTTCGCCCAGGAGGGCATGGACCTCGCCGCGGCGGATCTCCAGCACCGCGTCGCCGAGCGCCACGACGCCCGGAAATCGCTTCACGACATTGCGCACCTCGACGAGATGCGGACGAACCTCGGCGGCCCGCGCTTCTGCAGGTTTCATCGTGCAAAATGGCTGAACCCTCCGTCCTCCCACGGACATCGATCCCGGCTCAGCACTTCCTCCGAGGGTCAGATTAAGTGCTTTGCGTTTTTGCTGTCAAGCAGGCGCCGGATTTTTTCCGAAGATCGGACTGAGCCCTCTCCCAAGCCCTGTACCAGAAGGGAGTCCCGCGCTATCCATCAACCAGTCATCATGGCGTGCGCGCAGGCAGCAGGGATCGTCGGAGCCGTTGTTCAACTCCAAGTCCATTCGTAGGCATAACACGGCCGCCCTTTTCCATGCAATCAGGCAGCATCCGGGCACCTCGCAGAGCGCGCTGCGCGCCATGACGTCGATCGACCGGTCGACGGTGTCCACCGTCGTGCACCAGCTGGAGGCCGACGGTCTCTTGAAGCGCTCGCGGGGCAAGCCGAGCTACGGCATGGGCCGCCCCGAGGACCAACTGGAGATCGAGCCGGCGGCGGGCCTTCTGCTCGGGCTCGCCATCGCGCGGGACGGACGGTTCCATGTCGCGGCGGCGGGCCTCGACGGGATCATCCATACCAGCACGGAAGCGGCAGTCCGGCTGGATGCCGGCGCCTCCGAGGATGCGGTGATGGCGGAACTGGAGCGGCTGCGCGAGGCGATGCCTCGCCCGGCGACGCCCGTCCGCGGCATCGGCATCCTCGTCGAGGGAGCGCCGGCCAAGGGGCAGCCCGGTCCCGCCGCCAGGTCCCGCATCGACCGCGCGATGCTCGCCCGCATCGAAAATTTCGGCGGTGGTCCGATCGAGGTCGCCTACGATGTCCACGCCTTCGCCCTGGCCGAGCGCTATACCAGCGCGGCGGGGGATCTCGACGACTTCCTCTATATCCATGTCGACAGCATCGTACGCGGCGTCCCCTTCCTGGGCGGGCGGATCCACCACGGCATCACCGGCCTGACGCAGCGCTTCGGGCACATGATCGTCGATCCGAACGGCCGCCCCGCCGAGATCGGCGGTCCGGGGGCGCTCAATGCCTATCTCTCGACCGGCGCGATCCTCGGCCGGCTGGCCGAATTCGGTGTGCGCGCGCGGACGCTCGACGACGCCCTCCTCGCGTCGCGGGCCAACGAGGCGCTCGTGCGCACGGTCCTGTCGGAGGCGGGCTCTTATCTTGGCGTGGCGATCGCCAACGCGCTCAACGTCCTCGATATCGGAACGGTGGTGCTCGGCGGCGCGCTGGTGCCGATCTTCAGCTATCTCGACCCCGCGATCCGCCAGATGATCCTGCGCGATGTCGTCGATCCGCTCGGGCGCGACGCGATCGTCCGCCCGTCCCTCCTCGGCCGAAAACCCGTCGCCGAAGGCGCGATCGCGCTCGCTATGCAGTCCTTCCTGCCCCTCGTCTAGGCTTATCTGCTGCTCGACCTGCCGGTTGCGCCCCATCAGCCTCGGCCCCGAGTGTGCCCCGATAGAGCGATCTCGTCGCCAAACCTGCAGCTTTCGCGGGCGTCGACAAGATTGGGGAAATGAGGGATAGCCAAAACTGCGCAATTGGCCGCTTCACGCCAAAGCGCTGATCATCGTGAGCCGGCGGACATCGACCGGCTTTGCCAGCAGGCTACCAGCGCGGCTAGTAGCGGCTTCAGATGCGGCATTTTCATATGCGTCGCGTGATCGGCCTAGCTGCGCCAGTTCTCATAGAAGACGAAGACGCAGGGGTCCGCTGCATCGACATGGGAGTCATAGTTGATGCAGCCGGGTTCTGCCCGCGTCGGCGCCACCGTGGCGGCAAGGATGCGATGCAGGTCTTCGCGGCTTTCAGGGCGCGCCCTGAGGGTGCCGATGACGGTGGCTGTCATGTCAGGCCCTCTTCTGGCTGAGCGCAACGGCGAGGATGATGATCGCGCCACGGGCGATCAGTTGCTGGCTGAATTCGAGACCCATGAGGATGAGGCCGTTATTGATGAGCCCGATCATCAGCGCGCCAACGATCGTCCCGATGACCGTGCCCCGGCCGCCGAACAGGCTGGTCCCGCCCAGCACGGCCGCTGCAATGACAGAGAGCTCGTCGCCTTCGCCGAGCTGGAAGCGGCCGGATTGCAGGCGCCCTGCATAGAGCATTCCGGCGAGCGCTGCGGCCGAGGACGAGATGACCAGCACCTTGAACTTAATCGCCTTGGTGTCGACGCCCGAATAGCGCGCAGCCGTTTCGCCGCCACCCGTCGCCAGGACCCGCCGGCCAAAGCCGGTGCGGCGGAGGACAATGTGGCCAATCGCTCCGAGGATCACCATCCAGAGGAGAAGGACAGGCACCGGCCCGATATTGCCGCCGCCGAACAGCCAGGAATAGCCGGGCGAGAGGATCGGCACGGCCGCCGTCGCCGAAATCCACATCGCGACACCCTTGGCGATCCCCATCATCGCGAGGGTGGTGAGGAAGGAGGGGATGCCGACACGCGTCGTCAGCCAGCCATTGAACATGCCGACCGCAAGGCCCGTGGCGAGCCCGGCGATGACGCCCACGACGGGCCCGCCGGCCGCGATCGCCATGGCGACCGTGACCGTGGTGAGGCCGGCCACGGCACCGACGGAGAGGTCGATCTCGCCGGCCGAGAGCACGAAGGTCATGGCGATGGCCATCACCGCGATCATCGCGGTCTGGCGCACGATATTGAGCAGGTTGTTAGGGTTGAGGAATCCCTTGTCGGCCAGCGTCGCTGCGAAGACGATGAAGATCACCAGGAAGCCGATATAGATGATGTTCTGCCGCCAGTTGGCGAAGAAGGCGCTAGCCATTTAGATCTCCTGAACCGCGAGGGCCTTCTGGATTTCGATCTGCAGCCGCTGCTCGGCCGCCTGCAGACGGTGAGACAGGTCGTCGGCGGGGACGTTCGGGTCGTCCAGCGCCTCGCGCGGCATGTCCTGATGCACGCGCCCATCGGCCATCACGAGGATGCGGTCGCACGCGGTCAAAAGCTCCGACAGCTCGGAGGAGATCATGATGATCGCCGTCCCCGATGCTGCCAGCTCGCGGACCAGACGAACGATCTCGGCCTTCGAGCCGATGTCGATCCCGGCGGTCGGCTCGTCGAGGATGAGGATGTCGGGGTCGGTCGCGAGCCACTTGCCGATCACGACCTTCTGCTGGTTGCCGCCTGAGAGGGTCGCGACGGCGTGATCGCGGCTCGCCGTTTTCACCTTCAGGCGCTCGATCTGCGCATCGGTGAGCGCGTTGGCCGCCTTGGTGTCGACGAAGCCGGCCTTCGAGAGGCGGCTGATGACCGCAAGGATCATGTTCGAGGCAACCGAATGGGCCGGAATGATGCCCTGCGTCGCCCGCGCTTCCGGGACCAGCGCCACGCCGGCCGCGATCGCGTCACTGGGCTTGCGGATGGCGACGGCCTTGCCCTTGATGCGGATTTCACCGCCCACGACGGGGTCGATCCCGGCCATGACGCGCGCGAGCGACGATCGGCCCGATCCGAGCAGACCTGCAAGGCCGAGCACTTCGCCACGATGCAGCGTCAGCGAGACGTGCTCAGGCTTGTGGGCGCCGCTGACATCCTTCAGTTCGAGCAGCGCCTCGCCCTTCGTCGCCTGGATGCGCGCGACATCGGAGAGACCATTGGAACGCTTACCGACGATATGTTCGATCATCGTGTCGATCGGCAGATCGGTCAGCGGCGCCGTGATCACATGGCGGCCGTCGCGCAGGATCGTCGCGCGATCCGCGATGCGGGCGATCTCGTCCATGCGGTGGCTGACATAGATGATCGCGACGCCCTTCGCCTTCAGCTTGCGCAGGAACACGAACAGCCGTTCGACATCGGAGACGGCGAGCGCCGTCGAAGGCTCGTCGAGCACCAGCACCTTCGCGTCCTGCGAGATCGCCTTGGCGATCTCGGTCAGCTGCTTCTGGCCGGCGCCGAGGTCGGCGACCACCGCCTTCGGGTCGACGACGACTTCGAGCATCGCGAAGATTTCCGCGGCGCGGCGCTCGGCCTCGCCATCGTCGATGAAGCCGATGCCGTCCCGCCACTCGCGCGTCAGGAAGATGTTCTGGGCCACGGTCAAAGTCGGGACCAGGCTCATTTCCTGGTAGTTCATGGCAATGCCGGCGGCGCGGGAGGCCTCCGGCGTATGCGTCGTGAGCGGCACGCCGCCGACCTCGATCGAGCCCTGATCGGGGCGATGAACCCCGTTCAGGATCTTGAGGATCGTCGACTTGCCCGCGCCATTGCCGCCGAGCAGCGCATGGACCTCACCGGGCAGGACTTCGAGGCCGACGTCGTCAAGCGCGCGCACGCCCCCGAAGGCCTTGTAAATTCCGGTCATGCGGACGGCGGCGGCACTGGCGTTCATCCAACCTTCTCCCAGACACCGCTCTCGCCCGAGCGGATGAAGGCGTCGGCCACGAGTTCTGTCAGAAGGCCGTCATTGAAGTTCGGGCTCGGCTGCTGCTTCTTCGCGATCGCGGAGAAGAAGTCATAGCATTCGACGATCTTGGTCTCCGAATAGCCGATGCCGAGAGCCGGGATCGGCCAGAGGCCCGAGCCATAGGGATGAGCCGGTCCGGTATAGATCGTGCGGAAGCCGCGTGCATCGGCCGGATCGTCAGCGAACATCACCTGAAGCTCGTCGCGGCGCTCGTAGTTGAAGTGGATCGAGCCCTTGGTGCCGTGGATTTCTAGCGTGATGAAGTTGTTGCGGCCATAGGCGTTACGGGTCGCCTCCAGGCTGCCGATCGCGCCGTCCCGGAAGCGCAGCATCGAGACGAGCTCGTCATCCACGTCGACTTCGCCGCGCTCGGCATCGGCGGATTTCTCGGCAGCCCCGAGCTTGTCGACGCCGCCCTGCTGCAGCGGGCGCGTCTTGTTGTAGGTCGGGGTCATCGCGATCACCTCGGCGATCGGCCCGACGAGATAATGCGCGAGATCGACCACATGCGTGCCGATGTCGCCGACGGAACCGGAACCGGCGATCTTCTTCTGGAAGCGCCAGGAGAGCGGCGAGTCCGGATCGGCCGACCAATCCTGCAGATAGGTGCCGCGGAAGTTCAGGATGCGGCCGATCCGGCCTTCCTCGATGAACTTCTTGGCAAGCGCCACGGCGGGCGTGCGGCGATAGTTGAAGGCGACCATGTGGATGACGCCGGCGGCCTTGACCGCCTCGACCATCGCCCGCGCCTCGTCGACGGTGCGCGCCAGCGGCTTCTCGCAGATGATGTGCTTGCCGGCATTGGCCGCGGCGATGGCGATCTCGGCGTGGACGTTGTTGGGCGTGCAGATGTCGACGACGTCGATATCCGGCCGGGCGACGACAGCGCGCCAGTCCGACGACGCCTCTTCGAAGCCATAGCGGCGGCGGGCTTCCTCGGCCATGCCGTCGGTGACGTCGACCACCACCTTGCGGTGGGGAATGGCCGGGGCCGGCCAGAAGAACATCGGCATGGAGGCATAGGCCATGGCATGCGCCTTGCCCATGAAGCCGCCCCCGATCATGGCGACGTTCATCACTTTGGTCATCGGTTTTCTCCTGAAAGAGAGCGGCCCCGGCCAGCAGCGGCCGTCCACCGTTCTGGCGGGAGGCTGGCGCAGATCGGACCGTTCAAATGGTGCACGGGGCGTATGGCGATGCCCCGTGCATGAGGCCCTACTGGCCGAGGCTCTTCTTGACGTTGTCGGTCGCGTCGGTGGAATAGACAGCCTTCCAGCCGTCGAGAAGCGTATCGCGCGTCACCGGCAGAGCCGGCAGGGCGACGAAACCGGGCGCTTCCTTGCCGAGCAGGCCATAGCCGGCGAGCTTCGCTTCCACGACGCCGGCGTCATAGGGACGCTGTGCGCCGAGGCCCTTGACGAAGCCGTTCTGGGCCATGGAGATCGCGACATTCTCGCCGAGGTCAATGGTGGTGATGACGAGATCGTCGCGGCCGGCATTGCGCGCCGCCGAGATCACGCCTTCGGCCGGCACGTCCCAGACCGCCCAGATACCCTTGACGTTCGGGTTGGACGTCAGGATCGCCGAGGCGGCCTTCTCGGCATCCCCCGAGAAGTCCGGGCCGCCGATGCCCTGCTCGGAAACGATCTTGATGTCCGGATAGTCGGAGGCGATCGTCGCCTTGAAGGCGTCATAGCGCTGCTTGGTGACGAAGAAGTCAGCCGCGTGGAACACCACGCCGATATCGCCCTTGCCGCCCAGCGCCTTGGCCATCAGATGCGCCGAGGCGACACCGTTGCCATAATTGTCGGCCGAGACGACCGAGACATAGTCCTTGCCGGCTGTGAAACCGGTCGGGACGTTGTCCATGAAGACGAGCTTGGTGCCAGCTGCAGCGGCTGCCTTGTAGGCGGCGGCGGTTGCGGTCGGGTCGGTCGGAATCGAGACGATGATATTCGGCTTCTGGGCCATGATCGTCTCGATATCGGCGACCTGCTTCTCGGGCTTGAAGCCGGCATCGGTCACCGCGAGCACCTTGATGCCCATGTCGGCGAACTGCTTCTGCAGGCCGTTGATCTGGGCGCGCGACCAGTCATTGCCGCCATAATGCATCACGATGGCCGCGGTCGCGTTCATGTCCTTGATCTTGGCGAGTTCGTCCGGCGTCAGCACGACGCTGGAGGCCGGCGCGGGTGCCTCGCCCGAGGGGCCCTTGGAAAGAACCGTCTTCTGCAGGTCGGCAAGCGCCTGGTCAGGGTCGGCGAGCGCCGGCCCGGCATAGGCGAGAGCGAGCGTCAGCGCAGCGGCCGAGCCCAACAGGGTTCGTCTGGAAATCATCGCTAGTCCTCCCGGAAGTGGGGCTTCGCCCCGGTCGCGGCCCTCAGGCCGATTCGAGATAGCTCCTGCTGGCCTTCGCGCCCTCCAGCGGATCGGCCCAGGAATCGAGTTCCGTGCACACCCAGCCGTCGAACTTGATTTCGCGGAGCGCCGCGATGATCGCGTCCGTCGGGATGTCGCCCCGATCGAGCGGCGTGAAGGCGAAGGGCTCCTTCTGGAAGCCCTTGAGATGCACATAGGAAATGCGCGCCACATGCTCGCGGATCAGCGCTGCCGGATCGCCGCCGGCGGCCGCGAGATGCGCGGTGTCCGGGCAGAAGTCGATGCCGGTCAGCGAGAAGATCTTGCGAACTTCCTCAGGCCCTTCGACGATGGTCGAGAGGTGCGGGTGGTAGTGGGCGGTCAGCCCGCGCTCTTCGGCGATTTCCTTGACGCGGTCGAGCGCTGCCGCAAGACGCGGATAATCCGCCTCGCGTATGCCGTCGAAACGCTTGGCGCCGCCACCGACCACGAGATGGGGCGCTCCGAGTTCGGCAGCCCGGTCCGCCGCGCGGACGACGCGCGCCAACTCTTCCGGCAGGATGTCGTCGAAGATGAAATTGCCACCGGCATAGGTCGCAACGAGCGTCAGCCCGTTGTCGGCCAGCAGCGCGCGCATCTCATCGGCGCTGAAATCGAGCAGGTTGCCGTCGAAGAGCTCGACGCCCTCGTAGCCGGCCGTCGCGATGTCAGCGAAAGCCCGGCGCATGTCGCCGAAGGTGCGATAGGCGAGGTTGGTGATCGACGTGACGCCAACCGCGTCTCCGCCGAGGCTTCCCCAGCAATTCGCGTGATAGGCGAGCTTGAAGCTCGACATGGCATCTCCTCCCAGTGCTTGCCTCGAACCGTGACGATGGCTTAAGGCGGGAAAAAATCGATGTCAACGATTTAAGATCATAACAAGGCACTCTTTTGCAGATTTAATGCATAAGTGCGGCGTTGCCAGTCGGAACGGCCGGTCTTATGAAGGAGCGAATGCGACGCGGCAGAGAGGACGAGACATGTCGACGCCGGCCCTTGCGGGAGTAGCTGCCCAGCCGCGCCGGAAAGGCCGCCCGCGCGTCTCCGAGACGGCCTCGCCAAGCCTTGTTCAGATTCTCAATCTGGTTCGCTCAGAGCAGGCCACCACGCGCCAGGAAATCGAGCGCCAAAGCGAACTCGGTCGCGCGGTCGTCGCCGATCGGCTCGGGACGCTCGCCGAACTCGGATTGATCGACGAGAGCGAGCTTGGCGCGGCGACCGGCGGCCGTGCACCCCGTCTTGTGAGGTTCAGCGCCGATCGCGGCCGGATCCTCGTCGCGACGCTCGATCAGACGGCGCTTGGTGTTGGGATCGCCGATCTCGGCGGTGCCCTCTTGATGGAGCATCATGAGGCGAGCGAACTGACCCAGCCCGTATCGGCGCTGGCCGAACGGCTGATCACGCTGTTCCGCTGGATTCTCGAGCGGCAAGGCAACCCGCCGCTTTATGGCATCTCGATTTCGGTGCCCGGCGCGGTGCCGGATGGCGGCGAGGCGATGTTTCTTGGAACCACGCCCGCAGTGCTGCCCGGCTGGGACAGCTTTCCGCTCGTCGAGACACTGGTCGGCGCGTTCGACGCGCCGGTTTGGCTTCGCTCCAGCGTCGAGACGATGACGATGGGCGAGCTCCATGCCGGTGCAGGAAGCGGCCATCGGACCATCCTTTTCGTCAAAGTCGGCAAGCGCATCGGCGCCGGCCTCGGCAGTGATGGCGCCCTGTTTCGCGGTGCGCAGGGTGCAGTCGGGCTGATCGGATCCGTGCCCGTTTCGGCGCCAGGGGGCAGCGGCACGCTCGAAGCGATGGCCGGCTCCGACCATATTGCGCAGGAAGGCCGCAACGCGGCGGAGCGCGGAGCGAGCTCGATCCTTGCCGAGCACATGCGCCGTGGCGGCGAGATTACGGCGCTCGAAGTGGCGCAGGCAGCACAGGTCGGCGACGCCGCCGCGATCGAGATTCTCTCTCAGAGCGGCCGGCTGATCGGCCAGGTAGTCGCCACCCTCGCGAACATGCTCAATCCGGCGCTCATCGTGCTTTCGGGCTCGATCGCACAGACAAACGACATTCTCCTTGCCGCCGCGCGCGAAGCGATCTACGGCGCCTGCCACCCGCTGGTGAGCCGGGATCTGCAGGTCATCCGCTCGCAGATGGGCAGCTCGGCCGGATTGGTGGGAGCCGCCATCGTCGCGGTCGAAGGCGTGTTCTCGCCCGCCATCCTGCGCGACTGGATCATGGCCGGCAGTCCCCAGGCGCATCCGCTTTTTCAGCGGATGAAAGACGAGATCGCGCGAAAGAGGCTCGCGGAGGAGCACATCGTCCGGCCGCCGGACGTGTGAGGAGGAAGGACATGGCGATTTCTGGTCTCGGCCCGCATGGAGAGCGGGCTTCGGCTCCCGAACGGGTCCTCCTTCTGCCGGAGGACATGGTACGGGCGCGGGCGCGTGGCTTCCGCGTCGCTATTGTTTTGCACACACTGGCGAGCGACTGGGCCAAGCAGCAGCTCTCGGGGCTGATCGGCATGCTCGGCGACTGCGGCGTCGCTGTCATTGATGTCGTCGACTGCGCCTTCACGCCGGATGTGCAGATCGAGGCGCTTGACCGCTTGATCGCCGAGGCGCCGGACGCGATCGTCTCGCTGCCGGTCGCCAACGCCAAGATCGCTGCCGCCCACGCGCGCATCGCGGCGGCCGGCATCAAGCTGGTCCTGCTCGACAATGTGCCGACCGGCCTCCTGCCAGGCAAGGATTACACCTCGCTCATCTCTGCGGACAATTTCGGTCTCGGCAAGATCGCGGCCGAATGTCTGTCGCCGCATGTTGTTGAGGGTAGCGAGGTTGGCGTGCTCGGCTACGAGGCGGACTTTTTCGCGACAAACGAGCGCGAGATCGCTTTCGTGAAGTGGATGCGGATCAACCGTCCGGATGTCCGGCTGCAGGTTCGCCGCTTCCCCTCGCTCGCCGATGCTGCCCGCGTCACGCGCGGTCTTTTCAACGATCACCCTGGCATCGCCGGCCTCTTCGTCGTTTGGGATACCCCGTCGATCGCTTCCGCCGGCGTGCTGACGACGCTCGGTCGCAAGATTCCGATGGTGACGGTCGATCTTGGCCAGGACGCCGCGATCGGCCTTGCGGCCAACAATTCGCTCGTCGCCATCGCCGCGCAGCAGCCGTTCCGCCAGGGGGAGACGGCCGCCTCGGTCACTGTCAGTGCGCTTCTCGGACGCCTGACGCCGGATTGGGTCGCGCTTCCAGGCCTTGCGGTCACCGCCGAAAACGTCGTCGAATGCTTCCAGACCGTATGGCGCAAGCCAGCTCCGCGGGAGGTATTGCGGATGCTGAGCCTCGTCAGTCCAGAGCTGCGCCGGACCACGCCATCCTAGCAAGAACGGAGCGGGGGGCCTTTGCGCGAATACCCGGCGCTTCGGTTGGACTGGTCACGGCGCGCGTCGTCCCGCCAGATCCTCACTGAAGACAGGTTCCCGGTTCTGGTAGTTTTAGGAACAAATCATGAACACACAAGATCCAAAGACTGGGCATTCGCCCCTCCCCGCCTCAACGCGTGTAGATCTCCGCGGAGAAGTGACCCTGGACTTCCACCGAGAATTGACCCGGGGTGATGGTGTTCTCAGGTCAGGTCGGGGTCAAGCTTCGGAACTTCTCCTTTGAGGGTTTCGGTGGATTTGCCGAGCGGGTCTTGAAGCGGAAGCTGTCGTTGCCGGTCTCGAGGATATGGCAGTGGTGCGTGAGCCGGTCGAGCAGGGTGGTTGTCATCTTGGCGTCACCGAAGACGGTAGCCCATTCGGAGAAGCTGAGATTGGTGGTGATGACCACGCTGGTGCGCTCATAGAGCTTGCTCAGCAGGTGGAAGAGCAGGGCGCCCCCGGAGCTGCCGAACGGCAGATAGCCGAGCTCGTCGAGGACAACGAGATCGGCGTGAACGAGCCGGCTGGCGATCTGGCCGGCCTTTCCCTGCGCCTTCTCCTGCTCAAGAGCGTTGACGAGCTCGATGGTAGAGAAGAAGCGGACCCGCCTGTGATGATGCTCGACGGCGTGTACGCCGAGAGCTGTGGCGATGTGGGTCTTGCCAGTGCCGGGACCACCGATCAGGACGACGTTGTGCGCATCGTCGAGGAACTCGCAGCGATGGAGCTCACGCACCAGCGCCTCGTTGACCTCGCTGCTGGTGAAGTCGAAGCCGGCGAGGTCACGATAGGGTGGGAAGCGCGCGGCCTTGATCTGGTAGGCGGTCGATCGCACCTCCCGTTCGGCAGTCTCGGCCTTCAGGAGCTGCGAGAGGATCGGCATGGCGGTCTCGAAGGCGGGCGATCCCTGTTCGGTGAGTTCGGCGACAGCTTGTGCCATGCCGTGCATCTTGAGGCTTCTCAGCATGATGACGAGGGCTCCGCTGGCTGGATCATGACGCATGGCGCGCCTCCCTGGCCCGGCGTAGGGCGTCATAGCGTTCGACATTAGCCTGCGGCTCGGTGGTCAGCGCGAGGGCGGAAGGAGCCGGGATCGTCGGCGTGCTCAGCGGCGTGCCATCGATCAATCGGTGCAGCAGGTTGAGGATGTGGATCTTGGTCGGCACGCCGGCCTGCAAGGCGAGTTTGACAGCCTCGAGCACGACCTGCTCGTCATGCTGGAGGACCAGAGACAGGATCTCCACCATCTCTCGGTCACCGCCTGGCCGCTTGAGCAGATGCTGCTGCAAGGATCGAAACGCCGGCGGCATCTCGGCGAAGGGGGCGCCGTTGCGCAGGGCGCCGGGCTTGCGCTGGACCACGGCCAAATAATGGCGCCAGTCATAGACGGTCCGGCTCAGGCGATCGTGCGAGCGCGCAAACACGCGGCGATACTCACAGATCGCCTGACCCTCGGCGACGACGACGATCCGGTCGGAATAGACCCGCAGGCTCACCGGGCGGTTGGCGAAGGGTGAGGACGAGTGCGCGGAGCGCACAAAATGCCAGGGAGGCATTTTGAAGGACGAACGGCACGCTGTAGCGATTGCGCTCGAGATGGACGAGACAGGTCGGGGAAACCCGCTTGGCGTGTTCTACGAAGCCGTCAAACGGCCGCGGCATCGTCATCAGGTGACGGATCTCTTCGGCCCACGCATCGGCGATCGGGCCCGGCTGCGAGCCGCGCTCAGTCTGTGACCACAGCTCCTGGCACCGGATCTCCAGCCACTCGTTCAGGGCCTCCAGCGAGGGGAAGTTCGGCACGGGTTGCCAGAGCTGATGACGAGCATCCTGTACGTTCTTCTCGATCTGCCCCTTCTCCCAACCGGAGGCTGGGTTGCAGAACTCCGCCTCGAACAGGAAGTGGCTCACCATGGCTGAGAAGCGGATATTGACCTGGCGCTCTTTGCCGCGGCCGACCTTGTCGACCGCCGTCTTCATGTTGTCGTAGATGCCTCGCCGCGGCACGCCGCCCAGCACCCTGAAGGCGTGGTTGTGGGCATCGAACAGCATCTCGTGGGTCTGGAGCAGGTAGGCTCGCAGCGTGAAGGCGCGGCTGTAGGACAACTTCAAATGAGCGACTTGGAGCTTGGTGCGCTCGCCGGCGATGATTGCCCAGTCCTCCGACCAATCGAACTGGAACGCCTCGCCCGGTACAAAGGCCAGGGGCACGAAGGTCCCTCGGCCGCTGGTCTGCTGCTCGCGCAGCCGGGCGGCCTTCCAGTCCCGGGTAAACGCCGCGACCCGGTTGTACGACCCCCCATAGCCCAGCGTCACCAAATCGGCGTGCGACTGCTTAACCGTGCGCTTGTGCTTGCGCGACTTGCCGCCCTCGACCCGCAGCATCGCTGCGAGCTTGTCGGCATAGGGATCGAGTTTGCTCGGCCGGTCAGGAGCCTGAAACTGGGGCTCAATGCCGTCCGCCCGCACCATCCCCCTTCGTCAGCCGCCGACCGACAGCTTGAGAAAGCGGTCGATCATGGCGTTGACCTGCTCCGGCACTTCCAGTTGGCAGAAATGGCCGGAGCCGACGGTCCGGCCCGTCTGGAGCTGCGGCACGAGCGCGGCGAGGCGCGCGAGGTCGCAGCGCGGCGAGGGCTCGTCGGCGGCGATATGGAGAGCCGGAACCGCGACGCTGCCCGCGCCCGCCGCATCGTAATCCGCAAGGCCGCAATAGGCCGAGACCAGGACGTGATAGGGCGCCGCGGCCATGGCCGCGAGGATCGCAGCCTTCCGCTCCGGATCGTCCGACGGAATGAAGAGGGCCGACCCCACATAGTCGGCCACGACCTCCGCATAGTCCGGCTGGCGGAGCTTTTCGAGGAAGGGCGGAATCGCCGCGCGCGCATGCTCGGGCAGCACGACGGCGGAATCGATCATCACGATGGCGGAGGCGAGCTCCGGATAGCGGGCGGCGATGTCATAGGCGATGATGCCGCCCATGCTGTGGCCGACGAGGATCGGCCGCTCGACCGCCAGCGTGTCGATGAGCCAGGCGACATCATCGGCAAAGGCGTGGATGGGATAGTCCTGCTGCGGCTTGTCGCTCTCGCCATGGCCGCGAAGGTCGAGTTCGAGGACGGCCCGGCCGGCAGCTGTGAAATGCGCGGCCTGCGGTGCCAGATAGCTGCGATCGCAGCACCAGCCATGGATGAGCACGGCAGGAGGCAGGGCGCCGGCGTGCCGTTCATAAGCGAGCGATACGCCGCCGCGCGAGGCGAATGGCATCGTCCTTCCCTCCCGTTTCAAGCGGCCGCTCGCCGCCGAGGCTGCCTGACCGGCGCCGCGCCGGCCAGAGGTTAGGCGAGGCCTTGCCCGCACGCCAGATGGCTCGCCTCGCCGGCAATGAACGCGAACTTGATCCGCCGCAGTGCGGCCCATCTGTTCAATGCGCTAGAATACTTCCAATCGACGGAGGAACGCATGGCGGCGACCGGGATGGCGGGAAGCGGGCTTGCGGCATCGAAGATGCGGCTCACCCTGGTCGTGGTCGCGCTCGCCGGCCTCGCCACGGGGCTGGCCGGGCTCGCGCTCGGCGCGAGCTGGCCGGGGCTCGTCTTCGCAGCCGCGACGCTGCCGGTGCTCGCGGCGCTCATCGTCGAGATCATTACCAGCCTCAGGCGCGGCGATGTCGGCCTCGATATCGTGGCCGCGCTCTCCATGTCGGCGGCGCTCGGTTTCGGTGAGCCTCTGGCCGGCAATGTCGTCGCGCTGATGTATGCCGGCGGGCAGCTTCTCGAAAGCTATGCCGAGGGTCGGGCGCGCCGCGAGATGACGGCGCTGCTCGGCCGCGTCGCGCGGACGGCCATGCGCATCGAGCCGGGCGGCCTGCGCGAGGTCGATGTCGGATCGATCGCGCCGGGCGACCGGCTGCTGATCCGCAAGGGCGAGGTCGTGCCGGTCGATGGCGCGCTCGCGACAGGCGGCGGCAGCTTCGACCAGTCGGCGCTGACCGGCGAGAGCCTGCCGGTGTCGAAAGCCGCCGGCGACGAGGTTCTCTCCGGCGTCGCCAATGCCGGCGAGGCGGTCGAGATCATCTCGTCGCGGCCGGCGGCTGAGAGCACCTATGCCAATATCGTCCGCCTGGTCGAGCAGGCGGCGTCGAGCCGCGCGCCGGCGATCCGCATCGCCGACCGCTTCGCAATCTGGTTCCTCTTTCTGACGCTCGTCATCGCCGGCGCCGCCTGGTGGGCCTCCGCCGATCCGATCCGCGCCCTCGCGGTGCTGGTGGTCGCGACGCCCTGCCCGCTCATCCTCGCGCTGCCCGTCGCGATCGTATCCGGCATGTCGCGTGCCGCCCGCTCCGGCATCCTCATCAAGCATGGCGGCGCGCTGGAGACGCTCGGCCGCGTGCGCACGGTCATCCTCGACAAGACCGGCACGCTGACGCTCGGCCTTGCCCGCGTCGTCGCGATCCGCACACGCGAGGGCATCGACCCGGACGAACTGCTGCGCCTCGCCGCTTCGCTCGACCAGGCCTCCAACCATGTCATCGCCGAGGCCCTCGTCGCCGAGGCGCATGCCCGAGGCCTCGCCTTGATCCCGCCGGACGCCGTATCCGAGATGGCGGGCGCCGGCGTTACGGGCACTGTCGACGGCCATGACGTGGTGGTCGGCGGCCGCGCCTATGTGCATGCGCTGAGCGAAGACGGCGCGTCCGAGCTGGACGAGGCCATTCCGCCGGGCTCGGCCGTGGTGGCCGTGGCGATCGACGGCAGGCTGGCAGGGCTGATCCTCCTCGCCGACGGCATTCGTCCCGAGGCACCGGACATGATCCGCGGCCTTCGCGCCGCCGGCATCCGGCGCGTCGTGCTCGCCTCGGGCGATGCTGCCGAGATCGCGACCGGCGTCGGCCATGCCCTCGGCCTCGACGCGGCACGGGGCGGCATGTCGCCTTCGGACAAGCTCGAACTCGTCCATGAGGAGGAGCGGGCAGCGCCGACAGTGATGGTCGGCGACGGCGTCAACGATGCGCCGGCACTCGCCGGCGCCAGCGTCGGCGTCGCCATGGGGGCGCGCGGCGCAGCGGCTTCCTCGCAAAGCGCCGATGTCGTGCTGCTGGTCGACCGGATCGACCGCCTCGCGCTCGCCCTCGTCATCGCGGCCCGCACGCGACGGATCGCGCTGGAAAGCGTGCTTGTCGGGCTCGGGCTGTCGATCGCGGCGATGATCGCCGCCGCCTTCGGCCTGTTGCCGCCGGTGGCCGGCGCGCTGCTGCAGGAAGCAATCGATGTCGCGGTGATTCTCAACGCGCTGCGGGCGCTCCGGTAAATCTGAACGCGCTCCGTGCCATCGCGTGATCAGCCGCCGACGGTGATGATCGCCTTGATGAGGCCGTCCTTGGCATGCGCCCAGCGCGGCAGGTCCAGGGCCGCGCCTTCGAGGGTCGTCTCATGCGTCGCGAGCGCGTCGAGCGGCACCTTGCCGGCGCGGATCGAGGCCATGACATGCTCGAAATCCGCCTTGAGGGCGTTGCGGCTGCCGATCAGCGTCATCTCGCGCTTGTGGAATTCGGGATCGGCGAAGGCGATGCGATCCTTCACCACCGAGATCAGCACATAGCTGCCGCCATGCGCGACCAGCGTGAAGCCGGCTTCGATCGCCTTCACATTGCCGGTCGCGTCGAAAACCGTCTCGAAGCCCTCGCCGCCGGTATGCGCCATCAGCCGGGCCTCGGCATCGGGTCCCGTGGCGAAGCCGGCCGAGAAGCCGAGGCGGTCGTGGGCGAAGGCGAGGCGTTCGGCGCTGGCGTCGAGCAAAGTCACCTCGAGGCCGGCGATACGCGCGAAAATCGCGGCGCCGAGGCCGATCGGGCCGATGCCGACGACGAGCGCCCGCGTGCCCGGCTCGGCCCGCGAACGGCGTACCGCATGCGCACCGATGGCCAGGAACTCGACGGTGGCCGCGTCGCGCAGCGAGAGGCCGTCGGCCGGATAGAGATTGCCGGCAGGAAGAACGACGCGCTCCGTCATGCCGCCATCGCCATGCACGCCGAGCACCGTGATCGACGTGCAGCAATTTGGCTTGCCGGCCCGGCAGGCGACGCAATGGCCGCAGGCGAGATAGGGATTGATGACGACCGGCGTTCCGGGCGCAATGGCGACGCCCTCGCCCGTCTCGGCGACGACGCCGGACAGCTCGTGGCCCATCACCCGCGGATAGGCGAGGAACGGGTGCTTGCCCTCATAGATGTGATAGTCGGTGCCGCAGATGCCGACATGGCGGATGTCGACGGCCGCTTCGCCCGGACCCGGCGCGGGCGGCGCCGGGCGGTCGACGAGTTCGAGCCGGCCGGGCTCGACGCACAGAAGGGCCTTCATGAGGAATGCTCCGTGACCGGCCGGCCGGGTCGTCAGCGACCGCGGCGGCGCAGCTGGTCGAAATAGACGATGACGATGATGAGGCCGCCGGTGATGATGCGCTGCCAGAACGAGTTGACGTTCAGGAGATTGGCGCCGTTGTTGATGGTGGCGAGGATGAAGGCGCCGATGAGCGGTCCATGCACCGAGCCGACGGCGCCGAAGAGGCTCGACCCGCCGATGACCGTCGAGGCGATCGCCTGCAGTTCCCAGCCCTCGGCCTGCGTCGCATTGCCGATGCCAATGCGGGTGGCGAGCAGCACGCCGACAAAGGCGGCGAACACCGAAGACAGCGCATAGGCGAGATAGATCACGCCGTTGACGCGGACGCCGGAGAGGCGTGCCGATTCCGGATTGGAGCCGACCGCGAACAGATAGCGGCCCCAGCGGGTATGGTTGAGGAAGATATAGGCCGGCACCGCGACGAGGATCACCATCCAGAAGAGGCTCGGAATACCGAGGAAATCCTTGGTGGCGAAGGCGGTGAAATCGTCATTGTCGATCGAGATCGTCGAGCCGTTGGTGATCAGGAGGCCGATGCCGCGCAGCGAGGTCAGCGTCGCCAGCGTGATGATGAAGGGCGGCAGGCCCATCTTGGTGATGCCGAAGCCGTGAAAGAGGCCGATGCCGAGCCCGACCAGCAGCGTGATCAGGATCGAGAGCCACACCGGAACGCCGGCATTGATGAGCAGCGCGATGATGACCGTCGTGAAGCCGACCACGGCGCCGACGGAAAGATCGATGCCGGCCGTGATGATGACGAAGGTCTGCCCGACGGCGAGGATGGCGATCATCGAACCCTGCCGGAGCAGGTTCGAGATGTTCTTGTCGCTCATGAAGTTCGGCGTCGCGATCGCGAGCACCACCCAGAGCAGCACGAGCAGGCCAAGCAGAGTCAGCGCGAACAGGAAACTGTAATTGCGCCGCGCCTGGGAGGCCTTCGCCGAAGCGGCATCCACCGTTGACATGTCGAGACCTTCCTCCCCTTGACCTGAAACCCCCGTCGCGCCGCTGGCCGCAGGCGCGCCTCGAGGCGCGAAATTCGCTAGACGCCGATCGCCTCGGCAAGGACTTCCTCATGGCTCGCGCCATGGAACGGATTGCTGCCGACCAGCCGGCCGCTGCGGAACACATGCAGCGTATCGGCGAGCTCATAGACTTCCGGCAGATAGCTCGAGATCAAGAGGATGCCAGCGCCCTCCTTGAGGAGCGCGGCGAACAGCCGGTAGATCTCGGCCTTGGTGCCGACATCGACGCCGACCGTCGGCTCATCGAAGATGAAGAGGTCGGCGCCGTGATTGAGCCACTTGCCGATGACGATCTTCTGCTGGTTGCCGCCCGACATGGACGAGGCGAGCGAGCGCCGGCTCGGCGTCTTGATCGAGAGATCGCGGATCTGCTTGTCGGCGCGACGGGCTTCCTCGCCGGCGGAGATGACGAAGCCCTTCGTCAGCCGCTCGTAGATCGGCAGGTTGAGATTGAGGCCGATCGGCAGGTTGAGGTTGAGGCCCTGGTCGCGGCGGCTTTCCGGCGCCAGCGCAATGCCAAGGTCGATCGCCTTGCGCTCGCTGGTGATCGAGACAGGCTTGCCCTTCCAGAGGATCTCGCCAGACGTCTTCGGATTGCGCCCGAACAGCGACAGCGCGAACTCGCTGCGCCCCGCGCCGATGAGCCCGTAGAGGCCGACGATCTCGCCGCGGCGGATCGAGAGCGACACGTCGCTGAAGCCCTTGCCTGAAAGGTGGCGCGTCTCGATCAGCGTCTCGCCGAACGGGATCTGCTCCTTGTGATAGATCTGCTCGATCGTGCGGTTGATCATCAGCGCGACGAGCTCGTTGTCGTCGGTCGCGGCGATGTCGCGCGTTCCCACCATCTGCCCGTCGCGAAGGACGGAGACGCGGTCGGCGAGCTCGAAGATCTCCTCCATGCGGTGGGAGATATAGACGATCGTGACGCCCTCGGCCTTCAGGCGGCGGATGAGCGTGAAGAGCTGCGCCGCTTCCTGGCGGGTCAGATAGGCCGTCGGCTCGTCGAAGATCAGGAATTTCGTGCCGCGCTTCGCCGCGCGGGCTGTCGCGACCAGCTGCTGCTGGCCGATGGTGAGCGAATCGAGTTGTGCGGCGGCCGGCAGCTGGAAACCCATGTCGTCGAGGATCGCCTGCGCGGCACGGACCATGTCGCGCTTCTGCAGCAGACCGAACTTCACCGTCTCGTCGCCGAGGAAGATGTTGGCGGCCACCGACAGGTGGCGGCAGAGCATGACTTCCTGGTGGACGGCGTTGATGCCGTGGTCGATCGCCTCCTGCGGCGTCGCCAGCGAGACCGACTTGCCGTTCCAGCGGATGTCGCCGGACGTGCGCGGGATGACGCCCGTCAGGAGCTTGATCAGCGTCGACTTGCCGGCGCCGTTCTCGCCGACGATGGCGTGAATCTCGCCGCGGCGGAAGGCGAGGCTGGCCGGCTTCAGCGCCAGCACCGGCCCGTAGCGCTTTTCGAGATCGCGGAGCTCGAGGATGATGTCGCCGCTCGCAAGGGGCGCCGCCTCCGGCGTCGCAAAATGGGTCGCGCTCATGTCCTCGTTCCGTCCGGGCCTGCCAGAGCCATCTGAAGGCTGTCAAAGATGTCGGCGCGCCGCCCTCCCCCAAGCGCGGCGCGCCGTCGGCCTTACTTCACCTTGGGATTCAGCAGGGCCGCATTCTTCGGCTCGTCCATATTGGCCTTGGTGATCAGGTTGGCGCCCGTATCGACGAAGGCCTCGACCTTCTCCTTCTTGGAGGCGGCGAGCGCGGTCTTCACGCCGTCATAGCCCATGCGGTACGGGTCCTGCACGACCAGCGCCGCGATGGTGCCGTCCTTCAGGAAGCCGACGAGCTTGTCGTCATTGTCGAAGCCGATCAGGGCGACCTTGTCGGCCACCTTGTTCTCGGCGATCGCCTGGCCGGCGCCCTGCGCCATGATCAGGTTCGACGCGAAGACGCCGACGAGGTTCGGGTTGGCGGTCAGGAGGTCGGTCGTGATGTTGAGGCCGGTGGTGGCCTGGCCATCGGCGACCTTGTCGGCGACGAGCTTCAGCTCGGGATACTTCGCCAGCTCTTCCTTGAAGCCCTTGGCGCGCTGATCGAGCGAGCCGACGCCCGGCAGGGCGGTGATCAGCGCGACATCGCCGGCTTCCTTGCCGGTCTTCGCCTTGATCGCCGCCGCGAGACCGCGGGCAGCCACGCGGCCACCCTCGACATTGTCCGTGGTCAGGAACGAGGTGAAGGCCTTCGAGTCGGCAGCCGAGTCGATGCCGATGATCGGCACGGACTTCGCGGCCTCGTCAATCGGCTTGCCGAGCGCCTTGAACTCGGTCGGGGCGATAACGACAGCGGCCGGATTGCCGGCGACGGCGTTCTCGAGGATCGTGATCTGGCCGTTGATGTCGGCCTCGGACTGCGCGCCGAGTTCCGGCACGTTGACGCCGAGATCCTTGCCGGCGGCGCGGGCGCCAGCGAGCACGATCTGCCAGTAGAACGAGGTCGTGTCCTTGACGATGATCGGGATCGTCACTTCCTCGGCGGCGGCCGGGGCGGCCTGGACCAGGCCGGCGGCGATGACGGCGGCACCAGCCATCAGGCCGAAGCCGCGGCGGGTGACGGGCTTCCTAGCGAACGACATTTCGGTTCTTCCTTCCCTTGGGCGCGATCTCCACCCGAGACGTAGTTCAGGACGCGCCCCGCTCTGCTACGTCTTTTATCGTTATAGGACTGATGCCTCTTTTTCGGCGGGTCCGCAACCCCCTTCTCGTCGGCAAAGCGAGGCACTGCAATGCTTTGCGACACACAAACGAAATGACTTATTCCATGCCGTGTCGCAGCAAAGGCCAATTGTATACCGCCGCATCGCAGCATAGATCGGCAGGCTTATCGATAAGAGACCGTTTGCCGCGGCGCCCGACTATGCTACCAGAGGGGCGCACCTCAGATCGGACACCCGCACCGCATGAGCAAGAGCGACACGGTCTTCAAGGAGGCCTACAACCAGAGCCTCGCTCTTGTCGTCGAGGGCAGCGTGCTTCCATCCGAGGCGGAGCTGGCGCGCCGGCTCGGGGTCAGCCGCACGACCGTGCGCGCCATTCTCGACGCGCAGGTCGCGGCCGGCCTCATCGCCTGGGACAGCCGCCTGAAGCAGGTGCTGCGCGCGCCGCGCGCCGAGGATTATTTTCCCGAGGACCAGACCGACGCGGTCTCGCTGCGGGTCGAGCGCGCCTTCATGAGCCGCGTCCTCTCCTCCGACATCCGCCCCGGCAGCCAGTTCAACGAGAGCGATTTCGCGCGGGAACTCGGCGTCAGCACCTCGGCGGTGCGCGAATTCATGATCCGCTTCTCGCGTTTCGGCCTCATCGAGAAGCAGCGCAACCGCCACTGGGTGCTGAACGGCTTCACCGAGGCCTTCTCGCTGGAGCTGTTCGAGGTGCGCGAGATGTTCGAGCTGCGCTCCGCGCGGGCCTTCGCCCGCCTGCCGCGCGAGCATCCGGCCTGGGCGGCGCTGGATGCGATCGAGGCCGAGCATCGCGCCTTCCTGGAGGCGCCGCGCGCCCGGCTCGGCCGGTTTCCCGATCTCGACGACCGCTTCCACCGCCTGATCCACAGCGCGTCGAGCAACCGCTTCATCATCGATTTCTACGACGTCATCTCACTGATCTTTCACTACCACTATCAGTGGAGCAAGATCGACGAGATGGAACGCAACGCGACGGCGGTGCGCGAGCATCTCGACTATATCGCCGGCCTCCGCTCGGGCGAGGAACTCGATGCGGAGTTCTACTGCCGCAAGCATCTCGCTACGGCGCGCGAGACCTTGCTGAGCGCGACCCGCGCCCGCGAGGATGCGCGGAGCGAAGCGGAAAACGCCGCCGGCTGATGGAGCCGACGCGCGCGCCCTCACATGATGCCGGTTTCCTCGAAGATGCCGCCGGTCGAGCGGCCGGCGAGGATCATGTCGCGCACGCGGTCCTCGCCCTCGACCTTCGCGACCGCGGCGGCGAGGATGTCGGCGACATGCGCGGCGGGCACGGTCAGCACGCCGTCGATGTCGCCGACGATGAGGTCGCCCGGCATCACGCGGCAGCCATTGTCGAACTCGATGGCGCAGCGGAAATCGACGACCCGGCCACGCAGCCGCTGGTCCTGCGCATAGGAGCCCATTGAAAAGACCGGGAAGCCGAGCCGCGCGATCTCGCGGGTGTCGCGATGATAGCCATCGAGGACGGCGCCGACCGCGCCGAGATGGGCGGCGCGCGTGCTCATGAGCCCGCCCCACAGCGCATAGCGCGGCGATGCGCCGGTGCAGATATAGACCTCGCCCGCCTGAAGCTGGTCGAGCGCCCTGAACATGAGGCCGAAGGCGTCCGCCGCGCCGCTATGGCCCAGCACCTCGCTGGCGCAGTCCGCCTCCAGCACCGGCATGGCGCGGCCGACCAGCATGCGGTTCGGATCGAGCGCCCGGATCTCCGGCGGCAGGAACTGCCGGGTCAGGCCGGCCTGATCCATGACGTCGCCTATCACGGCGGTAAAGAGGCGCTCGCGCACCAGCGTGAAAAGCTCCGCATCGCCCGTCATGTCAGCGTCCCTGCAGTTTCGAGAGATCGATCTCGGTAATGTGCCAGCGGCCGAGATTGGCCGAATAGAGCCGGTCGCCCTTCAGCGCGACATTGGTCGGATGGGCGATCAGCGTCGCCTTCGGATCCTCGATCAGCAGTTCCAGCGCGCCGCCCGGCTTCAGGCGATAGATGCGGCTCGGCTCATAGCAGGAGATGTAGAGCGTGCCGTCCGACGCCAGCGCGACGCCGTCCGGCACCGTCTGCACGGCATCGCTGACGAGGCGGTTTTGCCCGGCCGAACCGTCGGCGCGGATCGAGACATGGACGAGAGAGGGTACGTCGCTCTCAACGACATAAAGCCCGTCGCCGGTTCCATCGAGGCAGGCACCATTGGCGAAATCCATCGGCTCGTCCGACCATACCCCGCCCTCCCCGGTCGCAAGGTCGAAGCGGTAGAGACCCGGCCCGATATTGCCGTTGCCGCGGCTGTCGGTGACGTAGAGGACGCCGCGCTTCTCGTCGACGACGGGATAGTTGGGCACGCGGATGCCAGCGGAGGCGAAGCGGTCAAAGGCGCGCGTTGCCGGGTCGTAGCGGAACACGGCGGCGTGCTTCAGATCGCAGGCGTAGCAGCGGCCCGCGCTGTCGAAGGCGAGGCCGAGCAGGAATCCGCCGGTCGAACCGAGCCGCTCATGCGAGGAGCCATCCGCGGCGATGCGGATGAGATCGCCGGTCTCTGTCCCGCACCAGATGGAACCATCCTTATGCACCGCGACACCCTCGGGATGGGCGAGGCGCGGCTCGGTGAAGATGCCGTCGAAGAAGACGCGCGCGGCCGAGATGTCGAGAAGCGGTGTCATGCTGTGAAGCGGTGTCATGTGGTGGTCCTCCCGAGCCGCGCGACGAGATCGCGGTCGGCGGCGATGATGGCGGCGATGAGATCGCCCCGCTCGCGGGCGGCGACGAATTCGAGCTTGCGCAGGCCGAGCGGGTCGATGCGGTGACGGAGAATGTCCAGCGTCGTCGCGTCGGGCAGTGCGACCGGCCTGCAATCCGCGGCGAAGGTCACGGGAAAGCCCGTCGCCTCCGCCACCGCCGCGCGCGAAACGCCCGGCATCAACTCGTCGACGACGAGTTCGCCGATTTCCTCATCGAGGCGGAAGACGCAGAGATCGGTGAAGACGTGCGCGGTGCCCGGCCGATAGCCGGCACGGATGCGCTCATCGCTCCGCATGAGGCCGCGGCCGGAACTCGCGATATCGACTGCCTCGACGAAAGAGAGCGGCGTGTGGCGCGGCACATAGAGCGCATAATCGCGGTGCATGTTGGCGACATCGGCCATGCCGCCCTGCCCCGGCAGGCGCAGCATGGCGCCGCTGCGCCGGCGGATCGCGAGATTGTTGACCCGCCCGCGCCGGTCGATCTGCGCGGCGCCGATGATCTCATGCGTCACCGCGCCGGCCTGATAATACGCCGCATAAGTATCGTCGCCGCCGGCATGCGCCGCCGCGGTCGCGGCATCGAGCCCCTCGACGAGCGACAGGATCAGCGGGCTTGGCGCGATATCGACATGGCCGCAGGAGAAGGTGGCGATGATCATGCGAGGGGCATGCGTCGCCTTTGCGAGGCGATAGGCGACATTGGCGAGCGGCGACACGGCGCCGGCCGACGCGAAGCTCTCGTCGTCGAGTTCGGCGGCGATGCGGGCCGCCATGATCTCGTCCACAGTCGGCGCCTCCGGTGCGACGTGTATCGCCGGGAAGCGATCCGGGAGATCGGCCGGCCGGACCGACGCGTCGGCCACGGCATGATCCGGCACCGGTCGTGATGCGAGGCTCCCGGCCAGCGGACGATCCGCGGCAAAGGCCTCGGCGAGCGCGGCATAGTCGGTCGTGTAGAAGGGGAGGCTCGAGGTCGGCCAGGCGCCGCCCGGAGCATGGGCGATCGCCGTGACCCGGTTGCGCGTCACGACCGTCTGCCGTCGGGCCGCCGCGAGACCGCCGACGGGCACGATCTCCTCAACCGTCACCAGCACCTTGCGCGCGGCGCCGACCATGGCGAGATCGAGCGCCCGGGCGCCGAGGATCTGGACATTGCCGCTCTCGTCGGCGCGGGCGGCATGCAGGATCAGCGTGTCGAGGCGAAGCGGCGGGATGACGCCGACGGCCTCGCCGGTGATCGGGTCGGCGACGGTGCGGGCGCCGGGGATCCGCTCCATCATCGCCGAACCTGCAGGAAGCTGGAAGGGCAGGCTCGGCAGGTTCCTCTCAGCCGCGTGCAGCGCCTCGATCATCGCGAGCGCCGTCCAGTCGCGCACCACGAGCGAACCGCTTTCGGCGGCGGCGCGGAAGCGGGGCGGCAGGCCGAAAATGTCGAGCGAGGAGAAGCAGAGATCGGCCGAGGCGACGGCGCCAGCCTCGAGGAGAAACTCGAGCGCGAGGCCGCCGGCCCAGCTCGTATAGCGGAGGTCGCGCACGCCGCGCTGCGCGATGGCGGCGAGGAGCCGCATCGGCAGGCGCGCGAAATGATGCCCGCCGACGCCGAACACATCGCCATCCGTGACGAGGGCGGCAAGCGCCTCGACGCTCGTGAAAGCCGGGCGGTTCGGCTTGACGAGGCTCTCGCCCATCGCCGTCAGCCCGTTTTCGACGCAGCCTTGGCCGCCTTCTCGGCGGCGCGGGCGGTGCTCTTCGCGGCGAAGTCCTGCACGCGGGCCTGGCCGATCTCGCTGCGATAGAGCGCACAGACGAGATCGCGCTCGGCGGCGAGCCCGGCCGCGCGGTCGCCGGCAAGCGCCAGCGCCGTCAGTCGCTTCAGCCCCTCGACCGCCGCCGGCGGTTCGGCGGCGATCATCACGGCCAGATCCATCGCCCGCGCCATCAGCCCGTCGAGCGGCACGATCTCGGCGACGAGGCCGCTTGCGACGAATTCCGCGGCCGGCTGGATGGCGCCGGTCAAGAGCAGGAGATTGGCGCGGTTGCGGCCGAGCTTCTCGACGCTCCGCTGCGTGCCGCCGCCGCCCGGAACGAGGCCGAGCTTGATTTCCGGCAGGCCGAACTTCGCCTCCGGCGCGGCGAGGACGATGTCGCAGCAGAGCACCAGTTCGAAGCCGCCGCCGAGGGCAAAGCCGTTGACGGCCGCGATCACCGGCTTGGCATTCGCCTCGATCGCCCGGTACATGCGCTCGCCCGCCTGCTGGAAGGCGTCGAATTCCGGCCCGGACTGCGCGGCATATTCCTTGATGTCGGCACCGGCCATGAAGCCGCGGCCCTCGCCGGTGACGATGATGGCGCCGATCTCCGCATCCGCCGACAGGCCTTCGAAGGCGGCGGTGATCTCGCTTTGCATCGCCTTGTTCATGGCGTTGAGCTGATCGCCGCGGCGGAAGGTGACGATCGCGACGCGGCCTTCGCGGGCGATCTCCAGCGTCTCGAAGCGCTCGGCCATGGCTCAGGCCCGCTCGATCGTCATGTCGCCGGCCGCTTCAAGCGCGTCGATCTCGGCGGTGGAAAGACCGAGTTCGGCGAGGATCTCGCGGCCATGCTCGCCGACCATCGGCGCCGGACGCTCGATCGAAGGCGGCGTCTCGCTCATGCGCACGGCGGGACCCACGACGCGTACCGTGCCGGCCTTCGGATGCTCGTAGCTCTGGATCATGCCCATATGGGTCACCTGCGGGTCCTCCGAGGCCTGGCGGATGTCCTGAACCGGCGCGCACCAGATATCGGCGGCAAGCAGGCGGTCGAGCAGATCGTCCATGGCGAATTTGCGCGTCTCGGCGTTCACATGCGCCCAGACCTCGTCGCGCTTTGCGAAGAGTGTCGAGAGTTCGTCATAGACCGCGAGGCCCGGCGCCTCGAGCGTCTCGTAGAGTGTCTTGAACGGGCTCATGGCGATCGAGACATAGCGATGATCGTTCGTCTCGTAGATGCCGAACGGCGCCTGCATGCCGGGATGGCCGATGCCCGAATTGGGGCGGACGAAGTCCTCGCCGAGATTGAGCACGGCGCAATATTCCTGCCCGAGATGCGCCAGCATGCCGGCGAGCAGATTGACCTCGATCTTCTGTCCCTTGCCGGTCTTCTCGCGGTAATAGAGCGCGGAGAGGATGCCATAGACCATGTTCATGGCGCCGATCTGGTCGGCCATGCCGGAGCCGGCAGGCACCGGCGGGCCGTCGCCGCGGCCGGTATTGGTGGCGAGGCCGACCAGCCCCTGGATCAGCATGTCCTGGCCTGGCCGCTCCAGATATGGCCCCTCCTCGCCATAGCCGGAGCCCGAGCAATAGATGATCGCCGGGTTCGCCGCCTTGAAATCCTCATAGCCATAGCCGAGCCGCGCCATGACGCCGGGCCGGAAATTCTGCACGACGACATCGGCGTCCTTCGCCATGCGCATGATGATCGCATGCACGGCGCGGCTCTTCAGATTGAGCGCGATCGAGCGCTTGTTGCGGTTCCAGGCGAGGAAGTTCGGGCTCTCAGAACCGCCGACCCATTTCGCGAAGAAGGTCATGGAGCGGAAGAGATCGCCGGGACCGGCGCGCTCGATCTTGATGACATCGGCGCCCATGTCGGCCAGGAGCTGGGTCGCGAACGGCCCCTGCAGCAGATGGCTGAAATCGAGGATCCTGACGCCGGAAAGGGCCTTGTCCATGGTTCGGTCTCTTTGAAAATCAGACGAGGTCAGGCACGAAGCGCGGGGCGGCGGTGAGGCCGCCGTCGACGCGCAGGTCGATGCCCGTGGTGAAGCCGGCGGCGTCGGAAGCGAGATAGACCGCCGCCTCGGCGACCTCCTCCGGCTTTCCGATCCGGCCGATCGGATGCATCTTGACCCAGGCCCGAGCAACATGGTCGCCGAGCTCGGCGATGACCTTCTCGTTCATCGGCGTGTTGATCGTGCCAGGAGAGATCGAGTTGACGCGGATGTTCATGGGGCCGAACTCGACCGCCATCTGCCGCGTCATCGCCATGACCGCGCCCTTGGCGCCGGCATAGCCCGTCCAGCCGTCGAGGCCGATATGGCCCTGCGCCGAGGCCATGTTGATGATCGAGCCGCTCTTCTGGCGGATCATGTGCGGCAGCGCATATTTGCAGCCGCGGAAGACGCTGGTGAGGTTGACCGCGATGAGCCGGTGCCACTGCTCGTCGGTCATCTCGTGCACGGGCATGCCGCCGATGGCGATCGCGGCGTTGTTGACGAGCACGTCCAGCTTGCCGCCACGCGCGACCGCGTCGGCGATGAGCCCGGCGATGTCCGCCTCGACCGAGACGTCGCAATGACGGAAATTCGCCTTGCTGCCTTCGGCGCGCAGCGCGGCCGCCGCCGCCTCGCCCTTCGCGTCGTCGATGTCGCCCACGAAGACATGCGCGCCTTCGGTCGCCATGGCGCGGGCGATCGCATGGCCGATACCGTCGGCCGCGCCGGTGATGACCGCGACCTTGCCTTCGAGACGTCCGCTGTTGCCTGCCATGACTGCGTCTCCCCTCAGCGCCTCTGCCGCTTCACTTCGTCGAAGCCGACGGCGGCGATGATGATGAAACCGGTGATGACGAGCTGCCACTCGGTGGCGAGGTCGAGCATGCCGAGCCCGTTGGACAGGAAGGAAAGGATCAAGACGCCGAGCGCCATGCCGAACAAGCTGCCGACGCCGCCCGAAAGGCTGACGCCGCCAAGGACGACCGCGGCCACGACCTGGAACTCGAAGCCGAGGCCGGCGACATGCACCGCCGATCCCAGCCTGGACGCGAGCAGGATGCCGGCGACGGTCGCGAGCAGCGCGCTGATGATGAAGCAGGTGAACTTGATGCGGCGCACGTCATAGCCGGCGAGCCGCGCCACCTCGGGACTGCCGCCGACCGCATAGACCTGGCGGCCGAACGGGCGGTGGCGGAGGACATAGGCGAAGACGAGCAGGAGCACGAAGGCGATGGCGGCCGGGATCGGCAGCACGTCGAGGATGCGGCCATTGCCGATCTGGAAGAAGCTCTCCAGCATCGCGTCGTCGGGGATCGCCGTCTGCCCGGTGTAGAGATAGACGCCGCCGCGCAGGATGAAGAGCGTTCCGAGCGTGACGATCAGCGAATTGATGCCGGCATAGGCGGCGAGATAGCCGTTCACGGCCCCGACCACGAGCCCGAGCGCCAGCGCGCCGGCGACACCGAGCGCCAGCGATTCCGTCATGTTCATGATCGTGACGAGCGGAATGGCAACTGCGGCGACGAGCGAGCCGACCGAGACATCGACCTCGCCGGAGATGAACACGATCGCGACACCGATGCCGGCGGTCATCGCCAGCGACGCCTGGCCGAGCACGTTCGTCATGTTCCGCACGGTCAGGAACGTGCCGGAGGCGAGCGAGAAGAAGGCGATGATGACGAGGAGCGCCACGAGAAGCGCGAACTCGCTGCGGCCGACGAAAAGCCGGAACAGCGGCGGCGGCGCGGAAGCAGCGAGGCTAGGCGATTGCGGCATTCAATATGATCTCCTGCGTCGCGGCATCGCGCGGCATGACGGCGGTGATGCGGCCCTCGGCCATCACGGCGATGCGATCGGAAAGGCCGAGCAGCTCCGGCATTTCCGAGGTCATCATGATGACGGCGAGGCCTTCGCCGGCCAGTTGGTCGATGAGCGCAAAGATCTCCGACTTGGCGCCGACATCGATGCCGCGCGTCGGCTCGTCTACGACGATGACTTTCAGACCGCGCATCAGCCAGCGGGCGAGCAGCACCTTCTGCTGGTTGCCGCCCGAGAGATTCTTGATCGCCTGGCCGAGGCCCGGCGTCTTGACGCGAAAGCGGTCGACGAAGCTCTGCACGGCGCTGCGCTCGCGCCCCTCGTCGACAAAGCCGGCCTTCGCGAAGGCCGAGAGCGAGGCGAGGCTCATGTTCTGAAGCACGGGCAGCTCCAGCATCAGCCCTTCCGTCTTGCGATCCTCGGTGAGAAGCCCAATGCCGAGCCCGACCGCGCGCCGCGTATCGTGCGGGACGAGCGGCGTGCCGTCGATGCGGATCGTGCCGGAGCGGATCGGGTCGTAGCCGACGATCGCCTTGGCGAGTTCGGTGCGGCCCGCCCCCATCAGACCGAAGAAGCCGAGGACCTCGCCAGCCCGTGCCTCGAAGCTCACGCCTTTCAGCTTGGCATCCGTGGAGAGGTTCTCGACGGTCAGCACCGCCTTGCCCGGGCTGTGGCGCCGGACACGCGGAAAGAGGTTGTCGATGCGCCGCCCGATCATGTCGTGGATCAGGCTGTCATGCGTGTGGGCACCGATCGGCTTGGTCGAGATGTGTCGCCCGTCGCGCAGCACCGTCACCTCGTCGGCGATCTCGAACACCTCGTCGAGCTTGTGGCTGACATAGACCACGGCGATGCCGAGGGCGGTCAGGCGGCGTATGACGACGAAGAGGAGCTCGACCTCCTTGGGTGTCAGCGACGAGGTCGGCTCGTCCATGACGACGATGCGCGCCTCATGCGCCAGCGCGCGGGCGATCTCGACCATCTGCTGCTGGCTGACCGGCAGGTCGCCGGTCTTCGCGGCGGGATCGACGTCGAAGCCGATGCGCTGGAAGAGCGCCGCCGCCTCGGCTCGGATGCGCTTCCAGTCGATCGATCCGCCGGCGATGCGGGGATATTCTTCGAGGAAGATGTTTTCGGCGACCGTGAATTCCGAGATCAGCGCGATCTCCTGGAAGACGACCTTGATGCCCTGGCGGAGCGCATCGCGCGGCGAGCGGAACTCGGTCTCGCGGCCGCCGACGCGGATCGTGCCGGTATCCTTGCCATATACGCCGGCGAGAATCTTGATCAGCGTCGACTTGCCGGCGCCGTTCTCGCCCATCAGCGCATGCACCTTGCCGGGCGCGAGCGCGAGGTCGACGCCGTCGAGGGCGATGACTCCCGGGAAGCGCTTGCCGATGCCGCGCATCTCCAGCGCCGGCACGGCCGCTTCCTTCGCGGTCTCCAGAGGGTCAGCGCGCATCGGCCTTCCTCCGGATGATGTCGAGCCAGGTGGCGAGGACGATGACGATGCCGGGCACGACCATCTGCAGGTCCTGGTTCCAGCGGAGGATGATGATGCCGTTGTCGATGACCTTCAGGAGAAGGACGCCGAGCAGCGTGCCGACCAGCGTGCCTCGGCCGCCGGCGAGCGAGGTGCCGCCGAGGATGACCGCGGCGATGACAGTGAGCTCGAAGCCGCGGCCCGCTGTCGGCTGGCCGGCATTCATCAGCGAGCAGAGCACTAGGCCGGCGACGCCGACGCAAAGGCCGGTGATGACGAAGGCGATGACCTTGAGCCGCTCGGCGCGGAGGCCGGAGAGTCGCGCCGCCTTCTGGTTGGCGCCGACGGCATAGAGATAGCGGCCGAACAGCGTGAAGCGCAGCGCGACATAGCCGAGCACGAAGATGACGGCGGCGAGGATGACGGGGATCGGGATCGGCCCGACATAGCCGGCGCCGATCGCCGTGAAGGCGTCGAGCTGGTGTTTGTTCTGCACCGCCTCACGCGTGTAGAGATAGACGCTCCCCTGCAGGATCATCATCGTCGCGATGGTGGCGATGAGCGAATTGATCCTGAGGCGCGTGACCACCAGCCCGTTGAAGAGGCCGACCGCGGCGGCAAAGGCGAGCGCCGCCAGCGCGCCGAGCGTGACGCTATGCGTGCGGTTGGTGACGTCCATGGCGACGCAGCCGGTGAAGGCGAGCGAGGCGCCGACCGAGAGATCGACCTCGCCGGCGATGAGCAGCATGGTCATGCCGACGGCGACGATCAACACCAGCGCGCATTGGCGGAGGATCGCGATGGTGTTGTCGACGGAATAGAACTGCGGCGCCGCGACCGAGATGGCGACGCAGAGGATGACCAGGAGACCGATCAGCACGACCTGGCTCTTGTCGGCGAGCGCGCCGACCAGAAGCCCCGGACGGCGGGCGGGCAATGTCTCGCTGGTCATGATCGATGGTTCCGCATGAGCGTCCCGCCGTCGCTGCGTCATTCGGCGTCTTCGCCTCTCATGGGAGAGGTCAAAGGCGCGGGCGCGGATGACGATCGACTGGAAAAGAAGCCGGGACGGCGTGCCGCCCCGGCCAGGCGAAAGACGGCTTACTTCTTGAGGTCAGCCGCCGTCTGCATGCACTTGTCTGGCGCCACCACGGCGTTGACGGCGTCCCACTTGATGGTGCGGGTCGTGCCGTCGACCGAGTAGTATTTCTGCCAGTCCTCGCCGACCATCGGCGTCGTCGGGCTGACGATCCAGGTCGGGACTTCTTCCTTGTTGTAGAGCTTCACGGCCGCGTCTACCGCGGTGAAGCCGACCTTCTCCGGGAACATCGCCGCCTCGATCCGGTAGGACGGCTCCTTCTCGATGGCATTGATGAAGGCGAGACCCTCGCCGCCGGTGCCGACCACGAGCAGGCCGTCCTGCGACTTGCCGGCCGCCTTCCAGGCCTGCAGGCCGCCGAGCGAGGACGAGTCGTTGATGCCGTAGATGATGTTGATGTCGCCGTTCTGCGCCAGCGCCGCGGCCGACACCTCGAAGGAGCGATCCGGATTGCCGCCGCCGTCGAGATCATGCACCAGCGTCGCGCCCGGGATCTCGGTCTTCAGCCCGTCCATGAAGCCCTTCGAACGCAGCACCGTCGCCGAGAGCAGCGGCAGGCCGACATTCATGACCTTCGCCGTGCCGCCGAGCTTCTCCTTGGCATATTTGCCGGCCTCAACGCCTGCGTGATAGCCGGTGTCGTAGTCGCAGATGGCGACGAGGGTCGTCATGCCCTTGACCGGGTTGCCCTCGAGCACGATGGGCATCCCCTCCTGCTTGGCGCGGCGAAGCAGCGGAACGACGGCGTCCTCGTTGACCGGCGTGATGATCAGCACGTCGACGCCCTGGGACATGAAGTCCTCGGCGGCGGCGATCTGCTTGGCCGCGTCGAGATTGGCATCCTTGACCTCGACGGTGATGCCGAGCTGGGCGCCGCGATCCTTCATGCCCTTGATGACGTTCTGGTACCACTCATGCGTCGCATAATTGACGACGTAGCCGATCTTCTTCGGCGCGGCCTCGGCATAGGCCGAGCCGACCGCCAGCACCGCGATGGCGGATCCGGCGAGAAGTCCCAACAGCATCTTCTTCATGTCGCTTTCCTCCCTTGTCAGCGAACCGCCCTTTGCGGGCGTCTTAACGTTTCTGCTCTTCCGCGGCGGGGAGCCGGATGGCCCTGTTCCTGCCGGCCTGCTCGGGCGCGCCCAGCGCGCGCGAGATCTCGTTCGCCGCCATGCGAGTCGTCTCCAGCACGCTTTCGCGGCTGAAGCGGGCGCGCTTCTGCGGCAGATAGGGAACGGTGAGGGCTGCGACGGTCGCGCCCATATGGTCGCGCACCGGCAGCGAGATATTGGTGCAGCCATCGACCGCGAGCGAGGCGCGCATCTCGTAGCCGAGCTCCGAAATGGCGGCGAGCCGCGCATCGATCTCGGGCCGCGTCGCGCCGGCCTCGCCGCTGGCGAGGATGCGCCGCACCAGCGCCTCGCGCTCGGCCGGCGGCAGAGCCGCGAGGAGCACGGCGCCGGAGCTCGTCTCCAGGACGGGGAAATGCGAGCCGAGCGCCACGGAATAGCGCATGGGCAGCGGCGACTCGACCTGCAGCACGATGAGCACGGTCGCCTCGCGCAGGACGACCAGATGGCAGCTCTGGTCGGTGTTGCCGACGAGTTCGCGCATGACCGGCAGCGCGCTGTCGACGAGCCGGTTCACCGGCGGATGCATGTGAGCGAGTTCGAACAGCTTCAGCGAGAGGCGGTAGCGGTCGGCCTTGGTGCGGACGAGATAGCCGCGCCCCTCGAGAAGCTGGATGACGCGATAGATCTCGTGGATCGACCGGCCAAGCCCGAGCGAGAGTTCGGTCTGCGTCACGTCCTCGTTGCGGGCCGCCATGAACTCGAGGATGTCCAGCGCCTTTTCGGCCGCCGGCACCTTGTAGTCGCGCCGCGACCCGGCATCCGCACCCTCGTCGTCTTCCAACGTCATCGCCCGCTCCGTCTCGCTCATGCCGTGGTCTCCGGCAGCGAGGCGGCATAGAGCCTGTCGAGGCGCTCCGCCAGCGCACGGGCCGGAAGCCGGCCGGCGATGGCGTCGGCGGCGGGATGCGTCGCCTCGCGGAAGAAGCCGATGAAGCCCGGATGGGTCGGCCGCAAATAGGAATTGGCGAGCGTCGCAAGCGTGTCGGCGAAGAAGTTGCCGGTGACCCGGTTGGCCTCGGCATCGCGCCAGGCGGCGAGCGAACCGGGCTGCCCCCCGAAGCGCACATAGTCGCCGCGCTGGTAGTCCGGCGCGCAAAGAAAGAGCGCATAGTCGGCCGCGGCTCGGGGATGGGCCGAGAAGGCCGAGACGCCGATGCCGGCGCCGCCGAGCAGCGATCCCCTGGCGCCATCGGCAGGGATATTGCCGAAGCGAAGGCGCGGCCCGGAGGCGGGCGCGGAATAGTTCACATAGCCGAAGGCATAGGGCGTGTAGACGACGTCGTCATGCCCGACCATGTGGTCGTAACAGCGGATGGGATTCCAGTCTGCCGAGGCGGGATGGGCAAGCGCGGCCAGCGCGCGCAGTTCGTCGATGATGGCCTCGACCGCATCGCGCGGTAGGAAACACCCATCCGCGCCCACCCTGTCGCCGCGCCCGGCGGCGAGCGTCATCACGAGACACATCGCATCGGTGGGCACGAAGGGAAGACCGATCCATTTGCCGTCGGCGCGCAGCCGTCGGCCGAGATCGAGAACCTCGGCATGGTTCGCCGGCATGGCGTCGGCATAGCGGGTGAGCAAATCGGGCCGGCAAGAGGCGACCTGCGCCGCAGCGTCGATCGGCAGCGCCCATTGCGCGCCGTCATATTCATAGGACCGCCAGGAGCCGCCGACCGAATCCGCCGCGAAGCGGGCGCGCGCGGCGGCGTCGAGCCGGGCATCGAAAGGCACCATCAGCCGGTCGCGGGCAATGTCACCGATGAAGGGATGGTCGAAGACGATGAGGTCGTACTGGCGGAGCACGTCTTCGAGCCGACCCTCACCGAACTCATAGAGGCTGCGGCGATCCCACTGGATCTGGACGCCCGGATGCCCGGCGCCATAGGGCGCGATGCTCGCATCGAGCGGCCCCCAGCAGCGCCTGTGATCCCAGGCGAGCCCGCGCAGCGTCACCGTCATTCCCGTCTCCACCCGTTTGCCCGGCTCTGCGGCCGGCTTGCGGGGACATTAGCGCACCTCCGCACTTATGCAAACAGTTTTCCTAAGTGCCGAAATTTCGGACTGTAGGGCAAATTCGTGCCTGTTACAGGCCCGATTGATGGACTAATATATCAGTCGCGAGAGACCGGGCGCCATCCGCGGCCGGGTTGCTCTTGTCGGCGCTTTGTGGATGGATGCCGGCAAAGCGGTCGCGGTGACTGCCCAGCAAGGAGAATCGGCGGTGTTCGACGACGGCCCGATGCCGGTGAAGACGCGATCGACGGCCCAGGGCGTGTTCGAGCTGCTGTGCGGCGAGATCGTCCTCAACCAGCTGAAGCCGCTCGACCCTATCCGCGAGGGCCAGATCGCAGAGCGCATCGGCGTGTCGCGCACGCCCGTCCGCGAGGCGCTGCTCCGCCTCGCCGATCTCGGCCTCGTCGACATCTATCCGCAGAGCGGCACCCGCGTGGCGCCGATCCGCCTCGCCAAGGTCCGCGCCGCGCAATTGATCCGCGAGGCGGTCGAGGTCGAGGTTGTCGGCCGCGCCGCGGCGCGTATGACGCCGGCCGCGCTCGCCACCATCGACGCGATCATCGAGGACCAGGCGCGAGCCGCGACGCGTGGCGACACGCGCCGGCTCTACGAACTCGACGAGACGTTCCACCGCGCGATCTTCGAGATCGCCGACTGCCAGGCGGCGGCGGACGAGCTCGAAGACGTGAAGCTCCATTTGAACCGCCTGCGCTACCTCTCGGTCGATTGGCCGCGCAGCGCCGACTACATCGTCGCCGAGCACCGCCTGATCCGCGAGGCGCTCGGCGCGCAGGATGCCGTGGCGGCGGCGGCGGCCATGCGTACGCATCTGCGCGCCGTCTTGGTGCCGCTCGAAATGATGTCGCGCCGCAACGGGATCGCGGCCGCGGTCTGAATGATCCGGGAGGAATGAGAATGACCAAGGAGTTCGACGGCAAGGTGGCGCTCGTCACCGGGGCCGCGATGGGGATCGGCGCGGCCGTGGCCGAGCTTCTTGCCGAGCGCGGCGCGAAGCTCGTTCTGGTCGACCGCGACGCCGAGGCGCTCGCCACGATGGCCGGGCGCACCGGCGGCGAGGCAGTCGCCGGCGATCTCGCCGACCGCGCGACCTTGGAGGCGGCAATCGCCCGCGTGAGGGAGCGGTTCGGCCGACTGGACGTCCTCTCCAACAATGCCGGCATCCAGCGCTACGGCACACTGGAAACGACGAGCGACGCGCTCTGGGACGAGGTCTTCGACGTCAACCTGAAGGCGATCTTCCGCCTCTCCGGTCTCGCGATCCCGCTTCTGCGCGAGACGCGCGGCGCGATCGTCAACATGGCCTCGGTGCAGGGCCTCGCCTCGCAGGCGAATGTCGTCGCCTATACCGCCGCCAAGCATGCGCTGATCGGCCTGACGCGCGCCGCCGCCGTTGACCACGCGCATGAAGGCATCCGCGTCAACGCCGTGGCGCCGGGCTCGGTCGATACGCCGATGCTGCGCAAGACCATCGCCATGGCCGACGATCCGGCGGCGCTCGCCGCCGTCATCGACGGCATGCATCCGCTCGGCCGCAGCGCGAAGGCGCGCGAGATCGCGGAAGTCGTCGCATTCCTCGCCTCCGACCGCGCCTCCTTCGTGACCGGCGCCGTCTATGTCGCCGATGGCGGCCTCACCATTCCGCTCGGCGGCGCGCCGAAACCCTCGGAGACCGAAGGCAAGGCCTGAGACCTGCGGGCTGCCGCAGCCGGCTATGGTTAACCCTGCCTTAACGGGGCCCGCCGCAAGGTCGGCCAGGGCGCGGCGACCGCTGCGCCGTGGCGGCTGGGCGGACGAGGACGGCCTGTGCGGAGATCGGCGCGGCGCGGCAGGATGATGTGGAGCGCTGCGGCGCTCGGCGCCTTGCCGGCCGGGCTCGTGCTCGCAGCTTCCCCCGCGCTCGGCGAATCGATCTGGGTCCTCCCCGGCAACGGCAACTGGACGACGCCGTCGAACTGGTCGCCGGCCGGCGAGCCGACCGCGGCCTCGCAGGTGCGCGTCGACAATGGCGGCGAGGCGCAGGTGACCTTTCCCGGTGCCGCGGCAGCCGGCCTCACCATCGGCGGCGCCGCGGGTTCCTCGGGCAGCATCGCGGTCACCTCCGGCGGCACGCTCACCACGACCTCGGCGGCGCCCAGCATCGTCGGCGGCAGCGGCACCGGCACGCTGACCATCACCCGGCTCGGCTCCAGCTGGACCAATGCCGGCGGCCTCGTCATCGGCGACGCGCCCGGCAGTTCCGGCCGTATGATCGTCGACATGGGCGCCACCGTGGCGACGGGAAGCGCGGCGGGCTCGACGACGATCATCGCCAACCAGGCCGGCTCGACCGGTAGCCTCTCGATCGAAGGCGACGGCTCGATCGTGACCGTCGGCAGTACGCTCATCCTCGGCAATGCCGGGGCGGCGAGCCTCCGCGTCTCGAGCGGCGGCGTGCTCACCGATGCCGGCGCCACCATCGGCGCATCGGCCGGCGGCGTCGGCACTGCCACGGTGACCGGCTCCGGCTCGCTCTGGACCACGACCGGGGCGATGACGCTCGGACGCTCCGGCAGCGCGGCACTGACCGTCGAGGCCGGAGCCAGCGTGGCGGCGGAGAACGCGACTGCGGGTCTCGAAGCCTCCGGCAGCGCGGCGATCAAGGTCTCGGGCGCCGGCTCCAGCCTCGCAGCGACGGGCGAACTGACGCTCGGCGCCTCTGGCTCGGGCGAGCTCACGGTCGAGGCGGGCGGCGCCGCGTCGGCCTCCGCCATCACGCTCGGCACGGATGACGGCGGCAGCGGCACGGCCAAGGTCACCGGCGCCGACTCGCTGCTGTCGGCGACGGGTTCCGGCGGCCTGGTCCTCGGCGCCTCGGGAGACGGCGACCTCGTGGTCGAGAGCGGCGGAAGCGCCACCGCGCCCACCATCACCCTCGGTGCCGACGCGTCGGGCGCGGGCACGCTGCTCGTCACCGGCGCCAATTCCTCCGTCGCTGCGCAGACGCTGGTGATCGGTGGCGAAGGGACGGGTAGCGCCACGGTCGAGGCAGGCGGCGCCACGCAGGCCACTCAGACCACGGTCGGCGCGGGGGCCGGCGCGACGGGAACGCTCGCGGTGGACGGCGCAGGATCGACGGCGGTCACGCAGAACGCCCTCACGATCGGTGCCGACGGAACCGGAAATCTCACCATATCGGGATCAGGCGCCGTCGCGACCGGCACGCTCGCGGCAGGCTCCGGCACGGGCGGCAGCGGCAGCATCGCCATTTCCGGCGAGGGATCGAACCTCGCTGCAACCGGCGCCGCGACCATTGGCGGATCAGGCACCGGCAATCTGACGATCTCGCTCGGCGCCACCATGAGCGCAGGCTCGACCGTCATCGGCGCCGACGCGGCCGGCGATGGAACGGCCCTCGTCACCGACAACGGCTCGGCGCTCGCGACGGGCGCCAATCTCGCGGTCGGCGCGGCCGGCGCGGGCGCGCTGACGCTGGTGAATGGCGGCACGGCTTCGGCCGGCACGCTTTCCGTCGGCGGCGCTGCGACGGGCACCGGCACGGTCGTGGTGACCAATCTCGGCTCTGATCTCGCCGTGGATGGCGCCGCGACGATTGGCGGCGCCGGTAGCGGCACGCTCACGGTCTCGTCCTCGGGAACGATGACGAGCGGCGACACGGTGATCGGCGCATCGGCCGGCGGCATCGGCGCCGCGACCGTGACCGGCAGCGGATCGGACTGGACCGCCGGCGCGCTCACCATCGGCGGCGCCGGGTCCGGCTCCTTGCAGGTAACGGCGGCGGGAACGCTCGAGAGCAGCGCGGCGACGATCGGCTCGGAAGCCGGCTCCTCCGGTTCGGTGGCGATCGATGGCGGCGGCTCGGCCTGGATGGCGAATGACAACCTCATCATCGGCGATGCCGGCACCGGCACTCTGCAGGTGACGGCCGCGGGCGAGGTCACGAGCGGCGCGGTGACGCTTGGCGCGGCGAGCGGCTCATCCGGTGGCGTGACCATCGACGGCGACGGCTCCGTCGTCTCCGTCGGCGGCGATGTCGTGATCGGCGAAAACGGCGCGGGAACCTTGCTCGTCACGGCGGGCGGCACGCTGAACGCGGCCGGCAGCATCACGCTCGCCTCCGAGACCGGCAGTTCCGGCGTGCTGCAGATCGGCGACGGCGCCGGATCGGGCTCCGTGACGGCAAGTTCGGTCGCCGGCGGGGCCGGCACCGCGACGGTGATCTTCGACCACACCGATCTCGGCTATAGTTTCACGCCCTTGATCACCGGCACCGCTTCGGTGCAGCAGACCGGCAGCGGCACGACCATCCTCGCCTCCGCCAACAGCTATTCAGGCGGAACCACGATCGAGGCCGGCACGCTTCAGGCCGGCGCGGCGAATGTGCTGAGCACCGCGTCCGCCGTCACCATCGCCGCCGGCGGCACGCTGGCGCTTGCCGGCACCGACCAGACCGTACCCTCCATCGCCAATGCCGGCACGGTCTCGACGCTCGGCAGCAGCGCCGGCGCCGAACTCACGGTGACCGGCGACTATGCGGGCAGCGGCGGCACGCTGGTGCTCGGCGCCAGGCTCGGCAACGACGCCTCACCCACGGACCGCCTTGTGGTCGAGGGCGACGTCTCGGGGACGACCAGCGTCTCGGTCACCAATCTCGGCGGCAGCGGCGGACGGACGACCGGCGACGGCATCGAGGTGATCGCCGTCGGCGGCGCTTCGCCGGAGGATGCCTTCTCGGGCAACAGGATCGTCGCCGGCGCCTGGGATTACAGGCTCTATCAGGGCGGGGTCGGCGCCGATGCCGATGACGGCAACTGGTATCTCCGCAGCGATCTCTCGCTCGCCGCGCAGACCTATGCCGCCTGGCCGGCGACGCTGGTCAATTTCGGCATCGCCAGCATCGGCAGCTATCGCCAGCGAACGGGCGTCTGGAGCACCGGCGCCGCCGGCGTCACGGTCGGCGACGCCTGGGTGCGCGGCTTCGGCCGCGGCGGCTCGGCGAGCCCGGCCGGCGGCACGCCCTTCGACCAGTCGCTCGGCTTCGGCCAGACCGGCGTCGAGGCCGAGCTTCCCGTCGCGCTCGCGGCGCCCGGCACCTTCAAGGCCGGCGTGATGGCGACCTTCGGCCGCTCGACCGCCGATATCTCGGCGACGACGCATGGCATTCCCGGCTCCGGCACGGTCGATACCGGCGCCTTCGGCATCGGCGGCAATCTCACCTGGACCGGGTCGGGCGGCGATCTCGACGGCGTCTATGTCGACACGGTCGGGCAGATCACCTGGTACGATACCGATTTCAGCGCCAGCGATGCCGGCTCGCTCGCCTCGACCAGCGCGGTTGGCGGCGCGATCAGCGTCGAGGTCGGAAAATGGATCGAGGTCGCCAAGGGCTTCGCCATCGTGCCGCAGACGCAGCTGGCCTATGTCGCGACGAGCGCCGGCGGTTTCACCGACCGCGACGGCACGCTGGTCGACGGCAGCTCGGCAAGCGGCTTTGTCGGCCGCACCGGCATCCGGGCCGAGCACTCCCGCTTCCTCGGCAGCGGGCCAGACGATGCGATGCGGCTCGACGCCTATCTCCTCGCCAATCTCGCCTACGCATTCGGCGGCAGCTATGCCGTCTCGGTCGGCGGCACGGCGCTCGACCAGGATGCCGCGCCCCTCCTCGGAGAACTCGGCCTCGGCGCCACGCTTCAGATGACCGCCGCGGCCGCCCTTTATGGCGACGCGAGCTATGCCGCGGCCTTTTCCGGCGGCGCCAGCTACTGGTCCGGCAATCTCGGCCTCAAGCTCGACTGGTAGACGTCGCCGCCGCCGGTCTATGCTCGGCTGCCACGGGCAGACAAGGAGAGCGGGCATGGCGACGGTCAAGGCGATCCTCGACACCACGAATTACGCCGTTTCGATCGAGGCCGGGCCGCATGCGCTCGCCGCCGACGAGCCGGTCGCGCGCGGCGGCCACGGGACAGGCCCCGGACCCTATGACCTCGTGCTCGCCGGCCTCGCGGCCTGCACGGTCATCACGCTGCGCATGTATGCCGAGCGCAAGGGCTGGCATCTCGGCGAGATCCGCGCCGAACTCGCCCACACGCGGACCGACGGCCGCTCGCACATCACCCGCGCCCTGAGCTTCGAAGCCGCTCTGGCGCCGGAGCAGCGCAGCCGCCTCGCGGAGATCGCCGAGAAGACGCCGGTGACGCTCACGCTCAAGGAAGGCGCCGACATCGTGACGACGATCGCGCCGCATCCCCATGGCGAGACGCCGGCCGAACTCGACGAGCGGCTCGACGAGGCGATCGAGGAGAGCTTTCCGGCCAGCGACCCGCCGAGCGTCTCGCCCGGCGAGGGCTGAGAGCGCAAAGCTACCAGTGGATGCCGAGGCCGACGAAGGCGCCCTGCTGCGTCGTGTCGTAGACGAAGCCGCCGCTCTCGTAGTCCTCGTAGATGGCGCGATAGCCGATGGAGGTCGAGATCGTCTTCGACCAGTTGTAGCCGACCGCGCCGAACGCCTGCCAGGTGAAGTTGGAGCCGACGCCGAAGCCGCCGACATCGCCGAGCGCCGTCACGAACCAGCGGTCGTTGAAATCGTAATGGCCGTAGAGGCCGACGGTCGGATCGATCCACTGCACCGTGCCACCGTCATTGTAGGTGACGGGCAGGAAGGCGGGGCTGACGCCGAGATCGGCGGAGAGATTCTGGTAGCGGAAGCCGACCGTCGGTGCGAGCTGCAGCTGCGGCATGCCGAGCGGCAGCATGTAGCCGACGAGGCCCTGCACCGTGATCTGGGTCTGCGAATAGTCGTAATTGAAAGCGCCGTCGCGGATCTGGCCGTCGCTGCTCACCTTGGTGAGCATGAAATCGGTCAGGAACATGAACTGGTCGCTGAAGCCGCCGAACGAGCCCATCAGCGCACCGTCGAGATCGCTGATCGCCTGCCCGGGAGAAATATCGACGCCGACAGGGCCGATGCCGCGCACCCCGACATCGCCGGAAACGCCGGACAGCCAGCCATAGATCGTCGCCTGGAAGCGCCAGTCCGCCTTGGCGGCCGGAGCCGTGACGACCGGCTCCGGCGGCGTCACGTCCGCCGCCTCGGCCGAGACGGCCGAACCTACGACGAGAAGGCCGCCGATGAGCGCCAGCGTCCGCGCTGCGATGGAAATCCGCTTGTGCATCGATATCCCCCGATGTCGTGCCCCTTGCCAACGCCATAGCATGGCGGGAGCCATCAAGAAGCGCCCGCTTCGCCGCAGCGCTTTCGTCGGCGGGCATCGGTTGCAGGAATGTCGCAGCCGGGTCGGCCGGACTGGTGTCGAGCCGGCTTGCAATTGGCCCTCGTTTTGCTGCACTGCATGATCGGATATTCACCAGCGAGGTCGACGATGACTGAGACGCCCGCGTTCCCCAGCCGCCTCCTGCGGGGCTATACCGCCTTCCGCGACCAGCGGCTGCCGCAGGAGAGCGCGCGCTATCGCATCCTCGCCGAGACCGGCCAGCGGCCGCGCACCATGATCATCGGCTGCTGCGACAGCCGCGCCGCGCCGGAAACGATCTTCGACGCCGCGCCCGGCGAGCTCTTCGTCATCCGTAACGTCGCCAATCTCGTGCCGCCCTATGATCCCGACGGCGAGTATCACGGCACCTCGGCGGCGATCGAGTTCGGCGTGATGGGCCTGAAGGTCCGCTACATCCTGGTGATGGGCCATGGCCGCTGCGGCGGCGTGCAGGCCTATATCGCCTCGCGCGATGCGGGGCCGAATGCGCCGGAAGAGCCGAGCGCCTTCATCGGCAAGTGGATCACGCTGGTCGCGCCAGCCGAGAAGCTGGTCTGCGAAAGCCCAGACGATGCAGCCGGGCGGCAGCGCGCGCTGGAATTCGCCTCGATCCGCCAGGGCATCGAGAACCTCCGCACCTTCCCGTCGATCCGCAATCTCGAGGAGATCGGCGAGATCGAGCTGCACGGCGCGTGGTTCGACATCTCGACCGGCGAGTTGCATGTGCTCGACCAGAAAACCGGCCGCTTCGAGGTCGCGAAGGGATAGGCTCTTGTCGGTGAGCCGTCATGGCCGGGCTTGTCCCGGCGAACCACGACTTTCTCCGGAGCGGCAACAAGAAGTCGATGCCCGGGACGAGCCCGGGCATGACGCTTTGATGGATTGGCTGCCGTCCAGCCCGATCAGGCCGCCTGCTTGCGCGGCTGGATCAGCTTGCGGTTGACCAGCACCTCGGCGATCTGCACGGCGTTGAGCGCCGCGCCCTTCCTGAGATTGTCCGAGACGACCCACAGATTGAGGCCGTTCTCGACGGTCGCGTCCTCGCGGATGCGCGAGATATAGGTCGCGTCCTCGCCGGTCGCCTCATAGGGCGTGATGTACTGGTTCTCTTCCGGATTATCGATGACCAGGCAGCCCGGCGCCTCGCGCAGGATGTCGCGCGCCTCGTCGGCGGTGATCGCCTTCTCGAACTCGATGTTGACGGATTCCGAATGCGAGATGAACACCGGCACGCGCACCGCGGTGCAGGTCAGCTTGATCTTCGGGTCGAGGATCTTCTTGGTCTCGGCCATCACCTTCCATTCCTCCTTGGTGTAGCCGTCCTCCATGAAGACGTCGATGTGGGGAATGAGGTTGAAGGCGATGCGCTTGGTGAACTTCTCCATGATGATCGGATCGTTCACGAAGACGGCGCGGGTCTGCGTGAAGAGCTCGTCCATGGCTTCCTTGCCGGCGCCGGAAACCGACTGGTAGGTCGAGACGACGACGCGCTTGATCGTCGCGACGTCATGCAGCGGCTTCAGCGCCACGACGAGCTGCGCGGTCGAGCAGTTCGGATTGGCGATGATGTTCTTCTTGGCAAAGCCCTTGATCGCGTCGGCGTTCACTTCCGGCACGATCAGCGGCACCTCGGCGTCGTAGCGCCAGGCCGAGGAATTGTCGATCACGACGCAGCCGGCCGCGCCGATCTTCGGCGACCATTCCTTGGACACGGTGCCGCCCGCCGACATCAGGCAGATATCGGTGTCGGAGAAGTCGTATTGGTCGAGCGGCTTCACCTTCAGCGTCCGGTCGCCGAACGAGACCTCGGTGCCCTGGCTGCGGCGCGAGGCGAGCGCCACGACCTCGTCGGCCGGGAAGCCCCGCTCGTCCAGGATGTTCAGCATTTCGCGGCCCACATTGCCCGTGGCACCGACGATGGCGACCTTGTAACCCATGGTGATCCTCATTCCTTCGTTCGCGTCGCTCTCCCGCGCCGCCTGACGCTTCCCGGATCGGGAAGGCGTCGGCCGGCTCATCTCCCCCTCGGACCCCAAGGGAGAGACGATGGGGCACGGGAGGGACGATCAGCCGGTCGTCGCGGTTTTCGGGGTGGTGGTTGCGGTTTTCGGGCACGCGGGCGCATGCGTCGGCGCCCCGGTGACGGCAGCCACCTGGCCCGTTAGGATCGCACTGGCACCAAGAGGCGCGGCCATCGGCAAACCCGATTGAGATTGCGCTGCTTGTGACGCCAAATCGGCGCCGGAGTCAACAGCGAGCCGGAGCTTCGCTGGTCGGAGGTTTTCCTTGCATCGCCCGTTCCGGTTCCTCGCGCTGCTAGGTTCGCTTCTGGCACCGGCCGCCGGCATGGCGGGCGAGCCGCTCGGCGAGGCCGAGATCGCATCGACCTTCCGCGGCATGACACTCGACGGCATCTATCGCGACGGCGAGTTCTTCAGCGAGACCTATAACGAGGACGGCTCGATCCGCTATCACGGCCAGACCGGCGCCGACAGCGGCGAATGGAGCGTGGAAGGCGGGCGCTTCTGCACCTTCTACGAAGGCGCCGAGGGCGCCTGCTTCTTCGTCGAGCGCGACGGCGCCAACTGCTTCACCTTCACCGCGCCCGAGGAGAAGGACGGCCATACGGTGCCGCAGCGCGACTGGACCTCGCGCGGCTGGGACCGCACGAAGCCCTCGACCTGCCCCACCGCACCGGAGATCCAGCTCTGACGCTCACGCCGCCTTCGATCACGCCGCCTTGGCGAGATCCTCGATCGTCTTGAGCTCTTCGCGCGTCAGCGGAGCGGCGCTCGCCGCGGCGGCGTTGGCAGCGATCTGCTCGGGCCGCGTCGCGCCCGCGATCACCGAGGCGACGGAGGGCCGCGCCAGCAGCCACAGAAAGGCGATGTCGAGCAGCGAGCGTCCGTTCACCGAAGCGAAATCCTCGACCGCGGCGGCGAGATCGCGGTTGCGCGGTGTCAGGTAGCGGTCGCCGAGGCCGGCCCAGGCGGCGAAGCGCGTCCCCTCCGGGCGATCCTCGCGGCGATATTTGCCGGTGAGAAGGCCGGCCGCGAGCGGGAAATAGGGGATGAGCGACAGGCCCTCGGCCTCGATCTCGGGCAGCAGCTCCGCCTCGATGCCGCGCGCGACGAGACTGTATTCGTCCTGGCTGGAGACGAAGCCGGTGGCGCCGGCCGCCTTCGCCGCGGCGCTGGCGGCGCGGAGCCCCTCGGCGGTGAAGTTCGAGGCGCCGTAGAAGCGGATCTTGCCGGCCGCGACCAACTCCTCGAGCGCGCCGATCGTCTCCTCGATCGGCGTCTCCGGATCCGGCTCGTGCATCTGGTAGAGATCGATGCGGTCGGTGCGCAGCCGCTTCAGCGAAGCCTCGGCCGCCTTCAGGATATAGCCGCGCGAACCGCGCCGGCCCTCGGCGCTGCCGGCGATCGGCTTGCCGAACTTCGTCGCCAGCACGACCTTGTCGTACCGCCCTTCCAGGACCTCGCCGATGATCGTTTCCGAACGCGTGTCGGCATAGATGTCGGCGGTATCGAGGAAGGTGACGCCATGGTCGAGCGCGGCATCGATCACCCGGCGCGACTCCGCCGCGTCGATGCGGCCGCCGAAATTGTTGCAGCCGAGGCCGAGGATGGAGACGTGGAGGTCTGACGACCCGAGGCGGCGGGTTTCCATGGCGGGCTCCTTCGCGGGATGTTGGGATGGCGAGATCGCGAAGGAGGATAGGGCGTCGGTCGTCAGGCTGCCAGACTTTCCGCCCGCGTCTCGTAGACGTGATCGACGAGCCCGAACGCCTTCGCCTCCTCGGCATCGAGGAAGGTGTCGCGGTCGAGTGCGCGCTCCACCTCCTCGAGCGTCCTCCCGCAATGCTTGGCATAGAGCGCGTTCAGCCGACGCTTGGTGCGGGTGATGTTGGCGGCATGGCGCTCGATATCGGAGACCACGCCCTGGAAGCCGCCGGAGGGCTGATGCACCATGATCGAGGAATTCGGCAGCGCGATGCGGCGGCCGGGCGTCCCGGCCATCAGCAGGAAGGAGCCGGCGGAGCAGGCGGTGCCCATGCAGACCGTCGAGATCGGATTGCCGATGAACTGCATCGTGTCGTAGATCGCGAAGGCGCTCGTCACCGAACCGCCCGGCGAATTGATGTAAAGCGCGATCTCCCGCGTCGGGCTCTCGGATTCGAGGAACAGCAGCTGCGCCGAGACGAGTGCCGACACCGTGTCGTCGATCGGCCCGTTCAGGAAGACGATCCGCTCGCGGAGCAGGCGCGAATAGATGTCGAAGGCGCGGTCGCCGCGGCTCGACTGTTCGACGACCATCGGAACGAAACTGTTCATGGCACTCTCCTCGGGCGGCAGGACTTAGGCGGCAGGGGTTAGGCGGCGAGTCGCATGGTGGTGGGAAGCGCGCCGCGATGCAGAGCTTCCGGGCGCGGACGGCGGATGCGGCGGCGCGCGACGAGGCTCGCCAGCGGCAGCAGGACGAAGGAGTCCTCCTCTACCGTGACGACACGGTCGACGGGCTGCTCGGCAGGGACGATGAAGCCATCATGCACGAGGCGCAGATGCGTGCGTCGCTCGCCGATCGGCGTGAGCTCGAAGCGCACCGTGCTGTCGAGCGCCTGGCCGTCCGCCTCGTGACGCCAGCGCCAGACGAGGCGGCTCGGGGCGTCGCTCTCGACGATTTCCGCGACGATGCCGTCGCCGAGCAGCGGATCGGCAAGGTACATGGCGCCGTCCCCGCCGGGGGTCGCGGCCATCAGCCATTGCGAGACGATGGACGCGTCGGTGAGCGCCCGCCACACGCGGTTCGCCGGCGCGTCGAGCTCGGTCTCGAGCACCAGCGCGACAGTCTTGGTCTCATGTCCCGGCTCACGGTCAGTCATCGTCCAGTCCTTTCAGGATGTCCTTGAGGCGATCGATCCGCTCCGGCCAGAAGCTGCGATAGCGGTCGATCCAGTCCACGAGCGGCGCCAGCCCTTCGGGCGCTGCGCGGTAATAGGCGAAGCGGCCCTCGCGCCGCTCGGTGACGAGTCCCGCTGCCTTCAGCGTCGCGAGATGTTGCGAGATGGCGGGCTGCGAAACCTCGAAGCGCGCGGTGAGCTGACTCACGCTCATTTCGCTGGCTGCGAGCCGCTCGAAGACGGCACGGCGGGTCGGATCGGCAAGGGCACGGAACGTATCGGGCAGCATCATGCGCAATACATAAGCCGATACTTATGCGATTCGCAAGCCTGTGTCGGTAGCAGCAGGAGACAGGCCGCTTGGGGCCGGACACCGCCGCCGCTCGTCCCTGGCCTCGTGCCCGGCCAAAGCCCGGGCACGCATCGCCGTGCCTTTCGCGTTGACATTCGCTGCGGCCCATCCCTTAATGCGAATAATTCGCATTTTCATCTGGGATAGGATCATGCGCGTGCTGGACACTGAGCAGCAGAGCGAGGCGACGGGCTGGCGGCGTGAGCGCGGTCTTCCATCGATGTCGGAGGTGCATGGCTCGGTGAGGGTCGCCTCATCCGGGCCGGCCTGGCGAAAGGCGGCGGCCTTTCTCGGGCCGGGCTATCTCGTCGCAGTCGGCTATATGGACCCCGGCAACTGGGCGACCTCGCTCGCCGGCGGCTCGTCCTTCGGCTACACGCTGCTCTTCGTCGCGCTGCTCTCCAACATCATGGCGATCATCCTGCAGGCGCTGGCGGCACGCCTCGCGGTGGCGACCGGCCGCGACCTCGCCCAGGCCTGCCGCGACGCCTATCCGGCGCCCGTCGCCTTCGTGCTGTGGATCCTCGCCGAGATCGCCATCTGCGCCACCGACCTCGCCGAGGTCATCGGCACGGCGATCGGCCTCAATCTCCTGTTCGGCATCCCGCTCGAGATCGGCGTCATCATCACCTCGCTGGACGTCTTTCTCGTCCTGTGGCTGCAGGCGAAGGGGTTCCGCTTCGTCGAGGCGCTCGTCATCACGCTGCTCGGCGTGATCGCGGCGTCCTTTCTGGTGCAGATCCTGATGGCGAGCCCGGACTGGGGCGGTGTCATTCGCGGCTTCGCGCCGACCACGGAACTCGTCACCAATCCCGACATGCTCTATCTCGCGCTCGGCATCATCGGCGCGACGGTCATGCCGCATAATCTCTATCTGCATTCCGGCATCGTGCAGACGAGAGCCTATGCGACCGACGACGCGGGAAAGCGCGACGCGATCAAATATGCGACGATCGACTCGACGCTGGCGTTGATGTTTGCGCTGACGATCAACGCGTCGATCCTGATCCTCGCCGCCTCGGCCTTCCATGCGCGCGGCGAACACGACGTCGTGGAACTCGACAAGGCCTATGCGCTGCTGCACCCGCTGCTCGGCTCGGCGCTCGCGCCGACGCTCTTCGCCGTGGCGCTGCTCTGCTGCGGCCTGAACTCGACCGTGACGGCGACCATGGCCGGCCAGATCGTCATGGAGGGTTTCATCAATATCCGCCTGCAGCCCTGGCTGCGGCGGCTGATCACGCGCGGCATCGCCATCGTGCCGGCGGCGGCGGTGACGATCGCCTATGGCGCGGAGGGAACGGGCAAACTCCTGATCCTGTCGCAGGTCATCCTGAGCCTGCAGCTTCCCTTCGCCGTCGTGCCGCTGGTCATGTTCACGGCCGAGCGACGCAAGATGGGCAAGTTCCTGGCCCCGCGCTGGCTGACGGCGATCGCGGCCGTGACGGCGGCGATCATCATCGTGCTCAATATGAAGCTGCTCTACGACGTTGCGACGAGCTGAGCGCCCGCCGCAAGAGCTTGAATGCGCCGCGGCTGCCCACCGCCGCGGCGCGACTTCAGGCGAGCCTTACTTCAGGAACTCGCCGACATTGGCGGACGTGACGCGATCGAGACCGGTATAGATGATCTCGTCGACCTTCTCGCCCTTCTTCAGCTTCAGCAGCGTCTGCATGGCGACGACGCCCATCTCGTGCGGCCGCTGGCCGACAAGCGCATTGGCATAGCCGTCGCGCAGCAGCTCGAGCTGCACCGGCAGCGTGTCGGCGACGACGAGGGCCAGCTTCTTCGAAGCGACGTCGGCCTTGAACGGCTCGACGAAGTTCTTCCAGCCGTCGGGCGCGAACATCGGCCAGCCGCCGACCGGAACGATCGCGGCGATGTCCGGATTGGCGGTCTTGAGATCGCCGGCCTGCTGGACGGCGAGCGTCACGTCGTCGTTCGAGAAGGTGGGCGAACCGGGCACCTCGGTCCACTTCGAGCCCTTCAGGGCCTCACGAACGCCGTCGACTCGAAGGGCGAGGTTCGGAGCGGCGGCGCCGCCCGAGATCATGCCATAGGTGCCGCCTTCCGGCTTCAGCTTCAGCAGTTCCTCGCCGAGCGCCTTGCCGAACTCCTTGTTGTCGGTGCCGACATAGGCGGAACGCTTGGAGTCGGCCGCGTCCGAATCGAAGGTGATGACCGGGATACCGGCTTCCACCGCCTTGTTGATCAGCGTCGTCGCGGCGGCGGCGTCGGAGACCGAGATGGCGAGGCCGTCGACCTTCTGCGTGATCAGGTCGTCGATGATCTGGGCCTGGGTGGCCGGCTCATGCTCGACCGGGCCCTGGTAGATGCACTCGATATTGCCGAGCTTCTTGGCCTCTTCCATGCAGCCGTCGCGGGCGAGGTCGAAGAACGGGTTGTTCATCGCCTTCGGAACGACGGCGAACTTGTAGCTGTCGGCGGCATGGGCGACGCCGGACAGGGCAACCGACGCGAGCGCAACGGCCGCGAGCGATTTCAGGATGTTCATTGCTCTCCTCCTTGTGACCCGGATGCGCCGGGTTCCCCCACATTTGCGGGCGACGACGAGCCGCCCGCTCGCTCCGCAGCGGCCCCTCAGCCGCTGCGCAGTGATCTGAAGCGGTCGACGAGGACCGCCGCGACGATGATGCAACCGACGAGTGTCTGCTGCCAGTAGGGATCCACCCGCGCGAGCACCAGGCCATTGCGGATGACCTCTATCAGGATGCAGCCGATGATCGCGCCCGCGGCGCCTCCGACGCCGCCGGCGAGGTTGGCGCCGCCGATGACGGCTGCCGCGATGATGGTGAGCTCATAGGCCTGGGCGAGATTGGCCGGCGCCGAGCCGAGCCAGCCCGAGATGATGATGCCGTTGAAGCCGGCCGCCAGCGAGCACAGCACATAGACCTGGATCTTCACCCGGTCGACGGGGACGCCGGTCAGCCTTCCCGCCGCCTCGTTGCCGCCGATCGCATAGACATGCCGGCCCCAGGCGGTGTGGTTGAGCACCAGCCACATCAGCACGGCGAGCGCGACCAGATAGAGGAAGCTGACGGGAATGCCGCCGACCTGGCCCGAGGTGATCGCCAGGAACAGCGCCTTGTCCGGCCCCGTCGGCGCGGTGCCGCGCCCCTGCGTCGCGACATAAGTGAGACCGCGCACGATGGAGAGCGAGCCAAGCGTCGTCACGAAGGGCGACAGCTTCAGCTTCGCAATGGCAAAGCCGTTCGCGAAGCCGATGATCGCCGCCGTGCCGAAACCGGCGATGAGCGCCAGGATCAGCTGCGAGCCCGGGAACGGATAGAAGCCGGCCGCCGTGAGGCCGACCATGGTCAGCGATGTCGTCGTTGCCGACAAAGCCATGGTCGATCCGACCGAAAGGTCGATGCCGCCGGTGATGATGACCAGCGTGATGCCGAGCGTCGCGATGGCGATGAACGAGAAGTTGCGGACGATGTTCGAGATGTTGCCCGGCGACAGGAAATTGCCGGAGGCGAGGCTCATCGCGAAGACGAGCACGATGAGCGCCAGGAGCACATAGGCCGTCTGGCTGGCGAAGAAGCCGCGCTGCCAGAAGCGGGTGCGGCGGACATTGGAGAAACCCTGGACCGTATCAGCCATCATGCCGCCTCGAGCGCACCGGTGATGAGCGCCGTGACTTCCTCGGGCGAGGAGCCGGCGACAGGCTTGTCGGCGACCTTGGAGCCGCGCCGCATGACGATGACGCGCTCGCAGACGGCGAACACGTCCGGCATGCGGTGCGAGATCAGGATCACGGCGATGCCCGCGTCGCGCAGGCGATGGATGAGGCCGAGCACCTCGGCGACCTGACGCACGGAGATCGCCGCCGTCGGCTCGTCCATGAGGATCAGCCGCGCATCGGTGAGACGGGTGCGCGCGATCGCCACCGCCTGGCGCTGGCCGCCGGACATTTGTCTGACGAGATCGTCGGCCCGCGTCTCCGACTTCAGCTCCGCGAACAACTCCACGGCGCGCGCGTTCATGGCCCGGTGGCGCAGCAGCTTGAACGGCCCGAAGCCGTATTTGAGCTCGCGTCCGAGAAAGATGTTGGCCGAGGCCGTCAGGTTATCGGCCAGCGCGAGGTCCTGATAGACAGTCTCGATGCCGAGCCGCCGCGCCTCGCCCGGCGAATGGATATGCGCCCGCTCACCGCCGAACAGCAACTCGCCGCCGCTCGGCTGGTAGATCCCCGACATGATCTTGACGAGCGTCGATTTGCCGGCGCCGTTGTCGCCCATCAGCCCGACGATCTCGCCCGGCTTGATGGTGAAGCTCACATCGTTCAGCGCGCGGATGGCGCCGAATTCCTTGCTGACATTGCGTAGTTCAAGAAGCGCCAACTCTCCCTCCCCGTTGGCCGATCGCCCCCGCCCGCGCCCTATCGGACAACCGCCGGGCGCCGAGACGCCCGATCACGCGGAGGCATGCCGGACAGGGCCTCCTCTCCCGGCCCGGCAACTAGTACTATTATAAGACGGATATCGCGCGTCCGGTCAACCGCCTTGATGAGCGTACCTCAAAATGCGGTTTGAGTCCCCGAGCCCCGAAGCGGGGGCCGATGCACGCCGACTGCCAACCCGGCAAGAAAAAAGCGGCCACGACAGGTCGTGACCGCTTCAACAGGGATTCGGGAGCTCGAGGCTGCGCCGCGGCCTACATCACGGCGCCGATCTGCCACGGAACGAACTCGGCGTCGCCATAGCCGAGTTCCTCGGACTTCGAGCGCTTGCCGGACGCGACGGCGATGATCTCCTCGAAGATCTCCTCGCCCTTCTTCTCGATCGAGACGCCATCGAGGATGTCGCCGCAATTGATGTCCATGTCCTCGGTCATGCGGGCATAGAGATCGGAATTGGTCGCGAGCTTGATCGAGGGCGTCGGCTTGTAGCCGGCGGCCGAGCCGCGCCCGGTCGTGAAGACGATCATGTTGGCGCCCGAGGCGATCTGGCCGGTCACCGCCGCAGGATCGTAGCCGGGGCTGTCCATATAGACGAAGCCATGCGCATCGATCGGCTCGGCATATTTGTAGACGCCGCGCAGCGTCGCGGTGCCGCCCTTGGCGGCCGCGCCCAGGGACTTCTCGAGGATTGTCGTGAGGCCGCCCGCCTTGTTGCCCGGCGAGGGATTGTTGTTCATCTCGCCCTGGTTGCGCACGGTGTAGTCTTCCCACCAGTGGATCAGGTCCACCAGCTTCTCGCCGACCTCGCGATTGGCGGCGCGGCGGGTGAGCAGGTGCTCGGCACCATAGATCTCCGGCGTCTCGGAGAGGATGGTGGTACCGCCATGCCGGACGAGCAGGTCGGAGGCATAGCCGAGCGCCGGATTGGCGGTGATGCCGGAATAGCCGTCGGAGCCGCCGCATTGCAGGCCGACCATGATGTCGGCGACCGGCTGCGTGCTGCGCGTGAAGCCGTTCGCCGCCGGCAGCATCTCGCGGATCATGTCGACGCCGCGCTCGATGGTGCGCCGCGTGCCGCCGGTCTCCTGGATCGTCATGGTCCGGAAGCCGTCATGCTCGACGAGATTGTACGACTTCATGAGGCGCGGGATCTGGAACACCTCGCAGCCGAGCCCAACCACCAGAACGCCGGCGAGATTGGGATGGCTGGCATAGCCCCACTGCGTGCGCTCTAGCGTCTCGTAGCCCTCGCCCGAGCCGCCCATGCCGCAACCGGTGCCATGCACGAAGGGCACGACGCCATCGACATTCGGGAACGCATCGAGGAGGCCAGAGCGGTTGAACGCCTCAGCGATATGGCGGGCGACGGTCGCCGAGCAGTTCACGCTGGTGAGGACGCCGATATAGTTGCGCGTGCCGACCTTGCCGTTCGGGCGCTTGTAGCCCTCGAAGGTGCGGCGCTCGCTCTCCGCCAGCATGCCGTCGTCATGCGCCCCTTCCGCGAACTGATAGTCACGGTCGAAGTCGTGCATGCCGCAATTGTGCTCGTGGATATGCTCGCCGGGGCCGATCGGCTGCTTGGCGAAGCCGATGATCTGCCCGAACTTCAGCACCGGCGCCCCTTCGGCGATGCCGGTGATCGCCATCTTGTGCCCCTTCGGGATGCGCTGGATCGCGGCGATGCCCTCGACGAACGTGCCCGGCATGATGGTGTCGATCGCGACGCGGACATTGTCGGCGGCGTTGAGGCGAAGGGTTCTGGGCGGAGCAGTCGTGGTGGCGGTCATCGGGCTCTCGATCGGCTGGCGCGGGGCCTGGTCTCGGCGGCATATCGGCATCGCGGCCGGCTGCTGCAATGGAGACGACGCCCACGGACGCAGAATTCATTCACTGGTGAACTGAATGGAATCTCTACAGGAAAGGGCGGCCGCTTGTCACGGAAAAGAAGGGGCGCCGGCCAGGGCCTCCTCGATGGCGGCGCGGCGCGGGAAGCTCGGCTGCGCGCCGGCCTTCGTGCAGGAGAGCGAACCGGCCGCCGCGGCGAACTGCAGCGCCGTCTCGAGGCTCTCGCCCTGGTCGAGCAGCGCGGCCAGCACGCCGGCGAAGGTGTCGCCCGCCCCGGTCGTGTCGACCGGGACGACCTCGAGCGCCGGCACGGCGATGGTCGCGCCCTCGCTTGCAGCGACTGCGCCCTCGGAGCCGAGCGTGGCGATCACGCTGCGCCCGAGCGCCTCGGAAAGCGTCGCAACGGTTTCCGCGCCGCTCGCGCCGACGGGAAGACCGAGATGGCGCGCGAGATCCGCTGCCTCCGTCTCGTTGACGAGGATGATATCGGCCTCGGCGAGCGCCTCGCGCTCGATCGGCAGGAACGGCGCGATCGAGAGAAGCACGCGCGCGCCCGCGGCCCGCGCCGCCCGCGCCGCCGCGAGACTTTCCGCGAAGGGGACTTCCATCTGCAGCAGCAGTGTGTCGCCGGCGCCGGGCCGCACGGCGTCGAGATCGGAGGCCTTCAGCCGCGCATTGGCGCCCGGCGAGAGCACGATCGTGTTCTCGGCATGCGAATCCACCGTGATCACGGCCATGCCGGTGGTCGGCCCGCGCCGCACCAGCGCGCCGAGATCGACGCCGTCGCGCTCGAGCTCGGCGAGCGCGATCGCCGCCATGTCGTCGCCGCCGACCGCCCCGACCATGCGCACCGATGCGCCCGCCCGCCGCGCCGCCAGCGCCTGGTTGGCGCCCTTGCCGCCGGGGATCAGCTCGTAGTCCGAACCGGGCACGGTCTCGCCCGGCCGCGGCAGATGCGCCGTGCGGCAGACGAGATCGATGTTGATGGATCCGAAGACGGTGATCATGGCATTCCCTCGCAGTTTCTCGCGCGAGGGTGTCGAGACGCCGCGGCCCGGTCAAGCGGGCGGCGCGGCAGCGGGCGGGACGCTCCACGGCTCACTGATTTCGCGACGCAGCATCGCCATTTCGCCGCCGGAGAAATGCCGCTAGGATCGGCTGATCGGGACCCTTGCTCGGCTTGTCGAGGGACGGTCCGGAACCATCGACGAGGTGAACCAAATCGGCTACGCCATAGCCGAGATTGGAGATCGTCGAGAGTTTGCCACGATCATCCCGTTACTGCGCCTTCGGTCCGGACCAGACAGAACAAGATGATGACAGCTTCGTATCAGCTCACCCGTCGGCGCCTCCTCGCTTCGGCAGCGGCCACCGCGGCGGCGGCCGCGCTCGCCCCCCTTCTGCCGGGCGAGGCGCTCGCCCAGACGACCAATGTCGCCGCCTCCCTTGCCACCGACGGGCCGTTCACGCGCTCGACCGTGACCGAGATCGCCCGGCGGCTGTCGCGCGTGCCCTTCGCGGCGCCGGCCTCGCGCCTGCCCGACGTGCTGCAGAACCTCACTTACGACCAGTATCGCGACATCCGCTTCAAGACCGCGGCGTCGGTCTGGCAGGGCTCCGGCCTTCCCTTCACGCTGCAGCTCTTCCATCCCGGCTTCTACTTCAAGGAGCCGATCGAAGTGGCGATCGTGAAGGACGGCGAGGCCAAGCACCTCCCCTATTCGACCGACCTCTTCGATTTCGGTCCGCTTGTGCCGAAGGGCATCCCCAACACCGATATCGGCTTCGCCGGCATCCGCATCCACGGTCCGCTGAACAAGCCCGACTATTTCGACGAGATCGTCGTCTTCCAGGGCGCCAGCTATTTCCGCTCGCTCGGGCGCGGCCAGGTCTACGGCATCTCGGCGCGCGGCCTCGCGGTCAAGACGGCCGAGCCCGAGGGCGAGGAATTCCCGATCTTCCGCGCCTTCTGGGTCGAGACACCGATCCAGGACAGCGACACGATCGTCCTCTATGCGCTGCTCGACAGCCCGAGCGTCACCGGCGCCTATCGCTTCACGATCCGGCCCGGCCTGCCGACGGTCATGGATGTCGAGGCGGACCTCTTCCCGCGCGTCGACATGGCCAAGGTCGGCCTCGCGCCCGGCACGAGCATGTTCTTCTTCGGCCCGAACGACCGCACCAATGTCGATGATTTCCGGCCCGAGGTGCATGATTCGGACGGCCTCCTCATGGTCAACGGCCGCGGCGAGCGGCTGTGGCGTCCGCTTTCCAACCCGTCGACGCTGCAGATCAGCGCCTTTGTCGATGCCGGCCCGCGCGGCTTCGGCCTCATCCAGCGCGACCGCGACTTCGTCACCTATGAGGATCTCGAGGCGGTCTACGAAAAGCGGCCGAGCCTCTGGGTGGAGCCGGTCGGAGACTGGGGCACCGGCGCGGTGACGCTCGTGGAGATTCCGACCAATTCCGAGATCCACGACAATATCGTCGCCTACTGGCAGCCGAAGGACCCGATCCCGGCCGGTTCGGAATATTCCTTCGCCTATCGCCTCTCCTGGGGCGGCGATCCGGCCTATGTCGCCGGCGGCATGGTCGTGCATGGAACCATGGTGGGCCGGGCGCAGTTGGAAGGCGACGGCCCGCAGCGCCGCTTCGTCATCGATTTCTCGCCCTACCAGATCCTGGAGGGCAAGCCCGCCGAGGAGCCCAAGGCAACCGTGACCGCTTCGGCCGGCAAGATCAGCAATGTCGTCGTGCAGCCGAATCCGCTCATCGGCGACGGCCAGGGCTGGCGCGTCAATTTCGAGATCGACCCCGAAGGCAACAATCTCATCGAACTGCGGACCGTGCTGACCTTCCCCGACGGCCGCGCCTCGGAAACCTGGGTCTATCGATGGACGGCAACGGCGTGACGGAGGTTCTGGCGGAACGGAGGGCCGACGCGGAGACCGCATCGCCCCCACCGCCGGATTCGGTCCTCGCCGAAGAGCCGAAACCGCCACTCGCGGAACCACGGGGCATGCCGCCCGAGGTTGCGTCCGACATGCCGGTGCAGTCGCTGTGGCGCTTCCGCCGCCGCAACCGCCGGCGTTTCGTCGATCCCCGCCGCTCGCGCTCCTCGATCCTGCGCCGCCTTGCTGTGCTCGGCGGCGCCTTCGCACTCGCTGCCATCGCCGTTTACGAGATGGAGCAGGTGCTCGAGGTCGGCGGGCTGACCCCGGTCGAGATCGCGGTCCTCATTCTGTTCGCGCTCAATTTCGGCTGGATCGCGATGGCCTTCACCAGCGCCATCGCCGGCTATGGCATGATCATCGGCCGCCTCGGCAGCCCGCCGGTCCACCCGACGGGTCCCCTCGCCTCGCGGACGGCCATCCTGATGCCGACCTATAACGAGGACCCGTCGCGCGTCTTCGCCGGCATCGAGGCGATGGCAGACGGCCTCTCGGCGCTCGGCCAGGGCCATGCCTTCGACTGGTTCGTCCTCGCCGACACGACGGACCCTGACGTCGCGCTCGCCGAGGAAGCCGCCGTGATGGCGATCCGCGAGCGGCTCGGCGACCGGGTGCGCATCTATTACCGCCGCCGCCGCCGCAATGTCGCGCGCAAGGCCGGCAATGTCGCCGATTTCTGCATGCGCTGGGCCGGCGCCTATGAGCATATCCTCGTCCTCGACGCAGACAGCCTGATGGCGCCCGAGACGATCGTCGAACTGGCGCGGCGCATGGAGGGCGACCCCGACGCCGGCCTGATCCAGACCATTCCGAGCCTCGTCAACGGCACCACGATCCTCGCCCGGCTGCAGCAGTTCGCCGGCCGCGTCTACGGGCCGATCGTCGGCGCCGGCCTGTCCTTCTGGACGGGCTCGGAAGGCAATTACTGGGGCCATAACGCGATCATCCGCAGCCGCGCCTTCCTCGACGCCGCCGGATTGCCTGATCTTCCAGGCCGCCCGCCTTTCGGCGGCCATATCCTCAGCCACGACTTCGTGGAAGCAGCGCTCTTGCGCCGCGCCGGCTGGACCGTCCGCATCGCCGACGACCTCGTCGGCTCCTATGAGGAAAGCCCGCCCTCGATCATCGATCTCGCCGTGCGCGACCGCCGCTGGTGCCAGGGCAATCTGCAGCATCTCTTCGTGCTGCCGGCGCGCGGCCTCCATTGGGTGAGCCGCATCCATCTCCTGACCGGCATCGGCTCCTATCTCGCCTCGCCCCTCTGGCTCCTCCTGATCCTCGCCGGCCTTGCCCTGTCGCTGCAGGCGCATTTCATCCGCCCGGAATATTTCACCGAGGATTTCCAGCTCTTCCCGACCTGGCCGGTGATCGACGCCGAGCGCGCGCTGCGCCTTTTCGCCCTGACGCTCGCCGTGCTGTTCGCGCCCAAGATCATGGGCCTCATCGCGTTCCTGCGCGACCGCGACGCGCGGCGCGCCGTCGGCGGCTTCCGCACGATCGCCAGCTTCTTCTTCGAGATTCTCGTCTCCGCGCTGATGGCGCCGATCATGATGCTGGTCCACACCGGCGCCATCGTCTCGATCCTGATCGGCCGCGACTCCGGCTGGAAGCCGCAGCGCCGCGACGATGGCGGCGTTCCGCTGCGCTCGCTCGTCATCCGCCATCGCTGGCATGTGCTGACCGGCCTCGCGCTGCTGCTCGCCGCCTCGCTCGATTCCTGGGTGCTCGTCGCCTGGCTGGCGCCGGCCATTCTCGGCCTCATCCTCGCAGTGCCGATTTCCGGCATCACGGGCTCCAACCGCGTCGGACGGGTCGTCAGGCGGATGGGCCTCCTGCGCACGCCCGAGGAAGCACAGCCGCCGCCGATCGTCAGCGCCGCGGTGGCACTTCGCCCCGTATACGAGACCGCAGTCGCCAACCGCCCGTCCATGGCCGATCTCGTTGCCGATCCGCGCTGGCGCGCCGCGCATCTGGCGTTGGTCGACCGCGTGCCGGAGCGCCCGCGCGGCGTGATCGATCCGGTCGAGGCCCTCGCCGCCGCCAAGATCTCCGAGGCCGACACGGCGACGGAGGCCGTCGCCTTCATGACCGAGAAGGAACGGGCGATGGTCCTCGCAACGCCTTTCCTCCTCGTCCGGCTCGCCGAACTGCCCGCGGGCTAGATTTCTACCGCAACGCCAAACTGCCGCATCCGTGGGCAGTGCAGCGCAACTGACTGATCTTTTCGCAGTCGCACAAAACGGCTAACATCGAGCCGGTCGTCCGCCATGCCGGGTGGATCGGAATCGGGGGTTCTGGTGGCAATCAAGAAGATTCTCGTCGCTAACCGGTCGGAAATCGCCATCCGCGTGTTCCGCGCCGCCAATGAACTGGGGCTGCGCACGGTCGCGATCTTCGCCGAGGAGGACAAGCTCGCGCTGCACCGCTTCAAGGCCGACGAGGCCTATCAGGTCGGCAAGGGCCTCGGCCCGATCGAGGCCTATCTGAACATCCCCGACATCATCCGCATCGCCCGCGAGGCGAAGGCCGACGCCATCCATCCCGGCTACGGCCTTCTCTCCGAGAGCCCGGAATTCGCCGAGGCCTGCGCCGAGGCCGGCATTACCTTCATCGGCCCCTCGCCCGACACGATGCGCATGCTCGGCAACAAGGTCGCGGCGCGCAATCTCGCCATAGCCGCCGGCGTGCCGGTCATGCCGGCCACCGATCCGCTGCCGGACGATGTCGAGTTCATCAAGGCCGAGGCGAAGCGCATCGGCTATCCGGTGATGCTGAAAGCCTCCTGGGGCGGCGGCGGCCGCGGCATGCGCGTCATCCGCGACGAGGAAACGCTGCTCAAGGACGCCGTGACGGCGCGCCGCGAGGCCAAGGCCGCCTTCGGCAAGGACGAGATCTATCTCGAGAAGCTCGTCGAGCGCGCCCGCCATGTCGAGGTGCAGATCCTCGGCGACCGGCACGGCAATATCGTCCATCTCTTCGAGCGTGACTGCTCGGTGCAGCGCCGCCACCAGAAGGTCGTGGAGCGCGCGCCTGCGCCCTATCTCTCGGATGCCGAGCGCAAGGAACTGACCGACTACGGCCTCAAGATCGGCCACGCCGCCGACTATTACGGCGCCGGCACGGTCGAGTTCCTGATGGATGCCGATACCGGCAAGTTCTACTTCATCGAGGTCAATCCGCGCATCCAGGTCGAGCACACCGTCACGGAGCAGGTGACGGGCATCGACATCGTCAAGGCGCAGATCCACATCGCCGAGGGTGCGGCGATCGGGACACCCGAATCCGGCGTGCCCGCGCAGGCGAATATCCGCCTCAACGGCCACGCGCTGCAGTGCCGCATCACCACCGAGGATCCGGAACAGAACTTCATCCCGGATTATGGCCGCATCACCGCCTATCGGGAGGCGTCGGGCTTCGGCATCCGCCTCGACGGCGGCACGGCCTATTCCGGCGCCGTGATCACGCGCTTCTATGATCCGCTCCTGGAGAAGATCACCGCTTGGGCGCCGACGCCGGAGGAGGCGATTGCGCGCATGGACCGCGCGCTGCGCGAGTTCCGCATCCGCGGCGTCGCGACCAACCTGACCTTCGTCGCGAACATCATCAACCACCCGAAATTCCGCGACAATTCCTATACGACGCGCTTCATCGACACGACGCCGGAGCTGTTCTCCTCGGTGCGTCGCCGCGATCGCGCCACCAAGCTCCTGACCTATATCGCCGACGTGACCGTCAACGGTCATCCGGAGACGCGCGGCCGCGTCAAGCCGAAGGCCGACGCGCTCGCCAAGGTCATTCCCCATTTCGCGGCGGAGCCGGCGCCGGGCACCAAGCAATATCTCGAAGCGCATGGCCCGGAGGCGCTGGCGAAATGGATGCGCGCCGAGACGCGCACCCTCGTCACCGACACGACGATGCGCGACGCGCACCAGTCGCTGCTGGCGACGCGCATGCGCACCCATGACATCGTCGGCATCGCCGACAGCTATGCCCGCGGCCTGCCGGAGCTGTTCAGCCTCGAATGCTGGGGCGGCGCGACCTTCGACGTCGCGATGCGCTTCCTGACCGAGGATCCGTGGGAGCGGCTCGCGATGATCCGCGAGCGGGCGCCCAACATCCTCTTGCAGATGCTGCTCCGCGGCGCGAACGGCGTCGGCTACACCAACTATGCCGACAATGTGGTCAAGTTCTTCGTCAAGCAGGCCGCCGCCGGCGGGATCGACGTCTTCCGCGTGTTCGACTGCCTGAACTGGGTCGAGAACATGCGCGTCTCGATGGACGCGGTGCGCGAGGAGGGCAAGGTCCTCGAAGCCGCCATCTGCTACACGGGCGACGTGCTCGATCCCGACCGGGCGAAATACGACCTCAAATACTATGTCGCGCTGGCCAAGGACCTCGAAAAGGCCGGCGCGCATATCATCGGCATCAAGGACATGGCCGGCCTCCTGAAGCCGGCCGCCGCCAAGAAGCTCGTGACGACGCTGCGCGGCGAGACCGACCTGCCGATCCATCTCCACACGCACGACACCTCCGGCATCTCGGCCGCGACGGTGCTCGCCGCCGTCGAGGCGGGCGTCGACGCGGTCGACGCGGCGATGGACGCGCTCTCGGGCCTTACCTCGCAGCCCTGCCTCGGCTCGATCGCCGAAGCGCTGAAGGGCACCGACCGCGACACCGGACTCGATCCGGCTGCCATCCGCCGCATCTCGTTCTACTGGGAGGCGGTGCGCGCGCAGTATGTCGCCTTCGAGAGCGACCTGAAGGCCGGCGCCTCCGAGGTCTATCTCCACGAGATGCCGGGCGGCCAGTTCACCAATCTGAAGGAGCAGGCCCGCTCGCTCGGCCTCGATACGCGCTGGCACGAGGTGGCGCAGGCCTATGCCGACGTGAACCGAATGTTCGGTGACATCGTGAAGGTGACGCCGTCCTCCAAGGTCGTCGGCGACATGGCGCTGATGATGGTGAGCCAGGGCCTCTCGGTCGCCGATGTCGAGGATCCGGCGCGAGACATCGCCTTCCCCGATTCCGTCGTTCAGATGATGCGCGGCGATCTCGGCCAGCCGCCCGGCGGCTGGCCGGCCGGCATCCAGAAGAAGGCGCTGAAGGGCGAGACACCGTCCACGGCCCGCCCCGGCTCGCTGATCAAGGCGGCGGATCTCGAGGCCGAGCGCAAGGCGGCGGCCGAGAAGACGGGCAAGCGCGTCATCGACGACTTCGCCCTCGCCTCCTATCTCATGTATCCGAAGGTCTATACCGACTTCGCCAAGACCGAGGATACCTACGGTCCGACCAGCGCCCTGCCGACGCCGGTCTATTTCTACGGCCTGCCGGTCGGCGAGGAGATCCATGTCGAGCTCGAGAAGGGCAAGACCATGGTCATCCTCTGCCAGGCGATCGGCGACGCCGACGAAGAGGGCCTCATCCGCGTCTTCTTCGAGCTCAACGGGCAGCCGCGCGTCGTGAAGGTCCCCGACCGGGCCAATGCCGGCGCCGTGATCGCCAAGCGCAAGGCCGAGGAAGGCAACCCGAACCATGTCGCGGCGCCCATGCCGGGTGTCGTCTCGACGCTGGCGGTACGCGCCGGCCAGGCGGTCAAGGCAGGCGACGTGCTGCTCTCGATCGAGGCGATGAAGATGGAGACGGCCATCCACGCCGATCGCGACGGTACGATCGCCGAAGTTCTGGTCCATGCCGGCAGCCAGATCGACGCGAAGGATCTCCTGGTCGTCTTCGGCTGACGACGCACCCCTCCTTCGAAGCAAGACGTGCCGGGGCCCTGCTCCGGCACGCTGTCTTCTGGGAGCCGAGCCGGCTTCGCCTGGAGCCCGCATTCCGTCCGGCGGGCCGTCTCCGCGACCGCGAAGGCCGAGGCCGCCCTGCCCCGTGCGGCCCGTGACGCTTCACCATTGACAGCATAAATCGACAGTCTATTTACCTCGCGCCTTCAAGATCATTGCCCTGCGGGCGAATCGCTGGGCCGGGGGACGATCATCCGGCCGCGGTGGAGGACCATCACGCGATGCGGAGCGACGAGAACCGGACCATGGCCGAGTCATCCGCCGACCATTCCATGTTCGATCTGGCGCCGATCCCGCTCTGGCTCGAGGATTACAGCGCTCTGCGCACGCTCTTCGACGATTGGCGCGCCGCCGGCGTCACCGATATCGCCGATTACCTTCGCGCCGATCCGTCGCGCGTCCAGGCCTGCGCCGACCGAATCCGGCTCATCGCCGTCAACCGCAGAACGCTGGAACTCTACCGCGCGCCTGATCTCGAAACGCTGCGCGAGGCGCTTCCAAGCGTCTTCCGCGACGCGATGTACGAGGCGCATATCGGCGAACTGGAGCGGCTCTGGCACGGCGAGCGCGACTTCGCCAGCACCACGGTCAACTACACGCTCACGGGCGAGCGGCTCGACATCCAGCTCAAGGGCGCGGTTCTGCCCGGCTCCGAGGACGACTGGGCCCGCGTCCTGGTCTCGACCGAGGACGTGACCGAGCGCGAGAGTGCCCGCCGCAGCCTCGCGGCCAGCGAGGCCTATGCGCGCGGCCTCTTCCATCATTCGCCCGTCTCGCTCTGGGTCGAGGATTTCAGCGCCGTCAAGCAGTTGCTCGATGACCTCCGCATGCGCGGCATCGTCGATTTCCGCGTCTTTACCGACGTGCATCCAGAATTTGTCACGCGCTGCATCAGTGAGATCCGCGTCATCGACGTGAACCGTCACACGCTGGAGCTGTTCGCCGCGCCCGACAAGCCGACGCTGCTGCACCGGCTTTCCGATGTCTTCCGCGACAATATGGAGCCGAACTTCCGCGAGCAGCTGATCGATCTGTGGAACGGCAAGCTCTTCCAGCTGCGCGAAGTGGTGAATTACACGCTCGACGGCCGCGAGTTGCATGTCCTGCTGCAGTTCTCGGTTCTGCCGGGCCACGAGAAGGACTGGTCGCTGGTCCAGGTCGCGCTGACAGACATCACGGCGCGCAAGGCGGCCGAGGCCTATCTCGAATTCCTCGGCAAGCACGATGCGCTGACCAAGCTCTACAACCGTTCCTTCTATATCGACGAGATGAGCCGGCTGCAGCGCAATGCGCCCCATCCGGTGACCATCATCATGGCCGATCTGAACGGTCTCAAGGAAACCAACGACCGGCTCGGCCACGCCGCCGGCGACGAACTGCTGCGCCGCGTCGGCGAGGTTCTGGGCAAGGTCGTCGAGAAGCCGGCCCATGCCGCGCGGATCGGCGGCGACGAGTTCGCACTCATCCTTCCAGGCGCCGACGAGCGCGACGCCGAGACCATGATCGACAGCGTCCACCGGCTCGTCGAGATCAACAACCAGTTCTATTCGAACCTGCCGCTGACCCTCTCCATGGGGGCGGCGACCGGCCGGCCCGGCGAGCGGCTGGAAGATGTCGCGCGACGGGCCGACGCGCTCATGTATGAGGCGAAGCGCGCCTTCTACCAGATGGCCTGACGCCCTCAGCCCCGCGGACGCGGCAGCGGCGGAGGCGGCGGGAGGGGCTCCGGCGGCGAAGGCGCCGGCTGCTGCGGCAGCGGCGCCGCATAGGGCCGCGGCTGCGACAGGCTGCCGGATTGGGCCGGCGGTGGGGCCGGCGTCTGGGCCTGGGTGGCCGCGGGGAGCGCCGGAGCCACTGCGGGTGGCGGCGCAATGGGAAGCGCCGGAGTTCCCCGTGGGGGCTGCATCTCCGAAGCCCGGCAGACGGTGCCGAACAAATAGTCCGGGAAGGGCATGCCACGGATGCCGACGAGATCGACCAAGCGCGGCAGCCAGAACACCACGGCCTTGCCGAGACGCATCGCATAGTCGCGGTCCGCCCCCAGCCTCACGAGATCGATCGGCGGCCCGAGCGGCGGCGACCCACCGTCGTCGAGCACGACCGGCGCGCGGCAGGGCGTGTTGTTGATCTGCACGAACAGGACACCGGCCCCGAAGAGGCAATAAAGGAAGGCCAGGCGGATGAGATCGAACAAGGCGCGGCCCCGCTGCCGGTCAGTGGCGCATCGGGCGGCGGCGCGAAACGGGGACCATCAAGCCCCTCAGGCCGCGCCGAAGCCGAGCCGTTCGATCATGCCTGCGCCCCAGCCCCAGAGGAAGATGCTGAGCTCGGCGCCGAAGAAGATGATCGCACCATTCCAGGCGAGCGCCAGGACCGAGATCAGCGCGCCGGCGAGGATCGCGATGCCGTCGCGCTCGATGAAGCCGAAGGCGAAGGCGATCACGGCGAGCGCCGGCAGCTGGTTGCCGAGCGGAATCGGCAGCAGGATCATGACGGAATGGATGAAGATCGGCAGCGCCAGGATCAGCTGCGCCCGCCGTCCGGAAAGCCCGCTGAGGCGCGGCCGCAGCATCCATTCGACCTTGCGGAACCAGGGCGCGATATAGGCGGCGCCCCGGACCACCGGATCGCGCGGCATGCTGAAGCGGCGGATCCAGCCGGGCAGGATGAGGCTTTCGGCGCCGGAGAGCACCTGCAATGACAGGATGGCGAGCGCCGTCCCGAAGACGAAGCCGGTCGGAAGGCCCGGAATGGGAATGAAGGACGGCAGCGCCAGCATCAGGATCGTGATGCCGAGGCCCGAGCGCCCCAGCGCGTCGCTCATCGCACCGACCGATATCCGTTCTCCCTCGATGAGCTCGCCGAGGCGGCCCAGCAGCGTCGATGCCGAGCGCGGGCGCGTTATCGCCTCCGCGTCCGCCGATGTCATGCCTTCGCTTGCCAAATCCGTCTCCGGTCCCTCGGAACCCGTGCCGCCGCATATGGGCAACGCTTGTGGCGCCGTCCAGTCGCAGCTCCAGCGAATCTGATACGCGCCCCGCTTGAAGATCTGATTGCAAAAGCCGCCGCCCTGATATCGTCATCATTGCCGCTGAGGACTGCGGCGCCGACGAGAACGGCAGGGAGAACGAGTTGAGGCGCATCGGAGGCATCGGATCGACGATCCGGCGGGTCGTTCTCGCGCTCGTGACGCTCGCCATGCTGGCCATCGATGTCGCACCGGCGCTCGCCGTCATCGACACCTCCGCCGACGCGGCCGATACCCAGGCGCTGCTTGATCGCTGGAACTCCGATCTCACCCGCATCGACATGGCCCTCGACCGGGTCGGCGTCAGCGACTACGACCTCCGCAATCTGCGCGAACAGACCACCGCCATCGTCAACAGCGCCGCCGCCTTCGCCGACGGACTGACGCCGCAGGTCGCAGCCGCGGCGGCGCAGGTCAAGGAGCTGTCGCCGATCCAGGGCGCCGACGCCGCCGTCTCCGACGCCATCAGGGACGAACTCGCCTCGGCGCAGAAGCTCTACGCCGATCTGTCGGGCAGCCAGCAGCAGGCGCAGGCGATCGCCGTCCATGGCACTTTCACCAGCAGCCAGATCAACGACCGCCGCCGCCGCCTGTTCACCGGCCAGCTGCTCGAGCGCAATGCCAGCCTGATCGACCCGTCGCTGTGGAGCGACGCCGCCGCCGAAGTGCCCGGCGTGGTCGCGCGGTCGAACGAACTCGTCAGCGGGTGGGTGCGCGTCCTGCAGGTGCGCAACGACCGCACCGCGATCGCGCTCGTTCTCACGGTGATGGCGGCCATGCTGCTGCTGCTCATCCCCGGACGGCGCATGCTGATCCGCCGCGTCCGCAGCGCGCTCCCGGCGCCCGGCCAGTCGAGCGACCGGCGATCGCGCGTGATGGTCGCGACAACGGTCGTGGCGCTGAACACGCTGGTGCCGACCGGCGTGCTGATCGGCGGCCATTCCATCCTCAACGCGCTCGACCTTTCGCCGGACCGCATCGACCAGCTCTGGTGGGGCGTCACCTCGGCGGTGGCGCTGTTCTCGCTCGGCTTCGGCGTCTCGCGGGCGCTTCTCGCGCCCTGGCGGCCCGATCTCCGCCTCGTCGAGATCGAGCATGCGATCGCGCGGCGCATCTTCCATTTCACGGTCGCCATCGCCGCGATGCAGGCCCTTTCGGTCTTCATCGAGCGCTTCTCGCGCGTCGCCTATACCGGCCTGCCGCTGATCATCGCCGCCGACGGGCTGCTCTCCACGATCAGCGCGGTGCTGATCATCATGACGGTCCGCATGCTGAACCACCGCCCGCCGGCCGAGGAGGACGAGGAGGATCCGGCCGAGGAGCCGATCCTGCGCCGCATGGCGCTGGTCGTCGCCGGCGTGGCCGCCGCGGTCGCCATCATCGCCAACCTGATGGGCTATGTCGCCCTCGGCCGCTTCATCACGGCGCAGATCGCCTGGGTATCGACCATCGTCGCGCTGCTCGTCCTGCTCATCATGCTGGCCGACGAGCTGACGAGCGCCTGGTTCCGCCGCGAGGGCGTCGTGGGCAGCCGCCTCATCGCCTCGATCGGCTTCGCGCCGCGCTCGATCACCCAGGCCGGCGTGCTCTTCAATGGCCTCGTGCGTGCGTTGCTCGTCGCAACCGCGGTGCTCGTCGTCATCGCGCCCTGGGGCGTTGATTCGACCTCGGTGTTCGAGAGCGTGCGGCAGGTCTTTTTCGGCTTCCGCGTCGGCTCGATCTCGATCTCCTTCTCGACGATCATCGCCGCGCTCGCGGTATTCGCCATCGGTTTCGCCATCACACGGGCGATGCAGAACTGGCTCGAGACACGCTTCCTCCCGACGACGCGGCTCGATTCCGGCCTGCGCAATTCCATCCGCACCAGCGTCGGCTATCTCGGCACGATCGCGGCGGCGGCCTTCGCCTTCGGCTATGCCGGCCTCGACCTCTCCAATGTCGCCATCGTGGCCGGCGCGCTCTCGGTCGGTATCGGCCTCGGCCTGCAGGCGATCGTCAATAATTTCGTCTCGGGCCTCATCCTGCTCGCGAGCGGCCGATCCGCGCCGGCGACTGGATCGCGGTCGGCCCCGAGGAAGGCATCGTGAAGCGCATCAATGTGCGCGCCACCGAGATCGAGACCTTCGACCGCGCGACGCTGATCGTACCGAACTCGACGCTGATCACCGGCCAGGTCAAGAACATGGTGCTGCGCGACCGTTCGGGCCGCATAATCCTGCCGGTGACGGTGGCCAAGACGACCGATCCGGAGCGGGTGCGCGCCGTCCTGCTCGAGGTCGCCAAGGCGCATCCGCTGGTGCTCGCCTATCCGGCGCCGAGCGTGCTCTTCACCGCCTTCAACAATGTCTCGCTCGATTTCGAGCTCCGATGCTATCTCTCCGACATCGCTCAGGGCCTGCAGGTGCGCTCCGATATCCGCTTCGAGTGCCTCGCCCGCTTCCGCAACGAAGGCATCTCGCTCCCGTGAGCCCGGTTGCGCCGCCCGGCCAAATCGGCCCACACTCGCCACCGATCCCGCGCCCCTCGGCCCGCCAGCCGGCCATCGCTCGGGCCGCGTCCGTCCCGAAAAGGTCCATCCCATGAAGACATCGTTCCGCCGCGCGGCTCCGCTCCTCGCCGCAGCGTCGCTCGCCGTTCTCCTCGCGGCCTGCGCCAAGGAGCCTGAGGCGCCGCGCTCGCCGGTCTTCTATGACCGGCTGGACGCGGCCGGCGCCACGGTCAGCCCGGAAGCGGCGGCCAGCATGATCAGCGGCTATCGCGCCACCCGCGGCCTCTCGGCCGTGGTGGCCGATCCGGTGCTGAACAAGATGGCGGCCGACCAGGCCCGCGCCATGGCCGCCGTCGACCAGGTGGGCCACAGCGTCAAGGGCGCCGGCAGCTTCGAGAAGCGGCTCGCCGCCTCCGGCTTCGACGCCGGCATCGCGGTGGAGAATGTCGGCGCGGGCTACAGGACCCTCGCCGAGGCCTTTTCAGGATGGCGCGACTCGCCCTCGCACAACGCCAACATGTTGAAGGCGGGCGTCACCCGGCTCGGCATCGGTACGGCCTATGCGCCGAAGAGCAAATACAAGGTCTACTGGTCGCTGATCCTCGCCAAGCCCTACGAGCCGCCGCCAGCCGCGTCCGCCGCACCCCTCCCGGCCGATGGCCGCACGGTGGTGTCGATCGGCGGGGCCGTCGTCTCGCAGTAGCCGCACCACCATTCAGCGTATGATCGTATTTTATCGCGCCGTCGCCTCGTCCGCGGCCGGCGGGCGATTGCGCATGGCTTGACGCCCTCCGGAATCCCATTGACGGCCGGCCATCGCCGCAGCTAGCTAGCCGGGCTGCGCGATCGATCCGGCCTGCCGGCGCCGGGTCGAGGATGGGGATGCGCCGCCCACGGAATGTGCTGGCAAATTATCGAGAGTCGAATTAAAGAGAGTTCGCGTATGGCGCCGGCCGCGGCTTTGCGGTGAAACGTCATACAATTGGGGAGAGGATACATGAAGCTCATCAAGTCAGCGCTCGCCGCGCTTGCGCTCGGCGTGGTCGCTCTGTCGCCGGCCGCTCATGCCGAGGACAAGGGCCTCGTCGGCGTGCTGATGCCCACCAAGACCTCGCAGCGCTGGATCAATGACGGCGACGCCGTCAAGTCGCAGCTCGAGGCCAAGGGCTACACGGTCGACCTGCAGTACGCCCAGGACGACATTCCGAACCAGCTCAGCCAGCTCGAGAACGTGATCACCAAGGGCCCGAAGGCCCTGATCATCGCCTCGATCGACGGCACGACGATGGGCGACGCGCTGCAGAAGGCGGCCGATGCCGGTGTCGTGGTGGTCGCCTATGACCGCCTGATCAAGAAGACCCCGAATGTCGACTACTACACGACCTTCGACAATTTCGGCGTCGGCGTGATCCAGGCCAATTCGCTGGTGAAGGGCCTCAAGGAGCGCTTCCCGGACACCAAGCCCTGGAATGTCGAGCTGTTCGGCGGCTCGCCGGACGACAACAACGCCTTCTTCTTCTACAATGGCGCCATGTCGGTCCTGCAGCCCCTGATCGACGACGGTTCGATCAAGATCGTGTCCGGCCAGACCGGCATGGACAAGGTCGGCACGCTGCGCTGGCTCGCCGCCACCGCGCAGGCCCGCATGGACAACCTGCTCTCGGCCTACTACTCGGACGGCAAGCGCGTCGATGGCGTGCTGTCGCCCTATGACGGCCTGTCGCGCGGCATCATCGCCTCGCTCCGCGGCGTCGGCTACGGCACCGCCGACCAGCCCTGGCCGATCGTGACCGGCCAGGACGCCGAGACCGCTTCGGTCAAGGCGATCATCGCCGGCGAGCAGTATTCGACCGTGTTCAAGGACACGCGCGACCTCGCCAAGTCGACCGTCGAGCTCGTCGACACGGTCCTCTCGGGCAACAAGCCGGCCAATCTCGACACGACCACCTACAACAACGACGTCAAGGTCGTTCCCTCGATCCTGCTGACGCCGGTCGAGGTCGACAAGACCAACTACGAGAAGATCGTCGTCGAGTCCGGCTACATCAAGCCCGACGAGCTGAAGTAATCTTCCAAACGACCTTGAGGCCCCGCCCCGGCGGGGCCTCTTCTCGTCCGGCGAGCGAGACGCTAACCTCGCCCCGTCCGTAGCCCCTTCGGGAGCGGCTTCCCATGCCCTCATACATTCTCGAGATGCGCGACATCACCAAGACCTTTCCGGGGGTCAAGGCGCTGTCGAACGTCAACCTCAAGGTCGAGGAAGGCGAGATCCACGCCATCTGCGGCGAGAACGGCGCCGGCAAGTCCACCCTCATGAAGGTCCTGTCCGGCGTCTATCCCGCCGGCGACTATGAGGGGCAGATCGTCTATCGCGGCAAGGAGTGCCGGTTCGAAGGCATCCATGACAGCGAGAAGATCGGCATCGTCATCATCCATCAGGAGCTGGCGCTGGTCCCGATGCTGTCGATCACCGAGAACATCTTTCTCGGCAACGAACAGGCCAAATGGGGCGTCATCGACTGGAACGCCAATGAGCGCCGCACCCGCGAGCTGCTCGGCAAGGTCGGCCTCGTCGAGGACCCCAACACCCTCATCACCGATATCGGCACCGGCAAGCAGCAGCTCGTCGAGATCGCCAAGGCGCTCAGCAAGAATGTCGAGCTTCTGATCCTCGACGAGCCGACCGCCAGCCTCTCCGAGAAGGATAGCCAGGCGCTGCTCGACCTCCTGCTCGAATTCAAGAAGCAGGGCATCACCTCGATCCTGATCTCGCACAAGCTGAACGAGATCAACCGCGTCGCCGACCATGTCACCGTCATCCGAGACGGGCGCACGATCGAGACGCTCGGCCGCGGCGAGATCTCCGAGGACCGCATCATCACCTCGATGGTCGGCCGCTCGCTGGAGGACCGCTATCCGCCGCGCGACCCCAAGATCGGCGACGTGATCTTCGAGGTCGAGAACTGGTCCTGCTACCACCCGCTGCATGCCGACCGGCAGGTGATCAAGAATATCGACATCAAGGTGCATCGCGGCGAGGTGGTCGGCATCGCCGGCCTCATGGGCGCCGGCCGCACCGAATTCGCGATGAGCCTGTTCGGCCGCAGCTATGGCCGCAAGATCACCGGCGAGGTCCGCCTCAAGGGCAAGCCGATCGACGTCTCGACGGTCGGCCGCGCCGTCGACCAGGGCATCGCCTATGTCACCGAGGACCGCAAGGTCTTCGGGCTCAACCTCATCGACGACATCAAGAACAACATCACCCTCGCCAATCTGAAGGGCGTGGCGCGATCGGGCGTCATCGACGAGTTGCGCGAGCTCGACGTCGCCAACGACTATCGCAAGAAGACCAATATCCGCTCCTCCAGCGTCTTCCAGAAGACCGGCAATCTTTCGGGCGGCAACCAGCAGAAGGTCGTGCTATCGAAGTGGCTGTTCGCCAGCCCCGAGGTACTGATCCTCGACGAGCCGACGCGCGGCATCGATGTCGGCGCCAAATACGAGATCTACACGATCATCGCCCGCCTCGCCGCCGAGGGCCGGGCCGTCATCGTCATTTCTTCCGAGATGCCGGAACTGCTCGGCATCACGGACCGCATCTATGTGATGAACGAAGGGCGCATCGTCGGGGAGATGGCCGCCAGCGAGGCCAGCCAGGAGAAGATCATGCGCGCCATCGTGCGCGGAGAAGGAAAAGCTGCATCATGACCGACACTCCCACCCCGCAGTCCGGCGTCGCTCAGGACGTGCCGAGCGGGCCCCGCGTGCCCGTCTCGTCCGTCGTCGCCAATATCCGCGACTACGGCCTCGTGCTGGCGCTGATCGCCATCATGATCTTCTTCCAGCTGACGACCGGCACGCTGTTCAAGCCGGTCAACCTCTCCAATCTCGTGCAGCAGAACAGCTTCATCATCGTGATGGCGCTCGGCATGCTGCTCGTGATCGTTTCCGGCCATATCGATCTCTCGGTGGGATCGGTCGCCGGCTTCATCGGCGCCCTGGCGGCGATGATGATGGTGATCTGGCCGCTCGGTCCATTATCCAATCCGCTCGTCGTGTCGATCGTCTGCCTCGTCATCGGCGGGGCGATCGGCGCTGCGCAGGGCTACTGGATCGCCTATCACCGCATCCCGAGCTTCATCGTCACGCTGGCCGGCATGCTCGTCTTCCGCGGCATGTGCCAGGGCCTGCTCGGCGGCGGATCCTCGGTCGGCCCGCTGCCGGACAGCTTCAAGCAGCTCTCCTCCGGCTTCCTGCCGGACGTCATCGGCCCGATCACCATTGTTCCGCCGATCGTCAACGCCGCCGGCAAGACGATCGTCGGCTCCGGCATCGTGCTACATTCGACGACGGTGCTGCTCGGCCTCATCGGCGTGGCGCTGTTCATCAGCGCCGGCATCCGCTCGCGCCGCACGCGTGAGCGCCACGGCTACGCCGCCGAGCCCTTCGCGCTCTTCCTCGTGAAGACGCTCGTCGTCTCGGCGCTGGCGCTGTTCCTCGTCTACCAGTTCGCGCTCTATCGCGGCTTCCCGATCGTCCTCGTGGTGATGGGCATCCTGATCGCCATCTTCGTCTTCATCACCAAGAAGACGACCGTCGGCCGGCGCGTCTATGCGATGGGCGGCAACATCAAGGCGGCGCAGCTCTCGGGCATCAAGACCGAGCGGCTGACCCTGCTCGTCTTCGTCAATATGGGCGTGCTCTCGGCGCTCGGCGGCCTCATCATCGCCGCCCGTCTCGGCCAGGCCGTGCCGGCGGCCGGTCTCGGCAGCGAGCTCGACGTCATCGCGGCGGTGTTCATCGGCGGCGCCTCGGCCATGGGCGGCGTCGGCCAGGTGATCTCGACCGTGGTCGGCGGCTTCATCATGGGCGTCATGAACAACGGCATGTCGATCATGGGCGTCAATGTCGACTGGCAGCAGGTCGTGAAGGGCCTCGTGCTGCTCGGCGCCGTGATCTTCGACGTCTACAACAAGAACAAGGGCTGAAGCGGCACTGCCGCGGGCACCAGGAAACGAAAGGGGCGGCCCCGCGGGACCGCCCTTCTTTATTGCCGGATGAGATCAGGCCTTCTTGCCGTAGAAATAGTTGGCCGAACGGCCGAAAAGCAGACCGCGCAGCGCCCGCCGCATCGCCTCGCCGCGCCTAAGCGGCTCCAGCGGCAACCGCGCGATGTCGTAGAGCGCGACCTTGACGCTATCCAGCGCCTGCACCTTGCCCGGCGCAGGCTGCGGCATGCCGAGACGGCGCAGCACGGCATTGGCGAAATAGAGCTTGTTGAGGCGGAGATCGGCGGCCGACTTCCAGGTGATGGCCATCGAGATCGACCAGTCGGCGCCCGTCTCGACCCAGTGCGGCCATGTGTAAGGCAGGAACATGCCGTCTCCGGCCTTGAACGGGAACACCGTCTCGCGCGCCGCGAAGGCATCATTGTAGCGGTGGTTGCGGTGCTTGCCGGGGAAGGATTCGAGGCCCTCCTCGTCGATCACCGAGCGGTCGCGGTTGTCGAACACATGCATGGCCTTGTCGCCATGCAGGTGGACGAAGAAGTTCTCCTCATAGTCGAGGTGGAACGGCGTCACCGAATGGGCCGATGAGACGAAGATGAAGCCCATCGGCTCCTTCATCCCGGCGGCGCGATGATCGGCATGGCCGGCGGCGCGGGCGGCCTCGTCGAGGACGCGGTGGATCAGCCGTCCATATTCGGGAATGGTCTCGACATTTTTCAGGACCATCCAGGCGCCGGCCGTCTCGATCTGGCGCACGATCTCGGCGGGCTCGAGATCGACCGTGGGGGTCTCCTCCGGCTTCTGGTCCACCTTGAGGCGGCCGGAATTGTATTCGAGGCGGTCGCGCGGCAGCCGCCCGGCAAGGCTGGCGAGTGCACCCAGCTGCAGCAGCGGCTCGGCGGCGAGGCCGTGGCGATAAGCGAAGGGTTCTGCGGGAAAGCGGCGCGCCATCAGCGCGGGATCGAGCGCGATCAGCCGGTCGGACGCGGCTGCGGCGTCGGGACGATCCGTCATGAGGGGTCCTCCTTGGCTCTGCCGGGCCGTCTTGCCCGGCGGATCAGCGCGCGCAGCTCGGCGCGCGCCCGGACTTCTCCTTGAGCAAGAAGGACGCCAGCCCGGAAGGCGGCGCTGCCGCCGACCGGACCGAGGACGGCGAGACCCATCGCCTGCCGGCCCGGCCAGAGCCGGTCGATCATCGGATGGCCGGCGCTCGCGAGGGAATCGACAAGCGCGACGCTGGGATCGGCCTCGAAGTACTCCGACGCCTGGAGCATGACCTGGACACCGGGCGAGAAGCGGCCGAGCGCCTCGTCATGGGCGATCTTCCATGTGACGACCGTTCCGCCAGCGCGAAACGAGGCGAGCATGGCGACCGGCCGGCCGGCGATCGTCAGCGCATCGAGCCGCGCCTCGCCCGCCGCTGCGCTTTCGAAGACGGAGCGCGTGAAGGCGAGCGCATCGGCGCGGTCGCGCAGCGCCGTGCGGCGCTGGCCCTTCCATCCGGCGGCTTCGAGCGCGAGGAAGCTTTCGAGGAGATCGGCGCGCTCACGCGGCGTCGTGGCGCTCCGCCATTCGAGCGGCCCGAGATCGCCGAGACGGCGCAGCTGCCGCGCGAGTTCCTTGCGCGTCTTGGCCGGCAGGCCGGCCCTGACTTTCTCCGCCATCGCCTGCGGCCGCAGAATTGCGCGCTCGTGGCGGCCGATCACGGCGAGCGGCCGGCCGGTCGTCGCGGCGAGGGAATGGAGGGCCGAACCGGCAGCGCTATCAATCGGCATGTCGGGAAAGAGCAGGGTGCGCCGTCCGGGCTGCCCACCATCCATGACGGCGACGAGCCGCGCCAGCGCCGCGACCGGATCGGCCGGATCGAGGAGCGGCGTGCCGAGAGGGCCGTAGAGATGGGTATAGACCGAGACGGCGGGAACCAGCCGGCCGAGCCGGGCAGGGCCGACCGGCGCCAGGGCGACAAGGCGGCCGGCAGCGTCCTCGGCGACGGCGAGGGAGACCGCGGCCGGGGCGAGATGCTCGAGGGCAGCGCCGAGAATCGCGGGCGCGAAGAATGGGTTAGCCTCGGGCGCGTCACGAGCGAGGCGGCGCCATTCGGGCCCGAGTCCGGCCGGCGGCAAGGACCGGGTGGCAGGCCGGGCCGGTGAAGGCGCCGACTCCGAGAGCGCTTCGCGGGCACTCATGACGCGCTTCCTTCGCGGATGACGATCGAGCTTCCGGGGACCAGCACATGCAGGATCGAGCAGCGGAGTCGCATCCGCCAGCGCACCGCGAGGTAGACGGCGATCGCCTCGACCGCCAGCGCCGTCGAGGTCGCTATGGCGGCGCCCTCTAGGCCGAGATGGGGGATAAGCGTGTAGTTGAGGACGAGATTGACAACGAATGTCCCGGCATAGACGGCGGCGCAGATGCGCTGCTCGCCGGCCATGGTCAGGATGCTCTCGGCCGGGCCGATCGAGGCCCGGAAGAGAAGACCGATCGAGAAGATGAAGAGAAGTCCATAGCCGGCGACGAAGCTCTCGCCGAAGAAGGAGAGCAGCAACCGCCCGGCGACGAGCAGCAACAGGACAGCGCCGACCGACGGCCAGAAGGTCCAGTGCAGCGAGTCCCGCACCACGGCTTCGAAGCGGATGCGGTCGCCGGCGGCATAATATTGCGAAAATCGCGGCATCAACGCCGCGCGCACGGCGAAATACACGAAGTGAACCAGCGCCAGCGTCTTCACCGCCGCGAAATAGACGGCGACTTCCTCGGGCGGTCGAAGTTGGCCAACGATCAGAATATCGACATTAGTCAACAGATTGAAAAAGCCTTCGACCAAAAAGATCGGCAGCGCGATGGTGATCCAGGCGAGCGAGGTGAACCGCCGCGGCCCCTGCGGCACCGCCCGCGCCGTGCGGCGGCGGATCGCCCACATCTGCCAGAGCGCGGTCGCATAGGTGGCGACGATGGCGGTCGCCATCGCGGTCGTGGCGTCGGGCGCGGCGCCGAGGCGGATCGCCGTCCAGGTGAAGAGGATGATGAGGATCGGCCGGATGATGAAGGTCGGCCACAGCGCGAGGTCGGGCCAGTTGAAGCCGCGCGCCAGCCCGTCCTGGATCTCGCCGATCGCCAGCATCGGAATGCAGATGGCCGCGAGATAGAGCGGCATCACATAATAGCTCTCGACATGCTCGCCGAAGAGCAGCAGCCCGATGATGCCGAGCGCGGCGATCGCCGTCGAAGTGACGATGCCCTGCACGCGGCTGCCGAGCAGGATGCCGCGCAGCAGGTCGAGCTCGCGCCGCTCGCCATATTCCGGGATGAAACGGACGATCGCGGTCTGGATGCCGAAGCAGGCGAGGCCGCCGATGATGACCGCGCCGACCCAGACGACGACATAGACGCCATAGTCGAAGTCGCCCATCCAGCGGGCGAGCAGGACCTGCGAGAGATAGGCGATGAAGGCCGAGACGACGCGGACGAGGAAGGTCGTGACGGCGATCCGCTGCGTGACCGCCCGCTCGTCCTTGCCGGAGGCGATCGAATCCACGCCGGACGCCAGCCCCGAAAGCGGCGCCTTCAGCCGGGCCGGAGCCCAGCGATCGACGATGCCGGCAAAGGAAAGGCGCAACGGGTCGCGGCTCCTCGACGAGGTCGGCCGCCCCTCGAGGGCAAGCCGTCGCTGAATTCCCTATAATTTTCTGCTTTAAGAAAGCGTTGGCCGCGCCGGAATCGAACAGGGTTGAACCGCGCGGACGGCGAACGTCGCTAAATTTGCGTAAAGGGACGAACGTGCGGTCGGATGCGGAGCTGGATGCAATCGGGCTCGAATGCCCGCTGCCGGTCCTGAAAGCGCGGAAGCGCCTTTCCGCCATGCGGCCGGGCGAGCGGCTTCTGGTGCTCGCCACCGACCCGATGGCCGCGATCGACCTGCCGCATCTGTGCACCGAGGACGGCCACCTGATGCTGTCGCGGTCGAGCGAGGAACGCCACGGCATGGCGGTGCTCGCTTTCCTCGTGGAACGCGGGCCGGACCGCGCGACCTGATCTCGACCGCAACGCGCTTTCCGCCTAGCTTTGGCCGCATCTCGATTGGCCCGCCTCTCGGCGGCGCGGAGGACATATGACGAAACGCAAGATCGCGATCATCGGGCTCGGCAAGATCGCGCAGGACCAGCATCTGCCGGTGATCGACAAGAGCGACAGCTTCGAGCTCGTGGCGGTGACCAGCCAGCGCGGGCTGACCCATCGCGGCGTGCCGACCTTCAAGACGCCGGCCGAGATGTACCGCGCCATTCCCGATCTCGAAGCGGTCTCGATCTGCACGCCGCCCGATGTCCGGCACGGCTTCGCCATCGAGGCGCTCGACGCCGGCAAGGACCTCCTGCTCGAGAAGCCGACCGCCGCGACGCTGGCCGAGGCGGCCGACATCGCCGCGCATGCCAGGAAGCGTGGGCGCATCATCTTCGCGACCTGGCATTCGCAGTTCAACCCGGCGGTCGACGAGGCCAAGGCGCTTCTCGCCGGAGCCGGCGTGAAGTCGCTCAGGATCGAATGGCGCGAGGATGTCCGCAAATGGCATCCGGGCCAGGACTGGGTCTGGGAGCCCGGCGGCTTCGGCGTCTTCGATCCCGGCATCAATGCACTGTCGATCTTCGTGAAGATCCTGCCCTTCACGCCCTTCGTGAAGAGCGCCGAGCTCACCTATCCCGCCAATCGCCAAACGCCGATCGGCGTCAAGGTCGCCTTCTCCGGCACCGATCCCGACGCCCCGGCGCTTTCGGCCGATTTCGACTGGCGCGAGCAGGGCGACGAGAAGTGGCATATCGAGATCGAGACCAAGGGCGGCCACAAGCTGCGCCTCTTCCGCGGCGGCGCCTCGCTCAGTGTCGACGGCCATGTCACCGTCGAGCAGCCGAGCGAGGAATATGAGCGCATCTACGAGCGCTTCGCCGAACTGCTCGACCGCCGCGAGAGCGACTACGACACCTCGCCGCTCCAGCTCGTCGGCGACGCGATGATGGTGGGCCGCCGCCTCACCACCGATCCCTTCGACTGGTAGGCAACCCCGCGCTGCCGCCGCGCATTCACCTTGGACGAGGGTTGGGGGAGGCGGCAGCGTGGCACTCGAAGCAAGACCGGCGATCGCGGCATCCGTGATCGCCATTCTCATCGGAGCCGGACCGTCCCCCGTCTTCGCGGTGTCCGTGAAGGACATCCTGCAGGAGATCATCCCGCCGCCATCGAAGACGCATCGGGCGCGGCCCCGGCCTTCGGCGCCCCGGCCGCCCTTGCCGCAGCCAAAGCCGGACGCGCCCTCGGACGGCGGGGAAACGACCGACGCTGAGACGCCGCCCCTGCCGCCACCGGCCCCGGCGGAAAAGCCAGACGCGACGCCGCCGGTACCCGAAGCCGATCCGCGCGGACCCGAAGCGCCGCCGCTGCCGCCGCCCGCGCCGGAGCCGGTTGAAACGCCGCCGCCTCCCCAGGACGTTCCCGGGGCCCCTGCCGCCGCCAAGTCGGATACGACGGAGTCCGGATCGGCAGAGCCCGCCGCCGAAGCACCGCCGCCACTCTCGGTCGGGCCCATCGTCGAACCGGCGCCGCCGCATGTCGAGGAGACGGCCCCGGCCTTGCCGGCGGCGCCCGGTCCGGCCGGCGCGCTCGGGCCGACGGTGACACCTGCCCCACCCGCACCGCCCTCACCTGCCGCCCCGGCCGAGCCGGCCCTCACGGCGCCCGCTCCAGCGGAGCCGGGGGCCGAGGTCGAACCGCCCCGCGTCGTGCCGACGCCCGAGGAACTCGCTGCCTGCAAGGCCGGCATGGCGGCCCTCGGCATCGTCTCGGAGGCGCAGCCCGCTTTCTTCGAAGGCGAATGCGGCGCCGCCGATCCCTATCGCGTCACGGCGCTCTCGGGCGGCGCCGTCACGATCGAGCCGGCGGCGACGGTCGACTGCGCCGTGGCGAGCGCCCTTGCCCGCTGGGTCGACGAGGATATCCAGCCCGCCGCCAAATCCACCTATGGCGCGCCGCTGACGCGGCTTTCCATTGCCGGCTCCTATGTCTGCCGCACGCGCAACCATGTGCCGGGCGCGCGCATGTCGGAGCATTCCTTCATGAACGCGATCGATATCGGCGGCTACACCATTGCCGCGCGGATGATCACCATCGCCGATGACGGCAAGCGGACCGATGCGGACAAGGCCTTTCTCGATGCCGTGCGCAAGGCGGCCTGCGCGCGCTTCACGACCGTACTCGGTCCCGGCACCGACGCGACGCATGAGGACAATCTCCATCTCGACATGATCCGCCGCGGCCGCGACGGCGACGGGCGCATCTGCGAGTGAGCCGCATGGCCGCAGGCATGCGCCTGCTGTAGCCTCGCGCGATGACCGAGCGATCGATCCTCATCACCGGCGCTTCATCCGGCATCGGCGAACATGCCGCGCTGGCGCTGAAGGCGCGCGGCTGGCGCGTCTTTGCGACAGCGCGCAAGGACGAGGACCTGGCGCGGCTGCGCGCCGCCGGCATCGAAGCGGTTTACCTCGACTATGAAGACGAGGCCTCGGTGCTGGCCGCTGCCAGCTCAGTGCTGGAGGCGACCGGGGGGCGGCTCGACGCCCTCTTCAACAACGGCGCCTATGGCCAGGTCGGCGCCGTCGAGGATCTCTCGACCGCCGTGCTCAGGCGGCAGTTCGAGGTCAACCTCTTCGGCTGGCACACGCTGACCTCTGCCCTGCTGCCGGCGATGCGACGCGCGGGGCGGGGCCGCATCATCCACTGCTCCTCCGTGCTCGGCATCGTCGCGGGCAAGTATCGCGGCGCCTATGTCGGCTCGAAATTCGCGCTCGAGGGTATCGCCGATTCGATGCGGATCGAACTCGCCAGCAGCGGCATCCATGTCGTGCTCATCGAGCCGGGGCCGATCGCGACCCGGTTCACCGAAAACGCGCTCGCCAATTTCCGCGCCACGATCGATATGGAGGCCTCGCCGCACCGCGCCGGCTACGAGGCGCAACTCGCCCGCCTGACCGGTGCGCGGCGACCTTCCCGCTTCAAGCGCGGCCCCGAAGCGGTGACAGCGGCCCTGATCGATGCGCTCGAAAGCCGGCGGCCGAAGCTGCGCTATCGCGTCACCACGCTGACGGTGCTCGCCGCGCTGATGAAGCGCGTCTTGCCCGCCCGCTGGCTGGACCTCCTGATCGCGCGCAATTCGTAAGGAACCAGCCATGACACGGAACGTTGGCCAGCGATTGTGTTCAGCCGCGAGCAGCCCATGTCATCTCTTTCCACCGGCCCCGGCAGCGCGACCATGGGGTCGTCCATGACACGGGAGGCCTCCATGCACCGCGGCGGCGCGTCCATCGTGACCCTTATCGTCTGCCTGCTCGTGACCCTCGCGGCGGCCGCGATCGGCTCGGCGGCGACGCTGCCATCGATCCCGACCTGGTATGCGGGGCTGACCAAGCCGGCCTTCAACCCGCCGAACTGGCTGTTCGGCCCGGTCTGGACCATTCTCTATGCGATGATGGCCGTCGCGCTGTGGCGGGTGCTCGGCCGCTCGGAAGGCGGCGAGCGCCGGCAGGCGGGGGCGATCTACGGGGTCCAGCTCGTCCTCAACGCCGCCTGGTCGGTCGTCTTCTTCGGGCTGCATTCGCCGCTCGGCGGCCTCGTCGTGATCGTCGCGCTGGCCGGCGCGATCATCGCGACCATCGCCGCATTCGGCCGCATCGACAGGCTGGCCGCGGGCCTTCTGGTCCCCTACCTTCTGTGGGTCGGATTCGCCTCGCTGCTCAACCTCGCCATCGTGATCCTGAACTGATCGGTCGGGCGCTGTCGGGTCCGAACGGGCTGATCCGGCCGAAACGGTCCGGAGCCCGGCGACCAACGGTGCCTCGATGAACAGCTTTCTCCACTATCTCGTGCCGATCGCGCTCGCCGCGGTCGCCATCGTGCTTCTCCTCGGCCTCTTCAACATGATGCGCGGCGGCTCCGCCGAGCGCTCGCAGCAATTGATGCGCTGGCGCGTCATCCTGCAGTTCGTCGCGATCGTCATCATGATGGCGACGCTCTATTTCGCGTCGCGCTGACGGAGACATCATGGTCGCGCTCAACCGCATCTACACCCGCACCGGCGACGACGGCACCAGCGGCCTCGTGACCGGCGAACGGCGCTCGAAAGCTGATCTCCGCTTCGAATGCATCGGCACCATCGACGAGGTGAATGCGCTCATCGGCGTCGCCCGCTGCGATCTCTTCGAGGAGCCGGTCGTCGACGCGATGCTCGGCCGGATCCAGAACGATCTCTTCGATCTCGGCGCCGATCTCGCGACGCCCGAGGAGACTCTGAAGGAAGGTCGCGATGCGCTGAGGGTCGTCGAGCGGGAAGTCGAGCGAATCGAAGGCGATATCGACGAACTGAACGCCGACCTCTCGCCGCTGCGCTCCTTCGTTTTGCCGGGCGGATCGCGGGCGGCGGCCTCGCTGCATGTCGCGCGGACCGTCGCGAGGCGCGCCGAGCGCGGCATGGTGGCGCTCGCGGAGCGGGAGCGCGTCAATCCGTCCGCATTGCGCTACATCAATCGGCTGTCGGATTTTCTTTTCGTCGCGGCCCGATTCGTGAATGATCGGGGAACAGGCGACGTTCTCTGGGTGCCTGGCCAGAACCGCTAGTCCCCCGAGCCCCCGGCGCCCGATGTTCGTTCCCCTGCACGACCAGAATCCGCTGCGCTTCATCCGTTTCCCGTTCATCACGCGCGGCATCGTCGTGCTGAACGTGCTGATCTTCATGTTCTACCAGCGCGGCGGCAACGCCGAGGCCGAGGCGGCCTCGGTCATGGCGTTCGGGCTCATCCCCTCGACGCTGATGGGCGTGCATGTCCGAACACCGGGCATCTTCCACGCCCCGGAATGGGCGACCTTCGTCACCTCCAGCTTCCTGCATGGCGACATCTGGCATCTCGCCGGCAACATGCTGTTCCTCTGGGTCTTCGGCGACAATGTCGAGGACGCCATGGGCCATTGGCGCTTCCTGCTGTTCTATATCCTTTGCGCCATCGGGGGCGGCCTCGCCCATGTCGCGGTCGCGCCCGGCTCCGATCTCGCCTTGATCGGCGCCTCCGGGTCGGTGGCCGGCGTCATCGCCGCCTATTTCCTGCTGCATCCGCGCGTGAAGATCTGGATCCTGCTTCTGTTCCGAATACCGCTGCGCCTCAGAACGGTCTGGGTGCTCGGCTTCTGGATCGTGCTGCAGCTCTACAATTTCCTGTTCGGGCCGCCCGGCGAGATTTCCTGGGCCGCGCATCTCGGCGGTCTCCTGACCGGCGCCGTGCTCATCCTCCTGATGCGCCGGCGCGGCGTACCGCTGCTTGCCCGCGAGGAGCCGGAGCTGATCGCCGCCGAACCGGTGGTCTGACCGGCGGCCGGAAGCCGGCGGCGCGTTGACGCGCCCGCCCCTCGCCGATACGGTCGCCGCCCAATCGCGGCCGGAAGCGGTCGCGAGCCGTCGTCGAACCCCCATCGATTGAAGCGCCCATGAAGATTCTCGTGCCCGTCAAGCGGGCGGTCGACCGCAACGTCAAGGTCCGCGTCAATGCGGACGGCACCGGCATCGATCTCGCCAATGTGAAGATGGCGATGAACCCCTTCTGCGAGATCGCCGTCGAGGCGGCGCTGCGGCTGAAAGAGGCCGGCCAGGCCAGCGAGGTCGTCGTCGTCTCCATCGGCTCGGAGAAATCCGCCGAGACGCTGAGGACCGGCCTCGCGATGGGCGCCGATCGCGGCATCCTGGTGAAGACCGACGCGCCGCGCGTCGAACCGCTGGCCGTCGCCAAGCTCTTGAAGGCGGTGATCGGAACCGAGGCGCCCGGCCTCGTGATCCTCGGCAAGCAGGCGATCGACGACGACAGCAACCAGACCGGCCAAATGCTGGCCGCGCTGATGGGCTGGCCGCAGGCAACCTTCGCCTCGAAGATCGATCTCGAAGCCGATGCCGTCACCGTCGCCCGCGAGGTCGATGGCGGCACCGAAACGCTGCGGCTCGCGCTGCCGGCGGTGATCACCACCGATCTGCGCCTCAACGAGCCGCGCTACGCCTCGCTGCCCAACATCATGAAGGCAAAGAAGAAGCCGCTCGACGAGACGACGCCGGAAGCGCTCGGCGTCGACATCGCGCCGCGCCTCCAGGTGCTGAAGGTCGCGGAGCCGCCGCGCCGCGCCGGCGGCGTGAAGGTCGCCTCGGCCGCTGATCTGGTGGCGAAGCTCAGGGAAACGGGAGTGCTGTGATGCGCACGCTGCTCATCGCCGAGATCGACGCATCCGGCCTCAACGAGGCGACCGCCAAGGCGCTCACCGCCGCCGTGAAGCTCGGCAGCCCCGTCGACATCCTCGTCGCCGGCAGCGGCGACCGCGCCGCGGCCGAGGCCGCCAGCCGGCTCGAGGGCGTCGCGCGCGTGCGCCTCGCCGACGATGCCGCGCTCGCGCATCGCCTCGCCGAGCCGCTCGCCGAGCTCGTGATTTCGATCGCCGCCGATTATGATGCCATCGTCGCGCCGGCGACCGCCGCCGGCAAGAATCTCCTGCCGCGCATCGCCGCGCTGCTCGACGTGATGCAGGTCTCGGAAGTGACGGCCGTTCTCGGCCCCGATACCTTCGAGCGGCCGATCTATGCCGGCAACGCGATCGAGACCGTGCAGTCGCGCGACGGCGTCCGCGTGCTGACGGTGCGCACCGCCGCCTTCCCGCCGACCGCCGAGGGCTCTGCCGCGGCGCCGATCGAGGCGATCGGCGTGGCGCCGACGCCGCCGCTCTCGACCTTTGTCGGCGAAGCGCTGACGACATCGGCCCGCCCGGAACTCGCCGGCGCGCGCATCGTCGTCTCGGGCGGCCGCGCGCTCGGCTCGTTCGAGAGCTTCGAGACCGTGATCGCGCCGCTCGCCGACCGCCTCAACGCGGCGATCGGCGCCTCGCGCGCCGCCGTCGACGCGGGCTTTGCCGGTAACGACCTGCAGGTTGGCCAGACGGGCAAGGTGGTCGCGCCCGATCTCTATGTCGCGGTGGGCATTTCCGGCGCCATCCAGCATCTCGCCGGCATGAAGGATTCGAAGGTCATCGTGGCGATCAACAAGGATGCCGAGGCACCGATCTTCCAGGTTGCCGACTACGGCCTCGTCGAGGATCTGTTCACGGCGGTGCCCGCGCTCGTGAAGGCGCTGGACGACTGATGTTCCAGCCCTTGGCCTTGGACTGAGCAGCCGCTTTCGACTAAGCTCGCCGGTCAAGGGCAGGTGCAGGCAGGCAACGGGCGGCGCAGGACAATGGCTGAGGCGATTTCGAAGGTTGGGGTGATCGGCGCCGGGCAGATGGGCAATGGCATTGCCCATGTCAGCGCGCTCGCCGGCTTCGACGTCGTGCTGCACGACATCGCCGAGGAGCGGGTCCGCAAGGGCCTCGCCACCATCGACGGCAACCTGTCGCGCCAGGTCCATTCCGGCCGCATCACCGAGGAAGACCGCAAGGCCGCGCTGGCGCGCGTCACAGCCGCGCCATCGGTGGACGCGCTCGGCAGCTGCGATCTCGTGATCGAGGCGGCGACCGAGGACGAGCAGGTCAAGCGCAAGATCTTCGCCGGCGTCTGCCCGGTGCTGCGCTCCGACGCGATGCTCGCCACCAACACCTCGTCGATCTCGATCACCCGCCTCGCCTCGGCCTCCGATCGGCCGGAGCGCTTCATCGGCATCCATTTCATGAACCCGGTGCCGGTGATGCAGCTCGTCGAGCTGATCCGCGGCATCGCCACCGAGGACGAGACCTTCGAGGCCGCCAAGGCCTATGTCGCCCGGCTCGGCAAGACGGTGGCCGTCGCCGAGGATTTTCCCGGCTTCATGGTCAACCGCATCCTGCTGCCGATGATCAACGAGGCGATTTACGTCCTCTATGAGGGCGTCGGCTCGGTCGATGCCATCGACACGGCGATGAAGCTCGGCGCCAACCACCCGATGGGTCCGCTGCAGCTGGCCGATTTCATCGGTCTCGACACCTGCCTCTCCATCATGCAGGTGCTCTATGAAGGCCTGGCCGATTCCAAGTATCGACCGTGTCCCTTGCTCGTGAAATATGTCGAAGCCGGTTGGCTCGGTCGCAAGACCAATCGCGGCTTCTACGACTATCGCGGCGAGACGCCCGTCCCCACGCGGTAGCAAGCGGGGCGCCAGCCCCCACCTCATCCATCTTCCAGGCTCCAAGGAGGTCCGCCATGACGCGGTCCCTCAACGCTCACGCGCTGTTCGCGCTCGTGGCGGCGACGACGCTGCTCGGCATCGCCGGAACCGATCTCGTGCTGCCGGCCGTTCCCAGCCTGCCGCAGGCCTTCGCAAGCTCGATCGAGCGGGCGCAGATGGTGCTGGCCGCCTATGCGCTCGGCACGCTGGTCGGGCTGCTCGCCTTCGGCGAACTGGGCGCGCGCCACGACCCGCGCCGCCTGCTGATCTGGTCCCTCGGCCTCTTCGCGCTGGCCTCCATCGCCGCGATCTTCGCGCCGTCGATGGAATGGCTCATCGCGCTCCGCCTCGCACAGGGCGCGTTCGGCGCCGGGCCGGCCGTTTTCGCGCCGGGCTTCATCAAGGGCCTGTTCGCGGAGGACAGGGCCGCCGCCGCCATCGGCCGGCTCGGCTCGATCGAGGCGCTCGCCCCGGCGCTTGCGCCGATCGCCGGCGCCTGGCTCCTGTCGTTCGGCGGCTGGCCGGTCTCGTTCATCGTCCTTGGCGGGCTCGGCCTCGTGCTGACGCTGACCCTGGCGGCGCTGTCGCACAGGCTACCGGGCCGGGAAGTGGCGCTGGAGCGGCACAAGACCTATTGGACGATCCTCGCGAGCCGCCGCTTCCTGCGCTACGCGCTCAGCCAGGCCTTCGCGCTCGGGGGCCTGCTGGTCTTCGTCTTCGGCGCACCGGCCGTGATCACGGGACCGCTCGGCCTCGGCATCCGCGAATTCGTCATCCTGCAGGTGGCCGGCATCGCCTGCTTCATCGTCGGCGCCAACATGTCCAGCCGCCTCGCACGGCGCTTCGGCGCCGAACGGGTGATCCTCGCCGGGACGACGCTGCTGGCCGCCGCCTTCCTGGCGATGCTGGTCTATGCGGCAGCAGGCGGAACAAATCTCGTCGTCGTCGTCGCGATCTGGACTTTCGTCAATTTCGGCTTCGGCATCCGCGGGCCGCTCGGCTTCCACGCGGCGATCATGGCGGCGGAAGGCGACCATTCACGCGGCGCCGCGCTGGTCGTTGCCGGCATCCTCGCCACCGCCGCGGCCGGAACCGCGATCATGGCGCCGTTCATCGCGCTCGGTCTCTGGCCGCTGGCGCTCGGCGGCACGCTCATCACCGGGCTGGCGACGCTGCTGCTGGTGGCGCTCGCGGGCCGCGCCTAGGCGCGCGCGGCTGCAACGCCGGGCTGTGACCCCTGTCATAGCCCGCCACCTGCGCTTCGGCTTTCCTGCGCTGCATCAACCTCTTCGCTGATGCAGTGGTGCCAGGGAGCCGGCGATGGACCTCCTCTACAGACCCGCTTATGTCGACGATGCGACCGACCGCCTGACCGCGGCCGCCCTGATCGCCTCCGGCCAGCCGGTCGCGCATGCCTTCGGCAATATCTATGCTCTGTCGACGCGCCCGGATGCCAAGAGCGTCGCCCGCGCCAATCTCATGAAGGGCCGGCCGTCCGGCCAGACCGGCAGCGCATTGACGACGCGGCGTCACATGGAGGGGTTGTTCGACTGGGACGCGGTACCGCGCGTCTTCCCGCGAGCCTCGCTCATCGCGCTTTTCGACGAGCTTCTCGAAGCCGGGCCGATCGGCCTGCGCGGGCCGGCGGCGGCCTCGATCCCCGCCCATCTCGCCGGCGAGGACGGCGGTCGGCGCACGCTGCAGTTTGTGTCGCCGGGCAGCCGCTGCCCTTCGAATGCGATGGTGTCGGCCGCGATCGGCATGCTGGACCGGCCCTATCTCTCGGTGACCTCGGCCAACCGCTCGCATCACGCCACCGGAGCGGCCGAGGAGCCGGCGCATTTCGAGGCGTTGCCGCTGGCGCTCGACTTTGCCGGGACGCGCCTGCCGATCCTGCGCCACCGCGACGAGGCCGCGGCCCGCGCCGCCCATCCGCGTCACGCGCCGATCTCGACGACGATCCTCGGCTTCCACCGCTATGCCGGCCTCGGCCCGGAGGGCTGTCCGGCCCTGACGCTGGAGCGGCACGGCTCGCTCGACATCGGCGATCTCATGCCGATCCTCGCGCGCCACGGCTTCGCGCTGGCGATCGGCGCCAAGGCCGGCCGGCGGCTCGGCCAGCGGCCGCTCTTCTCGTTCGGCGCCGCCGCCTGAGCGCCGTCAGACGCCCTTGCGCGCGGCGGCGATCAGCGCCTTGGCGTCGGCCGAATCCCATTCCGCCGGACCCGAGACGACGCCAAGCGCACAGCCCTTGCCGTCGATGAGCACCGTCGTCGGCAGGCCGACGGCCATCGCCTCGGTCTTCAGCGCCGAGAAGATCTTGGTGCTCGGATCGGCATAGAGCGGCAGCGCCTTGACGCCGATCTCGGAGAGGAAGGCCTTCGGCTTGCCGGGATCCTGCGTGTCGATCGAGACCGGGACGACGGCGAAGTCCGTCCCGCCCTCTGCCTCGGCCAGGCGGTCGAGCGCCGGCATCTCCTTGCGGCAGGGTACGCACCACGTCGCCCAGAGGTTGAGAAGCACCGTCTTGCCGGCGAAGTCGGCGAGCGTAGCCGCGCTGCCGTCCGCCTTCTGGAAGGAAAGATGGGCGAGCGACACCGGGCGGTCGGCGAGCTGGAAGGCGGCGACTTCGCCCTTCGCGAGAGGCGCCAGCGCAGCGGCCGCCTTGACGGCGCCGGCGCAATCGGAAGCGGCCGTCGCGGCTTGGTTGCCACGCCCCCCTTCCCTCACGTATACGACCGCCACACCCGCGGCGATCCCGAGGATCGCCGCCAAGCCCAGCACCAGAGGAAGGCGCCTGCCGCCGCCTCTTGTCACCATGTCGGATCATCCTTCCCGAAGAGAGCGTTCATGAGCAATGCGATGTGGGGCGGCCGCTTCTCCGAAGGGCCCGCCGCGATCATGGAAGAGATCAACGCGTCGATCGATTTCGACCGGAAGCTCTACCGCCAGGACATCGCCGGCTCGAAGGCCCATGCGACGATGCTCGCACGCCAGGGTATCATCGGCGCGGACGATGCCGAAAAGATCGTCGAAGGTCTAGACACGATCCTGCGAGAGATCGAGGAGGGCCGCTTCACCTTCTCGCGCGCGCTCGAGGACATCCATCTCAACATCGAGTCGCGGCTGAAGGAGCTGATCGGCGATGCCGCCGGCCGCCTGCACACGGCCCGCTCGCGCAATGACCAGGTCGCGCTCGACTTCAAGCTCTTCGTCCGCGACTGGCTGGACGGCGTCGACACGGCGCTGGCCGCGCTGCAATCCGCCCTCGCCGACAAGGCCTTCGCCCATGCCGGCCTCGCCATGCCGGGCTTCACCCACCTTCAGAGCGCGCAGCCGGTCACCTTCGGCCATCATCTCCTCGCCTATGTCGAGATGATCGCGCGCGACCGCGGCCGCTTCGCCGATGCCCGCGCCCGCCTCAATGAAAGCCCGCTCGGCGCCGCCGCGCTCGCTGGAACCTCGTTCCCGATCGACCGCGCGATGACGGCCAAGGCGCTCGGCTTCGACCGGCCGACGGCCAATTCGCTCGACAGCGTCTCCGACCGCGACTTCGCCATCGAGGCGCTCTCGGCGGCGAGTCTTTGCGCCATCCATCTCTCGCGCTTCGCCGAGGAGATCGTGATCTGGTCGTCGGCGCAGTTCCGCTTCATCCGCCTGTCCGACCGCTTCACGACCGGCTCCTCGATCATGCCGCAGAAGCGCAATCCCGACGCGGCCGAGCTGGTGCGCGCCAAGACCGGCCGCATCATCGGCGCCGAGACGGCGCTGAAGATCGTGATGAAGGGGTTGCCGCTCGCCTATCAGAAGGACATGCAGGAAGACAAGGAACAGGTCTTCGATGCCTTCGAGAGCCTGGAGCTCGCCATCGCCGCCACGGACGGCATGGTGCGCGACATGGAGCCGGAGGCGGCGGTCATGAAGAAGGCCGCTGGCTCGGGCTTCTCGACCGCGACCGATCTCGCCGACTGGCTGGTGCGCACGCTCGGCATGCCGTTCCGCGAGGCGCATCACGTCACCGGCCGCATCGTCGCGCTGGCCGCCGAGGAGGGTGTCGAACTCTCGCGCCTGCCCCTCTCGGCGCTGCAGGCCGTGCATGGCGCCATCGACGACCGCGTCTATTCCGTGCTGACGGTCGACAAGTCGGTGCGCAGCCGCACCAGCTATGGCGGCACCTCGCCGAAGAATGTCCGCGCCCAGGCGAAACGCTGGCAGCGCGCCCTCCAGCGCGAGGCCAGGGGGCGGGGCTAGCACGCCGGCGCTGTCGATTTTGTCAATCGACACCTCCGGACAAAAGACTACGATGCGCCGCCGTCCGTCAGACCTCGAGGATCCGCCTTGGCCATGGTGACCCGCCTTCTTCTCCTCACCGCCGCGCTCGCGCTTTCGGGCTGCGGCGTCAAGGGCGCGCTCGAGCCGCCGCCGAACGGGCTGCAGGCGAAAGAGGCCGCGGAAGCGCAGAAAAACGGCCAGAAGGTCAATACCGATGCGCCGCTGGTGCCCGATCGCAAGCTCTGGATCGACCACCTGATCTGACCGGCGGCCCGCGCGGCCGCAGCTTCCGAGCCCTCCCATGAACCATTTCGAATATCGCGACGGCGTCCTCTTCGCGGAGGACGTGCCGGTCGAGAGGATCGCCGCGGAAGTCGGCACGCCCTTCTATTGCTATTCGACGGCGACCCTGGTCCGTCACTATCGCGTCTTCCGCGATGCGCTGGCCGGGCTCGATACGCTCGTCTGCTACGCCATGAAGGCGAATTCCAACCAGGCGGTGCTGAAGACGCTCGTCCGCGAGGGCGCCGGCATGGACGTCGTCTCGGAGGGGGAACTCCGCCGCGCGCTCGCCGCCGGCTGCGACCCGGCAAGAATCGTGTTTTCCGGCGTCGCCAAGACCGACCGCGAGATCGCCTTCGCGCTCGATGCCGGCATTCACGGCTTCAATGTCGAGAGCGAGCCGGAGCTCGTGCGCATCTCCGAGATCGCCGCCTCCAAGGGCGCCACCGCCCGCATCTCGATCCGCATCAATCCGGACGTCGACGCGAAGACGCATGCCAAGATCACGACCGGCAAGGCGGAGAACAAGTTCGGCATTCCCTGGCAGCGCGCAAGAGCCGTCTATGCCGAGGCCGCGCGGCTGCCGGGGCTCCTCGTCTCCGGCGTCGACATGCATATCGGCAGCCAGATCACCGACATGGAGCCCTATGACGCCGCCTATGGCCTGCTCGCCGAGCTGGTGCTCCAGCTGCGCGAGGACGGCCATGCCATCGACCATGTCGATGGCGGCGGCGGGCTCGGTATTCCCTACCGCCTCGACGATCCGCCGCCGCCAGATCCCGCCGCCTTCGCGGCGATCGTCAGGAAGCGGCTCGGCAATCTCGGCGCCAAGATCCTGTTCGAGCCGGGACGGATGATCGTCGGCAATGCCGGCATCCTCGTCGCCAGCGTCGTCTATGTGAAGGAAGGCTCGTCCAAGACCTTCGTCATCGTCGATGCCGGCATGAACGACCTGATCCGCCCGACGCTCTACGAGGCGCATCACGACATCCAGCCGGTGCGCCTGCCGGCCGAAGGCGCGCGGCGCGTCGTCGCCGATGTCGTCGGCGGCGTCTGCGAGACGGGCGACTATCTGGCGCTCGACCGCACCATGGCGGCGCCCGTCGCCGGCGACCGGATCGCCGTGATGACCGCCGGCGCCTATGGCGCGGTGCAGGGCTCGACCTACAACACGCGGCCGCTGGCGGCCGAGGTGCTGGTCGACGGCGACCGCTTTGCCGTGGTGCGCCCGCGTCAGAGCTATGACGCGCTCATCGGCATGGACGCCGTGCCGGACTGGCTCGCCTGAGGCGGCGGCGCAGATTCTTCGGCAACGCTGTCGGCTCGCCCCGCGCCGCATCGTCCTTGTTTCGACGAAGCGCGAAGCGGGAGGGGGCGATGGTGCATTCCTATCGATGGGTGATGGTCGGGCTCGGCGCGGTGATGGGCTGCGTCGCGATCGGGGCGATGTTCTCGCTCGCGGTGTTCCTCGAGCCGATGGCGGCCAATACCGGTTGGTCGCATGCCGGCATCTCGACGGCGATGACGCTGAACTTCCTCGTGATGGGCTTCGCCGGCTTCGGCTGGGGCATCGCGAGCGACCGCCTCGGGCCGCGCATCGTCGTCATGATCGGGGCGGCGCTGCTCGGCCTCGCGCTCGTGCTGGCGAGCCAGGCGACCTCCCTCCTCGCCTTCCAGATCACCTTCGGCGTCCTGGTCGGCCTCTCGGCCAGCGCCTTCCTCGCGCCGATGATCGCGGCCGTCGCCGGCTGGTTCGACGCGCATCGCGGCCTCGCCATCTCGCTCGTCTCGGCCGGCATGGGCATGGCGCCGATGACGGTCGCGCCCTTCGCCCGCTGGCTGATCACCGCCACTGACTGGCGCTTCGCGATGCTGGCGATCGGCATCGGCGCCTGGCTCATCACCATCCCCGCCGCGCTTCTGGTGCGCCGCCCGCCCCCGGCAGGCGTGGCGGCACCGGGCGAAGCCGTTCCGGAGACGGGCACGAGCGCGTCGGACGCTTTGCGCTCGCCGCAGTTCCTCGTGCTCGGCCTCACCTTCTTCGCCTGCTGCGCCGCCCATTCCGGGCCGATTTTCCACATGGTGAGCTATGCCACGCTCTGCGGCATCGCGCCGATGGCCGCGGTCGGCATCTACAGCATCGAGGGGCTCGCCGGGCTCGGCGGCCGGGTGCTCTTCGGCGTCCTCGCCGACCGGATGGGCGTCAAGCCGGTGCTCGTCGCCGGCCTGTTCGTCCAGGCGATCGCGATCTTCGCCTACAGCCTCGCGCGCGAGCTTGGCCAGTTCTATGCGCTGGCCGTCGTTGCCGGCGCTGCCTATGGCGGGGTCATGCCGCTTTATGCGGTGCTGGCGCGCGACTATTTCGGCCAGGCGCGGCTCGGCACCGTGCTCGGCGCGGCGACGCTGCTCTCCAGCCTCGGCATGGCGGCCGGCCCGCTCGTCGGCGGCTGGATCTATGACCGCTTCGCCGATTATGGCTGGCTGTTCATCGGCTCCGCGATCGTCGGCCTCGGCGCCGTAGCCGTGGCGCTCGCCTTCCCGAGGCCCGGCGCGACACGCCTCGGCATGACCGGAGCGCATGGATGATCCCGAACGCGATCGAAGTCGTCACCCTCTTCGTCGAAGACATCGCCGCCGCCAAGGCCTTCTACCAGCGCGTGTTCGCGCCGGAGATCGTCTACGACGACGATGTCTCCGCCGTGCTCGCCTTCTCCGGCGCCATGGTCAATCTCCTCGCCGCCTCGGAAGCGCCGCCCCTCGTCGAGCCGCGCCCGGTCGCGCCCTCCGCGGCCGGCACCGGCATGCTGCTCACCATCCGCGTCGCCAGCGTCAACGCGGCCGTGAAAGAGCTGGAGGCCGCCGGCGTCACCCTCCTGAACGGCCCCATCGACCGCCCCTGGGGCCGCCGCACCGCCGCCTTCGCCGATCCCTCGGGGCATGTGTGGGAGATCGCCGAAGTAATCGCGTGACGGGACCCGCCCTTCCCTTTCCGCTCGCGCCGCCCCATTTCCGCTGCTAGTCTCGCAGCGGGCGGGCTCGGAGGACGAAGGACGCGGATATGGCCGAGCCTGCCGTCGACAGGCCGAATGCGACCGGCGGCACGCCGCCGACGGATGGAAGCGTCACCGCTGGACCCGTCGCCGCAACCCTGACCGCCGAGGCACTGGCCTCCGCGCGGATCGAGGCGGCGCTGCGCCGCGCGCGTCTGGCGCTGCTCTGGGAGGCGCTGTGGCCGCGTCTCGTTCCGCTGCTCTGCCTCGGCGCCCTGTTCCTCGTCGTCTCCTGGCTCGGTCTCTTCCCGGCGCTCCCGGATTTCCTGCGGTTCAGCCTTGTTGCCCTGTTTGGCGTCTCAGCGCTGCTGCTGCTCGTTCCGCTGCTGCGCATCCGCCTGCCGGACCGCGGCGCCGCGATGGACCGCCTCGTCAAGGAGAGCGGCACGCCACATCGGCCGGCCGCCGCCTTCTCGGACCGCCTCGCCGCGCCGAGCGACGACCCGCTGACGCTGGCGCTGTGGCAGGCGCACCGCGAAAGGCTGCTGGCCGGCCTCGGCCGGCTCAAGGCGGGCTGGCCGTCGCCGGGCATGGCACAGCGCGACCCGCATGCGCTGCGCTATCTCGTGCCGCTGCTGCTCGTCGTCGCCTGGATGGCGGCCTCGGGTGATCGCGGGCCGCGCATTGCCGACGCCTTCCGGCCGGGCGTCATCCCGGTCGAGGCGGCGCCGCGCATCGATGCCTGGGTGACGCCGCCGGCCTATACCGGACGCCCGCCGATCTTCCTGACCGGCGACGCCGCCCGCGCCGCCGCCGGCGAAGGCCGCGTGAGCGTGCCGGAGGGCTCGATCGTCACGATCCGCATGCCCGAGGACGGCACCATGGCCGTCGAGGCGTCGACCGCCGACGGCAAGCCCATCCCCCTCGAGGTCGCCCGCCAGCCCGTGAAGGGCGCGGCCGCGACGCCGGAGGGGCCCGCGCAGGGCGAGCGCCGCTTCGCACTATCGACCTCCGCCGCCGTCGAGATCGCCCGCAGCGGCCGCTCGCTGGCGCGCTGGACCTTCGACGTCACGCCGGACAATCCGCCGACGATCGAGCTGACACGCGAGCCGGGCGCGACCGCCTCCGGCGCGCTCTCCCTCGCCTATACGGTCAAGGACGACTATGGCGTCGTCTCCGCCAAGGCCGAGATCGCCAGCGCCGAGCCGCAGCCGGCGCGCGACGCGGCCCGGCCGCTGGTCGCCGCGCCGGAACTGCCGCTCGCCTTGCCGCGCCTCCGCATGCGCGAGGGGAATGGCGAGACGATCCGCGATCTCTCCTCCCATCCCTGGGCCGGCGCGAAGGTGACGATGGTGCTGGTCGCGACCGACGAGGTCGGCCAGACCGGACGGAGCAAGCCGGTCAGTTTCGTGCTGCCGGCGCGCAGCTTCTCCAACCCGATCGCCCGCGCGGTCGTCGAACAGCGGCGCATGCTGGCGCTCGACGCCGGCAAGGCCTCGCATGTCGCCGACATGATCGACGCCATCACCATCGATCCCGCGAAATACGAGAACAGCGGCGCCTATCTTTCGCTGCGCGCCGCCTATCACCGGCTGACCGGCGCCCGCAGCGACGAGGATCTCGTCTCGGTCGTCGATTTCCTCTGGGAGATCGCGCTCGGCCTCGAAGACGGCGACATGTCGCTGGCGGCGGAGGACCTCCGCGCCGCGCAGGAGCGGCTGCGCCAGGCGATCGAGAACAACGCCTCCGACGCCGAGCTCGAAAAGGCGATGCAGGACCTCCGCGAGGCGATGAACCGCTATCTCGAGGCGCTCTCGCGCACCGCGCAGCAGAACCCGCAGGGGAACCGGCAGCAGCAGGCCGACCGCAACACGCGGACGCTGACGCAGCAGGACCTCCAGAAGATGATGGACCAGATCGAGAATCTGGCCCGCAGCGGCTCGCGCGAAGCGGCGCAGCAGATGCTCTCCGAATTGCAGCAGATGATGGAGAATCTGCAGGCGGGGCAGCCGCGTCAGGCGCAGCGGGGCCAGGGCGACCCGATGAACCAGGCGCTCGACAAGCTCGGCGACATGATCCGTCGCCAGCAGGAGCTGATGGACAAGACCTTCAAGCTCGATCCCGACACCGATGGCAGCGGCGCAACCGCGCCGGAGATGACGCCGGAGGAGCGGCAGCAGGCGCTCGACCAGCTCCGCCAGGGCCAGCAGGATCTCGCAAAGGCGCTGGAGCAGTTGCAGAAGGACATGCAGCAGCAGGGCATGCAGCCGGACGGCAAGCTCGGCCAGGCCGGCCGCTCGATGGAAGGCGCCGCGCGGCAGCTCGGCGAAGGCCAGCCCGGCGGCGCGGTCGGCCAGCAGGGCGAGGCGCTGCAGGCGCTGCGCGAGGGCGCCCGCGGCATGGCCGAGCGCATGGCGCGCGAGAACGGCACAGGCACGCGGCAGGGCGCCAACGGCACGATGCCCGGCCAGGACCCGCTCGGCCGCGAGCGAGAGCAGAACGGCCGCGGCACCGATCTCGGCTCCTCGGTCAAGGTTCCGGACGCGATCGATGCGCAGCGGGCGCGCGAAATCCTCGACGCGATCCGCCGTCGCCTCGGCGACGCCGCCCGCCCGCTTCTCGAACGCGACTATCTGGAACGGCTGCTGCAGCCTTACTAGGCCGGGACGCGATCCCGGCCGGCGGCCAGCGCGCCGCCGACGGCGGTGCGGATCTCCGACAGCGAGAACGGCTTCGGCACCACGTCATGCACGATGCGGTCGAGGCCATCGGCGCGCTCGCGCTGGTCGGCGAAGCCGGTCATCAGGAGGATCGTGAGATCGGGGAATTCCGGCGCCGCCTCCATGGCCAGCGCGATGCCGTCCATCATGGGCATGCGGATATCGCTCAGAAGCAGATCGAAGGCGCCGCCGACCGCGCGCAGCCGGTCGAGCGCGTCGGCGCCGTCCTCGGCGGTATCGATCTGATGACCGTCGAGCGTCAGCGCCCGCGCGACGAAGGCGCGGACCGAATCGTCGTCTTCCGTGACCAGGATGCGCGCCATGCGCCTCTACTCCTCGACAACACCGACAAAAGGCAGTTCCCGGAAGGCATGCGCGGCGTCCATGCCGTAGCCGACGACGAAGAGATCCGGGCAGACGAAGCCGATATGCTCGGCATCGATGGCGACGGCGCGCTTGCCGGGCTTCTCCAGCAGCACCGCGATGCCGACGCGGCGGGCGCCGCGCTCCTCCATCAGCGACCGGGCGAAGGACAGCGTGCGGCCGGATTCGAGGATATCGTCGATGAGCAGCACGTCGCGGCCAGCGACGTCGCTCTCGATATCCTTGACAACGCGGACGGCGCCGCTCGATTCCGTCCCCGCGCCGTAGCTCGACAGCGAGATGAACTCGACCTCGGGCGCGAGGCCGCTGTCATGCAGCGCGCGGATGAGATCCGCGGCGAAGACGAAGCTGCCCTTCAGGATGGAGATGACGAGCAGATTGTCATAGCCGCTCGCGGCGATCTCGGCCGCCAGTTCGGCATTGCGGGCCTTGATGGCCGCTTCGTCATAGAGAACTCGGATCGAACGGCCGCGCACGACGGGCATCGGGTTATCCCTTCGTCCCGGGCGAGGCGAAGCTCACCGAGACTTTCCTGGCTTGATCGGGCGGCGAAGCGAGCCGCGTACGGAATTTCTGGCGCTCGCCAGGGGCGAGCCGCGTGAGGGTCGGCTCAGCCTGCCAGCCGCCGACGCGCTCGCCACTGGCGTCGAGCAGCGTCAGGCGCAGCGAGGGCACGTCGACCTGTCGGCTCGCGACATTGACGATCGTGCCTTCGACGACGAGGCCGGGCGCGCCGCCCTCGACATCGCGCGAGGGATAGACATCGACGAGATCGAGGCCGACGACATTCACCGGAAGGCCGATGGCGGCATAGAGACGGGCAAGGCCCGGCGCGGCACTGACGAGGGCAGTCCGGCCGAGAAACGCGACCGCGACCACGGCGACGAGGAGAACGAGCGACAGCAGCGTCGGAACGGCCGAACGCCGCTGTCCTGCCGCCTTGCCTGCCGTTCCTGCATTCGCGCCGCGCACCGACACCCGCGCTTTTCCCCGATCTCCACGGCGTTTATCGCCGTCACGCTCAATCATGAACCCGATTCGCTAAGGACAGCCTAGCGGCACGCCGCGCCGCCGCGTCTTCGCCTTGTTCGGGTGCGATTTCCAGTTGCATCACCTCTTTCATTCCCATGACTGATGGGACGTTCGCAAATCGTTAACGCTGATATCCTCAAGGTCGGACGCGATGGCGGCAGCCGCGAGGACGGCGGCGTGCCGGCTCCGGCGCGCGACGAGCACCGCGCGCGGGTGCAAGCAGGGACTGAGCATTGATCCGCTTCGAGAATGTCGGCCTCAGATATGGAATGGGTGCGGAAGTGCTGCGCGACCTCTCCTTCGAGATCGCGCCGCGCTCGTTCCAGTTCCTGACCGGCCCGTCCGGCGCCGGCAAGTCGACTCTGCTCCGCCTGCTCTTCATGTCGCTGAAGCCGACGCGCGGCCTCATCCAGATCTTCGATCGCGATGTCGCGACGCTGCCCCGGACGGAACTGCCGGCGCTGCGCCGACGGATCGGCGTCGTGTTCCAGGATTTCCGCCTGCTCGACCATCTGACGACCTTCGAGAATGTCGCGCTGCCGCTGCGCGTGCTCGGCCGCGACGAGGCGAGCTACCGCGCCGATGTGATCGAGCTTCTGAAATGGGTCGGGCTCGGCGATCGCGTCCAGGCGCTGCCGCCGATCCTTTCGGGCGGCGAGAAGCAGCGCGCGGCGATCGCCCGCGCCCTGATCGGCCAGCCGGAGATCCTGCTCGCCGACGAGCCGACGGGCAATGTCGATCCGCCGCTGGCGAAGCGGCTGCTGCGCCTCTTCATCGAACTGAACAAGCTCGGCACCTCCGTCGTGATCGCCACCCACGACATCGGCCTCATGAACCAGTTCGACGCGCGTCGGCTGGTGCTGCACGAAGGACGGCTGTCGATCTATGAGTGAGCGCAACGCCCTCCGCGCGCCCGTGATGGGCGGCCGCCGCGCCACCGGCCGTTCCAAGGCGCCGCCCGGCCCCATCGTGCCGGCGGGATCGATCGCCGGACGGTCGCTGATGATCGTCGTCGCCATCATGAGCTTCCTCGCCTGCCTGACGCTCGGCGCGGTGACGCTGGTGCGCGATGCCTCGCTCGACTGGCAGTCAGACATCGTGCGCGAGATCACGGTGCAGGTCCGGCCCGTGGACGGCATCGATACCGAGGCCGAGGCGGCCAAGGCGGTCGCCATCGCCACCGCGACGCCGGGCGTCGCCAGCGCGCGCCAGCTCTCGACATGGGAGAATGCGCAGTTGCTCGAGCCCTGGCTCGGCAGCGGCCTCGACATGAGCGACCTGCCGATCCCGCGGCTCATCGTGGTCGAGCTCGCGAGCCCCGACACGGTCGACCTCGCGGCGCTCTCCGACCGGCTGGGCAAGGAGGTGAAGGGCGCGAGCCTCGACGATCACCGGAGCTGGACCGACCGGCTGAAGGCGATGGCCAACGCCACCGTCATCATCGGCTTCTCCATCCTCGCGCTCGTCTTCGTCGCGACGGTGCTCTCCGTCGTCTTCGCGACGCGCGGCGCGATGGCGTCCAATCGCGACATCGTCTCGGTGCTGCATTATGTCGGCGCGGAGGCCGGCTTCATCGCGCGCGAGTTCCAGAGCCACTTCCTGATCCTCGGCCTCAAGGGCGGCCTCTGGGGCGCGGCAGGTGCGACGCTCCTGTTCCTCATCCTCTCCTTCCTGTTCGGACGCTCGATCGCGACGCCGGAGGGCGACCAGGTCTCGGCCCTGTTCGGCCGCTTCGCCATCGGCCCGACCGGCTATTTCGGCGCGCTCGGCATCGCCATCCTGATCGCGCTGATGACGGCCATCACCTCGCGCCTCACCGTCTTCCGTCACCTCGCGAGCATCGAATGACGGACTTCGCGCATTGGATGCTTTGCCGGGGCTGTTCCCGAGGCTTGGCCGAACCCTTGGGGAACGGCGAAGTTCTGCTAGAATCGCGCGACTCATGACCGACGCCTTGCGCCCTCCCATGGATCTCGGGAGCCGCCGATCCGGCAAGGATCAGGCGGCCGGGCCGGCGTCGCGGCGCGCGGCGAGACAGCGGGCGCCGCTCTTCTCCGGCCGTTTCCTGGTCTTCGCGATCGTCTTCCTGGCAGCGCTCACGCTGTTCGACTTCGTCCGCTTCTCGGACGGCGTCGCCCGCCTTGCCCCGCCCGCCGGCATCAGGGCCGAGGGCATCGTGGCGCTCACCGGCGGCGCGGCGCGGATCGACGGCGCGCTGGCGCTGCTCGCCGACGGCCGCGGCGAGAGACTGCTCATTTCCGGCGTGAACCCCGCCGTCGGCCGCCGCGAGATCGCCAAGAGGACGGCCGGCGACCAGACGCGCATCTTCGAGGGCGATGTCGATCTCGGCCATGCGGCGCGCGACACGATCGGCAATGCCGACGAGGCGCGCGACTGGGCGCGGAAGAACGGCTACCGCTCGCTCATCATCGTGACGAGCGACTATCACATGCCGCGCAGCATGATCGAACTCGCCGGTGCGATGCCCGATATCGCGCTCATTCCCTATCCGGTCTCCAACCCGCAGCTCGACATGGCGCGCTGGTGGCGGCACACGGCCTCTCTCAAGCTTCTCATGGCCGAATACGTGAAGTATACGCTGGCGCGGGCGCGGCTTGCCGTCGAGTCGCCGTGGGGAACGACACCTGCGGCGACGCCGGAGAGGTCGGCCGCGGCCAAGGCGGAGGCCGACGCCCGCTGACGCCGTCCCCTCGACGCCGGAGCAGGCCGTCCGAATGCTGATCGTCCGTTCGTTCCTGTTCCAGGTCGTGTTCTACGCGATCATGGCCGTCATCCTGGCCGTCACGCTGCCCTTCTATTTCTTCCTGCCGCACCGGGCCGCGATCGCCGTCGTCAAGTTCTGGACCGGCGCCAGCATGTGGGCGCTGCGCGTCGTCGCCGGCACGCGGATCGAGATCCGCGGCCTCGAGCGGCTGCCGCATGGCGCCGCGCTGATCGCGCCGAAGCATCAGTCCGCCTTCGAGACCATGGCGCTGTTCCCGCTGCTCGACGACCCGACCTTCGTCATGAAGCGGCAGCTGATGATGATCCCGCTGTTCGGCTGGTACACCTGGAAGGCCGGCATGATCGCGGTCGACCGCGCCGGCGGCTCCAAGGCGCTCAGGAAGCTCGCCGCCGACAGCCGCGAGGCCGCCGCGGCGGGCCGGCAGATCATCCTCTTCCCGGAGGGAACCCGCCGGCCGGTCGGGGCGCCGCCGGACTACAAGTTCGGCATCATCCATCTCTATCGCGAATTGAAGGTCCCGGTCGTCCCGATCGCGCTCAATGCCGGCCTCTATTGGCCGCGGCGCAGCTTCCTGCGCTATCCCGGCACGATCATCGTCGAGGTGCTGGAGCCGATTCCGCCCGGCCTCGATTCAAAGACCTTCCTCGCCCGCCTGATCGCCACGATCGAGCCGGCGACCGACCGCCTAGTCGCCGAGGCGCTGGCCGCGCCGAACCCGCCGCCTATGCCCGCGCAAGTCGCCAGGAACGGGGCCTGACAGACGTGCCGATGCGCTCAGGCGCTGCGGCCGCGCTCGCCCGAGAGTTCGCCCGCCAGCCAGACGAGCAGCTGGTCGTTGATGCCGATGCTGGTGAGATGCTCGGCCGTCGCCAGCACATAGTCGCGGTTATGGCCGGAGACGCCGGCGCTCTCGCGCACCAGTTCGAGCACGGCGTCGCGGCCGAGCTTGCCTGCATATTGCGGGTGACCACGGTCGACGACATAGGTCACCGCCCGCACCTCGGCGCCGCTGCCGAGCCGTACCGGCCGCGTCACCTCGCGATAGACATTGGTGACGAGTTCGCGCTCGCGCAGATAGGACATCACACCGTCGCGTTCCGCCTCGACGATGCGAAAGGCGACGCCGCGACACGAGCCGCCTTTGTCGAGCCCCAATACGAGGCCAGGCTTCTCGCGCGTGCCCCGATGGACGAAGGACAGGACACAGAGCGCCCGATGCTCGCCATGCAGACGCGCCGGAACGGCTTCGGCATAGCTGAAGCCTGGCCGCCACATCAGCGAGCCGTAGCCAAACACCCAGAGATCGGACATCGGTGCGAATTCCGCGAAAGGCGCCTCCCGCCTAGCAGCGGAGCCACCGGACTGCAACCAGGAGCCCGCCCGTGACCGACCAGCACCAGACCAGCCCGAGCGGCGCCCCTCCGGCGGCCCGCCCGCGCGGACGCCGCCGCTTCCGGATCGTCATCGGCGTCGTCGTCGCGCTCGCGCTGATCTGGACGGCCGGCTGGTTCGGCCTCAGCCACTATCTCGGCGGCAAGATCGACGCGCTGGAAGCGCGCGCGGCGGCCGAGGGCGCCACGCTCTCCTGCGGCGGGCGGTCGATCGGCGGCTTCCCGTTCCGCATCGACGTGACCTGCATGCCCGTTGCGGCGGCCTGCCCCGCCGAGGAGGTGTCGGTCGACCTCGCCGGCTTCGAGGCGCTCGGTCTCGTCTACAATCCCGGCCATGCGCTGTTCGCGGCCAAGGGGCCAATGACGGTCAAGGGGCCGGGCGGCGCCAGCCTCGACGCCAACTGGACATCGCTGCAGTCGAGCCTCAGGCTCGGCTTCTCCGGCCTCAAGCGCTATTCGCTGGTCGCGGACGGGCTCGATGCGCGCATCGCCGCGCCTTCGCGCATGACCGGCGCGGTGCCGCTCAGCGCCGAGCATGCGGAATTCCATGTGATGCCGGAAGGCGGCGGGCTGATGGATGTCGCGCTCAGCGTCACCCGCCTCACCGCGGCGCCGCCCGGCCGCCCCTCGCTGCCCGCGATCGACGCCGATATCGCCGCGGCGGTTCCCGAGGTGCTGGCACGGTCACGCAATGGCGAGGATGCCGCCGCCGCCTGGGTCGCCTCCGGCCAGCCGATCCGCATCGACCGCATGCTCACCACGATCGGCGGCGCCTCCGCGGACATCACCGGAACGCTGGCGCCCGGCGCCGACGGCCTGCTCAACGGCAAGCTCACCGTGCGGCTCGATCAGCTCGAGAAACTGCCCGAGGTCATCGACAGCCTGAAGCCCGGCAGTGGCGACAAGGCGCGGCAGATGATCGGACTCGTTTCGGCGCTGCTGCGGCCGGTGACGGTGGACGGCCGCACCTGGCGCGAGGCGAGCGTCACCATCAACTCCGGTCGTGCCTCGATGGGCTTCATCCCGCTCGGAACGCTGCCGCGCATCGGCCCGGCACCGCTCGAGCCCGTCGCGCCGCCGGCGGCCGGTGCGGAGCCCGGACCGGTGGCGAACGCCGAGCCGACCGGACCTTCTGCCGCTATCGCCCCCGGCGGCGAGACCGCCGGCCGTTCGCTCGACGCGATGTCGTCCCCCGCGCCGGCGATCGAGACACCGGCGATCGAAGCCCCGGCGATGGTGGCGCTGAAGCGCTGCGCCGTCTCCTCGTGATCGGGAAATCCCGCGCCGCGCTCAGCCCTTGAAGGGAACGAGCGGCAGGCCCGTCGCGCCGGTGCCGTGAATGGCGAACAACCCGCCGGGGTTCTTCTGGCCGGCGAGGACGTCGGCGGAACGACGCAGCGTCGCGCTCGTGACATAGAGCGTGTCGAGCGCCTCGCCGCCGAACTCGCAGCAGGTCGGCAGATCGACCGGCAGGTCGATGGTCAGCATCAGGCGGCCATCGGGATCGTAACGCATGACCTTGCCCTTGAAGGGCACCGTCAGCCAGTAGCAGCCGTCGGCATCGACGGTGGAGCCGTCGACGATGCCGTCCATGAAGGAGAGGTCGACGAAGTCGCGCCGGTTGTCCGCTTCGCCCGTGACGGGATCGAAATCGAAGGCCCAGACGATCGGCGTGTGGCTGTCGGTGTAATACATCGTGCGGCTGTCGGGGCTCCAGGCGAGCCCGTTCGAACAGCCGACGCCCTCGACGACCTTGTGGCAGGTGAGATCGGTGTCGAGGCGGTAGAGCGAGGCGATCGGGCGCATCGGCTTGCCCGGCGCCTCGAACATCGAACCGGACCAGAAGCTCCCCTGCCGGTCGGTCTTGCCGTCATTGAAGCGGGTATCGGCGATGGCACTCTCCGGATCGACGATCGGGGTCAGCTGCCCGTTCGCCGGATCGAGGAAGTGGAAGCCGGTCTCCAGCGTGATGACGAGCCCGCCGGATTGTCGCACCGCGACGCAGCCCGGATATTCGGGAAGCGCGACCGTATCGTCCAGCCGCGTCGCGGGATCGAAGCAGTGGAGGGTCTTGCCGTAGATGTCGATCCACCACAGCACCTGCTCGTCGACATCCCAATAGGTGCTCTCGCCGAGCAGCGCTCCGGCATCGACGACGCATTCGATCTCGACCATGGAACCCCCGTCCGTCATAAAGCGGCGCCGTCGCCGCGGCGCGCGCGGCGGAAGCTGCCGAGAAAGGCGGCGATCGACTCGCTGCCGAGCGAGACGGTCACCAGGATCACGACGCCATAGACGACGAGCAGGGCGCCGTTGGAAAGATTGAGCGCCGGCAACAGGCCGGTCAGGATGGTCAGCACCAGCGCACCGGCGATCGTGCCGATATAGTTGCCGCTGCCGCCGAGGATCGAGGCGCCGCCGATCGCCACCGCTGCGATCGATGTGAAGAGATAGGGATCGCCCATGCCGAGATAGGCCTGCGCGGTGTAGCCCGTGAGCAGCATGCCGGCCAGCGCCGCGGCGAAGCCGGACAGCGTATAGGCGGCGACGGTGGTGGCGAGCGTCGGAACGCCGGAAAAGGTGGCGACAGCGGCGCTGGAGCCGACGGCATAGAGGTAGCGGCCGAAGGCGCTCCGCGACAGGAGCAGCGTCGCCACCACGGCGATCACGATCCAGAGGATCAGGATGACGGGGAAGCCGGCGATGCGGCCGACCGCAAGGAACTGGATCGCGGGCGGCGCGGTGGCCGTCGGTGCGCCGCCGGTGAAGACCAGGATGCCGCCCTGCAGGATGACGTTGACGGCGAGCGTCATGATGATCGGCGGCACGCCGAACAGCGCGACGCCGAGCCCGTTGATCGCGCCGACCAGCGCGCCGGCAACGAGCAGCAGCGGCACGATATAGAGCAGCGGCCCGTTCTGGCCGGCGGCGGCGAGCGTCATCAGCACGGCCGCGGCGTTGAGCACCCAAGGCACCGAGAGATCGATGCCGCCGCCGATGATGACGAAGGTCTGACCGAGCGCGACGATGCCGATGAAGGCCGCGAGCACCACGGTGCTTCTCAGATGCGCCGCCGAGAGAAAGCCGGGAGCCACCACGCTCGTGAGCAGCAGGAGCAGCAGCATGCCGAGATAGGCGAGCAGGATCGCGCGGTGGCGGCGGAGATTGATCATGTGAGGCTCCGCCGCGCCGAGCGTTCGGCGATCGAGCTGGCAAGGACGGCGATGAGCAGGATGACGCCGGAAACGATCGGCTGCCAGTAGCTGGAGATCGACAGCACGAAGACAAGATTGCCGATGATCGTCAGGATATAGGCGCCGATGATCGTGCCGATCAGCCCGCCGCGACCGCCGAACAGGCTGATGCCGCCGATCACCGCCGCTGCGACCGAGGGCAGGATGTAGTCCTTGCCGATGGTCGGCGAGCCGGCTCCGGTCTGCGTCGTCAGATAGAGCGCCGCCAGAGCTGCGAAGAGGCTTGAAAGGGCGTAGGTCGCGACGTTGATGCCGAGAGGGGAGACGCCGGAGAGGAAGGCCGAGCGCTCGTTGGAGCCAGTGGCGCGGATGGCGATGCCGAGCCGCGTGCGGCGGAACCAGAGCCAGAACAGGACGAGTACCGCCAGCAGCCAGACGGCGCTCGAAAGGCCGAGCCAGTTGCGAGAGCCGAACGCCATCCAGAAGGAGGGCAGCCCGCCGCCGTCGATCGGCAGGATGATCAGCGCCGTGCCGGAGAGGATCGACCAGGTGGCGAGCGTCACCAGGAAGGGTTGTAGCCGCAGCGCCGTGATGAGGACGCCGTTGACGACCCCGACCAGCGCGCCGATGACGAGAATGAGCACCGTCCACAGCGCGACATGTGCCGGATCGTCGCGAAACTGCGTCGCCGCCAGCACCGTCCCCAGGCTGATCGTGCCGCCGATCGAGAGATCGATGCCGCCGCGCAGGAGGACGATGGTCTGCCCCGTCGCCGCCAGCACCAGCGTCAGCGCCGCCGCCGTGTCAAGATTGAGCTCGTCCAGCGTGAACACGCCTTCGCGGAGGCTGGCATAGATTGCGACCAGCAGGATCAGCATCGCGACCGGGATCAGGATCGGCGCCCGGTCTGTGAGCGTCGCCTTCAGCGAGGGGGAGAGACCCGGCATGGCGCGCCTTTCGCGGCTGTCGGCGGCGAGCATCGTCATGCGGCCGCCCTCTCGATCATGGCGGCGCGCAGGATGCCGTGTTCGGAATTGTCGTCGCCCTCTAGAACGGCGGCAAGGCGGCCGTTGCGCAGCACGGCGACGCGGTCGGCAACATGGACGAGTTCGGCGAGATCGCTGGAATAGAACAGGATGGCATAGCCCTCGGCGGCGAGGCGGCGCATCAGCGTGAAGATCTCGCCCTTCGTGCCGACATCGATGCCGCGCGTCGGATCGTAGAGCAGCAGGATGCGCGCCTCGGTCAGCAGCATCTTGCCGAAGATGACCTTCTGCTGGTTGCCGCCCGACAGCGTGCCGGCCGGCTGCTCGGGCGAATCCGCCTTGATGCGCAGCGTGCGGATCATCTCCTCGACCAGCGCCTGCTCGCGCGTCGGATCGGTGAGCCCGAAGCGGGTGAAGCGGCGCACGACGGAGAGCGTCAGGTTCTCGCGGATGCTCTTCGCCAGCATCAGCCCATGGCTGCGGCGATCCTCCGGGACGAGCGCCAGCCCGTCGCGCCCCGACAGCGCGGCGCGGGGCGAGCGGATATCGCGCGGCTGGCCCCAGAGCGCGACCGATCCCTCGGCGCGGCCGAGGCCGAACAGCGCCTGGAAGAGTTCGCGCTGGCCATGGCCCTGCAGGCCGGCGACGCCGAGCACCTCGCCCTCCTTCAGATCGAGATCGATGCCGGAGAGCTTCGACCCGGCGCCGAAGCCGCGGAGGCCGAGCGCCACCCGGTCGGTCGCCGTGGCGACGCGCGGGGGATAGAGCCGGTCCATGCGCCGCCCGAGCATGTCGGCGATGATGGTCTCGTCGTCGACCGCCTGCGTCTCGTAGGCGGCGACGGTCTCGCCATTGCGGAAGACGGTGATGCGGTCGGCGATCGCCCGCACCTCGCCGAGCCGGTGCGAGATATAGATGACGAGCGTGCCGGCCGCGGCGACGCTTCGCGCGAGACCGAGCAGCCACTCCGTTTCGGCCGGCGGCAGCGCCGAGGTCGCCTCGTCGAGGATCAGCACGCGCGGATTACGCGACAGCGCCTTGCCGATCTCGACCACCTGCCGCTCGGCGAGCGTCAGGCGGCGGACCTCGCGATCCGGCCGGATATCGGGAAAGCGATAGCGCGCGAAGAGTTCGGCAGTGGCGGCATTCAGCGTTGCCGCACGCACGGTCCCGAGCGGCGAAAGCGGCTCGTGGCGAAACCAGACATTCTCGGCGACGGTGAGGTCGGGGATCAGCGACAGTTCCTGGAACACCGCCGCCACACCGGCGGCCTGCGCCGCTTCCGGGTTCTTCGGCCGATAGGCCTCGCCGGCGAGCGTGATGGTGCCGGAGTCGGCGCGCACCGCGCCGGCCAGGATCTGGATGAAGGTGCTCTTGCCGGCACCGTTCTCGCCGAGCAGGGCATGCACCTCGCCGGCCCGCGCCGAAAGATCGGCCCGGCCGAGCGCGACGATGCCGCCATAGCGCTTGACGACCGCGGTCGCCTTCAGGAAATCGGTCATGGATCCGCCGGCCAAGGGCGCCAAGACGGCGCGTCGCTGCGAAGGAGCGCCGCCCGGCCCGCTTGCGGAGACCGGGCGGCGCGATCGCTGAAGGCGGCTCAGCCGCCGGCCGCTTCCTCGGCCGTGATCTCGACCCAGTCGGGCGTGATCGGCAGCGTCAAGCCCGGCGGGCGATCCGGCCAGGCATTCTTGCCGATCTCGATCTTCTGGATGACGGCGTCGGGATAGAGCGTCGACTTCCACTCGCCGCCATTGGTGGCGAGGAAGTCGCCATTGACGAGGATATGGCGGTCGGCCGGCTTCGGCTTGCCATCGAGGATGTCGACCGCGAGCTTGATCGCCTCGGAGGAGAGATAGGCCGGGTTGGAGCCGAGGATACAGGCCGCGCCTTCCGTCTGCGCGCAGATCGTCGCCGCCACATTGTAGGAGAAGGCGGTGACCGGCACGATCTTGCGGCCCGCATCCTGCAGCGCCTTGATCGCGCCGCTGCCATAGCCCTGGGTCAGGATGCCGTCGACTTCCGGATGCGCGGCGAGCAGCGAGGCGACGCCGGCCTGCTCCGGCCCGAGCGCATATTCGCCGTTGTAGTTGCCGATCACCTCGATGCCCGGATATTTCGCGAGCACGTCGAGATAGCCCTTCTCCAGCTGGGCCGAGATCGGTGCGCCGGCGAGGCCGCGATCGACGAAGACCTTGCCCTTGCCGTTGAGCGAGGCCGCCATCCATTCCGCGAGCACGGCCGGAATGCGGGTCCAGTCGGATTCGAGCGCATAGGCACAGGGCTCGCTCACCACCTGGTCGAAGGAGACGACGACGATGCCGGCGTCGCAGGCCTTCTTGATGGTCGGGTTGAGCGCCTCGGCCGAGGCCGCGTCGATCAGGATCGCGTCGGGCTTCGAACGGATGATGTTGTTGAGCGAGTTGATCTGCGCCTGGACCGTGCCTTCGACATTCTCGATCTTGAGATCGACGCGCCCGGCGAGCGGCCCCTTCTTCACCGAGACCTCGGCGACGCGCTCCATCTGCTGGCGCCAGTCATTGCCGACGAAATTGTTCGACAGATAGATCTTGTAGGGCTTGCCCTCGGCCATGGCAGGCGGGGCGGCGGCGAGCGCCGCCGTCGCAGCCGCCAGGGCGACAAGCGTGGCTTTCAGTTTCACGGCGTTCCTCCCTCGAGAGCGTTCCTCTGCGATGCGGGCGCTTCTTGTGGGCGTCTCGCATGATAACGGTACCATCATTGCCGCGGCGTGCAAGCCCGGCTCTGTCGGCGGCGGCTTCTGCCATCATCCACACGACAAGATGATGCTATTATAATCTTATGAGACTGTCCAGCGACGCCCTAGACGAGGTCGTTCGGCGCGTCATAGGAGAGGCTGAACAGATCGGCCCGATTGCGATTGATCGTGAGTTCGACCGGATCGCCCGCCTCGGAGAGATAGAGCATCTCGATGACGAGGATCGGACCGCCGACGACATAATCGAGCGCCTTGGCGAGGCTCTCGTCGGCGACGTCGGCGCGGACCGTGATCCGCGCGCCCGAAAGCTTGATGCCGAGATGGCGCTGCACCGAGCGGAAAACGACGACATCGTCGAAATCGGAACGCTTCATGCGCGCGCCGATCTCGGGCGGGAAATAGAAGGTGGTGAGTCCGGTCGGGACATTCTCCATGAACAGCGTCGCGCGCAGGCAGTGAACCGCCTCGTCGGAATCAAGGCCGAGCGCCGCGCTGGCCGCCGCCGAGCGCTCCTTGCGATAGCTGTGGATGTCGAGCCGCCGATCCCGCGTCGAGGCGGCGATCTCGGCGAAGCTCTGGAAGCCGAAGCTGCGCTTGCGGCCCTCCTGCGGTCCGGCCACCACCGCCGGCTTGGCGGCGCGCTTCTTGATGAGGCCCTCGTTCTCGAGATCGCGCAGCGCCTGGCGGACGGTGATCAGGCTGACGCCGAAGCGCTCGGCGAGATCGGCCTCGCGCGGCAGCGACATGCCGGAGCCGAGCGTGCCCTCGGCGATCGGCGCGCGCAGGATGGCGGCGAGCTGCCGGTAGAGCGGCCCGTCATCACGCGACAGCGCCCGCGGCGGGAAAAGCTCCAGCACCGCCCCGCCCTGCGCATCCTCGGCGGCTGTCTTGCCGCCGTCCCTGCCGCTCTCCTCACGGTCGTTCACACGCACGTCCGCCACCCGCCGTCGTCCTTTTTTGCGAAACTATCGGAAACAGCCGCGCGCCGCCATTCGCGGTGACAGTCGCCGATCATCATTATAGTATCATAATAGCGAGAGCGTTCGGGAGGCTTTGACGATGCGCTGCGATCTTTCGGGCCAGGTGGCCTTCGTCACCGGCGCCGCCGGCGGCATCGGACGCGCGATCGTGGACCGCCTCGCGGCGAACGGCGCCGCGATCGTCGTCGCCGACATCAATGGCGAGGGCGCGGCGAGCGTCGCCGCCGGCCTGCCGGACGCGATCGCCGTGGAGGTCGATATCCGCGACGAGGCCGCGATTGCCGCAGCCGTCGATCAGACGATGAAGGCCTATGGCCGGCTCGACATCCTCGTCAACAATGCCGGCGTCAACACGCTCGCGCACCGCGTCGGCGTCGATCAGTTTCCCGTCGAGGAGTGGCACCGCATCGTCGGCGTCGATCTCGACGGCCTGTTCCTGATGAGCCGCACGGCGCTGCAGCCGATGATCGCGGGTGGTCGCGGCGGCAGGATCGTCAACATCGCCTCCGTCGTCGGCCTCGCCGCGATGCGGCTGCAGAGCCCCTTCGTCGCTGCCAAGGCCGGCATCATCCATCTGACGCGGTCGATGGCGCTTGAACTGGCGCCGCATGGAATCCTCGCCAATGCGATCGCCCCGGGCTCGATCATGACCGAGGTCACGCGCAAGCTCTTCTATGGCGAGGAAGGCAGCTTCCACGCCCGCACCGAGGCTTTCATGCGCCACATCCCGCTCGGAAGGCCGGGCACGCCGGAGGAGATCGCCGAGGCTGTGCTGTTCCTCGCCGCGCCCGAGGCGAGCTATGTCAACGGCCAGGTCCTCGCCGTCGATGGCGGCTGGACCGCCGGCTTCATGATGTAACGACGCCGACCGGGACGCCGCCGCATCGGCGCTCAGACCAGCAGCCGGAGCGGCGCCTCGGCCAAGGCGCGAATCTCGGCGAGCATCGCCGCCGCTTCCGCCGTGGGAACCGCCGCCTCGTCATGCACGAGCAGCAGGACGGCCCATGTCCCGTCGAGGACGGCGATCAGGCGCAGAGCCGCCGAGGGCGGCAGAGATGCGCCGACCGGACGGATGCCCGCCGCGCGGACGATCTCGACGATCATCGCGGCATCGGCCTCGGTTCCCTCCCCATGCCGCGCCACGATCGCGCCCGGCGAAAGGCCGGCCGCGTCGTCGACCAGGCCCGCCTTGCCGCTCGGATCGCGGAGCAGAAGGACGCGCCCATGGCGCCCGGTCGCGCGCGCCGCCGCCTTGGCGAGGAAGGGATCCGCCGGGAGATCCGCGCCCGAGGCGGCGATCAGCGCCGACAGCGCCGCAAGATCGACGCTCGCCTGGAACGCCCCGACGGCGCGCGGCGCGGCGATGAGCGGCGCGACCGGAGCCGCTGGCGCCGGTGCTTCGACCGCGATTGGGGCGGCGTGTTTCGGCACGAAGGCGAGGATGTCGGCGGCGGTGATGCGGCCATGCGGGCCGCTGCCGCCGATTTCGGCAAGCGCGAGGCCGCGCTCGCGCGCCAGACGCCGCGCATAGGGCGTCGCAGGGATGCGCTGCGGAGCACTCATGCCCGGCCCGCCCGGACGCTGCCGATGCGGCCTCCCATCGGGACGACGGCGCCGGCCTCCTGCTCGAGCGGGCCGAGGGTGCCCGCGACCGGCGCCTCGATCTCGACCACCGCCTTGTCCGTCTCGATCTCGGCGACGATCTCGCCGGCGGAGACAACGTCCCCGGCGGCTTTCAGCCAGCGCACCAGCCTGCCTTCGCTGACGGTGAGATCGCCGAACGGCATCGTGATCGGCTCACCGTCGCCAGCGGCAGCTGGCGGAGCCGTGGTCCCGGCGGCGGTTGACTTCGCCTGCGGCGGCAGCGCGGAAGGAGGAGGAGACGCTGCCGCCGCAGGCGCCGCGGCGCGGCCGCCGAGCGCGCGCCAATGGCGCGGCACCGGCGCTTCACCGGCAATCACGGAGCGGATGGCGGCGACGAGCTTCGGCGTATCGACCAGCATCGCCCGCTCGAGAGCGGGCGCCAGCGGATGCGGCTGCGGGTCGCTGTGCAGCCGCGCCACCGGTCCGTCGAGATCGTCATAGGCGAGTTCGTTCATGGCCTGCGCCAGTTCCGCGCCGACGCCGAACGCGCCCCAGCCCTCGTCGGCGACCAGGAGGCGATGCGTCTTGCGCACGCTCGCGGCCACGGTCTCGACATCGAGCGGCATGATGGTGCGAAGATCGATGACCTCGACCTCGACGCCCTCGGCCGCGAGTTGTTCCGCCGCCTCCAGCGCGCGATGGACGATCTGGCCGGCGGCGGCGATGGTGATGTCGCGGCCGCTCCGGGCGATGCGGGCGAGGCCGAACGGCACCAGGTGGTCGCCGACCGGCACCTCGCCCTTCGAGGCAAAGAGGGCCTTCGATTCCAGCATAAGCACCGGATCCCCGGCCCGGAGCGCCGTCTTCATCAGTCCCTTCGCGTCGGCCGGTGTCGAGGGCAACGCGACGATGAGGCCCGGAATATGCGCCCAGGACGGGTGATAGACGCCGGAATGATGCGGGCCGGCGCTCCTGACCGTGCCGGCGCCGACGCGCACCACGAGCGGGGCGTTCATCTGGCCGTTCGACATGTAGCGCAGCTTCGAGGCCTGCAGCACGATCTGCCCCGCTGCCTCGAACATGAAATCGGCGAACATCAGATCGGCGATGACGCGCGTCCCCGTCGCCGAGGCGCCGATGGCGGCGGCGGTGAAACCCTGTTCGGAGATCGGCGTATCAACCATCCGCTCGCCGCCGAATTCGGCATGGAGGTTCTTGGTATGGGCGAAGGTACCGCCGCGTTCGCCGGTGCCCTCGCCGAAATAGAGGATGCGCGTGTCGCGGCGCATCTCCTCGGCGATGCCGTCGCGCACGGCGTCGAGCCAGCTCTGCGTCACCGTCGCCGACGGCGCCGCCTGGACGAGCGCGTCCGGCGGGTTGATCGGCTCGGCGAACACATGCAGCGAGGACGTGGCGGCGTCCGGCTCCGGCGACTGCCGGGCAAAGGCGAGCGCGTCCTGCACGACCTTTTCGATCCGCGCGTCGATCGCTGCGAGTTCGTCGTCGGAGGCGCAGGCGAAGTCGCCGGTGAGGCGCGCGCGGAAGGTGGCGATGGGATCGCGCGCCGCCCAGGCGTCGACCTCGGCCTGGGTCCGGTAGGTTCCGGTCACCGGGTCGCCCTCGTGATGGCCGACGGTGCGATAGGTCTTGGCCTCGATGAGCGTCGGGCCGGCGCCGGAGCGGGCGCGACGGATAGCCTCCTGCATCACCTGCCAGACGGCGACGACGTCATTGCCGTCGACGGCAACGCCCGGAATGCCATAGGCGGCGGCCTTGGTGGCGATCTCGGTGTTCAGCGTCGCCGAGGCGAGCGGCGTCGCGGTGGCGTAGAGATTGTTCTCGCAGATGAAGACCGCCGGCGCCTTCTGGATGCCGGCAAAGTTCAGCGACTCGTGGAAGCCGCCATGGTTGACGGCGCCATCGCCGAAAAAGGCGACGCCGACGCCATCCGTGCCGTGCACGCGGGCGCTGATGCCGGCGCCGACCGCATGGCCGATGCCGGCGGCGACGATGCCGTTGGTGCCGAAGAGGCCGACCGAGCGGTCGTAGAGATGCATCGTGCCGCCGCGTCCGCCGCAGCAGCCGTCGCGCTTGCCGAACAGCTCGGCCATCAGGATGTTGGGATCCATGCCCTTGGCGAGCGCATGGCCATGGCCGCGATGGGTCGAGGTGATCCAGTCGGTCGGCCGCAGATGCGCGCAGACGCCGACGGCGGTCGCCTCCTCGCCGATATAAAGGTGCAGGAAGCCGGGCGTCTCGCCCTTGCGGCAGGCGACCTGCGCGACGCTTTCGAAGCGCCGCAGCAGCACCATCCGTTCATAGAGGTCGATCAATGCGGCGGCCGTCAGACCGGCCGGCAGAGTGCCCGCCCGCGTTGCCGGCGCGCGGCGTCCCGATGCCGGTGCGCTCATCTCTCTCCTCCCTCGGAGCCCTGCGGCGCAGCGATGGTCTGCGCTCAAGAATTATAATAGCATGATGTTATGTTACCAGCCGACGGCTTGCCAAGTCCGATTCGCCCGGAAATGCGATTTGGCCGCCGCCGCTCTTGTCGCCGGCCGCCATCCGGCTTTTGATCGTCTCGGGAGGACGGCAATGCGGATCGATCTCGAAGGCCGGCGCGTCGCGATCGGCGGGGTTCGCCATGCGCTGGCGGACGCAGCAGCGGCGGCGCTGGCGGAGAACTGCGCCACGGTCGCCTTCGGCGTCGAGCGCGAGGCGGATCTCCTCATTATCGCGCATCCGCTCGACCTCGATGCCGCCTACCGTCCCGATGAGCTGATCGCGCTCGCTGATTGGACCGCCGACGCCATGATCGAGCGCGGCGGCGGGCGCATCATCCATATCGTTCCGGCTGTGGCGGTGTTGCCCATGCGCCGCCATGCGGCGGCCGGACCGGCGCTCGCCGCCGTCATCGCCGCCATGCGCGGTCTCGCGATGCGGGCCGCGCCGACAGTCCTCGTCAATGCGCTCGCGACAGGCTGGATCGAGGCAGGCGCCTCGGGCGATGCGGCGATGGGAACGCATGTGCCGCTCGGCCGGCCGGGCCGGATCGAGGAGGCGGTGCCAGGCCTGCTCTTCCTCGCCGATCCGATGAACACCTATACGACCGGCCAGGTGCTGACCGTCGATGGCGGCTGGACGGCCGGCTATGGCCGCGATTTCTGAGAGGGACCAAATGATCGAGCTTGTCGATGGACCGCTGTCGCTGGGTCTGGTGCCGGAACTGGGCGGCAGCATCGCCTTCCTGCGGATCGCGGGCCGCGACGCGATGCGGCCGCTCTCGGCCGCCGACGCCGCCGCGGGCAATGTGCTCGGCGTCGCCAGCTTCCCGATGATCCCCTATGCCAACCGCATCGATGGCAACGCCTTCACCTTTGAGGGCCGCACCTATCGCGTCGCGCCCAACAATGGCGACGAGCCGTTCAACGTCCATGGCAGCGGCTGGAAGAGCGCCTGGACGGTGGAAGAAGCGACGGCGACGACCGCCGTGCTCGCGCTGGAGCATGCCGGCGGCACGGACGACCCTTACAGCTATCGCGCCGTCCAGCGCTTCACGCTCGCGGACGGCGCGCTGACGCTCGTGACCACCATCGAGAACCGCGGGCCGCGGCGCATGCCGTTCGGCTTCGGCCACCATCCCTGGTTCCCGCGCGATCCCGACACGACGCTGAAATTCCGCGCCCGCAGCTTCTGGCTGGAGGGGCCGCACGGCGTCGTCTCGGACCGCATCTCCGTCACGCCCGAACTCGACTTCAGGGAGCATCGCCCTCTGCCGGCGGGATGGCGCAACAATGACTATGGCGGCTGGGACGGGCGCGCCGAGCTGCGCTTCCCCGCGCGCGGCGTCGGCCTCGCCATCGAAGCTGGCCCGCTCTACGAGAACCTCATGTTCTATGCCGACCCGAAGCGAGACGTCTTCTGCCTGGAGCCGCAGACCAACGCCTCCTGCGCGCTCAACCGGACGGAGACCGATCTCGGCGTGATCGTCCTCGCCCCCGGTGAGAGCGCCGAGGAACGGCTGATGTTCAGGCCGTTCCTGATCTGAGGCCGGTCAGAGCACCAGCGCCGTCAGGCCGCCATCGACGACGAAGCCGCTTCCCGTCACGAAGGAGGCGTCGTCGGAAATGAGGAAGCCGATCGCGCGGGCGATCTCCTCGGGATCGGCGATGCGCGGGGCGCGGTTCTTCTCGAAGGAGAGGCCGATCGCCTCGGCGCCGCCGGCGGCTTCGAGCCCGTCCAGCGTCATGCGCGTCGCCACCGAACCGACGATGACCGCGTTCACGCGGATGCGGTCGACGGCGTAATCGAGCGCCATCTGGCGGGAGAGGCCGAGCACGCCCGCCTTCGACGCCGCATAGGCGGGAACGCCGGGCACGGTCGCCAGCGCATGCACTGAGGAGATGTTGACGACCGAGCCGCCGCCCGCCGCGCGGATAAGCGGCAGCACGGCGCGACAGACACGGAAGATCGCGGTCAGGTTGACGGCGATGGTGCGGTCCCATTCGGCATCGGAGAGGTCTTCGAGACGCTTGCCGGTCTCGTAGATGCCAGCGGCGTTGACCACCGCGTCGATCCGGCCAAAGTTCTCGATCGCGGCAGCAACGCCTGAGCGGACGGCGGCTTCGTTGGTGAGATCCGCCTCTTGGAAGCGGAAGCTCAGCCCCTCGGCACCGGCCCTTGCCGCAAAGTCGCGCCCCTCGTCGCCATCGAGGCCGATGCCGAACACCGAGGCGCCATTGGCGGCAAGATGCTGCGCCGTGGCGCGGCCGATGCCGGTGGCGGCGCCGGTGACGAGGACCGATCGTCCTTCGAAACGTCCGCCCATGTCAGCCGGTCCTTTCAGAAGCCGGAAGCGCGGTGGCCATGGTGGCCGCCGCCTGCGCCGCGGCGACCGCACGCAGCACGCGATCCTCGCTGCCCTCGCCACGGTTGAATTCGTCGACGATCCGTCCATCCGCCACGACGAGGCAGCGGTCGGCGATGCCGATGATCTCCTCGAGTTCGGACGCGACGACGACCAGCGCGACGCCCTTCTCGGCAAGGTCGACGATGAGGCGGTAGATCTCGTGCCGCGTCGAGGCGTCGACGCCCTTGGTCGGCTCGTCGAGAAGCAGCACGCGCGGCCCGCTCATCAGCACCCGCGCGAAGAGCAGCTTCTGCTGGTTGCCGCCCGAAAGATGCGCGACCGAAGACTGCGGCGAGCGCGCCTTGACGGCGAGCGCGCGCATGGCGGCGAGGACGGCGCTCTTCTCCTTGCGGTCACTGACCATGCCGCGCGAGGCGAGCGGACCGAGATTGCCGATGGTGATGTTGGCGCCGACGGGCAGGTTGAACAGGAGGCCGTCGCGCTTGCGGTCCTCGGTCAGGAGCGCGATGCCGGCGGCTCGCGCATCGCCCGCCTTGCGGATGGTGACCGGCCGTCCGGCGATCGAAATTTCCCCCGCAAACGGAATGCGCCCATAGATCGCATGCAGGATCTCGGTGCGGCCCGAGCCGAGCAGGCCGGCGAGTCCGAGGATTTCGCCCGGGCGGACATCGAAGCCGACATCGCTGACGCCGCGATTGACGCCGAAGCGGCCGGCAATAGTGAGATTGCGCACCGAGAGCAGTGGCGGCGCGGCTGGCGGCGGCTCGTGATGGGGATAGAGCCGCTGCAGGCGCTGGCCCGACATGGCGAAGATGAAGCGCTCGGCGTCGAACTCCTCGCGGCCGATCTCGGCGGCGACACGCCCGTCGCGCAGCACCGTCGCGCGGTCGCAGATCGCCAGCACCTCGGGCAGGCGATGGGTGATGAAGATCATGGTCGAGCCCTGCGCCTTGAGGCGGCGGAGCACGGCGAACAGCCGCTCGACCTCAACGCCCGAGAGCGAGGCGGTCGGCTCGTCGAGCATCAGGACGCGCGGGCGGAACGACAATGCGCGCGCGATCATGACGAGATGGCGCTGCGCGGCGGTGAGGCTCGCGACGAGCGCGCGCGGATCGATGGCGAGCCCGATCTCTGCGAAGAGGGCGCGGGTCCGCTCCTCCAGCCGCCGCTGGCTGACGAGAACGCCGGCGCCGAGCCCCGTCTGGCCGGCGAAGACATTCTCGGCCACGGTCAGCTGCTCGAGGACCTCGATCTCCTGCGGCACATAGCCGACGCCTTCGGCGCGGGCGTCCGAGGTCGAGCGGAAGCTCACCGGCCGCCCGGCGACGCGGATGTCGCCGCTGAAGGACCCGGCGGGATGGACGCCGTTCAGGATCTTGACCAGCGTCGACTTGCCGGCGCCGTTCTGGCCGAGCAGGGCGTGGATCTCGCCGGCGCGCACCGTGAGATCGACACCGCGCAGCGCCTGGACGCCGGCGAAGCTCTTGACGACGGCCCGCGTCTCGATGACGGGCGGAGCAGGTTCTGGAACTGTCATGCGCTGTCCTCGCGGCGGGTCGTCCCCCTCTCCCTCTTGCGGGAGAGGGATGGGGTGAGGGGCTTCCTTGCTCGCGGCCGGATGGAAGAAGCAAGACCCTCACCCTGCCCTCTCCCGCAAACGGGAGAGGGTAAAGGAGGCCGGAGCTACTGCCCGGCGCTGTCGAGCATCTTGTAATAGGGCTCGAGATCGGCCGCCGTCAGAACCGCCGCCGGCAGCGGGTTCAGGTAGGGAACCGTCTTGCCCTCTGCGAGGTCGTTGGCGAGTTCCGCGGTCTTGGCGCTTTCCTCGTAGAGCGGCTGCGCGACGACGCCCCAGGCACCGCCGGCCTTCACGATGTCGAGGTTCTGGCGGATATAGTCCATGCCGACGATGACGAGACCCTCGCGGCCGGCCTTGCGCGCGGCGCCCGACCAGGTCTGGATGCCGTTGCCGGTGGTCGAGAAGGCGGCGTTGACGTCGGGATTGCCCTGCAGCAGCGCGACCGCCTTGGCCTCGGCGGAGGACGGCTCGAAGCCTTCCATCTGCGTGTCGAGGATTTTGATGTCCGGGTACTTCTCCGCCATCGTCTTGCGGAAGCTATCCGACATCACGTTCTCGGTGTCGTTGGACGAGCCCTGTGTCAGCGCGATCGTGCCCTTGCCGCCGAGCTTCTCGCCCATCGCCAGCGCTGCGGCGTTACCGGCGCTCGGAATGTCCTCGCCCGTGGCGGCCTTGAGGCCGGGAACGCTGCCCTCGGCCGGCAGCACATGCCAGGTCACGACCGGGAAACCCTCCTGGCCGAGCTTGCCGATGAAGGGATAGATCTCCGGGCCTGGGCCGTAGACGGCGATGGCGTCGAACTTGGTGCGGGCCATGGCGGCTTCCGCGAGCGGGATCGAGGCCGAGACGTCATAGTTGGTCGCCGAGGGGTTGCCCACGACCTCGCAGGTATTGCCGAGTTCCTTGCACTTGGCGAGGAAGCCGGCCTGCATCAGCCGGTGCACCGGATGGTCGCGCATCGGCTGGACCCAGAGGATGTTCTTGCCCTCGGCCAGCGCGGCGCCGCCGCTTCCCGCGAGTGCCGCCAGGGCCGTGAAGCCGGCTAGCGCGATGCGGATGGTCCTGGATGTGGTCTGCATGCTTTCCTCCCTGTGATCGGCCCGGCGCGACCGGGCCTTCTTCTTGGTTCCCCCCGGGCCTCGCGGGCCCGGTATTCCTCAAAGGTTATTTCCTCAGGACTTGGCGGGGCCGGCCGGCTCGGCCGGCGGCTCGCTGCCTGAGCCGGCGATGAAGGTGCGTCGGCGCAGCACGTCGAGACCGACGGCGATCACCATGATCAGCCCGACGGCGATCTGCTGCCAGTTGGCGTTGACGCCGATCACCACCAGCCCGCTGGTGACAACCTGCAGCAAGAGGATGCCGATGAGGCCGCCCGCCATGGTGCCGGCGCCGCCGAAGAGGCTGACCCCGCCGACCACCACGCCGGCGATGACGGTGAGCTCCCAGCCGGAGCCGATCGAGGTCGTGCCGCTGGAGAGATCAGCCATCACGAACATGCCGGCCACGGCGGCGAGCATGCCGACGGTGACGAAGGCGCCGATCTTCATGCGCGCGGTATCGATGCCGACGAGGCGCGCGACCTCGGGATTGCCGCCAGTCGCATACATGTTGCGCCCGAGCACGGTGCGGCGGAGGACGAAATCCGCGCTGACCGCCGCGACGACGAAGAAGACGAAGCTCCAGCCGAGGCCGAACACGAAGCCGGCCATGCCGATCTCGCCGATGACCTTGGGCAGCGGATAGACGGGATAACCGTTGGTCACGACCTGGATCAGGCCCTGCCCGATGAAGAGCATGCCGAGCGTCTGGATGAAGGCCGGGATGCGCAGCCGCACGACGGCGAGGCCGTTGACGAGGCCGACCAGGCCGCCGACCGCGACTCCGCCGAGAAGCGCGATCGGGACGGGCAGCGCCAGCGCCGTCATCAGCTTGGCGCTCACCACGGCCGAGAGGCCGGCGACCGCGCCGACCGAGAGATCAAACTCGCCGCAGACGAGCAGCAGCGTCTGGCCGATGGCGATGATGCCGACGAAGGAGACCACGCGCAGGATGGCGCGGATGTTGCGCTCCGACAGGAAGGCCGGCTCGAGCACGAAGAAGAAGGCGACGATGACGACGAGCGCCAGCAGCACGCCGACCTCGCCGACGGCGACGAGGCGCGTCAACCGGTCACGCAATGCGCGGCCGGAAGTCTCGGCCGCGGCGGGCCGTCCGACAGTTCGTTCCATTCACCCCTCCCTGGCCGGCCTCGCGTCCTCCACGCATCAGGGCCGGCAGAGGCCGGTCTAGCGCCGGCCTACTCACATAACATCATGCTATTATAATTTTCTCAACCGGATTCGTGCGCCGCGCCAGGTGGCCGAACGCGCCCTTCCCTGCGCGGGCGGAGCGCCTAAACTGGAGCCGCCGATTCACCGCCTTCGCGGAGGAGCGGCGCCAAGGATCGGGGCGGATCGAGCGAGCATGGCCGACAAGGGCAGCGACGACGGCGGCGAGGCCGGGTCCCAAGCGCCGGAGAGCGGCGCGGAGGACGCGGCGAAGCCGAAGAGGCGCAGCACGGCGGCGCCGCAGCGGCTCGGCATGCGCGAGATCGCGCGCCGCGCCGGCGTCGCGCCGATGACCGTGTCGCGCGCCCTCGCCGATCCGGACAAGGTCTCGCCCGAGACGCGGGCGCGGATCATGGCGGTGGTCGAGCGAGAGGGCTTCATCCGCAACCAGCTCGCCTCGTCGATGTCCTCGCTGAAGAGCCGGCGCCGCATCATCGGCACCATGGTGCCGCCCTTGATCAATTCCGGCATCGCCGAGCAGGTGCAGGGCATGTCGGATGCCTGCCATGAGGCCGGATACCAGCTCCTCCTCGTTCAGGGCGATTTCGACCGCGACGCCGAAGACCAGGCGATCCGCGCGCTGCTCGGCTGGCAGCCGGCCGGCCTCATCCTTCAGGCCTTCGTGCAGGCGCCCGGCGCGCGCCAGCTTCTGGAGGACGGCGACGTCGCGGTCGTCGAGATCAGCGAGATCCGCGGCCGCGAGCCGATCGACATGGCGGTCGGCGTCTCGAACTTCGACACCGCCCACGCCATGACCTGCCATCTCGTCGACAAGGGCTATCGCCGCATCGGCTTCGTGTCGACCCCCGCCCATGGGAACGACCGCCTGCAGCAGCGCCGCATCGGCTACCGCCAGGCGCTCGTCGATCGCGGCCATGCCTATCCGGCGAGCCTCGAGATCGAGGTGCCGATCACCTCGGCGGGCGGCGCCGAGGCGGTGGCGGCGCTGGTCGCGCGCGACGCGGCGCTGGACGTCATCTTCTGTTCGAGCGACACGCTCGCGATCGGCGCCGTGCAGGAATGCCACCGGCGCGGCTGGGCGATCCCCGGCCGCCTCGCTATCGCAGGTTATGGCGATGTCGATCTCGCGGCGCAGCTCTACCCGCCGCTCACCACCGTCCGCGTCGATCGCTACGGCATGGGCCGCCTCGCCGTCGACCAGCTGCTGAAGCGGCTGCGCGGCGAGGAGGGTCTGCCGCGCATCGTGCCGGTCGGCTTCTCGATCGTCGAACGCGAGAGCGCCTGACATGGCCCGCGATCAGTTGTTCCGCCGCGCGCCGAGCCGCCGCTCCCATCCCTCCGCATGGATGTCGAGATAGGCCTTCGGATCGTAGGGATGGGCGCGGGCGACATCCTCGTTGAGTTCCAAGCCGAGCCCCGGCGCTTCGGGCAGCGAGAGATGGCCGTTCGCGGGATCGATCGCGGGATGCCAGGTGACGAGATCGCGCGTCCAGGGCTCGTTGAACGCGTCGAAATGCTCCTGGATCAGGAAATTCGGCACCGCGGCGGCGAGCTGCAGGCAGACGGCGGTCGCGACCGGACCGCCCGACTGATGCGGCGCGATGTAGCTGCCATGCGCGAGGGCGAGATGGGCGACGGCGAGCGTATTGCCGATGCCGCCGAGCGACATCGGCTCGGGCTGGAAGATGTTGACCCGGCCGCCTTCGGCGAGCGTGAAGAACTGGCCGACCGTGTCGTACATCTCCCCGGTCGCGACCGGGATCGGGCTGGCGCGGCCGACGGCATGCACCGTCTCCTGCCGGTCGCGGGTCGTCGGCTCCTCCCACCAATAGAGGTCGAGCGGCGCCAGCCGATGCGCGGCGCGGATCGCCTCGACCTCGGTGAAACGGGCATGCACGTCGATGAGCAGCAATGTGCCGGACGGCAGCTTCTCGCGCAGCGTCCGCAGGATGTCATAGGCGAGGTCGAGGTCGTGCCTGGAGATGAAGCCGGAAGCCGTGCCGAATGGATCGAGCTTCATCGCCTTGAAGCCCTTGGCGATCACATCCTCCGCGGCGGCGAGGAAGGCCTCAGGGCTGCGCTCGGTGCGATACCAGCCATTGGCATAGCCGAGCACCGTATCGCGCATGCGCCCGCCGATGAGCTGATGGATCGGCACGCCGAGCGACTTGCCGAGAATGTCCCAGCAGGCGACCTCGATCGTCGCGATTGCCGTGCGATGGATATGGCCGCCGTCGAGCGAGACGCTGTCGAGCATGCGCTTTGCCAGCGCCGTGATCCGCCGCGGATCCTGGCCGATGGCGAGATGCTCGAGCTCGCGCACCGCCGCCTCGGTGGTGCGGATGAAGCCGTTGAGGGTGCCCTCGCCGAGGCCGGTGATGCCGGCATCCGTATGGACGCGGACGAACAGCCAGTTCTTCCAGCCCGCGCCGACGGTGAAGGTCTCGATCCCGGTGATCCTCATGCCCGTTCCTCGGCGCTGGCGACGATGTCGTCGACGGTGATGCGATAGCGCTTCTGCAGCGTCGGCACGGCGCCGCATTCGATGAACCGGTCCGGCAGGCCGACGCGGCGGACGGCGCGCAGGATGCCGCGCTCGTGCAGCGCCTCGACGACCAGCGAAGCGAGGCCGCCGCGGACGACATGGTTCTCGGCCGTGACGATGCGGTCGCAGCGCAGCGCGAAATCCTGCACCGCCTCGGCGTCGAACGGCTTCAGGCAGGGGACATGCAGCACGCCCGCCGCAAGCCCGAGCGCCGCCAGCCGGTCGGCGGCGTCGAGTGCGCGCTCCGTCATGAAGCCGGTCGCGATGATGCCGACATCGCCGCCTTCGCGCAGCAGCCTCGCCTTGCCGATCTCGAAGCGGAAGCCCTCCGGCTCGAACACGACGGGCACCTTGCCGCGCAGGAGCCGCATATAGACGGGCCCCGGATGCTCCGCCGCCGCCCGCACCGCCGCCGCGATCTCGGTCGCGTCGCAGGGGTCGATGACTGTGAGGCCGGGAATGAGGCTCATCAGACCCGTATCCTCGATCGCCTGATGCGTGCCGCCATAGCCGGTGGTGAGGCCGGGCAGCCCGGCGACGATCTTCACCGGAAGGTTCGAATGCGCGACGGCGATGGCAACGAAATCATAGGCGCGGCGCGAGGCGAAGACGCCATAGGTGGTCGCGAAGGGGATGAAGCCGGTGCGCGCCAGCCCGGCCGCGGCCGCGACGAGGTTCTGCTCGGCCATGCCCATGTTGAAGAAGCGGCTCGGGAAGGCGTCGCGGAAGGGCAGGATGTCGGTATATTTGCCGAGGTCCGCCGTCATGCCGACGATCTCGGGCCGCTCGGCACCGAGCGCGGCGAGCGCATGGCCGAACGGCGCCTCGACGGTCCGCCGGGCGCCGCTCGCCTCGTCGATGCCCATCGCGCGGGTGAAGATGCGCTCAGTCATGGCGGGGCCCCTCGCGGTCCAGCTCGGCGGCCAGCGCGTCCCATTCGCCGGCATCGACGCGGATGAAATGCGCCTTCTCGCGCGCCGTCAGCGTCGGGATGCCGAAGCCCGGCCGCGTGCGCAGCACGATGGCATGCGGCTTCCCCGCGCGCTGCCGGGTCGCGGCGAGGGCCGCGACGACAGCCGCCAGGTCATTGCCGTCGATCTCCTCCGTCTCGAAGCCGAAGGCCCGCCATTTGTCGGCGACCGGCTCCATGTCGAGCACGATGGCGCCGTCGGCCTGGATGCCGTTGCAGTCGATGAGCGCCACCAGCCGGTCGAGCCCGAAATGGGCGGCCGACATCGCCGCCTCCCAGGTTGACCCCTCCTGCATCTCGCCGTCGGAGAGTTCGCAGAAGACGCGGCCGGGCGAGGCGGCGAGGCGGAGACCGAGCGCCATGCCCACCGCCTGGCCGAGTCCATGGCCGAGCGAGCCGCCGATCATCTCGACGCCCGGTGTCGTGTCGAGCGTCGACATGTCGAGCCGGCTATCGTCGGCGCCATAGGTCGAGAGTTCGGACAGCGGGAACACGCCAGCCTCGGCGAGCGCCGCCCATAGCGCGATCGAATAATGGCCCGTCGAGAGCAGGAAGCGGTCGCGGTCGGGGGCTGCGAGATCCGCCGGATCCCAGCGCAGCTCGTGGAAATAGAGCGCCGCCAAGACGTCGGCGACGCCGAGCCCCTGCCCGACATAGCCCTGGCCGGGTCCCCGCGCCATGGTGAGCATGTGCTGTCGCATCGAGAGGGCACGGGCGGCAAGGGCCGCGAGATCCGCGCTTTCGGGCGGATGGTTAGCCGGCAAAGTCATGTCAGTCCCTGTCCAGTCCGCCGGAAAGGTTGAGCCGCTCCGCCGTCACATAAGGCGGCGCGTCGAGAGCGAGCCACAGCACGCCGGCCGCGACCTCGTCGATCTGGGCGCGCCTCCCGAGCGGGACGCGGCGCGTGCGCTCGTCGAGAAAGGCCTCGACATCGCTGCGACCCTCGATCCGCGCGAGGTCGAGTTCCGTCGAGCGCTGCATCTCGGTGTCCATCATGCCGGGCGCCAGCGAATTGACGAGTACGCCGAAGGGCGCCAGTGCCATGGCCGCGGCCCGCGTGACGGCATCGACGCCCGCCTTGCTGGCGGCATAGGCGGTGTAGTTCGGGAGCGCCATCCGCGAGGCCGGCGACGTAATGTTGACGATGCGGCCCGAGCGCTGCGCGCGCATCACCTCGCCGGCCGCGGCCGTCATCATCGCCAAGGCAACGAGGTTGATCGACAGCGTCTTGTGCCAGAGCGCGGCCGTCATGCCGAGAAACGGCTCGATGGCGCCATAGCCGGCATTGTTGACGAGAATGTCGAGGCGGCCGAAAGCGGCGACCGCCTGCTGCACCGCCGCGGCCGGGGCGCCATCGGCCGTGAGATCGGACGGGATCGAAATCGCGCTGGCACCCTCGGGAAGCAGCCCCCGCGTCCGCTCCAGCCCCGCAGCGCTGATATCGGCAAGCGCGACGGCGAGGCCCCGCTCGGCAAAGAGCAAGGCAAGCCGCTGGCCAAGCCCCGCCCCCGCGCCCGTGATGAGCACTGTTCCCGGTTGTTCCGTCATGGCCGCGCCTCCCACGCTCGCGGATGGTAACGGTACCATCGCCGACCTGTCAACTCGGCCGCCCTCGGCGAGCGACGCAAGCGAACCGCCCACCGCACTTTTTGCGTGACTTTTACAATCTTAGATTGTATCTTTGGTTGCAGATGGCGGCGCGACACACGCTGGAGCGCCCGACCAGACGATCCGTCCTCCAACGCATCGGCGGACATGCCAACCGGCACGCGGACCCTTCCGGCGTGGCGACGCCGCCATCGCGACCCTCGCACAAACAGAGGATCCTCATGCCCCTTCGTGCCGACATGTCCATCTGGCGTGGCAACAATGCGCCACCCCTGGTGTGGACGATCCCCGAAGGCGTGCCGATCACCGGCTCGGCCTTCTTTCTCACGATCGGCGCCTCCGGCTCGCTGCTCGTCGTCAAGGACACAGTGAGCGGATCGCTCGTGCTCAACCCGTCGCTGCGCGAGCTGCGATGGAGTTATTCCACCGCCGAATCCCGCCTGATCCCCGCCGGCCAGATCGCCGAATACGAGATCGAGCGCCGCGCCGACGGGATCGAGATCACCGAACTCTACGGCTTCATGACCGGCCTCGGTGGTCTCAACACCGATGCGAGCCCCGCCGAAGGGTCCTCGCTCGACTTCTCCAATGTCGACAATTCGAACCTCCAGCTGATGGGATGGATCTGACCATGACCGCCACGCTCACGACCAAGCAGATCAAGGACGGCGCCGGCAACGTGTTCGTCCAGCGGGTGCTCGATGCCTCCGGAACCGGTGAAGGACCGTTCCTGCCGCTGACGGGCATCGCCGACCCCGAGGGCGAGGGTCCGATCGACATCGCCGCCCTCACGACCGCGATCGTCGACGCCATCGGCGGCGATGCCGCGCCGGTCGCCGCCGACAGCGGCGCCTCCTCTTCCAATGGTTATCTGCGCTATCTCCGCGACCACCTGCATGCCGGCCTCCAGATCGGCGCCGGCTCGGCGCTGATCGGCAAGGTGGTGCAGCAGGTGGCCTCGGCGGATGTCTCCGCGACCAACCCCGTCCCAGTCGGCGGCGCGCAGCTGGCGACGGTGACCGCGACCATCGCATCGGGCGCCAGCCTGTCGGACGCGGCGGATCTCGGCACCGGCCGCCTCGTCGGCCTCATCCTGCCGGCCGCCTGGACCACTGCGACGATCACCTTCCAGGGTTCGGCCGACGGCTCGACCTATTTCGACCTCTATGACGACGCGACCGAACGGGCCATCGCCTCGGCGAGCGTGGTGCCGTCGCGCTTCATCGCGCTGCCGATCGCCGACTGGCTGATGGTCCGCTCGCTGAAGCTGCGCTCCGGCAGCGCCGCGACGCCGGTCGCGCAGGGCGCCGCCCGCTCCATCACCCTCGTGACGGCACGCTGACCCATGTCGACGCTCCTTGCCCGCAAGCTCGCCCGACATGTTCCCTGGCTGCCTCGCGGCGCCAAGGAGCATTTCGACCTCCGCTCCGGCCGCTACTTCGCCGGAAGGCGGGATCACGCAACGCTGGCCGCCGCCTTCGCGGCGGCCGGTTTCACCTTCGCCCGCGCCAGTCAGGCAAGCCGCTTCAATGAAGCCGGACTGCTGGTCTATGAAGCGGCTGCGGCTCCCCGACTGGATTATCACCCAGCGACCCTGGCGCCGCTCGGCCTTCTGCTCGAGCGGGCGATGACCCCGCTCATCGCCAATGGCGAGGCGCTCGACAACGCCTACTGGACCAAGAATCTCTGCGCCGTCTCGCCCAACCAGGATGCCGCCCCGGACGGGACAGCGACTGGCGATCGCATGATCCCCAATGCGACCACATCGAGCGGCATCCGGATCAGCAACGCGACCGTCGTCACCCTGACCAGCGGCACACGCTATGCACTTTCCGGCTTCGCCAAGCCGGACGGCGCCTTCGGCGTGCCGCATGTCACCTTCGGTTTTGACTATTCTGTGTTGTGGCACGCTGGCTGGTATTCGCTGCAACAGCGCGCGGCCGGTGTAGTTCAGCAGGGCGGCCCATCGCCACAGACCATGGTTCGCGAGGGCGGCAACGGATGGCTCCGCTGCTTGTTCTCCCATGTCACGACAGCCACCGCCCAGCGGGTCGGCGTCGCCCCATCGGCCAGCAATGG
>JAFKFV010000028.1 GCA_017307955.1 Allobosea sp. | reverse complement strand
ATCGCCGGCATGACCATGAAGAAGATCATGATCAGGCCGTGGGCGGTGGTGAAAGTGTTGAAGACGTAGGGATTGCCGAAGATCTGCAGACCGGGGTTCTGCAGCTCCATGCGGATGCCGACCGACAGCGCGCCACCGATGATGCCCGACATGATCGCGAAGATCAGGTACATCGTGCCGATGTCTTTGTGGTTGGTCGAATAGACCCAGCGACGCCATCCGGTCGGATGGTGGTCATGCGCAGCCTCGGCGGCATGAGTGGCCATGGCCCTGTCCCTTCCTTGCAAGTCCTCGGCTCCCGGCCTTCCGAAGAGGCTGGAGCGTTGTTCGTTCCCGCGACGCCGCTTTGTCAGCGCGTCGCGACTTCCACGTTCGAACCGGCGGCGGCCACCTTGGCGGCGTCGGCCTTGATGCTCTCGTCGAGTGCCTTGTAGGCGCCCGGCAGGTCGGTCTTGGCGGCGGTGATCCAGGCCTGGAACTGCTCGGGCTTCACGACGCGGATGGCGATCGGCATGAAGGCATGGTTGATGCCGCACAGCTCCGAGCACTGGCCGTAGTAGACGCCCTCGCGCTCGGCCAGGAACCAGGTCTCGTTGAGACGGCCCGGGATGGCGTCGATCTTGATGCCGAAGGCCGGCAGGGCGAAGGAGTGGATCACGTCCTGGCCGATGACCTGCATGCGCACCACGGTGCCGACCGGCACGACCATGTCGTTGTCGACGGCGAGGAGGCGCGGCTGCGTGGCCGGATCGGTGATCTGGTCGTCCGAGAGCATCGTCGAATCGAACGCGACGCCGTCATTGTCCGGATATTCGTAGTTCCAGTACCACTGGATGCCGGTCGCCTTGACGGTCAGCACCTTGGCCGGGTCGTAATCCTTGACGATGCGGCCGGGATCCTGCTGCGCGAAGAGCAGCGAGAAGGACGGCACGGCGATGCCGATCAGGATCAGGATCGGCGCGACCGTCCACACCACCTCGATCATCGTGTGATGCGACGTGCGCGACGCGGTCGGGTTGTTCTTCGCGTTGAAGCGCACCATCACATAGATGAGCAGCGCCAGCACGAGCAGCACGATCAGCACCATCGCGATGACGATGCCGGTGTTGAATGCGTTGATCCGCTCCATGATCGGCGAGGCCGGCTCCTGGAGCCACATCGCCCACGGCGTCGGCTGGGCGGCTTGCGCCGGACCCGACATGGCGCCGATGGCCGCCGCGATCGACCCGCCGAGCCAAAGGCCCGATCCGAGACGCGTCATCGCCTTCGTCACGTCGTCACTCCCTCTTCATTCCATCGCAGCCCCGGAGCGAGCGCAGATTCGGCCTCCGTTGCGCCATTTTCAATGACAGTATAGGCCGAAGGCAGCATGCTTCCACGGGCGAATGCGGATTTGCCGTGCATCGCCCGAGACAAACCACATGGACCTTTGCCTCGCAACGGTGGATCGTGAGAAATGATGCGGCAAATCGCGCTCGCGGCCACCCTACGAAGCGGCTGCGGCGAAGGGCGCGCGCCATGACCGGCGCGGCTCGCAAATGGCTGGATTCCAGGAGATCGACCCCTTGACCAACACCCGTTCCAACAGCCGCGCCAAGGGCTTTCTCGCTGAGGAGTCCGGTTCGCGCGCGAAGGGCTCGCCGTCGCGCCTCGCCGGCCTCGCCGCCGTGCTCGGCCTCGCCTTCGCGCCGCTGGCGGCTCCGGCCCCGGCTCTCGCGCAGGGCGTTTCGAAGGGCATGCATGGCGACTGGGAGACCCGCTGCGACCGGCCGCCGGGCGCCCAGGAGGACATCTGCTCGATGATGCAGTTCGTGACCGCCGAGGACCGCGACAATGTCGGCCTCTCGGTCATCGTGCTGAAGACGGCCGACAAGAAGGCCAAGGTGATGCGCATCCTGGCGCCGCTCGGCGTGCTGCTGCCGTCCGGGCTCGGCCTCAAGATCGACAACAACGAGATGGGCCGCGCCGGCTTCGTGCGTTGCCTGCCCGACGGCTGCCTCGCCGAGGTGATTCTCGACGACAACCTCATCCAGAAGCTCCGGAACGGGAAGACGGCGACCTTCGTGATCTTCCAGACGCCTGAGGAAGGCATCGGCATCCCGATCTCGCTGAACGGCTTCGGCCCCGGCTTCGACGCGCTGCCTTAAGGAGGAGAGCCGATGGCGGCGATCACCTCGGCCGAAGCGCTGCGCGCGCTTTACGGCGCCCCCTCCCCGCGCTCGCTCGCCAAGCAGCTCGATCATATCGACGCGCATTGCCGCGCCTTCATCGCGCTGTCGCCCTTCCTCGTCCTGTCGACGCAAGGACCGGACGGGCTCGGCGACGCGACGCCGCGCGGCGATCACGCGGGTTTCGTCGGCGTCGCCGACGAGAAGACGCTGATCATCCCCGACCGGCCGGGCAATGGCCGTGTCGATTCGCTCTCCAATCTCGTCGAGCGGCCGGGCATCGGCCTCCTCTTCCTCATCCCCGGCTTCGACGAGACCTTGCGCGTCAACGGCACCGCGGTGATCGAGGACGACGTGGCGCTCCGGACGGCGCATGCGATCAACGGCCGCCTGCCGCTCACCGTTCTCGTCGTCACGGTGCGCGAGGCCTATCTCCAGTGCGGCAAGGCGCTGATGCGCTCGAAGCTCTGGGCCGAGGAGAGCCGCGTCGAACGCACCCGCCTGCCGACCATGGGCGAGATGATCAGGGACCAGACGCGCTCTGCCGCGCCCGCCGAATCGCAGGCCGAGATGGTGGCGCGCTACAAGGCGGCGCTCTACTGACCACGCGGCAGCCGGGGATGCGAAAGCCCCTCGCCTTCCCTATCTGACCGGTCTGACCTTTCGCGGCCTGCCCGTTGCGCGCGCCGCCCGAAATCCTGGAGTCTCCCCATGGCCGACGATCATCTTTCCATCCTCGCGCGGGCCGGCCTCGACCGGGCGGAAGCCGAGAGCGTCGTCGGCGAGGCGCTCGCCGGTGCCGACGATGGCGAGCTCTATCTTGAATATGCCGAGAGCGAGGGCCTCGTTTTCGACAATGGCCGCCTCGCCAATGCCAGCTACGATTCGCGGCAGGGCTTCGGCCTTCGCGCCGTCGCCGGCGAGGCGGTCGGCTATGCCCATTCCGGCGAGGTGTCGATCGACGCCATCCGGCGCGCCGGCGAGGCGGTCGCCTCGGTGAAGGCGGGCCGGTCCGGCACACTGGCCGAGGCCCCGGCCGGCACCAATCGCCGCCTCTATACCGACGAGAATCCGCTCGGCAGCCCGAGCTTCGCCGAGAAGGTGCGCCTGCTCGAGGAGATCGATGCCTATGCGCGGGCCAAGGATCCCCGCGTGCGCCAGGTCAGCGCCTCGCTGGCCGGCTCCTGGCAGATCGTCGAGATCCTGCGGCCGGACGGCACGTTCCGCCGCGACATCCGCCCGCTCGTCCGCGTCAATGTCTCGATCGTCGCCGGCGAGGGCGACCGGCAGGAGCAGGGCTCCTACGGTATGGGCGGCCGCGAGGCCTTCGGTTCCTTCGTCGCGACCGGCTCGTGGCAGCATGCCGCCGACGAGGCGCTGCGCCAGGCGCTCGTCAATCTGGAGGCCATCCCCGCCCCGGCCGGAACCTTCGACGTGGTGCTCGGCCCCGGCTGGCCGGGCGTCATGCTGCATGAGGCGGTGGGCCACGGTCTCGAAGGCGATTTCAACCGCCGCGGCGAAAGCGCCTTCGCCGGCCTGATGGGCCAGCAGGTCGCCGCCAAGGGCGTGACGGTCGTGGACGACGGCACGATCCTCGATCGCCGCGGCTCGCTCTCCTTCGACGACGAGGGCACGCCCACCCAGACGACGACGCTGATCGAGGACGGCATCCTGGTCGGCTACATGCAGGATCGCCAGAACGCGCGGCTGATGGGCGTCGCACCGACCGGCAATGGCCGCCGGCAGTCCTATGCCCATGTGCCGATGCCGCGCATGACCAACACGATCATGCTCGGCGGCGCGCATGATCCGGCCGAGATCCTCGGCTCGGTGAAGAACGGCCTCTACATGGTCTCGTTCGGCGGCGGCCAGGTCGACATCACGAGCGGCAAGTTCGTGTTCTCCTCGACCGAGGCCTATCTCATCGAAAACGGCCGCATCGGCACGCCTGTGAAAGGCGCGATGCTGATCGGCAACGGGCCGGAGGCGATGCGCCGCGTCTCGATGGTCGGCAACGACATGCAGCTCGATCTCGGCATCGGCACCTGCGGCAAGCGCGGCCAGGGCGTCCCGGTGGGCGTCGGCCAGCCGACGCTCCGCATCGACCAGATCACCGTCGGCGGCACGGCGACCTGAGAGCCTTTCCTCCCCGCGAACGCCATCGGCGAGGCTCCCCCTTGCCGGCGGCGCATCGTCGCACATCTTTCTCAAGCGGAAGCTGAGCCGCAGCGGTGCGGCCGGCAAGGATGTTCGACGACGATCGCCTGGAGGCCAACGATGTTCCGCACCATCGCCCCTTCCCTTTCCACTTCCTCCTTCAGCTCCGCCCTCGCCGCCCTCCCCCTGGCGCTGCTGGCGCCGGTCGCAGCCGAAGCCGCGACGCCGATCACCGGCGTCTGGGCGCGCGGCGACGGCAACGCCCATGTCCGCATCGAGCCCTGCGGCCCGAATGTCTGCGCGACCAATATCTGGGTGAAGCCCGGCCGCAAGGACGAGGCCGTCGGCGACACGCTCGTGATGATGGTGAAGCCGGAGAGCGAGAAGCGCTATGCCGGCAAGGCCTATGACAAGCGGCGGAAGCTGACCTACTCGATGGAGATCGACGTCAAGCCGAACGTGCTCAGCAGCCGCGGCTGCCTGCTCGCCGGCCTCGCCTGCAAGTCGATCAGCTGGCAGCGGCTGAAATAGGCCCCTGCCAGTCAACGCAGTCATCGCACGGATCACGGTCGGCGGTACGGCACCGCGAGGCAGCGCCGGTCTGTCGCTCCCGCCTTTCCGCGACCCCCGCCTTGGCGGGGGAACGGATAGCCGACGCGTCAGGCGATGACGCGCTCCTCCGACGCGGCTGGCTCGAGCCGGAGCAGCCAGACGAAGAGCGCCGCCGAGGCGGCCGCGAAGACCGCCATTCCCGTGGTCGTGGCGTTGACGGCGAGATGGGGAACCAGCGCCGCGACCAGGGCCGATGCGACGGCCGCGATTGCCATCTGCGCCGAATTCATGACCGCCGAGGCGATGCCGGCAAGGTGTGGCATGGGCTGCAGCGCGCGGTGCGAGGCATTCGGCAGGATGAGGCCGATGCCGAGATTGTTGACGAGGAGCAGGCCGACGACCAGCGGAATGCTCGTGACGCCGCCGGCGAGCAGGACAACCAGAAGCGCAACGGCGGCGATGACAATCGCGAAGCCGGCCGACATGACATGCCTGTCCATGATGCCACGGCTGGTCAGCCTGGCATTGAGCATCGTCCCCGACATCATTCCCAGCACCGGTACGGCGAACAGATAGCCATAGACGGCAACGGAAACGCCGAGTCCATCGATGAAAAGCATCGACGAACCGGCGATGAAGGAAAACATGACTCCGAAGCAGAGCGCGCCCAGCATCGAATAGCCGAAGCCCAGCGGATTGCGGACGACTTCGGCGTAGTTCGCAAGCAGTTGGCGCGGGCGCAACGCGCCGGGATTGCGCGCCGGGATCGTTTCGGCAAGCCCGGCGGCAACGCCGGCAAACAGGGCGAGACCGGCGATCGCCATCGCCGCATAGACGGCGCGCCAGCCGAAAGCGACGAGGACCAGCGCGCCGAGCGTCGGAGCGATCATCGGCATAAGGCCGAGAATGAGCATGACATAGGAGAGCTTGCGCCGTGCCTCGTTGCCCTCATAGAGGTCGCGCACGATCGCAAGCGCGAGGACCGACGCCGAGGCGGCGCCGAGACCCTGGACGAAGCGCCCGATCAGGAGGGCGCCGAGCGTCCCTGACGCGAAGCAGGCAAGGCTCGCCATCGAATACAGGACAAGCCCCGAAAGAAGCACTGGCCGCCGGCCAAAGCGTTCCGACAGCGGGCCGTAGACGAGCGGGCCGACGGCATAGCCGACCATGAAGAGACTGAGACTCACCGCGACCGAGGCCTGCGTCGTCCCCAGCGCCGATGCTGTGGCGGCGTAGGACGGGAGCGCGATGTCCGTGGAAATCGGCGCCATGGCGGCGAGTCCCGCCAGCAGCACCGTGAAGGCACCGGAATTTGGCTTCAGCATGGGATTGAGTCCGATCCGGCCCGCTGGGCCGAGGGGTTGGATCGGATGCGCCGATCATCAGCCCGGACGAACGAAAGCCGCAGCCGGACTAAAGTGACGTATTCCAATAATCGTCACTTTTCAAGACCGCCTTGCAGCGCGGCGATCACGAGATCGAGCGAATGCGCCAGACGGACCGACAGCTCGGCACGTACCTCCGGGTTGATGAGGAGGGGATGGCTCGTTCCAGCCAGGCAATCGAGCACAACCACGGCCGTCGCGGCGGGATCGGGCACGGCGAATTCGCCCGTATCGTTGCCGGAGCGCAGGATGGCCTCGACATGCCGGCGCAGCACCGCCTCGAAGTTGCGGCCGACCGCCGACTTCATCGCGATCATCGCCGCCACGATGTCGAAGACGTGCGGATTGTTCTCCATATTGTCGAGATGGCCATCGAGGACCACCCCGGCGAACCGGCGCAGCCGCAGCGGCGGCGCGAGGTCGGCGGGGATCGTATCGAGACCCGCCGCAATATGGCCGAGATGAGCCTCGCCGATGGCCTCGACGAGCGCCATCTTCGACGGAAAATGCTTGAAGACATTGGCCGGCGACATGCCGATCGTCGCGGCGATGTCGTGCACGGATGTCTTCTCGTAGCCGCCGGATCGGAACAGGTTTTCGGCGGTCGCCAGGATTTCCGCTCGCGTTTCCGCACTGCTGCGCCGCGGACGTCTCGCCAATTGCCTCTTCCTTCCGCTGCTGCCGGCGCAGACGCCGCCTATGGGTACAGCCGCTCGCGGCTCCACTCCGCCGCATCCGGGCTTCCACGACTGAACAGCACGCGGTCATGCAGCCGGAAGGCGCCGTCCTTCCAGAACTCGACCTGCTGCGGGCGCACGCGGAAGCCCGACCAGTGCGGAGGGCGCGGCACGTCGCCGAGCGGATAACGGGCGGCGACGAGCGCGACGGCCTTTTCCAGCGCGAAGCGCGATTCGAGCGGCCGCGACTGCTGCGAGGCCCAGGCACCGAGCCGGCTGTGGCGGGGCCGCGTCGCGAAATAGGCGTCGGCTTCCGCGGCGCTCACCTGCTCGACCGGCCCGCGCACGCGCACCTGGCGGCGGAGCGACTTCCAGTGGAAAAGCAGCGCCGCCTTGGGCTGCGCGATGAGCTCGCGGCCCTTGGCGCTCTCGTAATTCGTGTAGAAGACGAACCCGTCCTCGTCGAAATCCTTCAACAGCACCATGCGGACATCGGGCAGGCCGTCCGCGTCGACGGTCGCCAGCGCCATGGCGTTCGGATCGTTCGGCTCGCTCTTCTCGGCCTCGAGAAGCCAGGCAGCGAAGAGGCCGAAGGGATCGCCAGCTTCCGTGAAGTCACTCATTCTTAACCCCGATCCGTCGATGCTTGCGCCACTCCCGCGAGGTGCGTGCGTGCCGCGACTGACGACAGATATAGCGGGTGACAGCCCGATCGCCAGCCGAACCCTGATCGGGTTTTGCGGCATGCCTCGCGGTGGTCACCCTTGAAGGGGCTGGCGGCGGCATCCCTGTGCCTCGTGCTGGCCGGTTGCGGCCTGACGCCTTTCGGCAGCGACGCGCTCGATACGACGACCACCGGCTCGATCGCGCCGGCGACGGGCGCCAATCCATCACCGCAGCCGATGCCCTCCCCCGTCGTCGCATCGCTCGATCCCTCCGACTGGGAGGCGATCCGCACGGTCTCGGCGGAGCGGCTCGCCACGGCCGGCGCGGGCTCGGAAATCGACTGGAGCAATCCCGACACGGGCAACAGCGGCACGATCGCCCCGCTCGCCGCCATGCGGCCGCAGGACGGCCTCTCCTGCCGCCCCTTCATCCTCACCGTGAGCGACGTGCGCGGCGTCCGCCGCTACCAGGCCAGCGCCTGCCGTGGCATCGATGGCTGGCAGCTGCACGACGTGACGGCCGACGACAAGGCGCTGCTCTGAAAGCGTCGAAAAGCACGGTCGAGACGTATCGCTCGACTGGAATCAATTCCTACGGCTTCTTATATGACACACCGATCCCGGGTCTTTGGAACGGGACCGAATTCTGCCCGTCAGGGGGTTTTCAATGAGAGATCCATATCAGGTCCTCGGCGTCGCGAAGACGGCGAGCGAGGCCGACATCAAGAAGGCATTCCGGAAGCTCGCCAAGGCGTCGCATCCGGACAGCAACCAGGACGACCCGAAGGCCCAGGAGCGCTTCGCGGAGATCAATGCCGCCTATGAGATCGTGGGCGACAAGGAAAAGCGCGGCAAGTTCGACCGCGGCGAGATCGACGCCGAGGGCAAGCCGAAATTCCAGGGCGGTTTCGAGGATTTCCAGGGCTTCTCCTCGCGCGGCCCGCGCCCCGGCCCGGGCGCGCAGAGCTTCCGCTGGACGAGCCAGGGCGGCGCCGGCCAGGGCGCAGGCGACGACGACATCCTGTCGGAGATCCTCTCCGGCTTCTCCAACCGCGCCGGCTTCGGTGCCCGCCGTGGCGGCCCGCGGCCGCAGGCGCCGCGCACGGCCGGCGAGGATGTGCAGGCAACCGTCGCCGTGACGCTCGAGCAGCTGCTGCGCGGCGACAAGGTGCAGGTCGAACTGCCGACCGGCCGCACGCTGGAGGTCTCGATCCCCGCCGGCACGCGCTCGGGCAAGCAGATCCGCCTCCGCGGCCAGGGCTGGGCGTCGCCCGATGGCGGCCCGACCGGCGACGCCATGGTCACCGTCGAGTTCGTCCCGCACCCGCTCTTCAAGGTCGAGGGCGACAATCTCAGGATCGAGCTGCCGGTCTCGCTCGACGAGGCGGTGCTGGGCGCCAAGGTGCGCGTGCCGACGCTTGGCGGCCCGGTCACCATGACGGTTCCCGCCGGCTCCAATGGCGGGAGGCTGATGCGGCTGAAGGGCAAGGGCCTGCCGACGGCGCTCGGCGGTCACGGCGACCTGCTCGTCGCGCTGAAGCTGATGCTGCCCGATCCGGTCGATCCCGAGTTCGAGGCGCTGATGCGCCGCTGGCGCGAGGCCGGCTACGCCTCGGTGCGCGGCCCGGAATACGACGCCTGACGCCTAGGGTCTCGGCGCGGCGGCGCGGGCGAGACGATCGCGGATCGCCTCGCCGAGCCCCTCCCCCGGGATCGGCGCGACGGCGATCGTGTCCGCGGCCCCGTCGAGTTCGCGCAGCGCCGCGAAGAGGCGCGCCGCCGCTTCGACGACATCGCCCCGTTCGCTCAGATTGACGACGGCCGCGGCATGCTCGGCACCCGGCGGAAGCCGCTCGCCAAAGGCGATCAGCGCCTCGCCGGGCGCGACGCGCGCGACATCGAGGCGAACGGCGGCGGCCGGCGCGTAATGCGAGGCGAGCATACCCGGCGCGACCGGCGCCGATTCGGCATGGGTCTGCGCGACGAGCGCGCGGCCGATGACCGCCTCGATCGCGGGCCGCGCCAGTCCGCCGGCCCTCAGCAGCAGCACGCGCTCGCCCTCGACCTTCAGGATCGTCGATTCGACGCCGACCTTCGTTGGCCCCGCGTCGAGGATGATCCCGACGCGGTCGCCGAGATCGGCCTCGACATGCGCGGCGCTGGTGGGGCTGACATGACCCGAGCGATTGGCGCTCGGCGCCGCGAGCGGCCCTCCGAAGGCGTCGAGCAGCGCATGCGCCACGGGATGGGCGGGCACGCGGATCGCGACGGTGTCGAGGCCGGCGGTCGCGAGATCGGCGAGCGGCGCATCGGGCCGCTTCGACAGGACCAGCGTCAGCGGACCGGGCCAGAAGGCCTCGGCGAGGCGGCGGGAGAGTGGATCGAACCGGGCGAGGTGCTCCGCTGCCGCAAGGTCCGCGACATGGGCGATCAGCGGGTTGAAACGCGGCCGGCCCTTGGCGGCATAGATGCGGGCGACCGCCTCGCCATTGCCTGCATCGGCCGCGAGCCCATACACCGTCTCGGTCGGCATGCCGACGAGACCGCCGGCGACGAGCACGGCGACCGCATCCGCGATCGCCCCCGGATCGGATGCTGACCTGATCATGCCTCGCGACGTCCTCGTGCCATGGGCCGCTTGAAGCGGCCGCGGCGCCCCGCGTCAAGGCCGGCGGGGCGACCGGATGCCGCAAAGGGGCGGAAAAGCCGCATTCCGCGCCGGATCCGGATCGTTCGGCCCTCGCTGTGCGTTGGCCAGGCTGGTAGAACCAAGCGGCCGGCGCGGTGCGCGCTCCCGGCGGGCGCCGAACGACGAGGCGGAATGTCCATGGCGACGCTGCTCATCCATCACCCGATCTTCGCCCGCCATCTCGTCCCCTTCGGCCATCCCGAACGGCCCGAGCGGATCGCGGCCGTCGAGGCGGCGCTGGCGCTGCCCGCCTTCGATGCGCTCATCCGCGAGGAAGCGGTCATGGCCGACGAAGCGATGATCCTCTCCTGCCATACCCGCGCCCATCTCGACGCCATCCGCCATGCGAGCCCCAGCGAGGGCATGGGCCGGCTCGACGCCGACACCATCATGTCGCCCAAGACCTTCGAGGCCGCGCTGACCGCCGTCGGCGGCGCCTGCCAGGCGGTCGACGCGGTCATGACCGGCGCCGCGGCCAACGCCTTTTGCGCCATGCGCCCGCCCGGCCACCATGCCGAGCCGGACCGGGCCATGGGCTTCTGCTTCTTCAACCAGGCCGCCATCGCCGCCCGCCATGCGCAGGCGCATCACGGCGCGGGCCGCGTCGCGATCGTCGACTGGGACGTCCATCACGGCAACGGCACGCAGGCGATCTTCTGGGACGATCCCTCGGTGCTCTATTGCTCGACGCACCAGATGCCGCTCTATCCCGGCACCGGCGCGGCGTCGGAGACCGGAGCGCATGGCACGATCGTCAACGCCCCGCTGCCGCCGGGTGCCGATGGCGCCTTGTTCAAGGACGCCTTCGGGGCGCGCATCCTGCCCGCGATCGACGCCTTCAAGGCCGATCTCGTCATCATCTCGGCCGGCTTCGACGCCCACCGCCGCGATCCGCTCGGCGGGCTGGAGCTCGACGAGCAGGACTTCGCCTGGGCGACCGATGCGCTGATGGAGCGCGCCGACCGCGATGGCGGCGGCCGCATCGTCAGCATCATGGAAGGCGGCTATGACCTGAAGGGCCTCGCCGGCTCGGCCGCCGCGCATGTGACGCGGCTGATGGCAAGCAGCTAGCCGAGCCAGGCCGGAAAGAGCTTTCCGAGCGAGCCGACGATCATCTCCATGGCGATCGCCGCCAGCACCAGGCCCATCAGCCGGCGCGTCAGCGACAAGGTCATCGGCGACATCCAATGGCTGATCAGCGGCGCGGCCAGCGTCGCGACGCCGAAGAAGACGAGATAGAGCGCGAGCGTGATCGCATAGACGCCCATGGCGCCGGCCTCGGCCGAGGTCTGCGCGAAGACGATGACCGTTGCCATGGTCCCCGGACCGAAGGCGATCGGGATGCCGAGCGGATAGACGCCGATGCTGGAAGCCGCGGGGAACTTGGCCTTCTCCTCCGGCGTGCCCGCATGGGAGGGGTGATCCTCGCCGTTCAGCATCGTGAGCGCGATCAACAGGACGATCAGCCCGCCCGCCAGGCGGAAATGCGGGATATCGATGCCGAAGACATTGAGCAGCAGCCGGCCAACCAGGGCGCAGATCACGCTGCCGATGGTCACCGTGGCGATCATGGTGATCGCGGTGCGACGGCTGCTCTCGGGCGGCTGGCCGCCGGTCATGGCCAGGAAGACGGGCAGCGTGGTCAGCGGATTCATGATGGCGAACATCGCCGCGAAGAACTTGAAGCCTACAGTCCAATCCATCGGTCACCGTCTCTCGATTGCGCCACGGCGCGAGCATAACCCCGGGGAGAGCCGCGCATCCACCCGTGCCGCGCTTGGGGCAGCGCTTGGGGCCGCGCTTGGGGCCGCGCTTGCCTGCCGCTTGCCTCCCGCCCGCCAATGACCGAAAAGAGGCGCGTCAGTTGCGGAGAGCCCTCATGACCGAAACGGCCGCCCCGATCGCCAGCCTCACCTTCGAGAAGGCGCTGGCCGAACTCGAATCGATCGTCGGCCATCTCGAGCGCGGCGATGTCCCGCTCGAGGAATCGATCCGCATCTATGAGCGCGGCGAGGCGCTGAAGAAGCATTGCGAATCGCTGCTCGCCCAGGCCGAGGCGAAGGTCGAGAAGATCCGCACCGGCGCGTCCGGCCAGGCCGTCGGCACCGAGCCGCTCGACGTCGGCGACTGACGATCCGCTGAACGATCCGTCGCCGAACGCGCGTCTTCCCGCGGCAGCCGCCCACGTCCATCTTCAGTGGATGACGCGAGAGCGGAGGACGCCATGAGCAATCTGACCGACAAGGACCCGATCTTCGGGGACGCCGCCTCCAGCGACGCCGTCGAACTGGTCGTCGTGCCGCGGACGGCCGATATCGGCGGCTTCACGGTGCGCAGGGCACTGCCGACCGCCAAGCGGCGGATGGTCGGCCCCTTCATCTTTCTCGACCAGATGGGCCCCGGCGAATTCGACCGCGGCAAGGGCCTCGACGTGCGACCGCATCCCCATATCGGCCTGGCGACGGTCACCTATCTCTTCGACGGCGAGATCGTGCATCGCGATTCGACCGGCGTCGAGGCGACGATCCTGCCGGGTGCCGTGAACTGGATGACGGCCGGTCGCGGCATCGCCCACAGCGAGCGCTCGAGCGGCGAGTTCCGCACCCGGCCCGATCATCGCGGCCTCGCCGGGCTGCAGACCTGGGTGGCCCTGCCGAAGTCGCATGAGGAAACGGCGCCGGCCTTCCATCATCACGACGCCGAGACGCTGCCCGAGATCGCCGCCGGCGGCGCGCGGGTGCGGCTGATCCTCGGCGAGGGCTGGGGCGGCGAATCGCCGGTCGCAACCTTCACCGACACGGTCTATGCCGAGATCACGCTCGAGGCTGGCAGCAGCGTCCCGATCGACGCCGTCCATGTCGAGCGGGCGCTCTATCTCTACGAGGGGGAGATCGAGATCGCCGGCGACACTTTTGAAGCGGGCCGGCTGCTCGTGCTGAAGCCGGGCGACCCGATCACGGTGCGTGCGCGGAGCGCGGCGCGCTTCGTCCTTGTCGGCGGCGAGCCGATGGACGGGCCGCGCTATATCTGGTGGAACTTCGTCTCGTCCTCGAAGGAGCGCATCGAGAGCGCCAAGGCTGACTGGAAGTCGGGCCGCTTCGACAAGGTGTTCGGCGACGAGCAGGAATTCATCCCGCTGCCCGAGTGAGTGTGCCTGGAGCATTTTCGAGCGAAGTGGGTACCGGTTCGCGTGAAGAAAATGCGTCCAGACAAAGAGACTCTAGACGAGCTCGCCGCCGAGGCGCGTCCGCCAGTCCGCCAGGCGGTCCTTGAGGATGGCGCGCAGGAGATAGGCCGTCTCCGGCGGCTCGATCCGCTCCAGCACTTCGAAGGCGAGATCGGCCTCGCCATGCCTGTCGAAGGCCGCCTGCAGCCTGGCGCCGCGGTGGCTGCGGTGGCGAAGGGCGAAGAAGATGCGATTGGCGATCGCTTCCAGATCCGGCGTCTGGCCAAGCCAGACCGCGCCGTTCGAAAGACTTCGGATCGCGTAGATGCCGGGGGCGTCCTTGCGCTTGCGATAGGCGTCCACCGCCGCCTTGCGCTGTTCCCGATCCATGATGCCGCTCCGCCGTGATCCGATGACCACGGCGGTATATTACCCGGGTTTTATCCTGTCAATTTGATCCGGATAAAATCAGGTCTGCTCGGGTGTCGGTGGCACGGCGCTGACCTGGCCGCCCGTCATCAGCGCCAGCTTCGCCTCCAAAGCCGCGACGCGGGCCGCCAGCGCATCATTCTCGGCACGGGCCTTGGCGGCCATCTCGCGCACGACCTCGAAATCCTCGCGCTTCACGAAGTCCATCTCGGACATGAAGCGCTCGGCCTGGTGGCGCATGGCGGTCTCGGCTTCGCGGCGCACGCCCTGCGCCATGCCGGCGGCGTCCGTCATCAGCTTGGCGAAATCGTCGAACAGACGGTTGGGGCGCTCGTCCATGGCAATCCTCCGGATGCGAACCTGTCGCTCTGATGGAGACTATGGGTGGCCGCCCGGCCGGTCACAAGAGCCTGAAGCGCCATCGCGGCTGCGGCTCTTGACCGCTTCGGGCGGATCAGCGCACCAATGCCGCGGCAGCAAAGGCGCGCAATGCTCTACGTCATCCCCTACCCGACCATCGATCCGGTGCTCGTCGCGATCGGCCCTTTCGCGATCCGCTGGTACGCGCTCGCCTATATCGTCGGCATCCTGTTCGGCTGGTGGTATGCGAAGCGGCTCGTCTCCAATGCGCGACTCTGGGGCAAGGACGGCGCGCCGATCACGCCCGTCGATCTCGACGACTTCGTGCTCTGGGCGACCGTCGGCATCATCGTCGGTGGCCGCCTCGGCTATGTGCTGTTCTATGATCCCGGCGCCTTCCTCGCCTCGCCGCTGACGATCTTCGAGGTCTGGCATGGCGGCATGTCGTTCCATGGCGGCTTCCTCGGCACGACCATCGCGATGGCGCTGTTCTGCTGGAAGCGGCGCATTCCCTTCCTGTCGCTGATCGACGTCATCGGCCCCAGCGTCACGGTCGGGCTCTGCCTCGGCCGGCTGGCGAATTTCATCAATGGCGAACTCTGGGGCCGTCCGGCCGACGTGCCCTGGGCGATGGTTTTCCCCAATGCCGACGGTCAGCCGCGCCATCCGAGCCAGCTCTACGAGGCGGCGCTGGAGGGCATCGTCCTCTTCCTCGTCCTGCGCATCCTGACCCACAGGCAGCTTCGCCTGCGCCAGCCGGGCTATGTCGCCGCCGTCTTCGCCATGGGCTACGGCCTCGCGCGCATCATCTCCGAGTTCTTCCGCGAGCCGGATATCCAGATCGGCTATTTCTCCGGCGGGCTCACCATGGGCATGCTGCTCTCCGTCCCCATGGTGCTCGCCGGCCTCGGCCTTCTCATCTATGTCCGCCGCCGCGACCGTGTCTGAGCCGGCGACGCCGCTCGCCTTAAGGCTCGCCGCGCGCATCCGCGCCGATGGACCGATCACCGTCGCCGACTACATGGCAGCCTGCCTCGGCGATCCGGAGCATGGCTATTACATGCGCCGCGATCCCTTCGGCGCGGCCGGCGATTTCGTCACCGCCCCCGAGATCAGCCAGATGTTCGGCGAACTCGTCGGCCTCTGGGCGGTGGAAACCTGGCGGCGGATGGGCAGCCCGGCGCGCGTGGTGCTCACCGAGTTCGGCCCCGGCCGCGGCACGCTGATGGCCGACGCGCTGCGCGCCGCCCGTCTCGCGCCCGATTTTCTCGCCGCGGCGAACGTCGTGCTGGTCGAGACGAGCCCGCATCTGCGGACGATACAGCAGGAGAAGCTGGCCCCGCACGCGCCCCTCTTCGCATCGGGCGTTGAGGAACTCTCCGACGGGCCGCTGATCGTCATCGCCAACGAATTCTTCGATGCGCTGCCGATCCGCCAATATGTGCGGACCGAGGATGGCTTCGCCGAGCGCATGGTCGGCCTCGTTGACGACGCCCTCGCCTTCGGCCTTCGTCCTGGCGCCCGTCCGCCGGTCCCCGCGCAGGGCCTGCCGATCGGCTCGGTCATCGAAACCAGCGGCCCGTCCGTCGCGGTCATGACGAGCCTCGCAACCCGTTTCGCCCGCATGCCCGGAGCGATGCTCGCCATCGATTACGGCCACGACGGCGGCGTCGGCGACACGCTGCAGGCCTTGCGGCAGCATCGCTTCGTCTCGCCGCTCGAAACGCCCGGCGAGGCCGATATCACCGCCCATGTCGATTTCGCAGCGCTCGCCGCCGCGGCGCGACGGGCCGGCGCAACGGCGTTTCCGCTGATGGATCAGGGGGATTTCCTGCTCCGCCTCGGCCTTCTGGAGCGCGCCGGCGCGCTCGGCAGCGGCAAGGACCCGGCGACGCAGGACGCGATCCGCGCCGCCGTCGAGCGCCTCGCCGGACCCGAGGCCATGGGAACGCTGTTCAAGGTTCTGGTCGCGGCATCGCCCGGCCTCGCGCCGCCCCCTTTCGACTGAAGGACCGACCCGATGAAGATCACCGCCGACGCGCTGGACCTCCCCGGCATCCGCCACGGCTTCTACACCCGCCAGGGCGGCGTCTCGGACGGGATCTATGCCAGTCTCAATTGCGGCGTCGGCTCGTCCGACGCGCGGGAGAGCGTCCTGGAGAATCGCGCCCGCGTCGCACGCGACCTCGGCGTCGGCCCCGACCGGCTCGCAACGCCCTATCAGGTGCATAGCCCCGATGTGGTCGTCGTCGACGAGGTGTGGCCGGTGGGCGATGGCCCGAAGGCCGATGCCGTCGTGACGGCCCGGCCCGGCATCGCGGTCGGTGTCGGCACGGCGGATTGCGGGCCGCTGCTCTTCGCCGACTCGGAGGCGCGCGTCATCGGCGCGGCCCATGCCGGCTGGCGCGGCGCCTTCACCGGCGTCCTCGAAGCGACGCTCGCCGCGATGGAAGGCCTCGGCGCCGATCGACGGCGGATCACCGTCGTGCTCGGTCCGACCATCTCCGCCGCCGCCTATGAGGTCGGGCCGGAATTCGTCGCAAGGTTCACCGAGGCCGACGCAAGCAACGAGCGATTCTTCGCGCCCTCGGAGCGCGAAGGCCACCGGCAGTTCGACCTTCCCGCCTATCTCGGCCACCGCGCCGCAACCGCCGGTGTCGGCCGTTTCGTCGATCTTCGCCTCTGCACCTATGCCGACCCGGCGCGATTCTATTCCTACCGCCGCATGACCCATCAGGGGGAAGCCGACTATGGCCGGCTGCTTCACGCCATCGCACTCGCCGATGCGGAAACGTGATCGGGACAAGTGACCGGAATTGATCGGAAATCCGGCCCGATTCTGGACCGGTCCGGCATTTCTCGCTAGGAAGGCAGCGGGGGCTCCGGTTGCGGACCGGCGGGACGAAGGAATGACGGTGAAGGCATATCGGCCGGTCTGGGCCCTCATTGCCATGGCTGCGCTCGGGCTTTCCGCCTGTGGCAGCGGCGAAGGCATCAGCGGCGCGGCGCAGTCCATGGCCAATGCCGCCATCCCCCCCATCGCGGCGACGCCGCCTTCCGTTCCCCTGTCGCAGGCGAAGTTCGCCTTCGCCCCGGTGACGGGCGCTCCCGCGACCGTGCTGACCAACATGTCGGCCGAGCTTGGCAAGGAAGCCTACGCCCAGCAGGTCAGCCTGGTCCCGGTCGACGACCCGGCGGCGACCTATATCGTCAAGGGCTATCTCTCCGCCGTCGGCGACGCCTCGGGCACCATCGTCGTCTATGTCTGGGACGTCTTCGACCGCAGCGGCAAGCGCGTGCACCGCATTTCCGGCCAGGAGACGGCCCCGGGCGCCGGCGTCGATCCCTGGCGGGGCGTCGACCGTTCCACCGCCTCCAATGTCGCGCGGCAGACGATCAGCGCCATCGTTGCCTGGGGACGGAGCGGCCCGGCCAATGCCGGCGCCGTCGCGAGCGCCCCCGTTGCGGCAGCCCCCGCAGCCGTCGCGGCAACGCCGGTGAGCGCCACGACGAGCCCGTCCCTTCCGGCGACGACCACGTTGCCGCCGCTCCCGTCATCCACCATCCCGGCAAACTGAACGGAGCCGCGACGCAATCGCGTTTGCAGTGCGGAAGGGGAGTTGCTACAACGCCGCCGCTCCGCCTTACGATGCCGCCCCGGAATCGATCGCCACTCGCGAAGCAGGACCAACGGGACCCCACACCTTGAAGCTGGTTGCCGGAAACTCCAACCGGGTGCTCGCCGAGGCGATCGCCACCTATCTCGAGATCCCGCTGGCCAAGTGTCTCGTCAAGCGGTTTGCCGACCAGGAGATCTTCGTCGAGATCCAGGAGAATGTCCGCGGCGAGGACGTGTTCGTCATCCAGTCGACGAGCTATCCGGCCAACGATCATCTCATGGAGCTCCTGATCATCATCGATGCGCTGCGCCGCTCCTCGGCGCGCCGCATCACCGCCGTGCTGCCCTATTTCGGCTATGCGCGGCAGGACCGCAAAGCCGGTCCGCGCACCCCGATCTCGGCCAAGCTCGTCGCCAATCTCATCACCCATGCCGGTGCCGACCGCGTCCTGACGCTCGACCTGCATGCCGGGCAGATCCAGGGCTTCTTCGATATCCCGACCGACAACCTCTTTTCGGTGCCGGTGATCACGCGCGATATCCGCGAGCACTACGAACTGCAGAACATCATGGTCGTGTCGCCGGATGTCGGCGGCGTGGTGCGCGCCCGCGCGCTCGCCAAGCGCATCGACGCCCCGCTCGCCATCGTCGACAAGCGGCGCGAGCGACCCGGCGAGTCCGAAGTCATGAACATCATCGGCAATGTCGAAGGGCGCGACTGCATCCTCTTCGACGACATCGTCGATTCGGGCGGCACGCTCTGCAACGCCGCCGAGGCGCTGCTCGCCAAGGGCGCCAAGTCGGTCGTCGCCTATATCACCCATGGCGTGCTCTCGGGCGGCGCCGTTGCCCGCATCTCCTCCTCGATGCTGAAAGAACTGGTGATCACCGATTCGATCCAGCCGACCGAGGCCGTCCAGGGCGCGTCCAATATCCGCGTCACCTCGATCGCGACGCTGATCGGCGAGGCGATCAACCGCACCGCCAGCGAGAAGTCGGTGTCGAGCCTCTTCATCTGAGGCGAGCCTTCTTTCCTTGTCCTTCGCCGGCGCCTCGTCTATAAGGCGCGCGGCCGCGCCGACACCCCTGGAGGCACCGCGGCCTTTTTCGTTTGGACAAGGAGAATTCCGATGAGCACTTCCTACGAGCTCACGGCCTCCGTGCGCAACCGCGTGGGCAAGGGGGCCGCCCGGGCGTCGCGTCGCGAAGGCAAGATTCCGGCCGTCATCTATGGCGACAAGCAGCCGCCCCTCGCGATCGAGCTGTCGCACAAGGACGTGTACATGAAGCTGCATGGTGGCGGCTTCCTGACCACCGTGGCCACGATCAATGTCGACGGCCAGAAGATCCGCGTCATTCCGCGTGACTACGCGCTGCATCCCGTCAGCGACCAGCCGATCCATGTCGACTTCCTGCGCGTCACCGTCGGTGCCTCGCTGCATGTCAAGGTTCCGGTCCAGTTCGTGAACGAGGACAAGGCGCCGGGCCTCAAGGCCGGCGGCGTGCTGAACATCGTCTCGCACGAACTCGACGTGACGGCGCCGGCCGATGCGATTCCCGATCACATCGTCGTCGACCTGACCGGCCTCGAGATCGGCTCCTCGGTGCATCTGTCGAACGTCTCGCTGCCGGAAGGCGTCAAGCCGACCGCGGCCGACGACGTGACGCTTGCGACGATCGTCGCCCCGGCTGCGCTGGTCTCGGAAGAGGCGGCGGAAGCGGGTGCGGCCGAGGCTCCCAAGGCCTGATCCGGCTTCCGGTTCGGGATAGAGAGCGATGCTCCTCATCGTCGGCCTCGGCAATCCCGGCGGCCAATATGCCCTGAACCGGCACAATATCGGTTTCATGGCGGCGGATGCGATCCACCGCCGCCATGGCTTCGGACCCTGGCGCAGCCGCTTCCATGCGGAGGTGGCCGAGGGGACGCTTTCCGGGCGGCGCACGCTGCTCATGAAGCCGCAGACCTATATGAACGAGAGCGGCCGCGCGGTCGCCGAGGCTGCCCGCTTCCTCAAGATCCCCAACGCCGACATCGTCGTCATGCATGACGAGCTCGACCTGCCGCCCGGCAAGACGCGGATGAAGGTCGGCGGCGGACATGGCGGGCATAACGGCCTGCGCTCGATCACCGCCCATCTCGGCGACGACTACCGCCGCCTCCGGCTCGGCATCGGCCATCCCGGCGCCAAGGAACTCGTCGCCGGCTATGTGCTGCACGACTTCGCCAAGGCCGACGGCGCCTGGGTGAACCCGCTGCTCGACGCGATCGCCGACGGGGCCAATCTCCTCGCGGACGGCAAGGACTCGACTTTCGCCAACCGCCTGCACCGAGCGACGGAGCCGCCGAAGCCGGTCAAATCGGAGGCGGGCAAGCCGGAAACGACCAGGAGCGAACCGGCATCCGGCTCCCCTCCTCCAACCTCGAAAGGCACGGCTTCCGCCGAATCGAAACCGGCCGATGGCCCCTTCGCCGCCGGGCTCAAGCGTCTGTTCGGCAAGGGCGACTGACGCGCCGCTTGACACGGGAACACGGAAACACGAAATCCGTGTCAGTCATTGCGACGAGCGTTCTCGCGGATGAACGGAGATGGCCGATGAAGAATGTCACGATCACGCTCGACGAAGCGCTCGCGCGCTGGGCGCGCATCGAGGCGGCCAAGGCCGGCAAGAGCCTCTCGCGCTGGATCGCCGAACGTCTTGAAGACGAGATGCGGCAGAAGCCGGACTCGCTTTCGGAGATCGAGCATTTCCTTTCCGGTCCCGGCTATCCGGGCATCGCCGCCAATCTGCCCGCTCGGGAGGCCCTTTATGCAGACCGGGATCTTCATCGACAGCAACATCCTGATCTACAGCCTGGATCCGGCCGAAGCCGGAAAGCGGGCTAGGGCAGGCGATGTCATCCGACGCGCTGTCTCGACGGCTCGCCTCGTGCTGAGCCCGCAGACCCTGAACGAGTGCTATCGCGTGCTGACGGATCGCCGTGCGATCATGCCGCGCGAGGATGCCCGGCGGTTCGTCACTTCGCTGATGCCATGCTGCACAGCACCGTCCGATATCGCCAATACCCGGCGCGCCTGGGAGATCCAGGATGCGACGGGCTTCGCCTGGTGGGACTGCCTGATGCTTGCATCGGCAACGCGCGCCGGCTGCAGCCTCTTCTTCTCCGAGGATCTCGCCCATGGGCGGGTCGTCGACGACATGAGGATCGTCGATCTCTTCCGGAGCGATACCGATCTCGACACTCTCCTGAACTGAAAGAACACCATGGGCTTCAAATGCGGGATCGTCGGCCTGCCGAATGTTGGCAAGTCGACCTTGTTCAACGCGCTGACCAAGACGGCGGCGGCGCAGGCGGCGAATTACCCCTTCTGCACCATCGAGCCGAACACCGGCGAGGTGGCGGTGCCTGACCCGCGGCTCGACACGCTGGCGCGGGTCGGCAAGTCGAACGAGATCGTGCCGACCCGGCTCACCTTCGTCGACATCGCCGGCCTCGTGCGCGGCGCCTCGAAGGGTGAAGGCCTCGGCAACCAGTTCCTCGCCAACATCCGCGAGGTCGACGCGATCGCCCATGTGCTGCGCTGCTTCGAGGACGGCGACATCACCCATGTCGAGAACCGCATCGATCCGGTCGCCGACGCCGAGACGGTCGAGACCGAGTTGATGCTCGCCGATCTCGACAGCCTGGAGCGGCGCGTCGTGCCACTGCGCAAGCGGGCTGCCAATGACAAGGAAGCCAAGCACCAGGCCGACCTGATGGACGCGGCACTCGCCCTGCTCCGCGAGGGCAAGCCGGCCCGCCAGCTCAAGGTCTCCGCCGAGGACCGCGCCGCTTTCGACGCGCTGAACCTCCTGACCTCGAAGCCCGTGCTCTATGTCTGCAATGTCGAGGAGGCCTCGGCCGCGACCGGCAATGCCTATTCGAAGCGCGTCGAGGAGATGGCCAAGGCCGAGGGCGCGGGCTGCGTCGTCATCTCGGCGGCGATCGAATCGGAGATCGCGCAGCTCGACCCCGCCGAGCAGAAGGACTTTCTCGAGACGCTCGGCCTCGAGGAGCCGGGTCTCGACCGGCTGATCCGCGCCGGCTACGCCCTGCTCGGCCTCATCACCTATTTCACCGTCGGTCCCAAGGAAGCCCGCGCCTGGACCATTCCGGTCGGCACCCGCGCGCCACAGGCCGCCGGCGTGATCCACACCGATTTCGAGCGGGGCTTCATCCGCGCCCAGACGATCGGCTTCGAGGATTACGTCCGCTACAACGGCGAGGCCGGCGCCAAGGAAGCGGGCCGCGCCCGCGACGAAGGCAAGGACTATGTCGTCGCCGATGGCGACGTCATGCTGTTCCGCTTCAATACCTGACGCCTGTCAGGCCTCGTCGCGATCGCGGCGAGGCCTCCGGCGCTTCAGGGGCGCCTGGCCACCCTTCGGCTTCTGCTTCGCGGCAGCCTGATCGCGCCGCGGCTCGGCCTGACGCTCCGGCATGGCCTCACGAGCGGCGGCGGGCGCCACCTTCTCGCGCACCGTGCGCGGCGCCGTGGCCTTGCGCTCCGGCGCCTTGGGCTCCGCCGGCGCATCGCTGACGGCAGCGTCCTGCCGCGCCAGCACCGGCGGCAGATCGATCGGCGCCTCGCGCTCAACCCTATTGGCAAGGAAGGCAGGCAACGGGACCGCCTCCTCTTCGGCGGCGGGCCTCCGACGCTGGGCGGGAGATTTCTGCGCACCCGGTCGCGCCTCCTCTCGCCGCACGGCCTCGGGCCGCGCCGGCTCCGCCTTTGCAGCCTCGGCCCGGACGACCTCAGACTTTGCGCTCTCGGATCTTGCTGCCTCGGCAGCCCCCGACCGGCGCGCGTCACGGCGAGACGGCTCGGGAGCGGCCGGCGCGATGAAATCGGCGTCCTCGACCCGCGCGGCCGGCATGCGCCGTTCGCGGGCTGGCGCCGCCTCGCTGGCACCATTGGCGCCTGCGGGCTGCGACAGCCGCTTCAACGCATGCTCGATCGCCGGCTCGTCAGAGGCGGCGCGACGACTCGCGGCCTCGCGCTTGACGGCCGCCGGTTGCTCGATCGCTTCGGGCACGACGATCGCCGGCGACGACCGCTCGGCTCTCGTTTCGGCTGCCCGCGGCTCTGGGCGGATATCGGGCAGGCGCGGCTCGGGCTCGTGCCGCTGGGGCTCTTGCCGGCTGGGCTCTTGCCGGCTGGACTCTTGCCGGCTGGACTCCTGCCGGTCAGGCTCGCGGCGGTCCGATGATCTCGCTTCCACGGCGCGTTCGGCCCTCGCCCGCTGCTCGGCGGGCGGCGCCCGGTCGCGAGCCGTCTGCGCGCTAACGTCGCGAATGCGCTGCTGCGCCTCGGGGGCCGCGACCTCGGTTGACGGCGCCTTCGGCTGCACCGGCTTGACGTCCCAGGCCCGCGGCTCGACACGGCCCTGATCCGGCGCGAACGGATCGGCCGCATCCTCCTCGTCTTCCTCGTCGATGTCGAAGACGGGCGGCAGATCCTCGATGATCGTGTCGCTTCGCTCGGCCTGCCGGCGCGTAGGCGGCGGCTCCTGGCGCGGCTCGGGAGCGCGATGCTCGAGGCGGACGGCGGCGCTCTCGACGATCTGCGTCGGCATGGCGGTGAAGCCGCGCTCGGCAATGTCCATGAGGTTTTCGTTGACGCGGAACAGGATGACCACCGCCTCGCAGGCGATGCGCGCCGCGACGATGCCGGCGAGCGTCCCGATGATCGAGACCGCGATCAGCACGAGGCCGGGAACGGGCGCCGTCTCGACCATGGCGATGCCGGAAGAGAGCCCCCAGACGCCGAACAGCACAGCGATCGCCGAGACCAGCCAGAACAGCAGCTCCATCGCGGAGGGGGCGATGAAGCGGTCCCATTTGAAGACATCGAAAAACGAATTCATACCGTCATCCCGGCAGGCTCCGCGTCTGCCCCGCCCGGAGGCTGGGCCGATGCGTCTCGGCGGTCAAGGCGGCATGTCGCCCGCCCGCCGTCACATTTCCTTCAGGGCCGCCGCTTCCCAGGCCTTGAAGCCCGGATCGGCCAGAAGCGTCGCGACATAGGCCGCGGCAGTCTGGCTGAGTTCGGGCCGGTAGGTCCGGAAACGGCTGGCCACCGGCGCATACATGGCATCGGCGATCGAGAAAGTCCCGAAGAGATAGGGACCGCCGGCGCCGAATCGGCTCCTGCAATCGCTGAAGATCGCATCGATGCGGCGAATGTCGGCCGCGACGCCCTCGGCGTCGAGACCCTCGCCGGGGCGCTCGGAAAAGAGATCCATCGGCATCGCCATGCGCATCGGGCGAAATCCCGCATGCATCTCGGCTGAGACCGACCGCGCGACGGCTCGCGCAACCGGATCGGCCGGCCAGAGGCTCGGCCAGCTCTCGGCGAGATATTCAGAGATCGCCAGCGAATCCCAGACGGTCACGTCGCGCCCGTCGCGATGGTCGACAAGGACGGGAACGAGACCTGACGGGCTGAAGCCGCCGATCGCGGCCCGCGTTCCCGGCGCGCGGAGCGCGGTCACCACCGTGTCGAAGGAGGCACCGGCCGCGGCGAGCGCCATGAACGGGCGCAGCGACCAGCTCGACCAGATCCGCGTCCCGACATGCAGCGTGAAATCGGCCATGGCCCGCGTCCTCTACAGCCGTTCAGTGGCCGTCGAAGGCGATCAGCGTCCGCACCGGCACGTCGAGCGCGCGCAGCTTGTCGGCGCCGCCGAGCGCCGGCAGGTCGACGATGAAGCACGCCGCCTCGACGATCGCGCCGGTCTGGCGCAGGAGCTTGATCGCCGCCTCGGCGGTGCCGCCGGTGGCGATCAGGTCGTCGACGAGGATGACGCGCTCGCCCTTAGCCACCGCGTCGACATGGATCTCGATCCGGTCATGGCCGTATTCGAGCGCATAGTCCTCGCCGATGGTCTGCCAGGGCAGCTTGCCCTTCTTGCGGATCGGCACGAAGCCGGCCGAGAGCTGATGCGCCACCGCGCCGCCGATGATGAAGCCGCGCGCCTCGATGCCGGCCACCTTGTCGACCTTCGATCCGGCCCAGGGCTGAACGAGTTCGTCAATCGTGCGGCGGAAGGCGCGCGGATTGCCGAGCAGCGTGGTGATGTCGCGGAACATCACGCCCTTGGCGGGATAATCCGGGATGGTGCGGATGGCGGCGGCGTAGTCGAAAGGTTCTGATGTCATCTTCGCACGTCGAATCGTTCGGGCGCGGCGCGGCCGCGGGCGGTTGAGCCACAGCCTTGCCCGAGCGGGTGCCCGGCGTAAAGCCGCCGCATGCGATTAGCGGCGGAGCACGCGGCCGGCGACGGCATCGAGCTTCGCCAGAAGGTCCGGATCGCGCGCGTCCGGCGCCGTGATCAGGGCGTGGTCGAGCGCCCGGTCGGAGCCGATCGGGCATGGCTCGTGCTCGGCCGGGAAGTCGCGGGCGAGGCGCGCGACCAGCCGCTGCGCCTTGTCGCGGTTTTCGCCGAGCACGCGGATGACATCGGCGACCGTCACCGCGGCGTGGTTCGGATGCCAGCAGTCATAGTCGGTGACCATCGCGATGGTGGCGTAGGAGAGCTCCGCCTCGCGGGCGAGCTTCGCCTCCGGCATGTTGGTCATGCCGATGACGTCGGCGTTCCAGGACCGGTAGAGATGCGATTCCGCGACGGACGAGAACTGCGGTCCCTCCATCGCGACATAGGTTCCGCCAACGTGATGCGGGATATCCTCCGCGGCGGCGGCGAGGCGGATGCGCTCCACGAGCCGCGGCGCCACCGGATGCGCCATCGAGACATGCGCGACGCAGCCATTGCCGAAGAAGCTGGAGACGCGGCCGACCGTGCGGTCGATGAACTGATCGACGAGGACGAAGTCGCCGGGAAAGAGCTCCTGCTTCAGCGAGCCGACCGCCGAGACCGAGACGAGGTCGGTGACGCCCGCGCGCTTCAGCGCGTCGATATTGGCGCGGTAGTCGATGCCGGAGGGCGAGAGGCGATGGCCGCGCCCATGCCGCGGCAGGAAGACGATCGGCGTCGCGCCGATGCGGCCGAAGCGCAGCTGGTCGGAGGGCGTACCCCACGGGCTTTCGACCGTCCGCCATTCGGCCTGCTCGAGGCCGGGAAGGTCATAGAGGCCCGAGCCCCCGATGATGCCGAGCACCGCTTTGGTCATGTCGTCCGTCCCCGCCTCGCTTCGGTCATGGCCATTTCACCTCGGGCGGCATCGAGGAGAGAATGGAATCGACATTGCCGCCGGTCCGGAGCCCGAAGATCGTGCCGCGGTCATAGAGCAGGTTGAACTCGACATAGCGGCCGCGGCGCACGAGTTGCTCCTCGCGGTCGGCCTCGGTCCAGGGCGCGGCTAGATTGGCGCGAACGATCTTCGGATAGATGTCGAGGAAGCTCGATCCGACATCCTGCGTGAAGGCGAAATCGGCCTCCCAGTCGCCGGAGTGGAGGCCGTCATAGAAGATGCCACCGATGCCGCGCGGCTCGCCCCGGTGCTTCAGGAAGAAATAGGTGTCGCACCACTCCTTGTAGCGGCCGTAATCGGCGACGGCGTGACGCTCGCAGGCGCCGCGCATAGCGGCGTGAAAGGCGACGCTGTCGGCATCGTCCTGCGTGCGGCGGCGATCCAGCACCGGCGTCAGATCGGCCCCGCCGCCGAACCACTGCCGCGTCGTCACCACCATGCGCGTGTTCATGTGCACGGCCGGGACATTGGGGCTCTTCGGATGCACGATCAGCGAGATGCCTCCGGCCCAGAAGCGCGGGTCGACATCGGCGCCGGGGATATCCTTGGCGAATTCCGGCGCGAAGCTGCCATGCACCGCCGAGACATGCACGCCCGCCTTCTCGAACAGCCGGCCGCGCAGCATCGCCATGGTGCCGCCGCCGCCGTCGGCGCCGGTATGGTCGGTGCGCGTCCAGGGCTTGCGCTCGAAGCAGCCCGGTTCGCCCGGATAGAGCGCATCGGGCGCCTCGCGCTCGAGGTCCTCGAAGGCGGCGGTGATGCGCGCCTGCAGCTCCCGGAACCATCCGGTGGCGCGCGCCTTCTTCTCGTCGAGCCCGTCGGGCAGGGTCATTGGCTCATCCTCCCTGGTCTTGCATCGGCGCGTCGCCAACGGGCCCGACCTGCCGCAGCACCTCGCCGGCCACCATGGCGACGGCCATGGCGAGATTGATCGACCGGAGGCCGGGGCGCATCGGCACCAGCAGCCGCTCGTCGGCGACCCCATGCACCGCGTCCGGAACCCCGGCGCTCTCGCGGCCGAACATGAGAAAGTCGCCCTCGGCATAGCCGAAATCGAGATAGGAGCGCGTCGCCTTGGTCGTCAGCAGCACCAGCCGCCCGCCACGCTCGCGGCGAAAGGCGTCGAATGCCGCGAAGGAAGGGTGGCGCGTCAGGGTCGCGCGCTCCAGATAGTCCATGCCGGCCCGCTTCAGCCCGCGATCGGAGAGATCGAAGCCCGCCGGCTCGACGATCTCGACCGGCAAACCGACACAGGCGGCGAATCGCAGGATCGCGCCGGTATTGTGCGGGATATCGGGCTGGTAGAGGACGATGCTCGGCAAGGAGGGGCCGTTCGGAACGGAAATGGATGCGCTCGGACGTTGAAGACATCCGGACGCTGAAGACAAGGAAGGCGGCCGGCGCCACCGGACATAGCATGCTGCGCTACTTTGAAAAGCTGATCGACCCCTTCGCCGTCGAGGACGGGACGCCGCCGCCCGGCCTCCTCGCCTTCTATCGCTATTTCCTGGCGCCGGTCTGGCCCTATGTGCTGGCGCTGATGGCGGCCGGGCTCGCGGTCTCGCTCGCCGAGGTGGCGATCTACGCCTATGTCGGCACCCTCGTCGACATGATGTCGCGCGGCACGCCGGCGACCTTCTTCGCGGAGCATGGCTGGCAGCTGGCGCTGATGGCGGCGGTCGTTCTCGTCGTCCGCCCGCTGGTGAACGCGGTGCAGACCGTGCTCTCCAACCAGACGCTGCCGCCCGCCCTCACCGCCCGCGTCCGCTGGCTCAACCATCTCCATGTGGTCGGCCAGTCCTATTCCTTTTTCCAGAACGATTTCTCCGGCCGCATCGTCACCAAGATCGTGCAGACCGGCTCGTCGCTGACGCAGAGCCTGACGCAGGTCATCGATGCGCTCTGGGTCATCTCCGTCTTCGTGATCAGCGCCTTCGCGATCTTCGCCGATGTCGGCATCGCCATGGCCGTGCCGCTCGTCATCTGGGTGGCGGCCCTCGTCACGCTGGCCACGACCTTCGTGCCGCGCGTGCGCAAGCGCGCCGCCGCCGCCTCCGAGGCGCGCTCGCTTCTGACCGGCAAGCTCGCCGACATCTATGGCAACATCCAGACGGTGAAGCTGTTCGCGCGCGACGGGCGCGAACGCGACACGGCGCAAAGCGCCATCGCAGAGCAGACCGGCCGCATGCTCGACCAGAACCGCCTCTTGACGCGGCTCTCGCTGCTGCTGCAGCTCGCCAATGCCTTCCTGATCGGCGCGACGGGCGCTGCCAGCGTCTGGCTCTGGACGCGCGGCGCGATCAGCCCCGGCGAGACGGCGGTCGCGCTCGGCCTCGTGATGCGGCTCTCCGTGATGTCCGGCCGCGTGATGATGACGCTGACCGGCCTCTTCGACAATGTCGGCACAGTCGAGGACGGCATGCGCACCATCGCCCGCCCGCACGGCCTCGCCGACCGGCCCGACGCCCCCGACCTCCTAGTCTCGAAGGGCGAGATCGTGTTCGAGGACGTGCGCTTCTCCTATGGCGGCGGCAATCCGGTGCTGCGCGGCGTCGACCTCGTGGTGAAGCCCGGCGAGCGCATTGGTCTCGTCGGCCGCTCCGGCGCCGGCAAGACGACCATGGTCAGCCTGCTGCTCCGCCTCTACGACCTCGAAAGCGGCGCGATCCGCATCGACGGGCAGGACATATCGGCGGTGACGCAGGGCTCGCTGCGCGCCGCGATCGGCGTGGTGACGCAGGATACCGCGCTGCTCAACCGCTCGATCCGCGACAATATCCGCTATGGCCGGCCCGATGCCGACGACGATGCCGTGCGCCAGGCGGCGGCCCGCGCCGCGGCCGACGGCTTCATCGCCCATCTTTCCGACCCGCGCGGCCGCAAGGCCTATGACGCCCATGTCGGCGAGCGCGGCGTCAAGCTCTCCGGCGGCCAGCGCCAGCGCATCGCCATCGCCCGCGTGCTGCTCAAGGACGCGCCGATCCTCGTGCTCGACGAAGCGACATCGGCGCTCGATTCGGAGATCGAGGCGGTGATCCAGGAACAGCTCGAGGGACTGATGGCCGGCAAGACGGTGATCGCCATCGCGCACCGCCTCTCCACCATCGCGGCGATGGACCGCCTCGTCGTGATGGACGAAGGCCGCATCGTCGAAACCGGAACCCACCGCGAACTCCTGGAGCGCCAAGGCCTCTACGCCCAGCTCTGGGCCCGCCAGTCCGGCGGCTTCCTCGGCGATCACGCCCCGCACGAAATCGCCGCGGAGTAAGGCTGGTTTCTGGGTAGAACCCTCCCCACCGGCCCCCTTCCCTGTCGTTGCCGGGCTTGACCCGGCAATCCAGACTTTGCCGCCGCAGCCGACTGTCGCCGCGGTGCAACAGCCGGCGCTAATCGAAGCTTGGGCCTTGCCAATCGTCGCGGGTAGCATGAGAGTGCCGACCTCAGCCAGAGCGGGTGCGATTCCAGCGCCCGCGGCGAAGCTCGAACGAGGAGGACCCGGATGGAAATGATCCTTTCGCGCACCCGGTCCGCGATTCGTTCGAGCATGGGCGCCGCCGCGCTCTAGCCCTTCTTCAAAGTCGACGCCGACCGGCCGGAAGCCCGCGAAGGGCCCGGCCGCTGCTCATCGTCACCGCTCGACATCTCCGCGCGACCAGCCGCACCGGCGCCCGACGGCGCCGCTTCTGCGCGCCGTTCCCCCATTCGTCCCGCCTTCCCTGGGCCCGCCATGTTCCGCAGATTCGAAACGCTCATCGACCCGTTCCGCCCGCATGACGACAGCATGCCGCCGCCGACGCTCGTCGCCTTCTACTGGCGCTACTGCCGGCAGGTCTGGCCCTGGCTCGTCGCGCTGATGATCGTCGGCCTCGTCGTCTCGCTCATCGAGGTCTCGATGATGAGATACATCGGCTCGATCGTCGATCTCCTGAAGACGACATCGCCCGAAGAGGTCTTCGTCGACTATGGCCCGACCTTCCTCTGGATGGCGTTCGTCATCGCCATCGCGGCGCCGATCTCGCATATCCTGCACGACCTGCTGAACCAGCAGGCGATCGCGCCGTCGCTGACCAATCTCGTGCGCTGGCAGACACATCGCTACGTGCTGCGCCAGTCGGTGACGTTCTTTGCCAACGACTTCGCCGGCCGCATCGCCTCGAAGATCGTTCAGACGGGACCGGCGCTGCGCGAATCGGTGACGCAGCTCATCGACGCGATCTGGTTCGTCGCCATCTTCGCGATCTCGGCGCTGGTCATCTTCGCCGACGCGGACTGGCGGCTGACCGTGCCGCTGTCGATCTGGATCGTCTGCTATGTCGTGACGCTGGCCTGGTTCGTTCCGCGCATCCGCGATCGCGCCACGGCGATGTCCGAGGTGCGCTCGGCGCTGACCGGCCGCATCGTCGACAGCTACACCAACATCCAGACGGTGAAGCTCTTCGCCCATGCCGACCGTGAGGACGACTACGCGCAGGAGATCCTGAAGGAGCACACCGAGACCTTCCGCAGCGAGACGCGGCTCATCACCGCGATGAACGCCACGGTCTCGTGCCTCAACGGCATCCTGATCGTCTCGACCGGCGCGCTGGCGATCTGGCTGTGGTCGGTGTCGTCGATCTCGCTCGGCGCCATCGCCGTCGCCTCGGGTCTCTCGATCCGCATTTCCAACATGTCCGGCTGGATCATGTGGGTGGCGATCGGCATCTTCGAGCAGATGGGCACGGTGCAGGAAGGCCTCGAGACGATCGCGCGGCCCTATTCCCTGCTCGACAAGCCGGCGGCGCCGCCGCTCGCCGTCCCGCGTGGCGAGATCCGCTTCGAGGGCGTCACCTTCCACTACGGCAAGAAGGGCGGCATCATCGAGGATCTCTCGATGACGATCCAGCCGGGTGAGAAGGTCGGGCTGGTCGGGCGCTCCGGCGCCGGCAAGTCGACGCTCGTCAACCTGCTGCTGCGCTTCTACGACGTCGAGAAAGGCACGATCCGCATCGACGGGCAGGACATCGCCGCGGCAACGCAGGAGACGTTGCGCCAGCAGATCGGGCTCGTGACGCAGGACACCTCCCTGCTGCACCGCTCGGTCATCGACAATATCCGCTACGGCAAGCCGGAGGCGACGATGGCCGATGTCGTGGAGGCGGCGCGCAAGGCGCATGCGCTCGACTTCATCGCCCATCTCTCCGATCCGCGCGGCCGGACCGGGTTCGAGGCGCATGTCGGCGAGCGCGGCGTCAAGCTCTCGGGCGGCCAGCGGCAGCGCATCGCCATCGCGCGCGTGCTGCTCAAGGACGCGCCGATCCTGATCCTCGACGAGGCCACCTCGGCGCTCGATTCGGAGGTCGAGGCGGCGATCCAGGAGAGCTTCTTCGAGCTCATGGCCGGAAAGACGGTGATCGCGATCGCGCACCGCCTCTCCACCATCGCGGCGATGGACCGGCTGATCGTGCTCGACAAGGGCGCGATCGTCGAGACCGGCAGCCACGAGGAGCTGCTGCGCCATGGCGGCCTCTATGCCAGCCTCTGGCGCCGCCAGTCCGGCGGCTTCCTCGACGCGGCGTGACGAAGAGACGGGCGGGGGCAATCCCCGCCCGTTTCACATCAGAGCGCGAAGGCGCGGAAGGTCGCGATCTCGGCGCTGATGCCGTGCTGGGCGAGGAAAGTCTGGCGGTCGAAACCGGTCGCCGCATGCATCTCGGCCACGGCCTTCGCGGCAGCCTCGATCGCCGCCGCGTTTTCCCAGGCGGCCAGCGTCGCGATATTGAACCGTCCCGGACCGCTGACCCGTTCGAAGCCCTGCTCGCCCACGAGCCCGGCCTGCCGGCGCAGGACAGCCTGTGTTGCCGCCGCCCGCTCGGCGAAGGCGCCGCGCGCCGCGTGGGGAATGTCAAACAGATCCAGGCGATAGAGGGCCCCTTCGGGCCACATGATTCTCGAAGTCATGACAGGTGTCCTTTCCAACTGGGCGCCGAAAGCATGACTTATCAATATGCGTGTGTCACGCATTTAATTGCTTTGCGCATCGATTTCGATCGGTGCGGGGCAGCGCCCCGCCGTGCTAAGTGGCTGTCATGGATCGCATCGAGGACTTGGACGACCACCTGCCAGACGGACGCGACGACGCCGTGGCGCGCATCGACGCCGCCCTCGGCAGGCTGCGTCGCAGCATGATCCGCCGCGGGATGGGCCGCCGCGTGCTGGATGAGCTGGCGCTCGCCATCGAGCCCGCCATCGTCGAGGTCGTCGATGCCATCGACGAGGCCGCGCGTTCCGAGGCCGACGGGGTGTCGGTGGCGACCGTCGCGGAGCGCCTGGTCGTCGATCCCTCGCAGGCGAGTCGCCTCGTCGCCGAGGCCGTGCGGACCGGCCTCGTCGAGCGCCTCGCCTCGCAGGCCGACGGGCGGCGCAGCCTGCTGAGGCTGACCGATTCCGGGACGGCCTTGATCGCGGCGACCCGGCAGGCGAAGCGCCGCCTTCTTCGCGCCCAGATCGACGACTGGTCGGACGCGGAGGTCGCCGCCTTCGCCGACCTCCTCGGCCGGTTTTCCGCCATCGCGCGGGGCTGAGCCCGGCGGGCACATTTCGGCCTCACCGCTGCCGCGACAATGTGCGCATCGGCCCTGCCGTCTCTGGACATCGGCGGGCGGCGATGGCTAAACAGCTTCAAACGAAATGGGCGTAGCCTACGCCTTGGCTTCGGCTGTCCGGTCGCGCGATTGGACATTTCGTCCACGGGGCCGGCAAGGCTCTCCGGCGGGCGGAACGGCCGGGGCGGAGGATTGAGAGGGGAATGATCTTGGCACACAGCGCTGCGACAGAGCCGACCCGACGCGACTTTCTCTTCATCGCGACCGGCGCCGTCGGCGCGGTCGGCATCGCGGCGACCGTCTGGCCCTTCATCAACCAGATGAACCCGGACGCCTCGGCGCTCGCCCTCGCCTCGTCCGAGGTCGACATCTCGTCGATCAAGGAAGGCGAGTCGGTCACGGTGAAGTGGCGCGGCAAGCCGGTCGTCGTGCGCAACCGCACCGCCAAGGAAGTGGAGGAGGCCAAGGCCGCCGCCCTCTCCGACCTCAAGGACCCGATCGCCCGCAACGCCAATCTGCCGGCCGACGCACCCGCCACCGATGCCAACCGCGCTGCGGAAGGCAAGGAGAACTGGTTCGTCATGGTCAATGTCTGCACCCATCTCGGCTGCATCCCGCTCGGCCAGGAAGGTGCTTTCGGCGGCTGGTTCTGCCCCTGCCACGGCTCGGTCTACGACACCGCGGGCCGCATCCGTCAGGGACCGGCGCCGGAGAACATGGCCATTCCGGTCTATTCATTCATGACCGACACCAAGATCAAGATCGGCTGACGGGAGAAAGACGCAACCATGTCCGGACCTTCGACCTATCAGCCCCAGCATCCTGCGCTGAAGTGGCTCGAGACGCGCCTGCCGATCCTCGGCCTGGTGCACTCGTCCTTCATCGTGTTCCCGAATCCGCGGAACCTGAACTACTTCTGGACCTTCGGCGGCATCCTCGCCTTCATGCTGGTCGCGCAGATCGCGACCGGCGTGGTGCTCGCGATGCACTACACGCCGCATGTGACCCTCGCCTTCAATTCGGTCGAAGGCATCATGCGCGACGTGAACTCCGGCTGGATGCTCCGCTACCTGCATGCCAACGGCGCGTCGATGTTCTTCATCGCCGTCTATATCCACATCTTCCGCGGCCTCTATTACGGGTCCTACAAGGCCCCGCGCGAGGTCCTGTGGATCCTCGGCATGATCATCTTCCTGCTCATGATGGCGACCGGCTTCATGGGCTATGTGCTGCCCTGGGGCCAGATGTCCTTCTGGGGCGCCACCGTGATCACCAATCTCTTTGGCGCCATCCCGCTCGTCGGCCAGACGATCGTAACCTGGCTGTGGGGCGGCTTCTCGGTCGACAATCCGACGCTGAACCGCTTCTTCGCCCTGCACTACCTGCTGCCCTTCATCATCGCGGGCGTCGTGGTGCTGCATATCTGGGCGCTGCACATCCCGGGCTCGAACAACCCGACCGGCGTCTCGGTGAAGGAGAAGCAGGACACCCTGCCCTTCCATCCCTATTTCACCGTCAAGGATGCGCTCGGCCTCGTCGTCTTCCTGATCTTCTACTGCTACTTCGTCTTCTACGTGCCGAACTATCTCGGCCACGCCGACAACTATATCGAGGCGAACCCGCTGGTGACGCCCGCGCATATCGTGCCGGAATGGTACTTCCTGCCCTTCTACGCGATCCTGCGCTCGATCCCGGACAAGCTCCTCGGCGTCATCGCCATGTTCGGCGCCATCGCGGTGCTGTTCGTGGTGCCGTGGCTCGATACCTCGAAGGTCCGCTCGGCGAATTTCCGCCCGCTCTATCGCCAGTTCTTCTGGATCTGGGCGGTCGCCGCGGTCGGCCTCGGCTATATCGGCGCCATGCCGCCCGAGGGTGGCTACCTGATCGTCGGCCGCATCCTGACGGTCTACTACTTCGCCCACTTCCTGATCATCCTGCCGCTGCTCGGCCTGTTCGAGAAGCCGAGGCCGCTCCCGGCCTCGATCACGGAGGCAGTGCTCGGCGGTGGCGCGCCCGTCACGGCGGGTGCTCCGTCCGGACCGCAGACCAAGTGAGCCGTGGGACAGGAAACGGATCGATGACCATGAAGAGCTTGTCCACGAAGCTTGCCGGCCTCGGCCTCGGCGTGATGATCGGCCTCGGCGCGATCGGCGCCGGCGCCGCGTTCGCTGCCGAGGAGCATGGCGAGGAAGCGCAGCCGACGCATTTCCCGATCATCAAGCCGACGCTGGAGCCCTGGTCCTTCGCCGGCCTGTTCGGTCGCTTCGACACGGCGCAGCTGCAGCGCGGCTATCAGGTCTACAAGGAGGTTTGCGCCTCCTGCCACTCGATGAACCTGATGTCGTTCCGCAACCTCGCGCAGGAAGGCGGACCGCATTTCACCGAGGCGCAGGCGCGCACGGTCGCGGCCAGCTATCAGGTGCAGGACGGTCCGAACGACGCCGGCGACATGTTCGAGCGCCCCGGCCGCCTCTCCGACCGCTTCCCGTCGCCCTTCCCGAACCCGGAAGCGGCCGCCGCCGCCAACAACGGCAAGGCGCCGCCGGACCTGTCGCTGATGGCCAAGGCCCGCGCCGTCGAGCGCGGCTTCCCCTGGTTCGTCCTCGACCTGTTCACGCAGTATGAGGAAGGCGGCCCGGACTACATCCATGGCCTCCTGACGGGCTACAAGGAGCCGCCGGCCGGCATGCAGATCCCGCCGGGCCTGCACTACAATCCGCATTTCGTCAGCGGCCCGGCCATCGCCATGCCGCCGCCGCTCTCCGACGGCCAGGTGACCTATACCGACGGCGCGCCGCAGACGGTCGACCAGTATTCGCGCGACGTCGCGGCCTTCCTGATGTGGACTGCCGAGCCGCATCTCGACGCGCGCAAGCGCGCCGGCTTCCAGGTGATCATCTTCCTGATCGTCTTCGCCGGCCTGCTCTATGTGACCAAGAAGAAGATCTGGTCCAAGGTCGCGCACTGAGGCGCGCACTCGGCGCACCACCGATCTCTCGATGCGAAATGGCCGGGCTCGTCCCGGCCATTTTCATTTGGAAGGCCGGCTACTGCTGCGCCGCGATCATCGTCTGCAGCCTCCGGCGGAGCGCCTCGGCGTCGGGCCGGAAATCCTCGCGCAGCCACCAGTCCTCGAGATGCCGCAGGATGACGCCGACCGCCGGCCCGCGTCCGATCCCTGCCTCGACCACGTCGCGCCCCGATAGCGGGAAGGCTGGCGGCTCGAACGCCTCGATCGCCGCCCGCCGGGCCGCGGCCTCGGCCTCCGTGAGCAGTCCCTCCGCGGCGATGAGGGCCAGCGCCCCCGTCACCGCCTCGCGGCCGCGCCGATAGAGCGCGACACGATCGGAGACGACACCGCCCCCGATGAGCGCCGGCCGCGCGGCGAGCGCCTCCGTCATGCGGTCGCGCTCGCGATTGGCGAGGCGGAAGCGGCGCGTGATGCGGTCGATGTCCTCCTGCACGAAGCCGAACAGCGCCGCGAAGCGCAATGCCGCGTCCCTGGGCGCCCCCGCGTCCGTCGCGAGCCGCTGGAAGACGCCGATCCGCCCGACACCGGCCGCGATGAGCGGCAGGATGCCGCTGTCCTGCATGACTTCGAGCGTCGCCGGCGCACCCGGCGCAACGACCAGCCGCCGCATCTCCTGCCCGATCCGCTCGGCTGAAAGATCGCCCAGCGCATGGCGGGCGCGGGTCGCAGCGGCGAGGCCTTCGGCATCCGGCGCGCCATGGCCGTAGCTCGCATGGAAGCGGAAGAAGCGCAGCACCCGCAGCCGGTCCTCGGCAATCCGCTGGTCGGCCGAGCCGATGAAGCGCACGCGGCGCGCCGCGAGATCCTCGATCCCGCCGACGAGATCGATGATATGGCCCTCGGCATCGGCAAAGAGCGCATTCATGGTGAAGTCGCGCCGCGCGGCATCGGCCGCCCAGTCGGTGCCGAACCGCACGACCGCATGGCGGCCGTCCGTCTCGACATCCTCGCGCAAAGTCGTCACCTCGACGACCCGGTGGCGGCCGATCACCGTTACGGTGCCGTGCTCGATGCCCGTCGGCACCGACTGCAGCCCGGCGGCGGCGGCGCGCGCCATGACCGCGTCGGGGAGAAGCGTCGTCGCGATGTCGATGTCGCCGGAGGCGGGAAGCCCCATCAGCGCATTGCGCACCGCGCCGCCGACGACCCGCGCCGCGCCGCCTTCGGCCGAGAGGATGCGGAGCACATCGACGACCAGCGGATCGGCGAGGAAGTCCGCGCCGGCGAGCCTTGCCTCCGTCATTCGAAGCGGCCCGGCACGATCTGGCCGTTCTCCATATGGGCCGGGCGGTAGAGGCCGCCCGCCTCGTTCTCGGGATAGGCGAGGATGACGAGGAGCGAGGCGAGCATCGCGAGGATGCCGACGACGCCGAGCCTGAGCCAGACGATCAAGGGCCAGCGCTCGTCGCCCGGCCGGACGCCCGCCTTGAAGAAGCGCCAGGCCGCATAGAGCGCGAAGGGCAGCAGGAAGAAGAGGAAGGTGAAGCCGAGGAATCGGACCATGGTCAGGCAAAGAGCCGTTCGTAGAGGCCGCGGATGATCCCGGCCGTGATCCCCCAGATATAGTGCTCGTCATAGGGCATTTCGTAAAAGAAATGCCGGGTGCCGTCCCATTCCCGGCTGCCCTGCCGGTGGTTCTCCGGCGTCATGAGGAAGGAGAGCGGCACTTCGAAGGCCGCCTCGACCTCGTCCGGGTTGAGCACGAGCCGGAACGAAGGCTCGACGCGCGCGACCACCGGCGTGATGTGATAGCCCGTGCCCGCGATATAGGGACCGAGCCGGCCGAGTGGCTGCACGAGGCGCGGATCGAGCCCGATTTCCTCCTCGGCCTCGCGAAGGGCGGCGGCGGCCGTGTCCGCATCCTCCGGATCGACGGCGCCGCCTGGAAAGGCGATCTGGCCGGCATGCTGGCGCAGCCGCGCCGTCCGCCGCGTCATCAGCACCGTCGGGTGCTCGCGCGCGACGATCGGGATCAGCACCGCCGCCGGCCGCGCACGGAAGCCGCGCGGCGGCTTGAAATCGGCATTGATGACCGGCTCGCTGGCGGCATCTGCCCCCTCTGAGACGGGCAGCAGCCGCCGCTTCGCCACGGCGAACACATGATCTGGCAGGAAGCGGTCGTCATCGGCCAAGAGCGTCATGGCGATGGCCCGATGACGAAGAATTGACCACCCGATTCGACGCCGAGCCGGCTCCCCCTCTCAACCGCATGGCCGGCGAGATCCTCGGCGACCGCGCGCGTCAGCC
>JAFKFV010000027.1 GCA_017307955.1 Allobosea sp. | reverse complement strand
ACCTGGACGGCCGGCGACGTACGCGATCCGGCGCTGTTCGACCGCGCCGCCGAGGAGGCCGGCACGACGATCGACGGCCTCGCCTATCTCGTCGGCACCATCAACTTGAAGCCGCTCGGCCGCATTGGCGCCGACGAGGCGCTGGACGATTTCCGCGTCAATGCGCTCGGGGCGATGCTGGCGGTCAAGGCGGCGCTGCCGGCCCTGAAGCGCTCGGAGGCGGCCTCGGTGCTCCTCGTCTCCAGCATCGCCGCGCGTCAGGGCTTCGCCGCGCATGCCTCGGTCGGCATGGCCAAGGCCGCGGTCGAGGGATTGACACTCTCGCTCGCCGCCGAACTCGCGCCGCGCATCCGCGTCAACTGCATCGCGCCGTCGCTGGTGCGCACGCCGCTCGCCGCGCCGCTGACCCAGTCCGAGAGCATGGCCGCGGCGATCGCGCAGCTTCACCCGCTGCCGCGGCTCGGCGAAGCGGAGGATGTCGCGAGCCTAGCGGCGTTCCTGCTGTCGGCAGAGGCGGCCTGGATGACCGGTCAGGTGGTCGGTGTCGATGGCGGTCGCTCGACGCTGCGCGTCAAGGGCTGAAGGCGTGCCGCCGATGCGCCGCAAGGGCGATCTGCCGGTCAAGACATGCAGCGTCTGCGCGCGACCCTTCAGCTGGCGGAAGCGCTGGGAGCGGGTCTGGGCGACGATCGACACCTGCTCCGACCGCTGCCGCGACGAGGCGCGACGCCGCAGGAAGGCGCGTGATGGCGGCTAGGAACATCCGCAATCTCGTCCTGCTCCTCGGCGACCAGCTGACCCCCGGCATCAGTTCGCTCGACGGCTTCGATCCTCAACGCGACCGGATCCTGATGGCGGAACTCGGCGAGGAGACGGGCTATGTGCCACATCACGTGCAGAAGATCGTGCTGGTGCTCGCGGCGATGCGCCATTTCGCGGAGGAGCTTCGCCGCGAGGGATTGCCGCTCGACTATGTCGGCCTGGAGGACGAGGGCAACGAAGGTTCCTTCACCGAGGAACTCGCGAAGGCGGTGAAGCGACTGCGGCCGGAGCGGATCATCGTCACCGAGCCGGGGGAATGGCGGCTGCGCGCGGTCATGGACGGCTGGTCGGCGCGGTTCGATCTGCCCGTCGAAATCCGGCCCGACACGCGCTTTTTCGCCAGCCGCGAGCGGTTCGCGGCCTTCGCCAAAGGGCGGCGCTCGTTCCGGATGGAGCACTTCTATCGCGAGATGCGCCGCGAGACCGGCATCCTGATGGAAGGCGACGCGCCCGCCGGCGGCCGCTGGAACTTCGATGCCGAGAACCGCAAGGCGCTGCCGAAGGACGAGCGGGTGCCGCGTCGCCACGGCGTAGAGCCCGACGCGATCACGCGGGCCGTCATCGACATGGTGCGCCGCCGCTTTCCGGATAATTTCGGCGATCTCGACGGCTTCGGCTGGGCCGTGACGCGGAGGGATGCGCTTGTCGCGCTCGACCGCTTCATCGGCGAATTGTTGCCGCGCTTCGGCGACTATCAGGACGCCATGAAGCGAGGCGCGCCGTTCCTCTTCCATGCCGTGCTCTCGCCCTATCTCAATATCGGCCTCCTCACCGCCGGCGAGGTCTGCACCGCCGCCGAAACCGCCTGGCGGGACGGCCGCGTACCACTCAACGCCGCCGAGGGCTTCATCCGCCAGATCCTCGGCTGGCGCGAATATGTCCGCGGCGTCTACTGGCTGCGCATGCCGGATTATCCGAACAGCAACGCGTTCGACGCCGACCGCGCGCTGCCGGATTTCTACTGGACGGGCGAGACCGACATGGCCTGCATGGCCGAGGCCATCGCGGCGACGCGGCGCCACGCCTATGCCCATCACATCCAGCGCCTGATGGTGACCGGCAATTTCGCGCTGCTCGCCGGCATCCGCCCGGCCGAGGTCGAGGAATGGTATCTCGTCGTCTATGCCGACGCCTTCGAATGGGTCGAATTGCCCAATGTGCACGGCATGGCGCTGTTCGCCGATGGCGGGCTGCTCGCCTCGAAGCCCTATGCCGCCTCCGGTGCCTATATCGACCGCATGTCGGACTATTGCGCCGGCTGCGCCTATGACCCGAAGGCGAAGACCGGCGCGCGGGCCTGCCCGTTCAACCTGCTCTACTGGCGCTTCCTCAGCATCAACCGCGACCGCCTCGCCGGCAATCCGCGCATGACGATGCCCTACCGGACGCTGGACAGGATGGAGCCGCGCCTCCGCGCCGCCGTCCTGGGCGCCGCCGATGCGTGGCTGGACAGGCTGGACGCTGCGGGCAACAGCTATGCCGCGCCCCGCCCGGCCGGGCAGGCCGATCTGTTCGACTGATCGCACATTATCGCACGCGCGCGACGAACACGCGGCAACCGATGGTCGAGCCGCAACGATGTTCCAGAATCGCCGCAAATCTGGAATGCCGTTCTCAGAACCGTGATTGCTACGCACGGCCATGCGTGGACGACCGCCTCTGGCGTGAGCAGACTAGCCCAATGTCGAGGCACCCGTCGGGTGTCCGCTCGCATCACGGGGAGAGTTCGATCATGGCCAGCAACGACAACGGGGCGAGGCGCGGCCTCAGCCGCCGGCATTTCCTGCAGACCGCCGCGGCGGGCGCAACGCTGCCGTTCTTCGCGGGCGCCGGCGCCGCCTTCGCGGCCGACAAGCCGCTGGCCGGCCAGTCGCTGAACCTGCTCATCATTCAGTCGCATGCCGTCACCGGCAAGAAGCTCGCGGAAGACTTCGAGGCCGCGACCGGCGCCAAGGTCAATGTGACCATCGTTCCCTATGACCAGGTCGGCGCCAAGGCGACGCTGGACGTGCAGTCGGGCGTCAACGAGTTCGACGTGCTCGACTACTGGTACACGAATATCGGCCAATTGGCCGAGGACGGCATCGCCGAGGACGTGACCGCGTGGATCGAGCGCGACAAGGACCAGATCAAACCGGACGACTATATCCCGCTGATCTACGACACCTATACGCTCTATGACGGCAAGCGCTACGGCCTGCCCTATGACGGCGATTCCCACCTCCTCTTCTACAACAAGGAGATTCTCGACCGGAACGGCGTCGCCGTGCCGACGACGTGGGAAGAATATCTCGCCGGCATCCAGAAGATCACCGAGGCGGAGTCGAAGAACGGCATCTATGGCGCGGCCGTGCTCGGCGGCAAGGCGCCGATCATCATCGGCTCCAGCTATGCCAACCGGCTCGCCGGCTATGGCGGCACCTTCCTGACGCCGGACGGCAAGTCGGCCCTCGACAGCCCCGCCGCCCTCGAAGCGGCCAAGGCGCTCGTCGCGACCAATCCCTATGCGCTGCCGACGCCGCTCGAGACGCGCTTCGAGGAAGGGCTGCCCGCCTTTCTCGGCGGCAAGGTCGGCTTCATCGAGTTCTGGTCGGATCTCGGCGTCTATGCGCAGGATCCGAAGGGCTCGCAGATCGTCGACAAATGGGGCGTCACGCGCATCCCGGTCGGCGGCTCCAACAAGGATCCGCGCCTCGCGCTCAATGCCGGCTTCGCCTTCGCCGTCTCGTCGGGATCGCAGAAGAAGGAAGCGGCCTGGGAACTGATCAAGTTCGCGGCGAGCCCGAAATACCAGGAGGAGCTGATCACGCTCACCGGCTCGGGCATCGATCCGGACCGCACCTCGCTGCTCTATTCGGAGAAGTACAAGGCCTTCGCGCCGCAGGTTCAGGCGGCGCTCGCCGGTGCACTGGAAAATGCCCTGCCCTGGCCGACGACGCCGGAGACGCCGAAGCTGCAGCAGACGCTGGCCGACGAGCTGGCGCTGGCGCTGGCCGGCTCGAAGACCCCTGAACAGGCGATCAAGGACGCCCACGCGGCCTGGGTCGAGATCATCGGCTCCTGAGCCGTTTCGTGATATCTGTGCCCGCCCGCTCAAAGGTCTGATCCTTCGAGCGGGCGGGTTCGCTTTTGTGCGTTTCGGAGCGCCATGATGACCGCCACCGCGGACGCCCGATGACCAGCCTGCCCTATTCCGACGCGATCGCCCCGGCGACGCGCGCGCGGCCGGCCGCCGACGCGCCGGCGCGGCGCGACCGGATCGTCGGCGCGCTGTTCGTCGCCCCGCTCGTGGTCGCGCTCATCGTCACAACCCTCTATCCGACGCTCTTCCTCATCGCGCTCGCGACCAGCAAGAGCACGCTCGGCAAGCCGTTCCGCAAATTCGTCGGCACCGACCAGTTCGTGGCGACGCTCACCGACGGCAATTTCCAGATCGCGGTCGCGAAGAGCATCGCCTTCGCCTTCGCTTCGGCGACCGTCGAGGTCGCGGTCGGCTTTCTCGTCGCGCTCGCCTTCGTGACGCTCCTGCGGCTCGGCCGGACGCTGCTCGTCATCGCGCTGCTGCCGCTGATGACGCCACCGGTGATGGTCGCCGTCGCCTGGAAGCTGATCCTCGCGCCGGCCGGCGGGCTCCTGAACGGCGTGCTCATGAAGGCCGGGATCATCGACGCGCCGCTCTCCTTCCTGGCGACGCCCTTCCTCGCCTGGCTGTCGATCGGCGTCGCCGATCTCTGGCAATGGGTGCCCTTCGTCGCGATCCTCTCCTTCGCAGCGCTCGTCAGCCTGCCGGACGGCGTGCAGGAGGCGGCGATGGTCGACGGCGCCTCGCCGCTGCAGCGCCTCCGCCACATCACGCTGCCGCTGGTCGCCGCGCCGCTCGCCTCGATCTTCCTCCTGAAGCTCATCATCGGCTTCAAGCTGTTCGACCTCGTCTATGTGCTGACCTTCGGCGGGCCCGGCTTCGCGACCACGACCGCGACCTTCGGCATCTGGCGGCTGGCACTCGAGCAGTTCGATGTCGGCAATGCGGCGGCAGAGACGCTGGTCTATGCGATCGTCATCGGCATCGTGACCATTCCCGTGGTGCGGCTGCACCGCTTCGCCTCGGAAAACCAGCCATGACGGCGCGCGCGCTCTCCAGCCTCGAGCTCGGCCGCAATCCGATGCGCGTGCTGGCGCTCGGCGGCGCGCTCGTCGCGCTCGCCTTCTTCCTGCTGCCGATCGCCTATCTGCTCTCCGTCTCGTTCAAGCGGAAGGACGATGTCCTCGCCGGCAATTTCCTGCCCGTCGATCCGACGCTCGACAATTGGCCGGGCGCCTTCGCCGCGACCTCGCTGACCACCTTCATCGCCAATTCGGTGATCGTCTCGGTGCTGGCCGGCATCCTCACCATCGCCATCACGTTGCCGGCCGCCTATGCGATGATCCGCATGGGCGTCTTCCGCCGCTTCCTGCCGCAGGCGACGCTGGCGAGCTATATCGCGCCGCCGGTGGTCGGGCTGATCCCCTTCTTCTTCCTCCTGAAGACGATCGGCCTTCTCAACACCCATGCCGGGCTCATCCTCGTCTACGGGCTTCTGAACATCCCGGTCGCCTTCTGGCTGATCGGCCCGTTCCTCCGCCGCGTGCCGGTCGAGATCGAGGAGGCGGCGGCGCTCGATGGCGCGGGACGTTTCAGGACACTCGTCTCGGTCGTCGCGCCGATCATCGCGCCCGGCATCGCGGCGACGACGATCATCGTCGTCATCCTATCCTTCAACGAGTTCCTGCTCGCCTCGGGGCTGACGCTCACCGACGGGATGCGCACGCTGACCGTCGGCATCTCGCTGTTCCAGGGCGACCGACTGGTCAATTTCGGCCAGATGGCCGCCGCCTCGCTGGCCGGCATCGTGCCGATCTATCTCATCGCCTTCCTGATGCAGAAGCACCTCGTCGAGGGGCTTGCGAAGGGCGGCGTAAAGTGATGTTGAGGCGGCGCGTTCCGTCCTGATTTCCGGAGTTCCCATGTCTGCCGCGACCACGTCCGCCGTGACCATCTCGACACCCGGCTACCGCGTCCTCAGCCAGGCCGACATCATCGCGGAGATCGAGCGGCTGCCGCATGTCGCGGCGATCCTCGGGGGCAAGGCGTCAGACTGGACGATCCGGGACGTCGCCGACGGCTACATGAACGCCGTCTTCATCGTCGAGGGGCCGGATGGCGGCGTCTGCGCCAAGCAGTCGCTGCCCTGGGTGCGCTATCACGGCGAGAGCTGGCCGCTCTCCGAAAACCGCGCCTCCTTCGAGGCGAGCTACATGAAGCGGCTGCAGGGCGTCGTCGGCGAACTCGCGCCGACGCTCCATCACTTCGACCCGTCGCTGCAGTTCATCGTCATGCAGCAGCTGACGCCGCATATCATCCTGCGCGGCGGGCTGATCGAGGGCCGCCGCTTCCCGAAGGTCGCCGGCGATGTCGGCCGCTATGTCGCGACCGCAGCCTTCCACACCTCCGATCTCGGCGTGCCCTTCGAGACGAAGTTCGAGGACGTCTCGCTGTTTGCGAAGAACCACGCGGTCCTCAGGATCAGCGTCGATCTCATCTTCATCGACCCCTATGTCGAGGTGTGGCGCAACCGCTTCATCCCGGAGATTGCGCCCTTCGCCAAGGCCTTCCGCGAGGACGTGGCGCTGAAGACCGCGGTGGCGCGCCACCGCAACGCCTTCCTCTCCAACCGGCAGGCGCTGCTGCATGGCGATCTCCATTCCGGCTCGGTGATGGTCACCGAGGACGAGACGCGGGTGATCGACGGCGAGTTCTCGACCTTCGGCCCGATCGGTTTCGATCTCGGTGCCTTCGTCGCCAATCTCATCATCGCCTGGTATGCGCAGGGCGGCTATGACCGCGACGGCGCCGAGCGCGACGCCTTCCGGGCCTTCATCCTCGATCAGATCGCAACGCTGTGGACCACGTTCCGCCGCGAATTCCTGGCGCTCTGGGAGGCCAATCCCGCCGCCGGCGACGGTTATCCAGCCGCGCATTTCGCGGACGCCGCCGGCGCGGCCCGGCTTTCGACCATCCGCGCCGACTATGTCGATGCGATCTTCCGCGACCTCGTCGCCTTCGCGGCGATCAAGATGATCCGCCGCGTCATCTCCTATGCGCAGGTCGCCGATTTCATGGTCATCGAGGATACGAAGCGCCGCGCCGAAGCGCAGGCCGGCGCGCTCGCCCTCGCCCGCTCGCTGCTGAAGAACCCCGAGCGCTATCCGGACCTCGGCGCGCTGCTCGATGCCATCCCGCGCTTCGAGCGAGCCGGGCTCGATCCCGACGCGCCATCGGCTCGCTGATTTGGGCCCGCCGAGGACGATATGACCGACCGCCTCGCCTTCACGCCCGCCGCCGTGCTGCTCGACATCGAGGGTACGATCACGCCGAATTCCTATGTCAACGAGGTGATGTATCCCTGGCTGGCCGCGCATCTGCCACCCTATGTCGAGGCGCATCGCGACGATGCGGAGGTGCGTGAGATCCTTGCCGACACCATGGCGCTCGACGGAACCGGCGCCGAGCCGGTCGGCGTCCTCCTCGCCTGGCTCGCCGAGGACCGCAAGGCGCCGCCGCTGAAGCGCTTGCAGGGTCTCGTCTGGGACGCAGGCTATCGCTCGGGTGCTTTCGAGGGCCAGATCTATGACGACGCGCTGGAGGCGTTGAAGGCCTGGCAGGCCGAAGGGCTGCCCGCCTATATCTTCTCCTCCGCCTCGGTGCAGACGCAGAGCGAGTTCTTCCGCCATAGCCGCGTCGGCGACATCCGCCCGCTTTTCACCGGCCATTTCGATACGCGCGTCGGCGCCAAGGTCGAGACGCCGTCCTACCGGGCCATTGCCGCCGAGATCAGCGTCGCGCCGGAACAGCTGCTGTTCTTCACTGACAATCCGCGCGAGGTCACGGCCGCGCTCGCCGCCGGCGTCGCGGTGATCCATGTGCTGCGCGAGGATACCGCGTCCGATCCGCGCGTTCCCGAGATCCGCTCCTTCGCCGAGATCGACGTCACCCGCCGGCTCGGGGCGCCAAAGGCACCATGACCGGCGCCGCTCCGCCGCTCGACCGGGCGCGGATGCTGGCCGAGATCATCGCCCGGCCGGAATTCGACGTCGTCGTCATCGGCGGCGGGATCACGGGCGCCGGCACCTTCCGCGATCTTTCGCTGCAGGGCCTGCGCGTCCTCCTCGTCGAGCGCGGCGACTTCGCGAGCGGCGCCAGCGGCGCGCTGACCCGCATCGCCCATGGCGGCTTCCGCTATCTGGAGCGCGGCGACATCGCGCTCGTGCGCGACTCGGTGATCGAACGCGACCGGCTGCTGGCCAATGCGCCGCATGCGGTGAAGCCGATCCGTGTCGTGCTGCCGCTCGCCGACCGCTTCAAAGGCCTCGTCGCGGCGCCGCTCGGCTTCCTGCGCCTTACCAAGACGAGCGGTCTTCCGGGCACGCTCGCCATGCGGCTCGCCGGCCTCCTCTATGACGGCCTCGCGCCACGTCCGCGCGCCTTGCCGCGCACGCGGCTCGTCGCGCGGGTACGCTTTCCCGAGCGGCTAAGGAGGCTGGCGCCGCGCTATGAGGCGCTGCTCGTGATGGGTGAGGGCCGCATCCACATGCCGGAGCGCGTCGCGGTCGAGCTCGTCGAGGACGGCGTCCTCGCCGGCAGCGGCTCGGCGGCGCTCAACCATTGTCCGTTGGTCGCGGCTAAGGGCGGCCGGCTGGCGATCGAGGACCGGCTCGGCGGCGGTCGGCATGTCGTCACCGCGCGCGCGGTGGTGAACGCCGCCGGAGCCCATGCCGACGCGGTGGCGGCGCTCTTCGGACCCGCCGAGCCGATGACCGGCGGCGTCGCCGGCGTGCATCTCCTCGTCGAAGCGGCGGAGGCGGCGGAATCGCTCGGCGACGACCTGCTCTTCTTCGAGGATGCCGCGCGGCGCCGGCTCTGCGTCGCCTACCGGATCGCGCCGCACCGGCTGCTGCTCGGCACGACCGAAGCGCCGGTTGCGGACCCCGATGCCGCGGCGGTCACTGATGACGACGAAGCCTATCTGCTGGCCGCGCTCGCCGCCGCTCTGCCGGGCCTGCCGCCGCCAATAGTCGTCGAGCGGATCATCGGCGTGCGGCCGCTGCTCCGCTCCTCCGAGGCGCAGCTCTCCGCCCGCAGCCGCGACCATGCCGTGCTGACCCGCCCGGTGGTCGACGCCGTAGTCGTGACGGTGATCGGCGGCAAATGGACGACGTTCCGGCGCATGGCAGCCGATGCCAGCGACGCGGTGCTGACAGTCCTCGGCCACAAGCGGGCGATCCCTACGGAAGCGCTGCCGATCGGTGGAGGCAGGGCCTACCCGGGCGACGGGAAAGAACGCGCCGCCGCCGAGGCCGCTCTGGTCGCAGAGGGCATCGCAACGGCCCTCGCGGAACGGCTAATCGAGACCTATGGCAGCCGCGCGCCGCGCGTCGCCTCCCACATCCTTGCTCACGGAGCCGATGCGATCTCCGACGACGGCCGGCTGACGCGCGGCGAGGTGCTCTTCTTCTTGCGCGAGGAAATGGCGGCAACGGCGGACGATATCATCCGCCGTCGCACCGACCAGTTCTTCACCGCGCCCGACCGCGAAGCCCTCGCCCGGCGGATCGAAACCCTGCTCGGGGGCTGATCCTCAGCGGCGGAGCTTCTTTGCTTCCGCCTCGAGCGTCGAGCGGTCGTTGCCGTGCGTCGCGATGAGCTTTCGCGCCTCGTCCATCGAGACGCCGTTCTGCTCGGCGAAATAGCGCAGTTCGTAGTCCTCCGAGCCCGAGACCTGACGGCGGTCCTGGGCGCCGCGCTTCATCGGATCGTCTGCCATGGCTTGCCTCCATCTTTGTCCATGGAGGCAATGCGAGACCGGACTCCGGGTTGCAGGCTCCAGAGCCTTTCCTGGCTTGCTGGAAGCGCTCTAGTGCCCGATCGCAGCCGGCGCCCCTTCCTTGTCGTGCAGGGCAAAGCGATCGACCATGGTGGCGCTGGCCTCGTTGAGGCCGATCACCTCGACCTCGGCGCCAAGCTTGCGCAGGCGCATCACCGCCTTGTCGAGCGCGCCGATGGCGGTGATGTCCCAGAAATGCGCATGGGTGACGTCGATCACGACGCGCCGCGCCGGCTCTTCCGGATCGAAGCCGCGCAGGAACGGCTCCGACGAGGCGAAGAAGATCTGTCCCGTGACGACATAGGTGACCTGGCCCTCGCCGTCGTCCGCGCGGCCGACCGAGACGAGCTTCGACACCTTGCCGGCGAAGAAGATACCCGAGAGCAGCACGCCGACCAGCACGCCGATCGCGAGGTCATGCGTCGCGACGACGGTGATGACGGTCGCCAGCATCACGATGGAGGACGAGCGCGGATTGCGGCGGAGATCGAGGATCGAGCGCCAGGAGAAGGTGCCGATCGAGACCATGATCATCACCGCGACGAGCGCGGCCATCGGGATGATCCTCACAATGTCGTCGAGGACGAGGATCAGGAAGAGAAGGAACGCGCCGGCGACGAAGGTGGAGAGGCGACCCCGGCCGCCGGAGGTGACGTTGATGACCGACTGGCCGATCATGGCGCAGCCGCCCATGCCGCCGATGAAGGCCGAGGCGATGTTGCTGGCGCCCTGGCCGAGGCATTCCTGGCTCTTGCTGCTCGACGTGTCCGTCATGTCGTCGACGATCTGCGCCGTGAGCAAGGATTCGAGCAGGCCGACCGCGGCGAGCGTCAGCGAATAGGGCAGGATGATCTGCAGCGTCTCCAGCGTGAACGGCACATTGGGAATGCCGAACTGCGGCAGGCTGGAGGGCAGCGCGCCGAGATCGCCCACGGTGCGAAGGTTCATGCCAGTCGCGACGGCAAAGAGCGTCAGCACGGCGATGGCGACCAGCGGCGAAGGGATCGCCCGGGTGAGGCGGGGGAAGAGATAGATGATGGCGAGGCCGGCCGCGATCATCGGATAGGTCGCGACCGGCACGCCGATCAATTCGGGCAGCTGCGCCATGAAGATGAGGATGGCGAGCGCATTGACGAAGCCGGTGATCACCGAGCGCGAGACGAAGCGCATGACGCGGCCGAGCTTCAGGAAGCCGGCAACGATCTGGATCAGCCCCATCAGGATGGTGGCGGCGAAGAGATAGTCGAGGCCATGGTCGCGGACGAGGCTCACCATGACGACGGCCGTCGCGGCGGTGGCGGCCGAGATCATGCCCGGCCGCCCGCCGACCACGGCGGAGACGCAGGCAATTGCGAAGGAGGCGTAGAGGCCGACCTTGGGATCGACGCCGGCGATGGCCGAGAAGCCGATGGCTTCCGGAATGAGCGCGAGGGCGACGACGATGCCGGCGAGGATGTCGGCGCGAATGTTGGAAGTCCACTCGCGGATGTAGCGGGACGAAAATGGCATGGGGGATGTGGCAACGATCTGACGCACGCCGAGCAGGCGGTCGAGAAGGCTCGGGCTGTACATGGTCCGGCGGATCGGCGGCCGGAAGAGCCACCCGGGCTTTCACCGGGTCCAGGCGGATGGGTTTGACCTAAATCAATCCCGCCCGCGACGCAACACGCCTCGCTCGCGCCTGCCCGGTAAAACGTCGCGATGCCATCCCTTTGAGCGCGCGGGGCGCTTGTGCTCCGCCGCCAACTTTGTCAGTCATATGTCATTGGGCAACGGGACGGGAACACCCGGCGTCCAGACAACAAGGAGGGATTTGATGAACGCGCTGAAGAGATGGCTCGGTGCGGCGCTCGTGGCTTCGAGCCTCGCGATACCGGGGGCCGCCCTCGCCGACAGCACGGTGACCGGCCCGGGCGGGACGACGAGCGGCACCTACATGGACTACATGAAGACGGTCTATGACCGCGCCGGCGCGCCCGAGATCACGTCGCTGCCGCTCACCGAGTTCGACGGCGAGTTCAAGCTCAATCCGATGGGCGCCAAGAGCTGGACCCAGTCCGCCGACGGCCTGACCTGGACCTTCAAGCTGCAGGACGGCCTCGTCTGGAGCGATGGCGAGCCGCTCACGGCGGAGGACTATGTCTTCGCGCTGCAGCGCGCCGCCAAGGAAGGCTACGACTTCAACTGGTACTGGTCCTTCGCCGGCGGCATCAAGGGCTGGTCGGACGTCACCGACAAGGGCGCCGATCCCTCGACGCTCGGCATCAAGGCGCTCGACGCCACGACGCTCGAAGTCACCACCGATGCGCCGAAGTCCTATTTCCCGGGCGTCGCCAGCCTCTGGTATCCGGTGCCGAAGCATGTCGTCGACAAGATCGGCGACGATTACGCGCTCAATGTCGACACGCTCGTCGCGTCCGGCCCCTTCATGGTGAAGAGCTGGGAGAAGTCGAACAACACGATGACGCTGGTCAAGAACCCGAAATATAACGGGCCCTGGCAGGCGCAGATCGACACGCTCGTGCTCGACACGCAGATCGGACCGCCGGAAGTCGGCTTCCCGGCCTTCATGGCGGGCGAAGCGGACTGGACTTCGCTGAATGCCGGCCAGGTGCCGGTGGTGCAGGCGCAGTTCCCCGATGCGATCCGCAAGAACGCCGTGTTCGCGCTCTATTACCTCGCCTTCGACCTCAACAAGCCGCCCTTCGACAACGTCCATGTCCGCAAGGCCTTCCAGGCCGCGGTCAATCGCGAGCAGCTCACCTCGACGGTCCTGAAGGACACCGCCGTTCCGGCCAATTCGATCCTGGCGCCGAGCTATCCCGGCTACCAGCAGTCGATCGCCGACCAGGCGAAGTTCGACGCGGAGCTCGCCAAGAAGGAAATGGCCGAGGCCGGCTATCCGGACGGCAAGGGCTTCCCGCCAATCGAGATCTGGTACCGCGAGCAGGGCGGCTACAACGCCGCGATTGCCGCGCCGATGCTCCAGTATCTGCAGGCGCAGTTCAAGGACATCCTCGGCGTCGACATGCAGATCAAGTCGATGCCGACCAAGGACTGGACGGCGGCGCTCAAGGCCCGCTCGAACGGCCTGTTCCTCGCGCCCTACGAGTATGACTATCTCGATCCGTCGAACTTCTATGACCTGTTCAAGTCCGGCGGCCGCCACCACTACGAGTTCGCCGACTATGACGCGCTGGTCAATGCTGGCGACGCCGGCGCCGACTGGGACAAGCGCCTCGAGGACTATGCCAAGGCCGAGCAGATCCTGATCGACAACGCGGCGCTGGTGCCGCTGGTCCATCCGGTGACCATCGCCGCCGTCAGCGACAAGCTGAAGGGCGAGGGCGTGACCCCGAATTCGAAGGGCTTCACGCCGCTCGATCGCCTGTCCGGCTATCTCTACACGCACGTCACCAAGGAGTGACCGTCCGGGCGGGCGCTCGGAAAGGGCGCCCGCCCGCCTCCACCATCAGGGTCAGAGAAGGCAGCCGATGGCGCTTGTCGAAATCGAGGATCTCGCGGTCAGCTTCCGCCAGCATGAGGGGCTGGTCCAGGCGGTGCGTGGCGTCAGCTTCCATCTCGAACGCGGCGAAAGCCTCGGCATCGTCGGCGAATCCGGCTCGGGAAAATCGGTCACCTGCCAGGCGCTGATGCGCCTCCTGCGCGAGCCGCCGGCCCGCATCACGGCGAAGCGCATGGCGCTCGGCGGCACCGACATGCTCAGTGCCGACAAGCGCAGCGTCGCCTCGATCCGCGGCCGCGTCGCGGCGATGGTCTTCCAGGACCCGATGACCTCGCTCGATCCCGTCTTCACCATCGGCCACCAGATCGTCGAGACCATCCGCGCCCATCGCTCCGTCACCAAGGGCGAAGCGCTCGGCCGTGCGATCGCGCTTTTGAAGCGGGTCGAAATCAAGAATGCCGAAGCGGTCGTCCGCTTCTATCCGCACCAGCTCTCGGGCGGCATGCTGCAGCGCGTGATGATCGCGATGGCGCTGTCCTGCGAGCCGGCGGTGCTCATCGCCGACGAGCCGACAACCGCGCTCGACGTCACCATCCAGGCGCAGATCCTGCAGCTCATCAAGGATATCCAGGCCGAGACAGGTATGGGCCTCGTGATGATCACGCATGACCTCGGCGTCATCGCCGAGACGGTCGACCGGGTCGTCGTCATGTATGGCGGCCGCGTCATGGAGACGGGCCCGGTCGAGGATATCTTCGACAGCGCGCTGCATCCCTACACCCGCGCGCTGCTCGGCAGCATTCCCGGACAGACGCCGGGCAAGCAGCGGCTCACCGAAATCCCCGGCGCCTCGCCCAATCCGATCGCGCCGCCGCCCGGCTGTCCGTTCCATCCGCGCTGCCCGCTCGCCATCGAGGCCTGCCGCAGCGTGGTTCCGCCTCTCGAAGGCTATTCCGGCGGCCGTACGGCGGCCTGCCTGCGCATCGAGGCGGGGAGGATGGCGGCATGAACGCGATGGCCGAAGCACCGGCGCTCGAACTCAAGGGCATCACCAAGCGCTATGACGCGCAGACGGTCGTCGACCGCGTCGATCTCCGCGTCCACCGCAACGCGACGGTCGCGCTGGTGGGCGAATCCGGCTCGGGCAAGACGACGACGGGGCTGATGGCGCTGCGACTCATCGAGCCGTCCGACGGGCGCATCATCCTCGGCGGCGAGGACGTGACCAGGCTGTCGCAGAAAGACCTGCGTCCCTTCCGCCGCCGCATGCAGGTCGTCTTCCAGGACAGCTACGCTTCGCTCGATCCGATGATGACGCTGGGCGAGATCATCGCCGAGCCGCTCTCGATCCATGGCATCGGCACGCGCGCCGAGCGCGGCGAGCAGGCCCGCGCCTGGCTCGGCAAGGTCGGCCTCGACGGCAGCTATGCGACCCGCTATCCGCACGAGCTCTCCGGCGGCCAGCGGCAGCGCGTCTCGGTCGCGCGCGCGCTCATCCTCGGACCGTCGGTGCTCGTCGCCGACGAGCCAACCTCGGCGCTCGACGTCTCGGTGAAGGCGCAGATCGTCAACCTCCTGCAGGACCTCCAGGCCGATATGGGCCTCTCGATGCTGTTCATCAGCCACGATCTCTCCGTGGTGCGCTCGCTCGCGGACGAGGTGGTGGTGATGCTGCGCGGGCGGGTGGTCGAGCGCGGCCCGACCGAGCGCATCTTCACCCATGCGCACCATCCCTATACGCGCTCGCTGCTCGACGCCGTGCCGGTCATCGATCCGAAGGCACGGCGGCGGCGCAGCTTCCTGTCCGCGGCCGAGATCAGCGCCGCGACGCCGCGCCTCCGCCCGGCCGACATCGAGCCGCAACCGCTTCTCGACACCGCCGATCCGCAGCTCGTGGCGCTCGTCGGCAGCCATTTCGTCGAAGCGATCGTGAGCGAGCGAGGCTGATCCATGCTGTCCTTCATCATCCGCCGCACGCTCTCGATGCTCGCCACCTTCATCGTGGTGTCGATCGTCATCTTCCTGATGATGCACTCGATCCCCGGCGGGCCGTTCGACGGCTACGACATGCCGCTGCCGGACAATATCAAGGCGCGGCTGATGGCCGATCTCGGCCTCGATAAGCCGCTCTGGGAGCAGTATCTCCGCTATATGTGGGGCGTGTTCCGGCTCGATTTCGGCGTGCCCTATCAGAGCCCCGGCGAGACGGTGATGGGCCTCATCGCCCATGCCTGGGTGCCGAGCCTCGTACTCGGCGGCCTCGGCGTCCTCATCGGCGCGCCGCTCGGCATCCTGCTCGGCATGGCGGCGGCGCTGAAGCGCAACAGCTGGATCGACTACGTCGCCTCGACGATCGCGACGCTTGGCCTCACCATCCCGGTCTTCGTGATCTCGACGCTCCTGATCCTCGTCTTCGCCGTCTGGCTCAAATGGACGCCGGCCTCGGGCTGGGGCGAGCCGAAGCGGTGGATCCTGCCGATCGCCGCCTATGCCGCCGTGCCGATGGCGACCTATGCCCGCTATGCCCGCTCGGCCATGCTCGACACGCTGAACAAGCCCTTCGTCACCGTTCTGAGGGCCAAGGGGCTCAGCGAGCGACGGATCGTCTTCCAGCATGTGCTGCGCAATTCGGCGATCCCGATGATCACCATCTTCCTGCCGATGTTCGTCGGCATCGCCACCGGCTCGATCTTCGTCGAGAAGATCTTCCGCGTGCCGGGGCTCGGCGCCTATTTCGTCTCCTCGATCGAGAAGCGAGACTATCCGCTCGAGATGGCGCTGATGCTGCTCATCAGCGCGCTGTTCTGCATCTCCTATCTCGTCTCGGACGTTCTCTACGCGCTGCTCAATCCGCGCATCCGCCTCGGAGGCAAGGACACGTGACCGAAATCGCCACGACCCCTCCCGCGCTTTCGACGCCGGCCGCCGCCGGGCGGCGCAGCCCGCTCTATCTCGCCTGGCGCCGTTTCGCCGCCAACCGCGCGGCGCTCGGCGCCGGCATCGTGCTCGTGGTCATCATCCTGATGGCGGTCTTCGCGCCGCTCGTCAGCAAGACCGGCCCGAACGACCAGGCCTTCCTCACGACCTCGCTGGCCTTCCCCTCGGCCGAGCACTGGTTCGGCATCGACGATCTCGGCCGCGATTTCTTCACCCGCATCGTCTATGGCGCCCGCGTGTCGCTCGGCATCGGCCTCTCGGCGGCGCTGTTCAGCCTGCTGCTCGGCATGCCGCTCGGCGCGCTTGCCGGCTATCTCGGCGGCCGGTTCGACTGGGTGATCATGCGCATCATCGAGCTGTTCTCGGTGGTGCCTCCGCTCCTCGCCGCGCTGCTGCTCGCCACGCTGACGCGCGGCGGCGTCTGGGCGATCGTGCTGATCTCCGGCCTGTTCGGCTGGGTCAATGTCTGCCTCCTGGTGCGCGCGCAGGTGAAGTCCTTCCGCGAGAAGGAGTTCATCATGGCGGCGCGCGCCCTCGGCGCCTCGCCCTGGCACATCGTCTGGCGCCATCTCCTGCCCAATTCCGTGTCGCCGGTCATTGTCGGCTTCGTGCTCGCCATCCCGCTCGCCATGATGCTGGAGGCGTCGCTCTCCTTCCTCGGCATCGGCGTCCAGCCGCCGACGCCGAGCTGGGGCCAGATGATCAATGTCGGCATGAACTTCATGTATTTCTACTGGCACATGGCCGTCTTCCCCACCGCCGCGCTCGCCCTCACCATCCTCTCCGCCTCCCTCCTCGGAGACGGGCTGCGCGACGCCCTCGATCCGACCCTGAAAGGGCGCTGACGTGACCACCAATCTTGCCGAGCAGTTCCTGCTCGATCCGGACGTCGTCTTCCTGAACCACGGCTCGTTCGGCGCCTGCCCCAAGCCTGTCTTCGAGGACTACCAGCGCTGGCAGCTGAAGCTCGAGCGTCAGCCGGTGGCGTTCCTCGATTCGCGCCGCGGTCTCGAAGCCAAGCTGCGCGTGGCGCGCCTCGCACTCGCCGCCGAGCTCGGCAGCGCACCGGAGAACATCGCGCAGGTCACCAATGCGACGACCGGGCTCAACATCGCGCTGCAGTCGCTGCCGCTCGCCGAGGGCGACGAGATCCTGACCACCGACCACGAATACAGCGCGCTGGAAAAGACGCTCGTCTTCATCGCGCGGCGAACCGGCGCGAAGATCGTCGTGGTCAAGGTGCCGATGCCCTTCGTCTCGGCGGACGCTTTCCATGAGACCGTGCTCGCCGGCATCACGCCGCGCACGCGCTTGCTCTTCCTCAGCCACATCACCTCGCCGACCGCCCTCCTTTTCCCGATCGAGCGGCTGATCGCGGAGGCGCGGGCGCGCGGCATCTTCAGCGTCATCGACGGCGCACATACCCCCGGCCATATCCCGCTTTCGCTCGATGCGCTCGGCGCCGATGTCTATTCCGGCAACTGCCACAAATGGATGATGTCGCCCAAGGGCTCGGCCTTCCTGCATGTGCGGCCCGAACTGCAAAGGATGATCGACCCGCTGGTCGTCAGCCATGGCTGGACGGCGGACAACAAGGAGCCGGGCGTCCGCGGCCCGCTCGGAAACTCCGCCTTCATCGACGAGGTCGAGATGCAAGGGACGCGCGACCCCTCGCCCTGGCTCGCGGTTCCGTCGGCGATCGCCTTTCGCCATGCGCATGACTGGTGGCGCGTTTCAGCCGATTGCCGGCGCCTCGCGCAGGAGACGGCCGAGCGGATCCGCACCCAGTTCGGCCTGGATCCACTCTCGAGTCCCGAATTCTCGGCGCCGCAGATGGTGGCGATCCCGATCCCGCCCTGCGATCCGCTCGCCATCCACGATGCGCTGCTCGCCGATTACGGCATCGAGATTCCCGTCTTCGCGTGGCAGGATCACCATATCGCGCGGCTGTCCTGCCAAGGCTATAACACGCGCGGCCAGATGGACGTGCTGGTGGAGGCGTTGGCCGAACTGTTCGGCCTCAGGCAGCGGCACAGGAAGCTCAACACGGCGTGACCCCGATCGACGATCTCCTTCTCGGCCCGGCGCCGCGTGATGCGGTCGACTATCTCGAGCGCATCGACACCACGACGCGCGGCGCCGCGGTGCTGGACGCGCTCGCCGAGATGATCGAGCGCGCCGGTCTCGGCGTCGGCGACCGCATCCCGCCGGAGATCTCGCTCGCCGAACGGCTCGGCGTCGGCCGCACCACGATCCGCGAGGCACTGAACCGCTGGGAAGGGCTCGGCATCATCCGCCGGCGCCGCGGCGCCGGCACCTTCCTCGTCGCGCGGCCGCCCTCCTCCAAGGGCCTCGTGCCGACCATGATCCGCCTCGAGGGCGAGGCGCTGCTTCGGCTCATCGAGGTCCGCCGCTCGCTGGAAAGCACTGTCGTCGGCAAGGCGACGGCGAATGCGCGGCCGGCACAGCGCCGCGAGATCGCACGGCTCTGCGATGTCCTGCTCGTCGAGGTGAACAGCGGCCGCCCCTGGCGCAAGGCCGACGCGGCCTTCCACGCCGCGATCTACGAAGCCTCGGGTAATCCGATGTTCGGCCAGATCCTGCTTCGGCTCGATCATGCGCTCGAGCGCTCGGCCGAATCGCCCTTCGGCCGCGACGGCTTCGGCATCGCGTCCTTCCCGCCGCACCGGACGCTCGCCGATGCGATCCTCGCCGCCGATGTCGCGGCCGCCGTCGCCGCGATCAACCACATCCTCGACGTCGTCGAGGGCGAGATCCGCGCCATCATCGCGCTCGATCCCGCCGCCGCCTGACGGCAGCTCTCTTCCACCGCACCCGTTCCTGAACCCGGCAGCCGGCGCTCCGCCGGCATGCCTCAGCGCGCGCCACCGCGCCCGCGCGAGGCCGCGGGGGGCTTTCCGTGGGCCTGGCACTCGCCTGGACAATGTTTTTGACTGACCATCGAACAAATGCGCGCGCTCTTTCGCGGCTTCGTGCGTTGACAGCTCGGACATGTCGCGCAATTATTCACTCGTCGATCAATTGACTGAGCAAGAAGCGCGCAAGCGCCATCCGTTCGAAAAACCTGGAGGACGTCCATGAAACTGATAAAGGGACTGGCAGCCGCCGCGCTGCTGGCTTCGGCCGTGTTTGCCGCCGGCCAGGCGAATGCCCAGGCGCTGGCCGGCAAGAAAGTCGGCATCGCCGCGCGCGAGATCACCAACGACTACAACCGCGACATCATCGCCGGCGCGACGACGGTGCTGAAGGAAAACGGTGCCGAGGTCGTGGTTACCGATGGCGGCACCGACCCGCGCAAGCACAACGAGAATATCGAGAGCCTGATCAATTCCGGCGTCGCCGGCATCATCGTGCAGCTCGGCGATCCGCAGCAGCTGGCCCCCGTCGTCGCCAAGGCGAACGCGGCCGGCATCCCTGTCATCACGACCTCGATCGGTTCCAAGACCGAGGGCGCGATCGCCGATGTCGGCGGCGACGAGGCACTGATGGCCGCCATGCTCGCCCGCTCGCTGCTCTCCAGCATCGACTACAAGGGCACCGTGATCGGCTTCTGGGTGCCGGGCGCGCCGCTGCTCGAGACGCGCAAGCGCGTGTTCGAGGCGGTCCTCGCCGACTATCCGAACGTCAAGGTCCAGTGGGTCCCGACCGAGCACAGCGCCGCCAAGGTGCAGACGCAGATGGAGGACCTCCTCACCGCCAATCCCGAGAAGGGCAGCATCGCCGGCGTCTGGGGCGCCTATGACCTGCTCGTCTCCGGCGCCACCGAGGCGGTCCGGCGCTCCGGTCGCGACGAGATCAAGATCGCCTCGATCGATGGCGACAAGATCGGCTTCCAGATGCTGCTCGACGAGGGCAGCCCCTTCGTCGCCACCATCGTCCAGGACGTTCCGGCCATCGGCAAGCTCGCCGCCGAGAACATCACCGCGGCGATCGGCGGCAAGAAGGACTTCCCGAGCGCAATCTTCACCGAGGTCTATGTCGCCACGCACAACAACGGCGTCGCGGCGGCCGAGAAGCGCTGGGGCGAAGGCTTCTGGGAGGACAGCGGCATCGCCAAGGCGGATGTCGAGCAGCGCTGGCCGCAGGACGCGCCGCTCGTGGTCGTCCGTCCGGTCCTTCCCTGAGCGAACTCAAACGACGCAGGGGCGCGCGATAGCGCCCCTGCCCCTTCAAGCCAGGAATTGCCGCATGTCCCTGACCGGCTCCGCGAGCGAGGCGGTGCGCGCCGCACCGGCGGTCGAGTGCCGCTCGATCCGCAAGACTTTTCCCGGCGTGACGGCGCTAGACGACGTCTCGCTCTCCGTCGCCCGCGGCGAGATCCACGCCCTGCTCGGCCAGAACGGCGCCGGCAAGTCGACGCTGGTCAAGGTCCTTACCGGCATCTACCAGCCCGATAGCGGCCAGATCTTCGTCGGCGGCCGCGAAGTGCGGCTGCGCGACGGCCGCGACGCCGAGGCGAACGGCATCGCCATCGTCCATCAGGACCAACAGCTCGTCGCGCAGTTCGATGTCGTCAGCAATGCTCTGCTCGGCAACGAGACCGTCACCGCCGGCGGCTTCCTCGACCGCGCCGCGATGCGCCGGTCGGTGCAGTCGGCACTCGACCGGGTGGCCGCCACCTTCTCCCCCGATACGCTGGTGCGCGATCTTTCGGTCGCCCAGCGCGCGCAGGTGGCGATCGCCGCCGCGCTGCTGCGCAATCCCACCGCGCTCATCCTCGACGAACCGACGGCCTCGCTGAGCGAGACGGAGGCCGAGCAACTGTTCGGCATCGTCCGCGCCCTGCGCGACCAGGGCGTCACCATCATCTACATCTCGCACTATATCGACGAGGTGCTGAACCTCGTGGACCGGGTGACGGTGCTGCGCGATGGCCGCCTCGTCGCGACCGCGGCGGTCGGCGAGGTCTCGCGCGCCGAGGTGGTGCGCATGATCGTCGGCCGCGAGGTGGCGCAGCTCTACCCGAAGGAGAGCGTGCCGATCGGCGAGCCGCTGCTCGAGGTGCGCGGGCTCACCGAGGGCCGGGCACTGCGGGGCATCGATCTCACGGTCCGCCGCGGCGAGATCCTCGGCATCGCCGGCCTTGTCGGCGCCGGCCGCTCCGAACTCGCGATGACGCTGGTCGGCGCGCTGCCGCGCACGGGGGGAACGGTCACGGTGGCCGGCAAGCCCTCCCGGCCCTCCGATCCGCGGCATGCCAAGCGCGACGGCTTCGCGCTCATCCCCGAGGACCGTCGGCACGAGGGTCTCATCACCGATCTCTCCGTGCGCGAGAACCTGACGCTGCCCAATATCTCGCGCTGGGCGCGCTTCGGCCTGCTCAATCTCGGCCGCGAAAAGGCGGCGGCCGAGGAGCTTGTCGGCCGGCTCAACATCCAGCCGCCCTCGCTGAAGCCGCGCACGCGCAACCTCTCCGGCGGCAACCAGCAGAAGATCGTCGTCGGGCGCTGGCTGACCGGCGACGCGAAAGTGTTCCTCTTCGACGAGCCGACGACCGGCGTCGATGTCGGCTCCAAGATCGAGATCTATCGCCAGATGGTCGAGCTGGCGCGGGCCGGCGCCGCCGTCATCTTCATCTCCTCGGATTTCGAGGAGGTCTCGGCGATGTGCGACCGCACGGTGGTCATGCGCCGCGGCCGCATCGTGCACGAGATCACGGATCGCAGCGAGGCGACGCCGGAGACGCTGCTCTACTGGGCCTCGGGCAGCGGCGACGGCAGCACGGCCGCCGAGCCGGTGCCGACGCAGAGCCGGCAATCGGCCGCGACCGACTTCCTCGCCCGATGGGGCACGGTGATCGGCATGCTGGCCGTGCTCGCGATCATCGCGGCGATGGCGCCGCAGTTCCTCTCGATCAACAATGTCTTCGACGTGCTGAAGCAGGGCAGCGTGCTCGCCTTCATCGCGCTCGGGCTCACGGTCGTGCTCATCGCCGGCGGCTTCGACATGTCGGCCGGTGCGACGAGCCAGTTCGCGGCCAATGTCGCGGCGGGAACGCTGATCGGCGGCTCGGGCGCGGCCGCGGCGGTGGCGCTCGGCGGGGGGCTCGGTCTCGCGGTCGGCGCCGTCAACGCGGCGCTGATCCTCTTGCTGCGCATTCCGGCCTTCGTGGCAACTCTCGGCATGATGTTCGTCATCATGGGCGCGACGCTGCTCTATAATGGCGGCCAGGCGCTGACGCTCTCCAACCAGCCGGGCTTCTTCTTCATCGGCCAGGGCTATGTCGGGCCGGTGCCCTTCGTCTTCATCCTGCTCGTCGCCGTCACCTTCGTGCTCAACGTCATCCTTAGGCGCACGCGGCTCGGGCTCAGGATGTATGCGGTCGGCCAGAACGAGGCGGCGGCGATGCTGCGCGGCATCGGCCGCTCGCGCTATGCCTTCGCATCCTGCGCGCTTGGCGGCCTCGTGCTCGGCCTTGCCGGCGTGGTGCTCGCCTCCTACAGCTACGGCGCCTCGGCGCTCGCCTCGGGCGTCGACTTCCTGATCAGCGCGCTCGCCGCCACCTTCCTCGGCTCGACGATGTCGCGCGCCGGGGAGCTGACCGTCGTCGGAACCGTGATCGCGGCGATCTTCCTCGCCTCGCTCTCGAACGGGCTGATCCTGATGGGCATCTCCAATCAGGCGCTGCCGGGCGTGCAGGGCATCGTGCTGGTGCTGTCCATCTCCCTCGGCCTGTTGCGTCGCCGCAGCATCGGCCAGATCCTGATCTTCTGAGCGCGAAGGGCAAACGCATGAACGCCATCGCATCCCGGCGCCAGAGCCATGGCGGCATCGCCGACCAGCTGCGCGATTTCGGCCCCGCCTTCGGCATGCTCGCCGTGCTGGTCCTCTTCGCCATCATCAAGCCGAGCTTCGCCTCGCCGGCCAACATCGCCAATGTCCTGCACCAGTCGGTGGTGCTGGTGATCATGGCCTTCGGCCTCGGCATCGTCATGGCGATGCGCGGCGTCGATCTCTCGGTGGCGCAGATCGCCGATTGCGCCGGCCTGATCGCAGCCGTGCTGATGCTGCATCGCGAGCCGCTCTGGGTCGTGCTGCTCGTTCCGCTCGCCTTCGGCCTCGTCGTCGGCCTCGTCAACGGCCTGCTCGCCGCCTATGCCGGCATCCCGGCCATCATCGGCACGCTCGGCATGATGTTCGTCATCCGCTCGGGCGAACTGCTGATGACCAACGGCGCCGAGCCCCAGATCCTGTTCACGCTGCCGCGCGGCTTCACCAAGCCGTTCTTCTTCATCGGCCAGGGCTGGATCGGACCCGTCTCGGCGCTGATCCTGCTCGGCCTCGCCGTGCTGGCGATCATGATCGTCGTGACCGGCTACACGAGCTTCGCCCGGCGGGCGCGGGCGGTCGGCGGCAATTTCCGCGCCGCCTATCTCGCCGGCGTCGATGTGCGCGGCGTCTTCGCCGGCGGCTTCGTCCTTTCAGGCGTACTCGCTTCCATCGCCGGCGTCGCGCTCGTCTCGCGCACCTCGATCGCGATGCCGCGCGGCGCCGAGCCCTATCTGCTCGACGCCTTCGCCGCGGTCTATCTCGGAACGCTGTTGTCGCGGCGCGGCGAGATCACGATCCTCGGCACGCTGGTCGGCGCGCTGTTCATCACCTTTCTCGGCAACGGGCTGACCCTGCTCGGGCTCGGCGCGCCCTATCGCTATGCGCTCAACGGCGGCTTCATCCTGCTCGCGATGGCCGTCGGCGCTCTCAAGAAAAACCAGTAGGAGGAACCGCCATGAGCCTCGTCATCGACGCCCACAACCATCTCGGCGACCGGCCCGGCGCAAGGCAGACCGGCGCGGAGCTCGTCGCCAAGATCGACGCCGCCGGCGTCGCCAAGGCCGTGGTCTTTCCCTTCGTCGAAGGCAATTTCACCAACGACTTCGTGCGCGACGCCTATCAGCAGTTCCCGGACCGGCTGATCCCCTATTGCGCGGTCAATCCGTGGGAGCGCGACGCCGCCGCGATCGTGCGCACCTGCATCTCGGACTGGGGCTTCAAGGGTTTGAAGCTGCATCCGACGATCAACGGCTATCATCTCGCCGATCCGGACCTCGTCGATCCGCTGTTCAAGATCGCCGACGAGCTGGATTTCCCGATCATCGTGCACGGCGCCAGCGACCTCTACAACAGCCCGCCGGAATTCGCGCTGATGGCCAGGCGCTTTCCGCGCGTCAAGCTCATGATGGCGCATATGGGCTTCTTCTGGTCGGTCGATCAGGCGATCGATTTCGCCGGCGAGTTCGAGAATCTCTATCTCGAGACCTCCCGGGCGCCGATCTTCGAGATCCAGACCGCCGTCAAGCGCATCGGCCCGCACAAGGTGATCTGGGGCACGGATTCGCCCTTCGTGGACTACGAGTTCGAATTCCAGAAAATGGAGCGTGCGACGCCCGATCGCTCCGGCTATGAGGCGATCGTCGGCGGCAACATCGCCCGCCTGCTCAAGCTCTGATCCATTCGCCGGCACCCTGGAGACGGCACGTCGTGTCCACCACCATCGATCGGCCCGACCCAGCCGGCGACCGCCGCCTCGATCTCGCTGCCCGCGCGGCATGGCTCTATTATTTCAAGAGCCGCACGCAGGAGCAGATCGCGGTCGAGCTGAACATCTCGCGCCAGATCGTGCAGCGGCTCATCGCGCTCGCCAATTCCGAGCGGCTGATCCGCTTCCAGCTCATCCATCCGCTCGCCGAATGCATCGAGCTGTCGGACCGGCTCAAGGACCGGTTCGGGCTGATCTATTGCGACGTCTGCCCGAACGAGCGCGGCAATACCGAGGACATCCCCTCGGTCGCCTCGCTCGCCACCTTCTATCTGGAGAACATCATCCAGCAAAAGGCGCCGCTCACCATCGGCATGGGTTCGGGCGGCGCGATGCGGGAAGTCTCGCGGCGCCTGCCGCCGATCGACCGGCCGCAGCATCACTGCGTCTCGCTCATGGGCAATCTCACCCGCGACGGCCGCGCCACCCATTACGACGTGGTGACGCGGCTTGCCGAGCGGATCAACGCGCAGTGCTATCCGCTGCCGGTGCCGGTCGTCACCAACACGGTCGAGGAGCGCGAAGTGCTGCAGGCGCAGCCCGGCTATAGCGTGCTGCGCGGGCTGGTCGAGGAAGCGACGCTGCTCATCATGGGGATCGGCTTCTGGGGACCCGAGGCGACGCTCTATCGCGACGGCTTCATCACCGCCGCCGAGACGGCGCAGGCGATGGAGGCGGGCGGTGTCGGCGAACTGCTCGGCTGCGCCATCTCGGCCGACGGACATATCGTCAACGCGGCCTATCACGACCGCCTGACCTCGTTCATCCGCACCGGCCCGGCCGACCGGCCGACGACCATCGTCGCCTCTGGCGTCTACCGTGCGCCGGCGATCCGCGCGGCACTGAAGGGCCGGCTCGCCAATTCGCTGATCACCGACGAGAACACCGCGCGGCTCGTGCTGCAGATGGATTGAAGAAACCCGCCGCTATGGCGCGGCGCCGGTCGCGCTCACGCGGCAGGAATAGACCGACGTCGTTGCCGTGATCATCAGCGTGTCGCGCGCCGCGCCGCCGAAGGTGAGGTTCGACGCGCGCTCCGGCAAAAGGACGCGGCCGATCAGCGTGCCGTCGGCAAGATGGCAGCGGATGCCGTGGTCGTCGGCGAGCCAGAGCCGGCCTTCGGTATCGACGCGCAGCCCGTCGAAATGGCCGCCATCGGCATCGACCAGCACCTCGCCGCCCGTCAGCGTGCCATCGGCCGAAACCTGAAAACGCCGCAGATGATTGGGGCCGTCAGGCCGCTCGGTGCTGCCGGTATCGACGATGTAGAGGATGCTTTCGTCGGGCGAGAAGGCGAGGCCGTTCGGCATGACGAAGTCATGCGTCATCTGCCGCACGACGCCGCTCGCCGGGTCGAACCGGTAGACATGGCAGCCGGCGACGCCGTCATCGTCGGCACGTGAACGGTCGCGGCCATAGGACGGGTCGCTGAACCAGATCACGCCGTCCCGCGTCACCGCGACATCGTTGGGCGAGTTGAACGGCCGGCCGTCGATGCGGTCGACGAGCGGGGTGATGGCGCCATCGGGTTCGGTCCGCGCGATGCGGTGCGGCGTCTGCTCGCAGGTGACGAGCCGCCCCTGGCGGTCGACCGTGTTGCCGTTCGGGCTCATCGCCGGCTGCCGGAAGGTGGCGATGCGGCCGCTTGCCGGCTCATAGGACAGCATGCGGTCGCCGGGGATGTCCGACCAGACGAGGAGGCCGCGATCGGCGAGCCAGGCCGGACCCTCCGTCCAGCGGCTGCCGGTCCAGATGCGCTCGACGCGCGCATCCGCCACCATGCAGGCGGCGAAGCGAGGATCGACGATCTCGAAGGCGGGACCGGCGAGCGGCCCGAGCGGCTTCTCGGCTACCAATTCGTCACCGAGCCGTCATGCCGCTTCAGATGCGGTGCTTCCCAGAACTTGAAGCTCTGCTTCTTGATCAGCTCCTCGTTGACCTCGACGCCGAGGCCGGGCGCGTCGGAGACGGGATAGTGCGCGTTCTCGATGCGCGGCTGCACGGGGAAGAACTCGGAATTGTCGAAGCCGAGCTGCTCGGCCGGCGAGGTGCGCGTCTCCAGCCAGGAGAAGTTCGCCACCGCCGCCGCGAAATGCACCGTCGCCGCCGTGCAGACCGGCCCGAGCGGGTTGTGCGGCATCATGTCGACATAATGCGCCTCGCTCCAGCCGGCGACCTTCATCGATTCCGTGAGGCCGCCGACATTGCAGACATCGATGCGGTTGAACTGGTGGATGTCGCGCTCGATGAAGGGCAGGAACTGCCATTTCGAGGCGAATTCCTCGCCGATCGCGAAGGGAATGTCGACCATCCGCCGCAGCGCCTCATAGGCTTCCGGCGTCTCGTCGCGGATCGGCTCCTCGAGAAAGTCGAGCGTGCCGGACGGCATCTTCTGGCAGAAGCTCGCCGCCTCGGCGACCGAGAGGCGGTGGTGATAGTCGATGCCGAGCACGACATCCTCGCCGAGTTCCTCGCGGGCGCGGATGCACCACTTCGCGGTCGCGGCGATGTGCTCGCGCGGCTCGTAGGTCGCCGGGTGGCCGTGGCCAGAGGGCGAGAGACGCATGCAGTTCCAGCCCGCCGCGATCAGGGCCCTGGCCTGCGCGATCATCTCTTCCCCGGGCGGCGCCGAGGTCGAGGCGAAGGTCGGAATGCGATCACGCTGCTTGCCGCCGAGCAATTCGTAGACCGGCACGCCCAGCGCCTTGCCCTTGATATCGTAGAGCGCGATGTCGATCGCCGAGATCGCCGCCTGCAGGACGCGGCCGCCCTCGAAATACTGGCTGCGATACATCTCCTGCCAGAGGCCGCCGATCCGGAACGGATCGCGGCCGAGCAGGAATTCCCGGTAATGCTCGAGCGCGCCGACGACGGCCTTCTCGCGGCCAGAGAGACCGCTCTCGCCCCAGCCGAACACGCCGTCGTCGGTCTCGATCTTGACGAGGAGCTGGTTGCGCGTGCCGACCCAGACGGGATAGGCGCGGATTTCCGTGATCTTCATGATGGTCCCGTCCGGGGTTGCGTCTCGGCCGTCAGCCGTTCTTGATCGGGTTCAACTTGCGCCACGCCTCATATTCGGGGCGCGCCTCGTCGGAGAGCGGGTAGTAGCGCTGCAGCGAGCCGCCCTGGAGCAGCATCGCCTTGGAGAAGTCCTCCCAGTCGTGATGCGTGCCGGCATGCTCCAGCACCTGCCAGCCGAGCTCCGCCGGCACGACGCAGGCGCCGTCGTCATCGGCGACGATGATGTCGCCCGGCATCACGGTGACGCCGCCACAGGCAATCGGCGTGTTGACGGCAAAGGGCATCAGCTTGGTCTGGGTATGGAAGTTCGGCGTGACGCCGCGCAGCCAGTAGCCGAGTTCGATCTCCTTGGCATGCGGGAAGTCGCGGATGCAGCCGTCGATGACGACGCCGGCGCCGCCGCGACCCTTGAAATAGGTCAGCATCATCTCGCCGAAGATGCCCGAGCGCATGTCGCCGCGCGCATCGACGACGACGATGTCGCCCGGCTGCGTGTGATAGAGGACATGGCGGTGCAGCTGCTTCTCGGGGTCGAGATATTCGCCGTCGCCATAGAGGTCCTCGCGCTTCGGCATGAACTGCAGCGTCAGCGCCGGCCCCGCCACCGCGCGGCCCGGCGTCCAGGCGACCGGGCCTTCGATGAACGTGTCGCGCACGCCCATGTGGTGCAGCGTGCTGCAGGCCGTGGCGCAGCCGAGCGCCTGCAGCTTCTCGACGAGTTCGCGCGGCGGGCGGACAATGTCCTTGGTCTCGATCATGGCTTCCTCCGGGGGTCTCTCAGCTCACCAGTGCCAGATCGTGCCGTCTTCCAGACGGTTCACCGGCAGATAGGCGCGCTCATAGGGGTATTTGGCGGCGAGGTCCTCGTCGATGTCGACGCCATGGCCGGGCGCCTCGCCGGGATGGAGATAGCCGCCTTCCTGCCGCCAGGCGTGCGGGAACACCTCGTGCATCAGCGGCGTGTAGCCGGAGAATTCCTGGATGCCGAAATTGGGCACCCAGAGATCGATATGCACATTGGCGCCCATGGCGACCGGGGAGACGTCCATCGGCCCATGGCAGGCGGTGCGGATATGATAGACGGACGCGAAGTCGAACATCCGCCTGAGGCCCGTGACGCCGCCGGCATGCACCGTGGTGGCGCGGATATAGTCGATGAGCTGCTCCTCCATCAGGAGCTTTGCATCCCAGATCGTGTTGAACACCTCGCCGAGCGCGATCGGCGTCGTCGTGTGCTGGCGGATGAGGCGGTAGCCTTCCTGCAATTCCGCCGGCACCGGATCTTCCAGCCAGAACAGGCGATAGGGCTCGAGATCCTTGCCGAGCCGCGCCGCCTCGATCGGCGTCAGGCGGTGATGCGTGTCGTGCAGGAGATGCGGCTCGTCGCCATAGGTGTCGCGCAGCTTCGCGAACAGCTTCGGGATGTGGACCATGTATTTGGAGGTCGACCACACCTCCTCGTTCGGCAACGTGTCGACCATGCCGCCCGTCCCCTGCACCGAGCCCTTGCCGGTGCCGTAGATGGCGGGGAGGCCCGGAATTCCGACCTGGGCGCGGATCGCGACATAGCCCTGGTCGCGCTTGGCACCGACCGCGTCGACGCATTCCTCGATGGTCATGCCTTGAGCATGGGAATAGACTATCACTTTTTCGCGCGAGGCGCCGCCGAGCAGCTGGTAGAGCGGCATGTTCGCCGCCTTGCCCTTGATGTCCCAAAGCGCCATGTCGACGGCCGAGATCGCCGCCATGGTGATCGGGCCGCGCCGCCAATAGGCGCCCCGATAGAGATATTGCCAGATATCCTCGATCTGCGCCGGGTCGCGGCCGATCAGGAGCGGCGCGACATGGTCCTTCAGATAGCTGACCACCGCCAGCTCGCGGCCGTTCACCGTGCCGTCGCCGATGCCGTAGAGGCCCTCGTCGGTGATGATCTTGACCGTGACGAAGTTCCGCCCCGGCGAGCAGACGATGACCTTGACGTCCGTGATCTTCATTCGCGCGTGTTCCTGGCGGGATTATTCGTCGTGGCGCCAGCCGAGCATCCGCTCGGCCTTGGCGGAGGAGAAGAAGCTGCGGCGGCCGGAGAGATCGCCGCGCACCGGGACATCCGGGAAAAACCGCGCCGCCACGTCCAGCGTCGGCATCTCGAGCAGCGTGTCGGGCGCGGCGATGTAAAAGACCTCATGGCCGATGAAGGGCGCGTCGAGCGCCTGGATGCAGGCCCGCGCCGCGGCATTGGCGAGCGTATAGGCCCAGAGATGCTTGGCGATGTCGGCGATCGGCTCGCCGAACACCGCCACCGCCTGATCCCGTTCCTCGACCACGAGATGGAAGCGCATCGAGGCGATGCGGATATCCTCGTAGCGGCGGGCGAAGGCGTCGGCCTGCTGCTCGCAGATCCATTTCGACATGCTGTAGGGCTCCTCGCTGTAATTCGCGTGAAGCTCGTCGATCGGGAAATAGTCGAAATGCGCCTCGCGGCTGAAGGAGAGGCCGATGGCGTTGACGCTGGAGGCCTGGGCGATGCGGCGGATGCCGAGCTCGGCCGAGGCGGCGAGCGCGTTGTAGCTGCCGACGACATTGTTGTTGTGCACGACATGGCCCGGATGGCGGCCCGGCGAGGGGATGGCCGCCATATGGATCAACGCGTCGCAGCCCGCGAAGGCCGCGGCGAGAGCTTCGTAGTCGGCGATATCGGCCTCGACGAAGCGGAGCCGCTCGTCGGCCGGAGGCTCGGCCGGCGCGACGCGGTCGATGCTGACGACATTGTGGCCGCGCTTCAGCGCCTCGGCGAGGATGGCGCGGCCGATGCGGCCCGTCCCGCCGGTGACCGCGATGGTGTGCGTCGCTGCTTCGGTCATGCTCTCATCCTCTCCGGTCACGACGCGTAGACGGCCTGGTGCAGGCCGCGGATATAGCCGATGGCATAGAGCCGCCCGAAGGCCGAGTAGCCGGCATCGTCATTGCTGTCGCCCTCGACCGTCGGCACATGGTCCGGCCGCAGAACGCCATCGAAGCCGATGTCGCGATAGGCCTTCATGCAGGCGAGCATGTCGGTCTTGCCGGCGTCGTGCCAGGTTTCCTCGAAGCTCGACGGCGTGCCGCGCACGTCGCGGAAATGCACGAAGAAGATCTTGTTGCCGAACCGGCGGATGACCGCGGGCAGATCGTCGGTCATCAGCGTGAAATTGCCCTGGCAGAGCGTGATGCCGTTCATCGGGCTCGGATCGAGGTCGAGAAGGCGCTGGAAGTTCTCGACGCTGCGCATGATGCGCCCGACCCCGCGGATCGGCGAGAGTGGCGGATCGTCGGGATGCATCGCCAGCTTGACGCCCGCCTTCTCGGCAACGGGAAGCACCTTCTTGAGGAAATAGGCGAGCGTCTCCCAGAGGGTCTCCTCGCTGATCGTGCCAAATTCGGTCGGCTCGGGCGTCACGTCGGCGGCGTTGAACGCGGTGACGACCGAGCCGCCGCGGGAGGGCCTGGCGAGGTCGGTGCGGACCCAGTTGAAATCGGTCATCCACTCGTAGCACCAGACCGGGATGCCGAGCGCGCCCATATTGGTGATGAGCCGGCAAACCGTCTCGATCTCCTCGTCGCGGCCCGGCAGGCCGCGCTTCGCCTTGTTGAGCGGCGGGCGCGCCTCGATGACCACCAGCTTGAAGCCGGCCGCCTCGTAGCGCGCCTTCATGCGCGTGAGCGGGCCGAGATCCCAGGGCTCCTCGCCCTCCAGGAGGTCGGCCGGCGGCAGGCCGCCAACGGCAAGGTCGACGCCCGCTTGGCGAGCAAGGCGCCAGACCGGCGTCGGCGTCGGGGCGATGAATTCAGCGATTTCGAGCATGGATACGGACTTCGGATTGGCCGGCGGGTCGGGCCGGAAGGGTGGCGAGGGGCGGATCAGACGGGCAGGAGCTCGGAGAGCCGCTCGGGCGGCATCTTGGGCTGGCTGTCATGCAGGAAGCAGGCATCGGCATGCTTGTCGCCGAGCCGGAACAGCGGCGGCTCCTCTTTGCAGATATCCATCGCCTTGGGGCAGCGCGGGCGGAAACGGCAGCCTTCCGAGCTGCCGCCGACCTCGCGCGCCTTGATCGGCTGCGCGCCCCAGCGCTGGTCGAGATTGGGCCAGGGGATCGAGTCGACGAGGAGCTGCGTATAGGGGTGCTGCGGATCCTTGATCACCTGGTCGACATCGCCCGCCTCCATCACCGAGCCGCGATAAAGCACGATGATCGACTTCGCGATGTGGAAGGCGGTGGTGAGGTCATGGGTGATGTAGATGATCGAGACGCCGTGATCGCGCTGCAGGTTCCGCAATGTCTCGAGGATGGTCGCGCGCAGCGAGGCATCGACCATCGACACCGGCTCGTCGGCGATGAGGAGACGCGGCTTCAGGAGCAGCGCGCGCGCGACATTGATGCGCTGGCGCTGGCCGCCGGAAAGCTGGTGCGGGAAGCGGCCAAGGATATCCTCGGGGCGCAGGCCGACCGCGGTCAGCGCTTCCTCCATCTTGCGCCGCGCCTCGGCCTTGGTACCGGCCAGCTTGAAGTGGCGGATCGGCACCGAAAGCAGGTGATCGACCGTGTAGAACGGATTGAACACCGCGAACGGATCCTGGAACACCGCCTGCACCTCGCGGCGATAGGCGAGCTTGTCCGCGCCATGCAGCTTCGCGACATCCTTGCCGCGATAGATGATGCGGCCGGCGGTCTGATGGATGAAGCCGAGCAGCAGCATGGCGAGCGTCGTCTTGCCGCTGCCGCTCTCGCCGGCGACCGTGAGGATCGTCGGCTCGTCCTCCTTCAGCGTCAGCGAGAAATCCTTGAGCGCGACCGTGGCGTGCGAGCTGATGAGACCGCGGGAGTAGACCTTGGAGACGTTTTCGAGGCGCAGCAGATCGGCCATCTCAGGCGGCTCCGTCATAGAGGTGGCAGGTGACGCGCCGGCCGCTGGCCAGCGTCAGCGGCTCCGGGCGCAGCGTCGAGCAGATGCCCATCGCCTTGTCGCAGCGCGGATGGAAGGCGCAGCCGGAGGGCAGCCGCAGCAGCGACGGGGCAAGACCGGGGATGCCCTGGAAGACGCCCTTGTTGTCGAGGCTCGGCAGGCTGGAGATCAGCGCCTGCGAATAGGGGTGCTTCGGATCGGTGAACATCTCGCGCACCGTCGAGACCTCGACGAGGCGGCCGGCATACATCACCGCCACCTTGTCGACGAACTGCGCCATCAGGCCCATGTCGTGGCCGATGAGGATCACCGCCGCGTTGATGGCCTTCTGGACATTGTCGATCGTCTCCATGACCTGGCGCTGCGTCACCACATCGAGCGCGCTGGTAGGCTCGTCGGCGATGATGACATAGGGGTCGAGCAGGATGCCGATCGCGATGCAGACGCGCTGCTTCATGCCGCCCGAAAGCTCGTGCGCATACATGCGGAAGACGCCGGCATCGAGATCGACGGATTGCAGCGCCCGCTTGCAGCGCGCCTCGACCGCCGCCTTCGGCTCCGAGGGCAGATGCGAGCGCACGGCATCGACCATCTGCGCGCCGATGCGCATCACCGGATTGAGCGAGTTCATCGCGCCTTGCGGGATATAGGCGATGCGCGAGAGTCGCGCCTTGCGCATGCCTTCCGCGTCGAGCGCCATCAGGTCGGCGCCGCCGACCACCACCGCGCCGCCCTCGATGCGGCCCGGCGGCTTGATCATGCGCATCATGGCGAGCGCCAGCGTGCTCTTGCCGGAGCCCGACTCGCCGACCATGCCGAGCTTCTCGCCGGCATTCAGCGTGAAGGAGACATCGTCGAGCGCCTTGGCGCGGCCGCTGTCGGTGTAATAGGTGACCTCGAGATTGCGGACGGTCAGAACCGGATCCGCGACCGCGCGGCGCGGCGCGCCGGCCGGCGCGTTTCGCACGAGCGTTGCTTCCATATCCGTCACTCCGTCCTGCGCACGCGGGGATTGGCCAGTTCGTCGAGGCCCATATTGATGAGCGCGAGCGAGCCGAGGATGAGGATCATCGCCACCGAGGGGATGATCGGCCACCACCACCAGCCGTTGAAGAAGGCGCCCTGCGACTGCGCCGCCCAGATGAGATTGCCGAGCAGCGGCTCGCGCAGCGGCCCGAGGCCGAGCACCGCGAGATAGAAGGCAGCGAACACCGCCGCGAAGACCTGCGCCACGAAGGCGGCGGCGATGAAGGGCAGGAGATTAGGCAGGATCTCCTTGAAGATGATGCCCATGTCGCTGACGCCGGAGAGCTTGGCGACGGAGACGAACTGCCGCTCCTTCATCGTCAGCACCTGCGAGCGGATGACGAGCGTCGGCCCCATCCAGGCGAGCAGCACGACGATGAAGGCCATGGTGAGGATGGTCACGTCGCGCTTGTCGAGCGAGCCGGCGATGACGACCTGGATGAGCAGGACCGGGATCGGCGTCAGCACCTGGCAGATGGTGCGGATGGTCGCGTCGGTCCAGGAGCCGAAATAGGCCGACATGAAGCCGAGAACGACACCGATCAGGGTGCCGATGCCGCCGGCGAGAAGGCCGATCGCCGCCGTCTGCCACATGCCGACGACCATGGCGGCATAGAGGTCTCGGCCGAAGAAGTCGGTCCCGAACGGGTATTTGAGGCTCGGCGGCCTCTTGGCGGCGACCGAGAGCGGATAGGCGTGCTTCGGGTTGATCGTCAGAAGGCCGATCACCGTGAACGCGACGAGGCCGAGCAGGATCAGGACGCCGATGGCGAGGCCCTTGTTGCGGCGCAGATAGCGCAGGAACAGGACGAACTTGCCGGGGCGTTCGACCCTGGTCTCGGCGGCGGGCGGGGACAGCGCGACAGTCGACATGGCTCTCGCTCCTCAGGAATTGCGCACGCGCGGGTCGAGCAGCGGGTAGAGGAACTCCACCGCCGTCATGAGCACCGCCACCGCGATGGTGATGAAGAGGACGATCCCGTAGATCGTCGGGAAGTCGTTCGACCGGATCGCGAGGTTCAGCATCGTGCCGATGCCGGGCAGGCCGAACAGGCCCTCGACGATGATGGCCGAGGTGACGACGCTGCCGAGCGCCAGAGCGAGGCCGGTGATCTGCGGCAGCATGGCGTTGCGCAGATAGTAGTCGCGAAAGATGCGCCCGGCCGTGAGGCCCTTGTGCTCGGCGAAGTTCACATAGTCCTCGCCCTGGATGGTGACGCCCATGCCGCGCATCGAGAGCACCCAGCCACCGACCGAGCCGAGCACGAGCGCGAGCCCGGGCAGGATCTGGTGCTGAAGGAGGTCGAGGATGAAGCCGATCGAGAAGGTCGGCACCGTGCCGACCGAATAGGCGCCGCCGAGCGGCAAGAGCTTCCAGCGGAAGCCGACGAAGAACAGAAGCAGGATGCCCATGATGACGGGCGGCACGCCGGTCAGGAGAATGAACGGCGTCGCGATGCCGCGCATCCAGCCGGGCGCGCGCGGCCAGGCCGCGACCGCGCCGAGGAAATTGCCGATCACGAAGGCAAGGATGGTGGTGACGAGCAGCAGGCCGATCGTCCAGGGCAGCGACTGCGCGATCAGCTCCGTCACCGTCGTCGGATAGCGATAGAGCGAATAGCCGAAGTCGAGCCGGAGGATATTGCCAAGATAGGTCCAGTATTGCTCGTAGAGCGGCCGGTCGAGACCGAACTGCTGCTGCATCGAGGCGATGATCTTCTCGAGATCGGCCGGCGAGAAGCCGCCGGTCCGGGCCAGTTCGCCGAAGCGCTCGCGCAGCGCGTTGCGGCTCGAGAGGCGCGGGATGAAGAAAACGATCGTCGACGCGGCCCAGATAACCACGACGAGGAAGATGAGGCGCTTGGCCACGAGCTTGAGGTTCACGGGATCGGTCTCTCGCCTCGGTGCGCCATGGGCGACCGGGATGCCTGCTGCCGGGAGGCGCGCGCGCCGAAAGGAGCGCGCGCCGTTTTGGCAAGGGTGATCCATTGAGGGACGGGGCGGGGCGAAGCGTCGTCCGCGCCCTGCCCTTCCGGCTTTACTGCGCGCCCGAGGGCTGCAGGCCGGTGATCACCAGGAGGCCGGTATGGGCCCAGAACGCGCCATTGGTACCGCCGGCGACGTTGGTGGAGCTCGGCCAGTTCTTCCAGTAGTGGTTGTTGTAGGGAATGCGATGCAGCCACTGGATGACCGGCACGTCGATCGTGTCGCGCCAGTAGATGCCGAGAGCCTTCGCGGCACCTTCCTGGAACTTCGGATCGGAGGAATCGAGCGGCGAGATCTCGTCGAGGATCGCGTCGAACTCGGGGTTCTTGTAGCGCGAGAAGCGGTTGTTGCCCGCCGCCGAGCCGATCGTGTTGCTGTACTTGCCGTGGAACAGGTTCAGCGCCTCGAAGGGATCGTAGAGGCTCGCGCCATGGCCGAAGAGATAGAGCCCGGGCTTGCCGTCGACCATGTTCTGGTAGGCATCGGTGCCGAAATTGACATTGGCGTCGAAGCCCGCCTGACGGAGCATCTCGGCGAGAACCGGCGCGATGTCGCCATGGATCGACTCGAAGGCCTGGATCGTGGCGTCGAAGGTCTTGCCGTCCTTCTCCCAGAGCTCGTCGCCGTTCTTCTTCCAGCCCGCCGCTTCCATGAGCTTGGCGCTCTCGTCCGGGTCGAACTTGCCGGGCTGATACTTCTCCTGCTCGGCCTTCACGGCCGGGCTGTCGGCGAATTTCTGAAGGTTGGGATAGAGCGGGAAGGGATAGATCGTCGCGATCTCGGCGCCGTCATAGAGCACCTCGTTGATCCGGTCGCGGTCGATCGCGAGGCTGATCGCCTTGCGGATGTTCGGATCGTTGTAGGGCTCCAGCTGGGTGTTCATCCAGAGCGAGTTCGGCCACCAGTCGAGATAGCCATAGGGCGACTCGGTGCCCGTCCAGGACTGGACGTCCTTGTTCTGCTCCAGGATGTTGCCGATCACCTGGGCGCGCATGTCGACCGAGGAATCGAACTCGTTGTTCACGAGCCGCTGAGCGACGGTGTCGATGGGCTGGTTCAGGATATTGGCGATGACGACGCGCTTCACCGCCGGCTCGGGCGAGCGGCCGGCCTTGACGGCCCACCAGTCCGGACGGAGGTCGAGGATCTTCTGGTTCGCGTTCCAGGCGACGACATTGTAGGGGCCGGAATGCGGCATCTCGTCGAGGCCGACGGCCTTGGTCGGATCGGCCTGCGCCGCTTCCCAATGCTCCGGAACGATCGGCAGGCCGGTATCGAACTTCTCGGTCAGCACCTCGAACTTGAAGCGCGGCGCCGGCTGCTTGAACTTCACTTCCACCGTCTTGTCGTCCTTGGCGGTGACGCTGTCGACGAACTGCTGGAAGTGTGCGTGGTAGGGCAGCGTCTCGTATTTCATCTGCCCTTCGAAGGTGTAGACGACATCCTTCGCGGTGACCGGCTTGCCGTCGCTCCAGGCGGCGTCCTTGTTGAGCTTGATCTCGAGCGACGTGAAGTCGGGCGAGGTATATTCCATGCTGTCCGCCAGCCACGGAACGAACTGGCCGCCATCCTTGAAGATGGAGAAATACATCAGCGGCTCGAACAGGAGGTTGTTGCCCTCCTGATGCGTATAGCCCGGCAGCACCCACGGATTGGTGGTGCCGATCGAGGTTCCGCCGGCCACGCCCCAGGCGAGGTTGAGCGTCTGGTTGCGCGGCACCGTGGGCAGCGTGCCCTTGGGAACGATTTCCTGGGCCGCCGGCAGGCCGGGGCTTTCGGCGAACGACGCGGCCGGCGCGACAAACGCCGCCGCCGCCAGCAGTACGCCGGCGAGAGCTTTCAATTTCACCATGTGACAGTTTCCTCCCTCGAGATAGTTCCTGGCGCAGACCCCCGTCTGCCCCGACCTCGCGCGCCGCCGGCGCGCCTGCCAGATCCCTCCTTCAGCGTCGGATCCACGCCTCGCGCCCATCGCCGCGACGCCCCTCCCGGGACCGCCGCCGGCGCGCCGCGATTTCCCGCCCGCCCGGAACTCCTCTCCGCAAGGGAGCCGACACTCCCACTGCGATCCCGGGCGAACAGTTCTTTCCGCCATCGATCCATGATCGACAACGTCTATCTGTATCCGCTCCACCTCAAGGAGCAGATCATACATATCAAATGGAAATGATCAGGCTCGTGCGGCCCGGTTATTTTTCCATCCTCCCGCAGCGATATTGACCTTCATCAGGCTTACCGCTTCTTGTATATTACTGCTCCAAGCGTTACGGCAGTTTGCCGTCTTGGTCAATCTTAATCGAGCCCTCCGAGACCCGCTCGGCGGCAGGTAGCGCCTGTCGCCCGCGCCTTTCCCAGCATGGAGTCACCGTCATGTCCCAACCGGCGATGCGCATAGCCGTCGGCCAGTTCCACGAGCTCACGGACGAGAAGCTGCGCTTCGCGGCGCAGATCGGCGTCTCGGGCATCCAGATGAACAATCCGACCCTTCCCGGGGACAGTTTCTGGGAGGAAGCGGACATCCGCGCGCTGGTCGAGAGGATCGAGGCCGCCGGCCTCACCTTCGAGGCGAT
>JAFKFV010000011.1 GCA_017307955.1 Allobosea sp. | reverse complement strand
GGCGAAGGCGGGATTTTCGGCGCATGACGGATCCGAAGGATGAGAAAGCGCGGCCAGCTTCTTCCCCGCGCAGCGAGCCGGGCTCTTCCCCGCGCGGCGAAAAGGAGCGGGCGGGGCGCGAGGCGCGGCTCGCCGCGGCGCTGAAGGCCAATCTCATGAAGCGCAAGGCCGCGGCCCGCGCAGCCCTGCCCGGCGCCGACCTCGCGGCCAGCGAGGACGACGAAACGCCCTGACGCGCGCCTTGGCCCTCGCACCCCCGCCGGACCACCTCGGCCCGCCGCGCCGGCCTGCCGCCCCCTGCCCGCGCCCCCGCGATCCTTGAGTCGGCCTCAATCGTCAGGTAAACGGCGCCTTCTGAACGTTCGGCGGCTAGACGTCGCGCGCTGATTCGAGAAACGGGGTCCCGATCCATGGACAAGATTCGCATCGTCGGCGGCGCGCGCCTCAACGGCACGATCCCGATCTCCGGCGCCAAGAACGCCGCGCTGCCGCTGATGATCGCGAGCCTCCTGACCGACGAGACGCTGACGCTCGCCAATCTGCCGCGCCTCGCCGATGTCGCGCTCCTGAAGCGCATTCTCGGCAATCACGGCGTCGACATGACGATCTCGGGCAAGCGGATCGGCGATCCGGAGCTTTCCTCCGAGACGGCGCATTTCACGGCGCGCACCATCGTCGACACGACGGCGCCCTATGATCTCGTCTCCAAGATGCGCGCCTCGTTCTGGGTGATCGGGCCGCTGCTGGCCCGCGAGGGCTTCGCCAAGGTGTCTCTGCCCGGCGGCTGCGCCATCGGTACGCGCCCGGTCGATCTCTTCCTGGAGGCGCTGACGGCGCTCGGCGCCTCGATCGAGATCGATGCCGGCTATGTCATCGCCCGCGCCCCCGAGGGGCTGAAGGGCGGCCGCGTCGTGTTCCCGAAGGTCACGGTCGGCGCCACCCATGTCACCATGATGGCTGCAACGCTCGCCGACGGCGAGACGGTGATCGAGAACGCCGCGCGCGAGCCGGAGATCGTCGATCTCGCCGATTGCCTCATCAAGATGGGCGCCAGGATCAGCGGCGCCGGCACCTCGACCATTCGCATCGAGGGCGTCAGCCGCCTGCATGGCGCGCGCCATTCCGTGATGCCGGACCGCATCGAGGCCGGCACCTATGCCATGGCCGTCGCGATGACCGGCGGCGACGTGCTGCTCGAAGGCGCGCGCGGCGATACGCTGGAGCGGCCGCTCGAGATCCTCTCCGAGGTCGGCGCCGAGATCACGGTCACCAATTCCGGCGTCCGCATCTATCGCAACGGCGCGGATCTGCGCCCCGTCGATGTCGTGACCGAGCCCTTCCCCGGCTTCCCGACCGATCTGCAGGCGCAGCTGATGGCGCTGGTCTGCCGCGCGCAGGGCACCTCGCATATCCGCGAGACGATCTTCGAGAACCGCTTCATGCATGTGCAGGAGCTCGCCCGCTTCGGCGCCGAGATCCATCTCGACGGGCAGAACGCGACCATTGTCGGCGTGCCGGTTCTGAAGGGCGCGCCGGTGATGGCGACGGATCTGCGCGCCTCGGTCTCGCTGGTCATCGCGGGCCTTGCTGCCGAGGGCGAGACCATGGTCAACCGCGTCTATCATCTCGACCGTGGCTTCGAGCGGCTCGAGGACAAGCTTTCGCGCTGCGGCGCGACCCTCGAACGCATCAGCGGCTGAGTCTTCGCGCCCTCTTCTTGCGCAATTGCACGGCGCATCCCACCTTGGCTCCAGGTTATGAAGGCCCGGATGACCGGGTTTGACTTGCAGTCATATGATGGGGTGCGTCACGATGGATCGGCTGAAGCTCGTTGCCTTCGACGAGGATGATCTCGCGGTCGTCTCGGCTCATGTGCAGGATGCTGTGCTGAAGGTCGGCGACATGACCTTCCTGCCGCGCGAGCGGCGCTTCGCGGCGGTGATCAACCGCTTCGTCTGGGAAAAACCCGCCGAAGGCACGCTGAAGAAGAGCTGGGAGCGGCGGCGCGCCGGCTTCCATTTCGACAATGTGCGCGGCGTCCGCTCCTCGGGCATCGACCGCTCCAATCCCGATGCCGTGCTCGATCTCCTGGCGATTTCCTTCGATCCAGCCGAGGCGCCGGGCGGCACGGTGACGCTCATTTTCGCCGGCGGGGGCGCGATCGCGCTCGAGGTCGAATGCATCGAGGCAGCGATCAGTGATTTCGGCCCGGCCTGGGCCACCGCCTGCTGCCCGAAGCACGATGTCGACGCCGCGCCCGAGACCATGAAGGCCTGAGGCGCCTCTTCCCAGACTGCCTCCTCCTTGACCTTTCCCGGCGGAGGCAGAGGCGCTAGACACTCCGCGTCGCGGCCTCGTGCCGTGCCAGCAGGAGCAGTGCCTTGGCCATTCGCCTTCACCAGTCCGACGCCGATTTCGAGGCGCGCTTCGCCGCGCTTCTCGCCGCCAAGCGCGAGGTGTCCGAGGATGTCGACAGCACGGTGCGCGCCATCCTCGCCGATGTGCGCGCCCGCGGCGACCAGGCGGTGATCGATTATACCGCCCGCTTCGACCGCCTGCCGCTGACCGCCGAGACGCTCGCGATCGGCGAGGCCGAATTCGCGGCCGCCGAGCTTGCCGTCGAGGAGAAGACCCGCGCCGCGCTGACGCTCGCCCGCGACCGCATCCGCGCCCATCACGAGCGCCAGAAGCCGGCCGACGACCGCTACACCGATTCGCTCGGCGTCGAGCTCGGCTCGCGCTGGACGGCGATCGAGGCGGTCGGGCTCTATGTGCCGGGCGGCACCGCCTCCTATCCGAGTTCCGTTCTCATGAACGCCGTTCCGGCCAAGGTCGCCGGTGTCGACCGCGTCGTCATGGTGGTGCCGACCCCCGACGGGATCGTCAATCCGCTGGTGCTCGTCGCGGCCAAGCTCGCCGGCGTCGACGAGCTCTACCGGATCGGCGGCGCGCAGGCGATCGGCGCCCTCGCCTATGGCACGGCCACCATCAGCCCCGTCTACAAGATCGTCGGTCCCGGCAATGCCTTCGTCGCCGCGGCGAAGCGCCAGGTGTTCGGCACGGTCGGCATCGACATGATGGCCGGGCCCTCCGAGGTGCTCATCCTCGCCGATGGCGAGAACGATCCCGATTGGCTGGCGGCCGATCTCCTGGCGCAGGCCGAGCATGATACGGCGGCGCAGGCGATGCTCATGACCGACGACGCCGCGCTCGCCGACGCGGTCGAGGCGGCCGTCGAGCGGCAGTTGAAGACGCTGCCGCGCGGCGAGACGGCCGCGGCGAGCTGGCGCGACTATGGCGCGGTGATCGTCGTCGACGACCTCCTCGCCGCCCTGCCGCTCGCCAACCGCATCGCGCCGGAGCATCTCGAGATCGCCGTCGCCGATCCCGAGCCGCTGCTCGCCGGGGTGCGCAATGCCGGCGCCATCTTCATCGGGCGCTCGACGCCGGAGGTGATCGGCGATTATGTCGGTGGCTCCAACCATGTGCTGCCGACCGCGCGCTCGGCCCGCTTCTCGTCCGGGCTCTCGGTGCTCGATTTCATGAAGCGAACCTCGATCCTGCGCACCGGTCCGGAGCAGCTCCGGGCGCTCGGGCCGGCGGCGATCACGCTCGCTGAAGCCGAAGGGCTCGGCGCGCATGCCCGCTCGGTGGCGATCCGGCTCAATCTGTAGCAGGATCGACGGGAGGCGCGCCGGCGAGGCGCGTCCGAGGGAGCGTCCGGCGATGGCGGAGGTGAGCGGAGGCGAAGCGGGACGGCTCGTCGCGGTCGAACTCGATCCGGGCTCGATCGCCCGCTCGACGGCCGATGTCGAGCATGAGCGGCGCATCGCGATCTATGATCTCGTCGAGGACAACCGCTTCGTCCTGCCCGGCCACGCGGCGGGCGAATATCGCCTCCATCTCGCGGTGCGCGACAACCGCCTCGTCTTCGACATCCGCGACGGCGAGGACCGGCCGCTGGTGCTGCATCTCCTCTCGCTGACGCCGCTCCGGCGCATCGTCCGCGACTATTTCACGATCTGCGACAGCTATTACGCCGCCATCCGAACGGCGACGCCGAGCCAGATCGAGACGATCGACATGGGACGGCGCGGTGTTCACGACGAGGGGTCGAAGCTCCTGATGGAGCGGCTCGCCGGCAAGATCATGGTCGACTTCGAGACCGCGCGGCGCCTTTTCACGCTCGTCTGCGCGCTGCACTGGAAAGGCTGAGGCTTGGACGCCGCGCCGCCGAGCCTCGACCCCGGCGCGGCGGCGCGCCCGCCACGTTCCGTGCTCTTCATGTGCGGCATGAACAGCGTGCGCTCGCCGATGGGCGCCGCGCTGATGCGGCGGCTCTTCCCGCGCGGGCTCTATGTCGCCTCGGCCGGCGTGCGCAAGGGCGAGGCCGATCCTTTCACCACCGCGGTCATGGACGAGCAGGGCATCGATCTCGCGCGTCACCGGCCGCAGACGATCGAGGATCTCGAGGACACGAATTTCGACGTCGTGATCACGCTGTCGCCGGAGGCGCATCACCGCGCCCTCGAACTGACGCGCAGCATGGCGGTGAGCGTCGAATACTGGCCGACCCCCGATCCGACGCTCGCCAGCGGCAGCCGCGACCAGATTCTCGAGGCCTATCGCGCCGTCCGCGACCAGCTGGCCGAGCGCATCAAGGCACGCTTCGGCTGGACGCCGACCGGCAACTGAGCGCTTCGCAAGCGGTGCCGATTTGTCTAGACACAGTCGGACCCTATCCGGAACGACCATGACAGAGACGCCGAACGCCTCGAAACCCAGACTGCTGCTCGCCTCGGCCAGCCCGCGCCGGGTGCAACTCCTCGCGCAGGCCGGCATCGAGCCCGACGGGCTGCTGCCGGCTTCGCTCGACGAGACGCCGCTGAAGAACGAGCTGCCGCGCAGCCTGGCGAAGCGCCTCGCGCGGGCCAAGGCCGAAGCGGCGCTGGCGGTGGCGGCGAAGGACCCGGCGATGGCCGGCGCCTATCTCCTTGCCGCCGACACCGTCGTCGCCGTCGGCCGCCGCATCCTCCCCAAGGCCGAGTTCGAGGACGAGGCGGCGGATTGCCTGCTGCTCCTTTCGGGCCGCTCGCACCATGTCTACACCGCGATCGCGCTTGCGACGCCGAAGGGCACGATCCGCGTACGGCTCGTCGAGACCAAGGTCCGCTTCAAGCGTCTTTCGCGGGCCGAGGCGGATGCCTATCTGAAATCCGGAGAGTGGCGCGGCAAGGCCGGCGGCTATGCCATCCAGGGCCTCGCCGGCAGCTTCGTGGTGAAGCTGGTCGGCTCCTATACCGGCGTCGTGGGCCTGCCGCTCTTCGAAACCATGACCATGCTCGAAGGAGAGGGGTTCCCGACGCGCACGGGCTGGACCGATCCGGCCTGACGAGTCGTCCCTCGGGAAGCGATATGACCGACCAAGACAAGCCGGCGCGCGGCGCCGAAATCCTGCCGCTCCGCGCCAAGCGGCCCTGCCCGATCTGCGGGCGCGATTCGCAGCGCGACGCCTATCCGTTCTGCTCGAAGCGCTGCAAGGATGTCGACCTGCACCGCTGGCTGAGCAATTCCTATGCGATCCCGGCCGTCGAGACGGAAGAGAGCGCGCTCGCCTCCGACGATGATTTGCCGGCGGACCAGGGCGGCCGCCACGAGCTCTGATCCCGCGCCATCCACAGGCCACTTTTCGCCCTCTGGACAGCCTCCGCCGCCTCCCCTATAAGGCCGCTGTTCCCGCGGCGCCAAGGCGCTTCGCGCGTGGGCCTGGGTAGCTCAGTTGGTAGAGCAGCGGATTGAAAATCCGCGTGTCGGTGGTTCGATTCCGCCCCCAGGCACCACCTTCCATCCAGCAAGAATTTTCGAAGCCGGCCTCATGGATCGCCGGCTTGCCATGCCCGCACAATCTTCTCGGAACTCTCGCCTCCCATGCGCGGTTGACCAACCGCGAATGCTGGGGGCGTTGACTATGACACAGGCCGTATCCGGGCCGCTGCCCGATCAGGGGAGGCCCGTCGAGACAGAGATCGACGCGCGGGAGCCGGGCCGCGGCAGGCTCGCCGATGCGCCCGGCGAGATTCCGGCGCGCGGATGGCGCGATATCCTGTGGCGGGTCTATGAACAGACCGCGGAAGACCGCGTCTTCTCGGTCGCCGGCAGCATGGCCTTCTTCACGCTGCTGGCGCTCTTCCCGGGCCTCAGCGCGCTGGTCGCGCTCTATGGCCTCTTCGCAGATACCTCGACGATCGGGCAGCATCTGTCCCAGCTCGCCTTCGTGCTTCCCGCCGGCGCCTATGACCTCATCGCCGCGCAGATCGAGCTGGCGGTCGCTGCCTCCAACGGAGCCCTCGGCCTCCGCTTCGCCCTCAGTGTCCTGATCGCGATCTGGAGCGCGAATTCGGGGATGAAGGCCGCCTTCGACGGGCTGAATGTCGCCTATGAGGAGACGGAGCGGCGCAGCTTCATCGTGCTCAATCTGCAGTCGCTCGCTTTCACCCTGCTCGCGCTCGTCGCCGGCATCGTGGCGGTCGGCGTCGTGATCGCCGTTCCCGTGATCTTCAGCCTCCTCAAGGTCGACGCGCGGGCCGAATTCTGGATCTCGCTTCTCCGCTGGCCGGTCATGATCGTGGCGATCGGGCTTGCCCTTGCCTTCCTCTATCGCTTCGGCCCCTCGCGCGAGCAGCCGAAATGGCGCTGGGTGACATGGGGAAGCACGCTGGCCGCGGTGCTCTGGGTTCTCGTGTCCAGCCTCTTCTCCTGGTACGTCGCCGGCTTCGGAAGCTACGAAAGCTCCTACGGTCCGCTCGGCGCCATCATCGCCTTCATGACATGGATCTGGCTGTCGGCGTCGGTCGTGCTCCTCGGCGCCGAACTCAATGCCGAGATGGAGCATCAGACCGCGGTCGATTCGACGACCGGCGCGCCCTTGCCGCTCGGGGCGCGCGGCGCCCAGATGGCCGACACGATCGGCAAGACCTCCGAGTGACGCGCCACGGACGGGCTTGAGCCGGTCCGTGGCCGTTTAGAGCCGAGGTCCGCCGGCTGTGATCGCGGTCGCTCAGCAGGCGTCAATGTCGCGCTTGAAGCCCTTGCCGCAGACATTCGGCTGGTTGTTCATCGTCTGGTAGACGCGCGAGTTCGGGTTGGCGGTGGTGCAGGCGGTGAGCGTCGGCGTGGCGAATGCGAGCGCGGCGAGGAGAAGGACGATCCGCATGATGGCCTCCCTGGTGATGCGGGCCGGCGGCGCGATGCGTCCGCCTGACACCGCAACGCGGCAGACCCTTCTGCGATCCCCCGCGTGAGGGAATCCCTTGAGGCGCGCTGATCGTCCGTCGCGCCGCAGCGCGATGCCATCGCCCCCCTGACGGCCCACGGGCTCGCTGCCGAGCCTGAGCGGACACTGTTCCGACGGCGCGACAGGCTCGAACCAGACCGCCGATGAGACTTCGCCCTTATCGTCAGTCATCCTTGTCGCAAGCGTTCCGTCGCGCGATGCCCGGGGCCGCCGCGTCGGGGCTCTGGATACTGCTTCTTGTCGGACACTGACGATCGCTTGATCCAGATCAACCGCACATTGTAACGCTTCGATATTTGTCCTTGCGAAACTGCGGCAAATGTTTGATCGATGGGCAAAAGCTTGCATGAGATCAAACACTGCGGGCGCCGATCGTGCTTGCTGCTATGTTTTGTTGCGTTCCCGGGAGGGGCGGTTGGGCGAAGACCAGTTTCACTTCATATTCGACGGCCTGCTCCGCAGCGCGGCGATCTTCGCCGTCCTTATCATCTTCCTGTCCTATCTCAGCGCTCAGATTGGCCTGCATGCGCCCCGGCTGCAGCGGCTTGGATGCGGTTTTGCCCTGGGGCTCTTCTCGGCCGCCTGCATGGTTTGGCCGATCGGCAGCGAAAGCGGCTTCCTGCTCGATGTCCGCGTCGTTCCTGTCGTTCTCTCGGCGCCGTTCTTCGGTCTTCCCGCCGGGCTCATCACCCTCGCCATCGCGGCAGGCGCCCGGGCGCTGCTCGCCGGCGCCGGCACAGCGCCCGGCGTGGCGATCATCGTCCTTGCCGGCTGTGGCGGCTTCATCGCCGCGCTCTGGCGCGGCTGGAGCCTGTCATCGGTGTCGGAGCCCGGCAAGGCGTTCAGCCTCGGCATGGCGGCGTTCGTCTCGGCCTGGGCGACGGCCAGTATCGCGCTGCCGGTGATAGCCATCGACTTCGAACAGTTGCATCCGACGCATCCGTTTCTCGTCGCGACCAAGGCGGTGGTCGCCGTCGTGCCGGTACTGACTTTCGGGGCCGCCCTCGTGCTGGTCTCCAACGAGAAACGGCGCGATCTCGAAACCTCGCTGCGCGCCAGCAATGAAAGGCTCACCGGCATCATCGCCAATGTGCCGGGCGTGATCTGTCGACGCACTTTCGGACCGGACGGCCTGCTTCGCTTCGATCTCGTTGGCGGCAGGGTTCGCGAGGTTCTCGGGATCGAGGCCCAGGACCTCATGCAAGACAGCAATGCCGTGATCGACCGGATCCTGCCGGAAGACCTGCCCCGCATCAGGGCCGCGATGGCGAAGGCCGCGCAGACCCGGGGCGGCTTCGACGAGGAGTATCGTTACCGGCACCCCGACGGCTCCACCCGCTGGATCCATGCCAAGACGCAAGTCCGCGAAAACCGCGGCGACGGCATGGGCGACGGCATCTTTCTGGATGTGACGCGGCTGCGCATGGCGGAGGCGGCGGCGATCAAGGCCAAGCAGCGCGCCGACTGGGTCGCCGATCACGATGTGCTCACCGGTCTCACCGATCGCCTCGCCCTGATCCGCCGCGCGATGCAGGAAATGCAGGCCTCTCCCGAAGGCGTCGCGCTGGTCCTGCTCGATCTGTCCGGCTCGAAGGACGTCAACGAGCGCTTCGGCCATGCAATCGGCGACGCCCGCATCATGATCGCGGCGCGGCGCATTTCCGGCATGCTGCCGCCCGGCTTCGTTGCGCGCATGGCCGGCGATACGTTCGGATTGCTCGTCACCGACGGGCGCAGCGACGAGGACATCGCGCGCTTTGCCGAGCGCACGCTGGCGGTGCTCGGCGGCGCCGCCGAGATCGACGGCGCGGTGGTGCCGCTCGGGGCGCATTGCGGCTACGCGGTCATGGAGGACCGCGGCCGCTCGGTCGAAACGCTGGTCCGTTCGGCGGAGATCGCGCTCGAGGTCGCCCGCGAGCGCGACGACGGATCGGCGATCCGCTATTCGCCGGGCATCGAGCATGAGCGGACGGAGCGGCAGCGCTTCGTCGAGGCGCTGGCGAGCGCGATCGACATCGGCGCGCTTACGCTCGTCTGGCAGCCGATCGTCGCCGTGGCCGACCGCGTGATCGTCGGCCGCGAGGCGCTCTGCCGCTGGAACCGACCCGGCGAGGGACCGGTGGCGCCCGACCGCTTCGCCGCCGCGGCCGAGCGCAGCGGCCTCTGGCAACGGCTCGATCACTATGTGCTGCGGAGGGCCTGCAAGGAGGCGGCGCGGCAGAACGATGGCGGGTGGATCTCCGTCAACGTGGCGTCGAACTGGGTCGGCGAGGGCGATCTGGTCGCGATCGTCGCCGCGGCGCTCGCCGAAAGCGGCCTGCCGGCCCATCGGCTGTGGCTGGAATTCACCGAGCGGGTCGTCATCGACGAGCCGGACCGCGCCAGCGCGCTGATCGCGGGCCTGCGCGAACTCGGCGTGCAGGTCGCGATCGACGATTTCGGCGCCGTCTATTCCTCGCTCTCCTACCTGCACCGCCTGCCGATCGCCAAGATCAAGCTCGACCGCGGCTTCGTCGAGGACCTCGAAACCGACATGCGCGCACGGGCGATCGTCGATGCTGTGCTCGGGCTCTGCGCGCAGCTCTCGATCGACGTCGTCGCCGAAGGCGTCGAGACGGAAGGCCAGCTCGCCTGGCTCGAGGCACATGGCTGCCGCTTCGCGCAAGGCTACCTCATCGGCCGCCCCCAGCCTGCCGCGTGAACGCTACTCGCGCAGGAAGCGCCCGTTGGCCCAGCCGCTGATGCCGGAGCCGCCGGGGACGTCGACCATGCACCAGCGCGAGCCCGAGACCATGCGGCAGCCGCCATTGGCGAGGCGGGTGCCGTTGGGCACGCTGGCGACGACCGGCGCCGATGGCGATGGGCCGCGGCGGATATTGAGGAGGTCGCCCGGCGGCACGCCGGCGACGCGCCAGGTGTCGGGTCCGCCGGTGAGTCCGTCCGCGAAGTCCTGCGCCGGCGGCTCCGCCCAGCCGGGGCCGCCGGTGATGCGCACCGAGAGGCGGAAATTCGCGGCCTCGTTCCGGCGCGCGGCGCTCCGCGCCAGGCCGACGCTGATCACCGTGTCGCCGCTTCGAGCCAGCCTCGTCGTGAACGTGTTGCCGCCGACCGCGCCGATGAAGATCGCCTCGCGCGAGCCGGCCGGCAGGATGTTGAAGCTCGCCGTGCGATTGTCGGACGCCATGGTCACGGTCATGACCTGGCCGGCGCGAGCCGAGACGACATAGTCGCGCACCTCATAGCCGATGATCCGGCCGCGCAGCGTCGCGCTGTCCGCGCCCGGCGCGAAGCGGATGCGGCTCGCCGCCTCGGCAGCAGCCGGCATCGCCAGCCATGCGGCCAGCACGATCAATCCGATCCGTTGAATGATGCTCATGGTCACCTCCCCCTCTCGCTCGCGGTCAGAGCGCGCCTTCGTCGGCGAGCGACATGGTTTCCTGCACGACGCCCGTATTCGAGACGAGGCAGCGCCAGGGCGCCTTCTGCGGCCCGACCCCGATCGTGACCTCGGAATTGGCCTCAGAGAAAATCATCGCCGTGATCGCGACCTGCTTGATGTTCGTCACCTTGGCGACGGCCTTGAGGCAGGTCTTGCGCGCCGCCTTCGGCACGCTCTGGTCCATGATCGCCCCGGGCGCGGCCTCGGCCGGCGCTGCCGGACCGCCGCCGGCCGGCGGATAGGCCCTGAACTTCGCGAGCGCGCCCTTGCCGCTGAAACGGCACTGGAAGGACGTGACATCGTCGCCGGACGGCGGCGTCTGGCCGGTGACGATGGTCTGGCCCTGATAGACTTCGCCGGGCAGCGTCGTGACCTGATCGCGGCCGACCTTGAGGCGCTTGGCCGCCTCGCTGGCGCAGGTCTCCTCCAGCGCTGCGCCCGACGCGGCCATGACCGGGCCGGCGGCGTAGAGAGAGGCAAGCACGGCGGCGCCGGCGATCAGGGCCGCCCTCCCTGAAGCTTTGATGTCTGGCATGTTCCTTCCCCCGTATGGATCTTCCGATCCGGCCCGGAAGCTTCGTGCCGGCTCGAAGGCCCGGTTCTGATCTAGCGCAAGCCCACCGACGGATCAGAGGGACTTGACACGCAAACCCGTTCAGATAGACGTGAGTAAACGATAACCCACCGCGGAAACGCCACGCTCGATGTCGCGCGCCAAGGTCTCCCTGCAGGATATTGCCGGCCGGCTTGGCGTCTCCGTCAAGACCGTTTCCGGCGCGCTGCATGGCGACGGCTCGATCCGCATGTCGGCCGACACCCGCGAGCGCATCCGCGCGCTCGCGAACGAGCTCGGCTACGTGCCGAACCTCGTGGCGCGGGGCATGCGGCGCGGCGTGATGCCGATCATCGGCATCGTCGCCGACGGGCTCATCACCCAACCCTTCGCAACCGAGATCATGCGCGCCTTCGACAATTCGATGCGCGCCGACGGCCTCTCCGTGATCGTCACCTCGACCGGCAGCGGCCGCCCCGTCGCGGCGAGCATCGCCGAGTTGCAGCGGCTGATGCCGCAGGCGATCGCCTATGCGACGATGTATCATCAGGTCGTGGAACTGCCGCCCGAGGCGCGCGACGCCATCCGGTTGATGATCAACTGCCGCGACGCCGAGGATGTGATCCCCTCGCTGGTGCCGGCCGAGCGCGAGGCGGGCGCGACGATCACCCGCCACCTCATCGCCTCCGGTCGGCGGCGCATCGCCTTCATCAACCTCCCCGGCCTTCTCGCGGGCGAATTGCGCGCCGATGGCTTCCGCGACGCGCATGCCGCGGCCGGCCTTGCCGTCGACGAGACGCTGATGCGGCCCGCGACCCGCGGCACCTATTCGGGCCAGGCGCGCAGCCTCGTCTTCGAGCATGTCGCGGAACTCTTCGGCGGCGCTGCGGCGCGCCCCGACGCGATCCTCTGCGGCAATGACCGCGTGGCGCTCGAGGTCTATGGCGCGCTGCGCCGGCATGATCTCGCGATCCCGCGCGATGTCGCGGTCGCGAGCTTCGACAATCAGGTGGAGATCGCCGCAAGGCTCGATCCCCCGCTCACCACGATGGCGCTGCCGCACCGGGCCATGGGCCGGCGCGCCGCCGAGATTCTCGCCGGGCATGAGGCGCCGGCGGGGAGTATCGAGGAGATTCCGTTCCGCTTCGTCGAACGCGCTTCGGTGTGAAGCGCCGCGGACCGGTTGCATGAGGGAGAGGACGTTCATGTCACGCATGGGTAATCGTTTACTGCGCCTGACGGCGCTCACCACGGCGCTCGGCGCCGGGCTTGCAGGCCTGTCGTCGGCCGAGGCGGCCACCCTGAAGCTCATGTTCCAGGGCGACCCCTATGAGGTGAAGATCATCACCGACACGGCGAAGAAGTTCGAGGCGGCCAATCCGGGCACGACCATCGAACTCATCAACACGCCGCACGATGCCTATAACGAGAAGGTCGGCGCGGCGGTTTCCGCCAATGCGCTGCCCGACATCATGGAGCTCGATGCGCCGTTCCTCGCCAACTATGTCTGGTCCGGCTTCATCCAGCCGATCGCCCCCTTCATCGACAAGGCGGTGCTCGACGACATGACGGCGTCGAACGTCTCGCAGGGCACCTACCCGGTCGACAAGCAGCTCTATGCCGTGGCGCTCGTCGATTCGACCGTGGCGCTCTATGCGAGCCGCAAGCAGCTGACCGATCTCGGCGTGCGCATCCCGACCTCGGTCGATGACGCCTGGACCAAGGACGAGTTCGAGGCGCTGCTCGAGAAGCTCTCGACGACGCCGGGCGTGAAGTGGCCGATCGACCTTTTCCGCTCCTACGGCACCAAGACCGAGTGGATCACCTATGCCTATGAGCCGGTGCTCGAATCCTTCGGCTGCGACCTGATCGACCGCACCACCTGGAAGGCCGAGGGCACGCTCGACGGCGATACCTGCGTCGAGGCGGCGAAGATGATGCAGAGCTGGGTGCAGAAGGGTTGGGTCGTGCCGCAGTCGGCCGGCGGCAACCAGTTCTATGCCGAAGGGCGTCCGGCCGCGCTCGCGTGGGGCGGCCACTGGTTCTATGCCGAGGCCAAGGCGCAGATGGGCGACGACGTCGTCGTGGTGCCGCTGCCGAAGTTCGGTGAGAAGAGTGCCAGCCCGAACGGCACCTGGATCTATGCGATCACCAAGAACGCATCCGACCCGGCGCTGGCCGGCAAGTTCCTCTCCTTCATGCTGCAGGATCCCGATTATCGCGCCGCCTATCGCGAGCATGCCGGCTTCCCGGGCCTGAAGTCCTTCGCGGCGGATTCGCCCCTCTATGCAGAGGGTGGCGCCATGGCGCTCGCCTTCGAGCAGGCCTCGAAGAGCGCCGTGCCGCGTCCGCCGCATCCGGCCTATCCGACCATCACCCTCGCCTTCCAGAAGGCGATGAACAACATCTTCGACGGTGCCGACGCCAAGGACGAGCTCTCCAGGGCCGCCAAGGAAATCGACGCCGATATCGAGGACAATGACGGCTATCCGCCCTTCGGCGGCAACTGAGCCTCGTGAGCGGGCCGCGCCGGCGCTCCGGCGCGGCCCCTTTCAAACCGGGAGGAATCCATGTCGATCGATGCGGTGCCCGCCCCTGGCGCGGGCCGGCGCGGGGCGCTGTTCGGCGGCCGGGTGCAGGAGGCGGCGATGCTGCTGCCGGCGCTCGCGCTCATCGCCGTCTTCCTGCTGCTGCCCTTCCTGTCCTCGTTCCGGATCGCGCTCACCAATGAGCGGCTGATCCCGCGGCCGGTGCCGCCGCGCTTCGTCGGCCTCGACAACTTCCAGAACATCCTTTCCGACCACGAATTCTGGGTCGCGCTCTGGAACGTCGCCCGCTTCACGCTGATGGTGCTGCCGGTGCAGTGCGGCTTCGCGCTCGCCGTGGCGCTGATCCTCAACACCAAGCTGCCGTTCCGCAACGTCTTCCGCGGCCTGTTCTTCCTGCCGGCGATCACCTCGATGGTCGTCGTCTGCGTCATCTGGGCGACCTTGTTCCAGTATCCGACCGGCCCGTTCAACCAGATCCTGTCGGTGCTCTCCTTCGGCATGGCCGGCCCGGTCGACTGGCTCGGCGATCCGCGCTTCGCGATGCCGGCGCTGGTGCTGCTCTCGGCCTGGCAGGCCTATGGCTTCCAGATGATCGTCTATCTCGCCGGTCTCCAGGGCATCCCGGAATCGCTCTATGAGGCGGCCGAGCTCGACGGCGCCAATCGCTGGCAGCGCTTCTGGCATGTCACCATGCCCTCGCTGCGCCAGACGCATATCTTCGTGCTCATCATCACCACCATCCAGGCCTTCAAGCTGTTCACGCAGGTGAACATCCTGACCCAGGGCGGCCCGCGCGGCACGACGGACACCGTCGTCCACTACATGTTCACGGCCGGCTTCGTGAACCAGCGGCTCGGCCTCGCCTCCGCCGTCGCCATCATCCTCTTCTTCATCGTCCTTATCGTCTCGCTGGTGCAGCGCTTCGTGGTGAGGGACCGCAAATGACCTCGATCTCGCATCCCGCCAGCCTCGCCCCGGCACCCTCGCGGCCCGTGCCGCGCGACTGGAGCCGCGTCATCGCGGTCGTCGCGGTGTCGATCCTCGCCCTCGTCGTCATCTCGCCACTGTTCCTTTTGGCAGTGGCGAGCCTGAAGCCCGACCGGTTCCAGATCCTCGGCGACATGGGCTCGTTCCGCGCCTTCTGGGTCTCCGATCCCTCGCTGCAGAATTTCCGCGATGTCTGGACCTTCTCCGGCGCGCTGCCCTTCGGCCGCTATCTCCTGAATTCGCTGATCATCCTGTTCGTGACGGTGCTCGGCGGCGTGTTCCTCAATTCGATGGCCGCCTTTGTGCTCGCCTGGGGGCGGCTGCCCGGCCGAGCGGTGATCCTGACCGCGCTCATCGCGCTCTATATCGTGCCGCAGGAATCGATCGTGCTGCCGCTCCTCACCATCGTGAACCGCGTCGGCCTTTCCGACAGCTTCGCGGCCCAGATCCTGCCCTTCATGGCGAGCCCGCTCTACATCTTCCTGATCTATCAGTTCTTCATCCAGGTGCCGCGCGACATCTATGACGCCGCGACGGTGGATGGCGCCGGGCCGTTCCGCATCTACTGGTCGGTGTTCCTGCCGATCAGCCTGCCTGTGCTCGCGACGGTCGCGATCCTGCTCGGCATCGAGACCTGGAACCAGTATCTGTGGCCGCTGATGGTGACGCAGACCGATCGTGCGCGGCCGATTTCGGTCGGCATCGCCTCGTTCTTCGGCCATGACAGCGTCTACTGGAACAGCGCCATGGCCGCCTCGGTCATGATGATGATCCCGGTGCTCATCTTCTATCTGGCGTTCCAGCGTTGGTTCGTCAGCTCCTTCATCTCCTCGGCCGTCAAGGGCTGATGCCGCAACAAGGGACGACGTCCATGAAGATCGATCTCGCCGTCCGACACGGCGAAACCCTGCATGTCTTCCAGAAGCCGGTTGGCGAAGCGGACGCCTCGCGCGTCACCCTGACGACGGCGAATGGATCGACGATCCTCCTCGCCGGCCCGCGCTCCGACGACTTCACCCGCAGCGAGGCGGCCGATCTCGAAGAGGGACCAGCGTCGCTCGCCTTCGATCCGGCCGCGACGGACGTATCCCTCGTCTATGCCTTCGATCCGGCGCGCGTCCTCGACGAGGGCATCCGCACTCTCTTCACCACCGGGCGCAACCGCCAGGTCTCGCCGCGCTACCGGCTGCATCTCGCGCCGCCCTTCGGCTGGATGAACGATCCGAACGGCCTCTCGGAGGCCGGCGGGCGCATGCATCTCTTCTACCAGCATTATCCGCACAGCCTGCGCTGGAACACGATGCATTGGGGCCATGCAGCTTCGAGGAACGGCATCGACTGGGCCGACCAGCCAATCTTCCTTTTGCCGCGCGCCGAGATGCTGGCCTCCGATGCCAAGACCGGCGGGGTCTTTTCCGGCTCGGCCGTTCCGCAGGCCGACGGCTCGCTGCGCGTCTTCTACACCGACCGCGAGGACGACCGGACGCCGAACTGGGAATGGCAGATGACCGCCGTCTCGACGGATCTGCTGGCGCCCGGCGAGGCGACGCCGGTCGTGACCGAAACGCCCGACCTCCCCGGCTATCGCAAGGATTTCCGCGATCCTTACGTCTTCAAGGGGCCGGACGGGCGCTGGAAGATGCTGCTCGGCGGCGGCGACGACCGGGCGGCGCTGGTGCTGCTCTATGAGAGCGACAGCGCGGACGGCGCCGAGGGCTGGCGTTTCGCCGGCGTGCTGCACAGCGAGCCGACGACGCAGAAGCTGCCCGCCGAATGCCCCTGCATGGTGGCGCTCGACGGCGAGGGCGAACGCCTCTTCGTGCTGATCTTCGGCATGCTCGGCTCGCGCGACGAGGTGAGCCGCCGCCGCAACATGACCATCGCCCTCACCGGCCGCTTCGATGGCGCCCGCTTCACGCCGATCCGCCGCGACGAGCTCGACCACGGCACCGACTGCTACGCTTTCCAGGGCATCGTCGGCGCCGATGGTCCGTTCGGCATCTCCTGGGCGGCGAACTGGACCGACGTCTTCAAGGAACACGACTTCCCGAGCTGCATGACCTTTCCGCGCCGGCTCGTCTGGAGCGAGGGGGCGCTGTCGACGCCGCCGATCGAGGCGGTCGCCGAATTGCGCCTGCCGCAGCCGCCCCGGACGATCCCCGCCGATGCCAGCCCCCTGCCGCTCGCCGACGGGCTCGGCGAGGTCGAGATCGAGCTCGGCGAACCGGGCGTGCCCTTCCGCCTCGTCTTCGACCATCCGAGTTTCGGCGTCGCCCTCGACTATGACGGCGACAAGCTCGAGCTCGACTTCGTGCCGCCGGGCAAGCGGCCCTCGCCGCGCTACTTCATCGAGGACGTCCGGCCGACGGCGCTGCGTTTGTTCATCGATGTCGGATTGATCGAGATTTTTGTCGATAATGGTCGGTATTGTTTCACCAAGCGCATCGACAGCGACGAGCCGGTGAGCGCGATCCGCCTCGATGCGCCGCTCGCCGCCGCCACGGCCCGCCTCCGCGATCTCAGGCCGCGCCGCTGAGCTGCGAAAAGGGGCGGCGCCTCGCTGGAACAAGAGCTGAGGCTTGGCGTTCGGGTGCCGTCCCTGCAGACTGAATCCGCTGCTTCCAAGCAGCGGGTTCCCTTTGCGGGCTCATCCATACAAGCCCGCCGCAATGCCTTTCGATCGACTGTTCTCCGCCTTCGCGACCCGCGCCGCCCATGCGGCCGGAACGCCCATAGCGTTTCTGGTCTGCCTAGGCGGCGTCGTCCTCTGGGCGGCCAGCGGCCCGATCTTCGGTTTTTCGGAGACCTGGCAGCTGGTCATCAACACCTCGACGACCATCATCACCTTCCTGATGGTCTTCCTCATCCAGAACACGCAGAACCGCGACGGCGCCGCCCTGCAGACAAAGCTCGACGAGCTCATCCGCGTCTCAGATGCCGAAGATGACTTCATGGGCATCGAGCGGCTGAGTGACGAGGAATTGCGCGAATTGCACCGGCGCTGCGAGACCATGGCCCGCCGTACCACGGCCGTGCTCGATCGAACGGTCAGGGAGCGCCGCTCGCGCGGCCATGAGTTCTAGCTAGCCGGCGACCTTGCGCCTGCGCTTGAAACGCGACGTGATCCGCGCCGTGACCTCGGCCAGCTCCTTGAGGCCAAACAACCGCGCCAGCAAGGCATAGAAGGCGATGCCGGCGACCGAGAGGATGGCGCCGCGCAGCAGGATCACGCCGATGCCGAGCCCGGGCAGCCACTCGACGAGGACGGTCCTGAAGGCAAGGCCGGCGCCTATCGCGATCGCCGCCGCAGCGCCGGCACGGACCGCTCCGTCCAACATGCCGGAATCCTTGGGCAATTCCTGGCCGCGTGCCCGCGCCTCGCGCTCGAAGCGGCGGCGCTGCAGGAAGCCGAGCACGAGCACATAAGCGAGGATCGCCACCGAACTCGCAATGGCGAGCCCGACCGCGCCGGCCTGCTGGCGGAGCACGACATAGAGCGGGATCAGCACGACCGTCGCGATCGTGCCGATGATCGTCGGCATCCAGGTGCTGCCGAGGGCATAGAAGCCGCGGCCGATCAGCGTCTGCGCCGCCCAGCCGCAAAGCCCGATCGACATGAAGGAGAGGACGGTCGCGGTCGCGGCGGCATCGGCAAGCGTGAAGCGGCTCGCGAAGGCGCCCCAGATCAGATAGACGGCCTCGAAACCTGCCAGCGTAATCGCCACTTCCGCCGCGAAGGTCGCGACCAGCATCAGGCGGACGGCATGGACGAGCACGCCATAGGCCTCGTCGATTCGGCCGCTGGCGACCGTGCGCGACAGCGTCGGATAGGAGGCGACCCCGAGCGCCATGCCGAACACGCCGATCGGCACATTCATCAGCGTGCGCGCATATTGCAGGTAGGAGAGATCGCCGGCCGGCAGGAACGATGCCTGGTTCTTGATGATCCACTGGTCCACGAGGACGATCGAAAAGCCGAGCATGATCGGCAGCGACAGGAAGAGGTAGCGGCCGAGATCCGGATTTCGGAAGGACAGCGTCGGATGCCACCGCATGCCATGGCGCAGGCAGCCATAGAGCGGCAGGCCGAATGGTCCGACGATCGAGCCGACCAGCACGCCCCAGGCGAAGCCGTCGGCACCCCAGCCGAAGGTGGCGCCAAGGAGGCCGCCAATGATGATTCCGACCGAATAGACGAGCGGCGCGGTCGCCGGCAGCGCATGGCGGTCCTGCGCCTGCAGCGTCGCCGAAAGAAGCCCGCCGACGATGTGGAAGAACTGCGCCGGCAGGATTATGCGCATCAACCGCACAAGCGTGTCGATCTCGCCCGCCTCGGTGAAGCCCGGAGCCACGATGCCGGCGAGCGGCCGGGCGAACACCATCATCAGGACGATGCCGAGCGTCCCGACCACGGCGATGAAATTGGCGATGACGCTGAAGGCGCGCCAGCCGCCGGCCTCATCGCCCTTCTGCAGATGCTCGAGGAAGATCGGGATAAAGACGATCGAAAGCGCGCCGGCGGCGAGGAGATAGTTGAGGAAGTCCGGCAGCGTGAAGGAGGCGAAATAGAGGTCCGCCTCGCGGCTTGCGCCGAGCGTTCGCCCGACGATCTGCTCGCGGACGAGGCCGATGATGCGCGACAGGAAGATCGAGGCGCCCCAGATCGCCGAGGCGATGGCGATCGTGCGGTTGCGGCTGCTGGCGGCGGGCGGCGAATCGGCCAATCGGTGAACCCCGGCGAGATGTCCGGGTCTTTTCCGGTCGCCGACCGGCAAAAGCAAGGCCGCCGACCGTCACAGCCGGAGCGCTCAGCGTCGCCCCGACCTTCGTTCGAGCGCTCGCTCAGCCCTTGGCGAGGCGCCGCGCATTGGCGCGCACGCGGCGGCGATAGGCTTTCACGACGGCTTCGGGCGATCCACCGGTCATCAGCGCGGCCATGGCCTGCTCGGCCGCCGCCACCTTCTCGAAGACCATGCGTCGCGCCTCGGTCTTCGCCTTGGCATCCCCGCGCGCGAGCCGGGCAGCGCGCAGCATGATCACCTCCTGCGACTCAAGGGCGAGGAGCGTCCACTGCTGGAAAATGGAGAACATCTGGGCCTTTCGCGCCCCGAAATCGGAGCAGCACAGCAACGCCCGAGCCTGCTCCCGGTTGCAGGGCGAGCCACAAGGGCGGGGACGCGCGCAAGCCACCCATCCAGCGAACCGGACCCCCGAGACAACCGCGCTGCGTCCCCGCGAAATTCCATATCAGGCTTCGCCGAGGGCTGTTTGTCCTTTTGCGACAAGGTGATGCGTTTCAGCCCGCGATCAGCGTCGCCAGCAGCGAAAGCGACGAGGCGACGCAGAACAAGGCCGCGAGCGCGACCATTAGCGCGACCGAGACGCGAGGCGCCATGCGGTCGAAACTCCTCAGACCATCGTCGGCCAGATCGCCGAACCCGGCGGCGAGGCGGGGCCGGAAGCGACGCGGAATGTCCGTCCCCTCCCCGTCCCGCCGCCGGATGTCCGCTTGGTGACGCACGGCGGAGGGCGGAGGCGGGGCCGTGATGGCCACCCCGCCGCACCAAGCAAACCTGCAACCTGTCCCGATGGCGAGCATGCCGTCGCTCCACTCCGCTCAAACCGGCCAAAGCCGTCGCCGTTGTTATGTGTGGGAATTTTTCCCACGTCAAGTGGATCGACAAAAGACAGTCGCCCGCCGCTTGGAAGCGGCGGGCGACGTGACCCGTCGGGCACGAGGACCTGGAGGAGGGATCAGCCCTTCACGGCGCCGGCGGTCATACCGACCACGATCTGCCGATTGAAGAAGAGGAACACGATCAGCGGCGGAATCGTGATGATGAGGATGTTCATGAAGAGGAGATTGTAGGACGTGTCGAACATGCTCTGGAAATTATAGAGCGTCAGCTGCACGGTGACGTTCTGCTTGCCGGGCAGATAGTAGAGCGGGTTGGTGAAGTCATTGAAAATGGCCACCGACTGCACGACGATGACGGTGATGATCACCGGTTTCAGCAGCGGCAGGATGATGCGGAAGAAGAGATCGAGCGGCCCGGCGCCGTCGATGATCGCCGCCTCGTCGATCTCGCGGGGGATGGTCGATACGAAGGCGCGGAAGAGCAGCACGCTGAAGGCGAGGCCATAGGCGACCTCGATCAGGATCATCCCGTGCAGCGTCTTGAAGAGCCCGAGCCCCTGCAGCGTCCAGATCGTCGGCACGACGGCCGGCGGCATGATGAGACCCGCCAGCACGAGGAAATTGGCGACACCGGTCCACACCGAGGGGCGGCGCTGCATGACGAAGCCGACCATGGCGCCGAGCACGACCAGGAGGGTGACGCTCGCCACCGTCAGGATGGTCGAATTCACCAGCGCGGTGATCAGCATGTAGTCGCGCGCCTTCACCACCTCGACGAGGTTGCTCCAGAAGTGGAACGAGGTCGGCCAGGAGAAGTCACGCAGCGAGGCCTGCTGCTTGTCCTTCAAAGCCGTGATCAGGATGAAGGCGAAGGGGATGATGAAGATGATGATCGAGCCGAGGATGGCCGCCGCGCCGATCAGCGTTCCGCCGCGGTTTCTCATCGCGCGACCTCCCTGCGGTTGAGCACGGCCGAGAGCGGCACGACCATGAGCGCCACCAGGACGAACAGCACGACATTGCCGGCGGTCGAGAGGCCGTAGAAGCCGGCCTGGTACTGCTTGTAGATCACCGAGGCGATAACGTCAGAGGTGAAGCCGGGGCCGCCGCGGGTCATCGACCAGATGAGATCGAACGAGCGCAGGCCGCCGATCAGCGACAGGATGACGACGGTGACCGTGGCGGGGCGGGCCAACGGCAGCGTCACGTTCCAGAAGCGCTGCAGCGCTCCGGCGCCGTCGATCAGCGCCGCCTCGTAATAGTCGCGCGGGATCGAGACGATGCCGGCGATATAGATGACAGTCGCGAGGCCGACGCCTTTCCAGACATCGACAAGCGCCACGGAGAGCAGCGCAAAGCGCGGATCCGTCAGCCAGCCGGGTCCCTCGATGCCGATCGCGGCCAGCGACTGGTTGATGAGGCCGCCGGTCGGATGCATCAGCACGGTGAAGGTGATGCCGACGCCCACGGTCGAGACGAGCACCGGGAAGAACACGACCGAGCGCAGATAGTCGCGGGCGATGATCTCGGAGGTGAGCAGCACGCCGAGCAAGAGCCCGAGCACGACCTTCAGCCCCGAGGTCACCACCGCATAGATGAGCGTGTTGACGAGGCCCTGGATCAGGAAGGGCTCACGGAAGAACTGGCGGAAATTGTCGAGACCGATGAAGGTCGCCTCGCTGAGCGTCCAGCGCGTCAGGCTGAAGAACAGCGATGCGACGGTCGGAAACAGGAACAGCACCGCATAGATGACGGCGGCGGGAAGGTAGAACCAGTTCGGATAGACCGTCCGGACGGCGCGGCGGCGGACGCGGTCGGCGCCGATCGCGGGGCTGGCGGCAAGGCTGGTCATCGATGGCGCTCCTCCCGGCGGGATCGGCCGGCGCATCGCGCGCCGGCCTTGCTCATACGTCAGGACCGGCTACCAGCCGGGAAGGCCGAGCTGCTGCGCCTGCTTCTTGACGTCCTCGTCATAGAGCGCCGCGCCCTCGGCGGGCGAACGGATGCCGGAACCGACCTCGACCGTGATCTGCTCGAGCGACGGCCCCTTGACGGGCGAGACGAATTCAAGCGCCGGAGCGGCCCCGCCTTGCTTGTCGAAATAGGCCTGCAGATCCGAGACCATTGGCGGCACGTCGGCGGGCAGCGCGCAGGACTTCACCAGATATGGCCCGGTGGCACCGACTGCGGCCGTCTGCAGGTCGCACGCCTCCTTCGAGGCGATGAAGGCGACGAGCTTCTTCGCTGCGTCGACATGCTCGCTCTCATTGGAGATGTAGATGCCCGGCGGCATCCAGGCGGTGAGGCCGTTCTTGGCCGCGTCGTCACCCGGCAGGGCGAAGAAGCCGATATCCTTGACCGCGTCCGGATTGGCGGTCTGGATCGCGCCCAGCGCGAAGGTCAGCATCGGGTAATGCGCCCCCTCGCCGGAGGCGAGCATGCGGAGCCCATCGTCGAAGGTCGCGGCGCCGAAGTCCTTGTTGAGATAGCCCGCCTTGAAGACGTCGGCCTGGTGCTCGAAGCCCTTCAGCGCCGCCGGCGTCGTTGCGAACTTCGCCTTGTTGGCGGTGTAGTCCTCCGCGAAAGTCGGCACCGCGGCCTGAACGTTGAAGAAGTCGCCGAGCACAAAGAGCTGGCTGGTCCAGGTGTCCTTGAAGGTCTGGATCACCGGCACCTTGCCGGCCGCCTTGATCTTCTCGTTGTTGGCCATGAACTCGGCCCAGGTCTTCGGAACCTGAAGCCCGAGATCGGCATAGAGCTTCTTGTTGTAGAGGACGCCGCCGCCCATCGCGGTCTGGAACGGCGCGCCATAGACCTTGCCGCCCGCCGTCACGACGTTCTGGAACGAGGGCTGGATGTCGGCCTGCCAGGGCTCGGCGGTCAGGTCGACCATGTATTTCTGCGGGTTGATCTGCTGGAACAGCGAGCCCGAATTGTAGAGGAAGACGTCGCCGATCTCGCCCGTCGAGAGGCGGGTCTTGACGATGTTGTCGCCGTCGCCGCCGCCGGGGCGGGTCTCGATATCGACCTTGATGTCGGGATTTGCAGCCATGAAGGCCTCGACGACCTTCTCGGCCGCCGCGACCGTCTGCGGGCCGTTGTCGATGAGGAGGCTCAGCGTCACCTCTTCGGCGAGCGCGGGCCCCGACACCATGGCGGCGAGCGCGAGACCGGCGCCGGCCGAGAGCGCCGCCAGGCGCATCCTGTGAGCAGTCATACGGTTTCCTCCTCCTTGCGCCCGCATCCGGCGGGCGCTCCTCCTCGTTGCCGCCGGCGCCTCCCCGCGCCTGCGAAACTCATGCGATGCGGAACGTCACCTCATGCGATCCGGCCGCGAGCGGCAGCCGCCCGCCCTCCGCGCCCGTCGCGACCGATGCGCCGTCGATGGCGGCATCGCGGTAGCCGGGCCGCAGGACGAGCGTCGCCTCGGCATCGGCCGGAACGGTCACGCGATAGCGGACCCGATCGCCCTCGACCGACCAGCCGGCCTCGATGCGTCCGGCGGCCGAGTCGTGATAGGCGCTGACGGGGCCGAGGCGTGGCCAGACGAGCGGCTCGAAGATGATGTGGCGGAAGCCCGGCTTCTCGGGGTCGGGCCTGAAGCCGGCGGCCTGTTCGAACAGGAACTGGCAGACCGCGCCGTAAGCATAGTGATTGTAGGAGTTCATCGCCGGGTCGAAGGGCGTCCCGTCCTCGCGGATCGCATCCCAGCGCTCCCAGATTGTCGTGGCGCCGTTCTTCACCTGATAGAGCCAGCCCGGCACGCCCTCCTGCAGGAAGACCTCTTCCGCAAGCGCCGATTCCCCGGCCTTGACGAGCGCCGGCAGCAGGGCCGGCGTGCCGATGAAGCCGGTGCCGATCCGCCCGCCCGCCCGGGCGATGGTCGACTTGAAATAGCCGATCGCCGCCGGAAGCTGCGCCTCTGGAATGAGATCGTGCAGGATCGCCAGCGCATAGGATGTCTGGTCGTCATAGACGAGGCGTCCCGACGGCGCGATGAACTCCTTGGCGAAAGCGGCTTTCACCGCGTCGGCCCTGGCGGTCATGCGCTCGGCGGTTGCGGCGTCGCCGACCACGCCGGCGACGCGGGCGGTCAGGCGCGACGAGATGTAGAGATAGATCGTCGCCGCGGCGTCGTCGCCGATGGTCGGCAGCGGCTTCTCGCTCGGCCCCTTCGGCTGCAGCCAGTCGCCGAAGGTGAAGCCCCGCGCGCCCCAGGGACGCGGCGGCCGGACGATCGGCGCATCGCTGATCGACCAGATGAAGTCGACCCATTTCACCATGGCGGGCAGCGTTTCGGCGAGAATGCCGCGGTCGCCGTAATGCTCGTAGAGCGTCCAGGGGACGATGCAGATGGCGTCGCCCCAACCCGTCGAGCCGAAGAAGCCCGGATAGGCATCCGGCCGCATCCGCGTCGGATCGGGCACGACATGGGCAATCGCGCCGTCGTCGCGCTGGTCGGCCATCACGTCGCGCAGCCACTTCACCCAGAACGAGTGGCTCTCATGGAGATAGCAGGCGGTCGGCGCGAAGACCTGGGCGTCGCCGGTCCAGCCGAGGCGTTCGTCGCGCTGCGGGCAATCGGTCGGAACCTCGATGAAGTTCGAGCGCTGCGACCAGATCGTGTTCTGAACGAGGCGGCTCACCAGCGGATTGCCGCTGGTGAAATCGCCCGTCGGCGTCACGGCCGAGGTGATCGGCACCGAGACGATGTCGAGGATCTCGGCATGGCCAGCGATCGTCACGCGGGCATAGCGGAAGCCCTGGAAGGTGAATATCGGCCGGTAGCTCTCCTCGCCCTCCCCCTTCAGCACATATTCGACGCGGGCCGGTGCGCTGCGATAGTTGGAATTGTCGAGATTGCGCTTCGGATCGAGGATCTCGGCATGCTCGACGATGATCTCGGCGCCGCGCTCGCCGCGGACCCGCAAGGCGACATAGCCACCCAGATTCTGGCCGAAATCGTAGAGGCGCCGGCCCTCGGCATCTTCCCAGCTGTCGACGGGCGCCAGCGGCTCCAGTTCGCGCACGCCGCCGGTCTCGTAGGTGACGAGGCGCGCGGCGTCGAAGGGCAGTACCGCGCTGCCGGAGATTGCCTTCAATTCGTCGAGCCGGGCGTCGTAGATCTCGCCGAAATAGATGCCGCTCTTCAGGACCGGCAGCAGGCCGCTTTCCCAGGAGGCATCGGTCGCGAGCAGCAGCGGCGCATCGCGGCCGGGGCCGGCGCGCAGCTCGGCGATGGCGGCGATCCGGTCGCCCCAGGTGTTGTAGAGCGCCGTCTGCTTCGCCCACATCATCTGCGAGCGGTACCAGCCGTCGGCGAGCCAGATGTCGATGACGTTCTCGCCGGCGACGAGCAGATCGGCAACGTCGTAGGACTGGTAGGAAAGCCGCTTGTCGTAGGCGGTCCAGCCCGGCGTCAGGAGATCCTCGCCCACCCGCTTGCCGTTGATGAAGGCGCGATAGAGCCCCAGGGCGCTGATATGCAGCCGCTCGCCGCCGCCGACGCCGTCCAGGGTGAAGCGCCGGCGCAGGAAGGATGCCTGCGTGCCGACGCCGGCATCGGTGAGCGGACGGATCATCTGCGCCGTCCAGCGGATCGCGTCCGGATGGGCAGCCTCTAGCGCCGCATGCGGGGGCATGGCGTCGTGCATCTCTTCCTCCCTTGCCGGGTCGTCATCGGCATTGCCGTTCCTCACGCGACCCGTAGATCGTTTTACGTAAATCGTTCTACACGACGGAGTCAAGCGGGCATCCCAGTTCCGCGTTTCGCGGCGCCCTGCTAGGAGAACGATCCGGGAGGGACGAGATGGCACCGAGAAAACCGAGCGCGCGCGTGACGATCCGGACGGTGGCCGCCGATGCCGGCGTCTCCGTCGCGGCGGTCTCCAAGGTGCTGCGCAACGCCTATGGCGTCAGCGAGGCGCTGCGGGCCAAGGTGCAGGCGTCGATCACGCGGCTCGGCTACCGGCCGCATGCGGCGGCGCGCGGCATGCGCGGGCAGAGCTACACGCTCGGCGTCATCCTGCCCGATCTCACCAATCCCTTCTTCGCCGACATCATGGCCGGCATCGACGCGGCGCTGGAGCGCACGGAATACCAGCCGCTGCTCGGCGTCGGACAGTCTTCGCCGGCCGTCGAGCTCGAACTCGTCGATGCGATGCTCGACCGGCAGATGGACGGGCTGATCCTGCTCGGGCCGAGGATCACGATCGACCGCATCGCCGCGATCGCCGAGCGCGCGCCGACCGTCGTCATGGCCCATCATCCCGTCGGCCCGACCCGCTTCGACACCGTCAATGACGACGACCAGCTCGGCGCCCGGCTGATCGTCCAGCATCTCGCCGGCATGGGCTATCGCTCGATCGTCTATTTCAGCCAGGACCTGCAGTTCAACGAGAGCCAGGTCACCTATCACCGCGAGCTTGGCTATCGCGCCGCAATGACCGAGGCGGGCCTTGGCCGCTACATTTCGGTCGTGATGGCGGAGCAGGCGCCGCGCGAGGTCCGCACCATGGTCCGCCAGCTCCTGCAAGGCCGGCCGCGGCCGGAGGCGATCTTCTGCTGGACGGACTTCATCGCCTTCGAGGTGCTGTCGGTGGCGCGCGAGCTCGGCCTGTCGGTCCCGGACGATGTCGCCATCGTCGGTTATGACAACACCCGCTATTGCGACCTCGCCCAGAATGCCCTCACCTCGATCGACCAGTCGGGCCAGCTTCTCGGCCTGCAGGCGGCGCGTCTCCTCGTGGAGCGGATCAAGGGCCGCGAGGAAGCGGAGCATCTGGTCATCACGCCACGCCTCGTCGTTCGCGCCAGCACAGTGCGCAAGAACGCCGTTTTGACCGGCAACTAGGCCAAATCGGTACCAATGGGCTCAAAAAAGTACAGGTTCGCGAGCAATTGATCGTGGCCGCGCCGATGGCCCGCTCCTAGACTTCGCGCCTTGTCCCGATAAAGCCGCGGAGGAGCGGCCGGGAGGGGGAGCGATGACGAGACTAGACAGGACGATGACGGCCGTGGTCTGCCACGGTCCCCGCGACTATCGCGTCGAGCGCGTCGGCATGCCCGAGGCGGGTCCGCGCGAGATCGTGGTGAAGGTGGATGCCTGCGGCATCTGCGCCGGCGACTGCAAATGCTGGGCTGGCGCGCCGATGTTCTGGGGCGGCGAGACGCCCTATGTGAAGCCGCCGGTCATTCCCGGCCACGAATTCTTCGGTACCGTAGAGGAGCTCGGCGAGGGCGCCGGCGAATACCATGGCGTCGCGATCGGCGACCGCGTCATCGCCGAGCAGATCGTGCCCTGCGACCGCTGCCGCTTCTGCCGCTCGGGGCAGTACTGGATGTGCGAAGTGCACAACATCTTCGGCTTCCAGCGCCAGGTCGCCGACGGCGGCATCGCCGAATACATGCTCTATCCGGCCACCTCGCGGGTCCACAAGATCCCGGCCGAGATGCCGCTCGAGGATGCGGCGATCATCGAGCCGCTGTCCTGCGCGATCCATACGGTCAATCGCGGCGACATCCAGCTCGACGATGTCGTGGTCATCGCCGGCGCCGGTCCGCTCGGCCTCCTGATGACGCAGGTCGCGCGCCTCAAGACGCCGAAGAAGCTCATCGTCATCGACATGGTCGACGAGCGCCTCGCTCTGGCGCGCCGCTACGGCGCCGAAGTGACGATCAATCCCGGCCGCGAAGATGCCGAGGCGATCGTGCGCTCGCTGACCGGCGGCTATGGCTGCGACGTCTATATCGAGAATACCGGCCATCCCTCCGGCGTCACGCAGGGGCTGAAGATCATCCGCAAGCTCGGCCGTTTTGTCGAGTTCTCGGTGTTCGGCTCGGAGACGACCGCCGACTGGTCGATCATCGGCGACCGCAAGGAACTCGACATCCGCGGCGCCCATCTCGGCCCCTATTGCTATCCGATCGCGATCGACCTGCTCTCGCGCGGCCTCGTCACCTCGGAGGGCGTCGTCACGCATTCCTATGCGCTGGAAGACTGGGACGAGGCGCTCAAGATGGCGATCTCGCTCGATTCCATCAAAGTGCTGATGCGTCCGGGCTACCGGGCCAATCGATGAGCGGCCGCTACGACTACATCATCGCGGGTGGGGGCTCGGCGGCCTGCGTCGCTGCCATGCGCCTCGTCCGCGATCATGGTTTTCGGGTGCTGATCGTCGAGCGCGGGCCGGAAAAGACGGCGCGCGTCATGCGCATGCCGGCCGGCTACATGAAATATCTCGGCCGCGACGACTATCTCGAGATGCACACGACAGTGGCGCAGTCCCGCCTCGGCGGCCGCGCCCCGATCGTGCCGCAGGCGAAGGCGCTCGGCGGCGGCAGCGCCGTCAATGCCATGGTCTATATGCGCGGCCAGCGCGAGGACTATGACGGCTGGGACGCGATGCTCGGCGGCGGCTCCGGCTGGGCCTATGCCGACCTCCTGCCGCATTTCCGCGCGCTGGAGCGCAATTCGAAGTTCAACGACGCCTATCACGGCATCTCGGGCGGGCTGCATGTCTCCGATCCGGGCAGCCTCTGCGATACGACGCAGGACTATATCCTGACCGCGCAGGGTGCCGGCATCCCCTACAATCCCGACTTCAACGGCGCCCGCCAGGCCGGAGTCGGCGTCATGCAGCACACGATGGGGCTCATCAACGGCCGCATGGAGCGCTGCGACGCCGTCACCGCCTTCCTGGAGTCGCTGCGGAACGACCCTCGCCTCACCATCGTGACCGACGCGCGCGTCGACCGCATCACGATCGAGAACGGGCGCGCGACCGGCATTGTGTGGCGCACGCCGACCGGCGAAGGCTCGGCCAGCGCCGAACGCGAGGTGCTCGTCGCCGCCGGGACCTACAACACCGCCAAGCTTCTGATGCTCTCCGGCATCGGTCCCGCCGCACATCTCAGGGAATTCGGCCTGCCGGTCGTGGCCGATCTTCCCGTCGGCGCCATGCTGCAGGACCACCACGAGGTTCCGGTCATCGCGACGACGCGTGGGCCGAGCGGCTATTTCGGCCAGGACCGCGGCTGGAACATGATCCGCAACGGCCTGCAATATCTCCTCTTCAACACCGGCCCGGTGACCACGACCGGCATCGAGTCCTGCCTCTTCTACGATGCCGACGGCGGCGAGCGGCCGACGATCCAGCTCTATTGCGCGCCGATCGTCTATCTCGACCGCGACGTGTCGAGCGCCGAGCCGACCTATGGCGTGACGCTGACTTCCTGCCTGCTGCGCCCGAAGGCGCGCGGCAGCGTCCGCCTGCGCTCGGCCGATCCGGCTGCGATGCCGCTGGTCGACGCCAACTTCTTCGGCGATCCGGAGGATCTCCGCCTCACCATCGCCTCGCTGCGCTTCGCGCGGACGCTGCTCGCGACCGAACCGCTCGCCGCCAAGATCGGCACGGAACTCCTGCCCGGCGCCGCGCTCGAGGATGACGACGCCCTCGCCGCCTATTGCGGCAAGACGGTCAAGACCAACTATCACCCGATCGGAACGGCCCGCATGGGCGCCGACGACGACGGCTCGGCGGTGCTCGACACGCGCCTCAGGGTCCGCGGCGTCGCTGGCCTCCGCGTCATCGACTGCGCCGCCATGCCGGCGATCCCGTCGGGCAATACCAATGCGCCGGTCATGGCTCTCGCGAGCCGAGCGGTGGACTTCATCGCCGCCGACGCGGCGGTCGCCAGCGCGGCCTGATGCCGAAGACGTGAGGATGGTGTAGGTTCGACTTGTTGCAGACGTGAATTCGGGAGTTCTGGAGGCCGACGATTCCGGCGAAGACCGGGACGCGGTGAGGAGGAGACCAGCGCTGGCTTGCCGGGAGGAATGTCTCGGTCCGGCCGGTACTTGCCAGGGGAAGGATGACCATGGGCTTCGAGCGCAGAATCGTTCCTGATTTTGAAGTCATCGTGTGCGCGCCGGAGGAATCGTTCCGCTGGAACGTGCACGATTATCCGCACCATCTCGCCAAGTGGCACTATCATCCGGAGTTCGAGCTGCATCTCATCCAGGCGAGCGCCGGCGAGATGATGATCGGCGACTATGTCGGCGCCTTCGAAGCCGGCAGCCTCGTCCTGACCGGCTCCGGCGTGCCGCATAACTGGGTGAGCCGCATTCAGCCCGGCGAACGCGTGCCGAACCGCGACATGCTGATCCAGTTCAGCCCCGATTTCGCGGAAAAGGTCGCCGGGCTCTGCCCTGAATTCGATGCCGTCGGCGAACTTTTCGAGGACGCGAAGCGCGGCATCGAGTTCTCGGGCGCCACCGCGGAGGCGGGCCGGCGGCTGCTGCGCTCGATCGGCGCCGCGCGCGGCGCGCAGCGGCTCCTGATGTTCCTCGAACTGATGACGGTACTCGCCCGCAATCCCGCCGAGCGGCGCACGCTCTCGCGCGCCGCGCCCTCTCCCGGCCAGCAGACGCGTTCCTCGGAGAAGATCGAGACGGCGATCAGCTACATCCTCGAGCATTCCGCGCAGCCGATCCGCCTCACCCAGCTCTCGGCGCTCTGCGGCATGGAGGCGACGGCCTTCTCGCGCTTCTTCAAGAAGCAGACGGGGCACACCTTCGCCCGCTACGTGAATTGCATGCGCGTGCATGCGGCGTGCAACCTGCTCGCCAATTCCGACATGCCGATCACAGATATCTGCTTCGAGGTCGGCTTCAACAACATCGCCAATTTCAACCGGCAATTCGTCAAGATCTGCGGCCGATCCCCCTCGGCCTATCGTCGCGACGCCCGCCGGATCGGCACGACGACGCGCATCGAGGTGCTTGCCGAAGCGCGCCTCTGACGCGCCTCGTGCTTTGCCGGTGATGCGATCAAAATCGTACAGGAGAGACCTGGAATCCGCGTAGTGAGACGGCAAGTCGTCTTCTAGAGTCTTCATCGAGCGTTCGGGTATCGGCAAAGGCCAGGGCTTGGAGGAAGTCAAGCCGTTCGCTCTGTGCTCAACTGGGGAATGTCCCCGATCATCGGGGATCAGGCACTGCATCATCCGCCCTTTGCTTCGGAAGGCGAAGACATCGCCGTTCCGTCGACAGTCGGATTCTGCCCGTGCCACCCCGCGACATTCTATGGGAGGCAAGAGGAATGTCAGGACTGAAACGCATGATGTTCGGCGCCGCTGTCGCCGGACTCCTGGTCGGCGCCGGCGAGGCGCGGGCCGATTTCTGGTCGGATGCGGCCAAGGGTCTCGAAGGCACGACGATCCACGGCGTGTCGGAAAGCACGCCGCCGTCCAACTACGTCAAGGACGTGCTGGCGCCGGAATTCACCAAGAAGACCGGCATCAAGGTCGAATTCGAGGCGACGTCCTGGGACCAGATGTACGACAAGGCGATCAAGGACATGGAGGCCAACACCGGCATCTATGACTTCGTCTATATCGAGCAGGACATCGTCTATTCCTACCTCGCCCGCAACTTCCTGGTCGACATCACCAAGTCGCTGGCCGAGAAGCCGAACCTGAAGTCGCCCGATTTCGACCCGGCGATGTTCACCACCTTCGTCAACTACTTCAAGGGCGACGGCGGCGACATCTTCGGCGTGCCGATGGAAGCCTTCATCAAGGTCTATCTCTATCGCAAGGACCTGTTCGAGGACGCCAAGGTCAAGGACGCCTTCAAGGCCAAGTACGGCTATGACCTCGCTCCGGCGAAGACGCATCAGCAGTACAAGGACATCGCCGACTTCTTCACGGCGTGGGGCAAGGACAATGGCGGCGAGTTCTGGGGCTCGACGGTCCAGGCGCATACCGGCCATCCGGCGTCCTGGTACGAGTTCTTCGAAAGCGTCGCGCCGACCTTCGGCGTCTACAACTGGGGCATCGATCCCTCGAAGAACTATGCCGCCTCGGTCGCCAATGGCGGCTCGATGAACAGCCCCGAGTCCAAGAAGGCGCTGGAATGGTGGCTGAGCCTCCTGCCCGACGCGCCGCCGGAGTCGACGGCCTCGACCTGGGACGAAGTCGCGGCGACCTTCGCCGCCGGCCGAACCGCCCAGGGTCTCGTCTATGGCGAGAACGCCGCCTGGATCGCCACCAACGACACCAAGTCGAAGGTCGTGGGCAAGGTCGGCGTGGCGCTGCCGCCGCTGGAGCCGGGTGTGCTCGAGGCGGCCGAAGCCGGCAAGGGCTATATCGGCTACTATGACGGCGGCGCCTTCGGCATCCCGCACTCCTCGAAGAACAAGGACGCAGCGCTCCTCTTCCTCGAGTTCATCGCGCAGCCTTCGGTTCAGGCCGACTGGGCGGTGGCGGGCTCGCGCATCACGCACCAGGCGACCTATGACGATCCGAAGGTCGTGGCGCAGGATGCCAAGACGGACGGCTACTACACGCTGATGAAGAATGACGGCCGTCTCTTCGCCGGCGCCCCGCCCTATCCGTTCCACGCCCAGGTCCGCGAAGCGACCGCCCCGTTCTTCTACCAGGCGATCACGGGCGAGCTCTCGGCTTCCGACGCGCTGGACCAGATGGCCGCGGCCGCCGAGCAGGAACTGACCAAGCTCGGCTATCGCAAGTAACGAGCGACGCGGGTGGCGCGGTCCCTTCGGGATCGCGCCACCCGGCGCGGGCCGCTCCCTGTCGGCCCGCGCAGACTTCACGGCAGGCCGTCCCCGGAGATCGAGCCCATGCGCCCCCAATCCGTCGGCTGGCTGTTCCTGGCGCCGACTCTGTTCATTCTCTTCGTGTTCGGCGTACTGCCGTTCATCTATGTGCTGGTCGTCGGCTTCTTCGACTGGAACTCGTTCGCCGCCGATCCGACGCCGCGCTTCTCGGGCGTCAACAACTACCGCGAGCTGGTTTTCGACAGCGGCTATCTGATGTCGCTCTGGAACACGCTGCGCTTCGGCGTCTTCGCGGTGGTGAGCGAGATCATCCTCGGCTATGCGCTCGCGCAGCTCTTCATGCGGAACTTCCCGCTCAAGGGCTTCTTCCGCACCATTCATACGCTGCCCCTGATGATCGCCCCCGTCGCCGTCGGCGCCACCTGGCGGCTGATGACGGTGCCGGGCCTCGGGCCCATCCCCTATTATCTCGACAAATGGTTCGGCATCGACTTCCTGATCAGCCGCTACCCGCAGCAGGCCTTCTTCACCACCGTCGTGATGGATGTGTGGCACTGGACGCCGCTCGTCACGCTGACGCTGCTCGCCGCGCTCTCCTCGATGCCGAAGGAGCCCTTCGAGCAGGCGCAGATCGACGGCGCCAACCGCTTCCAGACCTTCTGGTACGTGACGCTGCCGATGCTGAAGCCGGCCATCCTCTCGGCCGTGTTCATCCGCCTCATGGACGCGATGCGCACCGTTGACGAGGTCTGGATGCTGACCGGCGGCGGACCCGGCGCGGCCACCCGCTATGTCGGCCTCTATATCTGGCGCGTCGTCTTCCCGAAGACCGATTACGGCTACGGCTCGGCGATGTCGCTGATCACCCTCTATCTCACCATCGTGCTGTGCTGGCTGCTCTATGCCGGCCTCGTCGCCCGCCGCGACCTGAGGAGGACCGAATGAAGCGCGACCGTCCCGCCCTTTCGCTGGCGTTCTGGGTGTTCTCGAGCCTGATCACCCTTTTCCCGATCTACTGGATGTTCGTCGTCTCGGCGAAGAGCCGTGTCGAATTGTTCGGCGCGCCGAGCTTCATCATCAAGAGCTTCTTCTCCGAGAACTACTGGGCAACGATCACCAACACGACCTACCAGGGCTTCATGTTCAATTCGATCGTCATCGCGACGTCGAATGCCCTCCTGGTCACGACGCTGTCGCTGTTCGCGACCTATGCGCTGTCGCGCTATCCGCTCGTCGGCAAGGAGAACGTCTTCTTCTGGACGATCACCAACCGCATGGCGCCGCCGGCCGCCTTCCTGCTGCCGCTCTTCCTGCTCTACACGCAGGTCTTCGTGGTCGGCGACTGGAAGATGTTCGACACGCGCATCGGCCTCATCCTGCTCTACTGCGTCTTCAACCTGCCCTTCGCCATCTGGACCATGCGCGGCGTGATCGACGCCATTCCGCATGAACTCGACGAAGCGGCCTATGTCGATGGCGCCAAGACATGGCAGGTGCTGTTCCATGTCATCACGCCGCTGGCGCGGCCGGGCCTCGCGGTCACCGCGATCCTGACCTGGGTCTTCGCCTGGAACGAATATCTGTTCGCCGCGACGCTGACCTCGGTGCATGCCCGCACGATCACCACGGGCCTTGCCGAATTCGTCACCGTGACCGGCACCAACTGGGGCCAGATGGCGGCGACCGCCATGCTGACGCTGATCCCGGCGGTGCTGTTCCTCGCGCTGGTGCAGAAGCACATCGTCGCGGGCCTCACCTTCGGCGCCGTCAAGGGTTGAGCGGCAAGGAGCGAACACCATGAGCGATCTGCCACCCGCCGCCGCCGCCAAGAAGCCGCAAGGCTTCCTGCCGATCCATACCAACGCGTTCGATCGCGTCTTCATCGCGGTCGTCGTGTTTGTCGCAATCCATCTGTTCTGGATGCGCTTTGTCGAACAGGACCTTTCGCTGTATGTCGCGACCGTGATCTCCGTGATCGTCGGAGCCTTCATCATCGCCCGCGGCTGACCGATCCACCGGCAGCCGCGGCCCATCCTCGACGCAACCCCTCGCGGACGCGCGCCAGGCGCCGTCCGCCCCGAAGCTGGAGTGACGACCTTGCAGGCGCTCGTTCTGGAAGAGAAGAACCGTCTTTCGCTGCGCGACTTCCCGATCGAGGAGACGCTGGGCCCGCGCGACGTGCGCATCCGCCTAAAGACCGTGGGCATCTGCGGCAGCGACGTGCACTACTACACGCATGGCGCCATCGGCCCCTTCGTGGTGCGCGAGCCGATGATCCTCGGCCATGAGGCCTCGGGCATCATCGAGGAAGTCGGCAGCGCCGTGACCGAGCTTGCGGTCGGCGACCGCGTCTGCATGGAGCCGGGCCTTCCGGATGCCGCCTCGCGCGCCACCCGCCTCGGCCTCTACAATCTCGATCCGGCCGTGCGCTTCTGGGCAACGCCGCCCATCCATGGCGTGCTGCGGCCGAGCGTCGTCCACCCGGCCGACTTCACCTTCAAGCTGCCCGACAGCGTCTCCTATGCGGCCGGCGCGATGGTCGAGCCGCTCGCCGTCGGCGTCCATGGCGCGACCAAGGCGCGCGTGAAGCCGGGCGACATCGCGGTCGTGATCGGCGCCGGTCCGATCGGCCTCGTCACCGTGCTCGCGGCGCTCGCGGCCGGCTGCGCCCGCGTCATCGTCAGCGATGTCGACGATACGAAGCTCGCGATCGCCAAGAAGCTCGGCGCCGTCGATGCGGTGAATGTCGCCAAGCAGTCGCTGGTCGATTTCGTTCGCGGCGAGACCGCCGGCTGGGGTGCCGACATCGTCTTCGAATGCTCGGGCAACACGCGCGCCGCGGCCGGCGTCTTCGAGCCCCTCGCGCCGGGCGGCACCGTCGTCTTCATCGGTATCCCGCTCGATCCGGTTCCCTATGACGTCGCCGCGGGCCAGATCAAGGAAGCGCGCGTCGAGCATGTCTTCCGCTATGCCCATGTCTATCCGCGCTGCGTCGCGATGCTCGCCTCGGGCGCGATCGACGTCTCGCCGCTGATCACCCGGACGTTCCCCTTCGCGGAGAGCGTCGAGGCGTTCGAATATGCCGCCCAGTCGCCGGCGGGCGAGGTCAAGATCCAGATCGAGATGCCGGACTGATCCGGCCGACATGTCGGCGGTCGCCTTGGGAGGGGCGGATGTATCTTGAGAAGCTGAGGCTCGACGGCCGTGTCGCCGTCGTGACGGGAGCGGCGCGCGGCATCGGACTCGCGATCACGGAAGCGATGTCCGAGGCCGGCGCCCATGTCGTGATCGCGGATCTCGATCCGGAGGCCGGGGCCGCGGCGCTGGTGGCGCTGCGCAGCAAGGGCGTCGAAGCCGAATTCGCAGGCCTCGATGTCACGCGTCCGGATGAGGTCACCGCGCTCGCCGATGCACTCGCTGCGCGGCTCGGGCGGATCGACATCCTCGTCGCCAATGCCGGCATCGCCCGATCGGGCGTCGCGGCCGAGGAGACGACCGACGAGCACTGGCTGAACGTCGTCGATGTCAATCTCAACGGCGTCTTCTGGTGCAACCGCGCTTTCGGACGCCACATGATCGCAGCCGGGCGCGGCTCGATCGTTAATATCGGCTCGATGTCCGGCTTCATCGTCAACCGGCCGCAGAAGCAGGCCTACTACAACGCCTCCAAGGCGGCCGTGCATCACCTGACGAAGTCGCTCGCGACCGAATGGGCGCCGCATGGCGTCCGCGTCAACGCGGTGGCGCCGACCTATATCGAGACGCCGCTCACCAAATTCGCCTATGAGATACCGGGCATGGTCGAGGCCTGGCTGCGCGATACGCCGATGGGGCGGCTCGGGCGGCCGGACGAGATCGCGTCGGTGGTGCATTTCCTCGCCTCGGACGCCGCCAGCCTGATGACGGGCTCGATCGTGCAGGCGGATGCGGGCTTCACCGCCTGGTAGGCGGGCATGATCAAGGGAGAAGACGGATGGATTTCAGCGGCAAGCGCGTTCTGGTGACCGGCGCCGGCAAGGGCATCGGCCGTGCGACGGCGAAGATGCTGGCGGCGCGCGGCGCCGAGGTCGTGGCGATCTCGCGCTCGCAGGCTGATCTCGACAGCCTCGCCGAGGAGATCGGCGCACGCGGCATCGCCGTCGATCTCGCCGACGCCGAGGCGACGCGCCGTGCCGCTCTCGAGGCTCTGCCGGCCGATTTCCTCGTCAACAATGCCGGCACGACGGCGCTCGCCTCCTTCCTCGACCTGCCGGTCGAGGATTTCGACATGCTCTATGCCGTGAACGCGCGCGCGCCGATGATCGTGGCGCAGGAATATGCCCGCGACCGCGTGAAGAAGGGCCTGCCGGGCGCGATCGTCAACGTTTCCTCGATCTCGTCCTGGATCGGCTTCGCCGACCACACCGCCTATTGCGCGTCCAAGGGGGCGATGGACGCCATGACCCGCGCGATGGCCAACGAGCTCGGCCGCATGGGCATCCGCGTCAACGCCGTCAACCCGACCGTGACGCTGACGCCGATGGCCGTGAAGGCCTGGAGCGATCCGGCCAAGTCCGACCCGATGATGAAGCGCATCCCCGTCGGCCATTTCGCCGACCCAGACGAGGTCGCCGAGGTCATCCTCTTCCTCCTCTCCGACCGCGCCTCGATGATCAACGGCATCACCATGCCGGTCGACGGCGGCTTCATGGTCAACTGATCGCAACCTCACCGTTGACGCGGCCGGGCGGCGGTCACCTCAGCCGCCCGGAACCATCCTCGCTGCCCATGGTTGTCGAGGTGGATGGAAGCGCGTCAACCGGACGTGGCGGTAACGGGGAACGGGGTGATTTTTCCGGTTTCTCACCTCGGCCAACGAAATGGCAGCCGAGCCCCTGTCCCGCCCGCTTCCATCCATCTCCGCCCCTTCGGTGGACATTATCAGGATCGATGATATCAATCATACAGATATCCTCGTCCGGATCCCGTCCTTGAAGCGCAATTTTCTGACCCTTCGCGCCGCCGACAGCCATGGTGTTCTTCGGTCCCTCGCCTCGCCGGCACGGATCGACATCCTGCGGCTGCTGAGCGCAAAGGGGCCGATGAACGTCAATGAAATCAGCGCCGCGCTGTCGCTGCCGCAATCGACGGTGGCGACCAGCGTGCTGGCGCTGGAGGAAGCGGCGCTCATCGAGACGCGGACGGTGAAGGCGCGCAAGGGACACCAGAAGATCTGCTCCGCGCGCTATGACGAGATCGCCATCCGCTTCGATCTCGAAAGCGAGGCGCCGGTCGACGATGTCATCGAGGTGGCGATGCCGATCGGGCTCTATACGAGCTGCGCGGTCGAGGCCCCCTGCGGGCTCTGCTCGGCGGAAGGGATCATCGGCCTTCTCGACGTCCCCAATTTCTTCCTCGATCCGAAGCGCATGCAGGCCGGTCTCATCTGGTTCCGGCGCGGCTATGTCGAATACAAATTCCCCAACAATGCCAGGATCTTGAACGAGACGATCGACGCCATCGATTTCACGATGGAGCTCTCGTCGGAGGTGCCCGGCACCAATCCCGACTGGCCGTCCGACATCACGCTCTGGGTCAACAATGTCGCCATCGGCACCTGGACCTCGCCAGGCGATTTCGGCGACAAAAGGGGGCTGTTCACGCCGCGCTGGTGGAAGCTCGAAGGCTCGCAATATGGCAAGCTGAAGACCTGGACCGTCTCGGATCGCGGCGCCTTCATCGATGGCGAGCGGGTCTCGGACGTTACGCTGGCCGATCTCGACATCGAGGGCCACCACTCCATCCGTCTGCGGATCGGCATTGCAGAAAACGCCACCAACCCCGGCGGAATCAACATTTTCGGACGCGGATTCGGCAATTTCGACCAGGACATCGTCATGCGGCTGCACCGCGCCGGGGCCCGCCGCGATTGACAGATGCTGCGATACGGACCATAGTTTCCGGTATATATCGGAAAACTTGATATATAAATCCGGGAAAACGCACAGCGAGGTTGCCGTGAAAGCGAACGTGATCGTCCACAAGGACTTCGCGCTCTCCGCGATCGATGATCGCATCTACAGCTCGTTCCTCGAGCATCTGGGGCGCGCGATCTATACGGGCATCTACGAGCCCGGCCACCCGACCGCCGATGCCGACGGCTTCCGCGGCGACGTGATCGACCTCGTGCGCGCCATCAACACCCCCTATGTGCGCTATCCCGGCGGCAATTTCGTCTCCGCCTATAATTGGGAAGACGGCATCGGCCCGCGCGAGGATCGCCCGACCCGGCTCGATCTCGCCTGGAAGACGCGCGACAACAACGCCGTCGGCGTCAACGAATTCGTCGACTGGTGCAAGAAGGCCGGCACCAATCCGATGCTGGCCATCAATCTCGGCTCGCGCGGCCTCGATGCGGCGCGCAACTTCGTCGAATACTGCAACCATCCGGGCGGCTCCTACTGGAGCGACCTCCGCCGCAAGCATGGCTGGGCGGACCCGCACAACGTCAAGCTCTGGTGCCTCGGCAACGAGATGGACGGCCCCTGGCAGGTCGGCCACAAGACGGCCGACGAATATGGCCGCCTCGCCAACGAAACCGCCAAGGCTCTGCGCCTGTTCGACCGCTCGCTGGAACTCGTCGTCTGCGGCTCGTCCAATTCCGACATGCCGACCTATCCGCAGTGGGAGGCGACGGTCCTCGAGCATACCTATGACTCGGTCGACCATATCTCGCTGCACATGTATTTCGCCAATGTCGAGCATGACACGCTCGGCTATCTGGCCAAGGCCGAGAAGCTCGACCGCTATATCGGCACGATCGCCGGCGTGATCGACTTCATCAAGGCGAAGAAGCGTTCGAAGCGGAATGTCGCCATCTCGTTCGACGAGTGGAACGTCTGGTATCACAGCCGCGAAGCCGACAAGAAGATCCTGGAAGGCGATGTCTGGCCGGACGAGCCGCATCTCCTCGAGGACATCTATAATTTCGAGGACGTGCTGCAGGTCGGCGGCATCCTCAACACCTTCATCCGCCGCGCCGACCGGGTGAAGATCGCCTGTATCGCGCAGCTCGTGAACGTGATCGCGCCGATCATGACCGAGAAGGGCGGCCCGGCCTGGAAGCAGACGATCTACTATCCCTTCCTCTATGCCTCGCTCTATGGCCGCGGCACGGCGCTCAACGCCATCGTCGACGGCCCGACCTATGACAGCCCGTTCGGCGACGACATCCCCTATCTCGACCTGTCGGCGGTGCGCTCGACGGCTGGCGACGCGCTGACCTTCTTCGTGGTGAACCGCCACCTGACGGAGAGCCTCGATCTCTCGGCCTCGCTGCAGGGCTTCGCCGGGGCGCGGGTCGTCGAGCACATCCAGATGACGCATCCGGATCTCCGCGCGGTCAACACCGCCGCCAATCCGGACAATGTCGCGCCGAAGACGGTCTCCGGCACGATCGTGGAAGACGGCACGCTGAAGTCGAAGCTGCCGCCGCTTTCCTACAACGTCATCCGCCTGGCGCTCTGAGCGGGCGTCTCAAGAAACCGGACGGGCGACCCCTTCACTGCGGGCCGCCCTTCCCCTCATCGCGCCGGAGCGGCCAGGCGATGTCGAAGAGCCGCTCGCGATAGAGAATGCGCGCGACCATCGCTACGACGACCGTCACGAGGAAGGGCACCACGCGCCACTCGGGCGGCACCGCAGCGCTCACGGCGATGAAGACCGCGAAGAGCAGCACAAGGAACAGGACGAAGAGGACGACAAGACGCAGGACGTCGCGACGCCAGCCGGGTCGTGTCGAAAGCTGAAACCGCTCGCTCATCAGTTGCCTCCTCAGCGGTCTGCAAGTTGGGGACTGCGATGCATGGCATCAAGACGCATTGCCTCTCCGCCGCCGATCAGTTCGTCGCAGGGTTAACTGACCGCGGCGCGCCAGAGCGACCGATGGAAATTCAGCGCTTGCGTCTTTCCTTTCGCAGTTGCATCTGGAATGTTGCGGAGCAACAGACCATGAGCCCCCCATGTGGAATGCCCCCGCCGCGCCGGCCGGCGAAGCCGAGCGGCTGAACGAACTCTACAGCTACGCCATTCTCGACACGCCGGCCGAGGAGCGCTTCGACCGCATCACGCGAATCGCGTCGCGGGTCTATGGCGCCGACGCGGCCTATATGAGCTTCGTCGATTCCGACCAGCAGTGGGTGAAGGCGCAGACCGGGCGCCGCCTGCCGGACACGCTGCCGCGCTCCGAGAGCCTCTGCACGATGGTGATCGCCGAGAATGCGGAGGTGGTCATCGACGATCTCAAGGCGGAGCCGGCGCTTGCAGGCCATCCGGTCGTCGAGGCCGGCATCTGGGGCTTCTATGCCGGCGTGCCGCTCCGGGGGGAGCACGGCCATGTCATCGGCACGCTCTGCATCGTCAACGCGAAGGCGGGGGCGCCGGAGGATTTCCGGACCGACGTCCTGCATGACCTCGCGGCGATCTCGAGCCACGAACTGATCCTCGCCCAGCGCAATGCCGAACTCTACCGGCAGACCAACACCGACGCGCTCACCGGCCTCGCCAATCGCCGCATGTTCGATTCCGAGCTGACGCGGACGCTCAGGCGCAGCCGCCGCACCGGCGGCGAAGCGTCGCTGCTCGTCATCGACCTCGACCATTTCAAGGAGGTCAACGACGCCGCCGGCCATGCCGCCGGCGATGCGGCGCTGGCCGCATTCGCCGCCGTGCTGCTGCCGATCGCAAGGCGTCCCGACGATCTCGCGGCGCGCATCGGTGGCGAGGAGTTCGCCCTCGTCCTTTCGGGAACGGGCGCCACCGGCGCCGAGACCGTCGCCGCATCGCTGCTCGAGGCGCTCGCGGCATCAGGCATCCCGCATCCGAAGCGCGGACGGCTCACCACCAGCATCGGGGCGGCGACGCTGGAGCCCGGCGAGGACACGGCCGCGTGGTTCGCGCGGGCCGACCGCGCGCTCTATGCCGCGAAGGCCGGAGGCCGCGCGACGGCCCGCTCCGCCTGAGCTCAGACGCCCTCGCCTGCCTTCAGCAGCGTCCGCGTGTGGCGGGCGATCATCCGCTCCTCGTCGGTCGGCACCACCAGGATGGCGATGGGGCTATCCCTCACCTCGACATGGAGATCGGACCGCGCATTGGCCTCGCCATCGAGCGCGAGGCCGGCGAAGGCCAGCGCCTCGACGACGCGGCGGCGGATTTCTGGGGCATTCTCGCCGATGCCGGCGGTGAAGACGAGCGCATCGAGACCGCCGATCGACACCGCGAGCGAGGCCACCGCCTGGGCGACGCGGCGCGAGAAGAAATCGAGCGCCATCGCGGCGCGCGGATCGTCGCTCGCGAGCAGCGCGCGCACGTCGTTGCTGATGCCCGAAAGGCCGAGCAATCCGCTCTCGCGATAGAGCATGGTGCCGATGTCATGCGCCGACATGCCCTTCTGCTCGATCAAATGCAGGATGACGCCGGGATCGATGGCGCCGGAGCGCGTCCCCATCGGGATGCCGTCGAGCGCCGTGAAGCTCATGGTCGTCTCGATGCTGCGGCCTCCCTGGAGCGCGCAAAGCGAGGCGCCGGAGCCGAGATGGGCGATGACGACGCGGCCGTCAGCGATCTTCGGCGCGAGGCGGCGTAGCGCGCCGCTGACATACTCGTAGGAAAGGCCATGGAAGCCGTAGCGGCGCACGCCCTCGTCATAGAGCGCGCGCGGCAGTGCGAAGCGGTCGGAAAGCTCGGGATGATCGCGGTGGAATGCCGTGTCGAAGCAGGCGACCTGCGGCAGGCCGGGATGCTCCTTCATCAAGAGGCGGATCGGATCGAGATTGCCAAGCTGGTGCAGCGGCGCCAGCGGGATGAAGCTCTCCAGCGTCTTCATGACGCCGGCATGGACGATCACCGGATGCGTGAAGGCCGGGCCGCCATGCACCACGCGATGGCCGACGCCGATCATGCTGTGACCGCCGAGATGATCGCCGAGCCAGTCCATGACGATCTTCTGCGCGGCGCCCGGATCGGCGGCCGCGCCCTTGTCGAGGCTGCGATCGTCCAGCGCCTCGCCGGCGCCATCCTTCGCCTTCAGCCGCGCTTCGCCGCCAATGCCGTCGAGCACACCGGAAAAGACCGTTTCGAGCGCCTCGTCCGGCCCGAGCGCATAGAGCTTGAACTTGATGCTCGAACTGCCGGCATTGATCACGAGGATGGCGTCGCTCATCATTCCTCCAGACATGGCGGGCGAGAACCGCCCGGATGGGGCCGCCGCCGCGCCGGCTCCCTCCCCGTAACTATAACCATCGAAGGAGGACGGGACATGACCGAGGACAAAGGGGCGCGCGCGCCGATGGCCGAACCGTCCGACGCCGATGCCGCCTCGGCCGAGATCGATGCGAAGATCGCCGCGCTCGGCGACTGGCGCGGACCGATGCTCGCACGGGTGCGCGCGATCATCCGCGCCGCCGATCCCGAGATCGTCGAGGAGGTGAAGTGGCGCGGCGTTCCCGTCTGGTCGCGCGGCGGCATCCTCTGCACCGGCGAGACCTACAAGGAGGTCGTCAAGCTGACCTTCGCCAAGGGCGCTTCTATTGCCGATCCCCAGGGTCTGTTTAATGCCAGCCTGGATGGGAATACCCGCCGCGCGATCGATATCCGCGCCGGCGAGGCGATCGACGCGGCGGCGCTGACCGCGCTCATCCGGGCGGCGATCGCGCTCAACCTCGCCGGGAAAGCCAGGCCGAAGAAGACTTGAGCCTCCGGTATCGCCGCGCGGGCGGGACGCGACGCCGCACCTCGTCCGGCGTGCGCGGCGGCGCCGCCTGCTTGCCAATCCGCCGGCTTCGGCGGATGATACTGGTATGACCACTGAACATGATCCGATCAAGCGTCGGAAGCTTTCGGACGAAGTGCAGCAGCGGCTGCTGGCGATCATCGAGACCGACCGGCTCGGACCCGGCGACGCGCTGCCCTCCGAGCGCGACCTGATGACCGCCTTCGGCGTCGGCCGGCCGGCGATCCGCGAGGCCATGCAGAGCCTCGAACGCATGGGCCTCGTCGAGATCCGCCATGGCGAGCGGGCGCGCATCGCCGAGCCCTCCTTCGGCCGCATGGTCGAGCAGATGTCGGAATCGATGCGGCATATCCTGTCGCATTCGCCGGCGAGCCTCGCGCATCTGAAGGAGGCGCGCGCCACCTTCGAGATGGAGATGGCGCGGATCGCCGCGCAGCGGGCAAAGCCCGCCGATGTCGCCCGCCTTCGGCGCATCATCGACACGCAGGAGGCGCAGAGCCACAACTCGCCCGTCTTCCTGCAGATTGACGCGCGCTTTCATCGCGAGATCGCGGCAATCAGCGGCAATCCCATCTTCGCCTCGCTGAGCGAAGCGCTGCTCAAATGGCTGCAGAGCTTCCATGTCGGGCTGATGCGCGTGCCGGGGCTGGAGAAGCTGACGCTCGCCGAGCATCGCCAGATCGTCGACGAGATCGAGGCCGGCAATGTCGCCGGTGCGGCCAAGGCGATGAGCGACCACCTCTACCGCGCCAACGACCTCTACCATCAGGACCATTTCGCCCGCTCCGGCGAGGCGTGACGACGGGCCCGTCGGGCCGCTTCCGCCGCTGATAGCCACCGTCCTGCTTGCCAGTGCGCGCAAGCCGCTTGTGACGACTCGTCTTCTGGTATAATCACTGTTCCATCATAAGATCGCGCCGCGGGGAGGACCATGGGCGACGTTCGATCCCAGCCGCTTCCCTTTGGTACCGATACCGGCGCATCCGCCTGCCGACTTTCGGCCGACGCCTATTCCGCCGCCGCCCTCGCCGCGAACTTCCTGGATCGTCCGGCCGCAGTCGCCGATAGGATGGCGCCTGCACAGAGTCCCACGGCCATCCAGGCCCTCACCGGAGATTTCTCATGACTGTCCGTCGCGGCGCGCTCATCGGATGCGGCTTCTTCGCTCGCAATCACATGCATGGCTGGGCCGAAGCCGAGGGCGCGGAGATCGTCGCCGTCTGCGACCGCGACATGGCCAAGGCCGAGCGCATGCAGGCCGATTTTGGCGTGCCGCGCGCCTATGGCGATGCCGAGGAGATGCTGCGCACCGAGAAGCTCGACTTTGTCGACGTCGTCACGACCTCGCCGTTCCACCGGCAGCTGGTCGAACTCGCGGCCCGTCACGGCGTCGCCGCCATCTGCCAGAAGCCGTTCGCCGACAGCTATGCCGACGCCGAAGCCATGGTGCGCGCCTGCGAGAAGGCGGGCGTGCCACTCGCGGTGCACGAGAATTTCCGCTGGCAGCGGCCCTTCATCGAACTCGGCGACCGGATCGCGGCGGGGCGCATCGGCAAGCCGGTCTATGCCCGCATCTCGTTCCGCCACGCCTTCGACTACTACGCCAACCAGCCCTATCTCACCGAGGTCGAGCGGCTGAGCCTCATGGATATCGGGCTGCATCTCTATGATCTCGCCCGCTATCTCGTCGGCGAGGTCGAGACGCTGGCCTGCCGCACGCAGCGCATCAATCCGATCGTGCGCGGCGAGGACGCCTTCACCTCGCTGCTCGGCCATGTCGGCGGCGCGACCTCGGTCGTCGAATGCTCCGCCTTCGCGAAATACGACCCCGATCCGTTCCCGGAGACGACCGCCGTCGTCGAGGGCACGGAGGGGACGCTGGAACTGCTGCGCGGCTACCGGCTCATCGAGCATCACGCCGGCTCGAGCTTCGAGACCAATGTCGATGTCGACGTGCCGGACTGGGGCGCCAAGCCCTGGCAGGTCGTGCAGCGCAGCGTCGCCGCCTTCAATCGGCACTTCATCGATGTCCTGAACGGCAAGGCCGAGGCGCAGCCCTCGGGCGCGCACAATCTCGGCACCATGGCGTTGGCGCTCGCCTCCTACGATTCCGCCGCCAGCGGCAGCGTGATCCGCATGAAAGACTGGCGCGAGAGCGGACAATGAACGAACGCATCGAGGCCGATTATCTCGTCGAGACGGCGCATGATCCGCGCGTCGCCGTCGAGGTCATGGCCGGAGAGCAGTCGTCGGGCACCTTCGTGCCGGTGCCCGGCGAGACGCCCGAGCTCAAGGAGCGCTCGGCGGCGCGCATCGAGGCGCTTGAGATCGTCGGCGAGCTGGCTTCGCCAAGCCTTCCCGGCGCCAGCCAACCGGCGGGACGGCCGATCCTCAAGGCGCGGGCGACGCTGTCCTGGCCGCTCGCCAATATGGGCCCCTCGCTGCCGAATCTCATGGCGGCGGTTGCCGGCAATCTCTTCGAGCTGAAGCAGTTCTCCGGCCTCCGCCTCCTCGACATCCGCCTGCCCGCCGCCTTCGCCGCCGCCTATCCGGGGCCGAAATTCGGCGTCGCGGGGACGCGTCGGCTTTCCGGCGTCGAGGGGCGGCCGCTGATCGGCACCATCGTCAAGCCGAGCGTCGGCTTCTCGCCGGACGAGACCGCCGATCTCGTGCGCCTCCTCGCCGAGGCCGGCATCGACTTCGTCAAGGACGACGAATTGCAGGCCGACGGGCCGCATTGTCCGTTCGACGAGCGGGTGCGCGCCGTGATGCGGGTCATCAATGCGCATGCCGACCGGACGGGGAAGAAGGTCATGTTCGCCTTCAACCTCTCCGGCGAGGTCGACGAGATGCGGCGGCGCCACGATCTCGTGCTCGCCGAGGGCGGCACCTGCGTCATGGCCTCGATCAACGCGGTCGGCCTTTCCGGCATGATCGCGCTCGGCCGCCACAGCGAGCTGCCGATCCACGCCCATCGCAATGGCTGGGGCGCGCTGACGCGCGATCCGGCGCTCGGCTTCTCCTATGTCGCCTTCCAGAAATTCTGGCGGCTGGCCGGCGCCGACCACATGCATGTCAACGGCCTCGCCAACAAGTTCGCCGAGAGCGACGAGAGCGTCATCGCCTCGGCGCGCACCTGCCTGACGCCGATGTTCGCCGACAAGCCCTGCATCGCCATGCCGGTCTTCTCCTCCGGGCAGACGGTGCGCCAGCCGCCCGCGACCTTCGCGGCGCTCGGCAGCACCGATCTCATCTACGCCGCCGGCGGCGGCATCATGGCCCATCCCGACGGCCCGGCGGCCGGGGTCGAAAGCCTCCGCCAATCCTGGGACGCCGCGATGGCGGGCATCCCGCTCGAGACCTATGCGCGTGACCATGCCGCGCTCGCGGCAGCGCTCGGAGCACGGCCATGACGGGCGGCGCGGACCGCTTGCCCGAGGGGGTCCTCGTCGCCTGGTATGGCGATGACTTCACCGGCTCGGCCGCGACGATGGAGGTGCTCGCCTTTGCCGGCCTCGCCTCGGTGCTCTTCCTCGATATCCCGACCGCCGAGGATCTCGCGCGCTTTCCCGGCGCGCGCGGCATCGGCATCGCCGGCATTGCCCGTTCCAAGCCGCCCCAATGGATGGACGAGAACCTGCCGCCGGTCTTTGCGGCGCTCGCCGCGATCGGCGCGCCGGTCAGTCATTACAAGATCTGCTCGACGCTCGATTCCGCGCCGCATGTCGGCTCCATCGGCCGCGCGATCGATCTCGCCGCGCCGATCCTCGGCGGCGCCTGGCACCCGCTCATCGTGGCGGCGCCGCCGATCGGCCGCTACCAGGCCTTCGGCACGCTGTTCGCCCTCTATGACGGCGCGGTCCATCGTCTCGACCGGCACCCGACCATGAGCCGCCACCCGGTCACGCCGATGCATGAGGCGGATGTCCGGCGGCATCTTTCGCTCCAAACCGCGCGGAGGATCGGGCTCGTCGACCGGCTCGGCCTCCATCGCGACGCCGATGCGGCGCTCGGACAGGCTCGCGCGGACGGTGCGGAGATCGTCGCGATCGATGTCATGGACGAGGACGATCTCGCCCGCGCCGGCCGCCTCGTCTGGGAGAACCGCGGCGCGCGGCTGTTCGCTATCGGCTCGCAGGGCGTCGAATATGCGCTGGTCGCGCATTGGCGCGCCGCCGGGCTGATCGATGCCGCGCCGCCTGCCCCTTCGGCCGGTCCCGCCGAGCGGATGGCGGTCGTCTCAGGCTCCTGCGCGCCGCAGACCGCGGCGCAGATCACGCATGCCGCCGCCGAGGGCTTCGAGATCATCCGCCTCGACGCCAGCCACGCGGTCGACGCCGCCGCCTTCGAGGCCGAACTCGCCCGCGCCGAAGGCGCGGCCCTCGCCGCGCTCGGTCGCGGCCGCGCGCCGATCGTCGCCACGGCGGAGGGACCCGACGATCCAGCCGTGGCTGCGGTCAACGGCGCCGTCGCGGCGCGCGGGGTGGACGCCGCGGTCGTCAACGAGCGCATCGGTCGCGGGCTCGGCACCCTGCTGGGGCGGCTGATCGCGGAGGCGCGGCTGCCGCGCGCGGTGATCGCCGGCGGCGACACCTCCGGCTACGGGGCGCTCTCGCTCGGCATCCGCGCGCTGACGGCGCTCGCGCCGACGGTGCCGGGCGCCGCGCTCTGCCGCGCCCATTTCGCGGATGCCGATCGCGCGCCGCTCGAGATCGCGCTCAAGGGCGGGCAGATGGGCGCGCCGGACTATTTCACGTCAATCAGGAATGGCGGCGGCGGAACCGTCGCCGCGAGGAGCAAGGCAGCATGACCAAGATCGCGCTACTCGGTGCCGGCGGCAAAATGGGCGTCCGCCTCGCCACCAATCTCAAGGGCTCGCGCTTTTCCGTCGACCATGTCGAGATCACGGCCGAGGGCCGCGAGCGGCTCAAGCAGGCGATCGGCGCCGACTGCGTCAGCGAGGACGCGGCGCTGGCCGGCGCCGACGTGGTCGTGCTCGCCGTCCCCGACCGGCTGATCGGCAAGGTCGCGCACCAGATCATCGGCCGCGTCAGGCCCGGCACCGCGCTGATCGTCCTCGACGCGGCGGCGCCCTATGCCGGCGAGATGCCGGAACGCGCCGATGTGACGACCTTCGTCACCCATCCCTGCCACCCTTCGGTGTTCCCCGAGAACGTCACTGACGGCAAGCGCGACTTCTTCGGCGGCGTCAGCGATCCGCAGGCGATCGTCTGCGCGCTGATCCAGGGGCCGGAAGAGCATTACGCGCTCTGCGAGGAGGTCGCCCGCACGATCTATGCGCCGGTCTCGCGCGCGCATCGCTGCGAACTCGAGCACATCGCCATCATGGAGCCGGCCATGTCGGAGACCGTGGGCGCGACGCTGTGCCTCGCACTGCGTGAGGCGACCGACGAGGCGGTGCGCCGCGGCGTGCCCCGCGAGGCGGCGATGGACTTCATGCTCGGCCATATCCAGATCGAGCTCGCCATCGCCTTCGGTATCTTCAAGGAAGGCAAGTTCTCCGACGGCGCGCTGCACGCGATCCGCGAGGCGCGGCCGCTGATCTTCAAGGACAACTGGCTGGAAGCCGTCTTCAGCCCCGAAGCGGTGATGGCCTCGGTCAAGGATATCTGCAACCCGAAGCAGGCCGCCTGAGCGGCGCCATCGCTAGAGCCTTTCCTGGCTTGCTGGAAGCGCTCTAGGGCCCGAAGATCGACCAGTCCATGGCGCGGGCGAGGCGTTCCAGCGCCCGCGAGCCGAGCAGTGAATTGCCGACCTTGTTGAGGCCGGGCGACCAGACGGCGATCGACGCCTTGCCGGGCACGATGGCGAGGATGCCGCCGCCGACGCCGCTCTTGCCCGGGATGCCGACGCGGAAGGCAAAGTCGCCCGAGCCGTCATAATGGCCGCAGGTCAGCATCAGCGCGTTGATGCGCCGTGCGCGCTCGGCCGAGACGACCTTCTGGCCGGTGAGCGGGTGGCGGCCCTGGCCGGCGAGGAAGCTGCCGGCCACCGCGAGCTGGCGGCAGCTCATGGCGATGGCGCATTGATGGAAATAGACGCCGGTCGTCATCTCCACCGGATGGCGGATATTGTCATAGGCCTTCATGTAGTTGGCGAGCGCGCGGTTGCGGAAGCCCGTCTCCTGCTCCGAACGCGCCACATCCATGTCGATGACGATGCTCTCGTCATCGGCGAGCGAGCGCATGAAGCGCAGGATGAGGCCGATCGCCTCGCGCGGCTTGTAGCCGGCAAGGATCACGTCGGTGACGACCAGCGCACCGGCATTGATCAGCGGATTGCGCGGGATGCCATGTTCATATTCGAGCTGGACGATCGAATTGAAGGGATTGCCCGAGGGCTCGCGGCCGACCCGGTTCCACAGCGTGTCGCCGACCTGGCCGAGCGCCAGCGTCAGCGTGAAGACCTTGGAGACGCTCTGGATCGAGAAGGGCAGATCGGCATCGCCGGCCGTGAACAGCGCGCCGTCATGGGTGAGCACCGCGATGCCGAACTGGCCGGGATCGACCTTGGCGAGTTCCGGGATATAGGCGGCGACCTTGCCGCGTTCAGTCGCGGCGCGCGCCTCGGCGGCGATCTCGTCGAGGACGGTCTGTAGCTCGGGCATCGGCTCCCTTATCCGGCCAGCACCCGCGTCGCGGGGAAAGTGATGCGGATCAGCGTCCCCTGCCCTACGGCGGAATCGATCACGAAGGAAGCCCGGTTGGCCTCGACCAGCGCCTTGGTGAGCGGCAGGCCGAGCCCTGTCCCGTCGCTCCGCCGCTCGCGCGAGGTCGAGAGCTGGCGGAACGGCTTCAGCGCCGTCTCGATGTCCTTTTCCGACATGCCGATGCCGGTATCGCGGATGCGGAGGCTCACCTCGCCATGCGGCTCCATCGCGGTCGATACCACGACCTGGCCGCCGGCGAGCGTGAACTTTACCGCGTTCGAGACGAGGTTGAGCACGATCTGGCGGATCGAGCGCGGATCGGCCACGACATTCGGCACCTGGCCGGACAGCGAGGTGCGGATGATGATCCGCTCGCGATTGGCCTGCGGCTGCATCAGCGCCACGCATTCCATGACGATGTCGTTGAGCGCCACGGACTCGAAATTGAGGTCCAGCTTGCCGGCCTCGATCTTGGAGAGATCGAGCAGATCGTTCAGAAGGCTCATCAGATGCGCGCCCGAGACATGGATGTCGCGCAGATATTCCTTGTAGCGCTCGGTGCCGATCGGCCCGAAACGCTCCTCCATCATCACCTCGGAGAAGCCGATGATGGCGTTGAGCGGCGTTCGGATCTCGTGGCTGACCTTGGCGAGGAAGTCCGACTTCTGCATCGACGCGCTCTCTGCGGCGCGCTTCGCGTTGATCAGTTCGCCCTCGGCATTCTTCCATTGCGTGATGTCGCGCAGTACGGCGCAGAACTTCCCCGTCTCCGGCAGGCGGCCCATCGTCATGAACAGCGGGATCAACCCGCCCTGCGGCACCCGCGCGATGACCTCGCGGCCATCGTTGAGCACGCTCGCGACGCCATTGCGCGCGAGACCATCGAGATAATCAAGCGCCGACTGGCGGCTCTCCTCGGCGAGGAGATCGGGCAGGCGGAGGCCGGCCACCGACGCCGTCTCGACGCCGAACAGCGCCTCGGCCGAGCGGTTGATGCGCTCGATGCGCGCGTCCTGGTCGACGACGATGATGCCGTCGGTCGCCGTATCGAGGATCGCCTCCAGCTCGACAATGCGCTGGCGGGCATAAGCGAGGTCGGCTTCGAGCAGCGGATCGGGCTGGGGCGCCGGGGGCGGAGGCGCCTCTAGCGTTGCGGTCACCGGCTCTGCTTGGCGCTCCGGCTCGGACGCCGCTTCAGCAGGCGCGACGGGCTCGGGCTCGTGCGGCGCGAAGGGCGCATCCGGCGCCTCGGCCGGCGGCGGCTCGGCAGCGGGGGGGGGCTCCGTCGCGACAGTTTCCGCCTCGGTTGGCGGCTCGGCGGGAGCCTCGGCGGCAGGTTCCGGGACAGCCTCCAGCGGAGCCTCGGCTTGCGTCGGCTCGGGCGGCGCAGGCTCCGCGGCACGAGGTTCGGGGCCGAGAGGCTCCGGGGCGGCGGGCTCGGGAGCGCGGGCATCGGGCGGACGGGTCGTGGACGGGCTGCTCAGCGCCGCGGCGATGCGGCGGAAGGCATCCTGTTCCGGCACTGACAGGCGGTCGGTTTCGGGCGCGGGCAGCGGCCGGGCCAGTCGGATGACATTGGAGCCCTGCGGCTGCATGGCGCTCCGCGGCCGCTCGGCCGGCGCGGGCGCCGCCTCGGGCCGATCGGAGCGGCGGATGACGCCGAAGCCGCGATAGCCCTCGAAAAGGCGGTCGCGCGAGAAGGCCGGCAGCGCCGCGAGATCGACGGCGACGAAATGCGCGCCATCCTCGGCCGGCCAGTCGAGCGTCACGCCGCTCCAGGTGTCGCGGCGCGCGATGAGCCCGGCGACGGCGCCGGTCGGATCGAGGCCGAGCCGGGCTGCCATCTCGCCCCAGCTCTCGCCGACCGCGATCGCAGACGCCGTTCCGACCACCTCGGCGAAATCCGGCGACACGAAGGTGAAGCGCCCGCCGGCATCCATCTGGAACACGAAGCGCACCGGCGAGCGCGGCGGCTCGAAGCGGAATCCGCCGGCCGGCTCCGGCTGAGGCTCGGCGTCCGGCTCGGGTTCTGATTGGGTGGCAATCTCGGGTTCGGGCGCCGGCTCTGCTTCAGCCGCAGCCTCGGGCGCCGCGTCCTCGGTCACCGGCGACGTGTCGGCGGCGCCAGGCGCGGCCTCCATCGCGGGCGAAGGGATCGTTTCGGCGTCTGGCTCGATCGATGGAGCGGAAGCAGGCGTTACCTCGACGGTCGCCACTGCTTCCGGCTCGGCCGGACGGACGGTTTCCTCCGGCGCGGACGGCTCGACCACGACCCGCTCGCCCGGCCCGACCACCAGGAGATGGAAGCGGCTGCCCTCGTTCTCGAAGAGGGCGAGTCCGGCCGGACGGCGCATGTCGCCGATCCTGAGCGCGCGTCGCGCCAGCCTCTCGCCGCGTTGCGCCGCCGAGGCGACCAGTTCGGCGACCGCCGTCTCGCCATCGACCAGCCAGGCCGCGCCGCCGCGTTCGGCCAGCACGGCGCCGCTGTCGTCGAGCACGGCGACGGCGCATTCCTCCTCGGCGAGCGCGGCGACGAGATCCTCCGCCGCCTGTCGCGGCGCGGGCCGCTCGCGGCCTTCGGGCAGCGCGACCAGCACGGCGGGCGCGCCGTCCGGCAGCGCAACGCGCCGGCATTCGACGGCATGGCTGGCGAGCCCGGCACCGACCGCGAAGCGGATGCGCTCCAGCCGCGCCGCGCCGGGCGCGAGGCTGCGCGCCGCGCGGGCGATCTGCATGGTGGCCGGAAGAGCGGGCGAGAAGCGCCGCTCGAGCAGATCCTCGATCCGCCGCTCGCCGAAGAAGCGCGCGCCGGCGGCATTGGCGAACAGAATCCGCCGCCCGTCGGCCGAGAAGAGCAGCATCGGCCGCGGCGCAAACAGGACCGATCCCAGTGCCGGCAGGGCCGCCAGCTCGAGAAAGGCATGATCGCGTCCGCTCATCGTCGGTCGGGCTCCCATGCTCCGGATCGGTTCCGGCGCGCCGCACCAGGCTGTTTGCTTAACAAGACTCTAATAGATCGCCGGCGCGGCAAGGTCCACGCACGCGCCCTTTTTGCAGCGCGGAGTCCAAGGGCTTGGTTAATCGCCGACGCGTTTTCACAGACTTCCGTTGCGGCTATGCTCTTGGCTCAAGCCACGGAGGACGAGACGATGGCCAAAGAGACGGAGTTCGATATTCCCGAGGCGATGCGCACCTTCGCCGACAAGAGCGTCGACCAGGCCCGCAAGGCCTTCGACGACTTCATGGCAGCGACCGTGAAGGCTGTCGACAAGGCCGAGACCTCCGCCAAGTCGATCCAGGACGAGGCGCGGACGGCCAACAAGCAGGCGATCGGCTTCCTCGAAGAGAATCTCGCCGCCTCGTTCGAGTTCGCGCAGAAGATGGTGCGCGCGCGGACGCTGGAGGAGTTGCAGTCGATCCACAGCGAGTTCATCCAGCGCCAGGTTTCGGCGGCGGAGGCGCAAACCCGCTCGGTCGGCGAGGCGATGACCCGGGCCGCAAGCGATCTCGCCGCCAAGGCCAAACCCTGAGGCCGGCGCCCGCCCCGCGGCCTGCCGCGCGGATGGGCGCCGCTGCCCGTTTGGCCGGCATCGCATTGCAGCATAGTGATCTGGCAAACAAGGGCAGAATTAATCCGGACCTCAAGGAAATTGCCCTTTTGCGACAGGAAAAATGAACGCGAATCCCCTTGTGCGTCGCAAAATGATGTTGCAATGCACAAGGTCACTGGCTATATGTGAGGCATCTCGACCGGAGCCGAACGGATCGTCTGTCACGGCTCTCTCGCTCTCGAGATCGACGCATTCTCAAGGAGAGCCGAAATGACCGATACCCCTGCCGCGAAGCCCGCCAAGACCGCCGCCGCCAAGGCTGCCAAGGCCTTCGAGGCGCCCTTCGAGGCGTTCAGCTTCAATTTCCCGACCGCCGAGATGCCGGCTGCGTTCCGCGACCTCGCCGAGAAGACACTCTCTGGCAGCAAGGACGCCTATGCCAAGATGAAGGCCGCCGCCGAAGAGGCGACCGAGGCCTTCGAGGACAGCGTCGAGACGGCGCGCAGCGGCATGGTCGAGCTCAGCCACAAGTCGCTCGACGCGGCCAAGGTCCACAGCGACGCCTCCTTCGCCTTCGCGAAGGAGCTGCTCGGCGCCAAGACCTTCGCCGAAGTGCTCGAGCTGCAGATGGGCTTCGCCCGCAAGCAGACCGAGGCCTTCGCCGCGCAGGTCAAGGACATGCAGGACTTCTCGCAGAAGTTCGTGGCCGACGCCTCGCGCCCCGTGAAGGCGAGCGTCGAGAAGGCGCTGAAGGGCACCACGCTCAACTGAGCGGTCCCCGCGACATTTCGAAAGGCGCCGGCGGCCAACCGCCGGCGCCTTTTTCATGACGTCCCGCCGCTTCGAAAAGCGCGCTGGGGAAAGCGGTGCCCGGGCGCTGTTAGCACTTGCAACGCGCCGCCAATGCTTCTAGGTTCCGCTCGCTTTCAAGGTAGGCAGCTGTAGCTCAGTTGGTTAGAGCGTCGGATTGTGGCTCCGAAGGTCGGTGGTTCGAGCCCACCCAGCTGTACCAAAAGCAACATCTCATCACATCAGAGTCTTCTTGCGTGACGCGATGTCGGGGAACTGCCTTCGTCCCTTGCACTTGCGCAAGTGCCCGCAACCTCAAGCACTCATCTGATCACAATCGCTGAGGCGACCGCTGGATGGTTCAGCCGAGCCGCCGTCTCTCGCCCGCGCGGCCGTCTTACTTTCGGTGCTCGCGGCGTCGTTGACCCGACCGATTAAGCGTGTACGATAATTCCCATGATCATAACATGGGACGAGCCGAAGCGGCTCGCCAACCTTGCCTCGCCAACCTTGCCAAGCACGGAATGGACTTCGCCGACCTCGATCTTGAGTTCTTCGAGACGGCGCTCATCTTTCCGGCCAGGCTCGGCCGCAGCAAGGCGATAGGGCGCCGGGCAGACGGCACGCTGGTGGTCATCTTCGCCGAGCTGGGCAGCGAAGGCATTTCCGTTATCAGCATGCGGCCGGCCTCGCCGGCCGAACGGAGGCTCCTGTGACAAAGCGCAAGCTCATGAAGGACTTCGAGCCCGGTCACGGCTTCAGCCGCGAGGACTGGGACGAAGTATCTGACAGCCCTGAATTCACGAAGGAAGAGATCGCAGCAGCGAAGCCTTTTGCGGAAGCCTTCCCGGCGCTCGCCGAGAGCATCAAACGCGCGCGCGGGCGTCCCCGCCTCGATGCGCCGAAAGAGGCGGTGACACTCCGCCTCTCGCCGGAGACGATCGCCCGCTTCAAGGCAGGCGGCGACGACTGGCGCGCACGCATGAGCGAGGCGCTGGACCATGCCGCGCCGTCCGACACGGAAGCGGGCGGAAAGGTCGCGCGGCGATAGCATCGCCCTTCGAACCGCAAAAGGCGGAATCCCTAGGCTCGGATGCGGGCCGACGCAGCGGCTTTGACGCTCCCCGCCGTATGAAACGCTCCCTGCCCTTCACGCATTGTGTCCGTGCGCGGCAGGCATACGGGAGGCTTCATCATGAGTGCGAGCGTTCAGCGCTTCATCAATCGGCTGGCGATGTCTTCCGCCGGCATGCGGGCCGCGCGCGAGCATGCCGGCAGCGCTTCGGTCGGAGGTGAGGCGGCCCTGCCATTGACCTTGCTTGCGCTCGGGCAGCGGCTCGCCGACGATCTGGTGCGAGGCGGCGAGGACGACTGCGCGGCGTTCGAGGCGATCGAAGAGGCGTTCATCGACGACGATCCCGAGCTCTCGGAGGCCTCGAGCCGGGTCATCGAGGCGGCAGTCGGCCGGGCTGTCGAGCGCGAGACTTTGCCGGAACTGCGCGTGAAGTTCGGCGAGCGGTCGGGCGAGAAGGCGCTCACCTATGTGGCGCTCGATCGCTAGCAGCGATTTGCCCGCGTGGCATGATGCGATGTCTGGCGACCGCGAACCGCGGAGGATCTTCTGATGAAGGCGATTGTGCTGCCCGGGCTTCTCTTCCTGGCGCTCCTCTCGGGCTGCAACAGCATGGAGCGGTATCAGGCCTCGGTCGAACAGCGCTGCCGCGAGCAGTTCAGCGACAAGACCAAGCGCTATTATGCTTGCCTGAAGCGGGTCGCGGCGGTCGATCGCGAGCGGCTGCGGCACCAGGACCAGATGTGGTACGACAGCATCGACGACGCCATGAGCGCGCCGATCGTCGTGCTGCCGGTTCGGCCCTACCCGCCGCATCGTTGGTGAAACGCGCGGCAGATTGGCGCCCCTAGACGCCCACCACATCCTTCAGCATGCGCCGGTTCCTGGCGACCGCCGCGGCCGGGTCGCGGCCGGCTTCCTCGGATTCTTCCTCGACAACCAGCCAGCCGTTGAAATTCGGGGCTTTCGCGACCGTGGCGATGACGGCGGGGATGTCGCAGGCGCCGGCGCCGAGCATCGCCCAGCGGCCGGCAGCGTCGACATCCTTCAGATGCAGGTAGCGGATGCGGTCGGAATAGCTCTCGAGCGTATCGAGGATGTCCTGCCTTCCGCGCAGGATATGGCCCGTATCGGGGACCCAGCCGATCAGCGCCGGATCGGTCAATTCCATGATGCGGTCATAGTCGGCGCGGGTTTCGAGCAGCGTGTCGTGATGAGAACTCGGATGGAAGGCGACCGTGACGCCATGCCGGCGGCCGGCTTCGCCGGCGGCGTTGTAGAAACGGGCAGCGGCGGCGAACTTTTCTTCGCGCGGTCCGGGCGACATGACGGTGGCGCTGCCGAGCGAGAGCACGGCGCCGGGAAAGGCGGCCGTGAAGGCGAGCGCGCGCTCGACCATCGCGAGATCGCCCGCGAGCGCCGCCTCCTCCGTGAAGCCGGAGGCGCTGCCGCAGGCGAAGGCGACCAGCACGAGGCCGTTTTGTGCCAGCGCCTCGGCGAAGGCGGCCGGGCGGCCGGCATAGGTGCCGATCATCGTGTCGGTGATCTCGATGCCCTTGTATCCGGCGGCGCCGATCGAAGCGAGGAGGTCGTCAGGACCGCCCTCGAAGGCATCGCCCAGCATCTCCCAGGTATAGGTCTGGCAGGCCGGCTTCAGCATGGATGTGCCCTTCGTCATTCCTTCACCGCGCCCTGCGTCAGCCCGTCGATGATATGGCGCTGGAAGAGGAGCACCAGGAGAACCAGCGGGATCGTCACCACGATCGAGGCGGCGGCGATGTCGCCCCATGGGATGTAATGGAGATTGGTGAAGTTCGCGATGCCGACCGGCACCGTCTGATGATCGATATTGGAGGTGAAGGCGAGCGCGAACATGAACTCGTTCCAGGCGGCGATGAAGGCGAGAAGGCCCGTCGTCACGAGGCTCGGCACCGAGATCGGCAGGATGATCCGCCAGAAGAGGCCGACGGTCGAGCAGCCGTCCATGCGCGCCGCCTCGTCGATCTCGCGGGGCAGCGTATCGAAATAGCCGAACATGACCCAGGTCACGAGCGGCACGCCGAGCGCGACATAGGTGATCACGAGCCCCTGATAGGTGTCGAGCAGCGCCAGGTCGGAGGCGAGGAGATAGAGCGGGCCGACGATCGCGATCTGCGGGAACATCGACACCGAGAGGATCGCGGCGAGGATGCCGAAGCGGCCCTTGATGTCGAGGCGGGACAGGGCGAAGCCGGCCATGGCGCCGATCGCGAGGCAGAACAGCGTCGTCAGGCCGGCGACGATCAGCGAATTGCGCAGATAGAGCTGGAAGCTCTTCTCGACGAAGATGTTCGAGTAGTGGTCGAAGGTCAGCGGCGAGGGGATGAAGGACGGCGTCGCGGCCGTCAGCTCGACATCGTTCTGGAACGAGGTCGAGAGCTGCCAGAGGAAGGGCGCCGCCGACCAGAAGAGGATCAGCAGGCCGCCGCAATAGATGAGGATGGTCTGGAGACGGTTGCGCTCGTAGATCATCGCGGCGCCCGCATCTTGCGCATGATGAAGAAGCCGAAGCCGAGCGCGATCAGCGCCTCGGTGATGAACATCGCCGTCGCCATGGCCGAGCCGTAGCCGAACTGCAGCGCCGAGAAGAGCGTCTTGTAGGAGAGCGTCGAGAGCGTCTCGGTCGCGTCGGCGGGGCCGCCGCCGGTCAGCACATAGACGAGGTCGAAGACGCGGAAGGCGTCGAGCGCGCGGAACATGCCGGCGATCAGAAGCGTGGACATCAGCAGCGGCAACCGGACATGGACGAAGGTCGCGACCGGTCCGGCGCCGTCCATCCGCGCCGCCTCGATGAGCGATTTCGGGATCGTCTGCAGGCCGGCCATCAGGAGCAGCGCCATGAAGGGCGCCGTCTTCCAGACATCGGCGATGATGATGGTCGTCATCGCATGGTCGATCGAACCGTACCAGTTGATGTTCTCGGCGATCAGGCCGCTCTCGCGCAGCGCCCAGTTGACGACGCCATACTGGCCGTCGAACAGCCAGCCGAACATCTTCGACGTGACGACAGTCGGCATCGCCCAGGGCACCAGCATCGCGGCGCGCACGATCGAGCGGCCGGCGAAGCGCTCGACGAGCAGCAGCGCCATGACGAGGCCGAGCGCGGTCTCGGCGAGCGTTGAAACGACGGTGAAATAGACGGTGTGCCGCCAGGCGTTCCAGAAGAGATCGTCGCCAAGCAGCTGCGCGTAATTCTCGAGGCCGATGAAATCATGCTCCTGCGTCACCAGCGAGGTGTTGGTGAAGGAGAGCCAGAGGCCGTTGAGGATCGGATAGAGCGAGACCGAACCGAGCGCGACGGCGATCGGCAGCAGGAACAGGAAGGGCGCGAGACGCGGCATCGACCAGCCGGCCCCCCGAGGGGGGCCGGCCAGCGCCGCGGCCGGGAGGGACCGCGCTGTCATGCCTTCGAGACGATCGCGTCGATCTTCTTGGCCGCCGCTTCCAGTTCCTCCTTCACCTTGCCGGTGACGAGGGCGCGGGAGATGCCCGACTGGGCCGCCAGCGAGACCTGCGGGTATTTCGGCGTCTTCGGGCGCGGCGTGGCGCCGGTGAACACCGTCTTCAGCGACTGCATGAAGGGCTGCTCCTTGCCGAGCGTCGCGTCGTCGAAGACGGCGGGGCGGGTCGGGGCGATACCCATCTTCAGCGCGAAGCGGAGCTGCGTCTCGGGCGAGGCCATCCAGGTGAGGAACTCGACCGCCGCTTCGCGCTGCTTGGTGTTGGCGTTGATGCCGTACTGGTAGCCGCCGAGGCAGCCGGCGCTCTTGCCGCCGTCGAAATGCGGAAGCGGCGCGACACCGACCTTGCCGGGGACCTTGGACGACTTCTCGTCCTGCGCCAGCACATAGACATAGGACCAGTTGCGCAGGAACGCCGCCTCGCCGCCGGTGAAGGGCGCGCGCGAGGGCTCCTCGTCCCAGGAGAGCACGTCCGCCGGGCTGATCTTGTACTTGTTGATGGTGTCGTGCAGGAACTGGATCGCCTCGACAGCCTTGTCGGTCGCGAGCGTCGAGGAGCGGCCGTCGGCGGCGAGGATCGCGGCGTTGTTGGAGGCGAGCACCGAGACGGCGTCGCAGACCAGCACTTCCGCCTGCTTGCCCTGCCACAGGAAGCCGAACTTCACCTTCTTGTCGGCCTGCAGCTTCATCGCCTGCTCGGTCATCTCGGCCCAGGTCGTGGGAACCTTGGCGCCGATCTCGTCGAGCAGATCCTTGCGATAGAACATCATGCCGGAATCGATGCCCCAGGGCAGCGCGGTCAGCTTGCCGTCATAGGTGCAGGCATCGATGGTGCCGTCGAAGAACTGGCTCTTCACGCCGCCGAAATACTCGTCGAGCGGCAGCGCCCAGCCGGCGGCGGCGAATTCGGCGATCCAGATGACGTCCTGCGTGAAGACGTCCGGCGAGCCGTTCTTGCGGGCGAGCTGCTGCACGAGCGCCTGGTGCACCTCGGTCGAGGAGCTCGGCGGCGGCAGCTCGATATATTTGACGAAGATCTTGCTCTGCGACTCGTTGAAGGTGTCGACGACGTTGCCGATCGTCTCGGTGCCCTGGAACTTGGCGCTGGCGAAGCTGATCTCGACGCGGTCGGCAGCGCGCGCGAGGCGCGGCATTCCGAGCGCGGCGGCGCCCGCCGCGACGCCGGCGCCCATCATGAACTGACGGCGCTGGATTCCGCCCTTGCCGCTGGCAGGGGTCTTCGGTGTCCTGGTCATTCCCTCTCTCCCTTTGGTGCCGGCGATCATTCGCCAGCTGTTTTTTGCATCATGCTTGCCGCGCTCCTCTGCATCGTCAAGCATAAAAACGCAAAATAACGCAATCGTGCGGACGGGCGCGCTAGAAGGCGCCCAGCCCGCCATTGATCTCGATGATCTCGCCGGCGATGAAGCCGGCCGCGGGGGATGCGAGATAGAGCACCGCGGAAGCGACATCGGCGGGCGTGCCCTCGCGGCGCATCGGCGTGCGCTCGACCGTCGCCCTGCGGCCCTCCGGGGTGGAGAAGCGGTCGTGGAACTGCGTGCCGATCAGGCCGGGCGCGACGCCGTTGACGCGGACGCCATCCGGGCCGACCTCCTTGGCGAGCGCGCGCACGAAGGTCATCACGCCGCCCTTGGAGGCCGCATAGTGCGAAGCGCCAGCGCCGCCGCCGTCATGGGCGGCGAGCGAGCTCATCAGCACGATGGCGCCCGACTTCGCATCGGCCATCTGCGGCACCACGGCCCGCGCCAGCAGGAAGGCGCTGGTCAGGTTGACCGCCAGCGCCTCGTTCCAGAGCGCGAGCGAACACTCCGCCACCTTGCTGCGCTTCAAGAGCCCGCCGGCATTGCCGACGGCGATGTCGATGCGCCCGAAAGCGGCATTGGTCCGCGCCACCGCCTCGGCCATGGCAGCCTCGTCGGTGGCGTCGGTCTGCAGCGCCAGCGCCTTCGCCGCGCCATGCGCAGCGACGATCTCCGCCGCCTGCGCGCCGCTCGAGGCATAGGTGAAGGCGACGCGCGCGCCGGCCTCAATGAAGGCCTCGACGATGCCGCGGCCGATGCCGGAGGCTCCGCCGGTGACCAGCACCGTCTTGCCGGAAAAGGCAGACATGCTCAGACCTCCTGCCAGCTGGAATACCAGCCGTCCGGGAAGGCGGCGGCGAGCTGGTCGCCGGTCACCGCCGGGGCATAGGGGCGACCGTGGCGGCGCGTGACTTCGGTCAGCTCGGCGAGGCGGTCGGCCGCCTCCTTGGCCGCGACGGCACGCGCCGCCGGGTCGCGGGTCGAGACCGCGTCCTGCCAGATCGAGCGGCCGCCGAGGAAGCCCGAGGCGCCGGCATCGCAGGCGACTTCCACCTGCGTCTTAAACTCCTCGTAGCCGACGCCGGCGGAGAGGATCACCCAGGGCTGAACCATGCCGTCATTGAGGCGCTGGCAGGCCTTGGCCGCGGCTCTCCGGCCCTGCGGCGTCGAGACGTCGCCCGGGAACTCGACCTTCAGCATGTCGGCGCCGAACTCGGCCGCGACATGGGCGGATTCAGTGATCCCCTCGACGCGGCGCTCCTTCCAGGCCGTGGTCTTGGTGTCCTCGCCCGGCAGCGCGTACCAGATCGGCTCGACGACGAAGGGCAGCGACTGCTCGGCGCATTCGACGACGAGATCGCGCACGACCTGGCGCTGCGCCTCGGCCGTCTTGGCGTCGGAGCGGTAGAACCAGAGCAGCTTTTCCATGTCGGCGCCGAGCATCTTGATCTTGCGCGTCGTCCAATGCGGGCGGAAGCGCGTGCGGCGCTCGCCGTCGACGGTGTCGAAGCCCTCGCCCTCGATCGAGGCGATGAGGCCGACGGAGCCCGGAAGGGCGCGCGAGGCGATGACCTGCGCCAGGCTGAACTGCGCCTCGAGCAGGAAGGCGCTGGCGACCGGCGCGACGGCGTTCACAAGTTCGAGCTTGGCATCGACGGCCTGCTGATAGCTGACCTTGGAGCGGTCGTCGGCCAGCATGTCCTTGAACGAAATGAGATGATCGAGCGCGAGGACGACGAAGAAGCCGTCGCTGGTCGTGATGCGCTGCAGACCGCGCATCTTGCCGGGGTCGAGCGAGGGCATCGAGCCCTGAAGGCTGGCGGGCGCGGCTGAGGTCACGGAAGTCTCCTTGAGAACGAAGGCGAAAGAGGGGGGCGAAGGTCTTCGGGCTAGCCGCCCGGAGGCTGGCAGTGGACGAGCAGCGTCCCGGCCAGGAATGTGTCGCCGAGCCCGATCGTGCTGGCCGGACGGCTCAGCCAGGGCGCGGGACAGGCAACGGCAGCATAGCCATCGGCGGAGCCGCTAAATTCCGGCGGCGGCGCGAATACGGACTCGGCAGGGGGCTCCTCAGGCCGCACCGGCCGGCCGGCAGCGGCGCGGGCGCCGGCCAGCACGCAGCCGGCGAAGAGCGCCCTCGCCTCGCGACCGGCATCGTCGCGGGTGACGGCGAGCGCGTAGTCGTCGGCATGGACGCAGAGCCGCGTGAGGCCATGGCGGCGCGCAAAGGCTGCCATGGGGTCGGGTTCGGCCGGCCCCTCGCCGATGACGCGCCATTCGGAGAGGCTCATGCCGACCGAGGTGACGAGGCCGGCGAGGCTGCCGAGGATCATCGCCGGCAGATGCGGCCGGTGGCCGTAATCGGCGAGTTCGATATGGACGAAGCCAAGACCGGCGGCGCGCCAGCCGCGCGCAAGATCGGCGACGCGGGCGAGCGTCTCGGGGAGAAGATCGTCCGGGGTCGAGACGAGGCTGGAGATCGCGGCCGCGCCGGCGTTGCGCGCCATGGCGAGGCTCAGCGCCGCGAAGGCAGGATCGTTCTCCGGCACATCGTCGACGAGGCGGACAATGACCCGCGTCGAGCGGCTGACGATCTCGCCCGCGACCTCGGTTCCGGCGGTCGATTCAAAGATCCAGTGCCGCGCCTTGGCTCGCGCCGGATCCGGCGTGATCGCGGCGAGCGGATGGGCGGAGCCGCCTTCCGCGATGAGGATGGACGGATCGAGCACCGAGAGCTGCGCCGGGCTGCGGTCGGCGAGCGCCAGCAGCGCCGGCGCGCCGAGAATGCCGAAGGCCTTGGCGATCTGTGCCGAGGTGCCGCCGGCGCCGATCGCGTGCGGCAGGTTGGCCGCCAGCCATTCATCGCCGGCCGGCCAGTCGAGGCTGTATTCGCCGCCGCGGCCCGTGCGGATGCGGGCGAGGAGTTCGCGGCCGAGATCGCGGGCCGGCAGCGGCGCGTCGGGAGCGAACAGCCGCTCGGCCCGTTCCATCCGCACGGAGGCATCGACGAATGCCGAGAAGCCGAGCAGCACCGGCCGCGCCGCCCTGGCGAGCGAGGGCATCGCCGCCGCGGCCTCGGCAAAACGCCGACGCCACAGGCGGTCGAAACCTTCGAGATCGGCCGAGACAGTGCCGGCGGCATCCATGCGCGTTTCCTTTTTTGCGCTTTTATTCTGTGTTTTGCGTCTTTATGCGTTTTTAGGATCATCCATTGGCATCGTCAAGCGACTTCCGGTAGCATGGCATCAAAAGGAGATTCCGCATGAAAAGACGGTCCGCCGTCGCCCTGCCGCTCAGCCGAAGGACGGAAATGCTGCGTCTCGTCGCCGAGCAGGGCAGCGTCTCCGTGCCGGAACTTGCGGATTTGTTTCGCGTCTCGACCGACACGGTGCGGCGCGATCTCGATTCGCTGGCGAGCAGCGGCGCAGTGCTCCGGACGCATGGCGGCGCCGTGCGCGCCGAGGCGGGCGGGATCGTCCCGGTCGCCGACCGCATCGTGACGCAGGCGGACGCCAAGACGCGGATCGCCGCCGCGGCGGTGCGGCTCATCGAGAGCGGTGAAACGCTGATGCTGAACGGAGGCTCGACGACGCTCGCCTTCGCGCGGATGCTGCCGGCGGACCGCTCGGTCGGGCTCATCACCAATTCGGTGTCGATCCTCGACCAGATCGACACCAGCGCCTTCACCAATGTCTATGCGATCGGCGGCGAACTCTTCAGCGTGTCGCGGGTCATGATCGGACCGGTGGTCTTTCCCCATTCCGACCGCATCCATGTCGATACGGCTGTCATCGGCGTGCGCTCGATCCATCCCGCGCGCGGCATCTCGACGGCGACGGTCGCCGAGGCGGCGATGATCTCGGAGATGATGCGCGCGGCGCGGCGGACGATCGTCGTGGCGGACGAGACCAAGTTCACGCAGAGCGCCTTCGCGGCCATCGCGCCGCTCACCGAGGTCGATATCCTCGTCACGAGCGCGCCGCCGCCGGAGCCGCTCGCCGAGGCGCTGGCGGAAGCCGAGGTGCAGGTGATCGTCGCGCCTTGAGCGGCGTCAGACCCAGCCGCCGTCGATGACATAGGACTGGTTGGTGCAGGCCGATGCCTCGTCGGAGGCGAAGAACAGCACCGGCCGTGCGATGTCCTCGACCTGCAACTGCCGCTTGAGGCACTGTCCCTGCATCAGGTCGGCGACGCCTTCCGGCGTCAGATAGAGGCTGACTTGCCGCTCGGTCATGATCCAGCCCGGCACCACCGAGCAGACGCGGATGTTGAACGGGCCGAGATCGCGCGCGAGGCTGCGTGTCAGCCCGACGATCGCCGACTTGGCCGTCGTGTAGCCCGGCATGCCGCCGCGCGACTGCATCCAGGAATTGGAGCCGATATTGACGATCGCGCCGCCGCCGGCCGCCTTCATGTCGCCCATCACGGCCTGCGCGGCGAAGAACTGGTGCTTGAGATTGACCGCGAGGCGCTGGTCCCAATAATCCGGCGTCACGTCCTCGATGGCGTGGCGCTCGTCATGGGCGGCGTTGTTGATAAGGATCGTGATCGGCCCGAGACGCTCGCGCACGCGGCCGATCGCGGCGCGCAGCGCCTCGATATCGGTCAGGTCGCAGCGCTCGAAATGCACCGTCCCCTCGCCTTCCAGCGCGGCGACCAGCGCCTTCGAGCCTATCTCGTCGATGTCGAGGAAGCCGACCTTCGAGCCCTGGGCGACGAAATGGCGGACGATGGAGGCGCCGATGCCGCCGCCGCCGCCGGTGACGAGCACGGTGCGGTCCCGGAGGCTCGGATAGGTCGCGATGTCGCCCATCATGGTCCTCAGGCGGCCTGCAGCGCCGCGGCCTCGGCCTCGGTCAAGGCCGGCGGGCGGTCGATCGTCGTGGTGAGGGTGCGCGGCTTGCCTTCAGCGGCGGAGAGGAGGATCGCCTCCATGATCTCGAGCACATGCAGCGCGAGCGCGCCCGAGGCCCGAGGCACCCGCTTCCCGGCCAGTGAGGCGGCGAGATCGGCGACGCCGAGCATGCGGTAATTGGCGCGGTCGGGCTTGTCGAAAGGCCAGTTGTGCCGCCCGTTCAGGAGCCCGTCAGTCGGCATCTGGAGCCAATCGCCGCCGTGCGCGCTGAGCGCCAGCGTGCCGCCGAAGGTATCCGGGTCGGGCAGGCGCAGCGAGCCTTCGGTGCCGTGCAGCTCGATCGGATGGTTGCCATGGCGGAACACGTCCCAGCTCATGCCGACGGCGACGACCGCGCCGCTGGTGAATTCAAGCGCCGCATGCACCGTGGTCGGCGTCCCGACCGAGAAACGCGTGCCGGCGGTCGGGCCGGGCGCGGTGATGAGCCGCTCCGCCTCGCCCGTCGTCGCGATCGCCGTCACGCGCCGCGCCGGGCCGAGCAGCGTCGCCAGCATGGTCAGGTAATACGGGCCCATGTCGAGAACCGGGCCGGCGCCGGGCTGGTAGTAGAATTGCGGGTTCGGATGCCAGTGCTCCATGCCGCGCGACATCATGAAGGCCGTGCCGGTCACGACGCGGCCGATCGCGCCCTCGTCCATGAGCCGCCGCGCCAGGCGGCCGGCGGCGCCGAGGAACGTGTCGGGCGCGCAGCCGAGCGCGAGCCCCCGCCCCTCCGCCATTTCCACCAGCTGCCGCCCCTTCGCGAAGGATACGGAGAGCGGCTTCTCGGTGAAGACATGCTTGCCGGCGGAGAGCGCCGCGGCGGAAATGTCGAAATGCGCGGCGGGGATCGTGAGGTTGAGGACGAGATCGACCTCGTCCGAGCGGATCAGCTCATCGACTGGAAGCGCGCGGAGGCCGTAGGCCGCCGCCCGTTTCGCCGCCGCCTCGGGAACGAGATCGGCGCAGGCCGTCAGCCGGACGCCCGGAAACAGCGGGGCATTGCGCAGATAGGTTTCAGCGATATTGCCGCATCCGACAATGCCGACGCGAAGCCGCATGATCCTCCACCCCGTCCTTCGCCATGTGACGGCCCGATGCCCGTCGCCGCAGGCATGGATGCAATATTTTGCGGTTCTCTGCAAGATTCATCGGCGAATGCCGGCAGCGCTCAGGCCTGGTCGAGAATGCCGGCGTCGTCGGCGACCTTGACGAGCGCCTCGCGGGCGCTGGCGGCGGAGGCCTTGCCGTTCAGGGCGTCGAGGCAGGTCCTGAGCGCCTTGCCATAGCTGCGCGGCTTCACCGTCCCCGTCGGCCATTTCTCGAGGAGCCAGCGCGCGGCCTCCTCGACATTGGTCAGCCGCCGGCGGCGGGCCACGGTCTCCCAGACCGAGACGCGTTCGAACGCATGCATGACAGTTCCCATCGGAGCTACGCCACGTCAAAGTCCGACCATGGCTCGGGTTCCGTCAAGCCGCGATGACGGCGCGGGCGGCGCTATCGTGTGGCCGCAGGCGCGGCGGTGCGGGATGAGGGATCCGTCCATTCCGGCGGGGCGCCGACCATGCCGCTGACGAGGCCCGGAATGCCGGCCTGGCGGCCGAAGGCGTCGCAAGCGGCGTATTTCGGCTTGCCGCCCAGGAAGGACTGCACCTTCTGGCCGGAGGGAATGGCGATGTTGACGTCCGGCGGCGGCGTGCCCTTGGCGAGCAGGTTCGCCAGCGCGCCGGCATAGGACGAGGCCAGCGCATAGGCATCGCCGACATCGGAGACGCGCGGCTTTGTGGTGATCGAATTGGCGCCCTTGGCCCAGACCAGCGCGGCGACCTGCTCGCCGGAGCGGCCCAGCGCCTCGCCCTCCATGGACAGCCCGCCAAGGCCGAGCGGCAGGCGCGGCGCGCCGACCGGCAGGACCAGGCTGCTGCCGAGCGAGACCGCGACCGAAGCGCCGGCCAGCACCTTGTCGGTCGGAACGATGTCCGCGACGATGCTGTGCACGGCGAGATCGGCCGGCTGATTGCCGGCCACGATCTCGAAGCGGTCGCTGAGCGCGATGCAGGTCGCCCGGTCGATGGCGTTGGAGACGAGGACGCGGTCGGCCGCCTTCGGGACGCGGCCCGCCGCCTGCGCCGACAGCGTCGTCGGCACGATGCGGACCGTGCGGGCGGCGGCGAGCGCCTGCTTGTCCGCGAAGCTGCGCGTCTTGCCGAGGCCGCCGCTCTCCTGGCCGAGCTTCGCATTGGAAGAAAGGCCCGACCCGGAGGAAAGCGGCACGTTAGCGCATCCGGCGAGCAGCGCCATCGCGGCGGCGGCGAGCGCGGCGCCTTGAAGGCGCCGTCCGCGTGCCCGTGAACCCCGCGCGGGCGAAGCGGTCTGCTCGAAGGACGAAAAAGTCATTCCATGGGCCTCATGAGGGATGCCGGCCACCCCTGCCGGGACCGCCGCGCCGGATAGGACATGATTCGCGCCGGCGCCGCATCCGCGACGGACCGCGGCCAGCGGCCACCCGGACCGGATCATGGCTTCTACGGCTTGGCACCGGCTGCGGATCGCGCCCGCGAGACGACGAGGCTCAGGCGGCGCGGCGGGCGGTCTCGATGCGGTCGATCATGGCAAGGACGGCGTCCGGCGCAGTCTGCTGCACCATGTGCCCGGTCAGCGGCACGATCTCCAGATGCGCGCCGGGAATGGCGGCCTTCAGCAGCTCGGCCTGTTCCACGGCGGGGATCACGTCGTCGGCCGCGCCGGCGAGGATGCCGACCGGAACGCGGATGCGGCCATAATCGGGCACCATGGCCGAGGCCGCGATGAGCAGGGCCGACTCGGCCGCGACCGAGCGCAGCGCCTCGGGCGCGGCGCTGAGTTCCTCGAGCGAGGCCGCGAAGCGCGGCGCGATCGGCGCCGGGCGGAACATCTTTTCGAGCACCAGCGGCCAGGCCTTGCGGGCGAGAAGCGGCAGGACCGTATAGCGGGCGATGGTGCCGAGGATCGGGACGGCCGGCAGCGCGGCGAGCGCCATAGCCGGGTGCGGCTTCGGGAAATAATAGCCCGAGACGACCACGACCCCGGCGACCGATTCCGGATGGCGCAGCGCGCATTCGAGCGCGACGGAGGCGCCGAAGGAATGGCCGAGCACCAGATAATGCTCGATGCCGAGCTGCTGCAGCGCCGCATGGATGAGATCGGCCTGTGCCGCCGGCGTCCAGGCCGCGTCGCGCGGCCGCGAGCTGGCGCCGAAACCGGGCCGGTCGAAGGCGAGCATCCGGTAGCGCGACGACGCCTCGTCGATGATGCCGCTCGCGACGAAATCCTCGGCGGCCGAGCCGTTGCCGTGCAGCAGCACCAGCGGCATGCCGGTGCCCTCGTCGATGACATGCAGCCGCACGGCGCCGACATGCATCAGCCGGCCGCGCAACGCCCGGCGCACTGCCTGCCGGGCGCGGACATGGTTATAGGCCGCAAGTCCCGCCAGAGACGCTGCGACGAGGAACGGCAGCAGCGACGTCGATCGGCGACGCGCGGCCGATGCGCGCTTCGTCACGGCGCCGGCGACGGCTCCCATTCCCTTGACGTTGCCGACGCCCTTGCTGCCGATGTCCTTGATGTTGCCGAAGCCCCAGGTCATGTCGCTCTCCTTCGATGACGCGGCCGCGATCCGCCGCGCCCATCGCTTTGAACACCCATTCGGCGAGGCGGTTCCGCGTCAGGGACGGAACATCGCGCGCCGCGGACGGTTCGGCCGGCGGAGGGTGCGATGACCAGTGACGTTCCGGCCGCGCGGATCCGCGGCGACATTCAGCAGGGCCGGACCGGCGACAAGGTGCCGGGCTTCGATCCGGCCATGGCGCCGCTCGAGACCGACGCGGAGGCCGGCGGTGCTGCGCAGCCGGTGCTCGAAAGCGAGTACGCCGGCGCGGAGAGGCCGCCGCCGGGCGCCAATGCCAGCGAGACCGGCAGCGCGATGCGCCCGTTCAATGCCGACACGCAGACGCCGCGCCGCGCGATCTCGTGGAAGCTCTACGGCATGCTCGGTATCGTCGCGCTGCTCATCGTGCTGGCATTCGTGGCATGAGCCCTTCCGCCGATCGCCGGGCCATCGCCGGCTATGCCATGATCGGCTTCGCGCTCGGCGGCTTCTTCGACGGCATCCTGCTGCACCAGATCCTGCAGTGGCACCATCTCCTCTCGGCCATCGACGGGCCGGCGGCGGGCGATCTCCGCTTCCAGATGGTCGCCGACGGCGTGTTTCATCTCGCGATGTATGTCATCGCACTCATCGGCGCCGGCCTGCTGGTGGCGGCGCGGAGGGCGCGGTCACCGGGCCTGTCGCTGCGCCGGATGGCCGCGCTCGTCCTCGCCGGCTTCGGCACCTGGCACTGCGTCGACGCGCTCCTGGTGCACTGGGTGCTCGGCCTCCATCACATCCGCATGGATGCGGCGCAGCCGATCGCCTGGGATATCGGCTGGCTGGCCGTCTTCGGCGGCCTGCCCCTCGTCGCCGCATGGCTCCTGCGCGGGCCGGGCGAGGGCCCGCCGGCGCGCCGCGCCGTCGCGGCGCTTCTTGTCGCCACCGCCGTCGCGGGATTGGCGGCGGCGGCCGGGCCGCGCATCGAGGGCGGCGCCGATACGGTCGTCATCTTCCGCGCCGGCACCGAGCCGGCGGCGATGCTGGAGGCGATCGCCGCCGCCGATACGCGCCTCAAGGGCACGGCGGCGCACGGCACGCTCTGGATCGTCGAGCCCGTGTCATGGACCGGCCTTGCGACGCTCTATCGTCACGGCGCGCTCATCGTCGGCAACACGCCGGTGTTCGGCGGCTGCCTCGCCGCGACGAGGGCGTGACCGGGCTCAGGCCGCGGGCGCGCGGTGCACTCTGACTCCGCCGTCCTCGAGCGTGATGACGAGTTCGGCATAGCTGCCGATCGTGGGATGCGGTGTCGCCATTTCCTCGCGATGCGTCGCCGCCACCACGAGTACCGCTGCCCCCGACGCCTCGCCGGCGGCGATTCCGGCCGGGGCGTCCTCGACCACGAGGCAGGCGGCGATATCGACGCCGAGGCGCTCGGCAGCCAGCAGATAGCAGTCCGGCCGCGGCTTGCCGTTCACGACATCGTCGGCGGTGATGAGGAGGTCCGGCACCGGCACGCCGGCGGCGGCCAGGCGTCGCAGCGCGAGCGGCCGCGGCGCCGAGGTCACAATCGCCCAGCGATGGCCGGGAAGGCCAGCGAGGAAATCGACCGCGCCGTCGATGGCGCGGATGCCGCCCATGTCGTCCATCTCGGCGAGCGTCAGCTGATCAGCCTCATGGACGGCATCGACGCCGGGAAGGCCGAGCGCGGCGATCGTCTCGACCGCGCGCTTGCCATGGATCGTCGGCAGGAATGTTTCGACATCGAGACCGTGCCGGGCCGCCCAGCGCGACCAGATCCGCTCCGCCGCCTCGATCGAGGACAGGAGCGTGCCGTCCATGTCGAAAAGGAGCGCGGCGAAGGTCGCGCCTTGAAAGAGATCCGTGCCGGACAATGGAAAACTCCTCAGCTGTCGGACCCGGCGGGGAAAAGCTGGGGCTCGGCCGGGGACGGCGACCGGTATGGCACGAAGGCGGTGGGCGAGTCATTCCTTCATCTGGCGCGCGATCCAGCCGACACCGCCGAGGATGAGGCCGCCGCCGAAGAGCCCGGCGACGCCGCCCCAGATCGCACCCATGCTGCCGGCCAGCGCATTGCCGACCAGCACGCCGCCGACGCCGAGAATGATCGGCGCGAGACACCCGATCGCAATCATCCGCTCCTCCGCGATGAGGCGCCTGTGAACGGCGCGCTCCCGCGAGGATGGATCACGCGGGAGGCTCGCGGCAAGGGCCGCCGATCAGCTCGTCGGGACGAAGCGGCGCCAGTCGCCCGCCTCGCGGAAGCCGAGCAGCTCGCGGGCCTTGCGGTTGGAGAGCGGCGCCTCATAGCCTGGCAGCGGCCGCGTCAGCGGCGTCTGCGGCTGGTGCTTGGCGAGGAATTCCTCGGTCGGCTCGTTGGCGATGATGCGGTCATTGGTGGCGTTGAAGATCTGGAACCCGAGCCCGTCGGTCTCGACGCAGCGATGCACGATCTCCGCGAGGTCGTTGACGTCGATATAGCTCCAGGCATCGCGCTTGCGCGACAGCGGATCGGCGAGATTGGCGGCGAAGCGCTTGTAGTCCTCGGGCGCCGTCACCGCGCCGATGCGCAGCGCATAGATGTCGGCGCCGCTGCGCGAGGCGAAGGAGCGCGCGATCTTCTCGCCGACGATCTTGGAAAGGCCATAGCTGTCGGTCGGATCGGCGTCGCTCTCCTCGTCAACCGGGAAGCTCGTGAAATCGCGGTCGCCCTCGGCGAAGCAGATGCCGTAGACCGTCTCGCTCGACGCGGTCACGATCTTGCGGATGCCGAGCTTCGTCGCCGCCTCGAGCACATTGTATGTCGAGAGCACATTGGTGCGGAACATGGCGTTGTCGGGCCGCGCGAAGATGCGCGGGATCGCCGCGAAATGCACCACCGCGTCGATCGGCGCCCTGCCCTTGCCGGAGAAATACTCCGGGAAGCCGAAATGGCTGGAGAGCGCGTTGAACGCCTCGCCGCTGTCGGCGAGATCGACGATCATCGTCTCGACGCCGGGGAAATCCAGCGGCACGAGATCGAGATTGAGCACCTCGTAGCCCTTGGCGACGAGGGAGGGGATGACGAAGCGGCCGGCCTTGCCGCTGCCGCCGGTGAAGACAATGCGCTTGCCCATGGGTTTCCTGGCCCCGTGTCGTGGCCCTATCGAGGAAGGGCCGGAGCCGCGTGCGGCCCCGGCGGATATCGTCAGGCGAAGATGCCGAAGCCGGGGACGGCATGGCGGCGCACGCCGTCCATGTCGAGCTCGACGCCGATGCCGGGGGTCTCGGGGATGACGATGTGGCCGTCCTCGACGATCGACTTGGCGCCGTTCGGGAGCTTCACATAGCTGTCCCAGGCCTCGCGCTCCTCGAGGGCATGCCACTCGAGCACCAGGAAGTTCGGCACGACGGCGCAGGTCTGCGCGGTTGCCATGGTGCCGATCGGCGTCGAGACGAGATGCGGCGCGAAGGGCAGGTAGTAGATCTCGGCGAGGTTGGCGATCTTCTTGCTCTCGGCGAGGCCGCCGCATTTCGGCACGTCGGGCATGATCACGTCCGCGACCTGCTGCTGCATCATCTCGCGGAAGCCCCAGCGCATATAGAGGTTCTCGCCGATGCAGATCGGCGTGCGGCTGCGCGAGCGGATCTGGCGGAGCGCGTCGACATTCTCGGCCGGGATCGGCTCCTCGAGCCAGAGCAGGTTGAACGGCTCCATCTCCCAGGCGATGCGGCAGGCGCTCGGCACGTCATAGCGGCCATGCAGGTCGATGCAGAGGTCGATATCGGGGCCGATCGCCTCGCGCACCGCCTGCACGCGCTCGACCATCGAACGGATCTCGGCATTGTTCGCCGTATGGTTCATCCGGTCGAACTTGGCGGGATGGTTCAGGTTGTCGATGTCGAACTTCAGCGCCGTGAAGCCCTCGGCGACCATGCGCTTGGCGCGCGCCGCGCAGCCGGCCGGCGAGCCCGACTTCTCGTCGCCATCGCCGCAATCGGCATAGAGGCGGATCTTGTCGCGATACTTGCCGCCCATCATGCGGTAGAGCGGCTGGCCGGCGGCCTTGGCGGCGAGGTCCCAGAGCGCGATCTCGATGCCTGACAGCGCGATCAGGAAGACGCCCGACTGCGCGCCGGAGAAGATGTGCGCCTTGCGCAGCTTGTCCCAGCAATATTCGACATTGCGGGGGTCCTCGCCGATCAGCTCGTGCTTCAGCTCCGAGATCAGCCCGACGATCGCCGCGGCGCCGGCATCCGGATTGGCCTCGCCGATGCCGTAGATCCCTTCGTCGGTGTCGATGCGGACCAGCGTCGCGTGGCCGTGATAGGCGACCACGGCGGTCTTGATGTCGGTGATCTTCATGGAACCTCTCTCCCTCGTCCTTATGGGTGGCGCGGCGCCGGCGGCGATCATGCCCTGCCGGACGCTTTTCGGCGCGTGCTGGATGGGCGTCCGCGCCCCGTCATCGGCGCGGCGACCCAGAATGTCGCGGAACGGCGCAGAGCGCCGTCCCGGCGGGCGGTCACCCCGCGCGCCGCCCTCCGTGGAGGGGGGCTCCGCACCGGGGCGCTGGCACGGAGGAGGAGAAGGCGGGCGCGCGGGGTTCCGGGTGACCCGGCGCTACTTCTGAGCGCGCGGGCGGTGGTGACGGGTCCAGTAGCCGAACATGTCGCCCTTGGAGGCGATCTCGGCCCAGACCGGCGCGGTCAGCGCGTCCATCGCCGCGACATCCTCGGGCGAAATGGTCCAGCCGACGCTGCCGGCATTTTCCTCGATCTCGCGCACCGTGCGGGCGCCGAGCAGCGGCGAGCTGACACCGGGGCGGCTCGTGAGCCACTGCACGGCGAGCTGCGGGATCGTCTTGCCATATTTGGCCGCGATCGGCCGGAGACCCTCGACCGCTGCGAGCGCCTTCTCATAGGTGCCGGGCTGGAAGAGCACCGTCGTCCGCCGCTCGTCGCCTTCGGCGAACTGCGTGTCGGGACGGAGCGTGCCGGTCAGAAGCCCCTGCGCAAGGCCGCTATAGGGGATGATGCCGATCGCATGCTCGCGGCAATAAGGCAGGATCTCTGCCTCGACCTCGCGCCAGAGCATGTTGTAGGGCGGCTGCAGCACGTCGATCGTGCCATGCTGGTTGGCCTCCTCGATCTGCTTGATGCCGAAATTGGAGACGCCGATCGCGCGGATCTTGCCTTCGCGGCGCAGCTTCTCCAGCGCGCCCATCGTGTCGCCGATCGGATAATCGGGATGCGGCCAGTGGATGAAGTAGACGTCGATGAAGTCGGTCTTCAGCCGCTTCAGCGAGCCCTCGAAGGCTTCCAGCACATCGGCCGGATCGAGATGGTTCGGGGCCACCTTGGTCGCGATCACCGCCTTGTCGCGGCGGCCGACCAGCGCCTCGCCGAGGACCTCCTCGGAATGGCCAGCGCCATAGGCCTCGGCGGTGTCGATCAGCGTGACGCCGAGATCGAGGGCGCGATGGATGACGCGGATCGATTCCGCGTCGTCGGCGGCGCCCCAGAACGAGCCCGACATGCCCCAGGTGCCGAGGCCGATTTCCGACACCTCGACCGGCGATCCGCCCAGACGGCGATACTGCATGCTCTTCCTCCCAATGCCGGGCGGCGATTTTCGGCGGCCGCCTCGTCTCCTTGTTCTTTTATACGGTTATCCGCTCATCTGACAAGTGAGTTTGGGCGGCCGCAAGACGGTTTTCGGCGGCGAGATCCATCGAGCCCGCCATGGCCTCTGCCCGGAAGCGCCACCTGCTGCCGCGTCGCAGCCCTAAGGCGCCCGAACCGCTCTCAGGCGCGATCGACGAAATCGAGATCGAGTTCGGCGATCGCCTTCAGCGTCACTTCGAGATGGATGCGCATCGCCGCCTCGGCAGCAGGGGCGTCGCGCGACGCCAGCGCCTCGTAGATGGCGCGGTGCTGGCGAGTCGCCGTCGGCAGCGCGTCCGGCGCCTGGTTCGACACGCGGCGGCTCGCCAGTTGCCACCAGCGCGAGGAATACATGAAGCGGTCGAGGATGCGGTTGCGCGTCGCGCGGCAGATTTCCATGTGGAAGTCGAAGTCGAGCTCGACATAGACGTCGGGCTCGCGTTCATGGCGCTCCATGGCGGAGAGGATGGCGCCGAGGCGCTTGAGGTCGGCCTCGGTCAGCCGCCTCGCCGCCTCGCCGGCGATCGCCGGCTCGAAGATGAGCCGCGCATGATGCAATTCGACGAGCAGGTCATGCACCTGCTCCTGCGGCAGCCATTCGATGAGCAGCGGGCTCAGATAGTCCCATTCGGCGATCGGGCGGATGGTGACGCGCCGCCCCTGCGCGATCTCGACCATGTCGAGGGCGCTGAGGATCTTCAGCGCCTCGCGCGCGACGGCGCGTGAGACGCCGAACTCCACCGAAATCTGCTGTTCCGACGGCACCAGCCCGTCCGTGAACGCATCGCTGGCAATGCGCCGGATGAGAACGCCGGCGACCTGCGTCGGCAGCGTGCGGAGCTGGACCTTCATCTGCACCGTCGTGGCGCCCCCTCAACTCGCGCGAACGGGGAGAGACGCATCATAACAGGGAACGGCGCGATCCGCGCCCTGCCGCGACGCGGCACCCCGAAGCTCTCAGGCCCCACTGCCGGCGATCTCATCGCCGCCACCCCGTCGCTTGTCCGGCGAGCACCAACCGTCGGGAGCCCGCTCCATTCTTGATGACCGAGACTGACGCGCTCCACAACCCTCCGTCGCGCGACGAATGCGCCTATCGGCCTCTGGGCAACGCATTTCCTGCCTTCGGCGGCTCACGCCTGCCCTGCCCACGCCTCGTCTTTTCCCGATCGTCAGCCAAAGGGCGGCAGCGTGCTTGACCTCCATCCAAGGCGATAGTAGCATCATCTTATCGGACAAGTCGATAAGCATATAAGCGCTGCACACAGCGCGGTCCGATGCTCGCACTGGCCGTCCCGGCCGTGGGGAGGAGCAATGCCCGTTTCGCCGATGCGCCGACGCTCGCTCGAGCGGTCGCGGCCGCCTGCACCGTTCCTGGCCAATTCCCGTTCCGGGCGACACGCCGCGGACCTGCCATGGCTGTCCCCCGGACGCCATCCCGGCCGGCCGCCGCGCGAGACGCCACCGGCACCTTGAGAATTCCCGCGGCCGCCATGGAGGAGTTTGGCGGCTACGGGCGATGTCAACGAACCGAAAAAAGGGAGGTTACGATGTCCATCAGGCTCACGAGGCGTGGATTCCTCGGGGGAAGCGCCGCCGTCATCGGCGGCTCGACCCTCGCCGCGCCCTATATAGCGCAGGCGCAGAACGCCGACGAGATCCGCGCCCTGCTCATCACCGGCGGCCCGCTCTACCCGAAATACTGGGAGAAGGTCGTCGCCGACTTCACCGCCAAGACCGGCATCAAGGTCAAGTACGACCTGCTCGAATTCACGCCGCTCACCACCAAGATCGTCACGCTCGGCGCCGCCCGCAGCCCGCTCTATGACGTGTTCAGCACGCATACCGCGCAGATCGACTCATTCTTCAACTATTTCGGACCGCTGAACGAGTATTTCACCGCCGACGAGCTGAAGGATTTCTATCAGGTCGGCGTCGACTACCTCGTCGATCCGAAGACGAAGAACCTCGCCGCGATCCCGCGCAACATGGATGCGCGCACCCAGTACTACCGCTCCGACGTCTATGCCGAGCATGGCCTGAAGGCGGCGGTCACCTGGGAGGACCTGGTCGCCGTCAGCCAGAAGCTGACCGGCAACGGCTATTACGGCCTCGTCGTCCCCGGCCAGGGTGATCCGGCGCAGCGCACCTTCTCCGACTACCTGTGGCAGGCGGGCGGCGACTGGGTCGACGACCAGGGCAAGCCGGCCTTCAACGCCGCTCCCGGCATCGAGGCGCTCACCTTCTATCGCGACCTCATCCAGAAGTGGAAGGTCGTGCCGCCGGACGCCGTCTCCTACCAGTGGAACGAGAACTCGACGCAGTTCTCCTCCGGCGCGGTGATGGACACGTTCGACTGGCCGGGCGCCTTCGCGACGCTCGCCAATCCCGAGACCTCGAAGGTGGTCGGCAAGTGGTCGACGGCGCCTTATGTGCGCAACAAGACCGCGATCTCCTGCGCCATCTCGCATGCCATGGCGCTCAACAGCATGTCGAAGCGCAAGCCGCCGGCCGTCGAGTTCATCAAATATACGGTGAGCCCCGAGGCCCAGCTCCTGAACTTCAACGAGTATTCGAACTTCCCGAGCCGTCTCTCGGTCGCCAAGCAGGTCGTCTCGGAAGCGACCGGCGCCAAGGCCGAGTGGCTCGCGCAGCTCGAGCAGACCATCGCCACCGGCAAGGAATGGCCGAAGCTGCCCGGCTTCTCGCGCGTCTGCACGCTGATGTTCTCGACCATCGAGCGCGCGCTCAGCAACCAGCAGACGCCCGAGGAGGCGCTCAACCAGGCCGCCGCCGAAGCCCTGCAGATCATGACGCAGGCGGGGGCGTACAACTAGCATGACCACGGCCGCAAGGCCGGCGGGGCGCCAGCGGCGAGGTTCGTCGCTGGCGCCGAGCTGGCAGAAGGGTTACCTGCTCGCCAGCCCGGCGCTGATCGCGATGATCGCGATCCTGATCTATCCGCTGGGCTATTCCTTCGTGATGAGCTTCTACCGGTGGGATCTCGCCTCGCCGTCGCAGTATTTCGTAGGGCTCTCCAACTATCGCGACACCTTCAACAGCCTCGGCTTCCAGCAGACGCTGCGCGTCCAGCTGATCTTCTCCTTCGTCACCATCGCCATCGAGGTGGTCGCGGGCATCGGCGTCGCCGTGCTCGTCAACAGCAAGCTGCGCGGGCTGAAGCTCGCCCGCACGCTGCTGCTCGTGCCGCCGATGATCGCCCCCGCCGTGGTCGGGCTCAATTTCCGCTGGCTGTTCAACGGCCAGTACGGGCTCGTCAACGCCATCCTGCGGTATCTGGGCCTCCCCGAGGCGCCCTGGCTCTCGGACCCGAACTGGGCGCTCGCCTCGGTGATGATCGCCGATATCTGGCAGAACACGCCGCTCCTGGTGCTGCTCTTCCTCGCCGGCCTGCAATCGCTGCCGCAGGAGCCGATCGAGGCGGCGCAGGTCGATGGCGCTTCGCCCTGGGGCATCTTCTGGCACATCACGCTGCCGCTCCTGCGGCCGGTGATCATGATCGTGCTGATGCTCCGCATCATCGACACGTTCCGTACCTTCGACGTCATCTGGCTGATGACGCAGGGCGGTCCGGGCGGCGCCACCAACCTCGTCACCGTCAACGCCTATCTCCTGGCGTTCCAGAGCGCGTCCTTCGGCCATGCCTCGGCCGTCTCCTATATCGCGCTGTTCCTCTCGCTGATCTTCCTGGCGCTGCTCTACGGCGTGCCATGGATGCGGCGCAGACTGAGGAGGACCTCATGACCGCTTCCGCCACCGCCTCTCCCGTCCGCCGGCGGCGCGGCCGGCCTGCCATGCGCGACGGCATCACGGCCGGTCTCGTGATCCGCTATCTCGTGCTGATCGGGACCGTCCTCCTCACCGTCTTCCCGCTGATCTGGCTGGTGCTGACTTCGCTTAGGAGCTCGGCCGACATCTTCGCAGTGCCGGTGCGCGTGCTGCCGGAATCGGTGACCTTCAACCAGTATGTCGCCGTCTTCAGCCAGTACGGGCTCGACAACTATCTCTGGAACACGGTCATCGTCTCGGTGGCGACGGTGGTGCTCGTCATCCTCTGCGCCGTGCCCTGCGCCTACGCCATGGCGCGCTTCAACCTACCCGGCGCCAAGGTCGTGGTCTCGATCCTGCTGATCATGCGCATGATCCCCGTCGTGGCGCTCGCCATCCCGCTCTTCGCGGTCTTCGCCTCGATCGGGCTTCTCGACACGCTGACAGCGCTGGTGCTCGCCCACACCGCCTCGAAGCTGCCGGTCGCGATCTGGCTCCTGATGGGCTTCATCCAGGACCTGCCGAAGGAGATCGAGGAATCGGCGCAGATGGACGGGGCGAGCACGCTCCGCATCATCGTGCAGATCGTGTCGCCGCTGATCGCGCCCGGCATCGGCGCGACGGCCGTCATCACCTTCCTCTTCACCTGGAACGACCTCCTGCTAGCCTTGACGCTGTCCTCTTCGGAAGCGGCACAGACGCTGCCAGTCGGGCTCACGAATTTCGTGTCGCAATTCGGCATCGACTGGGGCGCCATGTCGGCGGCCGGCGTTATGATGGTCATCCCGACGCTGATCTTCGTATGGTTCGCCCAGGGCCTCCTCGTGAAGGGCCTCGTGACGGGCGCCGTGCGCGGCTGACGGACAGAACGGGCGACCGCGGCGCAGGAGGCGACCGCGGCCGCAAAGGGACAAAAGGGACGGACATGAAGATCACCGAGATCATCCCGTGGCTCGTGAAGGTGGACCGCGTCTATTGGGGCGAGTTCCTCTTCGTCGAAGTCAGGACCGACGAGGGCATTTCGGGCTGGGGCGAGATCACGACGACGACGAAACCGGCCAACCGCGCCGTCGCCGCCATCCTGCGCCAGCTCAACGACCTCATCGTCGGCGACGACCCGACCCGCATCGAGCAGATCTGGCACAAGATCTTCCGCTCCTTCACCTATATGGGCTCGCGCGGCGCCGCCTCGCATGTGGTGAGCGGCATCGACATCGCGCTCTGGGACATCGTCGGCAAGCTGCGCGGCGTGCCGATCTATGAGTTGCTCGGCGGCGCGGTGCGCGACGACGTCCTCATCTACACCCACCCCGACCAGTCGAAATTCACCTCGAAGGAAGGCGTGATCGCCGAGATCAAGCGCATCACCGATTCCGGCCATACCGGCATCAAGTTCGACCCCTTCCCGACCTATGAGCAGCGCGCGAGCGAGCCGCATGGCTATCTCGACGGCTATCTCTCCAAGAAGGGCGAGCGCGAGGCGGCCGAACTCACCGAGCTCATCCGGCAGACCGCCGGCCCCGAGGTCGAGATCCTGATCGACGCGCATGGCCGCTTCGACGTGCCGACGGCGGTCCGGCTCTGCCGCTCGCTCGAGGAGGCGGGCCAGATCGACTGGTTCGAGGAGCCGGTGCCGGTCGAGAGCTATCACGCGCTGCGCCAGGTGCGCGAGAAGGTGTCGGCCGCGATCTCGGTCGGCGAGCGGCTGCACACCCGCTGGGAATGCATCCCGATCCTCGAGAACGAGCTCGCCGACTATCTGATGCCCGACGTCACCTGGACCGGCGGCATCAGCGAACTGAAGAAGATCGCGACTTTGGCCGAGGCCTATTACGTGCCGATCAGCCCCCATGACGCCAGCGGCCCGATCAACGTGACGGCCGGTGCGCATGTCATGATGACGGTGCCGAATTTCTACCGCATCGAGACCAGCGACTGCGATCTCTCGCATTACGACCCGATCATCGAGACGCCGCTCGACAACAGCGGCGGCCGCATTCATCTGAGCCGCGCCCCCGGCCTCGGCATCACGATGAACATGGACTATCTGCGCGCCAACGTCTTCGAAGGCTTCGGCGAGCGGAAGTAAGGATCACGCGCCCCGCATCAGGGCAAGCATCTCGCCGGCGATGGGCTTCACGATCGCCGGCGAGGCAATCCTCTCGGCCGCCTGGTCTATGGTCCCTTCGTCGAGGGTGTTGAAGGCGAAGAGGCCGAAATGGTGCGGCACCAGAAAGGGGACCCCGGCCTCGACTGAGAGGTCGACCGCTTCCTCGATCGTCATATTGCCCGGAATGCCCGCTGCGAGCCGCTCGGCATCACGGCCGTTCACCGGCAGAAGCGCAATATCGGCCGAGAAACCCGCAAGGCGTCCGGGGAGACCCTCGAAGGGAATGGTATCGCCGGAGTGATAGAGGCGAAGGCCCTCCGCCTCGATGCCATAGCCGAGAAAGAAGTCGCGCCCTTCGCCGTCCCGCTCGCGCGTTTCATGCGCGGCCGGGAACACCGTCACCGCGACTCCCGGAACGGGTTCGATGTGGGTATCGGCCTCGGCCGGCAGCAGCACTGCATCACCGCCGATCCGCTCGCGGGCGATGGCAAGGTTCGCAGCCGGAACGACGAAGGGGAGGCCCGAATACCGCTCGGCGAGCGGCTGCAGCGTGTCGCCGTCCATGTGGTCGGTATGGGCATGGGTGACCAGCACGAGGTCGGGCCGCGGCAGATCGAGGACCGCCACCGGGGGCGGCATCATGCGGCGGTGGTCGTTGGCGCGGCCGGCATATTTCACGGCCAGGCTGTCGGAGAGATAGGGATCGATCAGGATCCGATGGTGCCCGGTCTCGATCCAGAAGCCGGCCTGGCCGAGCCAGAACAGCCCCGGCTCGCCGGGCTGCGGGAAGCCCGGCCGCCGCTCAATGCGCATCGTGCCGCGCATTCTGGCCGAGCGCGTCGATGAGATTGGCCACGGCGCGGACGGTGCAGCGCTCGACCGAGGCATCGGTGAAGCCACCGATATGACTGGTCAGCACCACGCGCGGATGGGCGAGCAGCGGCGAGAGGTCGGGTGGCTCCTTGTCGAAGACGTCGGTCGCATAGCAGGCGACGCGCCCGCTCTCGAGCGCGACGAAGAGCGCCCCCTCATCGACGAGGCCGGCGCGGGCGGTGTTGACCAGCACCGTCCCCGGCGCCATCGCGGCGAGGCGGCCGGCTGTCAGCAGCGGTCGGCCATCCTCCGGCATCGGCGCGTGCAGCGACACGGCATCGACGCCGGCGATCGCCTCGTCGAGGTCGACGCGGGTGAAATTGCGATGCGTGACCCGATCTTCATTGGCGAAGGGATCATAGCCGCGCACGCGCGCGCCGAGGTCGAGGCAGAGCTGCGCCAGCGTCGCGCCGACCGCGCCGAGCCCGACGATCCCGACCGTGGCGTCGCACATCTCGCGGCCCATCAGGCGCGGCCAGCCGCCACTCCGCATGCCTTCATGCGTCCAGACGATCTGGCGAAGACCGGCCAGCGTCAGTGCCAGCGCCAGTTCGGCAACGCCGCGGGCATTGGTCGCTTCGGCGCGGCGCAGTTCGATGCCGCGGGTCTCCATCGCCTTCAGCGGCAGATTGTCGACGCCGGTGCCGTTGCGGCTGATGACGCGCAGCCGGTCGGCGGCGTCGAGGACGCGCTCGCTGACAGGCTCGACCCCGGCCAGCCAGCCGACGCAGCCGGGCAGCGCCGCCATCAGCGTCTCCTCGTCGGGCAGCGAGCCGGGCGCGGGCATCACGAGGCTGTAGCCGGCCTCTTCCAGCATGCGCAGCGCCGGATGGCCGCCGCGCGAGAGCGAGCGGGGCGTGACGAGAATGCGGTCCATCAGCCGCGCCCCGTCGCCTTGGCGGCGATGGCCGCGATGGCGTCGAAATCGGGTCCGGAGGTCGGGATCGCGATGTCGAACACCTCGGCGATCACCTGCGTCCAGCCATGGATGAAATAGGTCCAGCCATCCTCGACCTGCAGGCGGCGTTCCGTCTCCTGCGCGCGCGCCTGATCGAGGAAGACGAGATCGCCGCGATAGTTGAGCTCCCAGACGACAGCCTCCTCGGGGAAGAGGGCGGCATCGGTGAGCGGTGAGCCCGGCGCGTCCTTGCCGAGGCCGGTCGCGTTCACGACGAGGCTGCCCGGCTTCAGCGTAGCGAGGATCTCGTCATTGTCGCGGGGATCGGGGGCGAGGCGATACTCGACCGGAATGTCGGCGCCGATCCGGCGATGGATGTCCGCGATATGGTCGAGGCGCGCCTGCGAGCGGTTGGAGACGACGATCCGCGAGGGCCGGTCGGCGCCACGGCTCCTCTGCATCAGATGCCAGGTGATGGCGATGGTCGAGCCGCCGGCCCCCATCGAGAAGAGCTCCGCCCCGGTGTGAGCGAAATGGCCGCGCGCCAGGAAGCCGTCGATCGAAAGGCCGGAGGAGATCGGATCCTTGGCGTGACAGACAAGCCGCCCGCCGCGCTTGGAGAGGCAGCTCGTCTCGGCCATCAGCGCCGCATGCGGATCGATCTCGTCGAAGAGATCGCGGCAGGCGTCGAAGAGGTCGAGTTTGTGGGTCGTGACGAGCGCGCCGAGCGACAGCGGGTCGTTCTTCAGGAAGGTCACCGCCTCGCGGTAGCGCGCCGGATCGTCATGCGGCACGAAGTCGATGCCCTTCATCTCGACATCGCCGAGAGAGAGATGGCGCGCCCATTCCGGGAACACCTTCATGATCGAGGACTTCGCCGTCGTCACGCCGATGAAATAGAAGGTCGGGCGGGTCGCGGGCGAATAGGGCGCGGACACGGTGCTCATGCCTTCCCCCGGATCGCGGCGACGCGGGCGACGGCCGCGCGCGCATTGTCGGCGATCTTCGCGAAATTGCCGGCCGCGATGTCGGCGCGGGTCGCGATCCAAGTCCCGCCGACGGCGGCGACTTCCTTGAGCGCCAGCCAGTCTGCCAGATTGTCGAGCGTCACGCCGCCGGTCGGGTTGAAGCGGATGCCGGTGTGGAGATAGGGCGCCGCGATGTTCTTCAGCATCGACGGCCCGCCGGCCGGCATCGCCGGGAAGAACTTCACCATGCGGCAGTCGGCCCGGAGCGCCGCCTGAAGATCGGTCGGCGTCATGATGCCGGGCGCGAAGGGGAGGCCGCGCTTCGCGGCATGCGCCAGCACATCGCGGTCGAGGCCCGGCGAGAGCGCGAAGCGGGCGCCGGCATCCAGCGCCTCATCGACCTGCGCCTCGCTCAGTACCGTTCCGGCGCCGATCAGCATGTCCGGCCGCGCCTTGGCGATGGCCTCGATCGTGGCGCGGGCGGCGCTGGTGCGGAAGGTGATCTCCGCGACGGGAAGCCCGCCCTCGATCAGCGCATCGGCGAGCGGCAGCGCGGCTTCAGGGTCGTCGAGGGCAATGACCGGCACCACGGCATGGGCGGAAAGGCTGTCGAAGATGGACATCGGCTGTGATCAGTCCTGCGTGGCGAGAATGGCGTCGATCTCGGCCGCGCTGCGCGGCCGGTACTGGGCGTTCGGAACGGCCTTCCAGCCGGCTCCATCGGCGAGGATGCGCGTCGCCATGCCGCCGGAGCGGGCGATGAGAGCGTAATCCTGGCCAGCATCGGCGGGGTAGCAGAAGCTCATGACCAGCGGCTCGGACCCGGTGTTCACCGAGCGGTGGATCCAGAGCGGCGGCACATAGACCATCACGCGAGGGCCGACCTCGAGGATACTCGTCTCGCCCTCGGGCGATTCCATCAGCATCAGCCCCTCGCCCGCCTCGCCGTAATAGGTCTCCGGCCGGTTGGCGCTGGCATGGATATGGCCGCGCGTCACATAGAACTCGTCGCCGATCCGGCCCGGCTCCATGAAGGTCGTGCCGAAGATGAGGTCGCCGCGCGAGGCCGCCGGACGCACCTCGTGCACCCTGTAGACGACGCTCTCGCCGCGCTCGGCGCAGGCGGCGGCGAAGGCGTCTTCATCGGCATAGATGCCGCCGAGCTCGGCAAGGCGTTTCTCGTAGCGGCCCGTCGCGGCGGTGAGCACGCCGGTTGCCGGATCGATGCGATGCGATGTCGGGGGAACAGCCATGGGAACCTCCATTCGGTAGCAAAATTACCGTTTCGGATGTCATATGCAACAGGACTGAGCGATATCGCGACTAATTTCGGATATCGAAGCCTAGAATCCGGCTTGATGCTCCGAATTTATGTAGTATCAGTACATCACCGATCGCAGGGTCGGTGCCAGCGGAGGAGAGGCCCCATCCCCACAGGCCGCAGTCCCGCCAGGCATTGCCAACGCCAGACAGGCCCTTCCCGCGCGGTTGCGCGCGGCGATCGAGGCCGACACATTCCGGGAGGATTTCGCATGACCGTTTCGTTCCGCACGCATGCCTCTGGCCTGCGTGCCTCGATGCTGGCCCTCGCCTCGGCCGCCGCGCTCGTCGCGGGCACGAGTGCCGTGCTCGCCGAGGACATGGCGCCGATCGCCGGCCGCCCGGAGCCCGTCGCCAACGAGGCGGGCACCAAGGCCAAGATCGCGATCATCGGCTTCGCCAACAATCCCTATTGGGTCGCCGTCCAGAAGGGCGCCGAGACCGCCAATGAAGTGCTGAAGTCGCGCGGCGGCGAGGTGAAGTGGATCGTCGCCGGCGCCAATATCGACGTCCCGACCGTCAATCAGGCGATCAACGCCGCCGCGACGCAGGGCTATAACGGCATCGGCTTCTTCATCGCCGGCGAGGGCAACTGCGCGCTGGTCAAGAAGCTGACCGACGAGAAGAAGATCTCGCTCGGCGCCTACAACACGCTGTTCCCCTGCGTGGAAGAGGCCGGCGGCGTCATCGATTATGCGCAGGACCAGGTCGCGGCCGGCAAGAACGCCGCAGCCGAGCTGATCAAGGCGGTCGGCGACAAGGAAGGCAAGGTCGGCATCATCGTCAGCCAGTTCACGGCGCCGGGCTCCGAGCAGCGTCGCAAGGGCTTCGTCGAAGGGCTTCAGGGCAGCAAGCTCACCGTGATCGGCGAAGGCGTCGAGGCCAAGGATTCGGCCGGCGCCACCTTCGCAGCGGCCAAGGACTTCCTCACCTCGACGCCCGATCTCGTCGCCATCTATGCGACGGCCGGCGGACCGTTCGGCGCCGCGCAGGCGGTCAAGGCGGCCGGCAAGCAGGACAGCGTCAAGGTGATCGGCTACGACTTCACCAAGGAGAACATCGCGGCGATCCGTGATGGCAGCATGTATGGCGCCACCGGCCAGGACGAGTTCGGCCAAGGCTACAATGTCGCCGTCGCGCTCTTCAACAACATCGTCGCGCAGCAGAAGCCGGCCGAGATTCTCCAGCCCGCGGTCAGCCTGTTCATGACCAAGGAGAATGTCGACAAGCTCGATCCCGAAATGCAGCCGCTCGGCGCCGTGCCGAAGCTCTGACGCATCACGCATCGACCGGGTCGAAGCCATGTCCACCGAAAAGCCCATCGCCCTCGAAGTCGTTTCGGTCGACAAGAGCTTCGGCTCGGTCCATGCCCTCTCCGATGTCAGCATGCGCTTTCGCCGCGGCGTGGTGACGGCGCTGCTGGGGGAGAACGGCGCCGGCAAGTCGACGATGATCCGCGTCTGCTCCGGCGTCCACCAGCCCGATCGCGGCGAGATCCTCGTCGCGGGTTCGCCCGTCCGCCTCGCCGGCTCGCTCGCCGCCAAGGCGATGGGTATCGCTGTCGTGCATCAGGAACCGCAACTCGTCACGCAGATGACGGTGGCGGAGAACATCTTCCTCGCCCGGCTCGGCAGCCGGGCGGGCAGTGCGCTGCACCGCGGCGGCGCGCTGGTCGGCGAGGCGAAGGCGCTGCTCGCGAGCCTCGGCCTCGAGAACGACCTCCCCGACCTCGGCGGACGTTGTACCGGCCTTTCCGCCGCCGAGCGGCAATTGGTCGAGATCGCCCGCGCGCTCGCCGCCGATCCGCATGTCCTCTTCCTCGACGAGCCCAATTCCAGCCTGACGCGCAAGGAAACCGACCGCCTGTTCGACATCGTGCGGCGCTTGCGCGATCGCGGCACCGCCGTCGTGCTCGTCAGCCATCGCCTCGGCGAGGTCTATGAGATCGCCGACGAGGTGATCGTCATGCGCGATGGGCGCAAGGTCGGCGAAGGCTCTGTCGCGGCGCTGCCAAAGGCACGCGCGATCCAGCTCATGGCCGGCGAGCGGCTGAAGGCGGCGCTCGATCTCGCCGAGGCCGAGGCGCGGCCCGCGCTGAAGCCCGACGCCGTGCCGGTGCTTTCGGTGCGCAAGGCGAGCGGGCTCGCCTTTTCCGACGTCTCCTTCGACATCCATGCCGGCGAGATCGTCGGCATGGCCGGCCTCGTCGGCTCCGGCCGCACCGAGATCATCCGCGCCATCATCGGCGCCGATCCGCTCACGGGCGGCGCGGTCAGCCTCAACGGCCGCCGCGTCCGCTTCTCCTCGCCGCGCGACGCGCTCAAGGGCGGCATCGCCTTCATCAGCGAAGAGCGCCGCACCTCCGTCTTCTACGGCCACGACATCGCCTTCAACCTGACCTCGAACGTGCTCGATCGTTTCGGCAGCTTCGGCTTCTTCTCGGACCGCAAGCGCCGCGCCTTCGCGCAGGCGAGCGCCGACGAGATCGGCGTCAAGGCGGAGACGGTCGACGTGCCGATCCGCACGCTCTCCGGCGGCAACCAGCAGAAGGTGCTGCTGGCGCGCGCCCTCGCCTCCAACCCGTCGCTCGTCATCCTCGACGAGCCGACGCGCGGCGTCGATGTGCGCACCAAGGCCGACATGTACCGGCTCATCCGCTCGCTTGCGCATGAGCGCGGGCTCGCCGTCTGGTTCGTCTCGTCCGAGCTCGACGAGATCCTGCAGCTCGCCGACCGCATCGTCGTGGTGCGCGGCGGCACGATCGCCGACAGCCTCGCCCGCGGCCCGGAAGCGGCGCGAGTCGTTGCCTCGGCGCTCGGCGAGAAGATCGAGGACGCGGGGGCGACCGCCCTCGCCTCGGACCTCGCCCCTACCTTGGGCACGACCTGACATGAGCAGCATTTCCAACGGACCCGCGACAGGCGGCGATCCGGCAACATCGCGTGAGGGACATCGCATGGGCTTCGCCAGTCTGAGGCGCCTGCCTTTTCTCAAAGGCCAGGAAGCGGGGCTCGTCGGCGTCATCGTCGTGCTGTCGGTCGCCTTCTCATTCGTCAACCCGAACTTCCTGACGACCGACAATCTCCGCAACGTGCTCGTCGCGGTCGCGGTGGTCGGCATCATGTCGATCGGCCAGTGCTTCGTGATCATCGCCCGCGAGATCGACCTCTCTGTCGGCTCGGTGATGGGCCTTTCCGGCCTCTGCGGCGCCTGGCTGATGGCGGCCGGGCTCAATCCCTGGGTCGCCGTCGCGCTGGCGATCGGCGTCGGCGCGGCGGCCGGCTTCGTCAACGGCCTCATCGTCGTCCTCTTCCGCGTCAACTCCTTCATCGCAACGCTCGGCATGCTCTCGGTCGCCCGCGGCCTGACGCAGGTCATCTCCGGCGGCCTGCCGATCATGGTCGACCCGCAAGTCATGTTCCTCGGCCAGGGCAGCTTCCTCGACATCCCCGTCCAGGTGCTGATCTTCATCGGCCTCGTGATCGTCGGCCAATTCATCCTGAAGCGCAGCGTCATTGGCCAGCGCATCGTCGCCGTCGGCGACAATGACGAGGCGGCGCGGCTCTCGGGCATCCCGATCGCCTCGACGCGCATCGCGGTGTTCGTCGTCTCCGGGGCGCTCGCCGCCATCGCCGGCATCGTCTACACGGCGCAGGTCAGCGTCGCCGAGGCGCAGGCAGGCACCGGGCTCGAGCTCGACGTCATCGCGGCGGTGGTGATCGGCGGCGCCAGCCTGTCCGGCGGCCGCGGCTCGATCCTCGGCGCCATGCTCGGCGCCTATCTGCTCGGCGCGCTGCGCAATGCCTTCATCCTGCTCGAACTCTCGCCCTTCCTGCAGCAGATGAGCGTCGGCCTCGTGATCGTCCTCGCCGCCATCTTCGACCAGGTCCGGCAAGGCTCTTTCCGCAATGTCGGCATCATGCAATCGTTGATCGGCGTCTTCCGGTCGCGAACGCGGTAGAGAAGCCGCGGCGGGGAGCGTTCGATCATGCAGCCACATGTTTCCGCCTTTGTCGGCGGCACGGGCAATATCCTCGAGGTCGCGCGCGCGATGCGCGGCGATCTCAGGAAATCCGACCGCAAGGTCTGCGATACGATCCTCGCCGATCCCCGCCGCATCCTCTCGGCGACCGTCGCCGAGACGGCGCAGCTCGCCGATGTCAGCCAGCCGACGGTCATCCGCTTCTGCAACGCCGTCGGCTGCGACGGCTTCCAGGATTTCAAGCTGCGCCTCGCTCAGGCGCTGGCGCTCGGCGTGCCGGCGACCCATTCGGTCATCACCGACGCCGACAGCCCGGACGCCGTCGCCCGCAAGATCTTCGACTACACGATGACGAGCCTCGACTGGGCGCGGAACCGGCTCGATTCGGCGGCGCTGTCGCGCGCGGTCGACGTCTTGCTCGCGGCGCGGCGCATCGAGTTCTTCGGCTTCGGCGCGTCCGGCATCGTCGCCATGGATGCGCAGCAGAAATTCCCGCTGTTCGGCGTCCCCTGCGGCGCGGAGATCGATTCCCACCAGCAGGTGATGGTCGCCTCGATCCTGAAGCCCGGCGATGTCGCCGTCGCCATCTCCAACACCGGCACGACGCGCTCGACCGTCGAGGTCGCAAAGCTCGCCCGCGAGAACGGCGCCACGGTCATCGGCATCACCGGCAACGAAGGCCCGCTCGCCGACGCGTCCGACATCGTCCTCCTCACCGAGACGCTCGAGAACACCAATATCTATACGCCGACCATCTCGCGCATCGCGGCGCTGGTCGTCGTCGACATCCTCTCGACCGCCGTCGCGCTCCGGCGCGGCGAAACGCATGTCGAGAGCTTCAAGCGCATGAAGCGCACGCTCTCGCATATGCGCTCCACCTCCAGGATCTGATCGCCGCCGAGCCCGGCCGGGGCCGAATCTCGCGCCGCCGCCCGATGTAGCAATAGTACAGGACCCTTCGACGCCCATGTCCGCACGTCCCGCCAGCCTCGGCGCCGCCGATCTCGCCCAGATGATCGATATCAGCGCCGTCCAGGCCTTTCACACCGAAGACGATGTGCGCGCGCTCGCCGACCTCGCCGTCGCGCAGGGCTTCATCGCCGCGCATGCGCTGCCGAATTTCGTACCGCTGCTCCGTTCGCTGATCCCGGCGGGCGGCCGGACACTTGTCGGCGGACCGATCGGCTTTCCCGCCGGCGGCCACATGACCGCGATCAAGGCCGCTGAGGCAAGGGCGCTGCGCGAGGCCGGCGCCGATGAACTCGACCTCATGATGAATGTCGGCCGGCTGAAATCAGGTGGCCTTTCTTACGTCCGCGACGAGGTCGCGGCGGTGATCGAGGCCGCGGCGCCGGTGCCGATCAAGGTCATCATCGAATTGCACCATCTGACCGACTCTGAGATGGAGACGGCGGCCGAGATCGTCGCGGCGAGCGGCGCCGCCTTCGTCAAGACCGGCACCGGCTGGACCCCGGCAGCGGCAACGCTGCCGCGCATCCGCCGCATCGCCTCGGTCGTCGCCGGCCGCGCCGGCATCAAGGCCTCTGGCGGCATCCGCGATCTGGACACAGTCGCTGCGATGGTGGCGATCGGCGTGACCCGCTTCGGCATCAACACGGCCTCGGCCACCGATCTCGTTAGCCAGGTTCGCGCGCTGCCGGACGGCCGCCTGCCGATCCCGGCGGAGGCGTAAGGCGATGACGCGCACGGTGCTCGCGCTCGATCTCGGGACCGGCGGCGTCAAGTCGGCGCTCTATGATGCGAGCGGCGCCTGCCTCGCCGAGCGGGTCGAGGCCTATCGCACCCATTATCCGGCGCCCGGCTATCACGAACAGGATGTCGACGACTGGTGGACTGCCGTCGTCGCCAGCATCGCCGCGCTCGTCGCGAGCGAAGGCGTCGATGCCTCCGCCATCGGCGCCATCAGCATCTCCGGCCACAGCCTCGGCTGCATCCCGCTCGGCGCCGACGACGAGCCCTTGATGCGCCGCGTGCCGATATGGTCGGATGCGCGGGCCGGCGCCGAGGCCGAGGCCTTCTTCCGCTCCTTCGACGCCGACCGCTGGTACGGCCTGACCGGCAACGGCTTCCCCGCCGCGCTCTACCCTCTGTTCAAGATCCTCTGGCTGCGCCGGCACCATCCGGCGATCCTGGCGCGGACGCACTCGATCGCCGGCAGCAAGGACTATATCAATCTCCGCTTGACCGGCCGGCACGCCACCGATCCCTCCTATGCCTCGGGTAGCGGCGCCTATGATCTCGAGCGGCGCGTGTTCTCGGACGAGATCCTCGATGCCGCCGGCGTCGATCGCGCCCTCTTCCCGGAGGTGGTGCCCTCGACGGAGATTCTCGGCACGCTCAAATCCGAGGTCGCGGCTGAGCTCGGACTGATGCGCGACGTCGTCGTCATCGCCGGCGGCGTCGACAATTCATGCATGGCGCTGGGCGCCCGCACCTTCCGCGAGGGCGACTTCTATTCCTCCATGGGCTCGTCAAGCTGGCTGACGGTGTCCTCCGCGAAGCCGGTGCTGGATGCGCGGGTGCGGCCCTTCGCCTTCGCCCATGTCGTGCCGGGTCAGGTGATCTCGGCGACGTCGATCTTCTCCTCCGGCACCAGCCTCTCCTTCGTGAAGGACGTGCTGACCGGGCAGGCGGCCAAGAGCTACGACGCGTTGTTCGCCGAGGCGGCGGAAGCACCGTTCGGTGCCAGCGGACTCGTCTTCGTGCCGACGCTCGGCGGCGGCACCAGCCTGGAAGGCGGTCCCGATATCCGCGGCGCCCTGCTCGGCCTCGATCTCGGCCATACCCGCGCCGACATCGCGCGGGCGACGATCGAGGGCATCGCGCTCGGCCTCCGCGTCGCGCTCGACGAACTCAGGAAGCTCACATCGGTCAGCGAGACGATGACGATCGTCGGCGGCGGCGCTCGGCATCCACTGATGCGTCAGGTGATGGCCGACATCCTCTCCTGCCGGATCGTCAAGACCTCGGTCGACCAACAGTCGGCTTCGCTCGGCGCCGCGACCCTCGCCATGGTCGCGCTCGGTATCTGGCCGGATGTCTCCGCCGTCATGCGGGCGCATGGCAGCGCCGAGGAGCATGCGCCAGAGCAAAGCCGGCGAGAGCGGGTAGCGGCAATGGTCGCCGCCTACCGCGCAAGCGCCGCCGCGCAGGCAGCGCTCGCCCCGCTCCTCAGCCCGCTTCGCCGCTAGATCCGGCTGGAGAGCCAGTCGAGCTGCGCGCGATCCTGGAAGGCGCCGCCGCCCTCATGGTCGTTGAAGCCATATTCGCGGATCGCCTTCTCCGTGCCGGCATGGGCGTTGTAGGCGGCGAAGATCGTCGAGGGCGGGCAGATCGTGTCCATGATCGCCACCGAATAGAGCGCCGGCGTCGCATCGGTCGACGCGAAATTGACGCCGTCGAAATAGGCGAGCGTCGCGAACACCCGCTCGACCTTGTCGCGATGCACGGCGAGGAAGCGCGAGATCTCCGGGAAGGGATCGCGCGGCGTCAGTCCGACGGCGCGGGGGAAATCGCAGAGGAACGGCACGTCGGGCATCAGCGCCTTCAGCGAGCCGTCGAGCGACGAGGCTGCGATCGAGATGCCGCCGCCTTGGCTACCGCCGGTGACCGCGATCCGTGCCGCATCGACCGCGTCATGGCTGCGCGCCGCCTCGATCGCCCGCACCGCATCGGTGAAGACGCGGCGGTAGTAATAGGTCTCGGGCGAGAGGATGCCGCGGGTCATGAAGCCCGGATGCGCCGGATCGGAGCCGACCGGATCGGCCGTATCACCCTTCGACCAGCTGCTGCCCTGCCCGCGCGTGTCCATGACGAACACGGCATAGCCGGCTGCCGGCCACAGCAGATGCTCGTGCGGGAAGCCGCGGCCGCCGCCATAGCCGATAAATTTGACGACGCAGGGAAGCTTGCCCGCGCGCTGGCGCGGCAGGATGAGCCAGGCCTTGACCGGATGGCCGCCGAAACCGGCAAAGGTCACGTCGAGCACCTCGACGATCTTCAGCCCCGCGTCGAACGGCTCGAAGCGCGCATCGAGCGGCACGGCGCGGGCCTCGGCCAGCGTTCCCGCCCAGAAGGCGTCGAAGTCACCCGGACGGGTAACCTCGCCGCGATAGGCGCGAAGCTCCGCGATGCTGAGATCATAAAGCGGCATGGACTCTCTCCCGAATCGTGCGGCTCCAGTGTCGCCGCCGCCACGGCTTTGGCAAGGCGAGGACATGCGCCCGTCGGCGTTGCCGGGGAATGATCATCCCCCCGGCGGGCGCGCGCGGCAGCTCAGAACTTGCCGTAGGTGAGGTAGGCCTGCTGCGGGTCGACGCCGGAGAGGATCGCCTTGCGGACGAGATTCTCGGTCGCGATGGCCGCCTCGGCGCGGGCGGCAACCTCCTCGGCGAGCGCGCGCGGAATGCGGATCAGCCCGTCGCGGTCGCCGACCAGATAATCGCCCGGCGCGATGACGACATCGCCGATCGTGACCTCGACATCGGTCGCCTCCGGCAACCAGATGCCGACGATGTCGCGCGGCGTGAAGCCCCGGCACCAGGTCTGGAAGCCGATCTCGATGAGGAAGTTCACGTCTCGGGCGAAGCCGTCGACAATCGCCCCACGCACGCCCTTGTTCTTCAGCGTCTCGGCCGACAATTCGCCCATATGCGCGACGCGGTCGTCATTGGGCTGCGACACCCAGATCGCGCCGGGCGGTGCCTTCGAGAGAAGCCCGGTCCAGGCGAGCAGCGTCTCATGCGGATCGGCGGAGGGATCGACCTTGCCGAGGATGGTGAAGGCCGGCCCGGCCATCGCGCGCTCCGGCAGGATCGGGCGCAGCCCGGGCGGAAGCGTGAAGTCGGCAAGGCCCATCGCCCGCATGACGTCGTGGACGACGCCGGTGTAGCAGGCCTCGAGCCGTTCGGTGAGCGTCCTTTCGGCCGTCATGGCAGGGTTCCTCAGGCAGCGGGAAGGCAGGCGGGGCCGATCGGCTCGAACGACTTGTAGGTCAGGATGAATTCCTGGTGGCCAAGCTCTTCGGAGCGCGTGCGCGCGCCGGCGCCGAGCGCGACGACGCGGTCATGAATCTCGCGGCCGACCTCGTCGAGGCTCGCTCTGCCTTCGAGGATGCGGCCGGCATCGACATCCATGTCGTCGGCCATGCGGCGGTAGGTCTCCGGATTGGCGCAGATCTTCACGACCGGCGAGATCGCCGAGCCGACAACCGAGCCCCGCCCGGTGACGAACAGCACGGCATGGCTGCCGCAGGCAATGAGTTCGGCGATCTCGGCATTGTCGTTGATATTGGGAAAGCCGAACCGCACCTCGCCGTCCGGCACCACGTCGAGGAGGTAGAGCCCGCCGCGCGGCGGGATGTCGCCCGGCTTGATGAGGCCCGAAATCGGCGAGGCGCCGGATTTCGCATAGGCGCCCATTGATTTTTCCTCGATCGTCGTCAGCCCGCCATCGGCATTGCCCGCCGCGAAGGAACCGTAGCCAAGGGTCGCGTAATAGCGCGCGGCCTTGGCGACGCTCGCCTCCAGCTCGGCACCGAGTTCGGGCGTCGCGGCGCGCGCGGCCATGATGTGTTCGCAGCCGATGAGTTCGCCCGTCTCCTCGAAGATGCAGGCGGCGCCCTCGGCGACGAACTGGTCGAAGGCGCGGCCGGCGGCGGGATTGCCGGTGATGCCCGAGGTGCCGTCGGAGCCGCCGCAGACGGTGCCGATCACCAGTTCGCTCACCGCCATCGGCACGGTCGGCGCGGCATCGAGCAGCGCGCGCTGCTCGGCGACGAAGGCGCGGCCCTCGTCGATGGATTTCCGCGTGCCGCCCGCCGCCTGGATGACGATCGTCTTCACCGGCCGGCCGCTCGCGCGCACCACCCGTTCCAGCGCATATTTGTTGAAGCTCTCGCAGCCGAGCGAGACGAGCAGCACCGCGCCGACATTCGGATGCGTGCAGAGCCGCTCCATCATCGACTGCGCATAGTCGTTCGGATAGCAGCCGGGAAAACCGATCACATGCACGTCGCGGTCGCGGAACGGCACGACGATCTCGCGCGCCACGTGATGCGCGCATTCGACGAGATAGCCGACCGCGACGACGTTGCGGATGCCCTTGCGGCCGTCGGCGCGCAGCCAGCCGCGCATCTCGAGACCGTTCATCGCGCGCCCTCCGCCTCGGCGCCGACGAGATGGTAAGTCGGCGTATAATCGCTCTTGACGTTGTGGACATGGACATGGGCGCCGGCCGTGATCGCTTCCGTGGCCGAGCCGATCGGCGCGCCATATTTCACGATCTTCTCGCCGGCCCCGATCGGCCGCCGCGCGATCTTGTGGCCGATGGAAAGCGGCGCCGCGAGCCGGACCGTGCCGCCCTCGACCGCGATGGCCTCGCCGGCGCCGATGCGCGCGCGGGCGACGAGCACATTGTCGGCCTCGCTCAGCAGGATCAGGCGGTTGTCGGTCATTGCGGGCACGGCGTCCTCCCCCGATGCCGGGGCTGTTGCCGCCCCTTGTCCCGGCCAAGCGGTAGCGCATCGGCGCGCAATCGGAAACAGAAAATTTTTTATTGCGGGGAAGCCGGATTGCTGCGAGGCTCCCAACCTATGAGAGCGCTGAAGCGATCGACCCTCGCCGAACAGGCCTATGAAGAGCTGCGCAGCCAGATCGTGTCCGGTCGCCTGCAGGGTGGACAGCGGCTGCTCGCCGACGAGCTCGCCGACAAGCTGGCGATCAGCCAGACGCCGGTGAAGGAGGCGATCGCCCAGCTGGAGCGCGACGGGCTGGTCGAGGGCACGGCGCGCCGGGCCTCGGTCGTCCGCCGCTTCACGCCGGCCGATATCGTCGAGATCTTCGAGGCGCGCATGCTCCTGGAGCTGCATGCGGTGGAGAGCGCCTTCGCCGCCGGGCGCGTGACGCCGGCCTTCGCCGTGCATATCAGGGCACTGTTCGAGGCGCATATCGCCGAGGTGCGCAAGCAGAACGAGGAGGCGCTCGCCGAGGCGATCCGGCTCGATCGCGAATTCCACGAGGCGCTGGTCGAGCTCGGCGCCAACGAGACCATCGCCGGCTGGCACCGCATCGTGCAGCGCCAGACGCAGACCATCCGCAATTTCACGCTCAAGACCTACACACTGGAACGCACCACCCGCGAGCATGAGGCGATCGTGGAGGCGATCGAACGCGGCGACGCGGCGGCGACGCTCGCCGCGCTGAAAGCGCATCTCACAGAAAGCCGCGACGCCATGGTGTCGCGCGCGCCGGAGGAGCTGCCGGTTCGAGGCTGAAGGGGAAAGGGCGGCATCAAAGGGTGCCGCCCTTTTCGCATGTCCCGGAAGGGGCGACTTCGGGAGGAGGTCGTCGCCGCCGCAAGGTTCGCCTTCATGAAGAAGGGGCGGCCCTGCGTCGGCACGAGGAAGCAAGCAACGAATGAATATCCAAGGGAGGATAGAATGACGCTTCTGAAATCGGGGCCGGCCGCCATTGCCCGCGCCCTTCTCGTCGCGGGCGCCGCGACGCTCGCCCTCGGCGGCGCGGCCAGCGCCGAATCCGGCAAGGTGGCGGTCGATCTGACGACGCTGACCTCGCCGTTCTGGACGTCCTACAACAAGTACATCATCGAGGAGGCGAAGGCACAGGGCGTCGAGCTGCTCGAGCCGTTCAACTCGGAATTCGATACGGCGAAGCAGATCACCGGCGTGCAGAACGCGCTGTCGCTCGGCGCCAAGGGCATCATCTTCTCGCCCTTCGAATCCGCCGCTGCCGGCAATGTCCTGAAGGCGGCCGAGAAGGCCGGTGCCAAGGTCGTGGCCGTCGACGTCGCGCCGGACAACGGGCCGGTCGCGATCGTGGTGCGCGCCAACAACCTCGCCTATGGCGAGAAGGCCTGCAAATATATCGGCGACCATGTCAAGGAAGGCGCCGTGCTGCAGATCATGGGCGACCAGGCCTCGATCAACGGCCGCGACCGCGGCAACGGCTTCCGCGACTGCATCACCAAGAACTATCCGAACCTGACGCAGCTCGAAGTGCCGACCAAGGCCTGGTCGGGCGAGGACGCGGCGGCCGGCCTCGACGCGATCCTGAATTCCAACCCGGACCTCAAGGCGATCTACATGCATGCCGGCGGCGTCTTCCTGGCGCCGACGCTGCAGACGCTGAAGCGCAAGGGCCTCCTGAAGCCGGCGGGCGAAGAGGGCCACATCGTCATCGTCTCGAATGACGGCATTCCGCAGGAGTTCGATGCCATCCGCAAGGGCGAGATCGACGCCACCGTCTCGCAGCCGGCCGACCTCTATGCCAAGTACGGCATCATGTATCTGAAAGAGGCGATGGACGGGAAGACCTTCGCCCCCGGCCCGACCGACCACGATTCCAACATCGTCGAGGTCCGTCCCGGCGTCCTCGAGGACCAGCTGGCCGCGCCGCTAGTCACCAAGGAGAATGTCGACGACAAGAGCTTCTGGGCCAACCAGCTCTGAGGCAAAGGCGCGCGCCCCTCGCCGGGCGCGCGCCCTTCATCTCCCGGGAAGCTCCACGCCATGCAACAGTCCCAAGGGGGCGCGCCGCCGATCGTCGAGGCGATTGGCGTCTCGAAGCGCTACGGCCCCACCATCGCGCTCAGCGATGCCGGCATCCGCGTCCATGCCGGCGAATCCCATGCGCTTGTCGGACGCAACGGCGCCGGCAAATCGACTCTGGTCGGCATCCTCACGGGCCTGCGCGCCTCCGATACCGGCGAGGTCCGCTTCTCCGGTGAGCCGGCGCCGCCGCTGTCCGATCGCGAGGGCTGGCGCCAGCGCGTCGCCTGCGTCTACCAGCACTCGACGATCATCCCGGACCTGACGGTCGCGGAGAATCTCTTCATCAACCGCCAGCCGCTCCATCGCGGCTTCATCTCCTGGCCGACGCTGCGCCGCGAAGCGCGCGCGCTGCTCGACCGCTGGAACGTCTCCGTACCGGAGGATATGCGCGCCGGCGATCTTCGCGTCGAGGCGCGGCAACTGGTCGAGATCGCCCGCGCCCTCTCCTATGGCGCCCGCTTCATCATCCTCGACGAGCCGACCGCCCAGCTCGACGGCGAGGAGATCAAGCGCCTCTTCGTCCGCATCCGCGAATTGCAGGCGGCTGGCGTCACGTTCCTCTTCATCTCGCATCACCTGCAGGAGGTCTACGAGATCTGCCAGACCGTGACGGTGCTGCGCGATGCCCGCCACATCGTCACCGCGCCGGTGGCCGACCTGCCGAAGAGCCGCCTCATCGAGGCGATGACGGGCGAGAACGTCCATCTCGACATCGCCGACGCCGCCGGCCGCGTGCCCGACCCCACCGCGCCGGTGGCGCTCGCCGTCGAGCGGATCTCCGGCGAGGATTTCAGCGATGTGAGCCTCACGGTCCGCAGCGGCGAGGTGGTCGGCCTCTCCGGCTCGACCTCCAGCGGCCGCGTCGGCGTCGCCGAGGCGATCGCCGGGCTCGGAGCCTATCGCAGCGGCGCCATCCGCATCGGCAGCCGCACGCTGCCCTCCGGCGACGTGCCGACGGCGCTGGCGCTCGGCGTCGGCTGCGTGCCGAAGAGCCGGCACAAGGAGGGCCTCGTGCTCTCGATGCCGATCGCCGACAACACGACCATGACCATCAACCGCCTGCTCGGCCCGCTCGGCTTCATCCCCCCGGCCAAGCGGCGGAACCGCGCCGAGGAGACGATCCGTTCGCTCGGCGTCGTCACGCAGGGGCCGGAACAGCTCGTCTCGGGCCTTTCGGGCGGCAACCAGCAGAAGGTCGTCATGGGCCGCGCGCTCGCCAACGACCCGGCCGTGCTGGTGCTGATGGACCCCACGGCCGGCGTCGACGTGAAGTCGAAGGAGGCGCTGCTCGGCGTCGTGGAGCGCATGCGCGCCGCCGGCAAGGCGATCCTCGTCGTCTCCAGCGAGGTCGAGGATTTGAGGACCTGCGACCGGGTGCTCGTCATGCGCCACGGTTCGATCGTTGCGGAACACAAGGCGGGCTGGAGCGACAACGCGCTCGTCGCCTCGATAGAAGGAATTGAGGCCCTATGAGCACGACGCCCACCGCCGCTTCGTCCGCCGCTCTCGGCTCGGCGCGGTCCCCGTCATCGCGCGCGCTGGCCGGCCGCATCCGCGATCTCGCGCTGCTGCCGGCGCTGGTGGTGCTGGTCATCGCCGGCGCCCTCGTCAGCCCCGCCTTCCTGACCCAGGCCAACATCACGACGATCCTGACCTCCTCGGCGGCACTGGCGCTGGTCGTGCTGGCGGAATCGCTCATCATCATCACCGGCAAGTTCGACCTCTCGCTCGAGTCGACGGCCGGCTTCGCCCCGGCGATCGGCGCGCTCGTCGTGCTGCCGGTGGCGAGCAACGGCTTCGGCCTCGAACTGCCCACCATCGTCGGCATCCTGCTGGTGCTGGCGATCGGCGCGCTGGTCGGCTTCGTCAACGGCTTCCTGATCGTCCGCCTGCAGCTCAACGCCTTCATCGTCACGCTGGCGATGCTGATCATCCTGCGCGGCATGCTGGTCGGCGCCTCCAAGGGACGGACGCTGTTCGACCTGCCGGACGCCTTCTATGCGCTGATGATCGTCACCTTCCTCGGCATCCCGCTGGCGGTGTGGCTCGCCGCCCTCGCCTTCCTGATCGCCGGCATCGTGCTCAAATATCACCGGCTCGGCCGCGCACTCTATGCCATCGGCGGCAATCCGGAAGCGGCGCGCGCCGCCGGCATCCGCGTCGAGCGCATCACCTGGGGCGTCTATGTGCTGGCCGGCGTGCTCGCCTCGATCGGCGGGCTCGTCATCACCGGCTATGTCGGCGCGATCAGCGCCAACCAGGGCAACGGCATGATCTTCACCGTCTTCGCGGCGGCGGTGATCGGCGGCATCTCGCTCGATGGCGGCAAGGGCACGATGTTCGGCGCGCTCACCGGCGTGTTGCTGCTCGGCGTCGTGCAGAACCTCCTGACGCTGGCGCAGGTGCCGTCCTTCTGGATCCAGGCCATCTATGGCGCGATCATCCTCGGCGCGCTGATGGTCGCCCGCCTCACTTCGGGCACGCCGCAGAACTGATCGACCTGGGGCGGCCGGTGCCAAGCCGGCCGCCGACCGTCCTCACATGTTCGGATAGTTCGGGCCACCGCCGCCCTCGGGGACCGTCCAGGTGATGTTCTGGTTCGGGTCCTTGATATCGCAGGTCTTGCAGTGGACGCAGTTCTGCGCGTTGATCTGGTAGCGCGGCCCTTCCGACCCCTCGATCCACTCATAGACGCCGGCCGGGCAATAGCGCTGCGAGAGCCCGGCGAAGACATCGTGCTCCGAGGTCTTCTGCAGGAGCGGATCGGCGACCCTGAGGTGCACCGGCTGGTCTTCCTCGTGATTGGTGTTCGAGAGGAACACCGAGGAAGCGAGATCGAAGCTGACGACGCCGTCCGGCTTCGGATAGTCGATGACACGCGCCTTGGCCGCCGGCTTCGTCGCCGCGAAGTCGGGCTTGCCATGCTTCAGCGTGCCGAGCGGCGAGCCGCCGAAGAGGGTCGACGCCCACATGTCGGCGCCGCCGGCGAGGATGCCTCCGAAGGTGCCGAGCCGCGACCAGAGCGGCTTGACGTTCTTCACCTTCGCGAGGTCCGCGCCGATCTCCGAGCCGCGCCAGGCGGCCTCGTAGTCCTCCAGCGTGTCATGCGCGCGGCCGGAAGCGATCGCGGCGGCGACATGCTCGGCCGCCAGCATGCCCGAGAGCATCGCATTATGGCTGCCCTTGATCCGCGGCAGGTTGACGAAGCCCGCCGAGCAGCCGATCAGCGCGCCGCCCGGGAAGGCGAGGTTCGGCACCGATTGCCAGCCGCCTTCGGTGATCGCGCGCGCGCCATAGGAAATCCGGCGGCCGCCTTCGAACAGCGGCGCAATCGCCGGATGCGTCTTGAAGCGCTGGAACTCGCGGAAGGGCGAGAGATAAGGGTTCTGGTAGTTCAGATGGACGACGAGGCCGACCACGACCTGGTTGTCCTCGAAATGGTAGAGGAAGGAGCCGCCGCCGGTTGCATTGTCGAGCGGCCAGCCGAAGGAATGCTGCACGAGGCCCGGCCGGTGGCGCGCCGGGTCGACCTGCCACAGTTCCTTGATGCCGAGGCCGAATTTCTGCGGCTCGCGTCCGTCCGAGAGGCCGAAGCGGGCGATGAGCTGCTTCGCCAGCGAGCCGCGGGCGCCCTCGCCGACCAGCGTGTAGCGGCCGACGAGCTCCATGCCGCGCTGATAGTTCGGTCCCGGCTCGCCGTCCCGGCCGACGCCCATGTCGCCCGTCGCGACGCCGATGACGGCGCCGTTGTCGTCGAAAATGAGTTCGGCGGCGGCGAAGCCCGGATAGATCTCGACGCCCAGCGCCTCGGCCTTGCCGGCCAGCCAGCGGCAGACATTGCCGAGAGAGACGACATAGTTGCCGTGATTGGACATCAGCGGCGGCATGACGAAGGCGGGCAGCCGCACGCTGCCGGCGGGGCCGAGATAGAGGAAGCGGTCCTCGGTCACCGGCGTCCTGATCGGAGTCTCCTCGCTGCGCCATTCCGGCAGCAGCCGATCGAGCGCGACCGGATCGATGACGGCGCCGGAGAGGATATGGGCGCCGACCTCGGAACCCTTCTCGACGATGACGACGGAGAGGTCCGGCGCGCGCTGCTTGAGCCGGATCGCCGCGGCGAGTCCGGCCGGGCCGGCACCGACGATCACGACATCGAACTCCATCCTCTCGCGCGCGGGCAATTCGTCCGCCGTCATCCCCGTCTCCCTGCAAGCGTGGTGAGAATGGCCGGCCCATGGCGAGCATAGGCGGCGCCTCGCCCGCAATACACCAGGACAGCCGCCAGCCGCCAGCGCGCGTGGCGCGCAATCGTCCCGTGCCGGCGAAATTTCGCCGGGGCCGGTGCCGGATCGTCACGATTGCGCCCGAAGCTCGGGCTAGACCATGAACTGTGCCGGCTGCGTCAGACGTGGGATGATCGCCGGCATTTCGGAAGGCTCGCGCCCTCGCGCGGGTCCAGTGATCGGGGAATCGACGTGTCACATTTCTTGCGCAGGATCGCCGCCGCGGCGCTCGCGCTGGCCGCATCAGCGACGGCCGGGCTCGCCGCCGAGCGGGCGCCCAATATCGTCTATATCGTCGCGGACGATCTCGGCTATGCCGATGTCGGCTATCACGGCTCGGAAATCCGCACGCCGAGCATCGACGAGCTGGCCGCCGGCGGCGCGCGGCTCGAGCAGTTCTATGCGCAGCCGATGTGCACGCCGACCCGCGCCGCGCTGATGACCGGCCGCTATCCGCTGCGCTACGGCTTGCAGAGCTTCGTCATCCTGCCCGAGCAGACCTATGGCATCCCGCTCGACGAGAAGCTGCTGCCGCAGCTCTTGAAGACCGCCGGCTACGAGACCGCGATCATCGGCAAGTGGCATCTTGGCCATGCCAGCGAGGCGCTGCTGCCCAACGCGCGCGGCTTCGACTACCAGTATGGTCCGCTGATCGGCGAGATCGACTATTACAAGCACACGGTCGACGGCGTGCTGGACTGGTATCGCGACGGCAAGCCGCTCGACGAGAAGGGCTATTCGACGACGCTGATCGGCGAGGAAGCGGTGCGCTATATCGACACCCGCAGCCCCGACAAGCCGTTCTTCCTCTATCTCGCCTTCAACGCTCCGCACACGCCGTTGCAGGCGCCGGAGGCCGATGTCGAGAAATACAAGGATATCGCCGACCCGAACCGCCGCACCTATGCCGCAATGGTCTCGGCCATGGACCAGCAGATCGGCGACGTGCTGGCCGCGCTCGACAAGAAGGGCCTCCGCGACAACACCATCGTCGTCTTCCAGAGCGACAATGGCGGCGTGCGCAATGCGCTGTTCGCCGGCCAGGGCACGGGGGCCAAGGGCGAGCCGCCGGCCTCGAACGCGCCCTTCCGCGACGGCAAGGGCACGCTCTATGAAGGCGGCACGCGCGTCGTCGCGCTCGCCAACTGGCCGGGCCATATCAAGGCGGGCGATGTGGAGGGGCCGATCCATGTCGTCGACATGCTGCCGACCCTCGCCAGGCAGGCCGGCGCCTCGACCGAGGGGACGAAGCCGCTCGACGGCGTCGACCAGTGGCAGACGATCAGCACCGGCGCGCCGTCGCCGCGCAAGGAAGTCGTCTACAATGTCGAGATGTTCCGCGGTGGCGTCCGCGAGGGCGACTGGAAGCTCGTCTGGAACACGCCGCTTCCCGCGAGGATCGAGCTCTTCGACATCGCGAAAGATCCCGGCGAGACGACCAATCTCGCCGCCGCCAATCCCGAGATTGTGGCGAAGCTCCAGGCGCGGGTCCAGCAGCTCGCCGCGGAGATGAAGCCGTCGGAGTTCTTCCAGGCGACCTTCAAGGCCTATCTCGGCCGCGAAGTCGGCGAACCGGTGCTTCCGAACACCGAAGCCTTCTACGACCAGGTCGACTGAGCCGCGGCCGGAGCGCGCTCAAGGCGCCGGCCGGCCTATTGCGCCGGCGCCGGCGCGCCGCGGTCGCGGTAGGAGGGAATGTCCGGCGCGTCGGCGGCGGGCGGGTTCTGTTCGAGATCGGCGATCAGCGTCTTCATCTCGCCGATCTCGCGAACCTGGGCCTCGATGATGCCGTCGGCCAGCCGCCGCACCCGCGGATCGCGGATATGTGCGCGCTCGCTGGTCATGATGGCGATCGAGTGATGCGGGATCATCGCCTTCATGTAGGAGACATCGCTGACCGTCTCCTGGCTGCGCACCAGCCAGAGCGCGGCGGCGAAGGCGACGATGCTACCGGCGACGATGCCGATATTGGCCGCCCTGTTTCCATACATCGACCACATGAAGCCGAGCATGATGACGGCCATCACCGCGCCCATCACCACGGCCATCCACGCGCGTGTCTGGCTGAAGAAGACGTGGTCCAGCGCGTAGGTGTTGAGATACATGAGGCCGAACATGACGACCGTGGAGACCGCGATCATCGCGGCGAAACGTGCGTAGCTCATCCTTGCCATCCTTCCTGCCGGCGGATGGGCAACAAGCGTGAGCGTGCAATGTTCCGCGCGGCGCCGGCGGAGACCCGGCGCCGATCAGTCGCGTCGTCGCCTCAATCCTCCCAGTAGCTCGGCGACCAGCGCCGCGCCTTGGAGCCCTGCCGCCAGGGCGTCAGCACATATTCCGCCGCGATGACGATGAGGAAGCTGACGAGGCCGAGCAGCGCGAGGAACACGATGGCGGCGAAGGTGCCGGAGGTGTTGAGGCGCGAATTGGCCTGCAGGAGATAGGCGCCGATGCCGCCCGAAGTCGAGGCGGTCCATTCCGCGATCACTGCGCCGGTGACGCTGAAGGTGGCCGAGAGCTTCAGGGCCGAAAAGAGCGGCGTATAGGTCGCCGGCAGCTTCACATGGCGGAAGACGCTCGCCCGCGACGCGCCCATGGCATGGACCAGGTTCAGGATGTCGCGATCGACCGAGGCGAGGCCGTCGAGGACGTTCACCACCACCGGGAAGAACACGACCAGCGCGACGATGACGAGCTTCGGCGCGAGGCCGAAGCCGAGCCAGATGGTCAGCGCCGCCGAGATGGCGACGATCGGGATCGCCTGGCTGGTGATGAGGATCGGGTAGAGGATGCCGCGCACCGGCCGGAACGCATCCATCAGCACCGCGAAGACGAAGCCCGCCACGGCGCCGGCGAGGAAGCCGAGCAGGAACTCGACGAAGGTCACCCAGAAGCCGCGGAGCAGCGCCGGCCAGTCGTCGGCGATATGCGCGGCCACGTCGGCGGGCGAGGGCATCACATAGCGGGGAATGGCGAAATAGGAGACCGCGAAATGCCAGCCCGCGACCACCACGAGCAGCGCGATGGCCGGATAGACGATCTTCAGCACCAGCGCGCCGCGCTCAGTCATGGCCACCTCCGGCGATCTCCGGCGTCTTCTCGTAGATGAGGTCGATGACGCGCTGCTTGATGGCGCTGAAGACGGGGCTCGTCAGCGTCGAGACGGGACGGGGCCGGGCGATCGGCACGTCGAGGATCTCGCGGATGCGGCCCGGCCGCGGCGACATCACGACGACGCGGTCGGAGAGGAACACCGCCTCGTCGATGTCATGCGTCACGAAGACGATGGTGCGCCGCTCGCTCTCCCAGACCGAGAGCAGCCATTGCTGCATGGCGAAGCGGGTCTGCGAATCGAGCGCGCCGAAGGGCTCGTCGAGCAGCAGAACGTCGCGATGCATGGCGAGCGTGCGCATCAGCGCCACGCGCTGGCGCATGCCGCCCGAGAGCGCCGAGGGATAGTGGTTGATGAAGTCGCCGAGGCCGTAGCGCCGCGCCAGCGCGACGCCCTCCTCGCGCTCCTTGCGGCCGGCCGTCCCTTTCAGCAGCGCCCCGAGCACGATGTTGTCGAGCACCGTGCGCCAGGGCAGCAGCAGGTCCTTCTGCAGCATGTAGCCGACTTCGCCGGCCCGGCCGGTCACGTCGCGGCCGTCGATGACGACGCGCCCGCCGCTCGGCTTCAGGACGCCGGCGATGATGTTGAACATCGTGCTCTTGCCGCAGCCCGACGGGCCGACGACGGAGACGAATTCGCCCGGCGCGATGGCGAGGTCGGTCGGCGAGAGCGCGAGTGTCTCGCCGAACCTTTGCGTGATGCCCTTGAGGGCCAGCTTGTCGGTCACAGGACCACGCAGCTCTCGCGGCCGAACCAGACGAGATCCTCGACCTTGACCGCGATGCCCTCGCGCTCGGCGAAGGGCTCGACCGCCCAGGCGCCCCACATCGGCGTCGAATTGCCGGCATCGATGAAGTTGTGGAGATAGGCGGCGCCGGCCGTCAGCGAATGGCCGATATTGCCGAGAAGGTCGAGCAGCACGAAGCCGTCGGCCTTCAGGAGGTCGTGGCAGAAGCCGAACAGGTCCTGCGCCGGCATGCCCGGCTTGCAGAAGGCGAGCGTCTTGGCATGGATCGCCTCGAGATCGGCGAGCGCCTTCTGCGCCTCCGGCCAGTCGCCGAGCACGCGGCAGCGCGTGCAATCGGCCCAGTGGCCGTCGGGCGTGATCGGATGCACGTCGAGCATCAGCACGTCGCGCTCGGCCGCCTTCTGCTGCCCCGGTCCCTTGGTCGGGAAGCAGATCTTGGTGTTCTCGCCGAGACCGACATTGGTGATCGTCCACACATGCTCGACGCCGTTCTCGGCGAGGAACTCGCTGACGACGAGGTCGATATGCTCCTCGGTCATGCCGACATCGAGCGCGGCGAGGCCGACGGCCGCCGCCTGACGGGCGAGGGCCTGCGCCCGGACCAGGCCGGGCGGAGGCGTGTCGGAGACGTCCGGACCCGGCTTGTAGGTCCAGGCCGGCGTGATGCGCTTGACGGTGCGTTGTCCGGACATTCTCGTTTCCTCAGGTTTGGGCTTATTTCGCCAGATAGGCGTTGGTGAAGTAGCTGGTCGCCGGGCCGACATCCTTGACGACATCGAACTTGGTCAGCGCGGCGAGCAGCGCCGTCCAGTCCTTTTCGTCATTGACGAGCAGATCGTCACCAAGCGCACCGAACAGCGGAATGGTATCCTTCCACTGCTGCGTGATGAACTTCTCGTCATAGGCCTTGGCGTAGAGCTCCTGGAACGCCGCGACGCCCTCCTCGGGATGCTCGGCGGCATAGCGCATGCTCTTGGCCGTCGCACGCAGGAACGCCTTGGCGAGGTCCGGATTGGACTTCAGCCAGTCCTCGTTGCCGGCGAGCATGAAGATCGGCGTGTTGGGCACGCCATGGTCGGTGGCGGCGATGAATTCCGGCTTCTGGCCGCCGGTGGTCGCCATGCCGGTGCCCTCGGCATTGGTGATGCCGGTGATGGCGTCGACGCGCTTCTGCAGCAGGAGCGGCACGGTGTCATCGGCGGCGGCGACCATCTCGACGTCGTCGAGCGTCAGCTTGGCGTCGGCGAGCATCATCCCGAGCTGGGCCTTGGTCCAGGCGTCGTTATAGATGCCGATGCGCTTGCCCTTCAAATCGGCGACCGTGAGCTTGTTGCCCTCGGAAGAGAGGATGCCCCAGTTGTTGCCGCGGCCATAGCGGGCGATCGCGACGACCGGCGCCTGCTCGCCGCGCGCGAAGATCACGTCCATGACGGTGGTGAAGGCGACGTCGGCGCGGCCGGTGCCGAGGAACTTCATCGTATCGGCGACGGTCGGCGGCACGACGATCTCGATCTCCATGCCTTCCTCGGCATAGAAGCCCTTCTTGGAGCCGAGGATCCACGGGATCCAGAAGCCGTCCGGCGTCGGCCATTCCTGGACGAAGGTCACCTTCTTCAGTTCGGCCGCCTCGCTCGGGGCGGGGACCGAAAGCATCGCCGTCACGGCCGCGGCGAGGGCAAGGCCCGCCACGATGCTCCGTCTCGTCAGCTTCATGCTCATGCGCTGTTCCTCTTGTCGCGTTGAAGTCGATCCGCGGAGCTGGCGCCGCGGGCCAGCCTCTGTGCAGCCTCGATCGCCGCCCCGAGCAGGACGTCGGCGCCGGCTATGCACGCGGCCGGCTCGACATGTTCCCGCTCGTTGTGGCTTACCCCGCCGCGGCAGGGCACGAAGATCATCGCCGCCGGGGCGAGCCCGGCGATCGGCAGCGCGTCATGGAACGCGCCCGATACCATGCGCATCGACCGAAGGCCGAGCCGCGCGGCGGCCGCGTCGATCGCGCCCGCCATCATCGGATCGAACGCCGTCGGCGGCGCGAAGAAGAGAGAGCGGATGTCGCCGGAACAGCCATGCGCGGCCGCCGCCGCCGCGACCGCTGCCTCGACATCGGCCCGCATGGCCGCGAGGCGGCCGGCGTCCGGATGGCGGAGGTCCATCGTGCAGCGCGCGAGCCGCGGCACGGCATTGATCGAATCCGGCTCGGAGGCGAGGCGGCCGATGGTGAGACGCGCCGCGGGATCGGCCGCCATCACGCTCGCGCCGAGCCGCGCCAGCGCCTCGGTGAGCGCCGCCACGGCATCATGCCGCGCGCCGAGCGGCGTGGTGCCGGCATGCGCCGTCTCGCCCGTCACCGTCACCTCGAGCCAGAGCGCTCCCTGCACCGCCTCGACGGTGCCGATCGGGAGCCCGGCCGCTTCGAGGATCGGACCCTGCTCGATATGGAGTTCCAGATAGCCGGCGATGGGAAAGCCGAGTGGGCGCTCGCCGGCGCCGGGAAGCGCGTCCCTGGTCGCGGCAAGCGCCGCGCCGAGCGTCACGCCGTCGACATCGCGCAGCGCGAGATCCGGCAGGGTGCCGCGTGCGAAAGCCTCCGAACCCATGGTTCCGGGCGAAAAGCGGCTGCCTTCCTCGTTCGCCCAGACGACCAGTTCGACGGGGACGCCGGTGGCGATGTCCGCATCCTCGAGCGCTTCCAGCGCGGAGAGCGCCGCGAGCGCGCCGAGCGCGCCGTCATAGCGGCCGCCGGTCGGCTGGCTGTCGAGATGGCTGCCGATGAGGAGCGGCGGGACATCCGGAGCGCCCGGCCGGGCGAGGAAGAGATTGGCGACCGCGTCCTGGAAGACGCGAAAGCCCCGTTCCGTGGCGATCGTGGCGACCAGCGCGCGAGCGGCCCGGTCGGCCTCCGAGAAGGCGGGACGGTTGACGCCGCCATTGGCGAGCCCGCCGAGCGCCGCGAAAGCCGCGATCCGCTCGATCAGACGCGCGCCGTCGATCCGGGGCGCGGACGCGCTCACGGCGCGCCGTCCCCACGCGCCGCGGCGTGAAAGATGGTTGAATCGGGCGACATGCCCCCTGACCCCTGCTATCGTCCCGGACGGCGCCCAGCGCTTGCCCGGCTCTGCTTTTCGCGGCATCATTCAAGAGACTTGAACACTTGTCAATCAAGGTGCGAGAGCCGGCGATCCCAGACCTTGCGGCGGTCGTCGCGACCGGAACAGGACAGACATGAGCAGGAAGGCGCTTCGCGCGGACGAGGTCGTGATCACGGCCGAGATGCGGCTCGGCATGCGGCTGAAGCTGGCGCGGCAGATTCGCGGCATGACGCTGAAGGCCGTGGCGGAAGCGGCCAGTTGTTCGGAGAGCCTCCTCTCCAAGATCGAGAACGGCAAGGCCTCGCCCTCGCTGCCGATGCTGCACCGCCTGGTGCAGGTGCTGGAAACCAATATCGGCTGGATGTTCGAGGAGGTCGACGGCGAGGAAGGCATCATCTTCCGCGCCGGTTCACGGCCGCTGATCGCGCTCGATCCCTTGCGCCAGGGCGACGGCGTCACGCTGGAACGCGTGATCCCCTATTCCCCCGGCCACCTCCTCCAGTGCAACATCCACCACATCGAGGCGGGCGGCGAGAGCGCGGGCCCGATCCGGCATGTCGGCGAGGAGGTTGGCTATCTCATCTGCGGCGAGGTCGAGCTCACCGTCGGCCAGCGCGCCTTCCACCTGAAGGAGGGCGACAGCTTCGTGTTCGACTCCGACCGCCCCCACCACTACCGCAATCCGGGCAGCGTCCGCGCCAGCATCTTCTGGGTCAACACGCCGCCCACTTTCTGATCATTCAAGTGACTTGACATTGATGGGACCGCCGCCACTCTAGGCGCGGCAAAAACGAGAGGGAGAACGACGGATGGCGCGGCGCAAGATCCTGCTGGCAGGCGAATCGTGGGTGTCTTCGGCGACGCATGTCAAAGGCTTCGACCAGTTCCAGTCGGTCACCTATCACACTGGCGCCGATCCGCTGATCGCGGCGCTGAAGGGCCTCGGCTACGACGTCACCTTCATGCCCTCGCATGAGGCGCAGCGCGATTTCCCGCAGACCGTCGAGGCGATCTCCGCCTATGACGCCGTGATCCTTTCCGATATCGGCGCCAACACGCTGCTGCTGCATCCGGACACCTGGCTGCTCTCGAAGCGCACGCCGAACCGGCTGAAGGCGCTCGAAAAGTGGGTGAGCGAGGGCGGCGCGCTGCTGATGTTCGGCGGCTATTATTCGTTCCAGGGCATCAACGGCGCCGCGCGCTATCGCGGCACGGCCGTCGAGGCGGTGCTGCCCGTCACCTGCCATTCCTATGACGACCGCATCGAGGTGCCGGAAGGCTTCACGCCGGTGGTGACCGGTGCGTCCTCGCATCCGATCCTCGCCGGGCTGCCGGCCGAATGGCCGCCGCTGCTCGGCTTCAACGAGGTGGCGGTCAAGGACGATGCCGAGGTGCTCGCGACCGTCTCGACCGAATATGGGTCGCTGCCGCTCATCGCCACCCGGCGCCACGGCAAGGGCCGCAGCGTCGTGTGGACCTCCGATGTCGGGCCGCACTGGCTGCCGCCGGAATTCGTCGCCTGGCCGCAATACGGCCAACTCTTCTCGCAGATGATCGACTGGGCGACCGCCCGCGACTGAGGATCCGCGCATGCCAGCCACCCGCGTCAAGGAAGCGCCGCTCACGGTGGCCGCGATCCAGATGGAGCCGAGGATCGGCGAGGTCGAGGCCAATCTCGCCCGCTCGGTCGCGCTCATCGAGGAGGCGGCGGGGCATGGCGCGAAGCTGGTGGTGCTGCCCGAACTCTGCAACACGGGTTATGTGTTCGAGAGCCGGGCCGAGGCGCGCTCGCTCGCCGAGACCATTCCGGACGGGCGCTCGACTAAGCTCTGGATCGAGACGGCCCGCCGCCTCGATCTCCACATCGTCGCCGGCATCACCGAGCGCGAGGGCGAACTCCTCTACAATTCCGCCGTCATCCTCGGGCCGGACGGGCTGATCGGCCGCTATCGCAAGGTGCATCTGTGGGGCGACGAGGCGCTGCATTTCGCGCCCGGCAATCTCGGCTTCCCGGTCTTCGACCTGCCCTTCGGGCGGATCGGCTGCCATATCTGCTACGACTGCTGGTTCCCCGAAAGCTTCCGCCTGGCGGCGCTGCAGGGCGCCGAGATCGTCTGCGTGCCGACCAACTGGGTGCCGATCCCCGGCCAGGATCCGAAGCGCGAGGCGATGGCCAACATCATCGCCATGGGCGCGGCGCACTGCAATTCCGTCTTCGTCGTCTGCGCCGACCGCGTCGGCACCGAGCGCGGCCAGCCCTTCATCGGCCAGAGCCTCGTCGTCGGCCATACCGGCTGGCCGGTCGCCGGCCCGGCGAGCCGCGATGGCGAAGAGGTTCTCGTCGCGACGATCAATCTCGCCGATGCGCGCCGCAAGCGGAACTGGAACGACTTCAACCAGGTCATGCGCGACCGCCGCCGCGACGTCTATGACGAGATGCTCGGCAGCGGCGCCAAGCCCGGCTGGTATTGAAAATCCGGTTTCCCGAAGCTCGGCCTTCGCATTCGGCGTGGACAGCGGCGGGGGCTGGCGCTTAGCCTGCCGCCGCTCGGGCGGAGGCCGGCCGTCCGACGCGGTGCTGGCGACCGGTCGGGGTCCTGAGCCGATGGTTTCTTCCGAGAGGCTGGACGAGGCGTCCCGCGCCGCGTGGCTCTATTATGTCGGCGGCAACACGCAGGACCAGATCGCGGTGAAGCTCGGCGTCTCGCGCCAGGCGGCGCAGCGGCTCGTGTCGCTGGCGGTCGCCGAAGGCCTCGTCAAGATCCGCATCGACCATCCGATCGCAGCCTGCCTCGAACGCGCCGCGCGCCTCACCGAGCGCTACCGCCTCAATTATTGCGAGATCGTGCCGTCGGACCCGGCGACGCCCGGCGCCGTCGGCGGCATCGCGCGCGCGGCGGCGACGGAGATGGAGCGCTGGCTGCGCCGCGAGGCGCCGCTCGTGATGGCGATCGGCACCGGCCGCTCGCTGCAGGCCTCTGTCGAGGAGATGCTGCATATCGATTGCCCGCAGCATCGCGTCGTCTCGCTCACCGGCTCGATCCTGCCCGACGGCTCGACCTCGCATCACAGCGTGATCTATTCGCTGGCCGGGCGCATTTCCGGGGCGACCTTTCCCCTGCCCTTCCCGGTCGTCGCCTCCTCGCGCGGCGAGCGCGAGACGCTGCATGCGCAGCCGATGATCCGCCCGACGCTTGCGCTCGCCGAGCGCGCCGAGGTGACCTTTCTCGGCATCGGCCATATGGCGGGCGATGCGGCGATGGTGCAGGACGGCTTCATCAGCGCCGAGGAGCAGGTCGTCCTGGAGAAATCCGGCGCGGTCGGCGAGATCATCGGCTGGGCCTTCGACGGCGAGGGCCGCATCCTCGAGATCGGCAGCAATGCCCGCGTGGCCTCGGCGCCGATCCCCGACCGCGAGCGCGGCCTCGTCATCGGCATCGCCGCCGGCGCGAAGAAGCGCAGCGCCATCGCCGCCGCCCTCGCCGGCCGCCTCGTCAACGGCCTCATCACCGACGAAGCCATGGCGACGATGCTGCTGGAAGGGTGAGGATCAGGCAGCCCTCCCCGGGCCGGTGGTCCGGGAAGGGCTCGTGTCGCGCAGTCAGAGCGTCTGCATCTTCGGATCGATATCGGCGCCGTTCACGAGGACACGGCCGTCGAAGATGATGACGTCATTGCCGTTGAAGCTGGTGAAGCTCCAATAGGGCGCCGTCTTCGCCGGACCGTCCCGCTCGACATATTCGAGGCATTCCTTGCGGAGGATTTCGGCTGCGATCTGCTCGCCGAGCCGCAGCGAGCGCGTGTTGTCCGAACGCCAGTGGACGCCGCCCATCGAGCGGCCCATCGCGACATTGCAGGCGATCTTGTTGAGCTCGCCCTCGACGGTCAGTTCGCCCTTGTCGGCACCCTTATACTCCACGAGTTGCCCAGCGCTGTTCGTGGTTCCGATCACGACGAAGCATCCGGGCTCCAGGATCGTCTCGCCCCCTGCGTCCTCGCCATTCTGAGGCGGCGGGACGCAGTTGGACGCGGCGAACGGGTTGCGCGGCTTCTTGGCATCGAGATGCGCCGCAAGCGGAGTCTTCTCGTCGAGCCAGGCCTTGAGGATGGTCACGCAGGCGCCGGCGACCGTCGCATGACCGGCACCATAAGCGGGGTGCGGCGGCGATCCCGCGGTGAAGGCCATCGGCAGATAGTAGTTCTTGTCGACGCGCGGAGACGTCGGATCCGTCAGAAGCCTCGCCGCTTCGGTTTGGAAGACCGCGTCTGGCAGCCGATAGTCTCGCTTGGTATAGACAGGCCCATTTGCGCCAGGCTCTTCCAGACCGACCTTCTGCATCTGCATCAGCCCGCCATACGCCTCGGGACGGAGCCGGCGATGCACTTCCCATTTCTGCCGCCAGACGACGGCGAGCGCCCGCGAGGCGACCTCGGAAACGCGAGTCAGGAGGTCCGGACCGCCGAATGTGCCGAAATTGCCTTGCCTCGTGTAGCGCAGATAGGGATTGCCCTGGTCGAACATCACGCCCCAGGACAGGCAGAGCAGCGCCGCGTTGAAATAGGCCTGATGCAGCGCGTCCTTGTTCACGAAGCGCGCGATGTCGCGCATCGTGCTGATGCGCCGCGGCGGCACGACGTCTCCCTTGTCGTCGTGCTCCTCCAGCATCGGGTCCTTCGTGAAATCATTGTCCCCGCTGTAACCGTTGCCCCATTCGTCGAGCCCGGTGTTCTGGGCCCTGAGCCAGTCACCGTGCTTGGTGAGGAAGTCTTTCTTGGCATAGGGCCTCACCTTCTGGACGATGAATTGCGCGCCATAGGCGATGTCGTGCAGGAAGAACTGCGAGACCAGCGGTCCCTTGTCTTCGCCTAGCAGACCGCAGCGGAACAAGGTACCGGCGCGAAGGTCGAGCTTTCCGTCCGCTCCGACCGGAAGATCGACGCCGAGCCGCAGTCCGCCCGGCTCGTTCGCTTTGACGGCTGCCTCGAAGACGTCAGCGAGCTCTGTGACGGCATCGGCGGGCGTTGGCGTCGCCGGCGCAGGCGCACCCGTGGCGGGCGCGTCCCAGTCCGCGAACTTCACGTCGCGCAGGATCGCCATCCATTGCAGCTCGGTCATCTCGGCAGCCGTCGAGAGCGAGCGCAGCTTCGGCGCCGGCGGCATCATGAAATGTGCGGAACCGCCGCTCAGCCCGTCGAGAAAGCGGGCGGCCTGCGGATTGTTCAGCTTGTCGCTGGAGAGCGGCATGACGCCGAGCTTGAAGCCACTCTGGATGGGGTCGATCTTTGCATCAGGATCGACGACCGTCACTTTATTGGCGTCCAGCTTGAACCCCGTAGGGCTCCCCTTGACGGTCTCGTAGTCGCCGCCCGTCACCGCCACCAGCTTGAAGGCGGCGTAGTGGGTCGGATCGACTTCGCCGAACTTGTTGTGCGGCAATGTCTTGTGGAAATTCCCGATCGCGACGACTTTCTTCGTTCCCCCGACTTCATACAAAAAGTCGCATTCCAGCAGCTCATCGCCGTTGTTGGACATGATACCCCCGTGTGATTGCTAATTGAGCCTGACTATTTCATTTCGACCGTTCCATGCCGTCCATCCTCAAGACTGCAGGGCCACAATAACACAGCGCTTTTCCCTTTAACGGTGCGCGCGCTCGATCCTGCAATTATTTATTGCGGATCTCCCCGGAGCCGCCCGTCGACGGGAAACGAGCCGGACGTCCTGCGACGACAGCGGCGACGACGACGCCATCACTCCTTGTGCGTCGCACAATCGAATTTCGTTGACCGGCGATGCCTGAGTGTGAGTATTTTCCCGTTCGCCGGGCAAATGCCCGGCACAGGGAGGATGCTATGAGACATTACCGACACCTCGCGGGCGTCGCCTCGCTGCTCGCGCTCGTCGCGGCTGGACCGGCCATCGCCGAGACCACGCTGACGATCGCGACCGTGAACAATGGCGACATGGTCCGCATGCAGGGCCTGACCGAGGACTTCACCAAGGCCAATCCCGACATCAAGCTGCAGTGGGTGACGCTGGAAGAGAACGTCCTGCGTCAGAAGGTGACGACCGACATCGCCACCAAGGGCGGCCAGTACGACGTGCTGACCATCGGCACCTATGAGGTTCCGATCTGGGCCAAGAATGGCTGGCTGGTGCCGCTCGACAATCTCGGCGACGCCTACAAGATCGACGATCTCCTGCCGGCGATCCGCGGCGGTCTCTCGGCCGACGGCAAGCTCTACGCCTCGCCCTTCTATGGCGAGTCGAGCTACGTCATGTACCGCAAGGACCTGATGGAGAAGGCCGGGCTGACCATGCCCGAGGCGCCGACCTGGGACTTCATCCGCGAGGCCGCGGAGAAGATGACCGACCGCGCCGCCGGCATCAACGGCGTGTGCCTCCGCGGCAAGGCCGGCTGGGGCGAGAACATGGCCTTCCTGACCGCGATGTCGAACTCGTTCGGCGCGCGCTGGTTCGACGAGCAGTGGAAGCCGCAGTTCGACCAGCCGGAATGGAAGAACACGCTGCAGTTCTATGTCGACCTGATGAAGGCGGCCGGCCCGGCCGGTGCCTCCTCGAACGGCTTCAACGAGAACCTGACCCTCTTCCAGCAGGGCAAGTGCGGCATGTGGATCGACGCCACGGTCGCCGGTTCCTTCGTGACCGATCCCAAGGCCTCGACGGTCAGCGACAAGGTCGGCTTCGCGCTCGCCCCCGACACCGGCCTTGGCAAGCGCGGCAACTGGCTGTGGGCGTGGTCGCTCGCCATCCCCGCCGGCTCGCAGAAGACCGAGGCGGCCGAGAAGTTCATCGCCTGGGCGACCGGCCCCGGCTATCTCGACCTCGTCGCCTCCAAGGAAGGCTGGGCCAATGTCCCGCCCGGCACGCGCTCCTCGCTCTATGCCAACAAGGACTATACGAGCGCCGCGCCCTTCGCCGAGATGACGCTCGCCTCGATCAACGCCGCCGATCCGACGCATCCGACCGTCAAGCCGGTGCCCTATACCGGCGTGCAGTTCGTCGCCATCCCCGAGTTCCAGGGTCTCGGCGACACCGTCGGCAAGTTCTTCTCGGCCGCGCTCGCCGGGCAGACCAGCGTCGACGACGCGCTGAAGCAGGCGCAGGACGCCTCGACGCGCACCATGACCAAGGCCGGCTACATCAAGTAAGCCTCCCGCGACGACCTGCCCGGGACCTCGGTCCCGGGCCTCTTTTCAAGACCCGCCGACGACGAGCCGGCCCCGCGCCCGAGAGGAGAGCGCGAGGCGAGAGAGCCGCGCGCGGGCATCAAGTGACGGGAACGGGAGCGAGGGGAGGCAGGAATGGCTGCGACGGTGAATACGCGCCGGCTGGCGCGCGCCATGCTGACGCCGGCGGTGGTGATCCTCTTCATCTGGATGATCGTGCCGCTGGTCCTGACGCTCTGGTATTCGTTCCAGAACTACAGCCTGCTCAACCCGGCCAATGTCGGCTTCGCGGGCTGGACCAACTACCAGTATTTCCTGACCGACCCCGCCTTCTTCCAGGCCTTCGCCAACACGCTGATCCTCACTTTGTCGGTGCTGGCGATCACGGTCATCGGCGGCATCCTGCTCGGCCTGCTGCTCGACCAGTTCATCTACGGACAGGGCATCGTCCGCATCCTCGTCATCTCGCCGTTCTTCATCATGCCGACCGTCGCGGCGCTCGTCTGGAAGAACATGCTGATGAACCCGAACTACGGCATCTTCGCCTGGATCGCGACGAGCCTCGGGATGCAGCCGGTCGCCTGGCTCGAGACCTATCCGCTGTTCTCGATCATCCTCATCGTCGCCTGGCAGTGGCTGCCCTTCGCGACACTGATCCTGCTGACGGCGCTGCAGTCGCTCGACGAGGAGCAGAAGGAGGCGGCCGGCATGGACGGCGCCGGCTTCGCCAGCCTCTTCGTCTACATCACGCTGCCGCATCTCGCCCGCGCCATCACGGTCGTCATCCTGATCGAGACGATCTTCCTGCTCTCCGTCTTCGCCGAGATCCTCGTCACGACCGGCGGCGGACCTGGCTACGCCACCACCAACATCGCCTATCTGATCTATCACCTGGCCCTGCTCGACTACGATGTCGGCGGCGCTTCGGCCGGCGGTGTCGTGGCGGTCATCCTCGCCAATATCGTCGCCATCTTCCTCGTCCGCCTGGTCGGCAAGAACCTCGAAGCGTGAGGAGAGAAACCCATGGCCCGCGCCATCAGCCCGCAGAAGAAATGGACCTTCACGATCCTCGCCTGGATCGTGGCGCTCATCCTCTTCTTCCCGATCCTGTGGACGATCCTCACCGCCTTCAAGACCGAGGGTGACGCGATCCTGTTTCCGCCGGCCTTCCTGCCGCCGCACTGGACGCTTGAGAACTTCTTCGAGGTTCAGGCGCGCTCCGACTATTTCCGCCACTTCTTCAATTCGGTGGTGATCTCGGTCGGCTCGACGCTGATCGGCCTCCTGGTCGCGGTGCCGGCGGCGTGGTCGATGGCCTTCGCGCCGACCAAGCGCACCAAGGACATCCTGATGTGGATGCTCTCGACCAAGATGATGCCGGCGGTCGGCGTGCTGGTGCCGATCTATCTCATCTTCAAGAATCTCGGCCTGCTCGATTCGCTCGCCGGCCTCACCGGCATCCTGATGCTGATCAACCTGCCGATCATGGTCTGGATGCTCTATACCTATTTCCGCGAGATCCCGGTCGACATCCTCGAAGCCTCGCGCATGGACGGCGCCGTGCTCTGGAAGGAGATCGTCTATGTGCTGCTGCCCATGGCGATCCCCGGCATCGCCTCGACGCTGCTCCTCAACATCATCCTCGCCTGGAACGAGGCGTTCTGGACGCTGAACCTGTCGGCCGCCAATGCCGCGCCGCTGACGGCCTTCATCGCCTCCTATTCGAGCCCCGAGGGGCTGTTCTGGGCCAAGCTTTCGGCGGCCTCTACGCTCGCCATCGCGCCGATCCTGGTGATCGGCTGGTTCAGCCAGAAGCAACTGGTCCGCGGCATGACATTCGGCGCCGTCAAGTAGCCGAGGGGGAGGAGAACAAGATGGGCAAGATCGTCCTTCAAGGCGTCGAGAAGCATTTCGGCGACGTCAAGGTCATCTCCAATGTCGACCTGACGGTCGAGGACGGCGCCTTCGTCGTCTTCGTGGGGCCGTCGGGCTGCGGCAAGTCCACGCTTCTGAGGCTCATCGCCGGGCTGGAGGACGTGACGGGCGGGCGCATCCTCATCGATGGCGTGGACGTCACCGACCTGCCGCCGATGAAGCGCGGCCTCTCGATGGTGTTCCAGTCCTATGCGCTCTATCCGCATATGAGCGTGCGCGGCAATATCGGCTTCGGCCTCAAGATGGCCGGCCTGCCGAAGGACGAGATCGCGCGGAAGGTCGAGGCCGCCGCGGCGACGCTCAACCTGACGCAATATCTCGACCGCAAGCCGCGCCAGCTCTCGGGCGGCCAGCGCCAGCGCGTCGCCATCGGCCGGGCGATCGTGCGCGAGCCGAAGGGCTTCCTGTTCGACGAGCCGCTGTCCAATCTCGACGCGGCGCTCAGGGTCAACATGCGCATCGAGATCGCGCGGCTGCAGAAGGCGCTCGCCACGACCGCCATCTATGTGACGCATGACCAGGTCGAGGCCATGACCATGGCCGACAAGATCGTCGTGCTGAATGCCGGCCGCGTCGAGCAGGTCGGCTCGCCGCTCGAACTCTATGACCGGCCGGACAATCTCTTCGTCGCCGGCTTCATCGGCTCGCCCAAGATGAACCTCGTCGGCGGCCGCATCGCCGAGGGCTATGGCGCGGCGACGGTCGGCATCCGCCCGGAACATCTCCTGGTCGGGCGCGAGGGTGACGGCTGGCGCGGCACGATCAGCGTCGCCGAGCATCTCGGCAGCGACACCTTCCTCTATGTCGACGTGAAGGATGTCGGCCTCGTCACGGTGCGCACGCAGGGCGAGGCGGGACTCCGCACCGGCGACAGCGTCGTGCTCCGCCCGGACCCGGCGCGACTGCATCGCTTCGACCGCGACGGCCGCGCGATCCGCGCCGCCTGAAACACAGATTGAAACTGCCGGCGCGGCTGTGGATGATCCGCCGCGACTCACCGAACCCACGCCCGAACGCAGGAAGACACCCGCCATGGCGATCAAGCTCAGCACCGACGCACTGCCCGCCATCGCTGCGAAGGCGCGCGTGCCCGGCTATGACCGGTCGGCGCTCTCGGCCGGCATCCTGCATTTCGGCATCGGCAATTTCCACCGTGCCCATCAGGCGGCCTATCTCGACGATCTCTTCGCCACCGGCCGCGACCATGATTTCGCGATCATCGGCACCGGCGTCACCGAGCACGACACCCGCATCGCTTCCGTCCTCGCCGGCCAGGACCTCCTGACGACGCTGGTCGAGCAGGAGGCACATCGCTCGGACGCCCGCGTCACCGGCTCGATGATCGCGACGATTCCGCCGGAAGACCGCGCGGCGATCCTGGAGAAGCTCGCCGATCCGGCGATCCGCATCGTCTCGATGACGGTGACCGAAGGCGGCTATTTCGTGAATGCCGCGACCGGCGCCTTCGACCCCGCCCATCCGCAGATCGCCGCCGACGGGTCCAATCCCGCCGACCCGAAGACCGTGTTCGGCCTCATCGCCGCCGGCCTTCGCCGCCGCCGCGATGCCGGCATCGCGCCCTTCACGGTCATGAGCTGCGACAACCTTCCCCATAACGGCGCCGCCGCCCGCAACGCGGTCACCGGCGTCGCGGCGCTCTCCGATCCCGCCTTCGCGGCGTGGATCCGCCAGAACGTCGCCTTCCCGAACGGCATGGTCGACCGCATCACGCCGGCGACCGGCGACCGCGAGCGGACGATGCTCGCCGACGACTTCGGCATCGAGGACGCCTGGCCGGTGTTCTGCGAGGATTTCCGCCAGTGGGTGCTGGAGGACAATTTCCCCGCCGGCCGGCCGCGGCTGGAAGAGGTCGGCGTCCAGTTCGTGCCGGACGTGACGCCCTTCGAGATGATGAAGATCCGCATCCTCAACGGCGGCCATGCGGTCATCGCCTATCCGGCCGGGCTGATGGATATCCACTTCGTGCATGAGGCGATGGAGAATCCGCTCGTCGCCGCCTTCCTGGAGAAGATCGAGCGCGAGGAGATCGTGCCGGTGGTGCCGCCGGTGCCCGATACCGACACCAGCGCCTATTTCGCGCTGATCCAGCGCCGCTTCGCCAATCCGAAGATCGGCGACACCGTGCGCCGCCTCTGCCTCGACGGGTCGAACCGGCAGCCGAAATTCATCATCCCGACCATCGCCGACCGGCTCGACCAGGGCCTTTCGATCTCTGGCCTCGCGCTCGAATCGGCGCTGTGGTGCCGCTACTGCTTCGGCACCACCGACAGCGGCGCCGCGATCGCGCCGAACGATCCGAACTGGGAGCGCATGACGGCGACCGCCGCCGCGGCCAAGGACGATCCGGACGCCTGGCTCGCCATGGAGGACATCTATGGCGCCGTCGGCCGCAACGCGGTCTTCCGCGAGGCCTTCGCAGGCTGGCTGGCCGCGCTGTGGCAGGACGGCACCAGGGCGACGCTCGAGCGCTATCTCGCACGCTGACGGGGCGCGAGCCGTGTCCCTCGGCCCGGGTCTGGTGATCTTCGACTGCGACGGCGTCGTGGTCGACAGCGAGCCCGTGGCCATCGCGGCGCTGGCGGAGTTCCTGCAGGGCATCGGCCTGCCGGTCGCGGAAGACTATGTCTACCGCAAGTTCCTCGGCCGCAGCTGGGCGACGGCGACCGCGCTGCTCGACCGCGACTACGGCATCCGCCTCTCCGATGTCGAGCTCGCCGCCTACAAGGAACTGCTGCTGGAGCGCATCCGCCGCGACGTGCAGCCGATGCCGGGCGTGGTCGCGGCGCTCGCGGCGCTCGGCCGGCCGGCCTGCATCGCCTCGTCGAGCGCCACCGAGCGGCTCGCCGTGGCGCTCGCCAAGGAGCGGCTCGCCGACCGTTTCGCGCCCAATATCTTCAACGCCGCCATGGTCGCGCGCGGCAAGCCGGCGCCTGACCTTTTCCTTCTTGCCGCCGAGCGGATGGGCGCGGCGCCGGCGGATTGCCTCGTCATCGAGGACAGTCCGGCCGGCATCGAGGCGGGCAAGGCGGCGGGCATGATCGTCGCGGCCTTTCTCGGCGGCTCGCATGTCGCGCCCGGCAAGCTGCGGCCCCTCATCCTGGCGCTGGAGCCGGAGATCACCTTCGAGCACATGGACGAACTGCCGGCCGTCCTTCAGCGCTTCGATGTCCTCCGCGCTCAGCGCGCGCGCTGTCCGGCATAGTTGCTGCCGAGGCCCTTGGCGAAAGTGTCGCGCATCTCCTCGGCGGTCAGCAGCACCGGCCCGCCGATCAGGAGCGCGTTGAAATACTGCCGCGCGATCGTCTCCAGTTCGACCGCGCGCCAGAAGGCGTTGGCGAGGTCATGGCCGGTCGCGATGGCGCCGTGATTGGCGAGGAGGCAGGCCGAGCGGTCCTCCAGCGCCTTCAGGACATTGGCCGAGAGCTGTTCGGTGCCGTAGGTGGCATAGTCGGCGCAGCGGACATCGTCGCCGCCGAAGATCGCGATCATATAGTGGCAGGCCGGGATCGACCGCCGCGCGATGGCGAGGCTCGTGCAATAGGTCGGGTGTGTGTGCACGATCGCGCCCACCTCGGGCCGCGAGCGCATGATGTCGAGATGGAAACGCCACTCGCTCGACGGCGGCTTCGGCCCCTCCCACGCGCCGTCATTGCCGGCGAGCGACATCGCGGCGATGTCCTCCGGCACCAGGCGGTCATAGGGGATCGAGGTCGGCGTGATCAGCATAAGGTCGCCGAAGCGCACCGAGATATTGCCCGAGACGCCCTGGTTGATCCCCGCCGCATTCATCCTGAGGCAATGGTCGATGATCTCCCGGCGGCGGTCGAGCTCTGTCATGGGCGTCCCTCGGAAATGGTGGCCTGCCTCTTGGCAGGCGGCCCGCCGCCGGTCAATGCGGCGTCAGCGCGCCGTCCAGCCGCCGTCGACAAGGAGCGTCTGGCCGGTGATCATGGAGGCCGCGTCCGAGGCGAGGAAGGCGACGACGCCGGAGACCTCGTGCGGCTCGCCGATCCTGTGCAGCGCGGCGATCCGGTCGATGACGTCGGCGTGGAAATCGGGATCGGCCAGCATCGCCTTCGTGCCGTCGGTATGGATGAAGGTCGGCGCGACGCAGTTGACGCGCACATTGTGGCGCCCCCATTCGACGGCGAAGCACTTGGTCATATGCGCGACCGCGGCCTTGGAGAGGCAGTAGACACCCTCGCCCGGCAGCGCGACGGCGCCGGCCTGCGAGCCTATATTGACGATGGCGCCGCGGCCGTGGGCGATCATGTGCTTGCCGGCATGCTGCGACAGGAAGAAGGTCGAGCGGACATTGATGTCGAGCACGGCGTCGAAATCGTCTTCGCCCACCGTCTCGATCGGCGCCATCGGAATGCCGCCGCCGGCATTGTTGACGAGGATGTCGAGCCGGCCGAAGGCCTCGATGGTCGCATCGATCGCCGCGCGCCCCTCGGCGAGATTGCGGACATCGAGCTGCAGCGGCAGCGCGCGGCGGCCGAGCGCCTCGATCTCGGCGACGAGCCCGCCATCCGACGTGGCATCGCGGAGGCCGAGCGCGACATCGGCGCCTGCCGCGGCGAGCGCCAAGGCCGAGGCGCGGCCGATGCCCCGCCCCGCCCCCGTCACCAGCGCCGCGCGTCCTTCGAGGCTGAAATCCGGCAGCTTCGTCATGATGGAACCTCCCTCCCAAGGTCAGCGCGCGGGACGCGCGACGACCAGATAGCCATAGCCCCAGTCGACCGGCAGCAGCGACGACAGGCGGTCGTCGAGCCAGCCGGTGACGGGATTGTGCGTGACTGCATATTCCGGCAGCACGCTTTCGATGGTGAGCCGCTCGAGCGCGAAGCCGGCGGCGGCGAGTTCAGCGCCGATCTCGCCGCGCTCGTAGAGATGATAGAAAAGCGCGATCGCCCTTCCGCCATCGTCGCGGCGATAGCGGATGTCGCCCGGCTCCAGGCCCGGAAGCCCGGCCGATTCCGCCTGCGCGGCGCGAAAGCGGCGGCGGCGGTTCGGCAAGCCCAGCACCAGATGGCCGGAGGGCTTCAGGTTGCGCCGGAGTTCATCCATCAGCGCGACGCGGTTCTCCCGCCCGGCGACATGGCCGAGCACGCCGAAGCCGAGCAGCGCGACATCGAAGCTCGCCCGGCGGGGGATCAGCGCCTCATAGGCGGCGCCTTCGGCATCCGTCACCGCGATCCGGTCGGAAAGCCCCTCGGCCGCGACCCGCTCACGGAGATGCGCGCGCGCGACCGCGCTGATATCGACGGCCACGACCTTTGCCGCCCGCGAGCGGGCGAGCGTCAGGCAATAGCGCCCCTCGCCGGCGCCATAATCGATCAGTCCGCCGCCCTCGGGCAGCAGCTTTTCGAGGACGCGCAGCGTTCGTCGGTTCGGCCGCGGATAGCGGCGCTGATAGAGGCCCGATGCGAAATAGGCATCGTAGCTCTCGGCCATATCGGGCAGCAGGCCGCCGTCTTCGCCCTTCGGACGCCTCCGCTCGGACATGGCGTTGGGAAGCCTTTCGAAAGTGCGGCTGGCCGGCGGCTCAGTGCTCGAAATGCAGGCGCAGCATCGAGGTGCCCGGATCGGGGCCGGGGCCGCTCGACAGGCGGTCGGCAAGGCGGCGGAGCAGCGTGCCGGAGATGCTCGACATGGCCGCGTCGATCGCCGAATCGTCATCGCCGTCGAGGAGGCTGGCGAGATCCGCCGCCGCGACATCGCCGACGGGCATCGGCGGGCCGGAATGGATCAGCATGATATCGAGGTTGAGCTCGTCGAAGCTGCCGCCGATCGCCTTCACGCGACGGTCGGCACCGGCCGAATCGATCGCCTCCGCGGCCTCGACGGCGGCGAGCGCCGCGCGGCGGACGACATCGCGCCGCGCCGCCCAGGCGCCGCCCATCTCCTCGACGAAATCGGTGATCTGGATCGAGACCGGCGGCCCGTCCGCGGTCAGCGCCACCTTGGCCTCGCGGCGGATGCCGAGGCGGAAGACGAGGTTGAGCACGATGGCGATGACGCCGGTGACGATGAAGCCCGAACCGACCAGGTGGCGGAGCGCGGGATGCGCTTTCTCCGCGAGGCCCGGCATCAGGAGGACGGTGACACCGCCGAGCAGCGACAGGCCGACGATGAAGATGCCGCGCGTGTCGAGCTCGCGCGAGGCGATGAGGTCGATGCCGGCCGCCATCAGAAAGGCGGCGGCATAGAGCTCGATCGCGCCGATGACGGGCGTCGGGATCAGCGTCAGCGCCAGCGTCGCCTGCGGCAGGAAGGCGATCAGCATCAGGATCGCGGCGGTGGCGAGGCCAACGACGCGGCTTGTGACGCCGCTCGCATGGCAGAGGCCGATATTGGCCGAGGAGGTCGCGGTCGGCATCGAGCCGAGGATGCCGCCGATGAAATCCGTGACGCCGGCGGCGAAGACGCCGCGGCTCGCCTGCTTCATGTCGGGGCGGCGCCAGTCGGCGTCGTCCATGCGATCGAGCAGGACGAGCGTGCCGACCGTGTCGATCTGGGTCAGGATCGCGATGAAGGCGAGGCCGACGAGCAGGCTGAGCGGCACGTCGAGGACCGGCGCGACGAGGCTCGGCACAGAGACGGGCGGCGCGGCGAGCAGCAGGGCGCCGCCCTCGAGCCGTCCCATGAGCGCGGCCGCCGCGACGCCGCCGACGACGCCGATGAGGAGCGCCAGCAGCTTCAGCCGCTTGTTGCCCCAGACCGAGAGGCCGACGATCAGCGCCAGCGTGATCGACGACATCACGAGGCTCGGCATGTCGATGACGAAGTCGTGGCCGAGGCTCCAGGAATGCTCGACCGCCTCGCCGACCAGCGACATGCCGCCGATGAGGACGACAAGGCCGGCGACGATCGGCGGGAAGAGACCGCGGAGGCGCGGCAGGAGCGGCGCGATGCCGAGCGTCGCCAGCGCCGAGATGACCGTCATCGTCACCATGCCGCCCGGCCCGGTGACGGCGATCACCGGTGTCGCCAGCGGCACCATGAACACCGACGGCATATGGATCATCAGTGAGCCGGCGCCGAATCGCCCGCCCCAGGACTGGAGCGCGGTGCCGATCGCCATGGTGATGATGGTGACGGCGAGCAGGTCGCGCGTCTGGTCGACATTGAGCGAGGCGCCGCGGGCGAGCGCCAGCGTATAGGCGAGCAAGCCGAGCGCCATGACGGCATGCTGGAAGCCGAGCGTCAGCGATGTCGCAAGCGGCGGCGTCTCGTCGGCCGAGAAGGACAGTTCATGCGGCCGCCGGCGGGGCCGCGAGGGAGGAAGCTTGAGCGCGATCATGGCCGGACGAGCCCGCTCTCAACGCGGCGGACATTGCCGCGACAACCCGATCGATGCATGCTGTTCCTCGTCCCGGCTCGGCGCCGCCCGCAAGATCGCCCGGTCGCCAAACGGGTGCAAACGGTTTTTTGCGGATGGTGCGGCCTCCCCGGCGTACCGTTACCGCCGAGCCTCATGAAATTGGAGTGATGATGAACGTTACGTTCGAGAGCGTCGGATCGGCCCATGTCATCGATCTGTTCGGCCGGCTCGACAGCGCGAATGCGTCGGCCGTCGAACAGCAGCTCCTCGGGAAGCTCGCTGAAGGGAGCGGCGGCGTCGTGATCGACTTCTCGCGCCTCGACTACATTTCCAGCGCCGGGCTCCGTATCGTGCTGGTGGTCGCCAAGCGCATGAAGCAGGCCGGCCGGCGTCTGGTGCTCACCGGCTTCCAGCCGAACATCAAGGACGTGTTCGAGATCAGCGGCTTCCTCAACATCCTCGACGTCGCCCCGAACCGGGCCGACGCCGTGAAGCGCAGCGAAGGCGGCTGAACGCCGGCTTACGAAGCGACCGCGTCGGCCGGCGGGCCGAAATAGCGCACGACGAGGCAGGTGATGTCGTCGGATTGCGGAGCGCCGGCGACGAAGGCGGTGACGGCGCCGGTGACGGCCGTCAGCACGCGGTCGACGGGGAGCAGCGCCGCCGAGCGCAGCGTCTCCTCGATGCGGCCTTCGCCGAACTCGCGGCCCTCGCCGTCCATCGCCTCGGAGATGCCGTCGGTGTAGAGGAACAGCGTATCGCCGGCGCGCAGCATCGCCGCCTTCTCGGCATAGGGCATGTCGGGCAGCACGCCGAGCGCCATGCCGCCGGTGCGCGGCAGCTCGACCACGTCGCCATCGGCCCTGCGGATCATCAGCGGCGGATTGTGGCCGCCATTGGCATAGGCGAGTTCGCCGGTCTCGACATCGAGGATGCCGTAGAAGGCGGTGACGAAGAGCTCCATCGGATTGCGGGCGCAGAGCGCGGCATTGGCGCGGGCGAGGCAGGCGCCCGGCGTGCCGCCGTCCTGCGCGCTCGCCTGCAGCACGGTGCGCGAGATCGCCATGAAGAAGGCGGCCGGCACGCCCTTGCCGGAGACGTCGGCGATGACGATGCCGAGCCTTCTCTCGTCGAGCGGGAAGAAATCGTAGAAATCGCCGCCCATCTCGCGCGCCGGCACCATGGCGGCGGTTCCGGCATAAGCGGGGTTCGGCGGCAGCGCGGTCGGCAGCATCGCCGCCTGCAGCGTCTTCGCGGCCTGCAATTCCGCCTCGACGCGGCGGGCCGAGGCCTCGAGCAGCTCGTTCTTGTGCTCGAGCTCCAGCGTGCGCGCCTTGACCTGCGCCTCGAGATCCTCCTCGCGGCGCTGCACCTCGACGGCCATGGCCTCGAAGACGCGGGCGAGCGTGCCGACCTCGTCGGTGCGCCGCGACACGGCCTCGAGGCTGCCGGTCTCGAAGCTGCGCGCCTCCATGGCATGCGCCGCCTCGGTCATGGCGGCGACCGGCCGCGCGATCCGCCGCGCCGAGACCGCCGCGATGCCGGCGCCGACCGCGAAGACCAGCGCCGCCGAGCCGATGCCGTAGATGAGAAGATTGTTGAGCAGCTCCTCCAGCCGCTGGCCCGACATCTCGATCGTCACCGAGCCGATGACGATGCCGGCCGTGTCGCGGATCGGCGCCGCGACCCAGAGATGGCGGCCATGCAGCTCCGAGTCCGGGGTGCCGCTGGCGACGACATCGGCGGCGAGCGCCGCGAGATCCGGCGGCGTCTTGTCGGCGCCGACCTGGCCGAGCGACTTCTGCTGGTCGTCGCGCACCTCGATCGAAATGATGTCGTTGCGGTCGAGCAGCGCTTCCATCAGCACCGGAACGCTGTTCGCCGCGCGCACGGCGTCGAGCACCGCGACCGGCTGGCCGACGATGACGGCCTGGCCGCGGCCCGCCCGGACGCCGACATAGCGGACGCCATCGACGGCCGGGCCGAAATCGACGCTGAAGCGGCGGCCGTTGACGAGGCTCTGCAGCGCCTCGCGCGAGAGATGCTCCGGCAGCGTCTGGCCGCTGATCACCGCGTCATAGTCGCCGACCGAGGAGGCGAGGATGCGCAGGTTGGAATCGATCAGCCAGATCGCGTCGAGATTGCCGCGGGCGACGATCTCGGCGAAACGATCGCTCAAATCAGGCAGCGAGGTCTGCTCGACATGGTCGGCGGTGAGCGCCGTCGTGGTGAGCACGTCCGTCACCACCTCCTGCGCTTCCTCGAGCGCAACCTCGGACAGGCGGGCGCTTTCCGCGATGATGCGCGCCACCACCGTCGCCTGCGCCTCCGCCTGCGAGATCAGCGCGTTGCGGCCGAGCAGGCCAAACACCACCGAGACGACGATGATCGCGAAGGCGATGCAACTCGCCACCATGACGACGAGGCGGCTGGTGAGGGTCACGCGACGATCCCGCCCTTGACCGCGCCGGCGCGCATCATCACGAGGCGCAGCACGTTCCGCTCGCCCTCGCGCCGATAGAAGGCGCGGTCGATCATCTGCGAGACGAGATGCACGCCGAGCCCGCCGATCGGCCGCGTCTCGATCGAGGCGCCGAGATCGGGATGCGGCGCGTCGCGGAACGGGTCGAAGCCCTCGCCGCCATAGGTGAGCTCGACCGTGACATCGTCCGGCCGGCGATAGATGCCGACCTGCAACCGCCCCTCCGCCGCGCCGCCATATTTGACGACATTGGTCACCAGTTCCTCGACCGCGAGCGACAGGCGGAAGACGGCGGCCGGATCGAGCACGCCCTCGCCTGCCTCCTCGACGCCCGCCTGGATGACGGCGATCGAATCGTTGGAGACCGGCAGGTCGAAGGAAAGGTCCAGCACCGGTTCGCCGCTCAAGGGTTCGTCTCCTTCGGGCATGGCCATCAGCGCGTCCTCGGCGAGGCGCGTCGTCTCGCCGAGATCGGCGCGGGCGCCGGTGGCCGAGCCGGCCCGCCGGCTGAGCCTGAGCTTGGCATAGCCCATCAGCCGGGCCAACGGCCAGCAGAGGGCCAGGAACCACAGCATCGTATAGAGATAGATCCAGAGGATCACCCCCGGATCGCCGATCGCCGCGATCACCGTGTTGGCGCGGTGGACGATCTCGGGCACGCCGATGACCGAGGCGGTCGACGACGCCATCACGATGATGAGGAGGTAAGTCGTCCAGGCCGGGATGAAGTAGAGCGCCTCGACCCGCTCGCCGCGCTCGAGATGGCGGAGCGCCGAAAGCGCATTGTCGGAGACGAAGCCCGTGACCGCCACCGCGAGCGCCACCGAGGCCTTCAGCCAGTCGGGAATCGGCAGTTCGACGCTGCCGAGCGTCACCTGCGGCGGCACGACATAGGCGAGATAATAGATGAGCACGAAGGTCGGCGGCACGCGCGCCGCGGCCGTCACCGCGCCGGCGAGCCGCGATCCGCGCTGGCGGCCGCGTGCGAGCAGCATGCCGAGCGGCGTGCCGATCGCCATGGTGAGCAGCGAGATGCCGATATTGATGAGGAAGCCGGCGCCGAGATAGGGCGCCCAGGCGACGAGCATCGCGAGAATCTCGGCAGCGCTCATCTGGAGAGCATCCGCCGCTCGAAGACCGTGAAGAGATGCGCCACCGCCAGCACGATCAGCACATAGACGGCGAGCAGGATGTTCATCATCACCGCGCCATTGCCATAGTCGGCAGCGATCGCCGTGCTGGCATGGACGAGCTCCGGCACCGCGATCGCGCTCGCCATGGCCGTGGCCTTCACGATGTTGATGCAGGAGCCCATGACGGCCGGATGGGCGAGCCGCAGCACGCGCTTCAAGCGGTGCGCCGAGCCGGGCGCGATCGTCTCGCCCGCCTCGGCGAGCACGGCGGCGTTGGCGGCGCCGGAATAGAAGGAGAGCACCGCGACGGCCGTCCAGAAGGCCGAGAGCGTCAGGCCGTACAGGGCGACGAGGCCGCCGATGCCGAAAAAGACGAGATAGAGCTGCAGCAGCGGCGGCGTCATGCGCATAACGGCCAGCACGCCATAGAGGAGCGGCGTCAGCAGCGGCACGCGGCGCGCGAGCACGAAGGCGCCGCCGGCGCCGATGGCGAGGCTGCCGATGAGCACCGCGGCGGCGAGCGCCAGCGTCGTCAACAGCCCCTGCAGCAGGCCGGCGCGGTGATAAGGGTCGTAGAAGGGCGTGACATCGAGCCCGAACCGGTCGCGGAGCGCCAGCGCGAGCCCGGCGAGACCGACCACCTGCTGCGCCTCGATGAGGTTCAGTTCGCGGCAGGCGAGCGGCCAGCTGCCGTCCGTCCCGCGCCGGCAGACGAGATCGCCGGCCGGATCGCGCGCCGACCACAGCGCGCCGGCCTCGGTGAGATAGGCGGAAGGCGGCAGCTTCCACTTCGCCTCGAGCGCCTTCAGATGCCCGTCGCGCAGCCATGCCGCGACCTGGTCCTCGATGAGCGTGGCGAGGCGGCCGTCGCTCGCGACCGCGATTGCCCAGGGCGAGACGAAATCCGGAGGCAACAGGCGGTATCCCGGCCATTCGCCGCTCTCGATGCGATGCTGCAGCGCCGTCTCGTCATAGAGCCAGCCCTCGCAGGCGCCGTCGCGCAGCGCCAGCTCGGCGTCGCGCACGCTGCCGAAGGCCTCGATGGTGCCGTTCAGCCGCGTCGCCACCAGCCGGTTCCAGAGCGCGCCCTGAACGGCGCAGAGCGAGCGGTTGCGCAGGTCGGTCCAGGTCCGGATCGGGCTTTGCTGCGGCACCATCACGCTGGCGCCGCCACCATAATAGCCGGGCTCGATCATGCGCACGATGCGGCGGCGGTCGATCGTATCGCCGAGCGTCGCAACCACGACGTCGACCTCGCCGCCGGCGAGCTTCTGCAGCCGGTTGGCGCTTGTCACGGGAACGAGCCTCAGCCCGACGCCGAGCGAATCGGCGAGGCCCCTGGCGACATCGACATCGAAGCCGACCGTCTCGCCGGAGGCATCGCGGAAGCCGAAGGGCTCGTAATCCGTCTTGACGCCGACAACGAGCGTGCCGCGGGCGCGGATCTCGTCGAGCCGGTCGGCCCGCGCCGGCAGAGCCGCCGCGATCACGGCCACGAGCCCGAGAATGAGGGCGCAGATGAGCGACGCCGGGCCGCCCGCCTGCCGCTTCGCCTTCGCCACCCCCGCCTCCGTCGCCGCGCGCTCGATTGTCCGAACCGATGATAAAGGCTATCCGATGAAGAAGGCCTTCTCCATCGGGAGCATCGCGGCGTGATGGTTCTCTCTTTCCGGTTTCCCCGGCCGCGCCTCGGCCGCCCGCTCCTGTCGGCGCTGCTCGTGCTCGCCGCCCTGCTGCCGGGCGTCGCCGCGGCCGGAACGCTGGACAGACTCAAGGAAACCGGCGTGCTGCGCGCCGGCACCCGCGCCGACGCGATCCCCTTCGCCTATGAGGATGGCAGCGGCAAGCCGGTCGGCTTTTCGGTCGATCTGATCGAGGAGATCCGCGCCGCCGCCGAGAAGTCGCTCGGCCGGCCGGTCACGCTCGATCTTTCGGTGATCACACCGGCCAACCGCATCCAGCAGGTGGCCGAGGGCAAGCTCGACATCGTTTGCGAGATCACGACACCGACCTGGGACCGCGAGAAGCAGGTCGATTTCTCGGTGCCGATCTTCCGCGACGGCACGCGCATCCTCGCCTTCCGCGATACGCTCCGCACGACGCCCAATCCGAAGGACATGCTGATCGGCGTGGCCGAGGGCACGACGACTGCCACGATCCTCGAAGAGGCGCTGCCGGGCGTCCGCATCAAGAGCTACCCGACCATGGACGCCGCCTTCGCGGCGCTCGGCAAGGGCGAGGTGCAGGGCGTCGCCAATATCGGCGTCGTGCTGCTCGGCCTGTCGCGCAAGTTCGAGCCCGGCCGCAGCGTCGTGCTCCTGCCGCGCGCCGCGCCCTTCGGCAACGAGACCATGGCCTGCATCCTGCCGCAGAACGACAGCCTGTGGCGCGACTTCGTCAACCACACCATTGTCGGGCTCGAGGACGGGCTCGCCGACTATCGCGGCCGCTACATGGAACTGCACGACAAATGGTTCGGACGCGGCGGCGTCATGGTCTATCCGCTCGACCGCTCGACCCGCGACTATCTCCTGCAATCCGACATCTGGGCCCGATGACGGAGGACAATGCCGACCTCCTGATGGCGCGCGTGGTCAAGGTCTTCCCTGACCTCGACGGCCTGCCGCATCACATTCTCGGCGCCGGCTTCGACAGCGTCGCGCTCGATGTCGACGGCCGCTTCGTCTTCAAGTTTCCGCGCCATCAGGAGGCGGAGCAGGCGCTGCTGCGCGAAGCCGCGCTGCTCGGCGCGATCCGCGGCCGGCTGACGATGCCGCTGCCCGATCTCGTGCTCGTCGCCGGCAGCCCGCTCTTCTCGCGCCACCACAAGATCCCCGGCGCCTATCTCCTCTCCGGAGACTACGACCGGTTGGATGGGGCAGCCCGCGCGCGGCTCTCATACGACCTCGCGCTCTTCTATGCCGAGATGCACGCGCTCGACCGCGAGGCGATGCAACTCGCGGGCGCCCGCCCCGTCAAGCCGTGGCTGCCGAAGGATGCCATCCGCACGGGTGCCGAAAGCCTCCCCGCCGCCTTGCGCGATTGGGCGGAAGAGGTGCTCGCCGCAGTCGCGGCGCTGCCGCCCGATCCGCATGGCGAGGTGTTCGGCATGTTCGACACCCATGGCTGGAACATGGCCTTCGATCACGCGGCGGGACGGCTGAACGGGCTCTACGACTTTGCCGATTCCGGCTTCGGCCCGCTGCATCAGGATTTCATCTATCCTGCCTGGATCTCCGCCGACCTCATGGCCCGTATCATCGGCGCCTATGAGGCCCGCACCGGCCGCGCCATCGACCGCCGCCGCGTGCATTTCCTCGCAGCTCAGCTGCGCCTCTCCGAATTCGCCGAATTCAGCGCGGCCGCCCCCGCCGACGCCGACACCATGGCGGAGGAAATCACCCGCTTCGCCGCCCTGCCGATACCGGGCTGAGCCACCAAGCCCGATGCCGGCCGCGCCAGAGCCCTCTCCCCCCTTGTGGGGGAGAGCTGGAGAGGGGGGTACCGCCGCCGCCCGCGTCACGACGATCCGAACCCGCGCCGCTCTTCACCTCTCCCTGAGGGAGAGGTCGACGGCGAAGCCGGCGGGTGAGGGGTTACGGCGCATCCGGAGAAGTCACGCCCTCACCCGGACCTCTCCCGATGGGAGAGGTAAAAGAAGCCGCCACGGCTTAACGAGCCGCCTCACGCGGCGCCGGCGCGGCCCTTTTCGGCGCCGTAGTCCTCGCGCCAGGAGCGGAGCGGCGGCAGGGCTAGGCCGTCTTCGCCGAAGACATGGACATAGCCGGGCGGCGCGGCATAGCCGACGATGGCGCCTTCCGCGATGTCGTGGATGCCGCGCAGCGAGGCGGTGATGCGCTCGCCGCTCTGGAGTTCGGAGAAGAGGATCGTCTCGGCGCCGAGGAGTTCGCGCGCCGACAGGCGGCAGCGCAGCGGGCCGCCATCTTGGTGGACGAGGTGCTCGGGCCGGATGCCGATCGTCACCGTCCGCCCGACGAGGCCGGCATTGCCGGCGACGGCGGCGAGGATCGTGCCGCGGCCCTCGTCGACCGAGAGCCGCAGCCCCTCCGGCGTCGCCGCCTCGATGCGCGCCGCGAGGAAGTTCATCTGCGGCGCGCCGAGGAAGCCGGCGACGAAGCGGTTCCTCGGCCGCGCATAGAGCTCGATCGGGGCGCCGGCCTGCTCGACGATGCCGTCGCGCAGCACGACGATCCGGTCGGCCATGGTCATCGCCTCGACCTGGTCATGCGTCACATAGATCATGGTCGATTTCAGCCGCCGGTGCAGTGCGACGATCTCGCTGCGCATCTTCACGCGAAGTTCGGCATCGAGATTGGACAGCGGCTCGTCGAACAGGAAGGCCTGCGGCTCCTTGACGATGGCGCGGCCGATGGCGACGCGCTGGCTCTGGCCGCCCGAAAGCTGCGAGGGCTTTCGCTGCAGCAGATGGCCGATCTGCAGGATCTCGGCCGCCTCCGTGATGCGCCTCTCGATCTCCGCCTTCGGCGTCTTCTGGTTGACGAGGCCGAAGCGGAGATTCTCGTAGACGCTCATATGCGGGTAGAGCGCGTAGGACTGGAATACCATCGCCATGCCGCGCGCCGAGGGCAAAAGGTGATCACAGCGCCGCCCGCCGATATGCACCTCGCCGGACGTCACCTCCTCGAGGCCGGCGATCATGCGGAGCAGCGTCGACTTCCCGCAGCCGGACGGCCCGACAAAGACGGTGAAGGATTGGTCCTCCACGGAAAGATCGATGCCGTGGATGACCTCGACCGCCTGATAGCTCTTGCGGACGGCCTTGAGTTCCAGCCTTGCCATGCCCCTCTCCTCAGCCCGCCTTGAGCGTCAGCGTGTCGCCGGCGCCAAGGCGCACGGCCTGCGGCAGGATCACGACATCGCCCTCCCGTTTGGCCGCCTTGCCGTCCACCGTGACATTGCCGGCGAGGAAAGGCAGCGACAGGCGGCCGATCTCCAGCGAGCCGCCCCTGACCGTGAGACGGGCCTCGCCGCCCTTGACCGTGAGTTCGCCCCAGCCCTTTCCGGCCGACCAGAAATGGGAGCCTTCGACGGCCCCCTTGGGCGCGAAGCCCAGGATGCCGTCGCGCTGGTCAAAGGAGAGGCCCGTCCAGGCCTTGACCAGTGCATAGCTCGACAGCGAGCGGGCATAATAGCTGCCGCATTCGATGTCGTTCCACGGGCTGCGATTCCCGCCATTGTGGCGGTCGCGGGCGGCGCGGACGATGGCGAGCCCCTCGTCCGTCAGCCCGCGAAGGATCATGTGCGAGGCGATCATGTATTCGAGGCCGGTCCACACCTCCTCGGCATAGGGCGCGGGAACCGCCGGCTCATGCGCGCCCTCCGGATAGGAACAGAGCAGCGTGCCGCCCTCGCCCTCATAGGCATAGACGCGGCAGGGGTTGAAGTGGTCGACGAGCGAGGGGCGGAAGCTCTCGGCGAAGATCGTCTTCAGCGCCGTCGCGACCTTTTCGGGGTCTAGGATGTCGCCGATGCCGGAAAGGTCGGCATGCCACTGGCCGAGGATCTGGTCGGTGAGGCAGCCCTCGCCGATCTGGTACTTGATCTCGTGATACTCCTCCGACCAGTAGGCATCCATGAAGCTGTCGGCGAGCACGCCGGCGGCGCGGCCCTTGTCGAAGGGTTCGATGAACGACTTGTCGGAGAGATCGAGCGCCTGGGCAAACCAGCGGCCGTTGAAGAGCTTCTCGTCGATATAGGCGCCGCCGCGCTGCGCCATCTCGGCGAGTTCGGCCGCGAAGTCGGCCTCGCCCATCGCCGCCGCCATTTCCGACGCCGCCTTCAGCGCCGCGACATAGATCGAGGACAGCCAGGAATTCGGCCCGAACAGCTCCATGTCGAGCGTGTGATGCTGGCGGCCCCAGAGGATGCCGGTCTTTTCCGGGTCCCAGAGATCGGGATTGTCCTTCGACCAGGCATAGTCGAGCGCGCGGCGGATATTCGGCCAGTGGCCGGCGAGCCATTCATCGTCGCCCGATTGCCGCCATTCGCGGAAGGTCTTGATGATGGCGCCGAAATGGCCGTCGGCGCAGGGGCCGATGATGTCGAAGCCGGAGCCGAGCGGAAGGCGCTGGCGGAAGGTCAGCCCGCCATTCGGCAGCTGGTTGTAGCGCCATTCGGTATCGCGGAGGCTCCGCTCCAGCGCCGGGAACAGCGAGGCGAGCGCCTGCTGGTAGTTCCAGACATGGGTGCAGGAACCCTCGCAGGAGCCCTCGCGCTCGTGCTGCCCCTCCCAGCCCCAGAGCTCGCCGCCTTCGAGGCGGATCACCGTCGCGGTGCGAAGGAGGCCCATGGTACCCGTCGCCGCGTCGATGATCTCGGCCGGCATCGCGGCGCCGAAGATCGCGTCGCGGAAAGACGTCGTGTCACGCTCGAGGCTCTCCCAGCGCGCGAAGGCGTCGCCCGCCGAGGCGAGCGAATCCTCCCACTCGGTCGCATAGTAATTCTTCCAGGTCGGCTTCGAACCGCCGGCATCGGCGCTGTCCGGCTTGTCGCGGCGATACCAGTAGATCGAGCCGAGCGGATAGTTCCAAGCGATGACGAAGCGCACGGTCTTCTTCTCGCCGGGCCGGATCGTGACGCGCGCCGCGAGCGTGCCGTGCTCGGGCTGCGCGAACATGTTCTTCACCTGCCGCGGCTTGTCGTAATGGCGCTCCGGCATGCGGCCGGCGCGGGCGAATTCGCGCCAGTAGAGCGAGAGGCTGTCGAACCACTGGCCGCGGAAGTGATAGTCGACATGCTCGACATCGTCGGCGTCGGTCATGATCGTCAAGTCGCCGCGCTGCTCCGCCGGCCGGACCTCGTCGGCGGAGGTCAAATGCAGCGCCGAGGTGCCGTCCGCCTGCACGAAGCGGTGGATGCCGCTGTCGCAGCCGAAATTGCCGAGCGTGCCGGCGATCACATAGGTGATCGGCGCGTCGGTGGTGTTCTCGACCTCGAAGGCGAACATCGCCGCCGGCAGCGAGGAATCGCGGTCGTTATGCGGGATGAAGGGCGACAGCGCTTGCATCCTGACGTCGCCCGGGAAGCGCTCGTCATGGAACGCATATTCGGCGACCGGGAAGCGCCCGACAAAGGTCACGTCCGAAAAATGCGGCACGCCGGCCATCGAGTCGCGATTGGCGCCGAAGCCGAAACCATCGAACTTGCGGATCGAGGGCGAGCCGGTCGGCGTCCCCTCATAGGGGCCGTTCAGCACCAGCGCCTTCAACAGCTTGCCGTCCTGCTCGGCCTTGATGGCGAAATGGCTGTAGCCGTTGAACTGGTGCAGCTCGGGGCGGTTGCGGATCGACCAGTCGACCATGCGGCCGGCGCCGGTCAGCGAGAAGCCGCCGGAGCCGATGCCGCCGAGCGGGAACACGGCATAGCGGCGGCGCGCGCCGCGGAAGACGAAGCGGTCGTCGATCCGGTCGAGATCGTCCAGCATCAAAGGCATTCCCTCTTGAGATGTTTGTCGGTTGGCGGCGCGGGCCGCGTCAGTGCTTGATGCCGCTCATGGTGACGCCCTCGATCACCAGCTTCTGCGCGACGAGGAAGATGAGGATCACGGGCAGCACGGCCATGCTCATGGCGGCCATGACCATGGAGAGGTTCCCCTGCCCCATGAAGCCGCGCAGCATGTCCATCGCCACGGGCAGCGTCATCGAATCCTGCGGCTCGAGCAGCACGCGGGCCTGGAAATAATAGTTCCAGGTCTGCGTGAAGGTGATGATGCCGAGCGCGGAAAGCGCGGGCCGCAGTTGCGGCAGCGAGATGCGGAAGAAGATCTTGAAATAGCCGGCGCCATCCATGAGCGCCGCCTCTTCCAGCGCCTTCGGCTGCGAGCGCATGAACTGCCGCACCAGGAAGACGCCGAAGGATGAGGTCAGATACATGAGCGCGAGGCCGAGCGGCTGGTTCAGCAGCCCCGTCTGCGCATAGCCGAGATAGATCGGGATGATCGTCACCTGCGCCGGGAACATCAGCCCGATCAGCATCACGAAGAAGAGGCTGTCGCGGCCGGGGAAGGAGAGCCGCGCGAAGGCGAAGGCGGCGAGCGTGCAGGTGACGAGCTGCCCGACCGTGACGAGCACGGCGATCTGCACCGAATTCCAGTAGATGCGCAGGAACGGCACGTCGGAGGCGAGCACGGCGCGGTAATTGGTGAAGTCGAGCGTCGGCGGGATGAAGCTCGGCGGCATCTTGTAGGCGTCCGCCACCGGGCGGAACGACATCGAGAACAGCCACAGGAACGGCATCAGCATGAAGACGCCGATCACCGCCATCACCGCGATGATGCCCCAGTCGACCCAGCGGGCCGTCGCTCGTGTCTGCATTCCCCTGGAGAACATGGCGGCGCCCCTCAGTAGCTGACCCAGCGCCGCGAGGCGACGAGCTGCAGCGAGGTGATGACGAGGATGACGAGGGTGAGCACGACCGAGACCGAGGCGGCATAGCCGATCTCGAACGAGCCGAACGCTTCCTCGACGATGAGGATCGACATCGAGCGGGTGGAATCGCCCGGCCCGCCCTGCGTCAGGATCACGATCGACTCGTAGACCTGCATGGCGCCGATCGAGGCATAGACGATGTTGAAGAAGATCACCGGCGAGATGAAGGGCAGGATGATCTTCGAGAAGCGCCGCCACCAGTTGGCGCCGTCCATCACCGCCGCGTCCATGATGTTCTTCGGCACGCCCTGCAGGGCGGCGATGAAGATGATCATGAAGAAGCCGGTGTTCTTCCAGACATCCATGATGATGATCGACATCATGGCCGTCGAGGACGAGGTCAGCCAGCGCACCGGGGCGAAGCCGAGCCGGATCAGGTAGTAATTGATGACGCCGAGATCGTCGCCATAGAAATAGCCCCAGACGATCGACACGAAGGCGGCGGCGATGATCACCGGCAGGAAGAAGGCGAGGCGGAAGAAATAGAGCAGGAAGGCCGGCATCGCGCGGTTGAGCGCCATGGCGAGCGCAAGGCCGACGCCGACATTGAAGGTGACGGCGAAGAAGGTGAAGCGCAGCGTGTTCCAGAAGATCTGCAGCGAGCGCTCGTCGGTCAGGAAGCGCACGAAATTGTCGAGCCCGACAAAGCTCGCGCCGTCGATCGCGTCGTAATAGGTGAACGAAAGCAGGAAGGTGACGATCACCGGCGCGAGCACGAAGGTCAAATAAAGCACGAAGCTCGGCAGGATGAAGAGATAGCCGGCCCGCGCCTGCGCCCTCCTCAGTTCCGACGGCCGGTTGGCGGCGATCGTGGTCATGGCTCTCGTCCGTGATTGACAATGGCGGGCAGCAGGGGCCCTTCACCTCTCCCATCGGGAGAGATCGGCGCGCCAAGGGCGCGGCGGGTGAGGGGTTACGGGCCATCCGGAGAGGGCAGTCCCCTCACCCGGACCTCCGGTCCGACCTCTCCCCAGGGGAGAGGTGAAGAGCGTCCTCACCCGGCCCTCCCCCGCGCTGCGGGAGAGGGGGAATTCGCGCGGCCAGCGCGCATCCGCCGGCCGCTTGGTCCTCAGCCGCCCTTGCTAGCCGCCCTTGGCCGCGAGGCGCTTGAAGGAGGCTTCGAGCTCTTCATGCGTCTTCTTCACGCCGTCGGCGATCGAGATCTCGTCCGCCATCATGGCCTGGTAGTTGCGGATGAAGATCTTCTCGACTTCCTGGAAATTGGCCGGCGAGGGAACGGGCTTGGTGTTGGGCAGCGACTGGTAATAGAGCGCGGCGCTCGGCGGGAAGGCCAGGAACGCCTCGGTATCGGCCGCCGACTTGCGGCCCGGCACGCCGCCGCCGCCCTCGCCTTCCTCCTTCTGCGTCTCGAAGGAGGTCAGCTCGGTGACCAGCGCCTTGGCGAGTTCGGGATGTTCCGAGGTGCGCGACACGGCATAGCCGCCGAAGCCGATCACCGTGATGCCCGTCTCCTTCTGCGGCGGGAAGGTTACGTCCATGTCGAGCTTGGCGCGCTTGGCGTTCTCGATGATCCAGTGGCCGCGCGAGATCATGGCGACCTGGCCGGCATTGAACTGGTTGTCCATCGTGTCCTTGCCGGGGATCGGCGAGACCTTGTCGACATGGATCAGGTCCTTGAGGAACTGCAGCGATTCCGCGACCTTCGGATCCAGCATGTTCGAATGGCTCCAGTCGTCGGTCAGGATCGACGTGCCGTTCGAGAAGAACCAGGGCTGGACGAAGAAGAACTGGTTCGGGACCTCATAGCCGAACTGCACGGCATTGCCGGCGGAATCGCGCTTGGTCAGCTTCTTGGCCGTCTCGCGGAACTGGTCCCAGGTCCAGTCCGGCTTCGGGTAGTCGAGCCCCGCATCCTTGAACAGGGTGCGGTTGTAGTTGATCATGATGTTGTTCCAGCCGATCGGGATGAAATAGGTCTTCCCTTCCCAGGAGGACTGCTGGAACAGGCTGGGCGCGAAATCGGAATAGCCGGGATTCTGCGCGATATAGTCGTCGAGCGGAATGAAGAGCTTCTTCGTCTCGAAGGTGCGGAACGTCTCGATCGCCGTGCCATAGACGTCGGCGGCGTTGCGCGCGTTGAACTGGCTGAGGACGCGGGTGACATAGTCGCCCCAGCCGGTCGAGATGGGATCCATCGTCAGCTCGACCTTGACGTTGGGATAGTTCTTGTTGAAGCGCGCGATGGCGTTCTTGATCGCCGTCGTCTGCGCCTCGCCGCCGAAGGACATCAGCTTCAGCGTCGCCGTCTCGTCGGACTGGGCACTCGCCGCCGAGACGGCGGCAAGGCCGAGCGCGGCCGACAGCGCAAATTTCGCAAGTTTCCTGAGCACGTTCCTCTCCTCCGCTCGCACCGGCCTCGCGGGCCGGCGTCCGATGGCTGCCCCATCGTTGTCGAAACGTTTCGCGCCGCATCAGTCCATTCGCCGGCGATCAGCCCTCCTCGGCGGACCGCTGCATCATGGCGCTTGCACGAAACGTTTCGAGTAATACACTCACGTCAGGAGAACGCAAGCGAGGAATCGTGCCCACCATCAAGGATGTCGCCAGCCGCGCCGGAGTCGCCATCTCGACCGTCTCGGCGGTGATCAACCGTTCGGCGCCGGTCAGCGAGGAGGTGATCCAGCGCGTCGAGGAGGCGATCGCGGCGATCGGCTATCTGCCGCACGGCGCCGCCAAGGCGCTGCGAAGCGGCGATTCCCGCCTGATCGGGCTCATCCTGCCCGACATCACCAACCCGTTCTTCTCGACGGTGGCGCGCGTCATCGAGACGGTCTGCATGCGCGCCGGCTACATGACCTTCGTCTACAACACCGACGAGGACATCGACCACGAGATGCGCATCCTGAAGATGATGCGCGCGCAGCGGGTCGCCGGGCTCGTCCTGATCTCGACCCGGTCGGACGCCGAGCATGGCCGCCGCCTCATGAGCGAGATCAATGTCCCGACCGTGCTGTTCAGCAGCAGCGTGCCGGCGACGCCCTATGACGCCGTCACGCTCGACGAGGCGATGGCGAGCCGCATCGCCATCGAGCATCTCGCGGCGCTCGGCCATCGCCGCATCGGCGTCCTCACCGGACGGCCGAACGTCTCCACCCATGAGGAAAGGCTGGAGGCCTGTGTCGAGACCATGCGCGCGCATGGCATCGAGCCGAGCGGCGATCTCATCGTCGCTGCCAATTTCGACCAGGCCCAGGCCTTCGGCGCCACGAAGGCGCTCCTTGCGCTGCCGGAGCCGCCAAGCGCGATCTTCGCCTTCAGCAATCTGATGATGATCGGCATGATGCGCGCCGTCGTCGCGTCGGGCCTCTCCTGTCCGCGCGATATCTCCCTCGTCGGCATCGGCGATTTCGAATGGCCGGAGATCATGAACCCGCAGATGACGGTCGTGTCCATGCCGGCCGCCGAGATGGCCGAGCGCTCGATCGAGATCCTGCTCGCCGAGATCGCGAGCAAGCGCGCGCCGACCGGGCGCCGCACCATGTTCGAACCCCGTCTCATCATCCGCGAATCGACGGCCGCCCCGCGCCTCTCGCTTCCTGCCTGAACGCCGCTCGACAGCCTCCTGCCGATCGGGCAGCTTCTCGGAAAAGATGAGAAGCCAGAGGAAACACCATGACCATTTCGCTGCGGACCGTCCGGATCCCCGATTTCGGCGTGCCGCTCGACCGACCCGCGATTCCGTCCGCGACCTATGACGCCCGCGCGCGGGCGCTCGCGGAGCGCGCCGGCACCGACTGGGTCGTCGTCTATGCCGATCGCGAGCACAACGCCAATATCGCTTTCCTCACCGGCTTCGAGCCGCGCTTCGAGGAAGCGCTGCTGCTGCTCGGGCCGGGCGGGAAGCGCATCCTCGTCGTCGGCAACGAGTGCCAGTCCTATGCGCCGCTCGCCGGCCTGCCCGACATCGAGATCGTGCTCTGCCAGACGCTGAGCCTCATGGGCCAGGATCGCAGCCGCAAGCCCAATCTCGCCGCCGTTCTGCGCGATTGCGGCATCGGCCGGGGCGCCACGATCGGTCTCGCCGGCTGGAAATATCTCGGTGAAGACGAATGGGAAGGTCCGCTGCCGAGCTTCCAGGCGCCGGCCTTCGTGGTCGATACGCTCCGCCTCGTCGCCGGCGATCCCGCGGCGGTGCGCGATGTCACGCCCGTGCTGATGCATCCCGAGACGGGGCTGCGCGCCGTCGTCGATGTCCACCAGATCGCCGCCGGCGAATGGGGCGCCGCCCGCGCCTCCGCCGCCGTCTGGCGGATCGTCTCCGGCCTTCGCGACGGCGACAGCGAATATGCCGCCACGGCGCGCATGGGCTATGCCGGCGAGGCGCTGAACGCCCATGTCATGTTCGCCTCGGCCCGGGCCGGCGAGCCGGTCGTCGGCCTCCGCAGCCCGACCGCGCGGATCGTCAAGCGCGGCGACGGCGTCACCACGGCCGTCAGCTACTGGGGCGGCCTCTCCTCACGCGCCGGCCTTGCCAATGACGGCGATGACGCGTTCCTCGACGTTTCGAAGGCTTATTTCGCCGGCTTGCTGTCCTGGTACGAGACCGCCGATATCGGCGTCTCCGGCGGCGATCTCTTCGAGGAGGTCACGGCGACGCTCGCCCGTGGCGGGCTCGGCTCGGCGCTCAATCCGGGCCATCTCGTCGGCCATGACGAGTGGGTGCATTCGCCCGTCCGCCCCGGTTCGACCGAGCGGCTCGCCTCGGGCATGCCGTTCCAGATCGACGTCATCCCCGTGCCGATGCCGGATGGCTGGGCGCTCAACTGCGAGGACGCCGTCACCTTCGCCGATGCGTCGCTGCGCGCCGAACTCGCCGCACTCTATCCGGAGGTGGCGCAGCGGATCGAGGCTCGGCGCGCCTTCATGGCGGACGAGATCGGCGTCGCCCTGAAGCCGTCGATCCTGCCGCTCTCCTCGACGCCGCTCTGCCTGCCGCCCTTCTGGCTGGCGTCCGACCGGTTGCTGGCGCGCGACTGACTCAGGTCGCTCCGCGCGAGGATGGCGGGTCCGCGAGACGTCCCTCCTCGGCCTTATAATAATACTGGCTGGCAATCAGCCAGCCTTTCAGCGGCCGGAGCGGCGGGATGCAGGTCAACAGCATGAAGGGCAGGCTGGTGAAGAGGTGCACCCAATAGGGCGCCGAGAAGGCCGTCTCGATCCAGAGTGCCATGACCACGCTCGGGATGCAGCCGAAGCAGATCACGAAGAAGGCCGGACCGTCCGCCGGGTCGGCGAAGGAATAATCGAGACCGCAGACCTCGCAGGAGGGTCGGAGCTTCAGGAAGCCGTCGAACAGGCGACCCTCGCCGCATCGCGGGCAGCGGCAACGAAGGCCGGCGCGCATCGGGCTGATCGGCGGCCATTCGGAACGTCTGGAAACGTCGCGATTCGTTGAATCCTGTTGAACGGACATTGAATCCTGTTGATCGGACACTGACGAAAACCCTTTCGCTCCGGGGAGCCGGACGTGCCTAATGTATGCATACAATACGCCGCATGGAAGCCTGACAATGCGCCGCAGCTCGTCCGTCAGACAACCAGCGGCGCTTCGGCCTGTTCCTCGGCGAGGAGGGCGGCGAGGCGGGCGAGGCTCTCCGTTAAACGCTCGCGGTCGGGTGCGACGCCGAAGCCGAGCCGCAGCGCCTCGGGCGCCGGGCCAAGGGCGAAGGCGTCGCTGGGCACCGCCCCGATCGCGACCCCGTCGAGCCGCACAAGGAATTCGGCCCGCTGCCAGCGCGGCGGCAGGCTCAGCCAGCCATGGAAGGCGGCGGGGTCGGTACGCAGCAACGCTGGCGGCAGCATCGACACCGTCAGAGCGTGCCGTGCCGCCGTCTCGGCGCGGATCGCCTCGAGCATGGCCGCGGCCGTCCCGTCGCCGATCCAGCGCGTCGCGAGCGCCGCGGCGAGCGGCGAGGCCATGGTCGCCACCGCGCGGATGGCGCCGGCGAGCCGGTCGGCCGCGCGCTCGTCGGGGGCGACGCAATAGGCGATGCGCAGCGCCGGCGACAGGCATTTGGCGAGGCCGGCGACATGCCATGTCCGTTCGGGCGCCAGCGCGGCGAAGGGCGGTGGCGAGGACAGCGGCAGCGCGCCATAGGCATCGTCCTCGACGATCGCGAGGCTTCGGCGCCTCGCGACTTCCACCAGCGCCGCGCGTCTTTCGGCGCCGATCGTCGCGGTCGTCGGGTTGGCCAGCGTCGGGTTGAGATAGAGCAGTTTCGCGCCCGTCCTCTCGGCGAGAGCGTCGAGCGCGACCGGATCCATGCCCTCTTCGTCCGCCGGCACGCCTGCCGGGACCAGCCCCAGGCGCGCCGCCAGCGCCCGGAAGCCGGGATAGGTGAGTTCATCGGCGAGGACGGTGTCGCCCGGTGCGGCGAGGAGCGGTAGCAGCGCGGCGAGCGCGCCCTGCGCCCCCGGCGCGACCAGCACGCGCGCGGGATCGAGCCCCGGCAGCCGGGGGGCGAGGAAACTGGCACCGGCGGCGCGATCCTCCGCCGTGCCGCCCGGCGCCTGGTAGCGCATCAGGAGATCGATGCCGCGCTCGTCGCCGAGTTCCGTCATGCTGCGCCAGAGCCGCCGCGCAAGACGCGGATCGGCCGGCCGCGGTGGCAGGTTCATCGCGAGGTCGATGCGGCCCGACGGGAGCGGCGGGGCGCGGCGGCGCACAAAGGTTCCCCGCCCGACCTGCGCCTCGACGAGGCCCTGGCGCTGCGCCTCGGCATAGGCCCGCGTCACCGTCGTGAAATCGATGCCGAGCGCCGTGGCAAGCTGGCGCTGCGGCGGCAGCCGCTCGCCCCCGGCAATGCGGCCGGCGGCGATGTCGTCGCCGAGCGCATCGACGATCGCCCGATAGACCGGCCCCGACCGGCCGCGCAGCTTCGGAACCCAGTCGCCCAATCCGCCCACCCCGTTTCGATGCCCCGAACTTCCATACATTACCACATTGTATGGAGAAACAATGGCCGGCATCTCGCGGCGAAACGGAGGTCATGGACAGCACCTTCCCGGCGCGGCAAATTGGTCAGCCCGGTCCTCCCCCGAACCGCAGAGACGACAGCATGTTGCGACGGCAGCTCGACCATCCCGTCCGCCTCATCGTCGGCGTGGTGATCCTGTTCTTCGCCCTCTACGAACTCTCGGTGCAGTTCTTCGCCTATACCGGCGATGCCTATGTCACCACCGATGTCGTCGTGCTCTCGGCCGAGATCGACGGCCCGATCGCCGCCATCGCCGTCGAGAATAACCAGGCGGTCAAGGCCGGCGACCCGCTCTTCACCATCGAGAAGACGCCCTATGCGCTCGACGTGACCGAAGCCGAGGCGGCGCTGGCGCAGGCCAGGGCCGGGCTTGCGCTGGCAAGCGACCAGGTGGCGGCGGCGAAGGCGACCGTCACCTCCGCCGAGGCGGTGCTGAGCAATGCCAATGCGGCGCTGTCGCGTTCGCGGGCCTTGAGCGGCGAAGGCTTCTCGACCGATGCGACGCTCGACGAGGCGGTCCGCGATGCCGCGACGGCGAGTGCCAACCTCTTGGTCGCGCAGTCGGATCTCGGGGTTGCCAACCAGCGCGTCACCGTCGCCAATGCCGATCTCAGCGCCGCCGAGGCCGCGCTCGGCAAGGCGCGCTACCGGCTTTCGAAGACGGACATCGCCGCGCCGGTCGACGGCCGCATCGCTCCCTTCACAAGGCGGCGCGGCGATTCGCTCGCGGCCGGGGACGAGGTCATGGCCATCGTCACCGCCGAGCGGCCGCGGATCGTCGCCAATGTCGCCGAGCGGCATCTCTCCCATCTGAAGCTCGGCCAGGATGTCTGGGTCACCATCGGCTCGCGGCCCTGGCGCATCGTCGGCGGGCGTGTCAGCGGCATCGCGGCGGGAATCGCGCGCTCCCCCGAGGCGCAGCGCATCATCCCCTATGTCGATCCTTCGACCGACTGGGTGCGGCTGCCGCGCCGCTTCCCCGTCGAGATCACGCTGGACGATCTGCCCTCGGGAGAGGCGCTGCCGCTCGGTGCCGATGCCCGCGCGCTGATCTGGTTCTGAGGCGGCGGACGTGGCCGCGAGCGAAACGGCGACAGCCGGCGGCATCGATCCGCTGACGCGCCGCGCCTTCGCCACCATGGTCGGCGTCGTCGGCGCCGTCCTCGTCGCGCTCGCGGCCGGGTTCGAAAATCCCTATTGGGCCGGCCTCAGCGCCATCGTCATCGCGCATGCAGACCCGGACGAACTGTTCACCAAAGGCATCCTGCGCATCGCCGGAACCTTCGCGGGGGTGTTCTTCGGCTATTACGGCGCCCAGCTTCTGGAGGGCCTGCCGGCCGCGCAGGCGCTCGCCGCCATGCTCGCCGCCGGCATCGGCATCTATGCCCGCCAGCGCAGCGCCTATGCCTATGCCTGGTTCTATGGCGCAGTCACCTTCCTGATCGTCATCGTTTCCAGCATGGTCACGCCGACGGAGCTGCGCGCCTTCGCAGAGAATCGCTGCTTCGAAATCGTCACCGGCGTTGTCGTGGCGACGCTCGCGCGCTGGGCGCTCGGCGGCGACGGACACAAGGGCGCCCGCCTCGTCGCCCATCCGCCCACCGTCCGCCCCGAAGATGCGATGCGGCTCGCCGTCGCCGCCGGGGTCGGCACGCTCGCGATCCTCGTCTCATGGACGCAGTTCCAGCTGCCGCAGCTGACGCAGGTTGTGATTTCCAGCCTGATCGTGGTCGATATCGACGCCGGCGCCACGCGCAGGCGCGGCTGGCAGCGCGTGCTCGGCTGCATCATCGGCGGCATTGCCGGCCTCCTGGTGATCGGCATCGACGCGACCGATTTCCTCTGGTGGCTGATGTGCCTGGCAATCGGCCTCTTCGTCTTCTCGCGCATCCATCTGGCCGCCTCTCCCAATGCCTATGTCGGGACGCAGTCGGCGATCGCCTTCCTGGTGACGCTGGTGGATACCGGCCCGCCCTCCTCGATCGGCCCGCCCTTCGGCCGGCTGGTCGGCATCGTGCTCGGCGTCTCGCTGATGTCGCTGGTGACCTGGGCGATCACAAAGAAGGGGCCGGCCGCCGAGACCGTCACGCCGCCGGGTTGAGGACGCTCCCCGAAAGGCGCGCCAGCGTCGTCGCGGCGTCCGCGGCTCGCGCATAGAGATAGCCCTGGCCAAGCCGGCACCCCATCTCGGCCAGCCGCTCGGCCTGGGCGCGGGTCTCGATCCCTTCGGCAACGATGCGCCGATCGAGCTGGCGCGCAATATCGATCATCGCCGCGACGATCACGGCGCTGTCATGATCGGTCAGCAGGCGGTCGACGAAGGAGCGGTCGATCTTGATCACGTCGGTCTTCAGCGCCATCAGATGCGTCAGCGAGGCGAAGCCGGTGCCGAAATCGTCCAGCGCCACGAGGAACCCGCTGCGCCGCAGGCGCCCGAGCGTGTCCGCGACGTCGCGCGACGGGTCGTCCATGGCCACGAGTTCGGTGATCTCGAGCACGACGCGGTTGGTCGGAACCCGGGCGGCGGAGAAGGCGCCGACGAGGCGTTCAACCAGCCCCTCCTCCGCGAAGTCGGCCATCGAGAGATTGATGCCGACATGGCCGAAATCGATGTCGAGAGCGAGCCAGGCGGCCATGTCGCGAGCGACCTCGGACAGCAGCCGTTCGGTCATTGCGCGTGCGAGGCCCGGATCGGCGAAGGCCGGCTGGAACTCTCCGGCCGCCACGATCGTCCCGTCGCGCCGGCGCATGCGGAGCAGCGCTTCGAGGCCGATGATGCGGCCGCTGTCGAGGCGCACCAGCGGCTGGTAGAAAGGAAGGATGCGCTCCTCGTCGAGCGCGGTCGCCACCTGGCGCAGCAGCGCGCGCCGCCGTTCGGCGGCTTCGCCTATGGCCGGTTCGTAGCCGAAATAGCCACGCCGACGGCTCCGCCGCGATGCGGCCAGCGCCAGTTCGGCATTGAGGCGCAGAAACTCCGGCGCGATGCCATCGGGCCCGAACAACGCGCCCCCGATCACGACGCTCTGGTCGAGGGGGCCGAAGCGCGAGGGTCCCGTCGCCGCGTGCATCGCCCTCAGAACGGTTTCGCCCGCCTCCTGCAGCGTGGCGTGATCGAGGCAGGGATCGACGATGACCGCGAAGCGGTCGCCACCGAGACTGGCCGGCCAGAAGCCGCGATCAAGACCCGACAGGCGCGCGGCCATTTCGGCGACCAGCCGATCCGAGCCGGGGTCGTCAATGGCCGGCACGAAGCTCTCCATGCGATCGAGGCCGAGCAGCAACAGGCCGAAATGCGAGGCCGGATCGGCACAGAGATCACCGAGCGCCGTCTCGAAGGAGCGGCGGTTGGGCAGGTTGGTGAGAGGGTCGAAATGCGCCAGATGCTGTCGCGCCTCCTCGGCGTCGCTGCGCTCGATGGCGATGGCGCCGAGATGCACGACCGCCTCGACCAGCCTCTGCTCCAGTCGGGAAGGACCGCGCTTCTCCCGGAAGTAGAGAGCAAAGGTCGCGATCACCGATCCGTCCGTCGCCAGCAGCGGGCTCGACCAGCAGGCGGCGAGACCAAGGGGAAGGGCAAGCGCGCGATAGTCGTCCCAGAGCGGATCGGTGGCGATGTCGCGCACCTCCACGGGCCGGGCGAACCACGCCGCCGTGCCGCAGGAGCCGACGGTCGGCCCGATCGGCACCCCGTGCAGCGCCTGCGAATAGGAGCCGGGCAAGCTCGGCGCCGAGAGCGGATGAAGTGCGCCGTCACGGATGCGGATCAGCGTGCAGATTGCACCGGGCGCAAGCGTCTCGACACGGCGGCAGACGAGATTGGCGATGTCGCTCAGCGGCGTGCCGAGCGCGATCGCTTCCAGAATCCCGTTCTGGAACTGTTGAACGACGCTTCCGTCAGGTTCGCTCATGGCGCCCCTCCCCGGCCGGAGCGGCGGCTCGCGGCCGTTCGAACCTGAATGCCCGATGCCGCATCCCGGTTCCCCGGCGTCGGCTTCGCGCACTGTTCATGATCGCGCCAGTCCGCCGGGCGCGCAATCACCCCAGCATGCGGCGATCGGGATTAACGTTTCGCGACGCCTTGACGCCATGGCATGAGCCCGCGACAAGACTTCGAGGCGCCATGGGACCCGAGGCGTCACCGGAGGAGATCGCGATGCACAGCAACGACCGGACATTCTTCGCGCCGCTCTGGCGACGCATCCTGCTGGTCGCGATCGTCGCTGCCTGGTTCGCCTATGAGGCGCTGGTCGTTGGCGAGCAGATGTGGATCGTCATTGTCGGCGGCCTGCTCGCCTATGCGGTCTGGACGTATCTGCTGCGCTGGGACGCAGCCGGAAAGAGCGGCGACGCCGCCTGAGGCCTTCGGCACAAGCCGTCGCGGTGACGTTTTCTTGCGCTCCGAGCCGATCGCCTCACCAAGACTGTGGGCTACCGGCAGAACGACCGATTCCGAAGAGTCTTCGGTCGCTTCTCAACGCAATCTTAGCACTCCCTGCCTGCAAATCAGACTTATCGTCGGGCGACGTGATGTAACGTTTTCCTGACTAAAGAGACGCGACCGATCATGTCGGCGCCCTGCATGATCTGGGAGGATCTTGATGTGCATTTCCTGCGACTGGGCGCCTTATTTCGAAGCTTTCGGCCGCAAACAGACGCTCAGCCGCCGGTCCGTCCTGCGCGGTGGGGCAGCGTTCACGGCCGCGGCCGCGTTGGCGCCGACCTTGTTCGGCGCCAACGCCTCCGCCGACGAGGCGGCAGCGGCCTCTGACGGCCCGGCCGACTTCATCTTCCGCAACGGCCCCATCTACACGGTTACCGGCTCCGCTGCCTCCGCCGTCGCGGTGCGGGGCAAGCACATCGTCCATGTCGGCGACGAGGCCGGCGCTATGGCGATGGCCGGACCGAAGACTGAAATCATCGACCTCGACGGCCGGCTGCTGATGCCCGGCTTCGTCGAGGGCCACACCCACCCCTTCCTCGGCGCCTTCCTGACCTCGGGTGTCGACCTGCAACTCGCCAATCTCGCCGAGGTGCTCGCGGCGATCGAGGACTATGCGAAGGCGCATCCGACAGGCCCGATCCGCGGCTTCGGCTGGCGGGTCGACATGTTCCCGCCGGAAGGGCCGACCCGTGCCGATCTCGACCGCATCCTGCCGGACCGTCCGGCCTTCTTCTTCGCCATCGACGGTCATAGCCTGTGGGCGAATTCGAAGGCGCTGGAGATGGCCGGCGTCAGCCACGACACGCCAGACCCCATTCCGGGCTTCAGCTATTATGCCCGCGACCAGAAGGGCGATCCGACCGGCTATGTGCTCGAGGTCAACGCCGTGCTCGGCCTCGTGAACGCGGTCGAGCCGATCACTGCCGAGACGATGGCGAAGCTGCTCGCGACCTGGCTGCCCAAGGCCGCGGCGGCCGGCATCACCACGGTGTTCGACGCCGGCGTGCCGCCGGTCGGCAGCGACCAGGGCGCGCTGATCCAGCGCTATATCGACGCCGAGAAGCAGGGAATCCTGCCGTTCCGCGTCTCCTGCTCCTATTCCGTGAAGTCGCTGCCGATCGACAAGACGGTCGCCACGATGACCGATCTCAACAAGCGGATGGCGAGCGAACTGGTGCATGTCGATGTCGTGAAGATCGTCGGCGACGGCTCGCAGGGCGGCTATACCGCCTGGCTGCTCGAGCCCTATGCCGACATGCCGAATTCGACCGGCGGCTCGCCATTCACGGAAGACCAGTGGCACGAGCTGATCGGTATGGTCGACGCGGCCGGGTACGACGTGCATGTCCATGCCTGCGGCGACCGGACGGCGCGCGTCGCCCTCGACGCCATCGAGAAGGCGATCGCCACCAATCCGCCGCGCGACCGGCGCAACGCGATCGCCCATCTCGTCTATGTCGAAGACGTGGACAATGCCCGTTTCGCCAAGCTGAACGTCACGGCGCAGTTTTCTGCCAACTGGTCGTCGGCCGATCCCGACACGCTCGGCAACATGGTCGCCCGCTACGGCCAGCCGCGCGCCAGCAAGATGTACCGCACCAAGACGATCCTCAACGAGGGCGGACGCGTCTCCTTCGGCACCGACTGGCCGGCGGCGGGCTATTTCTCGACCTACGAGCCGCTGAAGTCGATCGAGGTCGGCGTTACCCGCCAGCTGATCGGCCAGCCGGATGCGCCCGTCCTCAGCCCCGCCGACGAGCGGGTCACCGTCGAGGAGGCGATCCATGCCAACACGATGGGTGCCGCCTACCAGCTGCGCATGGAGGACAAGATCGGCTCGATCGAGGTCGGCAAGCTCGCCGATCTCATCGTGCTCGACCGCAACATCCTCGCCATCGACCCGCATGACATCCACAAGGCGAAGGTCGAACTCGGGATGATGAACGGCATCGTCCGGCACAAGGCCTGACGGTCATCCGCGCAGGCGAATGGACCGGTCCATCAGCCAGGGCGGTCCATCAGCCAAGGCGTTCCACCAGCCACGGCATCGCGCGGTCGAACACGGCGTCCACTTCGCGAAGACCGAGATCGCTGCCGATGAAGCCATGATTGACGCCCGTCACTTGCGCGAACTCGACCTCGACGCCCGCCTCCGAGAGCTTCCGCGCCACTGCGACGCCCTCGTCGCGCAGCACGTCATATTCGGCGACGATGATGAAGGCGGGCGGCAACGACCGGAGATCGGCGCGGACTGGCGAGGCGGTCGGTTCGGCGCGCAGCGCCGGGTCGGGGCAATATTGCGCGGTGAACCAGGCAACGTCGCGGGTCGTCAGGCCGGTCGAGCCGTCGCCGTGGCGCTCGTAGCTCGGCCAGAGCCCGACATCGACGAGATCGGCCATCGGATAGATCGGGAAGAGCGCGCGGATCGCCGGACCGCCGCGGTCGCGGGCCATCAGCGCCGTCGCGAGCGTCAGCATGCCGCCGGCGCTGTCGCCCGAGACCGCGATACGGGTCGGATCGCCGCCGAGCTCGGCGCCGAAGCGCGCCGCATAGACGAGGCCGGCATAAGCGTCCTCGGTGGCCGCGGGATAGGGATGCTCGGGCGCGAGGCGGTAGTCGACGGACATGACCAGGAGATCGGCGCGTTCCGCCTGGCGGCGGCAGACGAGGTCATGCGAATCGAGATTGCCGAGCACCATGCCGCCGCCATGGAAATAGACGAGGATCGGCAGAGGGCCTTCGGCGCCGGCGCGGCGATAGAGACGGATCGGAATCGGGCCGGCGGGACCGGGGATCGCGCGATCCTCGGTGAGGATGCCGTCGCCGCTCCTGAGCGGCAGCCGTGCCTCGACGAACTGGCGGCGGGAAAGCGCCACGTCGCGCTCGTCGAGCTGCGGACCCTCGGCGCGGAGCCGCGCCGCCTCGACCAGCGGCGCCGCGAGCGGCCGCGTCAGGGCCCCGGGAGGAATGACATCGTCTTCACGCATTTCGTCTCTCGTCCTTCCAGCCGACCGACCGGCCGCGCCGTTCATAGCAGGCGAAGCGGCCGGATGGCGATATCGGCGGCAGGCTTGCGGGCGCGCTTTCGCTGACGCATAAGGCGGCGTCCTTCATCCCGGTGCGGGGTCTTCCGCATGCGCCTCGGCGCCGATGCCCAGCCTCGCCAAAGCCGGTCTCCCGGCACCAGCGCCGCCCCGGCCGAGGGCGGCTACAAGCCCCATGTCGACGGTCTCCGCGCCATCTCGATCGTGGCCGTCGTCGCCTATCACGCCGGCGTCCCGGGCTTTGGCGGCGGCTTCGTCGGCGTCGACATCTTCTTCGTCATCTCCGGCTTCCTGATCATCAACCAGATCGTGGCCGGCCTCGAGGCGGGGCGTTTCGGGATCTTCGACTTCTACGCCCGGCGCGCGCTGCGCATCCTGCCGGCCTATTTCGTGATGCTCGCGGTCACCGTCGCGATCGCAACGATCCTCCTGCGCGCGCCGGCCGATCTTCGCGGCCTCGCCCGGTCGGCCATTCTCGCGCCGACCTTCCTCACCAATGTCTATTTCTGGCTGAGCAGCGGCTATTTCGACACCAGCGCCGATCTGAAGCCGCTGCTGCACACCTGGTCGCTCGCGGTCGAGGAACAATTCTATCTCGTCGTGCCGCTGCTGATGGCAGGACTGTTCGCGCTGGCCCGCAAGAAGGACTGGCGCCCTCGCCGCCTGCTTGCCGTCGCCGCCGCGATCATCGCGCTCGGCAGCCTTGTCGGCTGCGTCCTCTTCACGCCGCCCGATATCGACCTCCGTGTCGCCGAGCGCAATCCGGCCTTCTTCCTCGCCTGGTGGCGCGCCTGGGAATTCGTCGCCGGCGGCGTCATCGCGGCCCTCGCCGCGGCGCCCTGGCTCCGCCGCTCGCGCGCCGCGGCAGCCCTTTCCGGGATCGCAGGGCTCGTCATGATCGCGCTTGCCGTCGGCTTTATCGGTCTCGGCTGGCTCGGCGTCGGCGCCGGCAGCGAGGACCGCGTGCTCGGCTATCCCGGCTATGCGGCGCTGCTGCCGGTTGTTGGAGCGATGCTCGTCATCCTGTCCGGCCTCGTCGATCCGCATGCGCTGCCCAGCCGGCTGCTATCGCTGGCGCCGGTCGTCTTCGTCGGGCAGATTTCCTATGCGCTCTATCTCTGGCATTGGCCGCTGCTGGTGTTCGGCCGCCTGCTGCCGACCGATGCGCCGCCCGCGCTCGTCAGCGCCATCGCGGTCGCCCTCGCGGTGCTGCTCGCCATTGCGACGCGGTACCTGATCGAGCTGCCGATCCTTGCCTGGCGCCGCCGCGCCGGCCTTGCCCCGGGCGGCCGGCTCGCGGTGCGCATCACCTTCGCCGGCGTTGCCGCCGCCGCCGTCATGGCGCTGGCCGGCACCGGGGTCGCCGAACTCGGCTATCACCGCGCGCGCACCGATCCGACGACGGCGCGCATCGACGCGGCGGATGTGGCAGGGACCAGCGGCTGCCTTTCGACATCGATCGACGCGCAGCTGGCCTGCCTCTCGGAACCCGGTCCGCTCGGGATCCTGTTCGGCGATTCGCATGCGCTGGCGATGCAGCCCCGGCTCGGCTTCGAGGCCGAGCAGAACGGGACGCGGCTGCTGCAGATGACCGGACCCGGCTGCAACCTGCAGAACCTGATGCTCGACGCGGCCGCGAGCCGCGACGACGTCGCCTGCCGGCCGATGGCGGAGCGGCTCGAGCGGCTCGTGCCCGGGCTCGGCACCAAAGCGGGCTTCGCGATCTTCGACGGCTATTGGGAGGCGGTGCCGAGTTTTTATCACGGCTCCGATACCGCCTGGGCCGAGGAGCGGTTCGGCGCCGCGCTCCGCGCCATGCTCCAGCGCTTCACGGCCGATGGCACAAGGCGGATGCTGGTGCTGGGCCCGCTGCCGAAATTCGCGCGTACCGACCCGCTCAACTGCATCGATCTCAGCGAGGCGCTCGGCTTCTCCACCGACCGTTGCGGCGTTCCCCGCGCCCAGGAAGACGCAAGGCGGGCCAAGACCGTCGCGATCATGCGCGGCATCGTCGCGGAATTCCCGAACGCCCGCTTCGTCGATCCGGTCGAGGTCTTCTGCGACGCGCGCATCTGCCTGCCGCAGAAGAATGGCGCGATCGCCTTCTTCGACGACCACCATGTCAACGCCATCGGCGCGCGGGCTGTCTATGACGCCTTCCGCGGCGACTTCGCCTGGGCGTTCGGAACGACGCCGACGGCCGGGCAGCCGGCGCCCTAGCCAGTCAGGCGACCGGCTGCAGCGGCGCGACCGAGAGGTCCGCAGCCAGCGCGTCGAAGGCCTGCTTCAGCGCCGGCGCGACCGGGATGCCGTTTGCGCTGCGCTCCTGCTCGACCTTCCACTCGCGGTCGCCCGGCGCCATGACGCTCTTGCCCTCGCGCGCGGGAGAGGCGCGGAGATTGGCGAGATAGGCCGCCATGCCGGCATCGTAGAGCGCGCGCGGCACGAAACGCTCCGGATCGATGACGATGAAGAAATGGCCGAGCCGGCGCGGCGTGGTCCAGTCCGGGCCAACCATGCCGAGCAGGTCCGCGCAATGCGGCATGCCGGTCATCACCGCCGACAGGATCTCCATCACGGAGGCGAGGCCGGCGCCCTTGTGGCCGAAGGCGAGGCCGCCGAGCGGCAGCAGCGCCGCCGATTCGAGCGGCTCAACGGTCGGCTTGCCCGTCGCGTCGACCGCCACATCGGCCGGCAGCTTCAGCCCCTTCGCCGCCATGTCCTGAACGCGGTTCCACGGAACCATGCTGGTGGCCATGTCGAAGAGATAGGGTCGGCTGCCGGTGACCGGCGCGGCGAAGGACAGCGGATTGGTGCCGTGGAACGGCGCGACGCCGTCATGCGGCAGCACGAAACTGTCCGAATTGCAGAAGGCGAAGGAGACGAAGCCCGCCGCCGCCGCGCGCATCGGATAGCATCCGGCGGCGCCGAAATGCGAGGAGTTGATGACCGCGGCCGCGGCGATGCCCGTCTCGCGCACGAGGCGCATGGCCTCGTCGATGGCGAAGAAGCTCGCGTGATGGCCGAAGCCGTTGTCGCCATCGACGATGACGGTCGCCGGACCCGTGACCTTGGCGCCGAGCTTGGGGGCGGGATTGATGCGGCCGGTGCGCACGACCTTGGCATAGTGGACGAGCAGCCGGCAGCCATGGCTGTCGACGCCGCGCAGCGAGGCCTCCGTCAAGGCGTCGGCGACCGAGACCGCCTGCGCGCTCTCGCTGCCGGCCGCCTTGAGCGCCGTCTCGATGAAGCCGTGAACGGCCGCGCCGCTCGCCCTGAAATCCGCCGCCGGAGCCGCGCTCGATGCTGCCGTCATGTGTCGTCTTCCTCTCCCGGCCGCCGCGCCGGGGCCTTTCCGGGCAAGGCGAGTATCACGGACGCGCCTTCCCCGTCATCTTCGTTCGACGGCGGCGCGAAGCGGCGATAGTCTCGGGGAGCGCGCAGCAAGGGAGGTTGTCGTGCCGATGGATGTCCTGACCGAGACCGGGCGGCCCGCCGCCATCCTCGCCGAGCTGGAAAAGAAGGTTCTGTGGCTCTCCGCTTGGATGATCCACAACGCCAACCACCTGCGCGACAACGAGGAAGGCATCAAGATCGGCGGCCACCAGGCCTCCTCCGCCTCGGTCGCGACTATCATGACGGCGCTCTATTTCGAGGCGCTCCGGCCGGAAGACCGCGTCGCGGTGAAGCCGCATGCGAGCCCGGCCTTCCATGCCATCCAGTATCTGCTCGGCCGCCAGAGCCGCGAGAAGATCGAGGCTTTCCGCGCCTTCAAGGGCGCGCAGAGCTATCCCTCGCGCACCAAGGACACCGACGATGTCGACTTCTCGACCGGCTCGGTCGGGCTCGGCGCGGCGCAGACGCTGTTTTCGGCGCTGGTGCAGGACTATGTCCGCGCCAAGGGCTGGAGCGGCGGGCGCAAGGCGGGACGCATGGTGGCTCTTGTCGGCGACGCAGAGATGGACGAGGGCAACATCTTCGAGGCGCTGCTCGAGGGTTGGAAGCACGGCCTCCGGAACTGCTGGTGGATCGTCGACTACAACCGCCAGAGCCTCGACGCCGTGGTGCGCGAAGGGCTCTGGGAGCGCTTCGAGGCGATCTTCGCCAATTTCGGCTGGGACGTGGTGATCCTGAAATATGGCCGCCTGCTCGAGGCGGCCTTTGCCGAGCCGGGCGGCGAGCGCCTGCGCGACTGGATCGACCACTGTCCCAACCAGCTCTATTCGGCGCTCTGCTTCCAGGGCGGCGCGGCGTGGCGGAAGCGGCTTCTCGACGAGATCGGCGACCAGGGCGCGGTGACGGCGCTCGTCGAGCGGCGCAGCGATGCCGAACTCGCGAGCCTCATGACCAACCTCGCCGGCCACGACCTGCCGAGCCTGACCGAGGCCTTTGCCAGGGCGCGGACGCATGAGCGCCCGACCTGTTTCATCGCCTACACGATAAAGGGCTTCGGCCTGCCGCTCGCCGGCCACAAGGACAACCATGCCGGGCTGATGACGCCGGCGCAGGTCGACCAGCTGCGCACGGCGATGAGTGTCCGGGCAGGCCATGAATGGGAACCGTTCGAGGGCCTCGCGACGCCACCCGCCGAGATTGAGGCCTTCCTCGCCGAAGTTCCCTTCGCGGCTCGGCAGAAGAGCGGCGCAGCACCGGTGGTCGCGGTTCCGGAAGCGTTGCCGGTGCCGCCGGCGGCCGGTCGGCAGCTCTCGACGCAGGCGGGCTTCGGCCAGATCCTCAACGAGATCGCGCGCGAGGACAGCGACCTCGCCCGCCGCATCGTCACGACCTCGCCGGACGTCACGGTCTCGACCAATCTCGGGCCGTTCGTGAACCGCCGCGGCCTCTTTGCGCGCGAGAATATGGCCGATCTCTTCAAGGCCGAGCGTATCCCCTCGACCTTCAACTGGGAATTCTCGCCGCAAGGCCAGCATCTGGAACTTGGCATCGCCGAGATGAACCTCTTCCTGATGCTCTCGGCGCTCGGGCTGTCGCATGCCATCAATGGCGAGCGGCTGCTGCCGATCGGCACGCTCTACGACCCCTTCATCTATCGCGGCGCCGACGCGCTCAACTATGCCTGCTACCAGGACGCCCGCTTCATCCTCGTCGCGACGCCTTCGGGCGTGACGCTGGCGCCAGAGGGCGGCGCGCATCAGTCGATCGGCACGCCGCTGGTCGGCCTCGCGCAGGACGGGCTCGCCGCCTTCGAGCCGGCTTTCGTCGACGAACTCGCGACCATCCTCGGCTTCGGCTTCGACTATATCCAGCGCGCCAAGGCCGACGGCGAGCCGGACGAGCGGACCTGGCTCCGGGACGAAACGGGCGGCTCGCTCTATCTCCGCCTTTCGACCCGGCCGATCGAGCAGCCGCAGCGGCCGCTGACACCGGAGCTGTCGCGCGCCATCGTCGACGGCGCCTACTGGCTGCGCGAGCCGGGGCCGAATGCCGAACTCGTCATCGCCTATCAGGGCGCCGTCGCGCCGGAAGCGATCGCGGCGACGGGGCTCCTTGCCGAGGACCGGCGCGATATCGGTCTCCTCGCCGTCACCTCGGCCGACCGGCTGAACGCCGGCTGGACAGCGGCGGGCCGGGCGCGCGAACGCGGTCTCGTCCATGCCCGCTCGCATGCCGAGCGGCTGTTCGAGGCGCTGCCGGCGCATTGCGGCCTCGTCACCGTCATCGACGGTCATCCGGCGACGCTCGGCTGGCTCGGCTCGGTCGCCGGCCACCGCACGCGTTCGCTCGGCGTCGAGCATTTCGGCCAGACGGGCACGATCGCCGACCTTTATCGCCATCACGGCATCGACGCCGAGGCGATCGCCCGCGCCGCCTCGGCGCTGGCGCCGGCGCGGCCGGTGCGCCACCTGAAGCCGGCGTCCTGAACGAAACGGCAGCGCCGTCCACGCGGACGGCGCATCGCCCGCCCCTCGCGGCGGAGGGTTGACGCGCGCCCCATCATGTAACATATCGAATTACATGAAACGCGACAGTCGGCTTTCGGGCGTCCTGCACGTCCTCCTCCACATGGCGGAAATGAACGGACCCGTGACATCGGAGACGATGGCGCGGGCCATGCAAACCAATCCCGTCGTCATCCGCCGGATCATGGCCGGGCTGCGCGAGGCCGGGCTCGTGCGCTCGGAAAAGGGCCATGGCGGCGGCTGGACGATCGGGCGCCCGCTGTCCGAAATCACGCTCCGCGACATCTATGACGCGCTGGGGCGGCCGGACCTCTTCGCGATCGGCAACCGGACCGAATCGCCCGGATGCCTCGTCGAGCAGGCGGTGAATGCCGCGCTCGACGACAGCCTCGCCGAGGCCGAGGCGCTGCTCATCGCCCGCTTCGGCACCGTGACGCTCGCCGCGCTCAGCGCAGACTTCCACGCGCGGATGGTCGCCAGCGGCCGCTCCGTCGATCTGGAGACCAATCATGCCCCCCTTTGACGCCATCATCATCGGCGGCAGCTTCGCCGGCCTCTCCGCCGCGCTGCAGATCGCCCGTGCCCGGCGGCCGGTCCTCGTCATCGATGCCGGCCGCCCGCGCAACCGCTTCGCTGCCGCCTCCCATGGCTTCTTCACGCAGGACGGCAGCAATCCGCTCGCCATGATCGCCGCGGCGCGCGAGCAACTGCTGCGCTATCCCAATGCGCGCCTGATCGAGGGCGAGGCCACCGCCGTGACAGGCGGCGACGGCGATTTCGCGGTCACCACCAACGCCGGAGACGTGTTCCACGCCCGCAAGCTGGTGCTCGCCTATGGCGTCTCGGACCGGCTGCCGGACGTCCCGGGTCTCGCCGAGCGCTGGGGCAAAACGGTGCTCCACTGCCCCTATTGCCACGGCTTCGAATTCGCCGGCCGGCGCCTCGCCGTTCTGCAGACGCACCCGATGGCGTCGCATCAGGCGCTGCTCGTCTCCGACTGGGGACCGTTGACGCTTCTTCTCAATGGCGGCGCGATGCCGGACGCCGAGACGGCGGCTAAACTCGCCGCGCGCGGCGTCGTGATCGAACCGGCGGCCGTGACGGGGCTTCGCGGCGAGGGCGAGGCGCTTGACGCGGCTCTTCTCGCGGATGGCCGCGCGCTGCCGGTCGACGCGCTCTATGTCGGTCCCGATCCGCATCACAACAGCGATCTCGCCGAGCGCCTCGGCTGCACCATGGACGATACGCCGCTCGGCCCGGTCATCCGCACCGACGAGCGCAAGCTGACGACGGTCGCCGGCGTCTTCGCGGCCGGCGACATCGCGCGGGCGCCGCACAACGCGACCTTTGCCTCCGCCGATGGCGTCGCGGCCGGCGTCTTCCTGCACCAGTCGCTGGTCTTTGAGCCGCTGGCGGCCTGACAGCGCTTGAAGCCCATGGACGGCGGCGGCGCGGCGATGCAGACTTCCCCGATCCGCCTCAGGCAGCCGGGGAGCGATCATGGGTCTCGCATTCGTCAGGAGAGGTTTCGGAGCGGCCGTCTTTGCCGCCTTGCTCGCCGCCGCGCCGGCGCTCGCCGCAACGCCGAAGGACACGCTCGTCCAGGCCTGGATGATCGACGACATCATCTCGCTCGATCCGGCCGAGATCTTCGAGATCTCGACCACCGAGATCGCCGGCAACACCTATGAGCGGCTGATCGGCTATGATCTCGACGATGTCTCCAAGATCTTCGGCGTCGTCGCGGAGAGCTGGACCGTCTCCGATGACGGCAAGACGATCACCTTCAAGATCCGCGAGGGACGGAAATTCGCCTCGGGCAACCCGATCACCGCCGCCGATGTCGAGTTTTCGCTGCAGCGCGCGGTGCTGCTCGACAAGTCGCCCGCCTTCATCATCAACCAGTTCGGCATCACCAAGGACAATGTGAAGGACGCCATCAAGGCGACGGGCGAGTACACGCTCGACTTCACCATGGACCGTCCCTATGCGCCGAGCTTCGCCCTCTACGCGCTCACCTCCTCGGTCGCCTCGGTCGTCGACAAGAAGCTCGTCATGGAGCACGAGGCGAATGGCGATTTCGGCTATGAATGGCTGAAGACGCACTATGCCGGCTCCGGCCCGTTCACGATCCGCGACTGGCGCGCCAACGAGGTGGCGGTGCTGGAGCGCAACCCGAACTATTCCGGCACGCCCGCACCCCTCGCCCGCGTCATCTACCGCCACATCCCCGAGACGGCGACGCAGCGCATCCTCCTGGAAAAGGGCGATGTCGACATCGCCCGCAATCTCGGTCCGGAGGAGATCGCGGCCGTCTCGAAGAACGCGGACGTCAAGATACAGTCGGCGCCGAAGGGCACGCTCTATTATCTCGGGCTCAACCAGAAGAACCCCAACCTCGCCAAGCCCGAGGTGCGCGAGGCGCTCAAATATCTCGTCGACTACGAGGCGATCGCCGACACGATCATGAAGAACCAGGCGAACGTGCACCAGGCGTTCCTGCCCAAGGGCTTCCTCGGCGCTGTCAACGACAACCCCTACAAGCTCGATGTCGAGAAGGCCAAGGCGCTGCTCGCCAAGGCCGGGCTGCCGGACGGCTTCACCGTGACCATGGATGTGCGGTCCTCGCAGCCGATCACCGGCGTCGCCGAGGCGATCCAGTCGACCTTCGCCAAGGCCGCCGTCAAGCTCGAGATCATCCCGGGCGACGGCAAGCAGACGCTGACCAAATATCGTGCCCGCACGCATGACATCTATATCGGAGTCTGGGGTCCCGACTATCAGGACCCGCACACCAACGCGCAGACCTTCGCCTCCAATCCCGACAACAAGGACGATGCTTCGTCGAAGACGCTCGCCTGGCGCAATGCCTGGGAGACGCCGGAACTCGGCAAGGAAGTCGACGCCGCCATTCTCGAACGCGACCCGGCCAAGCGCGCGGCGCTCTATGAGGCGATGCAGCGCGAGATCATGGCGGACGGGCCGTTCGTCATCATGTTCCAGCAGACCGAGAACGCCGCCGAGCGCGCCAATGTGAAGGGCTTCATCATGGGTCCGTCCTTCGACAACAACCTGGCGACGGCGACGAGCAAGGAGTGAGCCTCGACCAGGGCGCCCTCGCGGCGCGGCCGGAGCGGCGCGGCGCCGTCGCGCTGGCTGTCTTGAGCGGCATCGCCGGCTTCCTCCTGACGCTGGCGATCACGCTCCTGGGCCTCGTGGTCGTCACCTTCGTCATCGGCCGCGTCGTGCCGATCGATCCGGTGCTGGCGGTGGTCGGCGACCGGGCGTCGGGCGATGTCTATGCGCGGGTGCGCGCCGAGATGGGGCTCGACCTGCCGCTCCTCGAGCAGTTCCGCATCTATCTCGTGAAGGCGGTGACCGGCGATTTCGGCCGCTCGGTGCTGACGACGAACCCGGTCATCGAGGATATCCGCACCTATTTCCCGGCGACGATCGAACTCGCGACGCTCGGCACCGTGATCGGGACGCTGATCGGCATCCCGCTCGGCGTCTTCGCGGCGGTGCGCTCGGGCAGCCTCCTCGACCAGATCGTGCGCATTATCGGGCTCGTTGGCTATTCGGTACCGATCTTCTGGCTCGGCCTGATGGCGCTCCTCCTCTTCTATGCGCGGCTCGACTGGGTGGCCGGGCCCGGCCGGCTAGACATCGCCTATGACTATATGGTGACGCCGGTGACCGGCATGCTCACCGTCGATGCGCTGATGCAGGGGCAGACGGATGTGTTCTGGAACGCCGTCTCGCATCTCGTTCTGCCGGCATGCCTTCTCGGCTATTTCTCGCTCGCCTATATCAGCCGCATGACCCGCGCCCTGCTCCTCAACGAGCTCGGCCAGGAATATGTGATCACTGCCCGCGTTAAGGGCCTCTCCGAGACGCGGGTGATCTGGCGCCATGCGCTTCGGAACGCCGCGGTGCCGCTCCTGACGGTCGTCGTACTCTCCTATGCGACGCTGCTCGAAGGCTCCGTGCTCACCGAGACCGTCTTCGCCTGGCCGGGCATCGGCTCCTACATCACCAATTCGCTGCAGAATGCCGACATGAATGCCGTGCTCGGCGGCACTCTGGTGGTCGGCGCGGCCTTCGTGACGCTGAACCTTCTCTCCGACCTTCTCTACCGCCTGCTCGATCCGAGGACACGCTGATGGCGACCGCCTCCCCGCTTCGCCTCTGGCTGACGACATCGGAGCCGCGCTCGCGCATGCAGGCCCGGCTCGGCGGGCTCTATCAGGGCTTCCGCCGCCTCGCCCGCAACCCGACCGCCATGGTCGGGCTCGCGGTCGTCGTGCTGCTCGTCGTCGTCGCCGCCTTGGCGCCGCTCCTCGCCACCCATTCGCCGACCGCCGGCGGCGATCTCCGCACCGAGCGGCTGCTGCCGCCGGGGCCGGTGTTCTGGCTCGGCACCGACGACCAGGCGCGCGACATCTATTCGCGCATCATCTACGGCTCGCGGCTGACGCTCGCGGTCGTCGTCCTGGTCACCGTGATCGCGACGCCGATCGGCCTCGCGATCGGCACCATCTCCGGCTATTTCGGCGGCTGGATCGACCGCATCCTGATGCGGATCACCGACATCTTCCTCGCCTTTCCAAGGCTCGTGCTGGCGCTCGCCTTCGTCGCGGCGCTGGGGCCGGGCATCGAGAACGCCATCATCGCCATCGCCATCACCGCCTGGCCGCCTTATGCGCGGCTTGCCCGCGCCGAGACGTTGACGATCCGCAACAGCGACTTCATCCATGCCGTGCGGCTGCAGGGCGGCTCCTCGGCGCGCATCCTCCTGAAACATATCGTGCCGCTCTGCCTCTCCTCGGTCACCGTGCGCGTGACGCTCGACATGGCCGGCATCATCCTGACCGCCGCGGGGCTCGGCTTTCTCGGCCTCGGCGCGCAGCCGCCGACGCCGGAATGGGGCACGATGATCGCGCAAGGCCGCCGCTTCCTCATCGACCAGTGGTGGGTGGCCGCCATGCCCGGCATCGCGATCTTCGTCGTCTCGCTCGGCTTCAACCTGCTCGGCGACGGCCTTCGCGACGTGCTCGACCCGAGGAGCGTGCGATGACCGTGCCGCTCGTCGAGGTCGAGGACCTCTCGGTCGCCTTCGACCTGCCGGACGGGCGCATCGAGGCGGTACGCGGCGTTTCGTTCACGCTCGGCCGCGAGCGGCTCGGCATTGTCGGCGAGAGCGGGTCCGGCAAGTCGCAGACCGGCCGAGCCCTGCTCGGCCTCACCGCGCGGAACGGCACCGTCTCCGCCAAGCGGCTCGCCTTCGACGGCATCGATCTCCTTCGTGCTTCGGAGCGCGAGCGGCGGGCGCTGCGCGGCAGCCGCATGACCATGGTCATGCAGGACCCGCGCTATTCGCTGAACCCGGTGATGACGGTGGGGCAGCAGATCGTCGAGGCCTATCGCGCCCATCGCCGCGCGTCCCGGGGCGAGGCGCGCAAGGCGGCGCTCGCCATGCTGCACTCGGTGCGCATCGACCAGCCCGAGCGCGTGATGGCGCTCTATCCGCACGAGCTTTCCGGCGGCATGGGGCAGCGGGTGATGATCGCCATGATGCTCATCACCGATCCCGAACTCCTCATCGCCGACGAGCCGACCTCGGCGCTCGACGTGACCGTGCGCGGCGAGGTGCTGCGCATCCTCGATGCGCTGGTCGCAGAGCGCGGCATGGGCCTCATCCTCATCAGCCACGATCTCGAACTGGTCGCCTCCTTCTGCGACCGCGTGCTCGTCATGTATGCCGGGCGGATCGTCGAGGAACTCAACGCCGATGCGCTGCATGACGCACAGCATCCCTATACGCGCGGGCTGATCGGCTGCCTGCCGCGGCTGGACAGGGACAGCCACCCGCTGCCGGTGCTCGACCGCGACCCGGCCTGGGCGCTCTAGAATGGCCGAGCCGCTTCTCGCCATCGACGATCTCCGCGTCACCTTCGGTGTCGGGCGGTTGCATGTCGCCGCCGTCGAAGGCGTGTCGCTGCGGCTCGGGCCAGGTGAATCGCTCGGCCTCGTCGGCGAGTCCGGCTCGGGGAAATCCACCGTGCTGCGCGCCATCACCGGTCTCGCGCCGGTCGCGGGCGGCACCATCCGCCTTGCCGGCGAGCCCGTGCGCCTGCCGCGCGGCATGGATTTCTACCGGACGGTGCAGATGGTCTTCCAGGACCCGTTCGCCTCGCTGCATCCCCGCCATACGGTCGACCAGATCCTCGCCGAGCCGCTTGCGATCCATCGCGTCGCCGATGCCGAGGCGCGCATCGTCGCGGCCCTCGCGGAGGTCGGGCTCGGCCCTTCCTACCGCTTCCGCTATCCGCATCAGCTCTCCGGCGGCCAGCGGCAGCGCGTCGCCATCGCCCGCGCGCTGGTGCTGAGGCCGCGCCTCGTGCTGCTCGACGAACCGACCTCGGCGCTTGACGCCTCGGTGCAGGCGGAGATTCTCAACCTGCTGGAGACGCTGCGGCGCGAGTTCGGCCTTTCCTATCTTCTCGTCAGCCACGACCTCGCCGTCGTCGCGCATCTCTGCGAGCGGCTCGTCGTCATGCGCCGCGGCCGCGTGGTCGAGGAGACGACCGCCGAGGCGCTGCGCCGCGGAACGGTGAGCGAGCCCTATACGCGCGCGATGCTGACGGCGAGCAAGGGGTTCTCGCGCACACCAGAGCCCGAGTCCGGCTGACGTCTCAGTTCTCGTCGCCGAAATACTTCATCTTGAGCTGGTCGATCTCCTCGCGCTCCTGCGCCGACAGGATCTCGACCGTCACCGGCAGGCGCAGCGTGCTCCGCTGCGGCAGGCCGAAGGCGTATTTGTCCCGTTCGAACAGCCGGCCGACCAGCCGGACATCGGCCTTGGGATGGGTGTAGAAATAGTATTGCAGGATCGGCGCATCCTCGATGATGGCGTCGATCTCGCCGGAAAGCAGCGCGTTCACGGCATCGCCGATCTGCGCATAGGGCTGGTGGCGAAAACCCTCGCGCTGCGCGAACTCGTTGGCGACGGTGCCGCGCAGGACGCCGATCGTGCGGCCGTCGAGATCCTCGAGGCCGCGGATCTGGTTGGTGAGCGCCAGCGTCGTCATGACCGTGGTGACGGAGGAGGTCACATAGGCGATCACCACCACACCGGCCATCAGCCAGATGCCCTGCCAGATGCGTCCGATCCAGCCGAAGAGGTTCTTGCGAACGGCCGGCTTGCCGGTCGTGGAGATCTGCATGACCGTGTAGAAGCTCTCCGCGAAGCCGTCGCGCCAGCGGCGCGGGAAGGCCTTGTCGAAGCGGCGGTCGAAGATCGTCAGCACCAGCGACGCGGTGAGGATCGCCAGCAGGATCCACGCATAGGACCGCAGGAAGCCTGAATTCCTGATGCCGTCGAAGACGTCGCGGAAGCTGGAATGATGCGTGTCGGCGACCATGATCCGGAGGCCGCCATCGAACCAGGGCTGCGTGAAGTCGATGCGGCGCGCCCGGTTCTCGTTCACCGTGATATTGGCGACCGCGAGGTCGACCTCACCGCGGCTGGTCGCGTCGATGAGACCGGGAATGCTCGGGTAGCTCTGATAGACGAAGGGCTGGTGCAGCCGGGCGGCAAGCGACTGCCAGAGGTCGATGGCCATGCCGGTATAGCGGTCGCCGTCGCGCATCACGAAGGGCGGGTTGACGAAGACGCCGACCGTGATCGGCTTCGCGGCCACCGCCGGGCTCCGGGGCGGCTGCTCCGCCGTCTGCGCCCGCGCCGGCGCGGGTATCGCAGCAAGCGCGATGACGAGCATGAACGCCGCCATGGCGATCCGGTTGCTGATGGTCATGGCCGTTCCTTCCTACGCTCTTCTTTTTGGCTCTTCTTGGCCCTTGCCGGGCCGCTTCTTGTCTCCCCCGAGACGGTTTCGCCCGTCAGCCGATCGTCTTTTCCAGAACGCGCAGCCAGTTCTCCGTGCCGAGTTTTCTCAGCAGCGGCTCGTCATAGCCGTGGGCGCGCATCGCCTCGACCAGGGCGGGAAGTCCGGCGGCCGAGCCGATCTCGGCCGGGATCATGGCGCCGTCGAAATCGGAGCCGAAGCCGACGCGGTCCTCGCCGAGGCGGGAGATCAGATGGTCGAGATGGCGCAGAACGGTCTCGGGCGGCGTGTCGACGGTCATCCGCCCGTCCTCGCGCAGGAAGCAGGTCGCGAAATTCACACCGACCATGCCGTCGCTGTCGCGGATGGCGTCCAGTTGCCGGTCGGTCAGGTTGCGCGCCGAGGCGGTGACCGCATGGGCGTTGGAATGGGTGGCGACGAGCGGCGCATCCGAGAGCGCGGCGACGTCCCAGAAACCGGCCTCGTTCAGATGCGACAGGTCGATCATGATGCGAAGCGCGTTGCAGGCGGCCACCAGCGCCTTGCCGGCATCGGTGAGACCGGGTCCGATGTCGGGCGAGCCGGGGAAGCGGAAGGGGACGCCATGGCCGAAGGCGTTCGGCCGGCTCCAGACCGGGCCGATCGAGCGCAGGCCCGCCGCATGGAATACATCGAGCGCTTCGAGCGAGGGTTCGATCGCCTCGGCGCCTTCCATATGCAGCACGGTCGCGAGCGCGCCGCGGGCGATGGCCGCGCGGATCTCGGCGGCGCTGCGGCAGATCGCGACGGCGCCTTCCGATTGCCGCTCGATGCGCAGCAGCAGCGAGGCCATCGCGATCGCCGGACCGCGCGCATCCGCGACCGGCAGCGGATCGGGCAGCGGCACGTCATAGCTGCCCGACATCATGCTGTCGGCATAGGCGAAGCCGCCGGGCGAGGGCACGAACACGGCGAAGAGGCCGCCGACAAGGCCGCCCTGCCGGGCGCGCGGCAGGTCGAGCTGGCCGTCCGCCGTGCCTTCGACGAAGGCGCGGGCGCCGTCGTCGCGGCCCCAGAGGCGCAGCAGGACATCATTATGTCCGTCGAAGATCGGCAAGAGGTTGGCCATGGGGGATCCTTCGGGATTGTCCTGCGTTCGGGTCGTCAGGTCTTGTCGGCGATGTCGCCGGGCGCGACTTCGACATCGCGCGAGACGGTGGCGCGCTCGCCGATGAGGCCGCGCGGGCGGATGAGCAGGATCAGCGCCAGCGCGACGCCGATGGCCACGATCTGCAGCGCGGCGGCGCGCGCCTGGAAGGACGGCGCGACGAGGCTGCCGACCGCGAGGCTGGAGAGGCTCCACAGGGCCCAGACGACGAAAGCGCCGATGAGAGCGCCGCGATTGTTGCCCGAGCCGCCGACGATCAGCATCGCCCAGACCTGGAAGGTCAGGATCGAGAGATAATTGTCGGGCGCGATGAAGCCGATGAAATGCGCCTGCATGGCGCCGGCGAGGCCCATGATCGCGCCGCCGAGCGCGAAAGCCTGCAGCCGGTAGAGATTGACGTTCTTGCCGAGCGAGGCTGCCGCCGCCTCGTCCTCGCGGATGGCCCGGAGGACCCGGCCGAAGGGGCTCCGCGTCAGCGTCTCCAGCATCAGGAAGAGACCGAGCGTCACCGCCGCGGTGAGCGCCAGATTGGCAAAATTGAAGGCGAGCGGGTTCTCGGCAAGGCCCGAAAAGGGACGCGGGATGAAGGCAATGCCGAACGGCCCGCCGGTCAGCGCCGTCGCGTTCAGCGCCACGACCTGGATGGTGACCGCGATGCCGAAGGTGGTCATGGCGAGATAGTCGGCCCGCAGCCGCAAGGTCGCGATGCCGACGACGAGCGCCGCCGCGCCGGCGAGAACCATGGCGAGAAGCCAGCCGGCGGCGATCGGCCAGCCGAAACCGCCGAAGCGCTCGGCCGCATCCGGCGTCGTCACCAGCGCCGAGGCATAGGCGCCGATGGCCGCGAAGCCGGCGACGCCGACATTGAACAGTCCCGTCTGGCCCCATTGCAGGTTGAGCCCGAGCGCCAGCACGCCGAAGATCAGCGCCGTGACGAGGAAGAAGGCGCCATAGCCGATGAGGTCGATCATCCCTCGCGCACTCCGAAGAAGCCGCGCGGGCGGACGAGCAGCATGGCGATCAGCAGCAGGAATGCGACCGCGGCGCGATATTCCGAGCCGACGAACTGCACCGCCGCCGCCTCGCCGATGCCGACGACGAGGCCGCCGAGGATGGCGCCCCAGACGCTGCCGATGCCGCCGAGAATGGCCGCGGCGAAGAGCGGGAGAAGGAGGTCGAAGCCCATTTGCGGCCGGATCTGCACCGTGAGGCCGAGCATGATGCCGGAGACGCAGGCGAGCGCGCCGCCGATCAGCCAGGTGGCGCGGATGACGGCGGCGACGTCGATGCCGACGACACGCGCCAGCGCCGGGTTCTCGCTCACCGCCCGCATCGAACGGCCGATATGGGTACGCGTCAGGAGAAGATGCATGGCGGCGACGACGATCGCGGCGAGGCCCATCATCGCCGCCTGATCGGGCGTCACGCGGATTCCGAAGCCGATCGGCATCGCGATCTGGATGGCGCGGCTGAAATAGGCCGGCTCGGAGGTGAAGAGGAATTCGAGCAGCGCCCGGAGGGCTAGCGAGGCGCCGAAGCTCGCGATCACCATGACGATGCCGTGGCCGGTTCGCCGGAGCGGGCGGAACAGGGCGAAGTCGAGCGCGAGCGCGAGGAGACCTGTCAGCACCATGGCGATCAGCGCCCCGGCGACGAGCGGCCAGCCGAAGGAGAAGGGCACGAAGCGCGCGGCCGGAAGCAGCGTCCCGGCCAGCGCCCCGGTCACGGTCAGTGCCAGATAGGCGCCCCAGCTGACGAAGTCGCCATGGGTGAAGTTCGAGAAGCGCAGGATCGAATAGGTCAGCGTCAGGCCGACCGCGCCGAGGCCGATCAGCGCGCCGGCGAAGATGCCGTCTGCGAGGAACTGCAGGCTCAACGGCGGGTCCTTTCGAGATCGTCGGCGCCGCCGAGGCCGAGATAGTGCGCCGCGATTTCGGGATCCGCGGCGAGGCTCGCGGCCGGCCCCTCATGGCGGTTGCGGCCGTCGGCAAGGATATAGGCGCGATCGGCGATGGCGAGCGCCGCGCGGGCGTTCTGTTCGACGAGAAGGATGGTGACGCCCGTCCGGCGGATTTCGGCGAGCTTGGCAAACACCTCGCCGGTGAGCTTCGGCGAGAGGCCCGCGGAGGGCTCGTCGAGCATCAGCACCGTCGGGTCGATCATCAGCGCGCGGGCAACGGCCAGCATCTGGCGCTGGCCGCCGGAGAGGCGCCCGGCGGCGAGGCGGCGGCGGGCGGCAAGATCGGGAAAGAGCGCGAACATCGCCTCGACGCGGGCGCGGCGCTCGGCCGGCGCCACGACATGGCCGGCGAGGACGAGGTTTTCCTCGATGCTCATGGTCGTGAAGATGTTCTCCGTCTGCGGCACGAAAGCGAGGCCGAGACGGACCATGCGATGGGCCGGGCTCCGCGTGATATCGGCCTCGCCGAGGCGCACCACGCCGCGCGAGACCGGCACGAGACCCGCCATCGCCTTCATCAGCGTCGACTTGCCGGCGCCGTTCGGGCCGAGCAGCACGACGATCTCGCCACGCCCGACCCTGATCGAGGCGCCCTTGACGATCGGCAGGCCGGGCTCGTAGCCGGCCTCGAGATCGGTCGCCGAGAGGACGGCCGCCTCGCTCACGCCGCGACCCCGCCGAGATAGGCCTCGACGACGCGCGGATCGCGCGCCATCTCGGCCGGCCGGCCGCGACCGAGCACGCGCCCCTCCGCCATCACGACCACCTCGCCGCAGAGCCGCGCGACGAGATCCATATTGTGCTCGATGATCAGGAAGGTGATGCCGCGGGCGTTGATCTCCTCGATCCGCGCCATGATCGTCTCGAGCAGCGCCGGATTGACCCCCGCCGCCGGCTCGTCGAGCAGGATGAGCTTCGGCCCCGCCATCAGCACGCGGGCGAGTTCGAGCAGCTTGCGCTGGCCCCCGGAAAGGACGCGCGCCGGCTCGCGCTCGACACGGGTGAGTTCGAGAAAGGCGATGATCTCGCGGGCGCGCTCGATATTGCGCCGCTCCTGCGCCCGACCGGCGCCGCGCGCGAAAAGCGCCGGCAGGAGGCGTTCGCCCGGCTGGTCCTGCGCCGCCGTGAGCACGTTTTCGAGCACCGTCATCGCCGCGAAGGGCTTCGGGATCTGGAAGGTGCGCGCGAGCCCGGACGCGATGCGCCGGTGCGCCGGCTCATGCTCGACCGCCCGGCCGTCGACGCGAATCGATCCGGCATCGGGCGCGAGCGTGCCGGCGATGAGGTTGAAGGTCGTCGTCTTGCCGGCCCCGTTCGGCCCGATCAACCCCGTGATCGCGCCGCGCGCGACCGCGAAGCTGACGCCGTCGACCGCCCGAAAGCCGTCGAAGGACTTGGAAACCGATTGAACTTCAAGCATGCCTGCGCCAGACCAAGGCGGATGGAGCGGATCGGCCCCGAAGGACCCCGCCCGTTTCACCATGGCTCAGGCGCGTACTCAAGGGGCGAGGCCTGCGTTCGAGGAGGATGGCAATGGCCGACGAGCCGCCCCGCGGGGCCGATGACGCATTCACGCTCTACGATCTGCGCGTCGAGGTGGTGGCGCCGCCGGGGGCGAAGCTCTATTGCGGCGCCAAGGTCGGCGATCATTTCGAGCTCAGGGGCGAGATGCTGCATCTTCCGCCCGGCCAGGGCATTTCGATCTATTCGCTCGCCTCGGTGCTTCCCCTCCTCGCCGCCAAGCAGCGGCCGACCCATCAGAACGACTGGATGACCAGCGACGCCGAAGTCGCCTGCCCCGATCCCAACTGTCCGTCGCGGCTGCGCATCACGAGGCTCGGCCTCCGCCGCTTCTCGCATGCCGAGACGACGGCCGTGCCGCTGCCGGCGGCCGATTGAAAGCAAGACCCATGGAATACAGAGACCTTGCGCCCGACTACCGCATCTCGCGCGTCATCCGCGGCGGCTGGCAGCTGGCCGGCGGCCACGGCCCGGTCGATCGCGACGACGCCATTGCGGACATGGCCGCCTTCGCCGAGGCCGGCATCGTCACTTTCGACTGCGCCGACATCTATACCGGCGTGGAGGCGATGATCGGCGACTTCCGCGCCGCCTTCGGGGCCACCTATGGCAAGGCGGCGCTCGGCCGCATCCATGTCCATACCAAATGCGTGCCGGATCTTGCGATCCTGCCGCGCCTCCGCAAGGCCGACATCGAGGCGATCATCGACCAGTCGCTCATGCGGCTGAAAATGGAACGGCTCGACCTCGTGCAGTTCCATTGGTGGGATTATGCCGAGCCGCGCTATGTCGAGGCCGCCGTGTGGCTCGACGAACTGCGGCAGGCCGGCAAGATCCGCTTTGTCAGCGGCACCAATTTCGATTGCGAGCGGGTGCGCGCGATCCTCGCTGCCGGCGTGCCGCTCCGGACGCTGCAAGTGCAGTATTCCGTGCTCGACCAGCGCCCGGAAAAGGAGCTGGTCGCGCTGGCCGCCGAGAACGGCATCGACCTTCTGTGCTACGGCACCGTCGCCGGCGGCTTCCTGGGCGAGCGCTGGCTGGGCGCCACAGAGCCCGAGCATCCGCTCGAGAACCGCTCGCTGACGAAGTACAAGCTGATCATCGAGGATTTCGGCGGCTGGGATCTCTTTCAGGAACTCCTCGCGACGCTGGCCCGCATCGGCGCGAAACATGGCGCCGACATCGCGACCGTCGCCAGCCGCTGGACGCTCGACCGGCCGGGCGTCGCGGCCGTCATCGTCGGCGCCCGCAGCCGCGCCCATCTCGCCCGCAATCTGGCCATCGGCGCGCTCACGCTCGACGACGAAGACCGGGCGGCGATCGACGCGGTGATCGCCAAGGGGCGCGGGCTCGAGGGCGACGTCTATACGCTCGAACGCGACCGCACCGGACGCCATGGCTCGATCATGAAATACAATCTCAACGCCCAATGAGCACCGATCGCCCCCTGCCCGATCATCCGCTCGCGCGCGCCGCGGTCGCCGAGATCGCGGCCTCGCATGATTTCTTCGTCCGCTGGTTCCTGGGGACGGCGACGCGCGACGAGTTCGAGCTCTGGCTGACCACGACGCATCCGGACTTTCGCCTGACGACGCCGGGCGGGGAGATGCTGGACCGGGGCGCGATCGTGCCCTGGATCGAAGGCGCCTTCGGCTCGATGGCGGACCGCTTCGAGATCGGCATCGAGGATGTCGAGCTCGTCCACGCCTCCGGGGATGCCGTCTTGCTCATCTATATCGAGCGACAGTATCGTGACGGCCGCATCACGCGGCGGCGCTCGATGGCGCTGTTTCTCGGCGACGAGGCGGCGCCGCGCGGCGTGGTGTGGCGCCATCTGCAGGAAACCTGGATGCAGACGGGTTGAAGACGGGAAACCGGGGGAAAGGCCCGCTGAAGCGGGGCAGGGAGTTTTCGATGACGTCGATCCGTATGCTCACCGCGGCGCTGATGACCGGCGCCGTCGCACTCGGCGCCGCCGGAGCCGCGCGCGCCGACGATTGCACCATCACCGTCGGCCTCGTGATGGAGCTGACCGGACCCGCCGGCGAATATGGCCAGGCCGGGGCCAAGTCGGTCGAGATGGCGCTGCGCGACATCAACGATGCCGGCGGCGTCGGCGGCTGCAAACTCGTCACCGACACGCGCGATTCGCAGAGCCAGGGCACCGTCGCCGTGGATGTCGCGACGCAGCTTGTTCAGGTCAAGAAGGTGCCGGTCATCATCGGCGGCATCATCTCGTCGGTATCGATCCCGATCCTGACCTCGGTCACCGGCCCGGCCAAGATCCCGCAGGTCTCGCCCGCCTCGTCCTCGCCGACGCTGACCAAGCTCGGCCGCGAGGGCAAGACCAACGGCGTCTTCTTCCGCACCATCACCTCGGACGCGCTGCAGGGCATCGCGGCGGCGAAGTTCGCGATCGACCAGGGCATCAAGAAGATCGCGATCATCAATGTTAACAACGACTTCGGCGTCAACATGGTCAACGAGTTCTCGTCGGCCTATAAGGCGCTGGGCGGCGAGATCACCTCGGTGACGCCCTATAACGAGAAGCAGTCGAGCTATCAGGCCGAGGTCACGGCGGCGCTCGCCTCCTCGCCCGAGGCGCTCTATCTTGTCTCGACGCCGGTCGACGGCGCCACCATCGCGCGCACCTGGATCTCGCAGGGCGGCCCGCAGAAGTTCCTCCTGAATGACGGCATGAACAGCGCCGACTTCATCACCAATGTCGGCGCGGAATATCTGAACGACGCCTTCGGCACCTCGTCGGGCACCGACGAGACCGCGTCGACCAAGTATTTCTACGGCTCGTACAAGGACTTCTCGGGGATCGACCCGGCCGCCCCGGCCGCCGACCGGTCCTATGACGCCGGCGCCATCGTCGGCCTCGCCATCGCCGAGGCGGCCAAGGACGGCAAGGCCGAACCGGCCGCAATCACTGCCTCGATCCGCAAGGTCCTCGACCCGAACGGCACCGTCATCCATGCCGGCAAGGACGAGTTCGCCAAGGCGCTCGCGCTCATCAAGGAGGGCAAGCCGATCAAGTATGAGGGTGTGATCGGACCGGTCACCTTCGACGAGGTCGGCGACATCACCGGCCCGTTCCGCCTGTGGCGCATCCAGAACGGCGAGGTGACGACCGTCGGCACCATGTCGACCGCCGATGTGGACAAGGTGAAGGCGAGCATCGCGAAGTAGCGTGGACGTTGGGGCGCCACCCCATCGGCTGGCACGAGCTGTCCTCTCTCCCGCTAGGCGGGGGAGAGATGGAGAGGGGGTCTCCTGCGTCGAGACACCTCCCTTCCGACCCTCCCCCGCCGGCGCGGGAGTGGGAGAAGAGCCGCCTTTGCCGGCGACGACGAACTGAAAGAACCATCATGACCGCCCTCCCCTCCGCCCCGGCCCGTGTTACCGTGCCGGCCGGGTTCACCATCCCGCGCATCGCGACCGGACTCTGGCAGATCGCGGACATGGAGCGCGGCGGCGAGGCGGTGGCGATCGAGCCGGCGGCGGAAGCCATGCTCGCCTATGCGCGCTCGGGCTTCGACGCCTTCGACATGGCCGATCACTATGGCAGCGCCGAGCTGATCACCGGCCGGTTCCTGAAACGGGCGGAGGAAGAGGGACTCAAGCCGTTCGTCTCGACCAAATGGTGCCCGCCGCCGGGGCCGATGACGCGCGAGGTCGTGCGCGCCGGAGTCGGCCGCAGCCTCGAGCGGCTCGGCGTCGACAGCGTCGATCTCATGCAGTTCCACTGGTGGAGCTTCGAGCATCCCGACTATCTCGACGCTCTGGCCGAGATGGAGGAGATGCGGCGCGAGGGGATCATCCGTCATCTCGGGCTCACCAATTTCGACACCGATCATCTGCGCCTCGTCGTGAAGAACGGCGTCACCATCGCCACCAATCAGGTGTCGTTCTCGCTGCTCGACCGCCGCGCGGCCGATGCGATGAGCGCCTTCTGCCTCGAAAGCGGCATCCGCCTGCTCGCCTATGGCACCATGGGCGGCGGCTGGCTGTCGGAGCGCTGGCTCGGCAAGGCCGAGCCCGGCGACGCCTCGGACTGGAGCAAGATGAAATATCGCCGCTTCGTCGACGCGATCGGCGGCTGGGACGCGCTGCAGGGCATCCTCTCCGCCGCCTCGGCCATCGCGAAGAAGCATGGCGTCTCGCTGTCGAATGTCGCGACACGCTGGGTGCTCGATCATCCGGCCGTGGCGGCCGTCATCATCGGCGCGCGCCTCGGCGAGCGCGAGCATCGCGCCGACAATCTCGCGGCCTTTTCATTCCATCTCGACGCCGAGGACCACGCGCTCCTCGACGCCGCCTTCGCGGGCTCGACGATGCTGCCGGGAGATTGCGGCGACGAGTACCGCAAGCCGCCCTTCCTGACGGCATCGGGCGACCTTTCGCATCATCTCGCGACCATGCCGCAGATCTACCGGGCCGAGCCGGTGCCGGGAAAGCCGGGCCGTCTCAGGGTCGATTCCGGCAGCATCTGGGAACCGATCGCCGGCTATTCGCGCGCGGTCAGGATCGGCGAGCGCATCCTCGTTTCCGGCACGACCGCGACGCATACCGACGGATCGACGGTCTGCCCCGGCGATATCGCCGGCCAGACGACCTATATCCTCGACAAGATCGCCGCCTCGATCGCGGCGCTCGGCGGCAGGATGGACGATGTCGTCCGAACCCGCGTCTATCTGCGCGATGCCAATCTCTGGGAACCGGCATCGCGCGTGCACGGCAGGGTCTTCGGGACGACACGTCCGGCCAATACGCTTCTGGAGATCGGCACGCTGGTTGGGCCCTATGAGGTCGAGATCGAGGCGGAGGCGGTGGTCGACGCCTGAAGGGAGACGAGATGACGGGTCCGGCGACATTCGAGACACCCCGCGACGAGGGGCTCGGCCTCGTGCGGCTGGCCAATGCCGGCGGCCTCGCCGTCGATGTGCTGCCGAACGGGACGATCTTCCAGATCACCCACCGCGAGCCGCGCGGCGCGATCATGGTCAACCAGGTTCTCGGCGCGCCGACCGCCGGCGGCATCGGCCGCGTCCTGCTGCGGCGGGGCGGCGCCACCCCGGCGGTCGTCACGCTGGCCGGCAACGGCGCCATGACGGAGATCGGCCATGACGGCCTGAGCCTCACCTATGCGGGCGCGACCGGCGGCCTTCGCCATCGCGCGACGCTCTCGCTCGACCCGAGCGAGGCGCTCTGGTTCTGGCGCGTCGAGGTGACCAACGAGGGCGGCGAGAGCGTGCCGCTCGATGTCGTCGCCGTGCAGGATGTCGGGCTCGGCGGGCGCGGCTTCCTGATGGGCAGCGAGGCCTATGCCTCACAATATCTCGACCATCACGTCGAGACGCATCCGCTCTTCGGGCCGGTGGTGATGAGCCGGCAGAATCTCGACCAGGGCGGCCGCCATCCCTGGATGGCGCAGGGCTGCCTCGAAGGCGCCGCCGGATTCGCCACCGACGCGCTGCAGGTGTTCGGAGCGGAGAACCGCCTCACCGACCGCTTCGCCTTCCCCTTCGGCACGGAGCTGCCCTCGACACGGCTGCAGCACGAGGTTGCCTGCATCACGCTGCAGAGTCCGGCCCGCACTCTGGCGCCGGGCGAAACGGCGCGCTTCACCTTCTTCGCGCTCGTCCTCGCCGATCATCCGGATGCCTCGACGGCGGCCGATCTCGCGCGCCTCGACGATGTGCCGGCCCGTGCCGCCGCGCTCGCCGCTCCGCCTGCCGCGACGACGCCGCGCGCGATGAGCCTTGTCGAGACAGCCCCCCTCGCGACCGGCGCACCGCTCGACGACGCCGAGATCGCCGCGCTCTATCCCGAGCGGGAGGCGGAGGAGCGGCTTGAGGGAAGGCTCCTCTCCTTCTTCACGCCCGACGGCGCACAGAACCGCCATGTCGTGACGGCGGCCAAGGAGGCGCTGGTGCGGCGGCGCACCGGCATCATCCTGCGCTCGGGCGACAGCCTGATGCTGGACGACCACACGCTTGCCGCCACCTGCTGGATGCAGGGCATCTTCGCGGCGCAGCTCACCATCGGCAACACCTCGTTCCACAAGCTTTTCTCGGTCTCGCGCGATCCCTATGGCCTCACCCGCGCCAGCGGGTTGCGCATCCTCGCCGAGATCGGCGGCGGCTGGCAGCTGCTCGGCGTGCCGTCGCTGTTCGAGATGGGCCTCTCCGACTGCCGCTGGATCTACCGCCTCGGCAGCCGCACGATCACCGTTCACGGCGTCGCGGCCGGCGACGCGCCGGCGATGCAGTGGCGGATCAGCGTCGCCGGCGAACCCTGCCGCTTCCTCGTCGCCGGCCATCTCGTGCTCGGCGAGCGCGAGTTCGAGCAATCCGGCCGTGTCACCATGGAGGCGGACAAGAACCGGATCGCCTTCGCGCCGGGCGCGGACTGGCTCTGGGGCCGCGCCTATCCCGAGGCGCGGATGCATCTCGTGACATCGACGCCGCAGGCGGTGGCCGCGCTCGGCGGCGACAGCCTCCTTTATGACGACGGCGCTTCGCACGGTGCCGGCGTCGCGACATTGCTGTCGCACCCGACAACAGACCTCGTCGTCGCCGTCACCGGGTCGATGACCGGCGCCGCCGCGGCGGAAAAGCTGGCGGACCGCTATGCTGCGGGTATCGAGCAGGAGGCTCTGCTGGAGCCAGCGCGGCGGTTCTGGAGCCATGCGACCCGCGACCTGACGCTGTCCGGCGATCATCCGGACATCGCGGCGGCCAACCTGCTGCTGCCCTGGCTGGCGCATGACGCGATCGTGCATCTGACGGTGCCGCACGGGCTGGAGCAATATACCGGCGCCGCCTGGGGGACGCGCGACGTCTGCCAGGGGCCGGTCGAGTTCCTCCTCGCCATGCGCCACGACACGGCGGTGCACCGCATCCTGCTCGCCCTCTTCGCCGAGCAGGACAGGAAGACCGCCGACTGGCCGCAATGGTTCATGCTGCCGCCCTATTCGAGCATCCGCGCCGGCGATGCGCATGGCGACGTCATCATCTGGCCGCTGAAGGCGCTCTGCGACTATATCGAGGCGAGCGGCGATGTCGGCATCCTCGCCGAGAAGGTGGCGTGGCGCGGCGGCGAGGCCTCGACCATCGCCGACCATGTCGCGCCGCTGATCGCGGAGTGCGAGCGGCGCTTCATCCCCGGCACCCATCTCATCCGTTATGGCGAGGGCGACTGGAATGATTCGCTGCAGCCGCATGATCCGCATCTTCGCGATTGGATGGTCTCGAGCTGGACGGCGGGGCTCCTGCACGAGCAGATCGTCCGCTATGCGGCGATCCTCGAACGCGCGCCGGAAAACAACCCGCCCGGCGCAGGCGACGAGGCCAAGCGGCTGGAGAAGCTCGCCGCCGCGATCCGCGCCGATTTCAACCGCCATCTCGTCGCGGGCGGGATCGTGGCCGGCTATGGCCTCTTCGACCATGAGGGCCATCGCACCGAGCTGCTGCTCCATCCCTCCGACCGGCGCACGGGGCTCTCCTATTCGCTGATCGCGATGACCGAGGCGATGCTGGGCGGGCTCGTCGGCGAGACGGAGACCTTCCAGCAACTGGCGGCGATCGACGAGGCGCTGGCCTTCCCCGATGGCTACCGGCTGATGGACAAGCCGGTCACCTATGCCGGCGGCCCCGAGACGCTGTTCCGCCGTGCCGAATCCGCATCCTTCTTCGGGCGCGAGATCGGGCTGATGTACACGCATGCGCATCTGCGCCAATCGGAGGTGCTCGCGCGGCTCGGCGCCGCCGACGCCCTCTGGCAGGCGATCGCGCTCGCCAATCCGATCCGCGTCACGGAGGTGCTGCCCTCGGCGACAATCCGCCAGCGCAATACCTATTTCTCGTCCTCAGACGCCGCCTTTCCGGACCGCTATGCCGCAAGCCGCGACTGGCAGGATGCGCGGACGGGGCGGGTCGCGGTCGATGGCGGCTGGCGGACCTATTCGAGCGGTCCCGGCATCTTCACGCGGCTCCTCGTCGACCTCGCGCTCGGCCTCGGGCGGAGGCGCGGCGCGGCACGCGTGCTGCCGGCCTCATTCGGCAAGGTCGATGTCGGTTGGACAGAGGGTTCGGAGCACCTGTCGCGCCGGCTCTGAGACCGCCGCCTTAACCCTGCCGCTTAACATTACCGCACGAAACCGCCATTCCTGCGACCATCTTGCCATGGACGCGCCGCTTCGCCATGGGCTATCCTTAAGAAAGGATTAAGGGGGATAGTCCAGGTGTACGCGATCCTGATCTATATGGCCGCGGCCGGCGCGCTGATGCTCGGCGCGCAGGCCGTCCGCCCGAGCCAGGCGCTCGGAGACGACCATCACCGCCGGCTTTATTGGGGCGGCGCGCTTGCTTCCATCGGCCTTGTCGGCATCATAGCGGGCGTGCTCGTCATCTAGGAAAGCCGCCATGCCCTCGCCGCGCCGCGTTCGAATCGCCTGCCTCGCAGGCGCCGTTGTCACGCTTGCGCTGGCCGGGCCGGCGCTCGCCGATGCCACCGCCAGCTACACCTGCGGCGACGGCACCGCGCTGACCGCGACCTTCACCAATGATCCAGCGGCGGCGAAGCTCGTCATCGCGGGCGGCAAGACGCTGACGCTTCCGCAGGCCGTCTCCGCCGATGGCGGCCGCTACGCCGACGACACGACCGAGTTCTGGATCCGCGGCAACAGCGCCCGCTTCACGGTTTCCGGCAAGGAAACCGAGTGCGAGACCAAGGACTGATCCGCGGCCGCCTCTTCACTTCGCCGTGAGGGCGTAACCCGGCATCGATCCCGCCCGTATGAATCGACGAGTTCATCGGGTGGAGATAGTCCCATGCTGACACGACGCCGCCTCGCCGCGCTCGCGGCCGCGCTTCCGGCCCTCGCTCTCGCCGCGTCCTTGACGCCGGCCCTGGCGCTCACCGACCAGCCCTATGACGCGGCGGCGGTGAAGAAGGCCATCGCCTCGGGCAAGCCGGTCGCCATCCATGTCAACGCGTCCTGGTGCCTGCAATGCCGGGCGCAGGCGTCGATCCTCGGCCGCCTCGCCAAGGAAGGCCGCTATCCCGACCTCGCGGTCTTCACCGTCAACTATGACAAGCAGAAGGACGTGGTGAAGCAGCTCGGCGTGCCGCGCTCGACCTTCATCGTCTATCGCGGCGGCAAGGAGACCGGCCGCATGTCGTGGGGCGTGACCGAAGCCTCGGTGGTCGACGTGCTCGACAAGGCTGGCTGATGGCGGGCCCGCTGCTCGCCTTCCTCGCCGGCCTGCTCACCATCCTCAATCCCTGCGTCCTGCCGCTGGCGCCGATCGTCGTCGCCGGCGCGCGGGCCGAAAACCCGGCCGCCCCGCTGGCGCTGGCCGGCGGTCTCGCCATCACCTTCGGCATCGTCGGCGGCCTCCTCGCCTCGCTCGGCGTCGAGCTCGGCGACACCGGCGCCGGTCGGATCGTGCTGGGGCTGGTCATGGCCGGGCTCGGCCTCGTCATGCTGGTCCCTGTTCTCGCGCACAGGGCCGAGGCGCTGATGGCGCCGCTCGGCGCCTGGGCGGGGCAGCAGTCCGGCCGCATCGGTCTGCGCGGGCTCGGCGCCCAGGCCGCGCTCGGCGCCCTGCTCGCGCTCGCCTGGGCGCCCTGTGTCGGACCGACGCTCGGCGCGGCACTGACGCTCGCGGCGAGCGGTGGATCGCTTCCCGTCGCAATGCTGACCATGATGCTGTTCGCGCTCGGTGCCGCGACCTCGCTGCTCGCCGCCGGCTACGGGCTCGGCCTTCTCGCCCGGCGCGGCCGTGCCATCGCCGGCCGCTCGGCCGCGATCGGGCGCACGCTGCTCGGCGCCGTCTTCGTCGCCACCGGCCTCCTGATCGCGACCGGACTCGACAAGATCGTCGAGGGTACCCTCGTCTCGATCATGCCGGACTGGCTGGTCGGCATCGCCGTGACGCTCTAAACTCGGCGCCCCGAGGGAGGAAACAACATGCGTGTCTTCGGCCGATGGAAAGGCGCGGCTTTCGCGCTGGCGCTGGCGGGTCTTCCGGCAGCCGCCGGCGCGGCGAGCTTCGACTGCAGCAAGGCGGCGGCGCCGGACGAGATCGCGATCTGCGCCAGCCGCGCGCTCGATGATGCCGATGTCGAGATGGCGACCCGCTACGACATGCTGCTGCAGCTGCTCGCCATGGGCGCGGCGGGGGATCTCCGCGATTCGCAGCGCGCCTTCCTGAAAACCCGCGCCGCCTGCGGCAGCGACGACGCCTGCCTGACAAAGGCCTATGCCGACCGCATCGCCGCGCTCAAGAAGGGCTTCGCCGGCATCGTGGCGATGGGGCCGTTCTGAAGCCTATTGCAGCGCGGGCGGCATCGGCTGGGCGGGCTGCGCCTCGACCGGGGCCGGAGCTGCGACGGAGGCTGTCCGGGTCGGATCGACGAACTCGACATCGACGCCCGGCCGCACCAGATGGGCGAGCTCCTTGGCGTCCCAGTTGGTCAGCCGCAGGCAGCCATGGCTGTTGGTCTTGTCGATGCGGCTCGGCTCCGGCGTGCCGTGAATGCCATAGGTCGGCTTGTCGAGGCCGATCCAGACCGCGCCGACCGGATTGTTCGGGCCGGGCGCGAGCTTCAGCGACTTGTCGTTCTTGCCCTGCTGGAAATTGACCTTGGGCCGGTACCAGTAGACCGGATCGACGGCGATCGCCTTCACGGCATGGATGCCGGTCGGCGAGGGCATGTCGGTGGAGCCGATCGTCGCCGGATAGGCGACGACGAGATTCCAATCCTGGTCATAGCCCAGCAGCTGACGCGCATTCTGGTCGGCGACGAGGTGATAGACCTTGGTCTTCGAGGGCGCGCCGACATCGGCGACGACCACCGTCTCGCCGGCGGCGAAATGGCTGCCGGGATTGAGGCGCTTCAGGAAGCCCTCGTCCATGTGAAAGCGCTCGGCGAGCATTTCCGTGACGCCGCGATAGCCGAGGGCCGGAAGCTGGGCCATCTCGCCGTAATCCTTGGGAATCGACGGCGTGAACGGACCGGCGGCATCGGCCTCCGTGATGACATACTCGGTCAGCACCGGGCGATCGCCATGGCGCGCCAGGATCGCATCGACATCGGGGCTCATCCGCCCGGTCGAGGGCATGCCGTTCATGTTCTCCAGCGCCGAGATCGCCTTGGCGAGATTGCTGCCCATGAGGCCGTCGATGACGCCGGGCGAGACATTGGCGCGGTCGAGCAGGATCTGCAGCCGCGCCACCTCGGGAAGCGGCTGCTTGCCGCCCCTCTTCAGCGTCTGCGGCAGGGCCGGCTGGTTGGCCGCGGCGACGAACTGCGCCGGTGCCAGGGCCGGCTCGGCCGGCTGCGCCGCGGCCACGGGCGGCTGCGGCTGCTGCGGCGGCTGAGAGGCATAAGGCTGCGGCTCGGGCGGCTGCTGATAGGCCTCGGGCGGTGCCACCTGCCGTTCGCCCTGATAGGGCGCCGGCTGCGGCGCGGCTTCGTAGGCCCCGGGCGGCGGCGGAACTTCGTAGCCGCCCTGCGGGGTGCCATAAGAAGGCTGCGCGTAATCGCGATAGCGCCAGCCGCCGAAGCTGTAGGCGTCGTAATAGTCCTGTGCGGCGGCGGGCAGCGTGGCTCCGCAAAGGGCCAGCATGGCCGGCAGCAGGATGCGGGACGGAGACGATTTCGGCACGCTCAACTCCAACGCAACGCGGACACGGTGCTTTAACGCCGCGGAAACCCTGATCGATCCTCGGCCATCGTGGTTAAGATTGATTGAAGGGCGTGAAGGCGGCGACCGTATGGCGCGGCCCGCTCCGAGGAGGTGAAGCGGCCGCCATTCGGCGCTAGAGTCCGTCGAAGAGAATGGCGACTGGGGCAACCGAACGATGGATGCGCGGGGCAGGACGATCAAAGGTCGGTTCATCCATGCGCCGCGGCCGGACGGAATCGAAGTCCTGTCCGACGCGCTGGTGACGGTGGACGAGCGTGGAACCATCGGTGCCATCTCGACGCCGGCCGATGGCGGTCACGACGAGCGGCTCAGGACAGCGCGCGCGGCCGGAACGCTCGTCGAGCTGCCGCGGCGCACCTCCGTGCTGCCCGGCTTCGTCGACCTCCATATCCACGCGCCGCAATATCCCCAGCTCGGCAAGGCGCTCGACGTGCCGCTGGAGATCTGGCTCTACCGCTACACCTTCCCGCTCGAAGCCCGCTATGCCGACCTCGCCTTCGCCGAGCGCAGCTATCGCCTTCTGGTCGGCGATCTCCTCGCCGGCGGCACGACGACGGCGCTCTATTTCGCGACCCTGCATCAGGAGGCGACGCTGCTCCTTGCCGCGATCTGCCTCGAGCTCGGCCAGCGCGGTCTCGTCGGCAAGGTGGCGATGGATCATCCGGACAACTGCCCGTCTTTCTATCGCGACGCCGGCGCCGAGGCCGCGATCGAGGGGACGCGCGCGCTGATCCGCGATGTCGGCCGGCTTCCGGACAATGACGGGCTCGTCCATGCCGTCGCGACGCCGCGCTTCATTCCGGCCTGCACGGATGCGCTGCTCGAAGGGCTCGGCGCGCTGGTCGGTGAATGCGGCTGCCATGTGCAGACCCACTGCTCGGAAAGCGACTGGGCGCATGGCTATGTCCTTGCCCGCCACGGCCACACCGACGCCGAGATGCTCGATCGCTTCGGCCTCCTGACGCGGCGCACGGTGCTGGCGCATTCGAACTTCCTGACGCCGCAGGACATGAGCCGGGTCGCCGCCCGCGGCGCCGCCGTCGCGCATTGCCCGCTCTCCAACGCCTATTTCGCCAATTCCGTCTTCCCGCTCCGCGCGGCGCTGGCGCGCGGCGTCCGGGTCGGGCTCGGCACCGACATTTCCGGCGGCCCGATCTCCTCCATGCTGGACGCGCAGCGCATGGCGATCGCCGCCTCGCGCATGCTGGAGACGGGCGTCGACCCGGACATTCCGGCCGAGCGGCGCGGCCGGCCCGGCTCGCGGATCGACGTGCCGCTCGCCTTCCATCTCGCGACGGCCGGCGGCGCCGACGCGCTCGACCTTCCGGTCGGCAGCTTCGCGGTTGGCCGTCAGTTCGACGCGATCCTCGTCGATCCGGACGCGCCGGGCTCGACGCTCCGGCTTTTCGACGATGTCGACAGCGAAGAGGACTATCTCGAGAAGATCGTCCACACCGCGACGCGCGCCAATCTCGCGACGGTCTGGGTCGCCGGCCGGCCCGTCGCCGGCGCCGCCTCAGGCGGCTAACGGTACGCGGACTTCCTGCAGGAGGCCCCCGCCGCGCGCATTGGAGACGGTGATCGAGCCGCCATTGCGCTCGATGATCTCCTTGGCGATCGCCAGCCCCAGCCCCGCCCCCGGTACCGCCTGGCGGCGCGAGGGATCGACGCGGAAGAACGGCTCGAAGACGCAGGCGATGAGATATTCCGGGATGCCCGGCCCGTGATCGCGCACCGTGACCACGGCGAAGCCGCCGGCGACCTCCGACGAGACGGTGCCGCCGCCGCCATGGGTCGCGGCGTTGATGAAGAGATTTCGGAGCGCCCGCGTCAGCGCCAGCCGCGCCACGGCAACCTCGGCCGGCACGATCGTGCCCGTGCTGAGCTTCAGTCCCTGGGCGGCGAGTTCGCCCGTGACCTCGCGCAGGAGCCCGCCGAGCTCGACCTTCTCCCGCTCGGCCGGCGTCGCCTCCTCGCGCACGAGGCGGATGGCGCTGTCGGCGATGCGGTCGAGCTCCTCGAGATCGCGCAGCCAGAGCGCGCGCTCGTCCTCGTCGGCGACGAATTCGGCGCGGAGGCGCATGCGCGTCATGGGCGTCCTCAGGTCGTGGCCGGCGGCCGCGACGAGGCGCATGCGGCTTTCCATTGACGTCTTCAGGCGTGCCGAAAGGCGATTGAGCGCCTTGGCGGTGGCCTTGAACTCGCCCGTGCCGATCTCGGGCAGCACGGGAAGCGTGCCATCCGGCCCGACCTGCGCGATCGCGCTCTCAATGAGCTGCAGCGGTCGCGTCAGGCGGTTGGAGATGACGACGGCGATGCCGGCCGCGCCGAGGATGATGGCGGACATCCAGCCGAGCAGGATGAACCAGCCGGCCCTCGCCGGCGGCGGCCGCGCCGAGAGCGGCATCGCGATCCACCAGCCCTGGCTGACGATCGGCACCGAGACCATCATCGGCGCATCAGGCACCGGCTGGCTGACGATCACCGGGCGCGGCTGGCCGATGCGGGCAAGCTCGGACCGCAGCACGTCGGTCAGCCGCTGGTCGACCGGCCCATGCGCCGGCTCGGCCAGAAGCTGCATGCCGCGGAGGCTGTTCTTGACCGAATCCGGCTCGAAATCGTCCGGAAGCTGCTCGGCGAGGCGGGCGATGAGATCGATCTGCAGCGCCGAGTCCTGAACGAGACGCTCGGGACCCGGGCGGCCGATGACGAGGATGGCGACGAAGGTGGCGAGGCCCACCACCGCGACGATGGCGCAGATCACCAGCACCGCGATGCGCAGGCGCAGCGTGTTCACCGCGGCGCCTCGATCGTCTCCACGCGCGTCGACAGCTGATAGCCGCCATTGCGCACCGTCTTGAAGATCTGGAAGGAGCCGCCGTCGCCGAGCTTGCGGCGGAGGCGGCTCATCAGCACGTCGATCGAGCGGTCGAGCGGATCGGCCTCGCGGCCCTGCGTCAGGTCGAGGAGCTGGTCGCGCGAGAGGACGCGGCCCGGGCGGTCGAGGAAGACGCGCAGGAGGTCGAACTCGGCGCCGGTCAGCACGACATCCTGTCCGTCGGGATCGATCACCGAGCGGCTGGTCGGCGAGGCGACGAAGCCCGCGAACTTGTAGGCATCGACGGTCGGGGGCTCGGCGACATCCGAGACGCGGCGCAGCACCGCGCGGATGCGGGCGAGCAGTTCGCGCGGGTTGAACGGCTTGCCGACATAGTCGTCGGCGCCGATCTCGAGGCCGATGATGCGGTCGACGTCTTCCTTGAGCGCCGTCAGCAGGATGACCGGAATATGCGGCCGCCGGTCGCGCAGCTGCCGGCAGATATCGAGGCCGGAACCGTCCGGCAGCATCACGTCGAGCACGACGAGATCGATCTGCTGCGTCGAGAGCTTGTCTTCCAACTCGCGCCGGTCCGCGGCCAGCGTGACGCGGATGCCCTGCTGGTCGAGATAGCGACCGAGCAGCTTGCGGATTTCGAGGTCGTCATCGACGACGAGGACATGCGGGGTGATCTGCATCAGGGAACTTCATAGCGCGAACGGGATTGCCGAGGCGAGGAATAGCGCTTCGGAAGAACCATTAGCGGATGCATTGGTAACCAATCCTGTCGCGGCGCGCCGCAGCAATCTTCCGCAACAACAATCGCTCCGCCGGCAAGGCTTCGTCATTGAAGGACGACGGCACGACAAGGTTCGTGGCTAGCTTCGCCGCGCTGTGGAACAGCCAAGGAGGTTGAACATGAAACGCCTGCCCGTAGCACTTGCCACCGCCCTGATCATGGGAACGCCCGCGCTCGCGGTGACGACCGCCCCTCAGACGGATCGCGTCGCCGAAGCCCCCGCCAAGCCCGGCCCCGGCAAGGGTCCCGAGGGGCGCCCCGATGCCCGCCCGATGCCGCCGCGTGGCGGTCCGGGCCAGTGGGGCGCGGGTCCGCGCGGTCAGGAATTCCGCATGCGGATCGCCGAGCGGCTCTCCGCCGCCGAGACGCTGATCGGCATCCGCGCCGACCAGCTCGACGCCTGGCGGGCCTATACCAGCGCGCTGATCGATCTCTTCACGCCGCCCGCGCCGCCTGCCCCGCCGATCGGCGGCCCCGCGCCCGGCGGTCCAGATGGCGCCGCCGAGCGCGCCTTCGCCCGTGAGGAGCGGATGGCGCAGCGGATCAAGGAACGCGCCGCCAAGGCGGACGCGCTCATCGCCGCGATCACGACGCTGAAGGCGAAGCTGACGCCCGACCAGCTCGAGAAGCTCGGCTCGGTCACGCTGATGCCTCGCCCGCCGATGCATCCCGGCTGGGGCGGTCGCGGCCCCGGCGGCCATGGTCCCGATGGACGCGGCCCCGAGGGTCGTGGTCCGGAAGGACGCGGCGGTCCCGGCTGGCACGGACCGATGCATCACGGCCCCGGCCCGGGCGGCCGCATGGGCGGATCCGAAGGCCCCGGCCCGATGGGCGGACCCGGCGAGCCGCCGGCTGCCGGTCCCGGCGACGACGGCGCCGACATGATGCCCATGATGGAGCCTGACGACGCGCCGCCGGCTCCCGATCTTCCTGACGACGCCACGCAGCCGGCGCCCGCCCCACAGCCCGGCTGAGGCCCGTCAGGACTGAGCGGCCCCCTCCTCGCGGAGGGGGCCGTTTCCGTTTCAGAAGCCGAGATAGTCGCGCTTGCCGACCGAGACGCCCTTCATGCGCAGGATCCCGTAGGCGGTCGTGACGTGGAAGAAGAAGTTCGGCAGCGCGTGCTGGAGGACGTAGTCGCGGCCGACAAAGGGCGTTTCGCCGGCGCGCGAGCGCAGGACGACCTGCCGCTCCTCGCCGCCCTCGAAGGCGGCCGGATCGACGCTCGCAAGATAGTCGACCGTGCGGGCGATGCGCGCCTGCAATTCGTCGAAGGTCGTCTCCTCGTCCGGGAAGCTCGGCGCCGCAAGCCCGGTCAGCCGCGCCGCGGCGGCCTTGGCGGTGTCGCTTGCCCGCTGCACCTGTCCGGACAGCGGCAGCATGTCGGGCGCCAGCCGCGCCTCGACATAACTGGCGGGATCGACCCCTTCCGCGCTCGCATGGGCAAGCCCCTTGTCGAGAACCGCCGACAGAACGGTGAAGCCGCGGCGGAAGACGGGGATGGTGATGTCGTAGATCGAAAAGCTCATGCCGGGCTCCTTTGAGGCTGGCGGCTGCATCCGGTCCTGCTGACAAGGCCGGCGCCGGCAGATATGGCATCGGAAAGCTCGATTCGCAGCGTCCCGCTGCGCCGACGGAGCGGCAGAGGACGCAGCATGATCGACACGCCCGTCTCGACAGGCCAGCTGCCGCCGCCCGAAGCCGTCGCCGACGCGGTCGCGGAGGCGCATCGCCGCTATCGCGACGATCGCAGCGGCGACACGATCAAGATCTACCCGGCGCTGGCCGCGATGCCGCCCGATCTCTTCGGCCTCGCGGTCGTCGGCGTCTCGGGGCGGGTCCATGCGGCAGGCGACGCCGATCACCCCTTCTCGCTGATGAGCGTCTCGAAACCCTTCGTCTTCGCGCTGCTCTCGGATGCCATCGGCGGCGAGGCCGCGCGGGCCGCGATCGGCGTCAACGCCACCGGCCTCCCCTTCAACGCCCTCGCCGCGATCGAACAGGGTCGCGAGGGGCGCACCAATCCGATGGTCAATGCCGGCGCCATCGCAGCGAGCAGCCTCGTCCCCGGCGGCGATGTCGAAGCCAAGTGGCGCTTCATCGAAGAGGGCATCACGCGCTTCGCCGGCCGGCCGCTCGAACGCGACGACGAGGTCTATCATTCGGCCTCCCTCACCAACACGCGCAACAAGGCGATCGGCCAGCTGCTCGCGACCTTCGGCCGGCTCGGCTGCGACCCGGTCGACGCGGTCGAGCTCTATACGCGGCAATGCTCGCTGAAAGTGACGGCACGCGACCTCGCCGCCATGGGCGCGACGCTCGCCGGCGGCGGGGTGCAGCCGCTGACCGGCGCGGCGGTGGTCAGCGCCGAAAGCGCGCGCAACGCGCTCGCCGTCATGACGACGGCGGGGCTCTATGAGACCTCCGGCGACTGGCTGTTCGATGTCGGGCTGCCCGGGAAGAGCGGCATCTCGGGCGGCATCGTCACCGTGGCGCCCGGCAAGGGCGCGCTCGGCAGCTTCGCGCCGCGGCTCGATGCGGCCGGCAACAGCGTCAAGGGCCAGCATGCGGCGCGCTTCCTCGCGGCCCGCCTCGGCCTCGATCTCTTTGCCTCGCTGCCGGGCCGGGGCGCCTGAGTTGATCCGCCGCCCTTGCGGCGGCAGCGCGCTTGCATGAGAAACGGTCATCCGCGCCGGGGGCGCGCCGGAGAACCATCGATGACAGCGATCCAGATCCCGGGTCTCCTGACCTTCACCATCGCCATCGTGGTGTTCTTCGCCGGCTCCGGCATCAACCGGGCCGTGCCGGCGCTGCAGCGCTGGAACATCCCCGAGGCCGTCACGGGCGGGCTGATCGCCGCGACGCTGACGCTGGTCGCCTATGAGGTGTTCGGCCGCGAGATCTCGTTCACGCTTGCCGCGCGCGACATGCTGCTGCTCTATTTCTTCACCGGCATTGGCCTCAATGCCAAGATCGACGACCTCCTGAAGGGCGGACGGCCGCTGGCGATCCTGCTCGGCATCACGATCGTCTTCCTCCTCATCCAGAACGTCATCGCGACCGTCTTTTCCGGCCTTCTCGGCCTGCCCGAAGGCATTGCGCCGCTGGTCGGCTCGGCGGCGCTGATCGGCGGCCACGGAACGACCATCGCCTGGGCGCCGACGATCGGGACCCGCTTCGGCCTTGACGGTGCGCTCGAGGCCGGCATTGCAAGTGCCACGCTCGGCCTCGTCGTGGCGAGCCTTCTCGGCGGCCCCGTCGCCGGCTATCTCATCCGCCGCTATGGCCTCAAGGGCTCGTCAGAGGCCGGCGGGCCTATGGTGGGGCTGCCGCAGGCCGAGCAGAAGACGCCGCAGCAGGACAACATCAGCCATATCGCGCTGATGCGCACGATCCTGATCCTCAACCTCGTGATCCTCGCCGCCTATGCGCTGGAGGAGACGGTCGAGCAGCTCGGCGTCAAGCTGCCGCTGTTCGTGGTCTGCATGGTGCTGTCGATCCTCGCGACCAATATCGTGCCGCGCCTCCTGCCGCGGCTCGCCTGGCCCTCGCGGACCCGTTCGCTGGCGCTCCTCTCCGACCTCTCGCTCAACATCTTCCTGGCGATGTCGTTGATGAGCATGCAGCTCTGGACGCTGGAAGAACTCGGGCCGCGCCTTCTCGTGGTGCTCGCCGTGCAGACGGCCGCGGCGGCGATCTACATGATCTTCGTCGTGTTCCCGGCCATGGGCCGCGACTATTTCGCGGCCGTCATCGCGGCAGGCTTCGCCGGCATCTCGCTCGGCGCGACGCCGACCGGCATCGCCAACATGACGGCGGTCACCAAGCTGCACGGTCCGGCGGTACGGGCGTTCATCATCCTGCCGCTGGTGTCGGCCTTCTTCATCGACATCGCCAACGCGATCGCGATCGGCTTCATGATCCGCTGAGGATTCCAGCCAGCCGGAAGAGCCCCCTCCCCGCCCTCCCTCGCGATGCGGGAGAGGGAGTCCCCGGCGTCTCGGCAGCGCGGATGAAAGCCGAAGCCCGCCCTCTCTCCCGCGCAGCGGGGGAGAGCTGGAGAGGGAGTACTTTGGGGGAGAACTGGGGAGAGCAGGAGAGGGGGTACTTCTCGTCCGGCTGCCTCAGTAATCCCACTGCGCGCCGATGCCGAGTTCGCCGGAGCCGTCGCCGCCGGCCGCTCCCTGCAGGCGGATGTTGCGCGTCACGTCGACATCGACCGTCACCTTGCCGGAATTCGCCGTCGGCCCCTGCCGGGCGCCGACATAGACGCGGTCGTTGAGGCGTTTTCCGATGCCGACCTGGCCGGTCGCGTCGACATCGAAGGAATCGACACCGAGCGAGCGGCGCACCTGATCGAGCACGCCGGGACCACCGCCGGAGAAGGTGGCCACGGCCTGGGCGACCTGCAGCGCCTGGCTGGCATTCAGCGTCGAGATCGAGCGGCCGAACAGGATGCGCGCCAGCACCTCGTCCGGCGCCAGGGCCGGCGACGAGGTGAAGCTGACCACCGGCGCCGAGGCACGGCCGGAGACGACGATCGAGGCGGTGACGTCGCTGGTGGTCGTCGAGGCGGTGAAGTCCAGCGCCGGATCGGTGTTGCCCTCGAAGGTCACGCGCCCTTCCGTGAAATCGAGGCGGCGGCCGAGCAGGTCGAAACGGCCGCGGCGCAGCTCGAAGCCGCCGAGCGTCACCATATTGGCGGTCGTGCCTCGCAGCGTCAGGTCGCCGCCGAATTCGGCGTCGATGCCCATTCCGCGCACGAAGACGGAATTGCGCGCGGCGATCGTCAGATCGAGATCGGCCGCGAAGGCCGGCGGCTGCGCCTCGCGGCGCGACGTTGCCGCGGCGCGCTGCTTGGCCTGGGCGCGGAGGCCCTGCTGCGAGGGCGATGTCTTGCCGCCGGTGTTGATATGCCGGACCTGCAGCGGATCGAACCCGCCGGGCAGCTTGTCGGCGATGTTGATGTCGAGCCGCAGCACGTCGAGCTTGCCGGTGATGCGCGGGCGCGTCGCCACGGGTCCCTCGACCGCGAGCTGGCCGCTGGTCACGAGGTTGATGAGGTCGCTGGAGAGAATATTGGCGCGGTTGAAGGTGAGGCGGATATCGGCCGGGAAGCCGCGCGCCGGATCGAGCCCGATGCTGCCGCTGCCGGTCACGCTGCCGCCGCGCGGCGTCGCCGCCGTCAGCTGGCTGACGACGATGCTGGAATTGGAGCCGGTCAGCACTGCCTGGATATTGGTCAGCGTCAGCCCGTTCACCGAATCCGTGTAGCTCCCGCCGGCGACGCGGATCGTGCCGCTCGCCGCGGGCGCCGCGGTGGTGCCGCGCACGGTCATGTCGACGGTCGCGCGGCCGCGCAGCGTCGAGCCCTGGTCGGCGAGGAAGGTGTTGGCGATGCCGAGATCGATGCCGCCCGCGATGCGCAGATCAAGCTGGCCGGCCGTGATCGGCGCCGAGCCGCGCACCGTGAGGCCCGAGACCGACGGCGCATTGACCGTCGCGTCAACAGTCACCCGTCCGCCGCCGAGCGTGCCGCGCGCCGCGATGTCGAACGGGCCGATGCCCTTTCCGGCGAGGTCCGCCGTCGACAGCCGCGCGACGCGAATATCGTAGTTGCCGGTCGGCGCGGTAGCGGAGCCGGTGATGCGGGCATTGCCGGAGAGCGTGCCGCGCGGATCGAGGTCGGGCGCCACGAGCGCGGCGAGGGCGAGCGGCAGGTTTCGGATATCGGCCGTCAGATCCATCGTGCTGCCGACGCGGCCGGCGATGGTCGCGCCGCCGCCGCCGGTCGCGAGCTGCAGCCGGTCGATGGCGACGCCGCCCTCGCCGAGCGTGATCGTCGCCGGCTGCGACAGCGTCACGACCGTCGGACCGCGCGCGAGGCGGAGCTGGTCGAGGCGGATGCGCGTCGCGGCGCCGGCCGGCTGGATATTGGCGCGCGCCGTCAGCGCGGCGCCGAGCACCGCGGTCTCGAGCGAGACATCGGTGGCGTTGCCGCGGCTCGTCGCGGTGAGCGTCGCGCGGTCGATGCGCTGCGAACCGGCATCGAGGCCGGCAAGCGTCGCCCGGCCATTCAGGACCGGCGTGCCGGTCGGATCGACGACGGTCAGATCGACATCGGCGCTGGCGAGCCGGTTGCCGGCGAAGCGGACATTCTCCGCCCGGCCCTTGACCGCAGCACGCTGCGTGCCGTTGGCGCGATCGAGAACCACGGTCGCATCGAGCCGGCCGCCGATCTCGGTCAGGATGAGTGGCGCGAGATCGGTGAGATCGGCCGCCGCCACGACGAGGCGGCCATCGACGATGTTGTCGCTGGCGAGCGCCGCGGCGCCGGTCACGCGGACGCTGCCGACCGAAAGGTCGAGATTGTCGATGCGGCGGCTGTCGGCCTCGGTCGTGAAGCGGGCGCTGCCCTTGGCCGGGCGGTCCGCCACCATGCCGGCAAGTGTCACGTTGCCGCCGGGCTTCCCCGTCAGGTCGGCAAGATCGACCGTCACGGAAAGATCGCGCACCGGCTTGCCCATCGCCTCGGCCGAGGCGACGTCGAAGCGCCCCTTGAGCCCGAGGGCATCGAGGCCGCCGGTGAAGCGCAGCTCCGCCTTCGCGCCACCCTTGACGCGCGGATCGAGCCGGCCGAGATCGGCGAGCGCCAGCTTGGCGGTGAGATCGGCCGTCGCCTGCGCGATGCCGCCATCGACGGTGAGGTCGAGGCCGTTCGCCGCGACGGTGAAATCGCGAACCGCGATCGTGCCGTCCGAGGCGCGGGCGAGAGCGCCCTTGAACTTGGTTTCGCCGGCGAGGAAGCCGTCGACGCGGTCGATGCCGAGCGCGACATCCTTCGCGGTGCCGTCGATGTCGAGCGCGATCGAGGAGAAGGCGGTTCCGGTGTCGATCGTGCCGTCCAGAGTCACTGAGCCGCGCAGCGGGCGGTTGGCGAGCGATGCGAAGGCGGCGAGATCGAGCCGCGGCAGCTTGATGACGCCCTTCACGGCATCGGTGCCGGCCGAGCCGACGAAGGAGACCTCGAGCGGCGTCAGCTTCACCGAGGCCGCGGTGAGCGTCTGGCCGATCGGCGAGACGCTGGCGGAGGCCGTGAAGCTCGCATTCGTGCCGAGCGCGGCGGCAACGCTCGGCTGGTCCGAACTGAGACCGCTGGCGGTGCCCTCGATCTGGATGCCGAGAAGGTCGCCGTCCGGCGTGCCCTTGGCGGTCAGGTCGAGCTTGGCGGCACCGTAGCCGTGGCCGGTGAGGCCCTCGGCGGAGAGCGTCGCGTCGATGGCGGGCAGGCGCAGCGGGCCGGCGAGATGGGCATTGAGCCGCCAGCCGGTCCAGCCGATGCCGGGGGCGAGCGTCGCGAAATGCTCGGCCGCGCCGCCGACGACATCGAAGGTCACGACCGCCGTGCCGGCGGCCGGGTCGACGGTTCCGAGCAGCGCGATGCCGAAGCCGGCGGCGGAGAGGTTGAGCCCCTCGATATTGATGCGGCCCTCGGCGTCGTAGATCGCGGAGCCGATCAGTTCGGTATGGCCGGCAAAGAGCGGGCTGACCGTGGCCGGCACCAGGCCTTGCACGGTGCCGCCGAGATCGAGCGAGATGCGGCGGCCGCCATCGGCGCTCTTGACGGCGCCGGTGCCGGAGAGCTGGCCCGAGGGGCCGGCATCGAGCGCCAGCGTGCCCTGCCAGTCGTCGAGCGGGGCGTCGCCCTTGATGGTGAGCGACAGCGCCGGCAGGCCCTCGATGCGGGCGAGGCGCGCGACGAGGCCGCCGGCCGGCTCGGACGCCGTCACGTCGAGGGCGAGGCGGTCGGAGGGTTCGCCCGGCGCATAGCGGGCGCTGCCCTTGACCGTTCCGGGCGCATCGACCCGGCTGATGGCGAAGTCGAGATCAAGCCCCTCGGCCGGATTAACCAGCCGCGCCGAGGCCTTGACGGAGAGTTCCGCCGCGAGGCCGGCGACCGGCTTGCCGAGCACGACGGAGCGGATGTCGAGATCGCCGAGCGCCAGCCGCAGCATGGGGATCGACGACGAGGAAGCCGGCGCCGGCTCGCTCGGCGGCGGCAGCACCGGCCGGCGATCCATCGCGACGCGGTCCGCCGCCAGGCGGCTGACATCGATGCGGCCGGAAAGGAGCGCCAGCGGGTTCCAGGCCAGCGTGAGATCGTCGACGGTCGCGAACGGGCCTTCGGCATCGGCGACGACGATGCGGCCGATCCCGAGATCGGACGGGACGAAGCCGGTGATGCCCTCGACCGTCACCGTGAGCCCGTCGCGGCTGGCGAGGCTGCTTGCGAGATCGGCGAGCATGCGCTTGCCGGTCTCGGTCTGGATGAAGGCGAAGGCGCCGACCAGCGCGACGACGATGAGCAGGAAGAGGCCGGCCAGGATGCCGGCGATGATGCGCGCCGCCCGCATCAGAACGCCTGTCCGAGGCTGAGATAGACGCCGTAGCCGGCCTGGTCGTCGCTTTCATTGGCGACGGGAACGGCGACGTCGAGGCGGACCGGTCCGATGGCGGTGTAGTAGCGAAGGCCGAGGCCGACGCCGACGCCGATATCGTTGAATTCCGGCGTGGTGCCGGCCGAGGCCGCGCCGGCATCGACGAAGGGCACGAGGCCGATCGTGTCGGTGATCTTGATGCGCGCCTCGGCCGAGGCCGCGACATAGGAGAGGCCGCCGACGATGTCGCCCTCTTCGTTGTGCGGGCTCTGCGACTGGTAGTTGAAGCCGCGCAGCGTCCCGCCGCCGCCGACATAGAAGCGCCGCTGCGGCGGCACGTCGAACAGCTCGGCGCCCATGATCGATCCGGCGGCGATGCGGGCGGCGAGAATATAGCGGTCGTCCGCGTCGAGCGACTTGTATCCGGAGATCTGGCCCTTGACCATCACCGAACCGGCGCCGGCATCGCCGAGAACAAGGAAGGGTTCGGCGGTCGCTGTGGCGCGGATGCCCCTGGTTGGATCGAGCGCATTGTCTGTGGTGTCATAGGTCACAGATAGGGGGATGCCGGCGATATTGTAGTCGTTGGTGCCGTAACTATCCTCGACATTCGACGTTTCGAGATCGATGCCGGCTTCGACCTGGAGCTGGTCGCTGACGGTGCGGCGGACCGTGGCCTGCAGTGTCACCGCCTCGCGGATATAGGCGTCGGTCACCTCGCGCAGCACGGCAGCCGCGACGACGAGATCGTCGGCCGTGGTGATGATGCCGGGCTTGGTGAAGGTGCCGGTGAAGCGGTAGCCGAACGGATTGGCGTCCGGAACCGCGTCCGGAACATTGCCGTACCACGAGACCTGGCCGTCGAGGCGCAGCGTTTCGGCGCCGCCGAAGAGATTGCGGTGGCCCCAGTAGCCGTTGATCGACGCGCCGTCGGTCGTCGAATATTTGGCGCCGAAGCCGATATAGCGCGGCTTGCGCTCGGTGACCTCGATATCGATCGGCACGCGGCCGGCGGCGTCCGCCTTGTCGCCCTCGATGATGCGCAGACCGGAGATCGCGTCATATTTCAGAAGCGAGCGGCGTGTGTCGGCGAGCCGCTTCTGCGAGAACATCTCGCCCGGAATGATATAGCGGGCAGCGCGCTTCTCGACGAAGGAAGGCTTAAGCCGCTCGGTGCCGGAGACCGTGACCGGGCCGAAAGTGACCGGATTACCGGTCGCGACATAGAAATCGACATCGACCACGTGGCGGGCATGGTCGGCGACCACGTCCTTGTCGACGATCTTGGCGAAGGCATAGCCGCGGTCGCGGTAGAAGGCGGTGATCCGGCTCTCGGCGGCGAGGATCGCGCTCGATTGCGCCGTGCGCCCCTCGATGATGCCGAGGCTGCGCAGCGTCGGGACGTCGGCGATCGGCTTGCCGTTGCCGGCATCGAGCAGCCGCACCTCGCCGAAGGTGAAGATCGGGCCGGGCGTGACGGTGACGGCGACGGTGACCGGAACCGGGCCGGCGGCACGCGCCGCCTCGATGGCCGCGAGCGCGCCGTCGCTCTCGGCGGGAACGCCGGCGACCGTGATGGCGATCTGCCCGGCATAATAGCCCTCGGAATAAAGGGCGGCGGTAATGAGGTCGAAATCGGAGCGGGCGCGGCGCAGCAGCCCGGCAGCGCCCGAAGGCGGCGAGCGGCGCATGTCCTGGAGATTGGAGGCCGAGCGGATCGTCCCGCGCAGTGACCGGCCGGCATCGATGACATCGACGGTGACGGTATAGGGAACGGCGTCGACGACCGGCTCGCGCTCCACCTTCTGTCCGAAGAGGCCGCGGATGCGGTCGATGAAGCTCGGCCCGTCCTGGGCGGTGGCGGCACCGGACCCGACGGCGACTAGAAGGACGGCGAGCATGACGGCCCGTCCGCCGCGCGGTCGACGCTTCCTGCCAGTCCCTTCGAGCGTCGAGTCCGTCAAGAGAACGCCTTACCTGTCCGCGCGCAATACAAAGCCGCCGGCCGGCATCGCTGCCTGACCGTTCTATGCGTGATCGCGGTTAATGTCGGGTATAGCAACAGCAACAGATCCTCGCCGATCGACTTCGCATCCCCCCGCGATCTGTTCCGCCGAACTGGCAAGTTATCGCGAAGCGGGGCCGAACGCACCCTTCATCATCCTTGGCGCGGCCTTGGAAGCCTGTTGTGGCCATCCGGCAACGGCCGCCGTGATTTCCTCAGCGCGCCGCATGCCGCCGCGCGAGGGCCAGCAGCACGAAGCCGATCACCGGGACGAGGATGTCGGTCCAGAAGATGATTCCGGCATTGCCGGGGGCGAAATTGCCGGCGGTGACCATCTGGTACACATGGCCGGCGGCGGCGCCGAGCAGGAAGGCCGCGGGGCCGATCACGGCCGCGAGACGCATCTCGAAGCCGCGGAACGCCGCCAGGAATCCGACGATCGCAAAGCCGAGGCTCGCGGTTCCGACCTCGAACTGGAACGGGCTGTCGGCCCAGCCGATGAACGAGGCCGCCATCCTCCCGAAAAAGGAGTGCATCACGAAATTGTAGAAGAAGGTCACGCCGATCGCGAAGAAGCAGTAAGCGGCGAGAAGCTTCTCGGTGACGAGGCCGGGCGGATGCGGCCGCGGCGCGCGGGCGATGGCAATGAGGGCCACCACGAGGCCGAGCACCAGGAAGCTCAGCGTGAAATTGGACAGCACGAAGGCGATCACCGCCCCGATGGTCGACGACATGGGAAGCCCTCCCCGCTTCTTGAGCCAGACGAGGGCCCCCGCACCATCGCTTGCCTTTGCCGGCGATCATCCGGCGTCGCGGGCGATCCGGCAAGTGTGGTCGAGCAGGTTCTCGCCCATGGCGTGGCTGCCATCCTCGGTATTCGCGGCGATGAGCGCGAATCCGGTCCGTCCGCCGGCGCGCGTGATCGGGGCGACGACGAGCGTCATGTCGGCCATGTCGCGCGCCGCGCCGGGCACGCCCGTCGCGACCAAGCGGAAAGGATTGCGCGCGACAAGATCGTTCTCGCCGATCGCGCGGGCGTAATAGCGGCCGCCGCCGAGGGGAACGGGAAAGCGCGTCCAGTTGCTCCCCAGTCGTCCGCCATAGCGGGCGAGCGCAGCGACGACACGCGGCTGCAGGCAGTCGACATGGATGTGCAGCCGGTCCTGGCTGCGGGTCGGGAGCGAGTTGACTGCGAGACCGAGAGCGTTCGGGCCAGGGTCGCGCGGCAGCGCGGCGAGGACATAGCCGCGCGCCGCCCAGGCCTCGGCGAGATAGTCCGGCGCATTCTTCTCGACCAGGAGCGGGCTTTCGATGCCGGTCACCGGAATGGTCGGGACCAGCAGAACCTCGCTCTTCGCCAGGGGCGGGCGGATGACGGCGGTCTGGTCCTCGGTCGAGACCGAAAGGCAGGGGAACGACGTGTGAAGCGTCTTCTTCGCGACCCAGCAGCTGCGCACGGCCGTGCCCAGCGCGCTCCTGTCATGCGCCTCGATCGGCTCGATCGCACCGAAGACACTCGCGACGGCGGCCCCGACCGCGATCAGCGCCGCCAGCGTGCGCCGGGCGAGGCGCGGCTGGCGTCGGAGAAGGGCGAAGGGGTCTCGCATGGTTCATCGGCCTGTCAACTGCACGGCCGATGATCGCGCCGGCGGCGAAGCGTGCTCTGGCATGCCGATTGCTCCGAATTATGGCGAAACCGGCGGCAGCGCGGACCGATCCTGCGCATCGTTACCGGAATCGCAATCTCCTGCCGCGCGTTTCACGCCGCGGACCTCTCCTCGTGACGCGCATGCAACGGATGTCCATGATCGCCACCAATGACTTCGACCTCATCGTCATCGGCAGCGGCCCGTCCGGGCGGCGCGCCGCGGTGCAGGCGGCCAAGATCGGCAAGACGGTGCTCGTCGTCGAGAAGGGACGCCGCGTCGGCGGCGTATCGGTCCATACCGGGACGATCCCCTCGAAGACGCTGCGCGAGACGGTGCTCAACCTCTCCGGCTGGCGCGAGCGCGGATTCTATGGCCGCTCCTACCGTGTGAAGCAGGACATCAGCGCCGGCGATCTCATGGCGCGGCTGCACAAGACGCTCGACCACGAGGTCGAGGTCCTCGAGCACCAGTTCAACCGCAACGGCGTCTGGACCGCCAACGGCGCCGGCCGCTTCGTCTCGGCGCATGAGGTCGAGGTCACGAGCGAGAACGGCGAGACCCGCGTCTACAAGGCCGGCCATGTGCTGATCGCCTGCGGCACGCGGCCGTTCCGCCCGGACTATGTCCCCTTCAACGGCGTCAATGTCTTCGACAGCGACGAGATCATCGAGCTGCCGAAGCTGCCGCGCAGCCTCGCGGTCATCGGCGCCGGGGTGATCGGCGTCGAATATGCGACGATCTTCAGCGCGCTCGATGTCGCGGTCACGCTGATCGAGCCGAGGACGAGCTTCCTCGATTTCATCGACAAGGAGCTGATCGAGGAGTTCATGCATGAGCTGCGCGACAGGAATGTCGCGCTGAGGCTCGGCGCCGGCGTCCAGTCGATCGTCGTCAACGGCGCCGGAAAGACGGTGACCCAGCTCTCGGACGGCCGCGTTGTGACCGCCGACATGCTGCTCTTCGCCGCCGGCCGGGTCGGCGCGACCGACACGCTCAATCTCGAAGCGGTCGGCATCCAGACCGATCACCGCGGCCGCATCGTCGTCGAGCCGGCTACGATGCAGACATCGGTGCCGCATATCTATGCAGCCGGCGACGTGATCGGCTTTCCGAGCCTCGCCTCGACCTCGATGGAACAGGGCCGCGTCGCGGCCTGCCACGCCTTCGGCCTGCAGCCGCCGCCGCCGCCTGAGTTCTTCCCCTACGGCATCTATTCCGTGCCGGAGATATCGACCGTCGGCATGACCGAGGAAGAGGTCCGCAAGCGCGAGATTCCCTACGAATGTGGCATCGCGCGTTTCCGCGAGACCTCGCGCGGCCATATCATGGGCCTCAACACCGGCATGATGAAGATGATCTTCTCCACCAAGAGCCGCCGCCTGCTCGGCGTGCACATCGTCGGCGAGGGCGCGACCGAGCTCATTCATATCGGCCAGGCGGTGCTGAACCTCAAAGGCACGATCGACTATTTCATCGAGAACACCTTCAACTACCCGACCCTCGCCGAGGCCTACAAGATCGCCGGTCTCGACGCCTGGAACCGCATGCAGCGGTGAGGGCATGTGCCGACTGTAAAGACAGGTTCGTTACGCCATATTGAGCGGCCAAGGAGTGAGCTCATGTCGGCAACCGTTCCCCTCAACATCCGCATCAAGCCAGCCGTCCGCAACGTGATCGACCGCGCTGCCGAACTGACGGGCAAAACGAGAACCGACTTCATGATCGAGGCATCCGAGCAGCGGGCCGTCGACGTGCTGCTCGACAGATCGGTCATCACGGTCGATCCGGAAACCTATGCGGCTTTCGTCGAGCGGCTCGACGCGCCGCCGGAGGCCAATGAACGGCTCCGCCGAACGATGACGACGGTTCCGCCCTGGTCGAAGGGATGACCCGGACAGAAGCGTGAACCTCTCCGCGCCCGAACCGCTGGCCGACAAGCACGACATCACCGGGTTCCAGTCCGGGGTCGCCGTGCTCGATGGCTGGCTGCAGCGCCGGGCGCGGGCCAATCAGGACAGCGGCGCAACGCGAACCTTCGTCGCCTGCGACAGTCGGCGGGGTCGTCGGCTACTATGCTCTCGCTGCCGGGTCGGTCCAGATCGAAGCGGCACCAACCCGCGTCCGCCGAAACATGCCCGATCCTGTGCCGGTCGCCATCATCGGCAGGCTGGCCGTCGATCGCAGCGCTCAGGGTCGCGGTCTCGGCCGCGCCCTTGTGCAAGACGCCAGCCTCAGGCTGCTTCATGCGGCGGAAATTCTCCGCATCCGCGCCGTCCTTGTTCATGCGCTCTCGGATGACGCACGCGCCTTCTATGTCGCGCTCGGTTTCACACCGTCACCGCTCGACCCCATGACGCTGATGGTAACACTCCGAGACCTCGAGGCAGGCCTCAGCGCGCCTCCCCCGCCGTGACCACCGGCGCCAGCGCGTCCAGTTCGGCGTCGTCGAAGAGGCGGGACCGGGTCAGGAAGCGGACTTCGCGGCCGTTCTCCAGCGAGAACATGCCGCCGCGGCCCGGCACGACGTCGATGATGATCTGGGTGTGCTGCCAGTAGCCGAACTGCGAGGCCGACATGAAGAACGGCACGCCGTCGATCTCGCCGAGCCGGATATCGCTGTCGCCGACGATGTAGTCCCCTTTCGGGTAGCACATCGGCGAGGACCCGTCGCAGCAGCCGCCGGACTGGTGGAACAGGATGTCGCCGTGGTCCTGCCGCAGCGTGCGGAGGAGGGAGATGGCGGCAGGGGTCGCGGTGACGCGGGGAATGGTCGTGGCCAATCGTCCCTCCTGTCCCTGGGTCCGGTGGTTGCGCGGCGGGCGGATATCCGGCCCGGCGATCCTCGGGGGGCACCTCACCGGATGCCCCGGTCGATGCGGGCGGACACGAAGGCCCGCCCACCGATTGAAGGCGGGCGTCGTGGTCCCGCCCTCGCCGATCAGAAGAAGCCGAGCTTCTTCGGATTGTAGCTGACGAGCAGATTCTTGGTCTGCTGGTAGTGGTCGAGCATGGCCTTGTGGTTCTCGCGGCCGATGCCCGACTGCTTGTAGCCGCCGAAGGCCGCATGGGCCGGGTAGGCGTGGTAGCAGTTGGTCCAGACACGGCCGGCCTCGATGCCGCGGCCGAAGCGATAGGCGCGGTTCATGTCGCGCGTCCACACGCCGGCGCCGAGGCCGTACAGCGTGTCATTGGCGATCGCGAGCGCCTCTTCCTCGGTCTTGAAGGTCGTGACCGAGACCACCGGCCCGAAGATCTCCTCCTGGAAGATCCGCATCTTGTTGTGGCCCTTGAAGACGGTCGGCTGCACGTAATAGCCGCCGGCCAGTTCGCCCTCGAGCACCGCGCGCTCGCCGCCGATCACCAGTTCGGCGCCTTCCTGCTTGCCGATGTCGATATAGGAGAGGATCTTCTCCAGCTGCTCGCCCGAGGCCTGCGCGCCGAGCATCGTCGAGGGATCGAGCGGGCTCGCCTGCTTGATGGCGCGGATGCGCGGCAGCGCGCGCTCCATGAAGCGGTCGTAGATGTCTTCCTGGATCAGCGCCCGGCTCGGGCAGGTGCAGACCTCGCCCTGGTTGAAGGCAAAGAGCACGAAGCCTTCGATCGCCTTGTCGAAGAAGTCGTCGTCGGCCGCCATCACGTCCGAGAAGAAGATGTTGGGCGACTTGCCGCCGAGCTCCAGCGTCACCGGGATGAGGTTCTGGCTGGCATACTGCATGATGAGCCGGCCCGTCGTCGTCTCGCCGGTGAAGGCGATCTTGGCGATGCGGTTCGACGAGGCGAGCGGCTTGCCGGCCTCGAGGCCGAAGCCGTTGACGACATTGAGCACGCCCGGCGGCAGCAGGTCGGCGATGAGCTCGACGAGGACGAGGATCGAGGCCGGGGTCTGCTCGGCCGGCTTCAGCACGACGCAGTTGCCGGCCGCGAGCGCCGGGGCGAGCTTCCAGACCGCCATCAGGAGCGGGAAGTTCCACGGGATGATCTGGCCGACCACGCCGAGCGGCTCATGGAAGTGGTAGGCGACGGTGTCGTGATCGAGCTCGGAGAGCGAGCCCTCCTGCGCGCGGATCGCGCCGGCGAAATAGCGGAAATGGTCGACGGCGAGCGGCACGTCGGCATTGGTCGTCTCGCGGATCGGCTTGCCGTTGTCCCATGTCTCGGCGAGCGCGAGGAGGTCGAGATTCTGCTCGATGCGGTCGGCGATCTGGTTGAGGATCAGCGCGCGGGCGGCGACCGAGCTGCGGCCCCAGGCGACCTTCGCGGCATGGGCTGCGTCGAGCGCCAGCTCGATGTCCTCCTTCTGCGAGCGCGGGACCTCGGTGATCTTGCGGCCATTGATCGGCGAGGTGTTGTCGAAATAGCGCCCGCCGAGGGGGGCGACCCACTGGCCGCCGATGAAATTCTCGTAGCGCGGCTTGAACGGCGTCGCCGAGGTCTGGCCGAGGAATTCGGGCTTGTTCATGGTTTTCCTCCCATGGTGAACACGCCCTCTTCGATTGCAGCGGCCATGCCAGCAGCCTGCCGGCGCAAGGTCTTTCGATGCTGCACAGCGGTAAGTGCTTGAGGAATATCAAGACGTCGAAGGATGTGGCGGCGTAACGTCTGGTCGCTGTGGACGAGAACCGCAAATCGGTGCAACAGTCTCGGCAAGGACTGGGGCAGCACGCGACATGTGTTGCAGGATGCCACAGCCGGGAGGACACGATCATGGCGACGGTCGCAACGGCGGATACTGTCCAGGCCGCGCGCAGGCGCTTTTTCGTCGAGGGCGGGTCGCCGGAAGGACTGGTGGCGGCGCCCATCCTGCGCTCGTGGCAGCGCTGCTCCTCGCAGGGCCTCGATGTCGGCGAGCGGCCGCGCGTCGAGCCGATGAGCCTCACGGCGCTGCGCGAGGAGCAGGAGCGCTACGAGATCCTGCGCCGCATCACGCGGCCCGAAATGACGGCCCTGCGCCAGGAGGCTCGCCTCACCGACAGTGTCGTGATCCTGACCGATGGCGACGGCCTCGTGCTGGAGATGATGGGCGACACCGAGTTCGCCGGCCGCGCCTCGCGCGTCGCGCTCCGGCCGGGCGTCGCCTGGAGCGAGACGGCGATCGGCACCAATGCCATCGGCACCGCGCTCGTCGAGCGGCGGGCGATCGGCGTCCATGGCGCCGAGCATTTCTTCGAGCCGCACCGCATCCTGACCTGCGCCGCCGCGCCGATCTTCAACCCGCGCGGCCAGCTCGCCGGCGTGCTCGACATGTCGGGCCATGCCTCGGTGCGGCATGTGCATGCGCTCGGCCTCGTGCGGCTGGCGGTCGAGCAGATCGAGCATCGCCTCTTCGAGCGCGGCTACGAGAACTGCGCCATCCTGCGCTTCCATGAGGAGGCCGACCTCGTCGGGACAGCGCGCGAGGCGATCCTCGTCTTCGATGGCGACCGGCTCGTCGCCGGCAACAAGCGCGGGCTCACGCTCTTGAAGCTCGACTGGTCGGCGCTCGACAAGGCCCGGCTCGGCGACATCCTCGAGGCGGTCGAGCCCTCGGCCGACCTTCGGCCGATCCGCGGCCCCGACGGGCAGGTGCTGCATGGCCGGCTGACGCCGCCGGCGGAGAGGGGTCCGCGCGCGCTCCGGCCCGCCGCCCGCCTGCCGGCCGCCGACACGATCGAGCCTGTCTTCGACAGCGCGACCCTGGCCGCATTGGACCGGGCCATCCGGCTCGTCGATGCCGATGTTCCTGTGCTCGTCCATGGCGAGACCGGCGCCGGCAAGGAGGTGTTCGCCCGCCGGGTCCACGCCGGCAGTGCGCGCCGCGCAGCGCCCTTCATCGCCGTCAACTGCGCCGCCCTGCCCGAGAGCCTCATCGAGTCCGAGCTGTTCGGCTACGAGGAGGGCGCCTTCACCGGCGCCCGCCGTCAGGGCCAGCCCGGCCTCGTGCGCCAGGCCGATCGCGGCATCCTGTTCCTCGACGAGATCGGCGACATGCCGCTCGCCGCGCAGGGGCGGCTGTTGCGCGTGTTGCAGGAGCGGCAGGTGCGCCCGCTCGGCGGCGGCGCGCCGGTTCCTGTCGACTTCGCGCTGCTCTGCGCCACGCACAGGCCGCTCGCCGCCCTCGTCGAAGGCGGCAGCTTCCGGCAGGACCTCTATTTCCGCATCGCGCAATATGTCGTCGAGCTGCCGGCGCTGCGCGATCTCGCCGACCGGCGCGGCGCCATCACGCGGCTGTGGTCAGCCCTCGGCGGCGACGCGATCGGCGTCGAACTCGGCGGCGAAACGCTCGATCTGCTCGCGGCGCACGACTGGCCCGGCAATTTCCGCCAGTTGGCGGGCCTGCTCCGGGCGATGATCGCGCTGGCCGAGCCGGGACAACCGCTGCCCGTGTCGGCGCTGCCGGAGGAGATCCGCGCGCGGCCGCTGCCCGCGCCGCGAGCCGCCCTCGAGCCGGCGGCCGAGCCGCTCCGCGACGGCAGCCTCTCGGCGCTGACGCTTGAAGCGATGGCGCGGGCGGTGGAGGAGAGCGGCGGCAATGTCTCGCGCGCCGCCAGGAAGCTCGGCATCGATCGCTCGACGCTCTATCGCCGGCTGATCTGGCGCGGTGGCGGCCCCGAGTCCCGCCAGCCGGCCAGAAGCCGCGTCTCGTGATCGGTCAGCCGAACCGATTCGTGCCCGGGTCCGAGCGCTTGATCATCCAGTAGAGCAGGACGAGCGCGCCGATCAACGGGATGAGGATGATGAAATACCACCAGCCCGAGCGGCCGGTATCGTGCAGACGCCGCACGGTCACGGCGAGATTCGGCAGCAGCGTCGCCAGCGACCAGATGCCGGAAACCGGGCCGGCGCCATAGTCGGGCGATGTCCAGCCGAGCGCGTAGTCGATCACATAGGCGACCAGCGCGACGATGATCGTGAACAGCACCCACCACCAGAATTCCGGCCGGCTCGCGCGTCCGGAGAAGGTGACGTATTTCGAGAAGACGGTCCTGACCGCCGTGCTCATATCCATGGATTTGCCTCCCATTCGCCGCCCGGGGTTGGCGGCCCAGCGCTGGAATCATGCACGCGAAAGGTGAAGAGATTCCCGGCAGAGCGTGCCTTCGCCGCCAATGCGGCAGGGCGGCAACAGGGCAGCGAATTCTCCACAGCCGCAAAGGGCGGAATCGCGCGATTCCGCCATTTTGCCTCAAGCTCGACCGATGCGGACAACCCTTCGTTAACGCTGGCTTCCTATGCCTTGAGGGGTCCGGCGACGGACGGGTTGTCAGTACGAGCTGAAGGTCTTCGGCACCATGCGCGTTCCTCCGCACACTCCGGATGGTCATTCTTCCGAACAGGCCCGCACGGCCGAAAGCGCGACGAAGCCGGAGCGCGGCACGCTGCATCTGCGGCGTCCGATCGACGCGCGGCCCGACCACGGGCGACCGAATGCCGGCAAGCCCGATCCGTTCGAGCTGCGCGCCGCCGACCTCGCCGCGCTCGATACCGTGCCGAGTTGGCTGCGCCCGTTCACGACGACGCCGACGACGCGCTTCACGCGCACGCCGGACTATCTGATGCGGCCGCGCGCGACGCCGCCGCCGCCCGTCAAGGCGCCGCCGCAGCCGGCGACCCGCCTGCATGGCCCCGCGCGCGGCCCGGCCGCGCCGCAGCGCCCGCTGACCCGTCCGCAGCCGCCGCAGGCCGATGGCACCCCGAAGGCCGGCCCTCAGGACAGCGCCGCGGTCGCTCCGCCGGCGACGGAACCGGCGCCTCCGGCCTTCATCGAGCCCCCGGCCGTTCCGCCCGTCGCGGCCGAGCCGCCCGCCTCCTCGCTCGACGAGATCCTGCAGATCATGGCCGAGGAAACGAGGCCGCTGGCCGAGCCGCTGCCGACGCTGCGCCATGTGGCGCAGATGATCCGCGTCGACATCGCGACGCCGCCGGAGCGCGCGGCCGACCAGGACGACATGCCCGGCGCCCCGCTGCCCGGTCATGCGACGATGATGCCGCTCGCTCCCGAAGTGGTCGCGCCGACCGTGCTGCCGATCGAGGCGCCGCTGCGCGCCACGGTGCGCGTCACCTTCGTGTGGCCGGTCGACGATGCCCGGCAGGAGGACGACGCGGCCGGCGAGACCGGCGAGACGGCCGAGGCCGGCCCGATCGACCTGCCGCCGCTGCCCGCTCCCGTCGTCGCCGCGCCGGCTCCGGCCGCTCGGCCGGCGCCGAAGCCCTTCGCCGCCGCCCCGGCGCCCGCTCCGCAGCCCGTCATCACCCCGGCACCGGCTGCCACGCCGGCGGCCGAGACGCCCGAGTCCGCGCCCGCCTCGATCCCGACGCCTGTCGCCGCTGTGACATCGCCAGTGGCTCCTCCGCCCGCGCCGGTCTCTGCGACGCCGGTCGCGCGTCCCGCCGCGGCGGCCGTGGCACCCAATGTCGACAGCGACGACTATGAATTCCCCTCGCTGACGCTGCTCGCGGAGCCGCCCTCGACGGAGCCCGATTCGGAGCTCTCGGCGGAATCGCTCGACCGCAACTCGGCCAAGCTGCAGCAGACCTTGCGCGACTTCGGCGTGCGCGGAGAGATCATCGACGCCAATCCCGGCCCGGTGGTCACGCTCTACGAGCTGGAGCCGGCCCCCGGCACCAAGTCCTCGCGCGTCATCGCGCTGTCGGCCGATATCGCCCGCTCGATGAGCGCCGTCTCGGCGCGCGTCGCCGTGGTCGAGGGCCGCAACGTCATCGGCATCGAGCTGCCCAACCAGCGGCGCGAAACCGTCTGGCTGCGCGAACTGCTCTCGAGCCAGGAATTCGCCGAGGACAAGGCCAAGCTCGGCCTCTGCCTCGGCAAGACGATCGGCGGCGAGCCGGTCATCGCCGACCTCGCCCGCATGCCGCATCTGCTCGTCGCCGGCACCACCGGCTCGGGCAAGTCGGTCGCCATCAACACCATGATCCTGTCGCTGCTCTACCAGTACAAGCCGGAGGACTGCCGGCTGATCATGGTCGACCCGAAGATGCTCGAACTCTCCGTCTATGACGGCATCCCGCATCTGCTGACGCCGGTCGTCACCGACCCCAAGAAGGCGGTCGTGGCGCTGCGCTGGACGGTGCGCGAGATGGAGGAGCGGTATCGCAAGATGTCGCGTCTCGGCGTGCGCAATATCGACGGCTTCAACGCCCGCGTCGCCGAGGCGCGCGAGAAGGGCGAGGTCATCACCCGCCAGATCCAGACCGGCTTCGACAAGGAGACGGGCGACATCGTCCACGAGGAGGAGGTGATGGATCTCACGCCCCTCCCCTATATCGTCGTCATCGTCGACGAGATGGCCGACCTGATGATGGTCGCCGGCAAGGACATCGAGGGCGCGATCCAGCGCCTCGCCCAGATGGCCCGCGCCGCCGGCATCCATTTGATCATGGCGACGCAGCGCCCCTCGGTCGACGTGATCACCGGCACGATCAAGGCGAACTTCCCGACCCGCATCTCCTTCCAGGTCACGTCGAAGATCGACAGCCGCACCATTCTGGGCGAGATGGGCGCGGAAACGCTGCTCGGCCAGGGCGACATGCTCTACATGGCCGGCGGCGGCCGCATCCAGCGCGTGCACGGCCCCTTCGTCTCCGACCACGAGGTCGAGAAGGTCGTGCGCCACCTGAAGACGCAGGGCCATCCCGAATATCTCGACGCCGTCACCTCGGACGAGGACGACGAGGCGGAAGCCGCCGCGCCTCCGGCCGAGGACGGCGCCGTGTTCGACAAGGGCGAATTCGGCGACGACGGCGCCGATGTCTACGACCAGGCGGTCGCGATCGTGCTGCGCGACAAGAAGGCGTCGACCTCCTATATCCAGCGCCGCCTGCAGATCGGCTACAACCGCGCCGCCTCGATCATGGAACGCATGGAGAAGGAGGGCATCGTCGGCCCCGCCAACCATGCCGGCAAGCGCGAGATCCTGCGCGAGCGCTGAGCCGCCTCAGCGATCCGGCGCTCCTGACCAGGGCCCTGCCACACCGTGGCGGGGCCTTTTTCTTGGCGCCTTTTTTCTTGGGACCTTTCTTGGCGCCGCTGCTCCGTCAACGGCTTCGAAGAACCAAGCCTCGTCGCAAAGTGTTCGGGCGACTGTTGTAAATTGCAACACTGCAAAGGCGGACGCACCTGCGCGCTTCACCAAGCAGGCGCGAACATGATCGCGGCCGCTCTGCGACGCTTTGACTTCACGCATCATGTAGAGGCCATGCAAAAGCCGTTGACAACGCCTTGGCATGATCCTCTGCTGACAGTGGGGAGAGTCACCACCGGAACAAGCGGCGCGGCCCGATCAAAGAGGCCGGGACGACATTCCCTTCAAGGAACTTTGTCGAGTCAGCCGACCAGGGAGGGGATATGGCGACGCGGTCAGTTCCGGGCACGGGCGTGGATCCCGTGCGGCCGATGACGTCCGGCGAGAAGAAGGTGATCTTCGCCTCATCGCTGGGCACGGTCTTCGAATGGTATGACTTCTATCTCTACGGCGCCCTCGCGACGATCATCGGCGCCCAGTTCTTCAGCCAGTTCCCGAAGGCGACGGCCGATATCTTCGCGCTGCTCGCCTTCGCCGCCGGCTTCCTCGTCCGCCCGTTCGGCGCGCTGGTCTTCGGCCGGCTCGGCGATCTCGTAGGCCGCAAATACACCTTCCTCGTCACCATCCTGATCATGGGCATGTCGACCTTCATCGTCGGCCTCCTGCCCGGCTACAACCAGATCGGCATCGCGGCGCCGATCATCCTGATCGCCATGCGCCTCCTGCAGGGCCTCGCCCTCGGCGGCGAATATGGCGGCGCCGCCACCTATGTCGCCGAGCACGCCCCGCATGGACGGCGCGGCTTCTATACGTCCTGGATCCAGACCACGGCGACGCTCGGCCTGTTCCTGTCGCTGCTCGTCATCCTCTTCACCCGCACCGCGGTGGGAGAGGCGAGCTTCGCGGCCTGGGGCTGGCGCGTGCCGTTCCTCGTCTCGGTGGTGCTGCTCGGCGTTTCGCTCTGGATCCGCCTGCAGCTCAACGAGTCGCCGGCCTTCCTCAAGATGAAGGAAGAAGGAACGCATTCGAAGGCGCCGCTGAGCGAGGCCTTCGGCAAGTGGTCCAACGCGAAGATCGCGCTGCTCGCGCTGCTCGGCCTCACCATGGGCCAGGGTGTCGTCTGGTATACGGGGCAGTTCTATGCGCTGTTCTTCATGCAATCGATCCTCAAGGTCGACGGCTATACCGCCAACCTCCTGATCGCCTGGTCGCTGGTGCTCGGCACCGGCTTCTTCGTGTTCTTCGGCTGGCTCTCTGACAAGATCGGCCGCAAGCCGATCATCATGGCCGGCTGCCTGATCGCGGCGATCGCCTATTTCCCGCTGTTCGGCATGCTGACGACGGTCGCCAATCCGGCGCTGGAAAAGGCGCTCGATACGGTGAAGGTCGAGGTCTCGGCCGATCCGGCGGGTTGCGGCAACCTCTTCAACCCGGTCGGCACGCGGGTCTTCACTGCGCCCTGCGACGTCGCGCGCGACTTCCTCGCCAAGAACTCGATTCGCTACACGATGGCCAATGCCCCGGCGGGGAGCCCGGTCAAGATCCTGATCAACGGCCAGGAATTCCCGGCCTTCGATCCGACCGGCGCCGCCGATCCCAAGGCCGCGAAGGCGGACTGGGACAAGGCGACGCTCGCTGGCCTCCAGGCCGCCGGCTATCCGAAGCCGGGCGATGCCGGCATCGTCAAGATGACGAGCCCGTTCGACTTCAACGGCCAGGTCCTGAAGCTGATCGGCATCCTGTTCATCCTCGTCCTGTTCGTGACGATGGTGTACGGCCCGATTGCGGCGGCGCTGGTGGAGCTCTTCCCGACGCGCATCCGCTACACCTCGATGTCGCTGCCCTATCATATCGGCAATGGCTGGTTCGGCGGCCTCTTGCCGGCAACCGCCTTCGCCATGGTGGCGCAGACCGGTAACATCTATTTCGGCCTCTGGTACCCGATCTTCTTCGCCGCGATCTGCTTCGTCGTCGGCGTGATCTTCATCCCGGAGACGAAGGACCGCGACATCTACGCCAACGATTGACGACCCGCCGGGGCGGCTCAGCGCCGCCCCGGCCATTCCGGCAGGTTCTCGGAGACGAACAGGCCGAAGGGGAGGAGGACCGGCACCGCCGGGCCGGACCCGTCCAGCACCAGATCCGCCATCGCCTCGACTGCCCGCTCGGCGAGTTGCGCGATCGGCGTCGCGATCACCGCGTCGAGGATGCCGTCGACCAGCGCCGCGCGCGTTTCCGGAACCAGCTCGTTGCAGACGGCAACGATGTGGCGGTCCCGCCGCGCCTCGCGCAGCGCCGCGACCATGCCGGCCATGCCGCCGCCGGCGAGATAGATGCCGACAAGATCGGGATTGCGCTTCAGAAGCTCCAGCGTTCCCTCATGGGCGAGGCCCGGATCCTCGAGATTGGAGAAGGATTCGAGCAGGCGGAAGCCCGGCGCGCATTCGCGCATATAGGAGCGGAAGCTGATCTCGGAGAGTTCGTGGTCGAGGAAGCGGTGGCTGCCGACGAGGATGCCGACGCCACCCGTCTCGCGGGCGAGATGGCGGATCACCCAGCCGGCGGTGCGGCCGGCCTTGCGGCTGTCGATGCCGAAATGGCCGGCGACCGGGCCGGTGATCTCGGAGAGCAGCGTGACGACCGCGACGCCGCGGCGGGCAAGATCCGCGACCGCCTCGGTGACGCGCGGATGATCGGCGGCGACGACGGCGAGAACATCGACCCGCGCGCCGAGCGCGGCGATATCGGCGGCGACGGTCGCGGCCGAGATGTCGTCGACGAACTCGACCACCGGCCGGCCGCGCAGCCGCGTGAGGCCGCGCGTCGCGCCGGTCAGCGCCGCGGCGAGCTCGCGATAGAACTCGTCTCCGCGCCGCTGCAAGAGGAAGCCGAAGCTCTTCTCGGCCGGCGCTTCGTCGAGCCTTCGGCGCAGGAGACCGGCGCCGTGATAGCCGATCGCCTCGGCGGCGGCGAGCACGCGGGCGGCGGTGTCGCGGCGCACGGCGGCGCGCTTGTTGAGCACGCGGTCCACGGTCGCGACGCCGACCCCGGCCGCCCTCGCGACATCGGCGATGGTCGGCCGCCGTCCGGTCTCGCCCGTGATGGAATCTATCATGCCCGCTTCCGGAAGCCTTGAGCCATGCTGATAGATTCCATCATAGCCGGATTGTCTCGCTCTCGCAGCCTCGCTAGATTCTTCCGCTGAACGACAAGGCCGCAAAGGCCTGCGCCGCCTGGAGGAGCCACCCATGACCGTGCAGGAACGACCGCGCGATTATTCCCTCGTCGGCCCGGAGCATCAGCGGGCGATCGAGCGGGGGCTTGCGACCGCGAAGTGGTACCAGTGCCCGATCGACCGCAAGCAGATGAAGGAGCTGATGCGCCGCTCCGACGGGCCGGCGATCCGCGATACGATCATATGGTTCGGCGCCATGGCGCTTTCCGGTCTCGGCGGCTGGTATTTCTGGGGCTCCTGGGCGGCGGTACCGTTCTTCCTCGTCTATGGCGTGCTCTATGGCTCGGCCTGCGACTCGCGCTGGCACGAATGCGGCCACCGCACGGCCTTCAAGACGACCTGGATGAACGATGTCGTCTACTACATCGCCTGCTTCATGGTGCTGCGCGAGCCGACCGTCTGGCGCTGGAGCCATACCCGCCACCACACCGACACGATCATCGTCGGCCTCGATCCCGAGATCGCCGTGCCGCGCCCGCCGGACATCGCCGGCATCATCCTGAATCTTTTCGGGATCAAGAGCGCCATCGCGCTCGTGAAGAAGCTCTCCTACCATGTCCGCGGCGAGCTCGAGCCCGGCGAGGAGACGTTCATTCCGGAGTCCGAGCGGCCGCGCGTCTATCTTGAGGCGCGGGTGATGGCGCTGCTCTATCTCGCGATTCCCGTCTGGTGCCTCGCGGTCGGGTCGATCCTGCCGGCGATGTTCTTCGGCCTGCCGAGCTTCTACGGCGCCTTCATGATGGTGTTCTTCGGGCTGACGCAGCATGCCGGCCTCGACGAGGACGTGCTCGATCACCGGCTGAACAGCCGCACGGTCTACATGAACCCGGTGTTCCGCTTCCTCTATCTCAACATGAACTATCACGTTGAGCACCACATGTTCCCGATGGTGCCCTATCACGCGCTGCCGAAGCTGCATGAGGCGATCAAGGACGATTGCCCGACGCCCTATCCCAACACGCTGGCCGCCTATCGCGAGATCATCCCGGCGCTGCTGCGTCAGCGGCGCGAGCCGGGTTGGTATGTGAAGCGCGAGCTGCCGCGCCATGCCGCGCCGCTCGATCCCGGTGCCGCCGGCGGCGCGATCATCGCCGCCGAGTAAGCAGGAGAGTCACCACGATGCCGACCGCCATCGCCGCCAGCTGGGTCGAGGCCTGCGCCGCCGACGCAATCGACGAGGAGGACGTGATCCGCTTCGACCATGCGGGCCGCACCTTCGCCATCTACCGCTCGCCCGACGACGACTATTTCGCCACCGACGGCCTCTGCACGCATGAGAAGGTGCATCTCGCCGACGGCCTCGTGATGGACACCATCATCGAGTGCCCGAAGCACAATGGCCGCTTCGACTACACGACCGGCAAAGCCAAGGGCGCCCCCGTCTGCGTCGATCTCAAGACCTATCCGGTGCGCGTCGAAGGCGGCAAGGTGCTCATCGGGCTGGATTGAGAGCGGGTGCGGCGGCGTCCCTTCACCACTCCCAGAGGGAGAGGTCGGACCGAAGGTCCGGGTGAGGGCGCACCCCTCCGGAGAGTCCGTAACCCCTCACCCGCCGCGCCTGCGGCGCGTCGACCTCTCCCTCTGGCAGAGGTAAAGCAGGAGATGCCCATCCTCATGACCGAGCGCATCGTCATCGTGGGCGCCGGCGAGGCCGGGGCGCGGGCGGCGCTGGCGCTGCGCGAGAATGGCTTTGCCGGCGCGATCGCGCTGGTCGGCGAGGAAGCCCATCTCCCCTATGAGCGGCCGCCGCTCTCCAAGGCGGCGCTGATCGACGGGGACGCGCCGAGGCCGGCGACGATCCTCACCGAGGAGCGCCTCGCCGAGCATGGCATCGACCATGTCGCCGGCGCGTCGGCGCTCGCCATCGATCGTGCGGCGCACCGCCTCACTCTTCAGGACCGCGATCCCCTCCCCTATGACCGGCTGCTGATCGCGACCGGCGCGCGGGCGCGGCGGCTCGCCGTCCCGGGCGCCGGTCCGGACAATGTCCATTACCTCCGCAGTTTCGGCGAGGCGGAGGCGCTGCGTCGGCGGCTCTCGCCCGGCAGCCGGCTCGTCGTCATCGGCGGCGGCTTCATCGGCCTCGAACTCGCCGCGGCGGCCCGGGCGCGCGGCGCCGAGGCGACCGTGATCGAGATGGCGCCGCGGCTGCTCGGCCGCGCCGTCCCGGCCGATCTTGCCGCGGTCATCGCCGCCCGGCATGCGGCCGAGGGCGTCGCAATCATTATCGGTGCCGCGATCGAGCGCATCGAGACGCTGCCGGACGGGCGCCACCGCGTCGTCCTCGCGGGTCGCGATCCCGTCGATGGCGACACGATCGTCGCCGGCATCGGCGCCGTGCCGGAAGCGGCGCTCGCCGCCGAGGCCGGGCTCGCGCTCGACAACGGCATCGCCGTCGATACGCATCTCGCGACCTCCGATCCCGATATCTTCGCCGCCGGCGACTGCTGCTCCTTCCCGCATGCGCTCTATGGCGGACGAAGGCTGCGGCTTGAGGCCTGGCGCAACGCGCAGGACCATGGCAATGCGGCCGCGAAATCCATGCTCGGCCTCGGCGAACCCTATGCCGCGGTCCCCTGGTTCTGGTCCGACCATTACGACCTGACGCTGCAGATCGCCGGTCTTCCGGACGAAGGCGCCGTGACCGTCAGCCGCCCGCTCGCCGGCGATGCGCGGCTCGATTTCCACCTCGCCGGCGACGGCCGCCTCGTCGGCGCCAGCGCGGTCGGGCCGAACGGCGCCATCGCCCGCGAGGTGCGGCTCGCCGAGATGCTGATCGGCCGGCGCGCATCGCCCGATCCGGCCTCGCTCGCCGATCCGGCCGTCAAACTGAAATCGTTGATGGTCTAACAATCTTCGATCTATGGTGTTCGCCGACGCGGCTGCTACAAGCAAGCCGAGACAGCTTTCCGGACACCGATCATGACCGATGCCCCCGCTCCCCTCTCGCCGAAGGATCGTCCCGATCTGTCGCGGTTCGACTGGGCCGATCCGTTCCGCCTCGACAGCCAGCTGACGGACGAGGAGCGGATGATCCGCGACGCCGCCGCCGCCTTCGCGGCCGACCGGCTCGCGCCGCGCATCGAGAAGGCCTATCTCGACGAGGTCACCGATCCCGACATCTTCCGCGAGATGGGCGAGCAGGGCCTGCTCGGCGTCACCATCCCCGAGGCCTATGGCGGCGCGGGCGCGAGCTATGTCGCCTATGGCCTCGTCGCGCGCGAGGTCGAGCGCGTCGACAGCGGCTATCGCTCGATGATGAGCGTGCAGTCCTCGCTGGTCATGTATCCCATCTATGCCTATGGCAGCGCCGCGCAGCGCGAGGCCTATCTGCCGCGCCTCGCGCGCGGCGAGCTCATCGGCTGCTTCGGCCTCACCGAGCCCGATGCCGGCTCCGATCCCGGCGGCATGGTGACCCGCGCGACGAAGATCGACGGCGGCTATCGCCTGCAGGGCGCCAAGACCTGGATCTCCAACAGCCCGATCGCCGACCTCTTCGTCGTCTGGGCGAAGTCGGAGGCGCATGGCGGCGCCATCCGCGGCTTCGTCATCGAGAAGGGCACCAAGGGTCTCTCGGCACCGAAGATCGGCGGCAAGCTGTCGCTTCGCGCCTCGATCACCGGCGAGATCGTGCTCGACGGCGTCGAGGTTTCCGAAGACGCGCTGCTCCCCGGCGTTTCCGGCCTCAAGGGGCCGTTCGGCTGCCTCAACCGCGCCCGCTACGGCATTTCCTGGGGCGTGCTCGGAGCGGCCGAGGATTGCTGGCATCGCGCCCGCAGCTACGGGCTCGACCGCAAGCAGTTCGGCCGGCCGCTGGCGCAGACCCAGCTCTTCCAGAAGAAGCTCGCCGACATGCAGACCGAGATCGCGCTCGGCCTGCAGGGCTCGCTGCGCGTCGGCCGCTTGATGGACGAGGGCGAGGCGGCGCCGGAAATGATCTCGCTGGTCAAGCGCAACAATTGCGGCAAGGCGCTCGCGGTGGCGCGCGACGCCCGCGACATGCATGGCGGCAACGGCATCCAGATCGAGTATCACGTGATGCGCCACGCGCAGAACCTCGAGACGGTCAACACCTATGAGGGCACGCATGACGTGCATGCGCTGATCCTCGGCCGGGCGCAGACCGGCCTGCAGGCCTTCTTCTGAAGATGACCGAGGCGCCGCTCGCGGGTCTCCGCGTCGTCGAGCTCGCCCGCATCCTCGCGGGCCCGTGGATCGGCCAGACGCTGGCCGATCTCGGCGCCGACGTGATCAAGGTCGAGAGCCCGGAAGGCGACGACACGCGGCGCTGGGGCCCGCCTTTCATCGAGCATGGCGGCGAGCGGACGGCGGCCTATTTCCACGCCTGCAATCGCGGCAAGCGCTCGGTCATCGCGGATTTTTCCACCGAGGAAGGCGCCTCGCTCGTGCGCCGGCTGGCGGCGCAGGCCGATGTCCTCATCGAGAATTTCAAGCTCGGCGGCCTCGCGAAATACGGGCTCGATTATCCGAGCCTTGCCGCGATCAATCCGCGCCTCGTCTATTGCTCGATCACCGGCTTCGGCCATACCGGCCCCTATGCGCCGCGCGCCGGCTACGACTTCATGATCCAGGGCATGGGCGGCATCATGGACCTGACCGGCGATCCGGCCGGCGAGCCGCAGAAGATCGGCGTCGCCTTCGCCGACATCTTCACCGGCCTCTATGGCGTCGTGGCGATCCAGGCGGCCCTCGCGGCGCGCGAGAAGACCGGCCTCGGGCAGCAGGTCGACATGGCGCTCTTCGACACCATGGCCGGCGTCCTCGCCAACCAGGCGATGAACTATCTCGCCACCGGCGTCGCGCCGACCCGGCTCGGCAACGCGCATCCCAATATCGCGCCCTACCAGACCTTCCCGGTCGCGGACGGGCATTTCATCCTCGCCGTCGGCAATGACGGCCAGTTCGCGCGGTTCGCCTCGATCGTCGGCGCGCCCGAATGGGCCGCCGATCCGCGCTATCTCACCAATGCCGCCCGCGTTGCCAATCGGGCCGAGCTCACGGCTGCGATCACCGAACGCACGCTTCTCTGGCAGCGCGACGCGCTGCTCGCCGCGCTGGAGACCGCCGGCGTGCCGGCCGGACCGATCAACAGCGTCGCCGACGTCTTCGCCGATCCGCAGATCATCGCGCGCGGCATGCGCATCGATCCGGACGGCGTTCCCGGCGTCCGCAGCCCGATCAGCCTCTCGGCCTCGCCGCTGGCGCTCGATCGCCGGGCGCCGCGGCTCGGCGAGCATGGCGAGGAGGTCCTCGCCGAACTCGCCGCGCTCGAAGCCGCCGGTTAAAGGAAGACCGCCGTCTCCTGCACGCCGCGGGCGTGGCGGGCGATCTTGGCGAACATGTCTTCCAGGATGAAGCGCACGTCGATCGTGTCATAGACCCGCACCGGCCGGTTGCGGCCGGTATGGATGTAGTTCATCAGCGGGCTGAATTCCGGCGCCGGCTCGTAGCGCCAGGTGCCGCCATTCGGGTTCATGATCACCGAGAGCGACGGCGTATCGCCGAGCGAGCGATATTCGATCGGCCCGGCATGGAATTGGCTGTTGAACTCGATCAGCTGGTCGACCAGATAGGCGCCGAGCGGGCCATGCGGGCGCACGCGCTCCTCGAGTTCGGCATAGGAGACCGCGATCATCTGGTAGATCGTCATCGGCAGTTGCCAGAGCTCGACGCTGGACCGGAAGACGACATTGGCGGCGTGGATGTCGTTGGAGAGATTGAACTCCGATCCGCCGACCGGCCAGCGTCCGCCGCCGATCCACACGACACGGACATTGCGCGACGCGATCTTCGGCTCCATCAACAGCGCCGAGGCCATGTCGGTGAGCGGCCCGAGAAAGGCGACATGCAGCGGCCGGTCGTCGTCCTTCATCGCCTCGCGGATGATGAGCTCCGCACCCTCGGAGGGGACCGGCGTCTTGTCGTCCGGCAGCGCGGTCGGGGCGCCATTGGCGACGGTGACCTTGCCGGTGAGGTTCATGAGCTTCAGGAGCAGGTCGATCTCCTCGCGGCTTTCCTCCATCGAGCGCGTGTTACGGCGCGTCCCGAAATGCGCCGGGATCAAACCCGCGAGTTCGAAGGACGGCGAGAGCAGCGCCTGCACGATGCAATACTGATCGTCAGCCTCGTTCTTGGCGTCGGTATTGACGATGACGCGGGCGAGCTTGTCTTTGGGAAGCGGCACGAGATCCTCCTGTTGAAGTCTGGTCAGCGAAAGCGCGCGGCGAGCGCGTCCTCGAAATCCTCCGGCGGCGGCGAAGCCAGGACACCCTCGGCCTCGATCCGCGCCACATAGGCGGCGATGCCGGCATCGATCCCGGCACTGAAGTGGAAGCCGTCGAAAGCCGGATGGCCGCCGATGGCGAAGGCGAGGTCGAAGCGGGTCAGCACCGGATAGAGGCCGCCGGCGACCGCAGGCTCGGCGGCGAGCACGTCGTCCGGGACGAAGACGAGCCGCGCCTCGCCGCCCACCGCGCGCGCCAGGCGGCGATAATAGTCCGCATGCGTCATGACCGAGCCGGCCGTGCCGACGGTGAGCCGCGCGCCGCGCGCATCCATGCGGCCGGCAAGCGCGGCGATCATCCGCCCGGTGTCGGCGGCGTCGCTCACGTGGATCAGCCGCCCGCCGTCGCCCGGCACCACCACCGGCCGGCCATGGTAAAGGCGCGCCAGCACGCGCTCGGCGCGATGCTCGAAGAGCGAGATGACGAAGCGCGGCCCCAGCGAATAGGTCGGCCGCACGATCGTTACCGGAAAGCGGCCGCTGTCGCAGGCGGCGGCGAAGATGCGTTCGCAGGCTTGTTTGGCGGCTGCGTAAGGCGTGTTCGCGGCGAGGAGCGGCGCATCCTCGGCGATCGGCAGCGCGGGCTGCGGGAACCCGAACACGTCCACCGTTGAGACGAAGATGAAATGGCGGATGCGGCCATGCGCGATGCGGGCGATGGCGCGCGCTTCCTCGGGCTGGAAACAGGCGAAGTCGATGACGACATCCGGCCGCACCGACGCGAAGGCATCTGCCAGCGCGACCTCGTCGCGGCGATCGGCGGTGACGATCCCGACGCCGGCGAGGCCGGGCGGCCCGTGGTCGCCCCGCGTCAGGATGGTGCAGGCATGGCCCTCGGCGACCAGCGCCGCCAGCGTATGCGACGAGATCGTTCCCGTGCCGCCGAGGAGGAGGACCTCTGCCATGACGGCTCCGTCAGGCCCTCAGCACGAGCACGGCGTCGAGCGGATGGCCGTCCTCATCCGTTCCCGCTGGAGCAGAAATGGTCCCGCCGGCCGGCCCGTCGATCGGCGTCGTGGCACCCGTGCGCGGATCGAACCAGGCCATCGTCTCCGTCCCATGCGCCGCGATCTCGGCCGAGCCGCCGGCCGGGAAATAGACGACGATGACCGAGCGGGCTGCATCGGCGAGCGCGAGCGGGCGCGTGCCGCGCTCGAAGCTGCCGCGCACGACATCGTCAGCCGGCTTGAGGTCGGCGAAGGGCACGGTCTCGCGGACGAAGCGCTGCACGACGTCGAGATCGGCGACGCCCGGCTGGTCGGTCCCGAGTTCCATCCACGGCGCCCAGGAATTCTCGAAGCCGGCGATGATGCCGAGCCCCGACATCACGCCGCGCCAGGCGCTGCGCCGCGTATGGTTGCGGTCGCAGAATTCGTGGCTCGGCAGCTTCAGATAAAAGTCCGGATTCCGCTCATAGCCCCATTCGGCGAAGATCGCGCTGCCCTGCCAGCCGGCGAGGCTCTTCCCGATCTGCTCCTCGATGCCGGTGGCGAGCCAGCCGTTCTCGCGGTCGCGCGCGCCCCATTCCTGGAACATGATGGCGTCGACGGCCTCGGGATCGGCCTTGAAGCGCTCGGCGAAGGGCGGCATCACCGGGCCGTTATGCATGGAGAGCACGTGGCCATGCGGCGCCGTCGCCTTGATCCAGCGGGCGATGCGCAGCGCCCAGCGGTCCGCGGCCGGCTTATAGTGCCAGTCGCCATTCGGGTAATATTCGTATTCGTTGAGCGGCGTCCAGAAATATACGGCTGTATAGGCGTCGTAGCGGGCGATGAGATAGCGCATCCACAGTTCTTCCCATTCGGGCGTGAACCAGGCGCGATGGTTGAACGGGAACTCGAAGCCCCACCCTTCCATGATCATCTCGATGCCCATGCCGAGCTCGTCGATGAGCGCGACCGTCTTGTCGACGGAATGGAAGTAATCGAGATTGAAGATGTCGAAGCGCGGCGCCGTCTCGCTGCCGCCCCAGGGCCAGAGCCGCTTGGTGTGCCAGTCGCTGTAGCCCTCCGGCGGATGGAAGCGGCTGATCGGCAGGCGGCAGCGGAAGAGGTTGAAGCCGCTCTCGCGCCGCCGCTTCAGGAAGCCTTCGACATCGCCGCCGCAATAATCCATGCCGAAGAGGTCATAGACCGTATCGCCGAGGAAGAAGACCGGCTCGCCATTCTCGTAGTGGAAGCCGAACGCCTTGCCCGGCGTCGCCTTCAGGAAGCCGCGCGTCTCGCGTTCGGTGACCTCGAAGCTGCCCTCCGCCACGAGTTCCGGATCATGCGGGACAGCGCTTGAGCGCCACGACCAGCGGCCGGCCTCGCCCGGATTGAAGCGGAAGCGCCAGACGCCCTCGCCGTCGTAGAAGGCGGGCAGCGTGCGGACGTCGCCCGAGGGCGCGGTGAAGGCGACATCGACGCGCACATCGGCAAACGGGCTCTGGTAGCGGCGCGTGCTCGAAAGCTGCCATTCGCCGACGCTGCGGCGGGGAAGGCTGCTGGGTCCGGTCATGGTCATCCTCTGACGATGCTGGAAAGGGAAAGGGGATTGCTCAGCCCTTGACGGCGCCGGAGGTGAGGCCGGCGACGAAATAGCGCTGCAGGAAGATGAAGATCACGATGACCGGGATGATCGAGATCAGGATGCCGGCCATCAGCAATGTATATTGCGACGAATACTCGCCCTGGAACTGCAGCAACCCGACCGGAACCGTGCGTGATTCCTTGGCGCTGATCAGCACGAGGGCGATCAGGAACTCGTTCCAGGTGTTGAGCACGTCGATGATGCAGAGCGTCGCCAGAGCCGGCACCGAAAGCGGCAGCATGACGCGCAGGAAGGCGGTCCATTCCGAGGCGCCGTCGAGCCGCGCCGCTTCGAGGAGTTCCGACGGGATCAGGCGGAAGAAGCCCCTGAGCACGAAGATCTGGAAGGGCAGGCCGAAGGCGACATAGGGCGGGATGAGCGCGAAGATCGAATTGGCGATGCCGAGCTGCTTCATCATGACGAGCAGCGGCTGCAGCGTCACCTGCACCGGCACGGCGAGTCCGGCGAGGAAGAAGATGAAGATCGCGCCCGAGAAGCGGAAGCGCATCTTGGCGAGCGGATAGGCGGCGAGCGCGGCGATGAAGATGCCGAGCGGCACCTTGATGAAGATCAGGAACAGGCTGTTGCGGAAATAGATCGAGAAGTCGCCGGTGTGCCAGGCCTCCGAGAAGTTCTTCCAGGCGATCGCCTTCGGCCAGGAGAACACGCCGCGCGACAGGAGATCGCCCTGGCTGCGGATCGCCGACATGACGACGGTGGCAAACGGGGTGAGCCAGATCAGCGACAGCACGAGGAGGCTGATGAAAAGCAGCGTCTGCTCGAGGCGGCGCTGGTTGCGGACATCGGCGAACATGGTCTCTCCCCCGCTCAGCGCGACATGCGGCGGATGTAAGGGATGGCGATGACCAGCACGATGGCCGCGATCACCCAGGCGAGCGCCGATCCGTAGCCGGCGTGGTAATACTGGAAGGTCTGGAAATACATCCAGGTGCCGAGCACCTGCGTCGAGCGGCCGGGGCCGCCATAGGTCATGGTGTAGACGAGGTCGAACACCTTGAAGCCGTTGATGACCGCGAGCGAGAGCACGATGACATGCGTCTCGGTCAGGCCCGGCAGCGTCACATGGCGGAAGCGCTGGAAGGCATTGGCGCCGTCGATGGTCGCCGCCTCGTAATATTCCTTCGAGATCGCCTGCAGGCCCGCGAGATAGAAGATCATCGGGAAGCCGACATGCGACCACACGAAGGTGACGAAGGTCGCCGGCAGGGCCAGTTCGTAGGACGACAGCCAGCCGGCGGCCCAGGTCCTGAGGCCGACCGCCTTCAGCGTCGTGTTCACCACGCCGAAATTCGGGTTGTAGACCCAGGCCCAGATGAGGCCGACGGCGACCAGCGGCAGCACGGCGGGGCTGTAGAAGATGGTGCGGAAGAGCGTCGAGCCCGGGACGCGGCGATTGAGCGCCAGCGCCAGCATGAGCCCGATCGCCGTCGGCAGGACGAGCGCGCCGAGCGTCCACAGGATGTTGTTCCAGAGCGCGAGGCGGGCGACCTCGTCGCTCATGAAGATGTCGATGTAATTCTTGAGGCCGACAAAGGTCATGGTCGGCGACAGCCCGTCCCAGTCGAAGAACGAGATGTAGAGCGACTGCAGCATCGGGTAGACGAGAAAGGCCGCATACCAGATCAGCGCCGGAGCCAGGAAGAGATAGGGGATCCAGGCGGTGGGAACCCTGCGCCGGCGACGCGCGCGGGCAAAGGCGGGCCGCCCTTCGGCCAGGCTGGTCACGGTCATGCTCTTCTCTCATGCGGGGAAGCTTGGAGGGCGCCACGGCGTGGCGGCGCCCTCCGGGCGGTCGTCCCGGGAGGTCAGGACTTCTGCTTCGCCTTCCAGGCCTCGGCCTTGGCCTGCATCTGCGCGGCGGCGTCGGTCGGCGTGATCTTGCCGGCGACGACGCCGTCCTGGACCTCGAAGAAGCCGTCGATCAATTCCTTGGTGAAGGCCTGGTCGGTCGGCGGATAGGTCTGCGAATCCGAGGTCAGGATCTTCTTCCACTCGCAGTCGCGCGGGGCGACCGAGCAGTCGGACTCGACGCCGATCGTCGCCGAGGCGGTGAAGGCCTCCGGGAATTTCTTCTGCGTGTCGGCGATCGTCAGCCAGTTGATGAGAGCGGCCGCGGCGTCCTTGTGCTTGGAGGCCTCGGGGATCATCCACTGCTCGGGGAAGGCCGAATAGCGCACCGGGGTGTGATCGGTCGGCGGCAGGAAGAACTTGAAGTTCTCCATCGGCTGCTCGTCGCTCTTCAGCACGCCCTCGAACCAGCCACCCTCGAAGACCATCGCCGCGTCGCCGGAATAGACCGCCATGCGGGCGTCGTTCGGCGCCACATTGAGGAAGTCCGGCACCAGCCAGCCATCCTTCACCCATTGCGCCATCCGGTCATAGGCCGCGACGACGCAGGGCTGGTTCCAGCTCGACTGCAGCGCGTTCAGCTTGTCATGCTCCTCCGGGCCGCAGGTCGTCTCGATGAAATAATCGAGCAGGCGCATGGTCTGCCAGCCGAACTTGCCGCCGAAGGAGGCGCAGTAGATGCCGTTCTCCTTGAAGGTCGAGCAGACCTTGGCCAGTTCGTCATAGGTCTTCGGTTCCGAGAGGCCGTATTTCTCGAAAAGATCGACCCGGTACCAGAGGCCCATGCCGCGGGCATGGAAGGGGACGCCATATTTATGGCCGTCGCGCGTGATGCGCTCGATCGTCCAGGGCGCCACCACCTTGTCCCAGCCATACTTGTCGTAATAGCTGTCGAGCACGGCCACCTGGCCGGCGCGGATGAAGGGCCCGGCGATCTCGCCGCCCCACATGAAGAAGACGTCCGGCGGATCGCCGCTCGCCATCGCCGTGCGCAGCACGTCCGGATAGACGGCGGCGCCGGAGCCGGCGACCGTCTCCATCTTCACCTCGTAATCCGGATTGGCCTCGTTATAGGCCGCGAGCACCGGCTCCCAGAGCTGCACCGTCGGCGCGTCGAACACCGTCATCAGGCGCAGCGTCTCCTTCGCCTCGGCCGCGGCCGAGAACGCGACGAGACCGGCCAGCGCCGTCGCCGCAAGCAACCTCATTCCTCGCATGGGTCCTCTCCTCCTCTGGTTTCTTCTGACGGCCGGCCTGTGGACGGCCTCACCGCGACGGACCGGACCTTTCGGCGCCGCCGCGCGGTTCCTCCTCCGCGCGGCCCGGTCTCGTTCGACCACATATTGAGATACTCATTATACCATCAGAATTGCCTTCGCAAGGCGCAGCACGCCCGAGAGGAGCCGGCGCGGAGCGACGGACGGCTCATCGCCAAGCCGGAAAAAACGCAAAAAGCGCGCTCCCTCGCGGAAGCGCGCTTGCGGATTGTCGCGGCTTTGGGCCCGGCGGCCGGCGGCCGCCTCGCATCTCAGCCCATGGGCCTGGTCAGGCGCCGGGGATCGGCTGGTCGGGACGCGCGAACAGGATATGGCGCATGCGCGGCCAGCCGATGATGCGGGTGACGTTCTTGAAGGCGAAGAACGGGATCAGCGACACGAAGAGCACGACGGCGACGATCACGACGCCCATCGGTCCCGCGGAAGCGCGCTCCTCGACGGCTGGGTGACCGCGGAAGAGCCCGATCACCCAATGCTCGAGAAAGTGGAAGGCGATGAACAGCGCCGTGCAGAACAGCGCCTCGAAGAGGATCGCGAAGATCGCCGGCCGCGTCCGCAGCCAGCGCGCGAAGTCGAGATGTTCGGCGAGCATCATCACCTTGCCGAGCACCAGCGCATTCACCAGCGCGAAGCCCTGCAGGGCGAATGTCTCGCCCTCCATCAGCCGCCCGAAATTCTGGTTGAGCACGAAGAGGCCGAGCAGGATCCACAAATAGATGAAAAGAATGAAGAAGAGCCGGAACGAGCCGATCAGTCGCGTCCGCAGCGACGGCTTCGCGGCTCCCGCAGCATGCGCATGTCCATGTGTCATCACCTGATCCCCCGATCGAGACGAAACTGAGCTTCAAGCCGCGCTGTAGCACGGGCGAAGCCCGCGCGCCCGCCGCTTTTCGCGCGAGCCTTGCGACGCCTGCGCGCACTCCGGCCGGCGGCTGTCTCGGCGGTCAATCACGGGGGAACTGGAGCGGGTGGCACGCAAATGGAGCGCCCCGCGCCGGCGGGCGCCGCCTTTCGCTCCGGCGCATCAGGCGCTGGAAGCGCGATCGGCAACCTCCAGTTCGATACCAAGCTGTTCGAGGAAGGAGAGGTCGTCATACTGGACCCATTCCTCCGCCAGGCGGCCTTCGCCATCATATCTGAACAGGTTCAGCAGCTCGCGCCGCATTGGCCTGCCATTCGGCTCGATCGAGCCCGCGAACGTGCCATGCAGCGCTCCTGAGAAGATGCCGGTCATGATGGTCCGGGCAGCGATGATGTCGCCCTGCTCGACGAGCATGACGCGCTCGCAGGCGAAGTCTCGGAAGGCCGAGCGCATCATGGGGAAAAAGGCCTTCAGGCCTTCGAGGCCGACATCGCCGCCTGGCCCAGCAGGACATAGTCGGCCGAGAAATAGCGGTCGAGGGCGGCATCGTCGGGTTTCGCGATCGCTTCCCGGCCGATGCGGACGAGACTACGCGCACGGTCGCTATATCGACCGTCGTCCGGGCTTATGGTGGAATCCATCATTGGCCTCTCTTGTAACCGGCGATCGCCTTTTCGCTCGGGCTGACGGCCAGCATCTCGCGCCATGCAGGAAGGTCGCCGTCGGATGGGCGATCGGGAAAACCAAGGCGGCGACCTGCCGATCGCCACCGCCTCGGTTCATGTCGTCTGGCCGGTGGACGGGTGCAGCAGATCGGCGAATCCGATGCGCTCCAGGAACTGCTCGCGGACACGGTCCATGACGCTGAAGGTCACCGCGGCCCCGTCATTGGCGGGATCCACATAGGTGCGAAGAGGCCGCTTGCCGACGGGCATGCCGACGATATCGACCACGGCCCGCCCGACCGCGCGGGGGTCGGCATCCTTTGGCACGGTCTTCGCCAGCGCTGCCTGAACATTCTCTGCGAAGTTCGGAGGGTACGACGCCAGATAGGCGTCCGCGACCGAACTGTCTTCGGGATGCCCTGCATGGGCGAAATGGTTGGTGCCCGTCGTGAACGCGCCCGGCACGACGATGGCCGTCTCGATGTCGAACGGCGCGAGTTCCTTGGCGTAGCAAACCGCGAGGGCGTCCATGCCGGCTTTCGCCGCGAAATAGGGGCCGAGGAGGGGTGGCACGCCGCCGGCGACGCTGGTGCTCGAGATCCAGATGACGAGACCGGCCCTGGCGCGACGCATGTGCGGGAGCGCGGCGCGGTTGAGGCGATGCGTGCCCAGAACATTGACATCATACTGGGCTGCAAGCTGTTCCGGCGTGAACGCCTCGAGCGGGCCATACATCATGTGACCGGCATTGTGCACCAGCACGTCGATGCGGCCATGTTCGGCGATGATCTGCTCCACCGCACGAGTGATCGACGCCTCATCCTGCACGTCGAGTTCGATCGACCGCAGATCGATCCCCTGTTCCCGCGCGAACGAGGCGTTCTCCGTGACCTTCTCCCTATTCTTTTCCGCCGTGCCGCGCATCGAGGCATAGGCCGTGTGTCCCGCTTCGGCGAGGTCGCGCGCGATCATCCGGCCGAAGCCGCTCGATGCGCCCGTGACGAGTGCGATCAGGCTCATGGTCATCCTCCCCTAGATCACGCCGCCATTGGCGCGAATGACCTGACCGGTGATCCAGTGGCTGTCCGGCCCGAGCAGCATCGCAACGCTGGCAGCGATATCGTCCGGTTCGGCCAGCCGGCCGAGCGGGATCATCCGGCTGATCTGGGCGACCTGTTCGTCAGTCTTGTCGTCGAGGAAGAGCTTGGTCGCGACCGGCCCGGGTGCGATGGCGTTGACCGTGATCTTCTTCGGTCCGAGTTCCTTGGCGAGGATATGGGTCATCGCCTCGACGCCCGCCTTGGTCGCGGCATAGACGCCATAGGTCGGTTGGTAGAGCCCGACGACGCTCGAGGAAAAGCTGACGATGCGTCCACCTTCCCTTATGCGGCGCGCGCCTTCGCGCAGGCAGTTGAAGACCCCCTTGAGATTGATCGCCAGATGGCGGTCGAACAGGGCATCGTCGGTCTCGGCGATCGCCGCCAGCTTCATGATGCCGGCATTGTTGACGAGGGCGTCGACCCCGCCAAAGGCCTGCTCGGTTTCGTCGAACAAGGCGGCGACCCGCTCGGGGACGCTGACATCCGCCTTCACCGCGATCGCCTTGCCGCCGGCCGCCGCGATCGTGTCCACCAGCGCCTTTGCCGGCTGCTCTCGCTGCCCGAATAGTTGATGGTCACGGACCATCCGCCTCGCGCCAGTCGCTCGGCGATGGCCGCGCCGATCCCCTGAGACGATCCGGTGACGATGACGGAAGGTTGGTCAGATGCCATAGCCTGCGCCTCCTGTTTCAAGTGCAGGCATGACGCTGTTCGGCTGACTTGGTTTCCGGCCGGATGCGATTTTGCCGGAATCGATGAAGACAATCGCGCGATGGCGAAAGTCAGCGGAGATGACGGTAGTCGCTGGGAGACACTCCGACGTGGCGCAGGAACGCGGTCGCGAATGCCCCTGCCCGCGAATATCCACAGCGCAGGGCGATCTCCGCGATCGCGAGATCGGTCGTCCGGAGCAGGACCTTGGCTCGGCCCACCCGCATCACCGTGAGATAGGCGGCCGGCCCCATGCCGGTGGCCTCGCGAAAACGGCGCCCGAAGTGATGGACGCCAATCCCGGCCTCCCGGGCCAGCTCGGGCAGCGTCAGCGATCGATCGAGATGCGCGCTCATATATTCGATCACGCGCGAGAGCCTGCGATCGGAGATCGTCGCCGCCAGGCGAGGATCGTCGGCGACATGCTGCCACCCGGCCTGGCGCGACAGGAGATGGGTGACGAGCCATTGCGCTGCGCCCGCCGCGTAGAGATCGGGCGCGCCGTCGCGGCTGGCGGCGAGCAGGGCGTTCGCATGCATCGCCACTGTCTCGTCGCGGAAAACCAGGACCGAGAGCAAATCCCCTCGCATATCCTGGCCGATCCGACGGTACTCGTCGGCAAGCGCGAAGAGGAGCGGACCCGGCAGATAGATGTGCAGGGTCCTGAATGGCTGACGGTCGGATGGCGTGCGCCAGCGCAGGCGCGCCCTCTCTCCGGGCGGCGTCAGTCCGGCGCTTCCGGGCTGGTACAGCGCCAATCGCCATCGCCCGCGCGAGAAGGATTCGAGCTCATGCCGGCCGGCAGTGGCGACCACCAGGGTCAAGTCCTCGGTCGGGTGGGTCTCGAAGGTCTCGCTCCTTCCCGCGCCCTCGTGATGATCGATCAGCAGCGAGGTCCAGCCGGATGAGGCGCTGGTTTCGAGCAGCCTGTTGGGCTTGTCCGCCGCGCAGAGCGAACTTGAATCGGCGTGGCGATAGGTGAAGCCGTTCATTGCATCTCGCATCCGGTCGCGGCCGCCCGTCGAAAGCACCGGCTGGACAATGCGGCGATGGCGACGGCTCGCGGATCATACCGCAGAACGACGCGGCCCGAGCGTTTTCAAGCGTGCTTAGGAGGAGAAGCTGGAGCGGGTGAAGGGAATCGAACCCTCGTATGCAGCTTGGGAAGCTGCCGTTCTACCATTGAACTACACCCGCGTTCCGGGGCCGGGCGAACCGGCGGGCGGAAGCGGGACTATCTAGCCTCTTTGCCGGGGCTTGATCAAGCGGGCCAGCGGATGCAGCGTTCGCGGCTGGGCGAAAGCCGCCGCCGCGGGTTCCGGTGATGCCCCGGCCGTGCGACACTCAGCCGATGGCCATGCGGCCGCCTGTTGCCGGAACCTTCCATGACGACGCTCACGCCTTTCCACATCGCCTTTCCCGTCGACGATCTCGCCGCGGCGCGCGCCTTCTATGGCGGGCTGCTCGGCTGCGAGGAGGGGCGCAGCTCCGATCGCTGGATCGATTTCAGCCTCTATGGCCATCAGATCGTCGCGCATCTGAAGCCGAAGGACCCGCAAGCTGCCGGCGCGCATCACAATCCGGTCGACGGCCATGACGTGCCGGTGCCGCATTTCGGCGTCGTGCTCGAAATGGCGGATTGGGAGCGCCTCGCCGCGCGGCTGCAGGAAGCCGGCGTCAGCTTCATCATCGCGCCCTATATCCGCTTCAAGGGCGAGGTCGGCGAGCAGGCGACGATGTTCTTCCTCGATCCGGCCGGCAATGCGCTCGAGTTCAAGGCCTTCGCCGATATGAGCCAGATCTTCGCCAAATAGGCGCCGGAGAACGGCAATGGCCGGGGCGTGCCCGGCCATCCAGATCGTTCGGGCTATCCCCTGCCCGGCCAGACCCAGTCGCGCACTTCCGGCATGTCCTCGCCATGGGCGCGGACATAGCGGTGGTGCTCGATCAGCTTGTCGCGCAGCTTCTGCATCACCGCCGCCGCGCTGACCGCGAGGCCCGGCACGCGCTCGATCGCCGACATCGCGAGATGGTAGCGGTCGAGCCCGTTCATCACCGTCATGTCGAAGGGCGTCGTCGTCGTCCCCTCCTCCACGAAGCCGCGCACATGCAGCCGCTGGTGATTGGTGCGGCGATAGGTGAGGCGGTGGATGAGATAGGGATAGCCGTGATAGGCGAAGATCACCGGCTTGTCGCGGGTGAACAGGCTCTCGAACTCGCGCTCGGTGAGGCCGTGCGGATGCTGCTCCTTGGCCTGCAGCGTCATCAGGTCGACGACATTGACGACGCGCACCTTGAGCTGCGGCAGCGCCTTGCGGAGGATGTCGACGGCGGCGAGCGTCTCCAGCGTCGGCACGTCGCCGGCGCAGGCCATGACGACGTCGGGCTCGCCATGCTCGTCCTCGTTGCCGGCGAAGGTCCAGATGCCGATGCCCGCCTCGCAATGCGGCACCGCCTCGTCCATGGTCAGCCATTGCGGCGCCGGCTGCTTGCCCGCGACGATGACATTGATGCGGTCATAGGTGCGCAGCACGTGATCGGTCGTCCAGAGCAGCGTGTTGGCGTCCGGCGGCAGATAGATGCGGACGATGTCGGCCTTCTTGTTGGCGACGAGATCGACGAAGCCGGGATCCTGGTGGCTGAAGCCGTTATGGTCCTGCCGCCAGACATGCGAGGTCAGGAGATAGTTGAGCGAGGCGATCGGCCGCCGCCAGGCGAGGTCGCGCGAGACCTTCAGCCATTTGGCGTGCTGGTTGAACATCGAATCGATGATGTGGATGAAGGCCTCGTAGCAGGAGAAGAAGCCGTGGCGGCCGGTGAGGAGATAGCCCTCCAGCCAGCCCTGGCAGAGATGCTCGGAGAGCACCTCCATGACGCGGCCATCCTGCGAGAGATGGTCGTCATAGCTCTCGATCCCCTCCATCCAGACGCGGTCGGTCGTCTCGAACACGGCGTCGAGCCGGTTCGAGGCCGTCTCGTCCGGCCCCATGATGCGGAAATTGCGCGTCTCGGCGCTCATCGCCATCACGTCGCGCAGGAACGAGCCCATGACGCGCGTCGCCTCGGCCGTCGTCGCGCCCGGCGAGGGCACCGCGACCGCATAGTCGTGGAAATCCGGCAGCTTCAGTTCGCGCTTCAGGAGGCCGCCATTGGCATGCGGGTTGGCGCCCATGCGGCGGTTGCCTGAAGGGGCGAGCGCCGCCAGCTCGGGCATCAGCCGGCCCTTCTCGTCGAACAGCGTCTCCGGCTCGTAGGAGCGCAGCCAGGCGTCGAGCAGCGCCAGATGCCCGGCATTGTCGCGGACATTGGCGATCGGCACCTGATGGGCGCGCCAGAAGCCCTCGACCTTCTTGCCGTCAACCTCCTTCGGCCCGGTCCAGCCCTTGGGCGAGCGCAGGATGATCATCGGCCAGCGCGGGCGGGCGCTCGCATGTCCGGAAGCGCGCGCCTCGGCCTGGATGGCCGCGATGCGCTCGAAGGCGGTGTCGAGCGTCGCCGCCATGGCCTGGTGCATCGGCTCCGGGTCGCTGCCCTCGACGAAGAAGGGCTCGTAGCCGAAGCCGGAAAAGAGCTGCTGCAATTCGTCGTCGCTCATGCGGCCGAGCACGGTCGGATTGGCGATCTTGTAGCCGTTGAGATGCAGGATCGGCAGCACGGCGCCGTCATGCACCGGCGAGAGGAACTTGTTGGAGTGCCAGGACGCCGCGAGCGGTCCGGTCTCCGCCTCGCCGTCGCCGATCACGCAGGCGACGACCAGCGAGGGATTGTCGAAGGCGGCGCCATAGGCATGCACCAGCGCATAGCCGAGTTCGCCGCCCTCATGGATGGAGCCGGGCGTGTCGGCCGAAGCGTGGCTCGGAATGCCGCCGGGGAAGGAGAACTGGCGGACGAGCTTGGCGAGCCCGTCGGCATCCTGGGCAACGTCCGGATAGATCTCGCTGTAGGAGCCTTCGAGATAGGTGTTGGCGACCATGCCCGGGCCGCCATGGCCGGGGCCGCAGATATAGATGACATTGGCATCGCGCGCCCGGATGACGCGGTTCAGATGCGCATAGATGAAGTTGAGGCCGGGCGTCGTGCCCCAATGGCCGAGCAGGCGCGGCTTGATGTGATCGCGCGTCAGCGGCTGGCGCAGCAGCGGATTGTCGAGCAGATAGATCTGGCCGACGGAGAGAAAGTTAGCCGCCTTCCAATATCGATGGATGAGATCGAGCTCGTCCTTCTTGAGCGGGCCGTCCAGCGTCATCGTCGCCTCCGTCATGCGGTGGCCGCGCTCCCGGGGCGAGGCGCAGCCGGCCGCCACTAGAGGGTCTCAGACTGCGCCCGGCCTTGACCATGATCAAGGGCGCTTGTCATGAAAACGCCCTCAGCGGGTCTCGGCGGCGACCTCGAACGCTTCGGCGGCGGCGGTCGTCAGCGGATCGGCGAACAGCGCGGCGGCGACTTTGGGGCTGAAGGTGAAGGTGTCGAGACCGAGCACCGCGAGCTTGGCGAGATCCTCGGCCGAGCGGAGGCTGGCGACCAGAATCCGCATCGAACTGCCGGCAGCTTTGACCATTTCCTGCATCGCAGCGATCTCGCCGGCGCCGTCGCGGCCGGCATCGTTCATGCGGCCGAGATAGGGCGCGGCATAGTCGGCGCCGAGCGCGGCGGCGCTGAGCGCCTGGTGCGCGGCATAGACGGCGGTCATGGTGATGCGGATGCCGTCCGCCTTCAGCCGCGCCGCGGCGACGGCGCCCTCGCGGGTGATCGGCACCTTGACGACGATGCGATCGTCGAGCGCCGCCAGCGCGCGCCCGTTCGCCTCCAGCGCCTCGGCGCTCCGTCCGAAAGTCTGCATCTGCACCTCGCCGGTGCCGAGCGCGAACGCCGCCTCGGCGAGATCGCGGAGATAGGTGAGTTCGCAGGGAATGCCGGCGGCGGCGAGCAGCGTCGGATTGGTGGTGACGCCGTGGAAGAGGCCGGTCGGCAGCCATTCTTCCCAGGCCGCGCGATCCGCCGTGTCCAGAAGCAGGCGGATCCGCCCGCGATTGCTCTCAGCCGTCATGTCGCAATCCCCGTCTCGATCGGCGTCACATAGACGATCCGGCGGCGCAATGCACCTCGTCGCGCGATGCCGCGCGCTCACCGTGACGGACATCACATCGCCGCGGCGACGCTTCTGCTTGAAACCGGCGCAAGGGTCGCGCGTTGCACAAGCGAACCGCAATTGAGCGGAACAGATTTTCAGATTGGGACGCCGCAGGGCGGCGGGGGATCATGATCAGCATCGATCGGCGCCGGGTGATCGGCATTCTTGCAACCGCGACGCTCGTCGCCACCGCGGCGACCGCCTTCGGAACGCAGGCGACGGGCCATGGCAATGGCACCGCCGATCCGACCGCGGCCGTCAGTTTCGAGCGTACCGGCGTCGGCGGGCGCAAGGGCTGCGAGGTGCAGTCCTGGCCCTATATCGCGCCGGAATGCCTCTCCGCCTCCGAGGGCGAAAGCCGGACCATCCGCCGCCTCCTCTGACTCTCAGGCCGCGTAGCCTGCCGCTGCGCGGAAGAGCGACAGGTGGCGCCGTGCGACGGCCTCGACATCGCTGCCATAGCCGCCGCCGATGACGCCCGCCAAGGGCAGATCGCGCGAGCGCACCGCTTCCACGACCATGCTGTCGCGCCGCGCCGTCATCGCTCATCGCCAGCCGGCCGAGGCGATCGTCGCGATGCGGATCGACGCCGGCATTGTAGAAGACGATGTCCGGCTGCAGCCGATCGAGCAGCGGCGGCAGGATGGCGCCGAGCGCCTCTAGATAGGCCGCATCCTCCGTCCCGTCGGAAAGCCCGATATCGATCGTCGAAGCGCGTTTGCGGACGGGATAGTTGCGTTCGCCATGCAGCGACAGCGTCGTGACGCGCGCGTCGCCCGCGAAGATGGCGGCCGTTCCATCACCCTGATGCACGTCGCAATCGACCACCAGCGCCGTCTCGATGCGCCGCTCGGCGAGGAGCACGCCGATGGCGACCGCGACATCGTTGAAGGTGCAGAACCCGGCGCCCTGCTCGGCGCGGGCATGATGGCTGCCGCCGGCGGTGTTGCAGGCGAGTCCGGTTTCCAGCGCCAGCCGAGCGGCGAGGATCGTGCCGCCGGCGGCCGTCGCTGCGCGGCGTACCACCGTCTCGTTCATCGGCAGCCCGATCTCGCGCACGATCGCGGGCGGCAGGCCGAAGCCGAGCACCGCGTCGACATAGGCCGCGTCATGCGCGCGGGCGAGTTCCGCCGCGCTCGCCGCCTCAGGCCGGGCAAAGCCCGCCTCGGCCAGGCCCGCGGCGCGGATCAGAGCGGCGAGGCGATCATATTTCCGCATGGGGAAACGGTGATCGGCCGGAATCTCGGCGGTATAGGCCTCGTGATGGACGATCGGCAGCGGCATGCGGCGAGGATAGCGCAGGCGCGGCAACTTGCGAGAGCGTCGCGATATCGGCATCGACGGGGAAGCGCGAAGCGGCTATCCCTCGGCCCTTCCCTCATCGCGGCGGCACCGGCCGCCAGCAGCGCGATCTCCCCATGAACGACGCATCCGCTCCCGCGGCCGGCCGCGCCTTCGCCGTCACCCATCGCGGCATCCTCGCCATCGCGGTGCCGATGACGCTCGCCTATCTCTCGACGCCGCTGCTCGGCATCACCGACATGGCGGTGATCGGCCGCATCGGCGATGCGGCGCTGATCGGCGGCGTGGCGCTCGGCGCCGTCATCTTCGACTTCATCTTCTCGACCTTCAATTTCCTCAGGAGCGGCACGACAGGCCTCACCGCGCAGGCCTATGGCGCCGGAGACCGGCCGGAGATGCAGGCGGTGCTCTTCCGCGCGCTGCTGATCGCGCTTGCGATCGGGGTCGCGGTCATCCTGCTCGGCCGGCCGATCCTCACTCTCGCCCTTGCCGGGCTCGGCGGCAGTCCGGCGGTGCAGGCGGCGACGACGACCTATTTCGACATCCGCCTGCTCTCGACGCCCTTCGCGCTCGCCAATTACGCGATGCTCGGCTGGCTGGTCGGGCTCGGGCGCGCCACTGCCGGCCTCGTCCTGCAGACGGTGCTGAACGGCCTCAACATCGCTCTCACCGTCCTCTTCGTGCTCGGCTTTGGCTGGGGCATCGCCGGCGCAGGGCTCGGAACGGCGGTGGGCGAGGCGGTCACTGCCTGTCTCGGCCTCCTCGTCATCCTGCCATCGCTCGACCGCCGCGACCGGCCGGCGCGCGCCGTCGTGCTCGACCGGGCGGCGATCATCCGCATGGTCGCGGTCAACCGCGACATCATGATCCGCTCCTTCGCGCTCCTCTTCGCTTTCGGCTTCTTCGCCTCGCGCGGCGCCGCCTTCGGCGATGTCACGCTCGCCGCCAATGCGGTGCTGATGAACCTTTTCCTCGTCGGCGGCTATTTCCTCGACGGCTTCGCGGCGGCGGCGGAGCAATATGCCGGCCGCGCGGTCGGCGCGCGCTACCGCGCCGCCTTCGTGCGCTCGGTCTGGCTGACGCTTCTGTGGGGCTATGGCCTCGCCTTCGTCGCGGCGGCGGTGTTTGCGCTCGCCGGTCCGGCGATCATCGATCTCATGACCGCCAACGAGGAGGTGCGCGAGATGGCCCGCCGCTATCTGCCCTGGGCGGTGGCGACGCCGATCGCCGGCGTGCTCGCCTTCCAGATGGACGGCGTCTTCATCGGCGCCACCTGGTCGCGCGACATGCGCAACATGATGCTCGCCTCGCTCGTCCTCTTCCTGGCCGTCTGGTGGTGGGCCGAGCCGGCGCTGGGCACCGACGGGCTGTGGCTGGCGCTTCTCGTCTTCCTCTCGGCGCGCGGGCTGACGCTCGCCTGGCGCTGCCGCGGCCGCATCGCCGCGACCTTCGGCCCCCGGGACGAGGCGGACTGAAGCTCAGCCTCAGCCGCCGGCGGCGGCAGCCGGCGCAGTCAGCTTCGCGATGAGCTCGAAGGCGCTGTGGCCGCTCCGCGCCGCGATCGCCGCCAGCGTGTCGGTCGGCGCCACGGGGCCGAAGCCGGCATCGTCGAGCCGTTTCACCGCCGTCGCGCCATCGAGCTTCAGCACCGGGGCCAGCGTTTCCAGCGGCGCCTCTTGCGCGGCCGCGACCAGCGCCATCGCCGGATTGCCGCCGCTCCTCCCGCTCGCGCTGGCGCCATAGGCGAAGGCCGCGGCGGCGGCGAGGCTCGCGACCAGCGCGATCGGCATTGCCGCATGGCGGAAATAGTTGAGGAATGGCCGCCAGTTGCGCCACAGATGCAGCACGAAGGGCAGGAGCAGGACCAGCGAGAGCACCTCGTGCATCTCGTGGAACAGCCCCGGCGACCAGCCGAAATAGAGCGCGACGCCCGAGACCGCCGAGACGATGAAGAGGCCCGCCGTCAGCGGCGTCCCGTACCTGAAGAAGAAATCCCGAACCCCGCGCATGCCCTGGCCCTCATCGCGCCGGCGTCCCAATGCTTCCGGCGATCCATGGCTCAGCGATAGCGGAGGACCGCCGCGCGATCCTCCCGCGGCGGTATCAAAGTGTATCCATTTGTCAGCCGCCTGCGGCCCAGCGCTCGCGCTCGATGCCGACCGCCTCGGCGATCGAGCCGAGGCCGCGGCGGTCGAGGATGCGCGAGAGGCCGGAAAGTATCTCGCCGGGCAGTCCCGGTCCCTGATAGACGAGGCCGGTATAGAGCTGCACGAGATCGGCGCCGGCCGCGATCTTCTGGAACGCCGTCTCGGCCGAGTCGACGCCGCCGACCCCGATCAGCGGCATGTCCGGCCCGACGAGACCGCGGAAGCGCGCCAGCATCACCGTCGACATGCGGAAGAGCGGCCTTCCGGAGAGACCACCCGTCTCCTTTGCCAGCGTCGCCGCGGCGAGCGGCGGCCGCGAGACCGTCGTGTTGGAGATGATCACGCCATCGAGCCGGCGCGCCATCACCACCTCGGCCACATCGGCGAGCCCCGCCTCGTCCATGTCCGGCGCGATCTTGACCAGCATCGGCACCCGCCGCGGCTGCGCATCGCGTGCCTCGACGACGCGGGCGAGCAGCGCGTCGAGCGCCGCCCTGCCCTGCAGGTCGCGAAGGCCCGGCGTGTTGGGCGAGGAGACGTTGACCGTGAAATAGCTCGCGAGATCGGAGAAGGCGTCGATCAGCGCGACATAGTCGGCCGCGCGGTCGGTGCTGTCCTTGTTGGCGCCGATATTGACGCCGACGATCCCGCGCCGCCGCCTGCGGGCGAGATTGTCGCGCGCTGCCGCCTTGCCGGCATTGTTGAAGCCGAGGCGGTTGATGATCGCGCCGTCCTCGGCGAGGCGGAAGATCCGCGGCCGTGGATTGCCGGCCTGCGGCCGCGGCGTCACCGAGCCGATCTCGATGAAGCCGAAGCCGAGCGACAAGAGCCCGTCCGCGACCTCGGCATTCTTGTCGAGCCCGGCGGCGAGCCCGAGCGGATTCGGGAATTCGAGGCCGAACAGGGAGCGGGCAAGCCGCGGGTCGCGCGCCGGATCGACGGCCCGCGTCAGGCCGGAGCCGATCATCTTCAGCGACAGGCCATGCGCCGTTTCCGGATCGATCCGGAAGATGGCCGGGCGGGCGAGGCGATAGAGGCTCACGGGATGGCGGCCGGGAAGATGTGGACGCCGTCCTCGCCGCGCGGCAGCGGCTCGACCGAGCGGACATGAGCGAGGTCGAGCGGTGCGTAGAGATGCGGGAACAGAGCCCCGCCGCGCGAGGGCTCCCATTTGAGCGCCGGCCCCATTGCCTCCGCCTCGACCGCGACGAGAAGCAGGTCGTCGATGCCGGCGAAGTGGCGGGCCGCCGTCTCGCGCAATTGCTCCGCCGCCGAGAAATGGATGAAGCCGTCGGCGCGGTCGACCGGCGCGCCCTCGAAGCGGCCGAGCGCTTCCGCCTCGCGCCAGAGCGCCGCGGGCGCGATCTTGTAGATTTCTGTCATGGAATGTCCCGTTCTTGTCGAAAACTAGCGGCTCCCCCGCACCTCGGCAAGGCGCGTGCGCGATCTGCGGCAAGGCGGGCGGTGCCGGCTGGACACGGTTCGTTCGCGGGGATACATGGTGCTTGCGGGGATTTTATTCCTGTTCCTGCGCCTCGTTGTGCCGCGTCTCGGGGGAGAAAAGGCAGGGCCTCGCCGGGAGCATCCGCCCCGGTCCGGCCCGTTCATCCGGAAGGTCCGGCCATGCTGTCACACGAACGGATCTGGACGGCCATCGACGTTCTCGCCGAGCGTCATGCGCTCAGTGTGTCCGGATTGGCCAAGCGGGCGGGCCTCGATCCGACGACCTTCAACCGCTCGAAGCGGGTCGGCAGCGACGGGCGCCCGCGCTGGCCGTCGACGGAAAGCATCTCCAAGATCCTCGAGGCGACCGGCGAGTCGGTCGAGCGCTTCCTCGGCATCGTCGCCGGCACGGGCGCGGCGCTTGCCGAGATCGACCGGCCCTTCCGCCAGGTGCCGCTGATCGGCTTCGCGCAGGCCGGTGCCGGCGGGTTCTTCGACGATGGCGGCTTCCCGGCCGGTCAAGGCTGGTATGAGGTCTCCTTTCCGCAGAGCCGCAATACCGAAGGCGTCTATGCGCTTGAAGTTTCAGGTGATTCCATGATGCCGCTCTATAGGCACGGCGACGTCATCATCGTTTCGCCGACCGCGCCCTGCCATGTTGGAGACCGCGTCGTCGTCCGCACGCAGCAGGGAGAGGTCATGGCCAAGGTTCTCGCCCGCCGCGACGCGGCCCATGTCGAGCTCGCCTCGCTCAATCCCGACCACCCGCCGCGCAGTCTCGCGACGCATGAGATCGACTGGATCGCAAGGATCATCTGGGCCAGCCAATGACCCGCACGCTGCAGATCGCCGCCCTGCTGCTCGTCGCCGTCATCCTCGCCGGCATCGTCACGCTCGTGATGGATGGCGGGGAAAGCGTGCGCCTCGGCGCGGGCGCATCGGCCCCGGCGCAGCCGATCGCCGCCGCGAGCCGCCCCTTGCCGGCACCGGAGACGATCACGCCGTCGCCCAAGATCGCGCGGCCGCTTCCCGAACCCGCCCCTCTCGTCACCAGCACCGTCCCCACCACGCCGGAGGCGCCGCCCGGCAGCCTGCCGCGCATCGTCGGCGGCCCCGGCATCAGCCCCGGCCCGCTCGTCACGGGCGTCCTGGAGCGCGAGGCCCCGAAGGCACCCGAACCCGTGGCAGTGCCGCCGAGCGGCCCGCAATGGAAAACCTATAGCCAGGTCGTCGTGATCGGCGCCGGCATCATGAATCTCGGCGGCCGCAAGGTCCAGCTCGACGGCATCATCGTGCCGGCCAGCGGCAGCACCTGCCACACCGCGCCAGACGAGCCCGGCTTCGACTGCGCCTTTCTCTCGATGCAGGCGCTGCGCCAGCGGATCCGCGCGCGCGGCGTCGAGTGCCGTCTCGATACGGTCGAGCATGTAGGCGCCGAGCCGGCCTCCTGCCGCATCGGCCAGACCGATCTCGCCGCCTGGCTGGTCGAGCAGGGCTGGGCGGCGCCGGCCGAGGATGCGCCCGACGAATATCGCGCCGCGGAACGCGAGGCGCGCTGCGCCGGGGCCGGCATCTGGGCCGCCGCGACGCGCCCGGACGGCTGCCCGGTGCGGCAGTAGCCCATCAGGCGCTGGCGCGGCGGAGGCCGACCGACAGCAGGCCGGCGCCGATGAGCAGCGAGCCGCCAACCCGGTTGACCGCGGTCTGGACGGACGGCTTGCGGATCGTCGTGCGCGCCCCGCTCGCGAGCAGCCCATAGAGCGCCGCGTTGAGGGTCGCCAGCACCAGGAAGGTCGCCTCGAACAGGATCATCTGCGGCAGCAGCGGCGCGCCGGCCACGAGGAACTGCGGCAGGAAGGCGACGAAGAAGACGATGCTCTTCGGGTTGAGCGCCGTCACGACATAAGCATGCAGGAAGACGCGGACCGTCTTCGTCTCCGCCACATCGCTCGGAGCGCCGACGGTCGGCTTGGCGCGCCAGAGCTTGATGCCGAGATAGACGAGATAGGCGGCGCCAACCCATTTCAGCACCGTGAACAGCGTCGCCGAGGCGGCGAGCAACGCCCCGAGGCCGAGCATCGACGCCGTCATGGCGGTGAAATCGCCGAGCGCGACACCGGCGACGGTGGCGCGGCCGGCCCTTCGGCCATGGCCAAGCGCATAGCTGATCACGAGCAGCACGGTCGGGCCGGGAATAGCCAGCATGACCGCGGACGCGGCGGCGAAGGCGAGCCAGTGTTCAAGAGTCATCGGCGGCGCTCCTGCAAGGACATGCCGCCGATCCATCCACAGCGAGCGGCGGCGCGCAAGGGCGCCGCCATCGATCAGCGTCAGCCCGGCGCCAGCGTGCCGGCCAGGGCGCGGGCGATGCGCTCGCGCGTTTCCGCGATGCCGTAGATCGCCACGAAGGAGCCGAAGCGCGGACCCTGGTCCTGCCCGAGCAGCGCCTGGTAGAGGCCGCGGAACCAGTCGAGCGAGACGCCCGGCGGATTGCCGTCCGGACCCTTCTTGGCCGGATCGGGGAAGAAGGCGCGACCGACATCGAACACCACCGCCTGGATCTCGTCGGCGGTGGATCCTTCCGGCAACGCGGCAAGCGCCGCATCGAGCGCCGCGAGCGCCTCGGCGAGCGCGCCCTCGGGGCGGATATAGTGCTTATGCGCCTTGAGGACGTCGTCGTAGTAGCGGATCGCGAAGCCGGCCAGCGCGTCCAGCTTCTCGCGGGCGGCCGGCTCGATCTCGGGCAGATAGCGCGAGACATAGGCCCACAGCACGGCCTTGTCGGTTGCATCGGAAACCGAGACGAGGTTCAGCAGCATCGCGAAGCTGATCGGCGAGACCACCGAAGGCGGATGCCCGGAATGGATGTGCCAGGCCGGATTGCCGAGCTGGTGCTCGGTCGCCTGGCGCGGGAAGGCCTCGATGAAGCCCGCATAGTCGTCGACATGGCGCGGGATCACCTCGAAGCCGAGGCGCTTCGCCGTCTTCGGCTTGTTGTACATGAGCAGCGACAGGCTCTCCGGCGAGGCATAGGTCAGCCACTGCTCGATGGTGAGGCCGTTGCCCTTCGACTTCGAGATCTTCTCGCCGTTCTCGTCGAGGAAATGCTCATAAGTGAAGCATTCCGGGGGCTCCGCGCCGAGGGCACGGCAGATTCGGGTCGAGAGCTTGACGCTGTCGATGAGGTCCTTGCCGCTCATCTCGTAATCGACGCCGAGCGCATACCAGCGCATGGCCCAGTCGGCCTTCCACTGGCACTTGACCGCGCCGCCGGTGACGGTGGTCGTCACCGTCTCTCCGTCCTCGGGATCGACATAGGTGATCGTGCCGGCCGCGACGTCGCGGTCGATCATCGGCACCTGCAGCACCCGCCCGGTCTTCTTCGAGATCGGCAGGAAAGGCGAATAGGTCGCCTGCCGCTCGGCACCGAGCGTCGGCAGGATGATCGCCATCACCTCGTCATAGACCTCGAGCATGCGCCGCAGCGCGCCGTCGAAGCGGCCGGAGGCGTAATAGTCCGTCGCGCTCGCGAATTCGTAGGCAAAACCGAAGGAATCGAGGAAGGCACGGAGCCGCGCATTGTTGGCCGCGCCGAAGGACGGATACTCGTTCGAGAACGGATCCGGCACCCGCGTCAGCGGCATGCCGAGATGCGCGGCCATCATCTCCTGGTTCGGCACGTTGGACGGCACCTTGCGGAGGCCGTCCATGTCGTCCGAGAAGGAAAGAAGGCGCGTCTCGATCTTGTCCTCGGTCAGGAGGCGGAAGGCAGTGCGCACCATGGTCGTGCGCGCGACCTCGCCGAACGTACCGATATGCGGCAGGCCCGACGGCCCGTAGCCGGTCTCGAAGAGAACCGGCGACTTCGGTCCGCGTGTCTCGAGCCGGGCGATGATCCGCCGCGCCTCCTCGAAGGGCCAGGCTTTCGACTCTTTCGCCGCGGCGACGAGGGCGGGCGAAAGATCGAGAACGGGTGGCCTTGCTGACGACATCGGAAACCTCGGGAGGATCATTCCGCGGGCATTGTGGCCGCGCGGGCGCGAGAGGCATAGGGAGCGCGCGGCGCGGCGTCAATGGCGAACCCCCGGGCTGTCTCGCGCGGCAGGCGTTGAACAAGCGCCGCCGACATCCTAGTTTCGTGCCGCGCCGCCGCCCGGCGGAAAGACGACGGAGTTTCAGACGATGGACAAGGCCGCCGCCACCAAGAGTGCCGTTTCCCCGCAGGAGGCACTCATCTATGTCATGGTGACGCTGTCGGCAGTCGACCGCGAGATGACCGATCGCGAGATGCGCAAGATCGGCGACATCGTCAACACGCTGCCGATCTTCGGCGGCTTCGACACCGATCGTCTCGTACAGGTGGCGGAAGACTGCGCCGCCATCACCCGCGAGGCCGACGGCCTGCACGAGGTGCTCGCGGTGATCGCGACGGCGCTGCCGAAGAAGCTGCACGAGACGGCCTATGCGCTCGCCGTCGAGGTTGCCGCCGCGGACCTCCATGTCGAGCAGGAAGAGCTTCGCTTCCTCGAACTCCTCCGCGACGTCCTCGATGTCGACGCGCTCACCGCCGCCGCCATCGAGCGCGGCGCCCGCGCCCGCTACCGGACGCTCTGAGCCTCAGAAATAGCCGACCGGAAAATAGCGGAGATAGAGCTCCGCGAAGACGCCCTTGTCGGAGAGGCTGTCCAGCGCCCAGTTGATAGCCTGGCGAAGTTCGGGCCGGTCCTTGGGCAACGCGATCGCATAGCCCTCGCCGAAGAAGCGGCTCTCCAGATACGGGCCGCCGGCGAAGGCGCAGCAGTCCCTCGCCGCCGGTGACTGCAGCCAGAACGCCAGCGCGATGCCATCGCCGAAGGCGAAGTCGGCCGCGCCGTCCCTGACCGCCTCAGCCGCGGCGATCGGACTTGTGGTTGCCTGGCGCCGCACCCCTGGAAAGAAGCTCGCGAGATAGGCTTCATGCGCGCTGCCGGCGGCGACGGCCACCGTGCGGCCCTTGAGCCTATCGGCATCGATTTCCGCAGTCGTTGCGCCGGAGGGGGCGATGAAGCGGGCTGCGGGACGCAGATAGATATCCGAGAAGCCGAGCGTCTCGCGTGCGGCCGGCGTGATAGCGATGCCGGCGATGGCGGCGTCGATGCGGTCTTCGGCGATTGATGCACCGAGGCTCTCGAAAGGCCGCGTCTGCATCGTGCAGGCGACGGCGAGTTCGCGGCAGATCGCCCGCGCCAGCTCGACATTGAAGCCGGTCAGGGCGCCATCGGGTCCCGTGAAGCTGAAGGGTGGGAAGTCCGCGACCGTCGCGAAGCGAAGCGGCGTCAGCGCGGCGGGCGGCGGCAGGTCGATGCGCCGCCCCGGATCGAAGAAATTCGGGATCACGACCTCGCCGGCCGACGCCACCGTGGCGAGCGACATCACGATTGCCACGATCGGGCCGCGCAAGGGAATTGCCAAGCGGCGTCGCATCTGTCTCACTCATGGTTGCAGCCGCCGGCTGGGATCCGGAGCGTTTGCAGCAAGCATAGCGATGGCCCGCTCGTTGCGGAACGTCGAACGGGGGCGGACGTGGGCAGCCGCAGGGAATGGTCATCGGTGCCAGGCGCCGAGGGCACTGGTAGCGATGTGCCGGGCGCCTTCCGGGCGCGCGCGGCCGAGCTCGGGCTCCGCTTCGTGGCAAACCCGCTCGGCGAAGGATATCGCGCACGCGCCGGCACGGCCAACGATGTCGCCGCGATCGCGGCGGCCATCCGGAAGGGCTCGCTGGCCGCGGCAGAACGCGACGACGAGAAAGTGATCTTCATCGCCCCGGACAGCGGTGACGTCCTCTCGCTGTTTGCGCGGCTCCGCAAAGACCCCGCGATCGCCAGGCTCGTCATCGTCACGACGCCGGCCGCGATCCGCCGCCTGCTGCTGGCGCGATACCGCATGGCGCTCGTCCGCGATGCGACGGACCGGCTGGCGAGGTGGCGGCCGGATCTTTCGGCGCGGCTCCTCGTCACGCGGATCGAAGGCGCAATCCTCGCAGTCCTGCTGTTCGCCATCGCCGCCGCGGTCTTCCTTCTCGGGGCACCGGCGGTCGCGGCCATCGAGATCCTTGCCGGCTTCGTGTTCCTGGCCACCGTTCTGTTGCGCATGCAGGCGATCAGCGTCGTGACGCATCGGCGCCGCCACCGCCGGACGGAGCTGCCGCGGGTGGAGCCCGACAACCTTCCGGTCTACAGCATCCTGCTGCCGCTCTATCGCGAGCCACATATGGTCGCCGAACTCGCAGGCTGCATGCAGCGGCTGGTGTGGCCGCGCGAGAAACTCGACATCAAGCTCATCGTCGAGGCCGATGACAGCGCGACCCTTGCCGCTGCCAAGGCGCTCAGGCTGCAGCCGCCCTTCGAGATTCTCGCTGTCCCCTCCTATGGCCCGCGCACCAAGCCCAAGGCGTTGGCCTTCGCGCTGCCGCTTGCGCGCGGCGAATACGTCACCGTCTTCGACGCGGAGGACCGGCCCGATCCGCTGCAACTCGTCGAGGCGCATCTCGCCTTCGAGCGTGGAGGGGCCGACCTCGCCTGCGTGCAGGCGCCGCTCCTCGTCGACAACACCGCAACCAACGGACTGACCGCGCTGTTCGCGCTCGAATATTCCGTGCAGTTCGACGGCGTGCTGCCGCTTCTCGCCGATCTCGACCTGCCGCTGCCGCTCGGCGGCACGTCCAACCATTTCCGCCGCGCCGTGCTGGAGGAAGTCGGCGGCTGGGACCCCTACAATGTCACCGAGGACGCCGATCTCGGGCTTCGCCTGGCGCGCTTCGGCTATCGCTCCGGCGTCATCGACCGGCCGACGCTGGAAGAGGCGCCGCGTACCGTCGGCGTCTGGCTCGGCCAGAGGACGCGCTGGTTGAAAGGCTGGATGCAGACGCTGCTCGTGCATCTCCGCTCGCCCCGCCGGCTGCTTCGGGAGATCGGGCCGCGGCGCTTCGCCTATTGCCTGCTGGTGCTGTTCGGCTCGCTCGTCGCCGCCGCCATCCATCCCGTCTATCTGGCGACCGCGCTGGCGCTCCTCTTCGACCCGGCGCGGCTCTGGCGGGCCGACAGCCCGCTCTTCGCGGCGATGACGATGCTGAGCCTCTTCAACCTCGTCTCCGCCTATGGCGTCTTCGTGCTGCTATCGCGCGAGACTTTCCGATTGCGCCGCCTGCCCTGGCCGGCCTCGGCACTCTTCTATCTGCCGGCCTATTGGCTGCTGATGTCGCTCGCCTGCTACCGCGCCATCGGCGAACTGATCATCGCGCCGCATCATTGGTCGAAGACCCGCCATGTCGGGCGGCGGGTACGGCCCGCTGCCCAGCCTGCCGAGGAGACGAGCGAAAAAGTGGCCCAGCCCGTCGGCTGAGTGTGGCGCCGTTCGTCCTCTGATCGTCGAAAGCCGCAAGGAGGAAGATGCGATGTCCTATGTCGACGGATTCATACTGCCGGTGCCGAAGGCCCGCCTCGACGATTACCGGCGGATCGCGACCATCGCGTCGGAGGTCTGGCGCGAATACGGCGCCCTTTCCTATGCCGAATATGTCGGCGACGACGTTCCCTATGGCGAACTGACCTCGTTTCCCCGCTCCGTCCAGCTGAAGGACGACGAGGTCGTCATCTTCTCCTGGATCAAATATCGCGACCGCGCCCATCGCGACGCCGTCAATGCCAAGGTGATGGCCGACGAGCGCATCAAGGCGATGATGGAAGACATGCCGGCCGACGGAAAGCGGATGATCTTCGGCGGCTTCAGCGCGCTGCTGGACGTCTGACCGGCCGCCGCGCGACCTGCAGATAGGCGCCGCGTCCTTCGCCGGCGAGACGGTGGCCGGCCACCTTGTGCACTGCCTCGCCGAGCATGAAGGCGTGGAACGGCGCGCCGTGGAACAGCGGGCGGAAGGCGTCATCGAGCACGTCGAGGCCGCCGGCGAGCGCGCCGAAGGCCGGCATCACGAGCCGCTCGCGATTGGCGATGAAGCAGCGTCTGCGCACCGAGCCGCCGCCGCGGCCGACGACGCGGGCGGAGGGATGGAGATGGCCGGCGACCTCGCCCGGCGCCCGCCCGCCACGCGGCTCGTGGCGCAAGGTCAGCGGGCCGACAGTGAGTTCGCGCTCGGCATGGCCGCCGAGCGCGGCCGGCGGCAGCGGATCGTGGTTGCCGGCGATCCAGATCCATTCGCAGCCGGCCACCAATTGCGCGAGCAACGACCGGTCGGCCTCGCCGAGCCGCTCCGCCGCGCGCCGGTCATGGAAGCTGTCGCCGAGCGCGACGACGCGCCGGGGCGCGAGCCGCGCGATGACGGCGGCCAGCCGGCGCAGCGTCGCCGACGTATCATAGGGCGGCAGCATCTGGCCGCGCGCCGCGAAGGCCGAACCCTTTTCGAGATGCAGGTCGGCGACCACGAGCGTCGCCTCTTCCTCAAGATGCAGCGCGCCTTCCACCGTCAGCGCGACGGTGATATCGGCAACCACGCAATGCGTCGTCGAGGTTTCGGAATCGGGGGCTGACAGGGCTGTCGCGGGCGGGTTCATGCGGCGATTCGCGTTTCGTTCTCGCCGCACATTAGGAGAGGACGACTCCCGCCGGCAAGCCGGCGCCGTGCTCCGCCTCGAGGAAGGCCTCGCCCATCGCCTCGCGGACGAGATCGTCGACATTCTCGCGCAGGATATCCTCTGCCGCCGAACCTGCGACCGTCTCCTTGCCGATATCGAGCATCACCGGCACGGCCAGAGGCGATATGCGCTCGAGCGGCTTATGCAGGATCGCGCCCTCGACGCGCATCAGCATGTCCGAAAGCCGCGCGACGTCGAGGAGACCCGTCGCTGCGTCGGCCCAGGTCGCGCGCAAGAGGATATGGTCGGGCTCGTGGCTGCGCAGCACGTCATAGATGAGATCGGTCGACATCGTCACTTGGCGGCCGGTCTTCTCCTTGCCTGGATGACGGCGCTCGATGAGGCCGGAAATGAGCGCGCAGGTGCGGAAGCTGCGTTTCAGCAGATAGCTCTCGGCGAGCCAGGCATCGAGATCGTCGCCGAGCATGTCCGGGGAAAAGAGGTCGCCGAGCGCCGGCTTGTCCCTGGCGAAGGCGGCGCCCATGTCGCCGAGGCCCCAGACCGCCAGCGAATAGTCCGAGGCCACGAAGCCGAGCGGGCGCAGCTTCGCCCGCTCCAGCCGGCGCGTCAGCAGCATGCCGAGCGTCTGGTGCGCCAGCCTGCCCTCGAAGGGATAGGCGACCATGTAGAAGCGGCCGCCGCGCGGAAAGGTCTCGACGAGAAGCTGGTCGCGCCGCGGCAGCACGGAGACTTCCTTCTGGATGCGCAGCCAGTCGGCGACCTGGTCCGGCAGCCGCGACCAGCTCGCCTCGTCGGCGAGCAGCCCGCGCACGCCGTCGGCGAGATAGGTGGAGAGCGGGAACTTGCCGCCGGCATACATCGGCACCTTCGGCGCCTCGTCATGGGTGCGCGAGACAACGGCGACATTGTCGCGGATGCCTTCGAGCTTCACCACGAGGCCGGCGAAGAGAAAGCTGTCGCCGGGCGAAAGCTGCTCGATGAAGAACTCCTCGATCTCGCCGAGCACGCGCCCGCCCATGCCGACCGGCCCGCCGGTCTTGCGCGAGGCGAGGCGTACTTTGAGGAGCGGCGCCTCGATGATCGTGCCGACATTCAGCCGGTACTGCTGCGCCACGGCGGGATGGGTGATGCGCCAGAGACCGTCCTTGCCGCGCCTGATCTTGGCGAACCTCTCATAGGCGCGCAGCGCATAGCCGCCGGTCGCGACGAAGTCGACGACGCGCTCGAAGGTCTCGTAATCGAGATCGCGATAGGGCGCGGCGGACGTGACCTCGGCATGGAGCGCATCGGCATCGAAGGGCGCGGAGCAGGCCATGCCGAGTACATGCTGGGCGAGCACGTCCAGCGCGCCGGCCCGGACGCGCGGGGTATCCTGCGCACCGGCAAGGCTCGCCTCCAGCGCCACCGTGCATTCCATGACCTCGAAGCGGTTGGCCGGCACCAGCAGCGCGCGCGAGGGCTCGTCCATGCGGTGATTGGCGCGTCCGATGCGCTGCGCCAAGCGGCTCGCGCCCTTCGGCGCGCCGACATTGATGACGAGGTCGACATCGCCCCAGTCGATGCCGAGATCGAGCGTCGAGGTGCAGACGACGCAGCGCAGCTCCGAAGCCGCCATCGCCGCCTCGACGCGCCGCCGCTGGCCGACATCCAGCGAGCCGTGATGCAGCGCGATCGGCAAGCCGTCCTCGTTGACCCGCCAGAGCTCCTGGAAGATGCGCTCGGCCTGGCTGCGGGTGTTGACGAAGACGAGCACCATGCGGCTGGCGCGGATCTGGTCGTAGATTGCCTCCATGGCATGCACGGCCGAATGCCCGGCCCAGGGAATGCGCGTCTCGGCCGGCAAGATGGTGACCTCGGGCGCCGCGCCGCCCTTCACCGTCACCAGATCGGCGAGATTTGCCGGCTCACCATTCCCCTGCGGCATCAGCCAGCGTCGAAGATCGTCCGGCTCGGCGACGGTGGCGGAAAGCCCGACGGCCCGCAGACGCGGCCTCAGCTTGCGAAGCCGGGCGAGGCCGAGCGCCAGCAGATCGCCGCGCTTTGCCGTGACCAGCGAGTGCAGTTCGTCGAGCACCACCGTTTCGAGGCTCTCGAAGAAGCGCCCGGCGTCCGGCGCCGAAAGCAGCAGCGCCAGCTGCTCGGGCGTCGTCAGCAGGATGTCGGGCGGCGCATGCTTCTGCCGCTGCCGCTTGTGCGCCGGCGTGTCGCCGGTCCGCGTCTCGACGGTGATGTCGAGCGCCATTCCCTCGAGCGGCGCCTCGAGATTGCGCGCGATGTCGACGGCGAGCGCCTTGAGCGGCGAGATGTAGAGCGTGTGGATGCCGGGCTTTCGCGACCGCTTCGGCCGCCCCGCCAGCGCCACGAGGCTCGGCAGGAAGCCGGCCAGCGTCTTGCCGGCGCCGGTCGGCGCGATGAGCAGCACCGAGCGCCCCTCCTCAGCGCGCTGCAGCAATTCCAGCTGATGCGCACGCGGCGCCCAGCCCCGCCGCGCGAACCAGTCGCGAAACGGCGCGGGCAAGAGGTCGGCGGGGGATGCGGCTGTCGGGGCGGACACGAGAACAGAAGTAGGACGTGCTATGGGCAAAGTCGAGCAAGGCCCTCACCCCAACCCTCTCCCGCAAGCGGGAGAGGGGGTCCGCCGTGCCGGGCTCAGGCATCGGTCCGTAGAACCTGTCGATAGTGCCAGCGCCCCCTCTCCCGCTTGCGGGAGAGGGCGGGGGTGAGGGCTGTTCCAGCCGCACCCACACACTATCTTGAGCCTCATGATCAGACCCGAAGCCCTGCTCGCGCCCGATGAGAACGGGCTCTATTGCCCGCTCGGCGGCTTCCATATCGATCCGGTGCGCCCGGTCGAGCGGGCGCTGATCACCCATGGCCATGCCGACCATGCCCGGTCGGGCCATGGTGCCGTGCTCGCCACCGCCGAGACGCTCGCCATCATGTCAGTCCGCTACGGCGAGGATTTTGCGGGGTCGACGCAGATCGCCGAGCTCGGCGAGGTGATGCGCGTCGGCGATGTCGAGGTCACCTTCCATCCGGCCGGCCATGTGCTCGGTTCGGCGCAGATCGCCGTCGAGGGCGGCGGCTGCCGCATCGTCGTCTCGGGCGACTACAAGCGGCGGCGCGATCCGACCTGCCTCCCCTTCGAGCCGGTCGCCTGCGACGTCTTCATCACCGAGGCGACATTCGGCCTCCCCGTCTTCCGCCATCCCGACGACGGCGACGAGATCGCCAAGCTGCTCGCCTCGCTCGCCGCCTTTCCCGAGCGCGCCCATCTCGTCGGCGCCTATGCGCTCGGCAAGGCGCAGCGCGTGATCAAGCGGCTGCGCGAGGCCGGCTATGACGAGACGATCTATATCCATGGCGCGCTGGAACGGCTTTGCGCGCTCTATGAGGCGGAGGGCATCGATCTCGGCCCGCTGGCGCCGGCGACGCTCGGCAATGGAAGGCGCGGCGAGGCGGCCGCCTTTGCCGGCGCCGTCGTGGTCGGACCACCCTCGGCCTTCGCCGACCGCTGGGCGCGGCGCTTCCCCGATCCGGTGCCGGCCTTCGCGTCGGGCTGGATGATGATCCGCCAGCGCGCCAAGCAGCGCGGCGTCGAGCTGCCGCTGGTCATATCCGACCATTGCGACTGGGACGAGCTGACGACGACCATCGCCGAGCTTTCGCCCGGCGAGGTCTGGGTGACGCATGGCCGCGAGGAGGCGCTGGTGCGCTGGTGTGCGCTTGCCGGCATCCGCGCGCGACCGCTGCATCTCGTCGGCTATGAGGACGAGGGCGACTGACGCCTCATGCTGACCCTTCCGGCCGGCTCTCACGCCAGAGCAGGAACATCGAGGCGCCGACGATGAGCGCCGCGCCGAGCCAGAGCCCGCTCGGCGGCAGCCAGCCGAAGACGAGCCAGCCAGCGAGCACGTTGAGCGGCAGCTTCACATGGTCGAAGGGCTGCACATAGGCGACATCCGCCCTTGCATAGGCGAGCGTCAGGAAGCCCTGCGCCAGCGCCGTGAGCACCCCGACGGCGATGATCACCAGCCAGCCATGCATGTCCGGCAGCACGATGCCGACCGGCAGTGCCAGCACGAAATTGACCGGCGCCAGCATGAGCAGCAGCCATGCCGCGACCGCCTCGGGCCGATCTTCAGCGAGCAGCCGCTTCTGGATCAGCGACACACCGGCCCAGAGGACAGCGGCGGCGAGCGGATAGAGGCTCGCAGCCGTGAAGCTCCCGGAGAAGGGGTCGAGGATGACGAGCCCGCCGGCGAAGCCGACGGTCACCGCGAGCCAGCGTTCGGCCGAGACGCGCTCGCCGAGGAAGAGCCCGGCACCGATCGTCACCACGAAGGGCGAGGTCATGACCAGCGCCACGGCCTGGCCGATCGGCACGCCATGGGCGAGGCCGGCGACCCAGGCCTGGACGCCGAGCGCGGCGAGCAGCACGCGGGCCGCCTGCAGCCAGGGCCGGCGGGTCGCAAGCGACGGCAGGCCCCGCCGCAGCGCCCAGGGCAGCACGGCGAGAAGCGCGACGAGATATTGCAGGAAGGCGGCGGTCGGCGCTGGCATGCCGAGCCGGGTCGTCGCGACCTGCTCCAGCGTGTTGACGCCGGCGAAGGCGACACCGGCAAGGATCATGAAGATCGCGCCGGAGAGAGGCGCCCGCGCCGCGGGCATGGGGGAGGTCAGGGTCTGACTCATGTTGATCCCTCGACATTGGACAACACGAAATCAGGGCAAGCGCGCGAAGGGCCGCGCCGCGCCATCGGCGCGAGGCGGCCCGTCATGCTGTTCTCTTCCATCCGGACTGTGACCGTCGGCTTCGGATTTCGACCGAATCTGCTGACCCTTGCGGCGTGAACCGCAAGGCGCTCGCGGGCTCGCAGGAGACCTGCCTACCGCCGGTGGGGAATTTCACCCCGCCCTGAGAACGAGACCCGACCGTCGGCCGGGCTCCCCTTACGTAAGCTGCGCCGTTAGCGGCCGCAAGCGATCACATGCTTCGCCTTCACTCGGCGGTTGAAAGCTATACCTATGGAGCATGGAACGCTTCGCCGATCTCCTCGACCGCCTGATCCTGACGCCGTCGCGCAACGCCAAGCTGACGCTGCTCGCCAACTATTTCCGCACGACGCCGGATCCCGACCGCGGCTGGGCGCTGGCGGCGCTGACCGGCGATCTCGACCTTCCGGCCGTGAAACCGGCCATGCTGCGCGCGCTCGTCGCCGAGCAGATGGACGAGGTCCTGTTCGCGTATTCCTACGATTATGTCGGCGACCTCGCGGAAACGATCGCGCTGGTCTGGCACCGGCGGGAGGGGGCGGGAACATCGTCGTCTTCGCCACGGGCGGTACCCCCCTCCCAACCCTCCCCCACAAGGGGGGAGGGCTTTAGCGCTGCGGCCGTCCCGGCCCCGTCGAGGATGCCCGTCACGGTCTCGGACCTGCCCTCTCCGCCCTTGTGGGGGAGAGTTGGAGACGGGGGTACCGCCGCCTACCCAGGGCGCACCGCCGAGTCGCGCCGCAACACCCCGTCGCTCTCCGCCGTCGTCGAGACAATCGCCGCGTCGTCGCGCAGCGAGGGGCCGCGGCGGGTGGCGGAGTTCCTCGATGCGCTCGACGCAACCGGGCGCTGGGCGCTGCTGAAGCTCGTCACCGGCGGGCTTCGCATCGGCGTGTCGGCGCGGCTGACCAAGCAGGCGCTCGCCGATATCGGCGGCAAGGAAGTGAACGAGATCGAGGAACTCTGGCACGGGCTGGTGCCGCCCTATGCCGATCTCTTCGCCTGGCTGGAAGGCCGCGGCGAGAAGCCCTCCTCCGCCGCGCTGGCGCCGTTCCGCCCGGTGATGCTGGCGCAGCCGCTGGAGGAGAACGACCTCGCGCGCATCACGCCGGATGCCTATGCCGCAGAATGGAAATGGGACGGCATTCGCGTCCAGGCAGTGTCGGAGGGCGGCGTAAGACGCCTCTACACCCGCACCGGCGAGGATATCGGCGACGCCTTCCCCGACATGATCGAGGCGCTCGACATCGAGGGCGCGATCGACGGCGAACTTCTCGTCGGCCGGCGCGAGGGCGAGGCGATCACGCCGGGCAGCTTTTCCGAATTGCAGCAGCGGCTGAACCGCAAGGCCGTCTCGGGCAAGCTGATCGCCAGCCACCCCGCCTTCATCCGCGCCTATGACTGCCTCGTCGACCGCGGCGAGGATCTCCGGACCCTGCCCTTTCGCGAGCGGCGCCAGCGGCTGGAGGACCTCGTCGCGACCTCGCTCGCCAAGCGCATCGACCTCTCGCCACTGGTCCCCTACGACACGCTCGACGATCTCGCCGAAAAGCGCGGCATGCCGCCGGTGCCGATCATCGAGGGGCTGATGCTGAAGCGCTGGGATTCGGTCTATGAGCCGGGCCGGCCCAAGGGTCCGTGGTTCAAGTGGAAGCGCGATCCGCACACCGTCGACGCCGTGCTCATGTATGCGCAGCGCGGCCACGGCAAGCGCTCGTCCTTCTATTCCGACTACACTTTCGGCGTCTGGAAGGAGACCGAGGGCGGCGCCGAGCTGGTGCCGGTCGGCAAGGCCTATTTCGGCTTCACCGACGAGGAACTGGCCGAGATCGACCGCTTCGTGCGCCGCAACACGATCAACCGCTTCGGACCGGTGCGCGAGGTGGTGCACGAGGCGGAGAAAGGGCTCGTGCTCGAGGTCGCCTTCGAGGGCCTGCAGCGCTCGACGCGGCACAAGAGCGGGGTCGCGATGCGCTTTCCGCGCGTGTCCCGCCTCCGCTGGGACAAGCCGCCGCGCGAGGCCGACCGGATCGAGACGCTGGAAGCGCTGCTCGCCACCCGCGATTGACAAGGCCCGCCGCGGCGGCGCAGGAGGACGGCATGGAACCCGCCGCCCCGCCTCTCGTCCGCCCCTTCCGCCCCGCCGATACCGAGGGCGTCGCCGCCGTCATCGTGCCGATCCAGCAGGCGGAGTTCGGCGTCCCCATCCGCTACGAGGACCAGCCGGACCTCCAGGCCATCCCGGACTTCTACCAGACCGGCGCCGGCGGCTTCTGGGTGGCCGAGGCCGCGGATGGCAGCGTGGTCGGCACGATCGGGCTCCGCGACATCGGCGACGGCATGGCGGCGCTGCGCAAGATGTTCGTGGCGGCCGAACACCGGGGCGACGGCACTGCGCGACGCCTTCTCGACATGCTGATCGCCCATGCGAAAGCGGCCGGGCTCCGGACCGTGCTGCTCGGCACCACCAGCCGCTTCCTGGCGGCGCATCGCTTCTACGAGAAGAACGGCTTCGTCGAGATCGCCGAAGGGGAGCTGCCCGCGTCGTTCCCGCGCATGGCGGTCGACACGAAGTTCTACCGGTTTCAGCTATGATGGCGATGCTCAGATTCGCACGGGGAACGGCAGGATGAACGGTTTGCAGCGCTTCATGGGCGGATCGCCGGCACAGGTCCTGCTGCGCCTCGTCGTCCTCTCCTTCGTCGTCGGCATCGTGCTCTCGGCGCTCGGCGTCTCGCCGGCCGACATCGTGGAGCGCGCCGTCGCCTTCGTGCGCCGCATCTCGGCGATGGGCTTCGGCGCGATCGGCTCGATCTGGAACTATTTCCTGCTCGGCGCCGTGATCGTGGTGCCGATCTGGCTGGTCATCCGCCTGCTCAATCTCGGCCGCGGCAAGGGCTGACGCGAAGGCCCGGGCCGCAGCGAACCCGGCCGCCGGCGAGCCTCGCGCAGCGCGGCCGAGCCAAACGACGAGGCGTCCAAGGAGAAACGATGTCCAGCCTCTATGCCACCGCCCTTTCGGAGCTCGCCGGCGTTTTCGAGCGCATCGACGATGCCGCCGTCGATCGCGCCGTCGACATGATCGCGGGCGCGAAGACGACCGTCGTCTTCGGCGGCGGCCGCGAGCGGCTGCAGATCATGGGCTTCGCCATGCGGCTCTACCATCTCGGCCTCAAGGTCGCGGTCGAGGGCGACATGACGACGCCGCCGGTCGGCCCCGGCGATCTCTTCGTCGTCACCTGCGGCCCCGGCGAGATCTCGACCGCGCTGGCGCTGATGGACGTCGCCAAGAAGGCCGGCGCGACCATTCTGTTCATCACCGCGCAGCCGAAGGGCCGCGGCGCCGCCTATGCCGATTACGTGCTGACCATTCCCGCCCAGACCATGGCCGACGACCAGGGCGAGAAGAAGAGCTCGGTGCTGCCGATGGGCTCGCTGTTCGAGGGCGCGCTGTTCGTGCTGTTCGAGGTGATGATCCTCAAGCTGCGCGACAAGCTCGCCATCGATCCCGAGGCGATGCGCGCCAACCACACCAATCTCGAATAGCCCCGCTCACCCTAGCACCCTCACCAGGACATGAGACCGAGCAGCTTCTCGCCGAGCGGCGTCAGCGCGGCGACGGCGGCGTTGTTCTTCTCCCATTCGCGCGGATCGCCGGGAAAGGCAGGACGCTGCGGGTGATCCTGCTCGCGCCAGAGCCGGACACGCTCGGCTTGCTCGGCCTCATTGTCCCATTCCGCCGGCTGCATGGCGATATATTGCGCCATGCGCACGCGGCCGTCGGAGTGGTTGGGCCGCACGCCATGGGCGAGCAGCGAATTGAAGATCAGGAGGTCGCCGGCCTCCATGGCGATATTGACCGCCTCAAGCCCGGTCATGTCGGGATGCATCGGGTCGCGGTCGGCCGGCTGCGTCTTCAGCCAGTCGTCGAAATGCTGTCCTTCAACTGCTCGGCGGACTCGGTGGTCGGATGGCTGTCGCGCCTGGCGGCGATCTGCATGGTGGTCTCCCTCCTGGCCCGGATGCGGGCATGCAGCAAGACTAGCGGCGGCCAGCCCCGGGATGTTGTCGTTGCCCGGCCATTTCCGATGCTATCATGGCGTTGCCGGTGCCATGAGGTGCCAGTTGCGGCCCCTTCTCGAACGTCTGCCCGATCCGACCGCGGCGGCGCGGCTTTCGGGCGGGGAGCAAAGCATCCAGGCTTTGGCGGCGGCTGCGGGCTATCGCTCGCTCGCCAATTTCAATCGCCAGTTCATGCAGCTGCGCGGCATGACCCCGCGCGACTATCGCCGTCGCTTCCGCCCGAAGCCGCGGCCGTGAACCTCAATCGCGGCGGAAGAGCACGCCGGCGAGCCATCCCGTCAGAAGCGCCAGCGCGACGCAGATGAGGCCGTAGACGATGCCGTTCGTCTTGGCGAGCGTGAAGGTGAACTGCTCGAAGCCGGATTTCGCGATCGAGAAATCGGCGCCGTTGGTGGTCAGCATGGCGCCGTCGCGGAAGAGGAAGACCGAGACGCGGTAGGAGCCGACCGGCACATTGGCCGGCAGCTCGATATTCGACTGGAAGACGGCGGTGCCCGGGAAGGTGACGCCGAACGGCGTCTCCCGATAGAGGCCGGCGTCCTCCTTGAGCCGCACGAAGGCCGCGCGGAACGCTGCCTCCTCCGGACTGTCGTCGCCGCGATCGGCCGGGCCGAAATCGAGATGGGTAAGCCCGATCTCGTAGCGGCGGAGCGTCGCCGCATCGGCGATCTCTGAGAGCGGCCGCGAGGCGCTGACGGCGTAGAAGGACGGCATGTCGGCGAAGGTGCGCGCCGCGCGGTTGAGCCAGATGCCGGCGACGCGATCCTTTCGCCGCGTCACCAGCGTCTCGTCCGGTCCGCGCACGACGACGACCACCTCGTAGAGCGCGCGGTCGACGCTGCCCGTGTCCGGCTCGATGGCGCCGAAGACGGCGAGACTGGTGCCGGTGAAGCTCGACGAGATCCGGACGTGATCGGTGGAGGCGGCGACGACCAGCCGCTCGGCCCGCGCCGGCACGGCAAGGCACGCCGCCAGCACGAAAGCGGCCGCGATGGTGGCGCATGCCCGCGCCCTCACCGGGCATCCCCCGCCAGGGTCGCGAGCGAGAAGAGTTCGTCGGGCGTCGTCACCAGATTGACGAGGAAGCGGATGCCGACCGCGAGCACGAGCAGCGCCAGCATGGCGCGCAATAGCTCGCCGCCGAGCCTTGCCCCGAGACGGGCGCCGAACTGCGCGCCGATCACGCCGCCGACCATCAGGATCAGCGCCAGAACGCCGTCGACCGAGTGGTTGTTCGCGGCCTGCAGCAGTGTCGCCACGGCCATGGTGCCGATCATCTGGATCAGCGAGGTGCCGACCACCACGCTGGTCGGAACGCGCAGGATATAGATGAGCGCCGGCACGAGGATGAAGCCGCCGCCTATTCCGAGCAGCGAGCCGAGAATGCCGATGCCGGCGCCGATGACGAGGATCGGCACGACGCTGACATAGAGCCGCGAGCGCTTGAAGCGCATCTTGAACGGAAGGCGGTGCATCCAGCCATGCTGGCCGGGTCGCCGCAGTGGCGCCGGCCGGCCGCGCTTCGCGTCGATGATGGCGCGCAGCGATTCCGTCAGCATCAGCCCGCCGACGAGGCCGAGAAAGGTGACGTAGCAGACCGAGATGATGAGATCGAGCTGGCCGGAGCGGCGCAGCAGCGTGAAGATCGTGACGCCGATCGACGAGCCGATCACGCCGGCGACGACGAGCACGCCGGCGAGCTTGAAATCGATCAGCCGCCGCCGCCAGTAGCTGAGCGCCGCCGAGAAGGACGAGGCGACGACCTGCGCCGTGGTGCTGGCGACGGCGACGGCCGGCGGAATGCCGGAGAAGATGAGCAGCGGCGTCAACAGGAAGCCGCCGCCGACGCCAAAGAGTCCGGAAAGGAAGCCGACGGCCGCCCCCATCCCGAAGATGAGGAACATGTTCACCGGCAGTTCGGCGATGGGAAGATAGATCAGCACGACGCACGACCGCTGGCGATCCCCGGCGGTCGTGCCGGGCTCCGGGTGCGGGATCGCCGATCCGCCCCGACGAGCCGTCTCTCCTGCCCGCTCAGCCCTTCGCGTCGAGGCTGGCGCCCGCCAGCGGGGAACTGCTCGCCGTCACCATCCACTCGGCCTTGGGCGCGGGTTCCTGGTTGACCGCTGGGTCGAGGGGCTTCGGCGCGAAAGCCTGGACGGCGGCGCGCGCGCTGGCGAGTTCCGCCGGGCTCAGCACCTTGGCGACCTCGTCGCGGCGGTTGCCGGCATCGGCGTCGCCCTGCTGCGCGGCCAGCGCGAACCACTTGTAGGACTGGATGAGGTCAACCTTCATGCCGAGGCCGCGGGCATAGAGGACGCCGAGATTGTACTGGCTGTCCGCGACGCCCATGTCGGCCGCCTCGATGAAGAGATGCGCGGCGGCGACATAGTCGGCGTCGCCATTGGCGCCCTCGCTGACCATGACGGCGAGATTGTGGGTCGCGCGGGCGTTTCCGGCGGCGCTCGCCTTGCGATACCAGGACTCGGCCGCGGCCGGGTCGCGCTTCACGCCCTCGCCGCGCTCATAGAGGCTGCCGATGCGGTATTGGGCGATCGCGAGCCCGCCCTTGGCGGCGCGCTGGTACCATTCGGCGGCGAGTGAGAGGTCGGGGCGGACGCCGATCCCCTCGGCATATTGCTTGCCGAGCGCAAAGGCGGCAACGAGATCGCCCTTGGCCGCGTCGCGCTTGACGAGGGCGACATTGAGCGCCGGCGCGGACGGCGCAGCCGGCGCCGCCATGACGGCCGCGGCGGGCGTGGCGCTCATGGGGCTCGCGAGCGCGCTCGCCGGCTCGAAGGCCAGCGCCGCGTCGGCGGAGGGGGCGACCATGGCCGGAACGGCGGAAGCGGTTTCGGACGCGGCCGATTGGCCCGGCGGCAGCGCCAAAGATGGCGTCGCCTGACGGACGGGCGCGGCATCGGCCTGCGGCGACATCGCGGCGACCTTGACGGGTGCCGGCATGGCAGGCGCCGTCACCTGCGCCGAGGCCGTGGCCGGCGTCTTCCTGGTCGCGACCGAGCCGGTGGCGGAAACGTCAAAGTCCGATCCGACGCCGGACAGCGTCATCACGCGCTGGCCGACCGCCGGGCCGTATTTGGCGGCGCCGAGCGCGAGCACGACGGCGGCGATGGCCAGCAGCAGCGGCCGGCGGCGGCGGCGGAGCACATTGCCGAGCCGGGCCAGCGCGCCGGGGCGCTCCTCGGCCTCCTCCCCCTGTGCCTCAGCCGCGGCAGGCGCCGCGACGGCCGCGGCCTTGCGCTCGGCCTTCACGTTGCGGGCGGTCTCGGCCTGCGCGGCCTGGGCAGCGCGGCGGGCGGCGGCGATGAAATCAGCCTTGCGGTCGCCGGTGCGCTGCTGCGCATCGCCTTCCCGCTCCTCGGCCGGGAAGAACTCGCTGCGGAGAGACAGGTCGGGCTTGCCCGATCCGGGCGCCAGCGGGCGGTGATCCTCGGGGAAGTCGCTCTGGCGGCGCTGCGGCAGATCGAGCGGCGCAGCGGCGGGAAGCGGCTCGGACCAGCCGCGCTCGCCCGCCTCGAGCTGCGCGATGCGCTCGACGACCTTGGCCAGCGTGTCGTGCACGGCCTCGAGCGTCTCGTGATTATGGCGGTCGGAGGTCAGCGCCGCGGTCTGCAGCGTGCGCAGATCCTCGCGCAGCGCCTGGATCAGCGCTTCGTCGGGATAGGCGGGGATCTGGCCGGCAAATTCGCTCAGCGTCGAGCGGGCGGCATCGCGCGCCGCCTCGATCGTCTCGCGGCGGCTGTCGCCGATCAGCTCCTGCAGCTTGCCGATATTCTCCTCGACCTTGCTCAGCGCATCGGGGGCAGGCGAGGCCTCGGCGAAGCGGTCGGCGAGGCTCGCGACCTGCGCCTCGAGCTGGGCCAGCGTGTCGCCGTCGTCGCGCTTGGTGGCGGCGTCGAGCCGCTCCATCAGCGCCTGCATCTGTCGGTCGATGGCGTCGAACCGGGCCGGCTCGCGCTCGACGACATGGCGGCGGATGTCGGAAATGTCGCCGCGCAACCCTTCAAGATCGGGGAAGGACGCAGCAGGACCGCCCTGAAGCCCCGGCAGATCGACGATTGCGTCGAAGCGGCCCGAGAGAGCGTCGATCCGCTCCTCGAGCCGGCTGATCGCCGCATCGCCGGCGGCGGAGCCGCGCGTCGCGATCTGCTCCAGCATGCCGTGCACGGCGGCGACCTGCTGCTCGAGCCGCAGCATCAGGACCGGGTCGGTGCCCTTGGCGAACCCGTCGACCTCGCGGCGGATGGCGGCGAGTTCGCTCTGCAGCGGGCCGAGATCCACCTGCTCGCGCGGCGTGGCGATGAAATGCTCGACCGCCAGCCGCAGCTCGGCGATCTGGCGCTCGATGCCCGTGTCGATGCGGGTCGCAGCCAGCGAGGCGATGGCGTTGCGGATATCCTCGAGCTCGCCTTCCATGGAGCGGAAGGGCTGCGCGCGGTCGATGAGCGAGCCGAGACGGCCGACCTCGTCGGCGAGCGTCTCGACGCGGGCGCGCTCGGGAACGCGGCGGACGATGTCGTCCAGCCGCTCGATCACATGGCTGTAGCCGGCCTCGATGGAGGCGAGCGTCGTCTCGCGCGCCGAAGCGGCGATCGCCTGACGGATTTCGTCGAGATGGCGGCGCAGTTCATCGAAGCGCCCGCCGTCGTCGCGCGGGCCCTGGTCGAGGCGGGCAGCGATATCGGCGCGCAGCGCCTTGTCCATGTCCTCGCTGCGGCGCGCTTCGCTGCCGATGCGGCGGCCGAGCGTCGCGATGTCGCTTCGAAGCGCGGTGATCGCATCCTCGATGGCGATCGAATCGACCGCGGCGAGACGGCCCGCCTCGTTGTCGATCGCCTGCTGGCGCGCCGCGATCTCGGCGATGGCCGACTGCAGCCGCGCCGGCTGCTCCATGCGGGGGGCGGGCGTCGGCTCTGCGGGAACGGGCGCGGGCGCAGCGGCGCGCGGCGCCGCCTCGCGGGACGCCATCTGGCCGGCGATGGCGGCGAGGCGCGCCTCGATCTCGCCAAGGCGGTCGTTTTCGATCGGGCGCTGCGGCTCGGGACGCGCGCCATAGGCCGGCTGGGCCGCCACCGGGGCCTGCGGCGCGGCCGGCTGCGCCTGCTGCGGGCGCTGCGCGGCGCCGCGACGGGCGCCCTCGATGGCGTCGATCTGTTCGGTGATGCTCTCGACCAGCGCCGAGAGCGCGGCGATCCGGTCGGCTCCGGGCGGGCGGCGGGTGACAGTCGGGTCAGCCGGCGGATAGGCGGCCTGCCCCGCAGATGGACGCGCCGCACCGAAATCGGTCTTCGTTCCCGTGATCATCGCCGCTCGATCCCCGACCCGTTCATCGGCGTCGCCCCTCCGCCACGGACGGACTCCCCTCGCCCGTCGTGGCGCTGCAGCGCGATGCTGCGGCTCGCCTCCCCGAGCTTTGGCAAATCATGGTAAACACGGAGTTAACCTGGCCTCTGCTTGTTCAAAGGCGGGTAACATCCCTTAACGCGACCCCGGGGATGGCGCCCGATAGCCGGCCGCGCGCGGCGGTTGCCTTCCTCCACTTGCCACGATGGCCGCGGATGACGAGATTGGGGCTGCGCCGCATGCGCCGGACATCAACAGGGAACGACGAATCGATGAGCGTGACGCGGGTCGCCGACCTCTCGCGGGACGATGTGGATGGCTCCGGCCTGCCCGACAACAACCGGCAGACCAGCTTCACCATCGGCGATCTCGCACGCGAGTTCGACGTGACGCTGCGCACGCTGCGCTTCTACGAGGACAAGGGCCTGCTCAGCCCGCGCCGCGACGGTCCGAACCGCATCTATTCGCGGCGCGACCGCGGCCGGCTGAAGCTGGTGCTGATGGGCAAGAAGGTCGGCTTCTCGCTCACCGAGATCAAGGCGATGCTCGACCTCTACGACCTGAAGGACGGCCAGGTCGGGCAGATGCGGCTGGCGCTCTCCAAGTTCAACGAGCAGATCGAGATCCTCGAGCGCCAGAAGATCGATATCGAGCAGGCGCTGGAGGAACTCCGCCGCACGGTCAGCGTCGTCAACGGGCTGATCCGGCAGAAGGAGGCGAGCGGCTGAGGCGGCGTCGCATCATCGGCCGCATGATCGACCCGAAGCACGGATCTCGGAGAGGCAAATGAGGAGCATGCTGCTTCCAGCGCTGATCCTCGCCGTCGGCGTCGTCCAGGCCGGGCATGCCGCCGAGGCGCCGCCGCGCGCGGGCCGCTACACCATGCTCCCCTCCGAAGGCGGCTTCGTGCGTCTCGATACCGAGACGGGGATCGTGACGCAGTGCCTGCGCGAGAGCGACGCCGACGCCGCCGCCTGGCGCTGCCTGCCCGTTTCGACGCCGGACGCGGCGGCCGCGCCGCCGCCGAGCCCCTTCGCCGAACGGATCGACGCGCTGGAGGCGGAGGTCGCGCGCCTCGCCGCGGAGCTGGACGCGCTCAGGAAGCTTCTGAATCCACCTCAACCGCCGCCCGAGCAGACCTCGTCCGGTCGGGCGAGCGCTCCGGCGAGCGTCGGCGGTGAGGCGATCGAGCGGCTGTTCAGCCTCGTCCGCCGCTGGAAGGGCGCTCCGCCCGCCGAAACCGCTGCTAGCCCTTGAAGCGCTCGCCTGCGCGGACAAGCGCGTCGAGGATGCCCGGCTCCGACATCGCATGGCCGGCATCGGCAATGATCTGAAGCTCCGCCTGCGGCCAGACGCGATGGAGGTCGATCGCATTCTTCGCGGGCGTGCAGAGATCGTAGCGGCCATGCACGATGACGCCGGGGATGCCCGCGAGCCGCCCGGCATTGGCGATCAGCTGGTCGTCGCGCTCGAAGAAGCCGGCATTGACGAAATAATGCGCCTCGATGCGCGCGAAGGCGATGGCGTAATGCGGCGAACCGAAAGCGGCGACGCGGCCGGGATCGGGCAGCAGCGACAGCGCACCGCCCTCCCACATGCTCCAGGCCCGCGCGGCGGAGAACTGCGCCGCCGGATCCTCGCCCGTGAGGCGGCGGTGATAGGCGCCGATCATGTCGCCGCGCTCCGCCTCCGGGATCTCGTCGCGGAAAGCCGCGAAGGCCTCCGGCAGCAGCCAGGACGCGCCCTCCTGGTAGAACCAGAGCAGTTCCGCCCGCCGCAGCATGAAGATGCCGCGCAGCAGCATCTCGGTCACGCGCTCCGGATGGGTCTCGGCATAGGCGAGCGCCAGGCACGATCCCCAGGACCCGCCGAAAAGCTGCCAGCGATCGATGCCGAGATGCACGCGGATGCGCTCCATATCGGCCACGAGGTCCCAGGTCGTGTTCTCGCGAAGCTCGGCATGCGGCGTCGAGCGGCCGCAGCCGCGCTGGTCGAACAGGATGATGCGATAGGCCTTGGGGTCGTGGTAGCGGCGCATATTGGGGCCGCAGCCGGCGCCGGGCCCGCCATGGATCATGATGACCGGCTTGCCGGCCGGGTTGCCGCATTCCTCGACATAGATCTCGTGGAGATCGGACACCTTCAGCCGGTGCACGGCGAAGGGTTCGATCGGCGGAAAGAAGGTCGCGCGCGCGGCGGCGTCGGTGGGCAAGGTCAGGCTCCGGTGATGGATCAGGAGGGATCGGGTGAAGGGGTGGCGGCGGCCGGCCGGGAACGTCGCGAGCGGCGTTCGTGCAGCGTCACGGCGCCCATCGCGAAGAGGCCGGCGAGGAAGGCCGGCGCGCCGCACGCCCCGACCGGGAGGCCCATCCAGCCGGTCGGGCCGAGCACGGTCGGCTGCAGCGTCATGCCGAGCATCGCGCCGAGGCCGGGCGCGCCGAGTGCGAGGCCGGCGTCGAGCGCGACGACCAGCGCCCCGGCGATGAGGCCAGCCGTTGCGGCATTGCAGTCGACCTCCGCCGCCCAGCCGACGACGACGACCGGCGCCGCTGCCGCCGCCGCGGAGAGCGCGAGCGTCGCGAGCAAAGCGGGATCGCCCGGCAGCGCGACGGCGAGGACGGAACCGAAGAGCATCGCGGCGCGGCCGACAAAGGCGCGGCGGCCGAGCGGCGCCTGCCGCTCCACAAGCCGCGCATAGAGATCCTCGGCGACGATGCTGCCGAGCGCCGCCAGCCCGAGCGCGAGGGCGAGCGCCGCGGCGGCGACGAGCGCGCCGGCGAGCAGCAGTGCCGGCACCGCGCCGAGACCGGCATAGGCGGCGAAGTTGAGCACCAGCGCCGCCGGCGCGGCGGCGGCGTCGATCCCGGCGAGACGCCCCTGCAGCGCATAGGCGGGCGCGGCGAGCAGCACCGCCGCGACGAGCAGGAGCCAGCGCCGCGCCTTTCCCTTGCGCGCCGGCACGACCCTCGGCGCGGCGAGGCTCGGCAGCGCGGCAAGCCCCGCGACGAGCAGGATGGCGAGCACGGCCGTGACGGGGGCGGCCATGCGCGATGGTCCGGCGAAGGCCTCGCTGCCGAAGAGCGGCAGCCATGGCAAAGGGAATTCACCCCGCTGCCAGGCCGCGGCTGCCGGGCCCACCAGGTAGCCGAGCGCGATGGCCGGGACGAGCGCCACGGCCAGCACGGCGACGGCACGGCCGCCGCCGGCGAGCACGGTGATGACCATCAGTGCCAGCACCAGCGCCGCGGCCGTTTCGGGTGCGACCCCGACCGTCTGCCGGATGATCTCGGCCAGGAACCGCGCTTCCGCCGCGGCGAGCAGCTGCAGCGCCACGACGGCGGCGAGCGCGCTGATGAAGCCCGCCGCGCCGCCGAACCGTTCGCGGATGGCGCCGGGCAGGGTCGACGCGCCGGTCCGGCCAAGCGCCGGCGCGACCACGCGCCGCGCAAGAACGCCGCCGGCGATCACGGCAGCCACGAGGGCGAGGCCGGACAGGCCGCCGAGCGCGATGGCGAGCGGCGCCGTGGCGAGGAGAAGCGGGCTCAGCAGCAGCGCGGCGGCCGGGTCGCCGGGAGGTGCGATAACGAGTCGCGGCGACAGCGTGGCGGCGCCAAGGGCGGCGACGAAGCCCGCCGCCACCGGCACGGCGGCAAGAAAGGCCGGCAGCGGCAGCGGCGTGCCGAAACGGTCGATCGCCGCGACGATCCCGGCCGCGGCGAGGACGACGGCCAGCACGATGGCGCCCGCGTTGCCGCCGCGCCCCTCCGTCCCGTCACCTGCTCGTTCCACCGGCATGGCGGGGATCGGACAGGAGGCGGACCCGCTTGTCAACGAAGGCAGTGGCAGCGGGACGTGGTCAGTGCGCCGCTGCCAGGAGGCGCGGCAGCGGCCGCTCGAAAGTCTTCACGCCGCGCTTGAAGCCCATGACGACCGGCGCGATGCCCGATACGGCACCGGCCGCGTCATGCGCATCGACGACGATGAAATCGGCCGCATTGCCGACCGCGATGCCATAGCCCTCGCAGCGCATCAGCCGCGCCGGCCCGGACGTCACCATGTCGAGGCAGAGCGCCAGTTCCGCGCGGCGGCCGAGCTGCGCGACATTGGCGTAGAGATTGGCCATGCGCATCAGCGAGGCGTCGCCGAAGGGCGTGAACGGGTTCATGACATTGTTGGTCGCGAGCGAGCAGGTAACGCCGGCTCCCGCGAGGAGATGCGCCGGCGCGACGCCGCGCGGGACGAGATGATCCTGCCCGCGGCCCATCAGGAAGAGATCGGTCGCCGGCAGCACGGTGAGCGCGACGCCCGCCCGCGCCATCCGCGCGGCGAAGTCCATCAGCCTCTCGCGCGGCATGGCCGAGAGCTTGGTGACATGGCCGACCGCGACCCGTCCCTGCCAGCCATTCGCCTCGGTCGCCGCGATCACGGCATCGAGATGCGTCCAGCCGGGGTCGAGGTCGAAATCGAGATGGAAATCGACATCGAGATCGAAGCGCCGGGCGATGGCGAAGATGCGCGCGATCTGCTCGTCGGGGTCCGTGTCGGTATAGGGGCAGCCGCCGACGAGATCGGCGCCGGCCTCGCAGGCGGCGACGAGAAGGTCCTCGGCGCCGGGATCGTTGGTGAGCCCTTCCTGCGGGAAGACGCAGATCTCGAGATCGATAGCGAAGGCATAGTCGCGCTTCAGCCGCTGCAGGGCGTGAAAGCCGCGCAGCCCGATGCGTGTGTCGATCTCGGCATGGGTGCGCATGCGCGTCGTGCCCTGCAGGATCGCCATCTTCAGCACCCGCTCGGCGCGGGCCGCGATATCCGCCTCGCTGAAATCGTGCTTCAGCCGCGAGACCTCGGCGATCGCCTCGCCGAGCGAGCCCTCGGCTCGGCAGCGCTCGAGAATGCAGGCCTTGTCGAGGTGGATGTGGCTCTCGACGAAGCCCGGCAGCACGAGCCGGCCGCCGGCATCCTCGACGATCGCCGCCGCCGGCACGTCGCGCCCGATCGCCGCGATCCGTCCGTCGGCGACGGCGATGGCGAGCGGCTCGTCGCCGAGATCGGGCAGGCGGGCATTGGCGAGAACGAGATCGAACTTCATTGGCGGCTCCGCTTCGGGACGCGGCAGACTAGCCGGATTCCCGGCCGATCCGGATGCCGCAAACTTTCGCGGCCTGCCCGAATTTCACACCGACATCCGTATGATGGACGCGCCGGCCCCGCCGTGCTCTCTTCGCGGCAACACAAGCATGGAGGACTACAAGGTGGCGAAGACGACGAACCCGAACGCGGACGATATCGCGGCGCTCGAGCGCGAGATCGCCGATGTCCGCGCCAACATCATCGAGCTGACCGAGCAGGCCGCCGCCTATTCCGGCGCCGCAGACGACGATCTCTCCTCGCGCCGGATCGCCGAGCAGGAAGCGCAGCTGAAGCGCCTGACCGAAAAGCGCGACCGGCTCGAAAAGGGTCAGTAGGCCGCGGTCGTGCGCTCGATGAGCGGCACCAGTTCGAGATCGTAGAAGCGGCGGTCGGCGTCGGAGAGCGCCGCCGCGCCGTCGCTGATCACGACCCGCAGTACCGAATGGGCGCGCGAGGGGCGCTGCACGGCGCCGAGCGCCATCAATTGTTCGAGCGCCGATGTGAGATAGATCTTCCGCAGCATGGGATGCGTCCGTGCCTTCTCGACCACGGACCAGATTCACCACGCCATGGTGAAGGGAATATTAAGAAAGATCGACGATTTGATCCTGGATCGGGGTCGTGACGGTCGGTCCGTCCTCCGGATGCAGGAAGACATTGATCTCCAGCCGCACCCCGAATTCCGGCAGATAGACGCCCGGCTCGATCGAAAAGCCGGTGCGCGGCAGGATGCGGCGCGTGTCATGCGTCTCCAGATTGTCGAGATTGACGCCGAGCGCGTGCAACCGCTTGCCCGGCCCCATGCTGTGGCCCGTGCGGTGGTGGAAGGCGTCGCGATAGCCCGCCGCCGCGATGATGCCGCGGGCGATGTCGTCGACCTCGTAGCCCATCAGCGTCTCGCCGCGCTCCCAGGCTGTGCGGATCGCGTCGAGCGCCGCGTCGCGGGCGCGTCGCACGAGGTCGAACACCTCCTGCAGCCTCTGCGGCACCGCGGGGCCCGCATAGCCGCCCCAGGCGATGTCGGCATAGACATTGCGCTCGCCCGGGCGGCGCGCCCAGAAATCGATCAGCAGCCAGTCGCCGGCGCCGATCGGCGCTGATCCCTCCGGCTTCGGCTCATAGCTGACGATGCCCGAATGCGCATTGGCCTGCACAACGGGCTGGCCCTCCGTCTCCAGCCCGAGCCGCTCGAACTCCGAGACGATGAAGCGCTGCAGCGCGTATTCGCTGATGCTGCGGCCGGCGCGGACGGCGCTGCGCACCCGGTCGAAGGCGGCATCCTTGATGCCGGCGACGAGTGCGCAAGCCTCCTTGTGGCTCGCGATCGCATGATCGTCCCAGGCGGCGGCCGAGACCTGGAAAAGATCGGCCGAGGTGACGACGGCATAGCCCCAGCTTCGGAGCAGCTCGATCGTGCCGGCATCCACGAAGGCGGCGTTGGGCACCGCGCCGTCCTCGGAATATTCGGCCGCGATTCGCCGCGCATTGCCGAGCAGGCCGCGCAGCAGAACCCGCATCTCCTCCCAGCCGCGATAGATGCGCTTCTCGATCGTGACATCGTGGAAGAAGAACTGGTCGACGGTGTGGATGAGCAGCACCGGCGCGCCGACGAGCGGCACCACCAGCATCGCTCGCCGCGTCGGCGCGCGCGAGACGCCGAGCACCTGCCAGAGGAAGAGATTCGAGCCGCGATAGTCGTGCAGCAGCCAGGCGTCGATGCCCTCGGCGGCCATGAAGCGCTGCGCTTCGGCGAGCTGGAACATCGCGTCAGTCCTCCTGCCAGACGGCCGTGACCGCCGCCGCGGCGGCGCCGATATCGGCATCGCGGCCGAGCGCCTGGAGCGCCGCGCCATAAGCGACGACGTTGCCCAGCACCGGCGGGAAGGCGGCGCGGATGCCGGTATGATCGAAGCGCACCAGCCGGTCCTCGATCGTGCCGAAGCCGCGACCGAGCGCGACGCCGAACCGCGCGGCGGCGGCGATGAGATCGTCGGCCGTGATGCCCTCAGGAACCGGCGCCGCGGTGACGAGGGCCGAGGCGCGGGCGTCGTCCACGATCCAGGGCGTGATGCCGAGGGCGCGGAGACCGGCCCGGCTGGCGCGCGCCGCCTTCTGGTGACGGGCGATGCGTGCCGCGAGGCCCTCCGCCTCCAGACGGTCCAACGCCGCTTCGAGCGCGCGGAATTCGAGCGGCGGCGGCGTGCCGGGCAGCGCGCCGCGGCCGCGATCGAGCCAGGCCTCCTTGATATCGAGCAGCGAGAGCAGCGACGGAGCCGGCCTCGACGCCGCCGCCATGGCTGCGAAGGCGCGCCGACTGACGGCGACCATGGAAAGGCCGGTCGGCCCGCCCAGCGCCTTCTGCGGCCCGAGCACGCAGAGATCGATGCCGACCGCGTCGATATCGAGCGGATGGCCGCCGGCCGAGGCCACCGCGTCGACCACGAGCAGGGCGCCGGCCGCGCGGGCGAGTGCCGCGACCTCGTCCAGCGGGTTGAGCGCCCCGTTCGCCGCCTCGGCGTGAACGATGGCGACGAGATCGACGTTTTCGAGGCCGGCGATCGCCGCCGCGACCGCCGCCGCCTCGGCCGGCTGGCCCGGCTCCGCCACGACATCGGTGACGGAAGCGCCGCCCCGCCGCAGCCAGGCGCCGAAATAGCCGCCATAGGGGCTCGTGACGACATTGACCGCCACGAGGCCGGGCCGCGCGAGGCTCGCCGCCGCCGCCTCCAGCGCCAGCAGCGCCTCGGCCTGGACGAAGAGGATATCGGATCTCGTGTCGAACAGTCGCTGCAGCCGGTCGGCGAGCGGCGCATAGGCGCTGGCGCCGAGCGGCGGGATGTCGAGCAGCGGATCGAACGGGTCGGGGATGGGCGGGCGCGTGGTCACGGGGATTTCCTCACCGGAGCCCGGCGCGGGGGGAGCGCCGGCTGGAGCGATAAATCAGCCCGGCAATGCCGAGCATCAGGAGCGTGAAGACGAAGACGACCGAGGCCGCGGCATAGACCGCCGGCGAGGGACCGTATTGCAGGCTGCCATAGAGATAGACCGGCAGCGTGTTGACGCGCGGCGTCGTCAGGAAGGCCGAGACGACGAGATTGTCGAAAGCGAAGGTGTAGGCCATCACCGCGCCGGCCGCGAGCGCGGGGGCGACCTGCGGCAGGATGACGAGGCGCAGCGTCTGCCAGCGCGACGAGCCGAGATCGGCGGCCGCTTCCTCGACCCGCCGGTCGAGCGTCAGCACGCGGGCGCGGATGATGAGCGCGACGACGGCGATGGTCAGCGGCGTGATGCCGGCGACCAGGGTCGCGGTCGACAGCGGGATGCGCGTCACGGCATAGAAGAGCAGCAGCGAGACGCCGATGACCGATTCCGGCACGATCAGCAGCACATAGGTGACGCCGGCGAGCAGCCGCCGCACGCCGCGCGCCGGATGGCGCACCATGGCATAGCCGAGCGCGCCGCCGACGCCGACCGAGACGAGCGCCGTCCAGAAGGCGACGATGAAGCTCTGCCCGACGGCGCGGCGAAGCGAGCGGTCGTTCCAGGCGGCCGGAAACCAGTCCAGCGTGAAGCCGGTCCAGGTCGCGGTCTGCTTGTTCACGACGCCGGTATTGAAGGAATAGACGAGCGCCGCCAGGATCGGCGCGAACAGGAAGATCACCGCCAAGACATACCAGGCGGCGAGCGCCGTCTCGGGCAGCCGCCGGCGCAGCGCGGTACTCATGCGCCCACCTCGTCAAAGCCCTTGGTGAGGCGGGCGAGCGCGACGACCATGACGGCCACCGCGAGCAGCACCAGCACCGCCATGGCCGAGCCGAGCGGATAGTTCTGCGACTGCAGATATTGCGAGGAGATCGCCTGCCCCATCAGCACGCCGCGGCTGCCGCCGAGGAGCTTCGGGATGACCATCTCGCCCAGCATAGGCACGGCCGTGAGCAGCACCGCCGTGGCGATGCCCGGGCGCGAGAGCGGCAGCGTCACATGGAGGAAGGTCGACAGACGCGAGGCGCCGAGATCGCGGCTCGCCTCGATCAGCGGCCGCGGGATGCGGTCGAGCACCACGAAGAGCGGCACGATGGCGATCGGCAGATAGGCATAGACCATGCCGATGAAGACGGCCGTCTGCGTATCGAGGAGATCGAGCGGTCCATCATGCAGATGCAGCGCGTTGAGCACGATCTCCGTGGCGCCGCCGCGCGACATCAGCATGTGCAGCGCCATCACGCGGATGAGGAAGCTGGAGAAATAGGGGATGAGGATCAGCAGCACGGCGAGGAGCCGCCGCTTCGCCGTATGCCGCGCGATGAAATAGGCGACCGGATAGGCGGCGGCGAGGCAGAGGGCCGATGCCGTCACCGCGAAGATCACCGTGCGCAGGAAGGTGGCGCCATAGAAGCCGGACAGCGCCGTCCGGTAATTGTCGAGCGTGAAGGCCAGTTCGACGCCGCCGAAGGTCGAGCGGCCGAAGGAGAAGACCACCGTGAAGCCGAGCGGCGCCAGGAAGAACACCGCGAGCCAGAGCGTCGGCACCGCCGCCAGCGCGTGATCGGCGGCCGATGCCGGCAGCCCCCCGGCGGCGCGGCCGCCGGGCGATTTCAGGCGTTCTGGTGCCGGCCCCGCCACGCTCAGCCGCCGGCCGCCGCCTGGATCTCGGTCTGCACCTGCAGATAGGTGCCGATCGTCTCCGGATTGACGACGAAGGAGGTCAGCTTCTTGAAGTCGAGATCCTTGCCGCCGAAGATCAGGTCGACATTCTTGGTGTCGGCGGGGAGCTTCTCCTTGAGGCCGGCGAGCGCCGCCGGGAAGCCGACATATTGCGTCTCGGCGAGCTGGACCTCCGGCTGCAGCTGATAGGCGAGGAAGTCATAGGCCTGATCGAGGTTCGGCGCGTCCTTCGGGATCGCGTAATTGTCGACCCAGAGCTCGCTGAACGGACCCGGCACCACCCATTTCAGCTTCGGATTGAGCCCGATGATGGCGCGCGCCGTGCCGTTATTGGTCTGCGCAAGCGTGATCGCGCCATTGGCGACCGAATTCGGGTCGAGACCGGAGAAGGACTTCACATGCTTCGCCAGCGCCTTGACCTTCTCGCCGGCGGCGCGGATCTCGTCATTGGTCGCCGTGTTCCAGTCCTTGCCCTCCAGCCAGAGCTGCGGGCCGATTGTTTCCCAGCCGGTGTCGGAGAGGCGGATCTTGCCGGTGACGCCGGGCTTGTCGAAGGCCTTGAAGAAATCGTCCCAGGTGACGATCTCGCCGCCGACTGCTTCCGGATCATAGACGACGCCGAGCAGGCCCCAGTCCTTCGGGATCGAATATTTGTTGCCGGGGTCGTAGTCGCGGTTTAGCAGGTCCTGGTCGAGCGAGGCGAGGTTGAGCTTCGAATGATCGAGCTCCTGAAGGAGGCCCTTTTCGGCCAGCTGCCGGATCCAGCTCGACGAGGGGATGACGATGTCGAAGCCGGCGCCGGCCGGGCTGTTCAGCTTCGCGAACATCGTCTCGTTGGAATCATAGGTGGCGATGTTCGGCGTGACGCCGGACTTCTTCGCATAGCCCTCGAGATTGGCGGTCGAGAAATAGTCCGGCCAGGAATAGATGTTGAGCTCGCCGCCGGCGGCGCGGGCGCTTCCGCCCGGCAGGGCGGAGGCGAGCGCGAGCCCTGCAGGCGCCGCGCCGAGCATGGCAAGAACGGAGCGGCGGCTCGGACGGCCGCGAAGCCTCAGATCGACTGTCATCCTCTCAATCCTTTCACGTCTGGTTCCGGGTAGGCACGGGCAGCTTCGGCATCGAAGGTCACGACAACGGCATCGCCCGGCACGAGGGCCGGCGTCGCGACGGCGGAGCGCGCGATGATCGATTCGAACGCGCCGCCGCCATCGGTGACGGCGCGAAGGCGCAGCGACGGGCCGATGGCGACGCTGTCAACGAGGCGCGCCGCGATGCGGTTGGTCGTCGCGGCACCGTGATTGGCCGCCAGGAAGCGCGTCGCCTCCGGCCTGACGACGACGAGCGCCGCGTCGCCCACCGCCAGCGCCGGATCGGCGAAGCCGGCGGCGATCGGTCCATGATCGGATCGGAACTCCGAGGGGGAGCCTCGCTGAACGAAGCGCGCCGGTACCGTGTTTGCGCTGCCGACGAAGAGCGCCACCCAGGCATCGGCCGGCCGGTCATAGATCTCGGCCGGGGCCCCCTCCTGCACGAAGCGGCCTTCACGCATGACGGCGAGGCGGTCGGCCATGCCGAAGGCCTCCTCCTGATCATGCGTCACATAGATGAAGGTGGCGCCGAGTTCGCTTTGCACGCGGCGGAGCTCGCGCTGCATCTCGTCGCGCAGCTTGCGGTCGAGCGCGGCCAGCGGCTCGTCGAGCAGCAACACGGCCGGATCGGCGGCGAGCGCGCGCGCCAGCGCCACGCGCTGCTGCATGCCGCCTGAAAGCTGATGCGGCTTCAGCGCCGCGGCATCGGTGAGACGCACGAGATCGAGCATCGCGCCCGCCTTCTTCCGCCGCTCGGCGCGCGAGAGGCCCTGCATGCGCGGGCCATAGGCGACATTGTCGAGCACCGAGAGATGCGGGAACAGCGCATAGCTCTGGAACACCGTGTTGACCCGCCGCCGCTCGGGCGGCAGCTCGGTCACGTCCTCGCCGTCGATGAGGATGCGCCCGGCATCCGGTGTCTCGAAGCCGCCGATGAGCCGCATCACCGTCGTCTTGCCGCTGCCGGACGGCCCGAGAATGGCGAGGAAATCGCCGCGCGCGACGGAGAGGGAGACATCCGAGACGACGAGCCGGCCGTCATAGCTCTTGCTCACGGCGTCGAGGGCGACGGCGGGGTTGGCTGCGGGAGACACGGCGGCGGCGGCTCTTTGGGACGGCGGCGCCGTCCATGCGGGGATACCATTCTCAATAAGGCAGAGATCGCCGCGCCGCGAGGATGATTGTTCCGCAAATCCGGTTTCGCGGAACATGCGATTGCGGACAATGTTCTCGCGGTCATGCGATGCTGCCGCCGGCGGCGCGGCACGGACGAAGGACGGGAGCCAGATGGCGGTAGAAGGACGAACGCGTATCGCCGTGATCGGCGGCGGCTTCGGTGGGCTCGAAGTGGTGCGGTCTCTGCCCCAGCAGGGGGTCGACATCACGCTCATCGACACGCGCAACCACCACCTTTTCCAGCCCCTGCTCTACCAGGTCGCGACCGCCTCGCTCACCACATCCGACATCGCCTGGCCGATCCGCTTCCTCTTCCGCCGGCGGCCGGAGGTCACGGTGCTGATGGGCCGGGTGACCGGCATCGACACGGCGCGGCGCTGCGTGATCGCCGAGGATTGCGAGCCGGTGCCCTATGACATCCTCGTCGTCGCGACCGGAGCACGGCATTCCTATTTCGGCCATGACGAATGGGAGCCCTATGCGCCGGCGCTGAAGACGCTCGAGGACGCGACCACGCTCCGCCGCCGTATCCTCACCGCCTTCGAGCGCGCCGAGGCGGAGCCGGACCCCAACCGCCAGCGGGCGCTGCTCACCTTCGTCATCGTCGGCGGCGGTCCGACCGGCGTCGAACTCGCCGGCGCGGTGGCCGAACTGGCGCGCGACACGCTGAAACACGACTTCCGCCATATCGATACGACGGAGACGCGGATCGTCCTCATCGAGGCCGGGCCACGCCTTCTGCCGGCATTCCGACCGCCGCTTTCCGACTATGCGCGGAGGGCGCTCGAAAAGCTCGGCGTCGAGGTCATGCTGGGCAAGGCGGTGAGCGAATGCGACTCCGACGGCGTCGTCTATGGCGGCAAGCGGCTGACGGCGGGCAACGTCATCTGGGCCGCCGGCGTGCAGGCCTCGCCCGCCGCGTCATGGCTCGACGCACCGGCCGACAAGGCCGGCCGGGTGCGCGTCGAGCCGGATCTCACCGTGCCCGGCCATGGGAATATCTTCGCGATCGGCGATACGGTGACGATCGCGGCGCCCGACGGCTCGCCCGTTCCCGGCATTGCGCCGGCGGCCAAGCAGCAGGGCCGCTATGTCGCCTCCGTCATCCGCGCCCGCCTCAAGGGCCGCGCGGCGCCGCCGCCCTTCCGCTACCATCATGACGGCAGCCTGGCCACGATCGGCAAGCGGCTGGCGGTGGCCGATTTCGGCTGGATCACGCTGAAGGGCGCGCTCGCCTGGTGGATCTGGGGCATCGCGCATGTCTATTTCCTGATCGGCGTGCGCAACCGCGTCATGGTCGCGCTTAGCTGGCTGTGGATATATCTCCGCAACCAGCGCGGCGCGCGCCTGATCACACAGCAGAAGCACCCGGTCGAGGACGACCTTCTCTGAGGCTCCCGGCTCACTCGGCCGGCAGCGGCAGCTTCTCCCATTCAAGCGAATCCGCGCCGGTGACGAGGCCGCCATCGTCGGTCAGCATCAGGACCAGCCTGAGGCCATCGGTGACATAGGGATCGTTGGTGAGATTGACGCGCGGATCGGCGATGGTCGAGACGCCGACGCCCTTCGCATAGCCGAAATGCTCGACCGCGCCGGCCTTCAGCATGTCCTGGAGGACGTAGTCGCGGTCGAAATCGACCTCGGGACCGATCTTGTGCGTCGTGAGATACCAGGACTTGTCGGTGAGCTCGACGCCGATGTCGCGGCTGATCTGGCCGACCCAGACCTTCATGCCCTGATAGGTCATCGGCGTCAGCCAGAAGCGCATATGGTTGCGCTCGTTGATCGAGCCGCGCGCCTTCTGCAGCGCGATATCCTGCTGGCGGCCGAAGAGATAGAGCGGGCTCACCGGCGAGGTCTCGTATTGCGTGCCGACCAGAAACGACTTGGCGGTGTCGATGGCGCTGTGGATGTCGAGCGGCTCGGTCAGGTGCCAGCCGCGATCGACGAAGGGGAACAGCGTGTCGATGCCCGGCCCGATCACGACGAGATTGAGCGGATCGCCGTTGCGGCTGCCGGAAGCGTCGGTCGTGCAGCAGGGCAGCGCCTCGATCCGGGCGCGAAGCGTCGGCAGATCGACGACCTCGGCCTTCTCGGTGCCGGGCAGATTGTCCTTGTCGAGCGGCGGCGCCGCATAGGCCGGGCCGGCGACCGGCACGATGAAGCGGAAGTCGACCTCGTTCCCGGCCTTCAGCATGCCGACGGTGACGAATTTCAACCCGGTCTCGAGATGGGTGAAGACGAAGCCGGAGACCGTTTCGCCCGGCGCCACGCTCATGCGGATCGCCATGTCCTCGACGCGCTTGGCGTTCTCGACGCTCCGGTCGGGATCGAGGCGGTCATGGAAGCGATAGGCGACCTCGGCCGGCGAGAAATAGGTCTCGTCGGTGGTGATCGGCATGTACCAGAGCGGCGCCGTTCCCTTGTTGGCGATCTCGATATGGACCGGCTGGATGCCCTTCTCGATCATCGGCAGGCCGAAAATGCCTTCGACTTCCTTGGCCCCAGGAACGGCGACGCTGACGGTCACGTCGGCTTGCGTGGCGCTCTGCGGCGCGCCGAGCAGGGCGCGGTCGAACGACGCCGCGCCGGCGACGCAGGGCGCGATAAGTACCGCCGCGATGAGGAGAATGGTTCGGCCGATGGTCATGTCATGTCCCCCGAGGATCGTCGATGAGAGCGCCGCCGCGACGCCGCGTCAATGACGGGGAACGGCGCCCGGCCGATCGCGTTTTCCTGGCAGTTCCCATTCCAGCCAAGGAGGCCAGCATGGCTCGCGACGACACCATCCCGGAAAAGGGACCGCTGATGAATGCCGCCCGCTATGATGTCGGCAAGGACCATCCCGGCGAGAAACCGCGCTATCCGGCCGTGCCGCCGGTCGACCAGCGCGCCAATGCCAGGTTCCTCGATTCCCTCGTCGATACAGATGGCCGGCCGATGAGCGAGGCGAGGCCCGTCATCGAGCGCGAGGGGATGGACGACGAGGACGAAGACGAGCGCTGACGGCGCTCAGTCGCGATGCAGCCGCCGCTGCCGCCTGCGGGCGAGCAGCCGGCGGTGGCGGAGGATATCGCCCAGCGACGGCGCGACCAGCGCCGCCAGCACCAGCGCCATGACGACGGCGAAGACCGGCCCGATGCGGCTGAAACCGAGCGCGCCGGTGATGCCGCCGGCGACGAAGGCGCCGAGCAGGGAGGCGAGCAGCGCGAGCTTCGGACGGTCGGCGGCGATGGCCGGCCCATCGGAAGCGGGGCGGAAGCGCAGCACCAGCTCATAGGCGAATTTGCCGATCTCGATGCCGAAATCGGTGACCATGCCGGTCACATGCGTGGTGCGGATGCGCGCGCCGGAGATCTTGGTCACCGTCGCGTTCTGCAGCCCCATGATGAAGCAGAGCAGCGGGATGCCGAGCGGCTGTATCAGCGCGGTCGGCAGCGTCGGCCCGACCAGCATGCCGAAGACCAGCAGGAGCGCGGATTCGAGCGCGATCGGCAGCACATATTGCGTGCTGACATAATGTCGCCGGCCCCAGTTGATGAGGATCGCCGAGACGGCGGCGCCGAAGGTGAAGGCGGCGAGCGCGCCGAGGCCGATGATCACCAGCGAGCCGAGGCCGAGCACGACATGGTCGGCGATCGCCGCGACGATGCCCGACATGTGCGACGTATATTGCCCGACATAGAAAAAGCCGCCCGCGTTCACCGCGCCGGCGACGAAGGTCAGCACGAGGCCGAGCTGCGCATCGGTCGTGCCGTCGCGTTCGGCGGCGACGATCCGGCGCACTGCGTGGCGATAGTTGCGGCCGAAGCGGCGGCCGTCGCGATGGGTCAGAAGCTCGGTCATGGACCGGAAGTCCGGGGAAACTCCATCTGTCATACGACCGGCGGCGCGGATCGCCAAGCCTCTCGGCTCCAACGCCGTCAACGCACGAGGATAGCCCGGAAATCGTTGACATTTGTCCGCGTCGGGCCCGTCACCACGAGGCGGCCCAAACGGGAGAAGAATCCGTAGCCGTCATTATTGGCGAGATGAGCGGCCGGATCGAGGCCGGCGGCGCGTGCCTCGGCGATGATCGCGGGCGAGAACCATGCGCCGGCATTGTCCTCCGAGCCGTCGATGCCGTCGGTGTCGCAGGCGATGGCCGCGACACCGGCCGCGCCGCCGACCACGGTCGCCAGCGCCAGCAGGAACTCGGCATTGCGGCCGCCGCGCCCCGTGCCGCGCACCGTCACCGTCGTCTCGCCGCCGGAGAGGATGACGCCCGGCCGCGACACCGGCTCGCCATGCGCCGAGGCATAGAGCGCCATGGCGCCGAGCACCCGCGCCACCTCTCGGGCCTCGCCCTCGATGGCATCGCCGAGCACAAGCGGCACGAGGCCCATGGCCCGCGCCGCATTGGCGGCCGCATCGAGCGCCATCTTGGGCGTCGCCAGCATCACGACCGGTCCGCCGGCGCCCGCGGCGACCGTATTCGCACGGATCGCATCGGCGATGCGCGGCTCGATGGCGATGCCGTATTCGGCGAGGATCGCCAGCGCGATTTCGGGATCGGAGGCTTCGGGGATGGTCGGCCCGGACCCGATGGCGCCCGGATCGTCGCCCGGCACATCGGAAATGAGATAGGTGATCATCCGCGCCGGCGCCGCCGCCGCGGCGAGGCGGCCGCCTTTGATGGCGGAGAGCGACTTCCGCACCCGGTTCATGGCGCCGATCGGCGCGCCGCTCTTCAGAAGCGCGCGGTTGATCGCCTGCTTGTCCGCGAGCGTGACGCCAGCCGCCGGCAGCGCCATCAGCGCCGAGGCGCCGCCCGACATCAGGAAGACGACGAGATCGTCGGGACCCGCGCCCTTCGCCAAAGCGAGGATGCGCTCGGAGGCAGCCATGCCGGCCGCGTCCGGCACAGGATGCGACGCCTCGACGACCTCGACGAAGCGTGTCGGCTCCTTGTGGCCGTAGCGCGTGACGACGAGCCCTTCCGGCGGCCCATGTCCGGCCGCGATCCAGGCCTTCTCGAAGGCCGCCGCCATGCGCGCCGCGCCCTTGCCACCGCCGAGCACGATGGTGCGGCCCTTGGGCGGCTCCGGCAGGCAGCTATCGAAGCGGCCGTCCGGCAGCGCCGCGGCGAGCGCGGCATCGAGCAGCGCGGCGAGGACGCCGTGATCATCGAGTTCGGAATGATGCGGCATGGCGGAAGGGCTCAGTCACGGACGCCGAGCACGTAGCTCTGTTCCTGGTCGATCAGCGACCCGGTCATCGGGATCGACATGTCGCTCAGGAGGAACAGCGCGAGGCGGGCGACATCCTCCGGCTTGATCAGCCGGCCCCAGGGCTGCCCCGCCTCGGCCTCGGCGAGCCAGCCCTCGCCCTTACCGAGCCGGACGGCCTGCATCTCGCGCTCGCCGGGCGTATCGGCCCAGCCGAGCAGGACGCCATTGATGCGCACGCGGTCGAAGCGATGGGTATAGGCGGCGTTCTTGGTCAGCGTCGCCAGCGCCGACTTGCTGGCGGCATAGATGCCGAGATCCGGCGTGCCGCCATGGACGTTGACCGACAGGATGTTGACGATCGAGCCATGGGCGCGGCGGCCCTTCAGATGGCGGATCAGCTCCTGCATCAGCATCGCCGGAGCACGCGTGTTGACGGCGAACATGCGGTCGAAGAAATCGATATCGGCCTCGGCGACGGAACCGCGATCGGTGAGCGCCGCGGCGTTCACGAGCGAATCGAGCCGGCCGAAGCGGTCGAGCGTCGCCTGGACGATCGAGGCCGGCGCGTCGGGATCGTCGAGCGCGGCATCGACGAAGCCGGCCTCGACGCCGAGCGCCTCCAGTTCCTCGGCCGCTTCGGCGCCGCGCCGGATGTTGCGGCCGGTGATCATGACGCCTTCGGCGCCGGATCGCGCCGCTTCCATGGCGATCGCGCGACCGACGCCCTGCGTGCCGCCCGTCACCAGCAGCACCTTCCCCTCGACGCCGACATACATGAAGATCACCCTCCCCGGATCGCTTCGTCCGCCTTAGGAGCATGGACCGCGCTGTCCGGCAAGAGCAAGCGGAAGTGCATTCGGGCAAGAGCGTGCACGGAGGGAAAGAGGCGTCATGCCAGCCACGAGGTCATGGGACCGTGCCGCCGCGATCCTGGCGGAGCGGCGCATCGCCGGATCGGTGGTCGACGCCCTCGCCGAGGCCGACCGGCCGGCCGACACCGCGGATGCGGCGGCGATCCGCGACCTCGTCCATGTCCGCCTCGCCGCCTCGCGCTTCGGGAGGCGCATCGGCTGGAAGATCGGCTGCACCACTTCGGTCATGCAGACCTATCTCGGCATCGGCGAGCCCTGCGCCGCCGGCCTGTTCGAGGGCACGCGGCATCGCTCGCCGGCTGCCCTTCCGGCGTCCGGCTTCCGCCATATCGGCGTCGAATGCGAGATCGCGATCCACCTCGCCGCGCCGCTCGATGCGCGCGGCGCTGCCCTTTCGCGTGATGACGTGGCCGCGGCGGTGGCCGGCGCGTCGGCGGCGATCGAGATCGTCGATGACCGCTATGACGACTGGCGCAGCCTCGGCGCGCCGACGCTGATCGCCGACGATTTCTTCGCCGCCGGCCATGTCCTCGGCAGCGAGGTGCCGGCCTCCGACCTCGGCGACCTCGCCGCGGCCACGGGCGTCACGATCGTCAGTGGTGTCGAGGCCGGCCGCGGCGTCGGCGCCGACGTGCTCGGCCATCCCTTCGAGGCCGTCCTCTGGCTGGCCGGCCATCTCGCGACGCTCGGCCGCCGGATCGAGGCCGGCGAGACGGTGCTCACCGGCAGCCTCGTCGAAACGCGCTGGCTTCAGGCCGGCGACACCGCGCGGATCGCGATCGACGGGCTGGGCGAGGTTGCGCTGCGCGCCGAGGCCTGAGGGGCTCAGGGGCTGTCGCCGCCAAAGACGATCAGGGCGCCCGGAAATGCTTGGAGAGCTTCAGGCCCTGCGCCTGGTAGTTGGAGCCGAGGCCGGTGCCGTAGAGGACCGAGGGGCGCTCGGACATCGTCTCGTAGACGAGGCGGCCAACGGTCTGGCCATGTTCGAGGATGAAGGGCACCTCGTGGCTGCGCACTTCCAGCACCGCCCGGCTGCCGGCACCGCCGGCGGCGGAATGGCCGAAGCCGGGATCGAAGAAGCCGGCATAATGGACGCGGAACTCGCCGACCAGCGGATCGAAGGCGACCATCTCGGCCGCATGCTCCGGCGGTACATGCACCGCCTCGCGCGAGACGAGGATGTAGAACTGGTCCGGATCGAGGATCAGCTCGGCGCGGCCGCGCCGTCCGATCGGCTCCCAGAAATCCAGCACGTCGAGGGCCGCGCGCTGGTCGACATCGATGACGTCGGTATGGCGCTTCGCCCTATAGCCGACGATGTCGCCGCTGCCCTTGAGGTCGATGGAAAGGCAAAGGCCGTTGGCGATCACCGCCTCGCCGTCGGCGAGCGGGGCGCTGCGGTGCAGTTCGAGCAGGGCCTCGTCGGACAGGCGCGTGTCGCCGCGGCGGAAGCGGATCTGCGACAGCCGCGAGCCGGTGCGCGCGAGGATCGGGAAGGTGCGCGGCGAGACTTCGAGATAGAGCGGACCGCGATAGCCGGCCGGGATCGTGTCGAAGGCGCGCGCCCGGTCGGTGATGACGCGGGTGAAGATGTCGAGCCGGCCGGTCGAGGATTTCGGATTGGCCGAGGCCTCGATCTCGGGCGGCAGGTCGAGGCCTTCCAAGAGCGGCACGATATAGACGCAGCCCGTCTCCAGCACGGCGCCGTCGGTGAGGTCGATCTCGTGCAGGCGCAGCGCACTGATGCGATCGGCGACGGTGGTGGCGGGTCCCGGCAGGAAGCTCGCGCGGACGCGGTAGGCGACGGTGCCGAGGCGGAGGTCGAGGCTCGCCGGCTGGACCTGGTCGTGATCGAACGGCGTTTCCGCCCGGATCCAGCCGCCGTCATAGGCGGCGCGGATCTGCCTGTCCGAAAGGATGCCGCGTTCGATGTCCACCGTCATGCCCGTCTCGCCTCAGGCCCCAGCGGGCGCCGCCCGTTCCTTAGCGGAGCATGCGCCGCACGCCAAGTTGATTGACGGCCCGCGCCGCCGGTTCTATCAAGGCTCATCCACGTGGTCCTTTGAGCCGACCGGCTTGCCGCCACGTTAAACAAGGTCGCTAAAAGGTCGGACGCGGATGGACACCGCACCCGATCTTTTGCGCCCGGCCGTGAGGTCGGGTTTTTCGTATCGGGATTTTTGCTCATGTCGGATACGCCCAAACGCCGCCGCCCCGCCACGGAACTCGTGCATGGCGGAACGCTCCGCTCGCAGTTCGGCGAGATGTCCGAGGCAATGTTCCTGACGCAGGGCTTCGCCTATGACGACGCCGAGGCGGCCGAGGCGCGGTTCAAGGGCGAGGCGCCCGGCTTCATCTATTCGCGCTTCTCGAACCCGACCGTGTTCATGTTCGAGGAGCGCATGCGCCTCCTCGAAGGCGCCGCCGCGGCGCGCGCCACCGCGAGCGGCATGGCCGCCGTCACCGCCTCGCTGGTCTCGATGCTGAAGGCGGGCGATCATGTCGTCGCCGCGAAGGCGCTGTTCTCCTCCTGCCTCTATGTGGTGCAGGACCTCCTGCCGCGCTTCGGCGTCGCCTCGACGCTGGTCGACGGCACCGATCTCGACCAGTGGCGCAGCGCGGTCAGGCCGAACACCAAGGCCTTCTTCCTCGAGAGCCCGACCAATCCGACGCTGGAAGTGATCGACATCGCGGCGGTTGCCGAGATCGCGCATGAGGCGGGCGCCCGTCTGGTCGTCGACAACGTCTTCGCCACCGCGATCCTGCAGTCGCCGATCGAACTCGGCGCCGATGTCGTCGTCTATTCGGCGACCAAGCATATCGACGGCCAGGGCCGCGTGCTCGGCGGCATCATCCTCTCGGCCGACGAGGCCTATGTCACCGACCACCTGCACAATTTCCTGCGCCAGACGGGGCCGAGCCTCTCGCCCTTCAACGCCTGGGTGCTGCTGAAGGGGCTGGAGACGCTGGAGATCCGCGTTCAGCGCCAGACGGCAACGGCGGCGCGCGTCGCGGACGCCATCGCCGCGCATCCCAAGGTCTCGAAGCTGATCTATCCCGGCCGGCCGGACCATCCGCAGGCGGAGGTGATCGCGCGGCAGATGAAGGGCGGCTCGACGCTCATCGCCTTCGAGGTCGAGGGCGACAAGGAGGCGGCCTTCCGCGTCGCCAATGCGCTCGACATCGTCAAGATCTCCAACAATCTCGGCGATGCGAAGAGCCTCATCACCCATCCCTCGACGACGACGCACCAGCGCCTCTCCGAGGAGCAGCGGCTCGGCTTCGGCATCACGCAGGGGATGCTGCGCCTCTCGATCGGTCTCGAGGATCCGGACGACCTGATCGAGGACCTGACACAGGCGCTCGACAAGGCCTGAGGCGAAGGGTCGCCAGGCGGCGGGACATGACCTGCTCGCCTTCTGCCGGTATGATTGCGCCCTCGTACTGAGCGGCGGGGGCCATCATCAGGAAAGCGTCTCTTCTCATCGCGATCGTTCTGCTGTCCGCCTGCGGGGCGCATGCCGATGAACTCGGAACCGTCGTGAGACCGGGCGGAAAGATCGCCGACGGCGCGACGGTTGTCGGCATCGAGGCGAGCCCATCCTTCTATGCCGCGACGACGAGCAGCCACACAGGCGGTGAGTACGACGACAGCTCGCTGTCGATCTATGTAACGCGGAGCTTCGGCGGCGGCATCTTCGCCGGTGGTGTTCTCGAGGCGGACCTGCGTCCCGACAAGGACGACCAGTATTATGTCGAGGCTACTGTCGGCTACACCTTCAATTTCGGCCGCTTCAGCTTCTCCCCGTCGGTCCTGCTCGGCGACACCTGGGGCGGAACAGGGTTCGGCGCCGACGGCAACAGCTCGGCCTTCTATTACGCCCTCTATGCGGACGCCGCGATCAAGCTCGACGAGCACTGGCACTTCAACGCGCTGTCGCTGCGCTACCGCAACGCCTTCGACTACACCTGGATCACGCCCGAGATCGGAAGCGGCTTCAGCTACAGGCTGGACAGCGGAACAAGCTTCTACGGCTCTGCCGCCTATAGCTGGAAGGACACCGGCGAAGGCATGCATCCCGATACGATGAGCCTCACCGTCGGCGTTCGGCAACCGCTCTGAAACGAGCGCGGCGCACCCGCTTGATCGGGATCAATGTCCAAGCGGTCGGTGCGGTTAGCTTTTGGTCAGCCCTCCGCGCAGGACCCATGCGCTGAATTGCGCCATGGCCATGCGCGGCGGGTAACGCTAGTTACGCGAAAGTGAATGCTGACGCCGGCCGGCCCCGTTGGACAGGCTCGACGCCCTCCGTTAGTTTGCAAACGTTCCAGGTCAGCAGGCCGAGTTGATGGATTATCAGTCTTATTTCCAGGATGCGATCGAGGCTCTCCACCGCGAGAAGCGCTATCGCGTCTTCGCCGATCTCGAACGCATCGTCGGCCGCTTCCCGCATGCGCTGTGGCGCTCGGAGCGCGGCGCCCGCGAGATCACCGTCTGGTGCTCGAACGACTATCTCGGCATGGGCCAGCATCCCGACGTGATCGAGGCGATGGTCGCCGCCGCGCAGGGCGTCGGCGCCGGAGCCGGCGGCACGCGCAACATCTCGGGCACCACCCATCCGCTGGTCGAGCTGGAGCATGAGCTCGCCGACCTGCACGGCAAGGAAGCCGGTCTCGTCTTCACCTCCGGCTTCGTCTCCAACGAAGCGTCGATCTCGACGCTCGCGCGGCTCCTGCCCGATTGCGTCATCTTCTCCGACGAGCTCAACCACGCCTCGATGATCGAGGGCGTGCGGCGCTCGGGCGCGCAGAAGAAGATCTTCCGCCACAACGATGTCGGCCATCTCGAAGAGCTCCTGAAGGAGACGGCGCCCGGCCGCGCCAAGCTCATCGTCTTCGAGAGCGTCTATTCGATGGACGGCGACGTCGCCCCGATCGCCGCGATCTGCGATCTCGCCGAAAAATATGGCGCGATGACCTATATCGACGAGGTCCATGCGGTCGGCATGTATGGCCCGCGCGGCGCCGGCATCGCCGAGCGCGACGGCGTCATGCACCGGATCGACGTGATCGAGGGCACGCTCGCCAAGGCCTTCGGCGCGCTCGGCGGCTATATCGCGGCGAGCCGCGCCGTGGTCGATGCCGTGCGCTCCTATGCGCCGGGCTTCATCTTCACGACGGCGCTGCCGCCGGCGGTTGCCGCCGCCGCCACGGCCTCGATCCGCCATCTCAAGACCTCGCAGACCGAGCGCTCGCTACAGCATCACTATGCGCAGCGGACCAAGTCGGTGCTGATCCATGCCGGCCTGCCGGTCATGCCCTCCGAAACGCATATCGTGCCGCTCTTTGTCGGCAATCCGGACCTCTGCAAGAAGGCCTCGGACATGCTGCTCGAGGAACACGGCATCTATATTCAGCCGATCAACTATCCGACCGTGCCGCGCGGCACGGAGCGGCTGCGCATCACGCCGACGCCGCTGCATGACGAGGCACTGATCCTCGGCCTCCGCGATGCGCTGGTCGATGTCTGGCGCCGGCTGTGGCTGCCGCTCGGCAAGACGCCGACGCTGCAGGGGGCGACGGCCATGCCGGGCGTCGAGCGCCTCGCGGTCTCGGCCTCGGGCGGCTGACCGCCTTCTGCGGCTTTCAAGGAATTGCAAAGGGCCGCCCGAGGGCGGCCCTTTTCGTTATTCCCGCGACATCAGCCAGTCGGTGAGGCGGTCAGCCGCCTCGGCGATGTGATCGGGATTGCGCAGGAAGCAGAGACGCATGAAGCCGCTGCCGGCCGTGCCGAAGGCATCGCCCGGCGCGAGGCCGACATTGGCCTCGTCGACGAGGCGGAGGCCGAGCTGCCGCGTGTCAGGCTCGCCGTCGACCGAGAAGAACAGGTAGAAGGCGCCCTTCGGCCAGGTGAAGCGGACGCGCCCCGTCGCTTCCATCGCCTGGCAGATGATCTCGCGCGCCGCCATTGCGCGGTCGCGCTGGAACTCGATGAAATGGTCGCCCTGGTCGAGCGCCGCGACGGCGCCGCGCTGCAGGAATTTCGGCGTGCCGGAGCTCGAATACTGGACGAGATTCTCGATGATCTGCCCGTAGCGCGAGGGCGCCGCCAGCCAGCCGACGCGCCAGCCGGTCATGGCCCAGTTCTTGGACATCGTGTTGACGTAGAGGATCGGCTCGTCCGGCTCCGTCACGTCGTAGAAGGAGGGCGCGCGCTCGTCCTGATAGAAGAAGCGCGTATAGACCTCGTCGGCGATGATCCAGAGCCCGCGCGCGCGCGCAAAGTCGCGGATGGCGATCAGCTCATCGCGGGTGGCGGTCCAGCCGGTCGGGTTGCAGGGCGAATTCAGGAACAGCGCCGTCGTCCGAGCGGTGACGGCGTCGAAATAGCGGTCGAGATCGAGCGTCCAGCCGGCATTGCCGAAGCGCATCGGCACCTCGACGGCGCGCGCGCCGCCAATCTCCGTGGCGGCGGCGAAGTTCGGCCAGGCCGGCGTCGGCACCACAACCTCGTCGCCCTTGCCCGCCACCATGCGCAGCGCGATCTGGATGGCCGGCATGCCGCCCGAGGTCACGAAGAAGCGCTCGGAATCGAAGGGGCGGCCATAGAGCCGCTCGTGATAGCGCGCGATGGCGAGGCGCAGCTCGGGAATGCCGCGCTGATGGGTATAGAAGGTCTCGCCGGCCTCGAGGCCGCTGCCGGCCGCTTCCGAGATGAAGGCGGGCGTCGGCAGGTCGCCCTCGCCGACCCACAGGGGGATCAGGCCCTCGCGGTCGCGGCCATAGTTGAAGACCTGGACGATGCCGGATTCCGGCGCGGCCGAGGCCTCGTGGCGCAGCCGATGCAGGGCGGAGTAGACAGACACTGAAGCATTCCGATCGAAGGTATAAATGGATCAAGCCCTCGCGACCGCCCGACCGCGGACCAGCGGTCGACGTCATCACAGTCGAGGGTCAGGGCGCAGTGATCCCCGTCACATCGGCACTCATCAGCCAATCGCGGCGATTTGCGGGCGACTACTTCTGCGTCGCGAGGAGATCGCGGATTTCCTTGAGGAGCTTCACATCCTCCGGCTCGGCAGCAGGCACGGGCGCCGCCTCCTGCTTGCGCTTCATCGTGTTCATGCCCTTGACGATCAGGAACAGGATCCAGGCGACGATGAGGAAATTGATGAGCAGCGTGAGGAAGTTGCCATAGGCGATGGTGGCGCCGGCCTCGCGCGCGGCGGCGAGCGTCGGCTGCGGATCGCCGGCGAGCTGGATGAACATGTTGGAGAAGTCGATGCCGCCGGTGACGCGGCCGACGATCGGCATGATCAGATCGTTGACGATCGAGTTGACGAGGCCGCTGAAGGCCGCGCCGATGATGATACCGATCGCGAGATCGACCATGTTGCCGCGGAGCGCGAACTCACGGAATTCCTTCAGCATCCTCGTCTCTCCCGTCCCCGCGAATCCGCGTCTCGAGCCCTGCTACCGCATAGACACTAGTGGATCGAAGCGCGATGGCAAGGAACCGGGCGCAACGGGCATGCTCCCGTTGCGCGGCTTGGGCGGATCGACTAATGAGCCGGCTGCAGGAGGATTTCCATCCGATGTATCGCGCCGTCACGCGTTCGATCCAGGTCACGGTCGAGCCGAGCTTCGTCGAGGACGAATCCTCGCCCGGCGACGGCCGCTATGTCTGGGCCTACCGGATCGAGATCGTCAATCTCGGCCTTGAAAGCGTGCAGCTGCGCTCGCGCTTCTGGCGCATCACCGACGGCATCGGCCGCACCGAGGAGGTGCGCGGGCGCGGCGTGGTCGGCAAGGAGCCGCTGCTGAAGCCGGGCGAGAGCTTCGAATATACCAGCGGCTGCCCGCTGACGACGCCGTCGGGCATCATGGTCGGCAGCTACCAGATGCAGACCGAGAGCGGCGAGATGTTCGTGGTCGACATCCCGGCCTTCTCGCTCGACATGCCGAACCAGGCCCGCATCTTCCACTGATCAGGCGGCGAATTCCGCCGGATCGAACACATAGCGCAGCCCGCAGAACTCGCAGGTGACGGAGATCGCGCCGTCCTCGATGGAATCGCGGATCTCCTCTGCGGTGAAGGAGCGCAGCAGGCCCTCGATCTTGTCGCGCGAGCACGAGCACTGGTCGCGGACGCCGGACGCCTCGAAGACGCGGACGCCGCGCTCGTGGAAGAGACGATAGAGCAGCCGCTCGGCCGGGACCTCGGGATCGATCAGTTCATGATCCTCGATGGTGCCGACCATCGACGACGCCTCGACCCAGGCGTCATCCTCGTCGCCGTCGTCGGCTTCGACGCCGCCCGGTGCATCGCCGCCCGGCAGGTCGCGGCGGCGCATGCGCTCCTCGGACTGCGGCAGGAACTGCACCATCAAGCCGCCGGCCCGCCAGCTATGGGCCATCGCGCCGGCATCGTCGCGGGTCATCATCTCGGCAACCGCGAGCCGCACGCGGGTCGGGATCTGCTCCGACTGCGCGAAATAGGTATGCGCGACCTCTTCGAGGCTCGATCCGTCGAGCGGCACGATGCCTTGGTAGCGGCTCGTATGCGGCCCCTGGTCGATGGTCATGCCGAGGATGCCCGTGCCGAGCAGCGCCGCCGGCTCCAGCGTGCCGGCGCCCGCCATCTCGGCCACGCGCTCCGCATTGAAGCGGGCATAGGCGCGCAGGCGGCCCGGCGTGCGGTAATCGACGACCAGCATGTCGACCGGCCCGTCGGTCTGCGTCTGCAGCAGGAACTGGCCTTCGAATTTCAGCGACGAGCCGAGCAGCACGGCGAGCACGATCGCCTCGCCGAGCAGCTTCGCCACCGGCAGCGGGTAATCATGCCGCGCCAGCATGCTGGTGAGCGCGGGACCCATCTGGATGACGCGGCCGCGCACGTCCAGCCCCTCGATCTCGAAGGGCAGCACGGCGTCGTCGCCCGCCGGCGGCACCGAGCGGGGCCCGAGATTTCCGACTTCGGACATCAGTTGTTCTCCGTGTCTCCGCCGAGCGCCCAGGCGAGGATGCCCTTCTGCGCATGGAGACGGTTTTCGGCTTCGTCGAAGACGACCGACTGCGGCCCGTCCATGACCTCGCCCGTGACCTCCTCGCCGCGATGGGCGGGCAGGCAATGCATGAAGATCGCGCCCTCGGCGGCGCGCGCCATCAGGCGGGCGTTGACCTGGAAGGGCTTCAGGAGGTTATGGCGGCGCTCGGCCTCGCTGTCGCCCATCGACACCCAGGTGTCGGTGACGATGCAGTCGGCGCCGGCCGCCGCCCAGTCGGCGTCCTCGCCGGCGACCACGGCGGCGCCTTCTGCGCGCGCCCAGTCGAGCAGGCGGCGCGAGGGCGCGAGCTCGGGCGGCGTCGCGATCTTCAGGCTGAAGTCGAAGCGCGCCGCGGCATGGACCCAGGAGGCCAGCACATTGTTGGTGTCGCCGACCCAGGCGACCGTCTTGCCGGCGATCGGGCCGCGATGATCCTCGAAGGTGAGGATATCGGCCATCACCTGGCAGGGATGCGAGCGGCGCGTCAGGCCGTTGATGACGGGCACCGTCGCATGCGCCGCCAGCTCCTGCAGCGAATCCTGGTCGAGGATGCGGATCATGATGGCGTCGACATAGCGCGACATGACGCGCGCCGTGTCGGCGATGGTCTCGCCGCGGCCGAGCTGCATCTCGGCGCCGGTGAGCATCAGCGTCTGGCCGCCAAGCTCGCGCATGCCGACATCGAAGGAGACGCGGGTTCGCGTCGAGGGCTGCTCGAACACGAGCGCCAGCACCTTGCCGGCCAGCGGGCCCACGCCGTCGCGGGCGCCGTTGCGGCTGCTCCGGAGCGTGCGGGCGCGATCGAGGATGCCCTGGAGCGTGGCGGAATCGAAATCGGATAGATCGAGGAAATGCCGGATCATGATGGCGTGACCTCAGGCGTCGGCGCACGCAGGGGCGAGGGTCGCGGCGGCGGCCTCGAGCTTCTCGAGCGCGGCATCGACCTCCTCGCGGCCGATCGTCAGCGGCGGCAGCAGGCGCACGACATTGTCGCCGGCGCCGGCGACGAGCATGTGCTGGCCACGCAGCGCGCCGACGATCTCCGGCACGGGCTTCACGCCATGGAGGCCGACGAGCAGCCCCTCGCCGCGCACGCCGTCGAAGACGTCGGGGAAGCGGTCGACCAGCGCCGCCAGCCGCTGCTTCAGATAGAGGCCCGTCTCGCGCACATGATCGAGGAAGCCGTCCGCGAGCACGACGTCGAGCACGGCATTGCCGACCGCCATGGCGAGCGGGTTGCCGCCGAAGGTGGTGCCATGCGTTCCGGGCGTCATGCCCTTCGCCGCCTCGTTGGTGGCGAGGCAGGCGCCGAGCGGGAAGCCGCCACCGATGCCCTTGGCCGATGTGAGGATGTCCGGCGCGATGCCGGTCCACTCATAGGCGAAGAGCTTGCCGGTGCGGCCGATGCCGGTCTGCACCTCGTCCATGATCAGCAGCAGCCCCTCGGCGTCGCAGAGCGCCCGAAGCTCGCGCAGGAAGCCGTTCGAAAAGGCACGCACGCCGCCCTCGCCCTGCAACGGCTCGATCATCACCGCCGCCGTCTCGGGGGTCACCGCCGCCTTGACGAGCGAGATGTCGCCAAAGGCGACCTGGTCGAAGCCGTCCGCCTTGGGGCCGAAGCCTTCCAGATATTTCTGCTGGCCGCCGGCGGCGAGCGTCGCCAGCGTGCGGCCATGGAAGGCGCCCTCGACCGTCAGGATGCGATAGCGCTCGGGATGGCCGTTCACATAGTGGTAGCGCCGCGCCGTCTTGATGGCGCATTCGTTCGCCTCGGCGCCCGAATTGGCGAAAAAGACGCGATCGGCGAAGCTCGCCGCGACGAGCCGGTCGGCGAGCCGCTCCTGGCCCGGGATGCGGAAGAGGTTCGAGGTATGCCAGAGCTTGCCGGCCTGCTCGGTCAGGGCCGCGACCAGGGCCGGATTGGCATGGCCGAGCGAATTGACCGCGATGCCCGACGAGAAGTCGAGATAGGCCTCGCCGTCCGCGGTATAGAGCCACGCGCCCTCCCCTCGCTCGAACGACAGCGGCGCACGCGCAAACGTATCGAAGAGGCTGCCGGATGCGTTCGGAGCAGTGGATGCGGGGGCGGTCATGTGCCCTCCTTGGGACTTTCCGCGGGTGGAAGGGAGGCTCAAAAATCAAAGGTGCCACCCGAGGCCGTCGCGCCGGGCAGCACCTATTAGCGTTGCCCTTATATCACGGTCGTGACGATTTCTGTCAAGGAAGCGGCCGCCTGCCGCATCCGGGAGGCGGCTAACCGATTGACGCGACTCAATCTTCGCTGGTCGCGACCGAAACTGGGGAAAACGATCTTTGAAGCGCCATCGATTCCCCCCGACTCTTGTCAGAGAGTCACGCCATATAGTAGCTTAACATTCGTTAAGATACGAAATATCGAGCGACAGACCTTCCTGAACAATGTGCCGAGTTTGCCCGCCGTCTACGGTTCGGACGGCGTTCATCAGGGATTCAAACTGTCGCTCCGACGGACAAGGATATGCGATGACTTGGACGGACGAACGGGTTGAGTTGCTGAAGAAGCTCTGGATCGACGGGCTCAGCGCCAGTCAGATCGCCTCGGAACTCGGCGGCGTGACGCGCAATGCCGTGATCGGCAAGGTGCACAGGCTGAGCCTGTCCGGCCGCGCCAAGCCGGCGGCCGCGCCGACCGCGCGGGCCCGCAAGCCCGCCGTCGCCACCAGCCGCACGGCATCGCCGGCGCGCGGCACCGCGGCGCCGCGCCCGCTCGTCGCGGGCAACAATGCGCTGAAGCCGGTCGCCGAGACGGCGCCCGAGCCGCGTCGCCTGTCGCGTCCTGAAAACGCGCCGGTCGTGGTGCCGATCAGCCTGCATGCGACGATCCTGACGCTGACCGAGCAGACCTGCAAATGGCCGATCGGCGATCCGAGCACCGAAGGCTTCCATTTCTGCGGCCAGCGCTCCGGTTCCGGCATTCCCTATTGCGAGTATCACTCGCGCATCGCCTATCAGCCGGTCCATGACCGCCGCCGTGACCGCAAGGTCGCTGCGGGCTGATTTCGGCCGGTGCCGCCGGTCGCGAGACGGCCGGCGCACGCAAAGGGTTGATCGCGCCGCCGGATCGGCGACACTGTCGGCCCGCATCCGCCGGCGCGCAGCCGGCGGCCCCTCGGCCTTCGGGCCCACTTTCAAGGCGCCGTCACCCCGATGACCATCGCCGAGACGGCGCGCGCGCGGCAGACCAAGAAGCGCACGCGCATCCAGGAAGAGAACGAAGAGCGGATTCTCGACGCCGCGCTCGAGATCTTTTCCAGCTATGGCCTCCGCGGCGCGACGATCGACCAGATCGCCGCGCTTGCCGGCATGACCAAGCCGAACCTCCTCTATTATTTCCGCCGCAAGGACGACATCTATTTATCCGTTCTGCGCCGGACCCTCGAGGACTGGCTGCAGCCGCTCGAAGCGCTCGGCGCCGGCGATGACCCGCGCGAGGAGCTCCGAGCCTATCTCGACCGCAAGCTCGAAATGTCGCGCGACAACCCGAAGGCATCGCGCCTCTATGCGATGGAGATGCTGCAGGGGGCGCCCGTCCTCGGCGTCGTGCTCGGCACCCGTCTTAAATCGCTCGTCGACGAGAAGGCCGCGCTGATGCGGCGCTGGATCGCCGAGGGTCGCATGGCGCCGGTCGACCCCTATCACCTCATCTTCATGGTCTGGGCGACGACGCAGCACTATGCCGACTTCGAGGTGCAGATCCGCTCGGTCCTCGGCGACAAGGCCGCGGGCGACCGCCATTTCGAAGCCGCCACGCGCGCGCTCGAGGATGTGATCCTCGTCGGAATCTTCGGGCGGTAGCGCCTGCTGGCGGGCTCGGCATCATGCACCGGGAAGCGGCTTTGGTTCGCCGTGCTCAGTCCTGGGCCGTAGGCCTGATGACGATACTGCCGACCTCGACGTCATCGGGCTGATCAATGGCAAACGCGATCCCCCTCGCGATCGCTGACGGCGAAATCGCGATCGCCTCCAGCCGGGCGGCAAGGGCATCCCGCACCGCCCTGTCCGAGACGGAGTCGCCGAGATTGGTCGCGATCATTCCGGGAGATACCTCGGTGACCCTCAGATGCGGCCCCGACTCCTGTCGCAACGCCTCGCTGACCGTCCGCACGGCATTCTTGGTGGCAGCATAGACGCCCATGGTCGGCACGATCTTGAGACCGGCGGTCGAGACGACGTTAATGACATGTCCGCTGCGCTGACGTTCGAAGACCGGCAGCGCGGCGGCAATGCCATAGAGCGTGCCGCGGAGATTGACGTCGATCATCGCGTCCCAATCCTCGACCCGCAACGCGTCGAAGCGCGAGATCGGGCTGATGCCGGCATTGTTGACGATGACGTCGAGGCAGCCAGCCTCGCCGACGGCATGCTGCACCAGCGCTTTGAGATCGGCGCGCACGCTGACATCGGTCGCCTTGTAGATGGCCCTTCCCCCTGCCGCGACGATGTCGCGGGCGATCGACGCAAGCGCGTCTTCCCGCCGCGCACCGAGGACCACGGTCGCGCCGGCTTCCGCCAGGAGAATTGCCGTCGCACGGCCTATGCCGCTGCTCGCGCCGGTGATGATGACAACCTTGCCGCTGATGCCCATGATGGTTCTCCTTTCCACCAAAGGTAGTCATCCGCGCTTAGACGATCTATGCTCATCCGGCCATGAATCTATCGCAATCGTCTAGAAATCTTGACCCACTGGCCGACGTGCTGTTCGTGCTCGGCGCGCGCCCGATCAGGACGACGCGCTTCGAGGCGGCTGGCGAATGGGCCCTGACCTTTCCCGCGCTCGAACGATTGAAATTCGTCGCGCAGCTTCGCGGTGCGGGCTGGCTTCTTCTGCCTGACCGGCTGCCGCTGCGGATCGTCGCGGGCGATTGCTGCCTGATCGGCCGGAGCGCCTACACGATCGCGAGTGATCCCGCCGCGACGCCGATCGAGGGGTCGTCACTCTACGCAGATGGAAACGATCGTGTTCATCTCGGCGGCGACGAGATGGTCGCGCTTGGCGGCGGAATTGCGTTCGCGCCGGATGCCGGCGGCTTTCTGCTCGACCTGTTGCCGCCGGTCATGCACATCGCCGGCACAGCACCGGAGGCGGCTGCGATCGCGGCCGTCCTGGCGCTTCTGGACCATGAAACGGCCATGGCCGGGATAGGACGGGCGGTCGTCACGGCAAGGCTCGCTGAAGTTCTGATGGTTCAGGCCATCCGCGCACTGGCCTCGGCGCCAGACGCGATCGGCGGCTGGTTCGGAGCACTCGCGGACCCACGCCTCGGCCGGGCGCTGCGGTGCTTTCACGGCGATATCGCACGGTCCTGGACAGTCGCCGATCTCGCCGCCGAGGCCGGCATGTCGCGGGCTGCGTTCTCGGCCGCCTTCGCCCGCCAGATCGGCCTGCCGCCGCTTGCCTATGTCCGGAACTGGCGCATGACACGCGCCCGTGCCGCTCTGGCTTCACGTCATGAGAGCATCAAAAGCGTCGCGGCTGACGTCGGCTATATCTCGGAGAGTGCCTTCGGCCATGCCTTCCGCCGCCATTTCGGGTTCGCGCCGCGACAAAGCGCGGGTTGAGCCACGCCTGTCGCCTGCGGACGAAGGCGGAGCGGATACCGCCCTCTGACCGTCCAGCAGCTACTCCGCCGGTTCCACCACCACGGCGGGCTTCGCCATCGGGTTGTTGGGATGCGTCGTCCAGTTGGCGTAGTCGCCGGTCACCGCGATGCCGGTGCGCGGGTCGACGCCGCCCACCATCTCTTCCATGGTGATGCAGTTCTCGACCGGGCAGACATTGACGCAGAGATTGCAGCCGACGCATTCGGCGTCGATGACCTCGAAATGGCGCTTGCCGTCGACCATCGCGGTGATCGCCTGATGCGAGGTGTCCTCGCAGGCGATGTGGCAGCGGCCGCACTTGATGCAGAGATCCTGGTCGATCTTCGCCTTGGCGACATAGTTGAGGTTGAGATACTGCCAGTCCGTCACATTGCCGACGGCGCGGCCGGTGATCTCGTCGACGGATGTGAAGCCGTGCCTGTCCATATATTCGGAAAGGCCGGTGATCATGTCCTTGACGATGCGGAAGCCATAGGTCATCGCCGCCGTGCAGACCTGCACATTGCCGGCGCCGAGCGCCATGAACTCGACCGCGTCGCGCCACGTCGTGATGCCGCCGATGCCGGAGATCGGCAGGCCGCGCGTCTCGCGGTCGCGCGCGATCTCGGCCGTCATGTTGAGCGCGATCGGCTTCACCGCGGGGCCGCAATAGCCGCCATGGCTGCCCTTGCCGTCGATCGAGGGCAGCGGCGAGAAGGTGTCGATGTCGACGCCGATGATCGAGTTGACGGTGTTGATCAGCGACACCGCGTCGGCGCCGCCGCGATGGGCGGCGCGCGCCGGCTGGCGGACATCGGAGATGTTGGGCGTCAACTTGACGATGACGGGCATGCGCGTGTGCTGCTTGCACCAGCGCGTGACCATCTCGACATATTCTGGAACCTGACCGACCGCCGCGCCCATGCCGCGCTCGGACATGCCGTGCGGGCAGCCGAAATTGAGTTCGACGCCGTCGCAGCCGGTGTCCTCGACCTTGGCGAGGATGTCCTTCCAGTAATGCTCCTCGCAGGGGACCATCAGCGAGACGACCAGTGCCCGGTCGGGCCAGTCGCGCTTCACTTCCTTGATCTCGCGGAGGTTGATCTCGAGCGGCCGGTCAGTGATGAGCTCGATATTGTTGAGCCCGATCAGCCGGCGGTCGCCAGCATGGATGGCGCCGTAGCGCGGGCCGGAGACATTGACCACCGGCGGATCGGTGCCGAGCGTCTTCCAGACGACGCCGCCCCAACCTTCCTTGAAGGCGCGAACGACATTGTAGGCCTTGTCGGTCGGCGGCGCCGAGGCGAGCCAGAACGGGTTCGGCGATTTGATGCCGACGAAATTACTCGCGAGATTGGCCATGCTGACGTCCCCCCTCAGGCGGAAAGCGCGCGGTGGATGGATTCGGCGGCGATGCGTCCGTCGGCGACGGCGGCGACGGTGAGATCCTCGCCGGTCGCCGCGCAGTCGCCACCGGCCCAGACGCCGGGAAGCGAGGTGCGCCGCTCGTCGTCGACGCGGATCTTCCCGCCTTCGAGCACGATCGCCGCGGCCGAGCTGTTGAGCGCCGCCGGCACCAGCGTCTGGCCGATGGCCTTGAACACCATGTCGGCCGGAAGGGTGAAGGTGGCGCCGGTGCCGATCAGCCGGCCCTCGCGCTCCGCCGTCTCCTCGAACTCGACGCCGGCGACATGGCCGTTCTCGACGAGGAGGCGCGCGGGCTTCGCGTAATGACGGATGACGACGCCGTTGGTCGCGGCCAGCTCCTGCTCGTAGCGCGAGGCGCCCATCTTCTCCGGCCCGCGCCGGTAGACCATGGTTACCTCCTTGGCGCCGAGCCGCTTCGACTGGACGGCGACGTCGACCGCGGTCATGCCGCCGCCGATGACGACGACGCGGCCGCCGACGGGCAGCGTGGAAAGATCGGCCGCCTGGCGGAGATCGGCGATATAGCCGACGGCGTCCATCGCACCGGGAAGGTCCTCGCCGTCGAGCGCCAGCGCATTGACGCCGGCGAGACCCATGCCGAGGAAGACGGCGTCATAGGCCTGGCTCAATTCGGACAGCGCGATGTCGCGGCCGAGCGCCTTGCCATGCTCGACGGTGATGCCGCCGATCGACAGCACGAACTCGACCTCCGCCTGCGCGAAGCCGTCCGGCGCCTTGTAGGCGGCGATGCCATATTCGTTGAGGCCGCCGGCCTTCTCGCGGGCGTCATAGATGACGACGTCATGGCCATGCATGGCGAGGCGGTGCGCGGCGGAAAGGCCCGCCGGCCCGCCGCCGACGACGGCGACGCGCTTGCCGGTCGCGGCCGCGCGCGGGAAGGGCTGCTCGCCCGTCTCGTCCATCAAGACATCGGTGGCGTAGCGCTGAAGCAGGCCGATCTTGACCGGCTTGCCCTCCGCCTCCTCGCGGACGCAGGCCTCCTCGCAGAGCGTCTCGGTCGGGCAGACGCGGGCGCACATGCCGCCGAGGATGTTCTGCGACAGGATCGTCTCCGCCGAGCCGATCGGATTGCCGGTCAGGATCTGGCGGATGAAGAGCGGGATGTCGATCGAGGTCGGGCAGGCTTTGACGCAGGGCGCGTCATAGCAGAAATAGCAGCGATCAGCCTCGACCAGCGCCTCGTGATCGCCGAGCGGGGGGTGGATGTCGCTGAAATTGGCCGCATACTGATCGGGCGCAAGACGGCCCGTCGCGATGTCCGGCGATGTCGTCGCCATGTGCTTCTCCCTCGCGGCCCGCGCGGGGCCGGTTCTGCGAAGCGCGGGAAGGCCCGCGGAGCCATGCCTGGCCGCCGCGCGCCCTCTTTTTGTTGTCGTCGCCGCGGCCCGGAAAAGTCTTGATCATTTGGACAAATTCCAGATCGGGCGTCAAGGCATGCTTTCGAGCAATTCCAGTCTATGCCTGCACAAAGGCAGAGCAAGACCGGCTCGTTTCCGGCGCTACCGGGGCAAGCCCCTCTCAGCCGACGAGGAGATCGGCGAGCGAGGCGGGCCGGGCTTCGCGCTCCACGAGATCGAGCCCGCCGACGAGATCGGCGATATGCTCCTCCATGACCGCGGCCGCGCGCGGCCCATCCTGCGTGGCCAGTGCGGCGATCAGCGTGCCATGCGCCGGGCTGCCGCAGGTCGCCTCGCGGCGCCGCCAGTAGAGCGAGATGATGAGCGAGGAGCGGGCGACCAGCTCGCGGACGAAGCCGGCATAGACAGGCTGCCCGGCGATGTCGGCAATCGCGATGTGGAAGGTGCCGGAGAGGACGATGGCCCGCCGGTGCTCGCCGGCATGCAGCGCCGCATGCTCGGCTTCGACCGAGGCGGCGAGCGTCGCGATGTCCTTCTCGCCCGCCCGTCCGGCGGCTGCGGCGGCGACGCGCGGCTCGATCAATTGCCGCGCCTCGAAGACGCTGCGCGCCTCGTGCACGGTCGGGTGGGCAACCATCGCGCCGCGGTTCGGCTCGATATGGACGACGCCCTCATGCGACAGCGCCTCGAGCGCGGAGCGGACCAGCGTGCGGCTGGCGCCATAGACGGCGCCGATCTCGTCCTCGGGAAGACGGGTGCCGGGCGCGAGGCGATGATCGAGGATCGCGTCGAGCAGCGCCCGATAGACGGTGGCGGCACGCGGGCTGCGCAGTGCCGAACGCTCGCCCGACGACCGCTCCGTCTTCAGCATGGAGTCCCCGACCCGCTTCGCGCCTGATTGATGATCATCCGAATCTAGTCGAGGCGACGCCCGGCGGGAAGAACGGGATCGTATACGATCTGCGCATAGTTTTGTCGGCACCGCCTCGTTTTTGTGCATGCCGCGATTGGCAGCGAAATCGAGCCGACGCGGTGCGCCGTCCTGAAAAACCGTTCTCCATCAGAGCGTTGTCCGGGCATGGCACCGCTTGCCGGCGTTTGGCACACGACTTGCGATCCTGTTTTCCGGACCTCACGGAGACGACGATGGCAAGGCCTGCCGATCTGGAACTCGCTTCAGTCACCAAGCGCTATGGCGAGACGACGGCCGTCGACAGCATCGACCTCAAGATCAAGGCCGGCACCTATTGCTGCCTGCTCGGCCCGTCCGGCTGCGGCAAATCCTCGACGCTCCGGATGATCGCCGGCCATGAGAGCGTCAGCGACGGCGACATCGTGCTCGGGCCGGAAGTGGTCAACGACCTGCCGCCGGCGAAGCGCGGCACGGCGATGATGTTCCAGTCCTATGCGCTGTTCCCGCATCTCTCGGCGCGCGACAATGTCGCCTTCCCGCTGCGCATGAAGGGCGTCAACAAGGTCGACCGCTCGATCCGCGCCACCGACGCGCTGAAGATGGTCGACATGGAGCGCTATCAGGCGCGCCTGCCGAGCCAGCTCTCGGGCGGCCAGCAGCAGCGCGTGGCGCTTGCCCGCGCGCTCGTCACCGACCCGCAGATCCTGCTGCTCGACGAGCCGCTCTCGGCGCTCGACCCCTTCCTCAAGATCCGCGTCCGGGCGGAGCTGAAGCGCTTCCAGCGCGAGCTCGGCATCTCCTTCATCCATGTGACGCACAGCCAGGAAGAGGCGATGGCGCTCGCCGACCTCGTCATCATCATGAATGCCGGCCGCATCGAGCAGGCCGGCGACCCGCGCACGATCTTCAACGCGCCGGCGACCGAGTTCGTCGCCCGCTTCATCGGCGGCCACAACGTGATCCCGGCCGGTGAGCGCAAGATCTCGGTGCGCTCCGACCGGCTGCATGTCTCGGCCGGCGGCCAGGGCACGCCGGCCACGGTGCGCGAGGTCGAGTATCAGGGCACCGCCGTCTTCGTCAGCCTCGTCACCGAAGCGGGGCTCGAGCTGATGGCCATCGTGCCGGAACGCACCTTCTACGCCCGCCCCTTCGAGGCCGGCGAAGCCGTCCACGTCCATTGGGACGAAGCCGACATCCATGAGCTCGCGGCCTGAGCGCCGGCGCTTGCACCAGAGGAGAGAGTGCCCATGAAGAAGTCCGACAAGTCCGGCCTGTCGCGCCGCACGCTGCTCAAGGGATCGGCCGCTTTCGCCGGTTTCGTCGGCACGCAGGCCGTGACCGGCTTCCCCGCCGTCCATGCCGATGAGCCGATCACGCTGCGCTACCTCTCGACCGCGACCAACCAGTCGCCGGCCATCGCCGCCAAGGCGAAGGAAGTCACCGGCATCAACATCGAATATGTGACGGTCACCACCGATGACGTGACCAAGCGCATCGTCACGCAGCCGGATTCGTTCGACCTCGTCGACACCGAATATTTCAGCCTGCGCAACCTGATCCCGTCCGGCAACCTGATGGGCATCGACGCCAAGAAGGTGAAGCTGGTCGACAAGCTCGCCACCGCCATGACCAAGGGCGAGGTGGACGGCAAGAAGATCGGGAACCAGGGCACCGCCCCGAACAAGGTGTTCTACCTCGAGAAGCAGCGCGGCAAGGAGTTCGCCAAGGAGCCGACCGACTGGATCACCCTGATCCCGACTACCTACAACGCCGACACGCTCGGCATCCGCCCCGACCTCATCGGCCGGCCGATCACCAGCTGGGCCGAGCTGCTCAATCCCGAGTTCAAGGGCAAGGCCTCGATCCTCAACATCCCCTCGATCGGCATCATGGACGCCGCCATGGTCAACGAGGCGATGGGCAAGGTGAAATATGGCGACAAGGGCAACATGACCAAGGAGGAGATCGACAAGACGATCGCCACCCTGATCGAGGCCAAGAAGGCCGGCCAGTTCCGCGCCTTCTGGACCGACTTCAACGAGAGCGTCAACCTGATGGCCTCGGGCGAGACGGTCATCCAGTCGATGTGGTCGCCGGCCGTGACCGCCGTCCGCCTCAAGGGGATCCCCTGCACCTTCCAGCCGCTGAAAGAGGGCTATCGCGCCTGGGCCTCCGGCTTCGGTCTGCCGCGCACGCTGAAGGGCAAGCAGCTCGACGCCGCCTACGAGTTCATCAACTGGTTCCTGTCCGGCTGGGCCGGCGCCTATCTCAACCGCCAGGGCTACTACTCGGCCGTCCTCGAGACCGCCAAGGAGAACATGGAGCCCTATGAGTGGGCGTTCTGGATGGAAGGCAAGCCGGCCGAGAAGGACATTCTCGGCCCCGATGGCGGCCTCCTGGAGAAGGCCGGCTCGGTCCGCGACGGCGGTTCCTATGTCGAGCGCATGGGCGCGGTCGCCTGCTGGAACTCGATCATGGATGAGAACGCCTACATGGTTCAGAAGTGGAACGAGTTCATCGCCGCCTGATGTGATCACGCCGCCGGGGCCCTCGCCCCGGCGGCTTCTCGCTGCCGGCGCAGTGCCGGCACGCCTCGTTGCCGGACGGAGAGCCGCTGCCGATGCTGGATGCAAGATCGCGCTGGACGCCCTACTGGCAGGCGGCGCCGCTGGCCCTCGTCTTCCTCGTCTTCTTCGTCCTCCCGCTCGCCATCACCTTCATGGTGAGCTTCTGGACCTATACCGGCTATTCGATCGAGCCCGCCTTTGTCGGCGACAACTATGCCTCCGCCTTCGACAAGTGCTTCGCGAGCCTGCCGGATCTCTGCACGACCTTCCGGACCTATCTCTCGACGCTGAAATTCTGCCTTCTGGTCTGGCTGATCACGCTCGTGCTCGGCTTCACCATCGCCTATTACCTCGTCTTCGAGATCAAGTCGCCGACGACGCGCATCGTCCTGGCGCTTTTGACGACCATCCCGTTCTGGACCTCGAACGTGATCCGCATGATCTCGTGGATCCCGCTGCTCGGCCGCAACGGCCTCGTCAACCAGGCGCTGATGGGCGCCGGCATCACGCATGAGCCGGTCGACTGGCTGCTCTATTCGAGCTTTTCGGTGACGCTGTCGCTCGTGCATATCAACACGGTCTTCATGATCGTGCCGATCCTCAATTCCATGTCGCGCATCGACCGCTCGCTGATCGAGGCCGCCTATGACAATGGCGCCAGCGCCTGGCAGACGATCTGGAACGTCATCGTTCCCCTGTCGAAGACCGGCATCGCCATCGGCTCGATCTTCGTCGTCACCGTCGTGATGGGCGACTTCATCTCGATCGGCCTCATGGGCGGCCAGCAGATCGCCTCGGCCGGCAAGGTGATCGAAACGCAGATCACGGCGCTGCAATTCCCCATTGCCGCCGCCAACGCCATCGTGCTGCTCGCGGTGGTGCTGATGATCATCTGGACGCTGCTGCGCCTCGTCGACATCCGCAAGGAGCTTTGAGATGACCGAGGGCCGCTCGCGCGCGTTCTACGTCCTGTCGGCGATCTTCGGGCTCTATGTCCTCTTCCTGTACGGGCCGACGATCACCATCCTCGTCCTCTCCTTCCAGGGGCCGAGCGGCGGCATGACCTTCCCCATGAACGGGGTGTCGCTGCACTGGTTTCACAATCTCTGGGCCGGCATCGGCGTGCCCAATGTCGTCGACGCGCTCCTGAATTCACTGAAGCTCGGCCTCGTCGTGACGGTGCTGACGGTCGTCATCTCGATCATGGCCGGCTACGCCTTCCGCCGCCGCTTCCGCGGCCAGGACGCGCTGTTCTTCACGGCGATCGCGAGCCTGATCCTGCCCTCGATCATCGTATCGCTCGGCATCGCGCTCGAGTTCCAGCTCATCAACCAGACCATCACCGGCTGGGGCGACACGCTGGTCGACAATTATGTCGACATCGACAACCCGACCGCCTGGACCAATTTCCTCGGCTCCATCGGCATCCTGATCCAGGACAATTTCCAGACCGTGATGGGGCTCTTCACCTCCGGCCTCGGCGCCCACCTGACCTGGACGCTGCCCTTCGGCCTCCTGATCATGTTCGCGGTCTTCAACCGCTTCAATCCGGCCTATGAGGAAGCGGCGCGCGATCTCGGCGCCTCGCCCTGGCAAACCTTCCGCTTCGTCGTGCTGCCGATCATCCTGCCCTCGCTCGTCGGCGTGGCCCTGTTCGGCTTCACGCTGTCCTGGGACGAGATCGCCCGCTCCAGCCAGGCCGTCGGCTCGGCCAACACGCTGCCGCTGACGCTGCGCGGCCTGACGACGACGGTGACGACGCCCGTGATCTATGCGCTCGGCACCGTGACGACCGCCGTCTCCTTCGCGGTCATCGGGCTCGCCATCGCAACCCTGCTGATCGTCCAGGCGCGCCGCCGCCGGCACGGCTCGGACGCCGGCCACGGCGTCTAGCGGCGAAAGTCAGACGTGCTAGTTTCCGCCTTCCTGTAGGGCAGAGAGCGGCAGCATGCGGATCCAGATCATCAGTCCCGGCAGCGCCGCCGCCGCGCGGGTGGCCGCCGCGGCGCGCGCCTTCGCCAGCGCGGGAACCGAGATCGCCGCGGTCACCGTCGAGGACGCGCCGGTCTCGATCGAGGGCCCCGTCGAAGCGGCCCTCGCCGTTCCCGGCATCCTCGATGCGCTGGTGCTCGGCGCGGCGGGCGGCGCGGCGGCGCATGTCATCGCGAGCTTCGATGATCCCGGCCTCGACGCGGCGCGGGCGCTGGCGCGGGGTCCTGTCGTCGGCATCGGCGAGGCCGCGTTCCACTGCGCCTCGCTGGTCGCCGGCCGCTTCACCGTGGTGACGACGCATGTCCGGACCGTCCCGGTGCTCGCCGCCAATCTCGACCGCACAGGGCTTTCGAAACGCTGCGCCGCAATCCGTGCCGCCGAAGTCTCGCTGCTCGCGCTCGACGACCCGCATTCCGCCGCGCGCGACCGCGTCTCGGCCGAGATCGACCGCGCCATCCGCGAGGACAAGGCCGAGGCGATCGTCCTCGGCATGGCCGGTATGGTCGAGCTCGCCCGCTCGCTCGCCATCGAGCACGGCCTTCCCGTCGTCGAGGGCGTGTCGGCGGCGGTGCGCCTCGCGGAGGGGCTGGTCGCGCTCGGCCTCCCGACGTCCAAGATCGGCGGCTGGGCGCAGCCGCGCAAGAAGTCGTTGCCGCCGCGGCTCGCGGGCGAGGTGTAGACAGGTCTGCCCGGAAGCCCGCGGCGTGGAGATCGCTTTTGCGGGCGCGGTCAGACCGGGCGCCGTCCGGAGGATCTGCCGACCGGATCCGGACCCCAGGTCAGGTTCGGTAGGGTTCCAGCGCGGGCATCAGGACATTGTCCAGCAAGCGGCCGAGAAAGACGTCGTCCGCCGGTTCGCGTTTCACCACGCTCTGGAAGAAGATCATGGTATGCGCGACATCGTCGAGCGGCTGAGCCTCCTGCGCCTCGGGGCGTAATGTGCCGCGCTGGACGGCACGGCGCACGGCCCCGCGCCACCCTTCGCTGCGAAACGCATCGAGCTTTGTCTTGAACATGGCTTCGAGGGTCGCGTCCGACTGCGTCGGCAAGAGCAGACCCGCCAGCATCCGCGAGCGCTGCGGCGAAAGAGCCTTCGCGATCACGCGCAGCAATGCGAGAAGGTCTGCACGCAGCGACCCTTGGTCTTCCAGATCGAACTGCGTCTCGTCGAGGTCGGCCTTGATCGCGGCCAGGATCAGGCTGCGAGCATCGGGGTAGCGTCGATAGATGCTGGTGGCGGGGATACCGGACCGCCGGCCGATCTTGGCCATCGTCACGCTTTCCAGCCCGGTCTCGCTCAGCACTTCCAGGGTGACGCGGATCAGCGTCTCGTCGAGCGTCTTGTCGCGTGGGCGCCCCGGCTGGGCGCTGGTTTCGTGGGATCTCGCCATCACTCTCCCCGCGGCATCGACAGTCGGAGCCAGATCTCGGCCCGTCGACAGAGCCTTGATCCGGCGACACGCAGCCGCTATCAATTACGCTACAACAGTGTAGCGAAAAGGTGCCTTATGCAATCCTCTCGGTCGGTATCTTCCGGCATGCTGCAGAACACAAGCCGCCGGACTGTTCTCGGCTTCGGCGTCGCACTGGGCGGAATGGTCGTCGCCGGGGTCCCGGCCCTCGCCTCTGATGGCGCCGCTGCATCTTCCTCGCCCTCTTCACCGATGCCGGGCGGCGCACTTGCGCCCCCTCTGTTCGACCCCGCGTCCTGTCTCCGCTATCTGCCGAACGGGGTGCGCAATTCGTGGTTCTTCATCGGCTATCTCGAAACGAAGGCGGGGCACAAGCTCAACTGCCTCGTCCACCAGATCATCGATTCGATGCCTGGAGAACCGCTCAAGATCGCCAGCATCCTCAACATCACCGACATCACCAACCGCGCCTATCGGAACGAGGAAAGGATGTATTCGGCGGACGAGATCACGCTCGATCTGGATCGGATGCGCAACATCACGCCGAGTTCGACGATCGAAGGCGATCTGCGCGGAATCCATGTCCAGGCCGATTTCGGCTGGGGCGCGCTGGACTTCACGACGGAATTCCCCGGCCGGGTGATGGTGAATGGCGGGGCCGGCGTCTTCACGTTCCTCGGCGGAACGCCGACGGTCCAGTATTCGCTCCCCTGGGGCACGGGCAGCGGCTGGCTCGAACTCGACGGCGTGCGGCACGAGGCAACCGGCAGCTTCTGGTTCGACCGTCAATGGGGACAGCCGAAGGGCTTGCTCGGCCAAGCCGGAACGGCAGTCGGCCCCCATGACAACTGGGTCTGGATGGATCTCAATCTCAGCAACGGCCTCGCCATGGGACTTTGGGATATTTCCATGAATGGCCAGCGGTTCAGCTGGGTGACCGTGCTTCATCCCGACGGCACGCATGTTATCGCCCAGATCGAACCTGTCGCAGATGGTGCCAGCGCAGTCTGGACCAGCCCCGCAAGCGGGCAGCGCTATCCGACCCGCTTCAAGGTTCGCGTTCCGGCTCTCGACTGCACGCTTGATGTCGTCGCGGTCATGGAAGCCCAGGAGATCGTCTCGCCGACAGAGCCCAAATACGAGGGCGCGGCGACCGTTTCGGGCACCTATGGCGGCGAGACCGTCACCGGATTCACACTCATCGAGCTGATGGGCAACTGGCGCGGCTGAGGCCAGTCGGTTGAGGCGCCGCCTCGCCCGCGAATGCAGGAAGACCAGAGAAATGAACGAATCCGTCAACCAGCCTTCCATCCTGTCGCGCAAGACCGGGCGCAGAGCCGTTCTGGGCGCTGGGCTCGCCCTTGGCGCTCTGGCCTTCGCCCCGGCGGTCGGCCTGCCCGGCGGCGCAGCCCGCGCTGCGGGGACGCGGCGCTTCCTGTCGGGAATGCCGCTCTTCGTGGATACGGCTGCGGATCTGCCGAGCCATCCGAACTCGTTCATCGAGTCCTGGTATGTCAACGCCGCCTTCGAGAGCGCCGGCAAGGTGGTGGGCTTGGAGTGGCATCAGGGCGTTACACCGCTGGGCAGCACGACCGAATTCCTGGCGATGAACGGAACCGACGGGGTCTGGCGGCCTTCTGTCGCCGCCGAGCCCACATCCCCGACGGTGGGCGCCTCGACGACGGAGTGTCGCGTCTCCTCGAAGTTCGGCACCTTCAGCGGTGATCGCACGCGGTTCCAGCTCACGCTGACATCGGGGCGCAACGCGGTGGATGTCGTGCTGACGCCGCAGCGTGAGGAACTCTACAACGGCACGACCGGCCTGATGCGCTTCGTCGGCTCCGACTCGTATGAATATGCCTTCCCGAACATGCGGGCCAAGGGAACGCTGACGATCGAAAACGAGGTCTTCGCCGTCGATGCGCCGGCCACCTGGTTCGATCGCCAATGGGGCACAGCCGAAGCGGCAAGCCCGGACGTGCTGGCGAAAAAGGCGGAACTCGTCAACCAGTCGCACTGGACCTGGCTGGGACTCTCATTCGGCGAGGGGGATCGCTCGGCGATTTCCTTCTGGGACGTCATGGAGCCGACGCTGCGGTGGACCGCGCTGACCTATCTGCGGCCGGACGGCGTGCAGATGAATGTCGGCGCGGAGGTGAGGTATGATCGCATCTGGACCAGCCCGGACACCGGGCAGCGCTACCCCTCCGTCGCGCATATCCTCGCGCCGGCGATCGATCTCGACATTGTCCTGACGTCGATGCTGGACCGGCCGGAATTTGTCTACCCGGCGGGACAGGGGCATAGCGGGTGCCAGGCGCTTTGCCAGGTCACCGGCCGACAGGGCGCTATCAAGATCGACAAGCGCGCCATCTTCGAGATGATCGGCGGCATCGACATTTGATCCCGGACCGTCCTGCGGCGATGCCGCGTCGCCGACGCCGACCTGTCTCGGCCTCCCGAGGCCATTGCGGGATATCAGGCCGCGTTTGACCTCGCTGCCGCCGCGGCTCGCGGGGGCGGTGGATTGAGGCGCCCAAGTGAACCTCGGGAGCTTTGGAACTTCGCGGGAACTCTGCCGTTGGGCGGATGCCGGCAGCTGCGATGCGCATTCGATAACCGCGCCGCGGGATCCTTCGCCCGACCGTCCGCCAACGCGCTATAGTGGCGGCGGCCGGGCAATGGGCATGACCGGCTCGAGATCCTGGTCCGCCGAGGGCGCGACCGCTTCACAAGGAGTGCACGATGGTAGACAAGACCGCCCCCGATCTTGCCGAGCAGATGAAGGCGATCCAGTCGGAGCTGCTCGCTCTCTCCGAGACCGTTCGCTCCTATACGCGCGACCACGCGTCGGCCGGGGCCGAAGCGGTGCGTGATGCGGCGAGCCGGGCCGGCAGCGCCGCCCATGACGCCGCCGAGGAAGCGCGCCGCCGCGGCGAGCATCTCGCCGAGGACCTGCAGGGCCACATCACCGCCAACCCGCTGCCGGCCGTGCTCGTCGCCGCGGGCATCGGTCTCGTGATCGGCGCGATCCTCGGTCGCCGATGAGCGGGATCTTCGCAGCGCTTGCGAGCGTCGCCACCGCCGTCGCCGCCGAGGCGACGGCGAGGACGCTGAAGAAGCTCGCCTGGATGGCGCTCGCCGCCGTCTTCATTCTGCTCGGCGTCGCCTTCGCCGGAGCGGCGGGCTATGACGCGCTCGTCGTGGCGCTCGGACCGCGGACCGCGAAGCTGATCTTCGCCGGGACGTTCGTGCTGATCGGGCTGATCATCATGGTGTCGGTGAATTATGGCGGCCGGACGAGGCGCCGGCGGCCGGAGAGCGGCGACACGACCACCGCCGCCGTCGCCTTCGCCATGGGCATTCTCTCGGGCATCGGCCGCCGGCGCTGACGCCGGCGGTCTTCTTCTCGGTAGACCTACGATCAGGCCGCCATCGAGGCGGTCGAGTTGAAGAACAGCGCCTGGCTGATCGCCGCCTTCACGGTGCGCGGATCGAAGGGCTTGGTCAGCAGGAAGGTCGGCTCCGGCCGCTCGCCCGTCAGGAGGCGCTGCGGGAAGGCGGTGATGAAGATCACCGGCACGCTGAAGCCTGACAGGATATCCTTGACCGCGTCGATGCCCGACGAGCCGTCGGCGAGCTGGATGTCGGCGAGGACGAGGCCCGGCTGCTCGGCGCCGGCGGCTGCCACCGCCTCGATGCGGGTGCGGGCAATGGCGGCGACCTCATGGCCGAGTTCCTGCACGATGCCGGAAAGATCCATCGAGATCATCGGCTCGTCCTCGATGATGAGGACGCGGGTGCGGGTCTGGCGGTCGATCTCGGCCATCGCCTCGGCGATCAGCGGCTGGACCTGAGACACCGGGATGTCCATGACCGCCGCGGTATCGACATCCGAGAAGCCCTCGACGACGGAGAGCAGGAGCGCCTGGCGGCTCTCCGGGGTCATCGCGGCGAGACGCTGCTGCGCCGTCGCCTCCTGGCGGTTGAGCCCGTCCAGCTCGCTGTCGCCGCCGACCTGCGTGCCCGACCAGATGGCATGGAACAGCCGGTAAAGAGCAACCTTGGGATGGATGTCGCGTTGGATGGACGAAGGCTCGTTGACGATTGCCTGCAGGCAGGCGCGCACATAGGCGTCGCCGCTCTTCTGGCCGCCGGTGAGCGCACGGGCATAGCGGCGCAGGAAAGGCAGATGCGGAGCCAGCATCTGCGACAGGCTGTCGGGCATGGTTTCCCCCTTGCAAGGATGTCGCACTATCTCGGCGCAAACGTGCCATGCGCGGAAAGGTTCCGAAACCGGGGAACCAAATTTGCAGCCGCGCATTGATGGTCGCTGCGAGCCGAGCGGAGGCACGAGGGGTCCGGTCGTCAGTGTTGTGAGAACGGGTGAGCCGCATGGCAATAGCTGGGACGAATGAAGTGACGAATGACGAGAAGGATATGAAGGACAGCGCCTCGCTGTCCTCGCCTGCGGGCGCTCCGGCGGCCAGGGGCGGTGCGCCGCAGCGCGAGGGCAAGGAAGACTGGATCGGCCGCCAGCTGCGCCGCGTCTTCGACGATGCTTTGAACGAACCGCTGCCCGACGACATCATGTCGCTCCTGGAGCGGATCGACGAGCATCCGACCGAGCCGACCAAGCCCGAATCCAAGAACGGCTGAGCCCAGAACGGCTGACCAGTGCCGCCGACGGCCTTTTTGCCTGGTGCCGAGGAGCGTTGCATGAAGAATGAACTCGTCGAGGCCCTGCCGATGCTGCGCGCCTTCGCACGCTCGCTGTGCGGCAATCGCGATCGGGCCGACGATCTCGTCCAGGAGACCGTTATGCGGGCCCTGGCAAACCGGGACAAGTTTCAGGAAGGCACCAACCTGCATGCCTGGCTGGTGACGATCCTGCGCAATCAATATTATTCCGAAATCCGCAAGCGCCGCCGCGAGGTGGAGGATTCGGAAGGGACGCATGCGAGCCGCCTTTCGGATATTGCCGCCCAGCCCGGCCATCTCGAGCTCGACGACTTCCTGCGCGCCATGCGGCTTCTGCCGGACGAGCAGCGCGAAGCCCTCGTGCTGATCGGCGCCAGCGGCTTTTCCTATGAAGAGGCGGCCGAGATCTGCGGCGTCCGCGTCGGCACCGTGAAGAGCCGCGTCTCGCGCGCCCGCTCGCGCCTCGACGAGATCATGAATGGCGGCGTCGACCTGCCCGGCGGCGACAGCGCGGAGCTCTCTGCGAGCGAGATCGCGCAGGCCATGCGCCTGCGCGCCTGACCATCATAAGTCCCTGGACGCCACGAAATCGGCGGAATGAGCGGCAAATGACCGCTTCGGGCCAACGGGGAGCCCGACGGGGATTGTCCGATGGAGTTCGCAACGACGCGCCGGCGCCTGATGGCGCTGGCAGGACAGGGCGCCGCCGCGGCGCTGGTGCTGCCCGCCGCCGCGCAGACCGCCTCGCAAGCCGATGACGGGCTGGTCGCTTCGATCGCGGCCATCGAGAAGGGTCTCGGCGGCCGCATCGGCGTCTCGATCCACGACACAGGCAGCGACCGGCGCTGGACGCATCGCGGCGACGAGCGCTTCCCGATGTGCTCGACCTTCAAGCTTCTCGCCGCCGCCGCCATCCTCGACCGCGTCGACGACGGGACGGATACGCTGGATCGGCGCCTTGTCATCCGCGAGGAAGACCTCGTCGATTATTCGCCCGTGCTCGAAAGCCGTGTCGGCGGCAATGGCGTGACGCTCGCCACGATCTGCCGCGCCGCCGTGACGCTCAGCGACAACACGGCCGGCAACATGATGCTGAAGGCGATCGGCGGGCCGGAAGGCTTCACCGCCTTCATGCGCAGCATCGGCGATGATGTGACGCGTCTCGACCGCCGCGAGCCGGACCTCAACACCGCCATCCCGGGCGACGAGCGCGACACCACCTCGCCCAGGGCGATGACGGCGAGCGTCGAGACGCTCCTCTTCGGCAAGGCGCTGTCGCCGCGCTCGCGCCGCCAGCTCTCCGAGTGGATGCTCGATTGCAAGACGGGCGACGGCAAGCTCCGCGCCGGGCTGCCCAAGCGCTGGCGGATCGGCGAGAAGACGGGCGGCGGCGCCAATGGCACCAGCAACGATGTCGCGGCGCTGTGGCCGCCGATCCGCGATGCCGTGATCGTCTCGGTCTTCGCGACCGGCAACGAGGCCTCGCCCGAGGCGCGCAACGCCGCCATCGCGGCGATCGGCAAGGCGCTGTCCGAGACGATCCGCGCCTCCTGATACAAAAAAGGCTCCGCCCGGAGGCGGAGCCCTTTCATCGTCAGTCGGCTGCTGCCGTCAGGCGCGCCGCATGAGATGCATCACCGCCGAGATCAGGAAGAGGATGATCGCGACGACGAAGATGATCTTGGCGATGCCGATGGCCGTGCCGGCAATGCCACCGAAACCGAGGACGGCCGCCACAAGCGCAACGATGAGGAAAAGAATTGCCCAGTTCAGCATCACGGAACTCCCGATAAAAACCGCGGCCCAGCACCGCTCGGCGAAATAATGCCGAGCCGCCGGAGGAGTTCCCGCCGCGCCTCTGCCTTATTCGCTTCCCTCGCGGCCGGTGATCTCGATGCCGAAGCCCTGCAGGCCGACATATTGCCGTTCCTGCGAGGTGATGAGGCGGATCGAGCGCACCTTGAGATCGCGCAGGATCTGGGCGCCGACGCCGATCTCGCGCCAGCGTTCCTTGCGCTGCCGGGCCGAGAGATGCTTCTCCTCGCCGTCGCTGGCCAGCGAACCGTCCGGCCGCTGCACGGCGGGGTCGCGGATCATCAGGAACACGCCGCGATCGGCGGTTCCGACCTTGCGCAGCGTCGTCTCCAGCCAGCTCTTCGAATCCGGCCCGCGCGAGACGAGATCGCTGATCGGATTGGCGCGATGGATGCGCACCAGGACGTCCGGCTGCTCGGCGACATCGCCGAAGACGATGGCGAGATGCTGGATCGGGTCGAACGGCGTCTCGTAGACATAGGCCGTCGCGGTGCGGCCGCCGACCGGCACCTGGAAGCTGTCGACTTCCTTGACGAAGCTCTCGGTCCGCGCGCGATAGGCGATGAGATCCTCGATGGTGACGATCTTCAGCCCATGCTCGGCGGCGAATTCCAGGAGCTGCGGCAGCCGCTTGACGGTGCCGTCGTCATTGACGACCTCGGCGAGGACGCCCGCGGCCTCCAGCCCGGCGAGGCGCGCGAGATCGATCGCCGCCTCGGTATGGCCCGAGCGGATCAGGACGCCGCCGTCGCGGGCGATGAGCGGGAAGATGTGGCCGGGGCGCAGGAAATCGGCCGCGGTGCAGTTGTCGTTGGCCAGCGCCTGGATCGTGTTGGCGCGCTCCTCGGCCGAGATGCCGGTCGTGAGGCCGACGCGGTAGTCGACCGTCACGGTGAAGGCGGTGCGCATCGGGTCGCGGTTATTGGCGACCATGGGCGGCAGATGCAGTTCTTCCGCGCGGTCGGGCGTCAGCGGCACGCAGATGATGCCGCTCGTATGGCGGATCATGAAGGCGACGTTTTCCGGCGTCGCCTTCGAGGCGGCCATGATCAGGTCGCCCTCGTTCTCGCGGTCGGTGTCGTCGACGACCACCACCAGTTCGCCGGCGGCGATCGCGGCGATCGCCTCCTCAACCTTGTTCAGCGCCATGACCCCGTTTCCCGCATGCCTCGGACGGGGTGTCTTAGCAGCGAAATCCCCCGCCGCGCCAGCGCTTCACCCAGTTGACGCCCTGTTCAGCCCAAGCCGTCTTCAGTGTTCGAGATCGTAGACGAGCAGCCCGTCGAGCCCGCCTTCTGCGGCGCCCACGACCATCTTGCCGACCTTCGCGTGCTCCTCGTCGACGAGATAGGCATCGCGCGCCGCTGCATCGGCGAAGGTGACGATGAAGCCCTCCGAAAAGCCCTTGTCGAGGCCTTCGGGGCTGACATTCTTCGAGACGATGACGTCCTGCATGCCGGGAATGCGCGGCTTCAGCGCGCGCACGGCCTCATAGATGCGCTCGCGGCCGGCGGCGTCGATTTCGGCGCGATAGCGGATGAAGACGCAGTGGGTGATCATGGGGCGTTTTCCGTTTTCCCGGGGGCTTTTTCAGGCGACTCGCGGCCGCATTTCCTCGACGGGCGCGATGTTAGCGCGCGGCAGCGGCGCGGCGCCACGGATAAGGTCGGCCGCCTTCTCGCCGATCATGATCGTGGGCGCATTGGTGTTGGACGAGTTCACGCGCGGCATGATGGAGGAATCCGCGACGCGCAGGCCCTCGATACCGCGCAGCCTGAGTTCGGGATCGACCACCGCCATGTCGTCGACGCCCATCTTGCAGGTCCCCGCCGGATGGTGGTCGGTCTTGGCGTGGCGGCAGCCATAGAGGAAGAGATCCTCGTCGGTGACGACGCCGTCGCCGGGCAGCCTTTCGGCCATGACGAAGGGCTTCAATGCCTTCTGGCGAACGATCTCGCGTGCGAGCTTCAACCCTTCCAGCGACATCTGCCGGTCATAGGGATCCTCCCAGTAATTGGGATCGATCAGCGGCGCCGCCTTCGGATCGGACGAGGCGAGGCGGACGGTGCCCCGCGAGCGGGGCCGCAGGAAGGCGGAGTTCAGCGTCACGCCGGCATTGGAGAGCTTGGCGACGCCGGCCTCGATGCCCGAACCGAGTCCGAGATGGAACTGGATGTCGGGCGAGCGCGCCTCCGGATCGGCATACCAGAAGCCGCCGGTCTCGAAGAGCGAGGAAGCGACCGGCCCCTTCTTCAGGAGCAGATATTCGATGCCGGCCAGCGCCGAGCGATGCCACTTCGCATAGGAATCATAGGTGTGGTCGCCGGTGCATTCGGCGATCACGAACAGGTCGAGATGATCCTGCAGATTGCCGCCGACGCCGGGAAGGTCATGCACCACGTCGACGCCGACGCTTTCGAGATGGTCGGCCGGGCCGATGCCGGACAGCATCAACAAGCGCGGCGAGCCGATGGCGCCGCTGGAGACGATCACCTCGCGCTCGGCGCGCAGCAGCAGCTTGCCGCCATTCTCCGCGATCTCGACGCCGACCGCCCTGCCCTTCTCGACGACGATGCGCAGCACTTCGACGCCGGTGCGCACGGTGAGATTGGCGCGGCCGGCCGCCTCACCGAGATAGCCGGTCGCCGCCGAGGAGCGGCGCGCGTTCTTCTGCGTCAGTTGGTAGAAGCCGATGCCGGCCTGGCGGGCGCCGTTGAAATCATGGTTGTAGGGAATGCCGAGTTCCTGCGCCGCCCGCATGAAGGCGTCGCAGATCGGCAGCGGCGCCACCGGCATCGAGACGCCGATCGGGCCGCCATAGGCGTGGAAGTCGTCGGAGAAGCGCTGGTTGTCCTCGGCCCGGCGGAAATAGGGCAGCACGTCCTCATAGGCCCAGCCACGGCAGCCGGCCTGCGCCCACTCGTCATAGTCGAGGCGGTTGCCGCGGGTGTAGAGCTGGGCGTTGATCGTCGAGCCACCGCCGATCACCTTGGCCTGCGTGTAGCGCAGCACGCGGTCCTGCATGTGCCGCTGCGGCACGGTCGACCAGCCCCAGGAGCCGATGCCCTTGGTCATCTTCGCGAAGCCGGCCGGCCAGTGATAGAGCGGGTGGCGGTCATGGCCGCCGGCCTCGAGCAGCGTGACGCGCACCGACGCATCCTCCGAGAGGCGCGCCGCGATGGCGCAGCCGGCCGGTCCGCCCCCGACGATGATGTAATCGGCCATCTTGTCCTCCATCGTCACGCCGCGGCTCGGCCTGGAACGTTCCAAGAGCCAGGCCGGCGGCGGCTTCGTTTGCTTCCTAGAGCCGCGGGATCGCGAGGCCGCCGTCGAGATCGATGACGGCGCCGGTCGCGAAGCCGAAGGCGCCGGACGCCAGCGCCACGGCCGCGCGGCCGATATCGGCGCCCTCGCCCCAGCGGCCGGCCGGCACGAGGCCGCCGGCGATCAGCCGGTCATATTTCTCGCTGACCTTCGCCGTCATGTCGGTGCGGATGATGCCGGGCCGCAGTTCGTAGACGCCGATATCCGTGCCGGCGAGGCGGAGCGCGAGGTTCTGCACGAACATCGCGAGCCCGGCCTTGGAGATGCAGTAGTCGGCCCGCTCCGGCGAGGCGAGCGCCGCCGAGACCGAGGAGACCGTGAGCACGGCGCGCGGATGGACCGCCGCGCGGCCAAGCATGCGCTTCACCACAGCCTGCGTCAGGAACAGCGTGCCGCGCAGATTGACGTCGATCACGGTGTCGAAATTCTCCGGCAGAAGATCGAGCAGGTCGCCGCGCACCACAGCGCCGATGCCGGCATTGTTGACCAGAACGTCGACCGGCCCGAGTTCGGCCTCGATGGCGGCGAGCGCCGGCTCATGGCTCGAAAGATCGGCAAGGTCGAAGGCGGAGAAGGCGACGCGACCGCCGGCCGCCGCGACCCGGGCGAGCGCTGCCTCGGCCTCGTCGTCGCGCCGGGTGCCGGTCATGGCGATGTCGTAGCCGGCGGCCGCCAAGGCCTCGGCGATGGCAAGCCCGATGCCGCGCCGCGCGCCGGTGACGAGCGCAACGGGGCGTGAAGAAGACGTGGAACTCATGCCGCGAATCCCGTGGCGATCATGTGGTCGGCGGTGCGCAGCGCTTGCGCGGCGATGGTCAGCGCCGGGTTGACGGCGGCCGAGGTCGGCAGGAAGGAGGCGTCGACCACGAACAGGTTCGAGTGGTCATGCGCGCGGCACCAGATATCGAGCGCCGAAGTCGCAGGGTCGGTGCCGAAGCGGATGGTGCCGCATTGGTGCGAGGGCGTGCGCCCGTCGAAATGATGCGTCAGCACCAACGGGAAGCCGGCGGCATGAAAACGCTCCTTCATGACCCGCACCAGCTTCCAGTGCGCCTCCATGTTGGAGCGCTTCCACTGCATGATGACGCGATCGCCATCGACGCGGATGCGGCTGTCGCGATCGGGCAGATCCTCGTTCATGGCGAGGAAATCGACGCTGTGACGCGACAGGAGACTGAGCGCCCATTCCGGCGCGAAACGGACATTCGCCTTGAGGATCGCCCCGGAGACGCGGCCGAGCAGCTGCATGTTGCCAAGCGGCTTTCCGCCCTTGCCGTCCGTGAGATAGAAGTCGTTGAAGCCGAAGGTCTTCTGGTGGATCGCGTCATTGGTGAAGCGCGGGTCAACGGCAATCATCGCCGTCATGTTGTGGCTCATGAAATAGCGCCCGACCACGTCGGAGCCGTTGGCGAGCCCGTTCGGGAAGGCGGCGCTCTTCGAGGCGAGCAGCATCGCCGCCGACTTCACCGCGCCGGTCGAGAGCACGACGATCTTCGGTGACAGCGTCTTCGTCTCGCCGTCCTGAACATAGACGACGGAGGCGATGCGGCCGTCCGGCCCGGCAACGAGCCGCGTGACCTCGGCGCCGGTTTCGATCGTGATATTGGGATCGGCAAGAGCGGTCGCGAGGCCGCAGGTCTCGGCATCCATCTTGCCGGTGCGGGCGTCGGGGAATGCATCCCAGGGCGTCTTGGCCTTCTTCAGCCATTGGTCGATGTCGACGCCGAGCGGCAGCGAGGCCGGATGCAGGCCCACCTTCGCGAGGCGCGCGCGCACCTTGGCCAGCGCCGGCTCGTCCTTGATGGCAGCGAAGGGATAAGGCTGTGAGTGATAGGGCTCGGTGTCGTCGTCGCCGAGCTCGCCGCGCACCCGGTAGAGCTGCTCGGCGCGGCTGTACCAGGGCTCCATCTCCGCATAGGGGATCGGCCAGGCCGGCGAAACGCCGCCGTCATGCTCCATGGCCTCGAAATCCTCGGCGCGATAGCGGATCAGCACCGCGCCGTAGAACTTCGAATTGCCGCCGACATAGTAATAGTTGCCGGGATTGAAGGGCGCATCGCCCGCCTCGGCGTCGTACCACTGCTCCCTGGGGCGAAAATGGCCGCGCTGGAAGATCGCGCGCGGATCGCGGTTTTCGGGCCGATCGGCGAGCTGACGCCCCTTCTCGAGGATGAGCACGCGCGCCCCCGAGCCGGCGAGCCCGGCCGCAAGCGTCGCCCCGCCCATGCCGGAGCCGATGATGACGATATCCGGGGTCATGAGGGTCACGCCACGCGCTGCTCGGACTTCGGGTCGAAGAAGACCGCCTTGTCCATGTTGAAGGTGAAGGGCGCGCGCTGGCCGCCGCGCACGGCGGCGTCGGAGCGCATGCGGGCGATGACATGCTTGCCGCCGAGCTGCGTCACCACGAAGGTGTCCGAGCCGGCCGGCTCGACCACCTCGACATGGCAATCGGCATCGACAAGCGTCCTGGCGTTGCGGTCGGCGCCGTCATGGTCGGTGATCGCCTCCGGGCGGATGCCGAGCAGCACCTCCTGCCCGATGACGCGGCCGAGCCGCTCCGAAGCGGGACCGGGATCGAGGATGAGGTCGTTCTCGTTGGCGCGGGCGAGCGCCACCACCGTGCGGCCGTCCTCCGAGCGCACCGAGGCGGGAACGAGGTTCATCGAGGGCGAGCCCATGAAGTCGGCGACGAAGAGGTTGACCGGATTGTTGTAGATCTCGGCCGGCGTGCCGAACTGCTGCAACACGCCGTCGCGCAGCACCGCGATCTGCGTCGCGAGCGTCATCGCCTCGATCTGGTCATGCGTCACATAGACGATGGTCGTGCCCATGCGCTGGTGCAGCCGCTTGATCTCGGTGCGCATGTCGACGCGGAGTTTCGCGTCGAGATTGGACAGGGGCTCGTCGAAGAGGAAGACCTGCGGGTTGCGCACCAGCGCGCGGCCCATGGCGACGCGCTGGCGCTGGCCGCCGGAGAGCTGCGAGGGCTTGCGCTTCAGGAGATGGCCGATCTGCAGCATCTCGGCGACGCGGGCCACCGCCGCCTCGCGCTCGGCTTTCGCGACGCCGCGCATTTCGAGGCCGAAGGCGATGTTCTCGCCGACCGTCATGTTGGGATAGAGCGCGTAGGACTGGAACACCATCGCGATGTCGCGCTGCGAGGGATGCAGCTCGTTGACGCGGCGGCCATTGATGCGGACCTCGCCATCCGAGATGGAATCGAGCCCGGCGATCATCGACAGGAGCGTGGACTTGCCGCAGCCGGACGGGCCGACGAGGACGAGGAAGCCGCCCTCCTCCACGGAGAGCGAGATGCCCTTCAAGACGTCGACATTGCCGAAGCGCTTGACCAGCCGGTCGATTTCGAGAAACGCCATGGTGCTATCCCTTGACGGCGCCGGCCATCAGCCCGCGGACGAAGTAGCGGCCGGCCAGGATGTAGACGAGGAGGGTCGGCAGCGCGGCGATCATCGCGGCGGCCATGTTCACATTGTATTCGACGACGCCCGTCGAGGTGTTGACGACATTGTTGAGCGCCACCGTCATCGGCATCACGTCGCCCGAGCCGGCATAGGCCGAGGCGAAGAGGAAGTCGTTCCAGATATTGGTGAACTGGTAGATCACCGTCACGACGATGATCGGCAGCGAGTTCGGCAGGAGGATGCGCCGGAAGATCTGGAAGAAGCCGGCGCCATCGACCATCGCCGCCTTGATGAGCTCGGTCGGGAACGCCTCGTAATAATTGCGGAAGAACAGCGTCGTGAAGCCGAGGCCGTAGACGACATGGACGAAGACGAGGTTCACCGTCGGATTGCCGAAGCCGAAATTCATGCCGGTGAGGTTGATCAGCGTCTTGCCGAACTGGCCGAAGGTGCCGAGCACGGTCGCCATCGGCAGCAGCACCGCCTGGAACGGGATGAAGCAGGCGAACAGCATCAGCCCGAAGACGAGGCGGTGGCCGGGGAAGCGCCACTTGGTCAGCACATAGCCGTTGAGCGCGCCGAGCAGCGTCGAGATGGCGACGGCCGGCACCACCATCTTGATCGAGTTCCAGAAATAGCCGTGGATGCCCTCGCAGGTGAGGCCGACACAGGCCTCGCCCCAGGCCCGGATCCACGGATCGAGCGTCGGCTCCTTGGGGAGAGCGAGGATGTTGCCGTGCTGGATCTCCGGCATCGGCTTCAGCGAGGTCAGCAGCATCACGAAGAACGGGATGAGATAGACCAGCGCGAACAGACCGAGCAGGCCGTAGATGACGATGCGCGAGATGATCGGCGAGCCGGGCGCCCGAGGGGCGACGGTGGTGGCGGCGGTGCTCATCGCGCCTTCTCCCGAAGCTCGGAATAGAGATAGGGCACGATGATCGCCGAGATCGTCGCCAGCATGATCACCGCGCTCGCCGAGCCGACGGCCATCTCGTTCCGCTTGAAGGTGTATTCATACATGAAGTTGGACGGCAGCCAGGCCGAGCCGCCCGGCCCGCCGGAGGTCAGCGCCACGACGAGGTCGTAGGACTTGATCGCCATATGGGCGAGCACAATCAGCGCCGAGAGGAAGACGGGCCTCAGAAGCGGGATGATGATGCGGCGGTAGAGCTGGAAGGGAGAGGCGCCGTCGATCTGCGAAGCCTTGATGATCTCGCCGTCGATGCCCCTGAGCCCCGCGAGGAACATCGCCATCACGAAGCCCGAGGCCTGCCAGACGCCGGCGATCACCACCGTGTAGATCACGTAGTCCTTGTTCTTGATCCAGTCGAAATGGAACGAGGTCCAGCCCCACTGGTGCATGGTCTGCTCGAGGCCGAGGCCGGGATCGAGGAACCATTTCCACGCGACGCCGGTGACGATGAACGACAGCGCCATCGGATAGAGATAGATGGGACGGAGGATGCCCTCGCCGCGGATCTTCTGGTCGAGCAGGATCGCGAGAAGAAGCCCGATCGCTAAGGCGAAGACGACGTAGAGCACGCCGAAGATCGCCATGTTGGTGATCGAGGTATACCAGGACGAGGGCGGATCGCTCTCGAAGGTCCAGCGCCACAGCCGCTGATAGGCGCGCGCATCGGTCAGGACATATTTCGGGAAGGCCTTGGAATTGGTGAAGGACAGATAGATCGTCCAAAGGATGAAGCCGTAGACGAAGACGAGCGTAATCGCGAAGCTCGGCGCGAGCACGAGCTTCGGCAGCGCCTCCTGCATCCGCGCCCGCATGGACGGCCGGTGCGCCGTCCGCGCAGCGGCTCCGCCATTGGATGTGGCAATCGACGTCATGCGGTCCTCCCCGACCGTGCATCCCAGTTCCGCGCTGTCCGCGACTGGCGCGGATGGCTTCCTTCACCTCTCCCATGGGAAGGCAAAGACGGGCCGGCTCCCTCCCCAGCGGAGAGGGAGCCAAACGTGCCTTACTTCGCGTCGTCGATCGCCTTCACGAGTTCCTCGACGGCCTGGTCGGAGGACGTGATCTGGCCATGGACGAACTTGGAGACGACATCCTTGTAGGCATTGGCGACCGCGGGCGGCGCGCCATAGCCCTGGGCGAGCGAGCCGAACAGCGTGCCGCCGTCGTTAGCCGCCTTCAGATCGGCGATGCCCTTCTTGCCGCAGGCGTCGAAATCGGTGTCCGGCACGTCGGTGCGGGCCGGGACCGAACCCTTCACGACATTGAACGCCGACTGGAAGCTCTTCGACAGCGTCGCCTTGGCGAGCGCGACCTGCGCCGCCTTGCGGTCGTCCGGCACGTCGAACATGCCGAACATGTCGGAGTTGTAGATCACCGAGCCATCGGTGCCGGGGAAGCGGTAGCAGAGGAAGTCGGTGCCCGGCACCTTCTTCGCCGCCACGAACTCGCCCTTCGCCCAGTCGCCCATCACCTGGACCAGCGCATCGCCATTGATGACCATGGCGGTGGCGAGGTTCCAGTCGCGGCCGGAGAAGTTCGGATCGACATAGTCCTTGAGCTTGGCGAGGTTGTCGAACGACTTCTTCATCGTGTCCGACTTCAGAGCGTCCTCGTCGAGGTCGTTCATCGCCTTCTTGTAGAATTCGGGACCGCCGGTCGAGAGCACGATGCTGTCGAACATCGTCGCTTCCTGCCAGTTCTGGCCGCCGAGCGCGAGCGGCGTGACGCCGGCCGCCTTGGCCTTGTCGAGCAGCGCGACGAACTCGTCGAAATTCTTCGGCTCGGTGCCGCCGATCTTGTCCATGACGGCCTTGTTGATCCAGAGCCAGTTCACGGAATGCACGTTGACGGGCGCCGCGACCCATTTGCCGTCATAGACGGCGAATTTCTGCAGCGCCGCCGGAACGGCCTTGTCCCAGCCCTCGGCGACGGCCGTCTCGGTGAGATCGCCCATCTTGCCGGCCTCGGCATAGTCGAGAACGGTGTAGCCGAGCATCTGCGAGGCGGTCGGCGGGTTGCCGGCGGCCACCATCGCCTTCAGCGCCGTCATGGCGGCGTCGCCGCCGCCGCCGGCGACCGGCACGTCCTTCCAGGCATAGCCCTGCTGGGCGAGATCCTGCTTGAGGACGTTCAGCGCGGCCGCTTCGCCGCCCGAGGTCCACCAGTGCAGCATCTCCACTTCCTTGACGTCGTCCGCATGCGCGGTCAGCGCCGTGGTCGCCAGCATGGCCGCAGCCATCATCAATTTACGCATTCATTCCTCCTCCCGAATGAAGGCCGCTTCCCTCCCGGACGCGGCCTGGTCTTCCTCAGCCGTCCACCCACCATGAGGTGCGGGGACCGCGATGGAACTGGATCGTCTTCTGCTCCGTGAAATCCTCCACGGCGCCCTTGCCGAGTTCGCGGCCGAGACCGCTCTGCTTCATGCCGCCGAAGGGCAGCTCCGGATAACCGTCCATGAAGGTGTTGACCCAGACCGTGCCGGCGCGCGCCGCGCGCGCGACCGTCACCGCCGTGTCGATGTCCTTCGACCAGACGCCGGCCGAAAGGCCGTAATCGGTCGTGTCGACGAGCCGGATCGCCTCTTCCACACGCTCGAACTCCATGACGGAGAGCACCGGGCCGAACACCTCGTCGCGGGCGATCGCCATTTCCGGCTTCACGCCGGTGACGACGGTCGGCGCCATATACTGGCCGGCGCCGCTCGCAAGGCCAGCGCCGCCGATCGCCACCGCGGCGCCGTCGGCGGAGGCGTCGGCGACCGCGTTCTCGATCTTCTTCAGATGCTCGGGCGTGATGATCGCGCCGACCTTGGTCGCGTCGTCGAGCGGATCGCCGACCTTGACCTTCGCCGCCCGCGCCTCGAAGGCGGCGAGGAAGTCGGCCGCCACCGCCTTGTGGATGATGAGGCGGCTGCCGGCATTGCAGCATTCGCCGGCATTGAAGAAGGCACCGAACACCGCCGCATCGACCGCCGCTTCGAGGTCGGCATCGGGGAACACGACCTGCGCATTCTTGCCGCCGAGCTCCATCGCGACCTTCTTCAGCGTCGCCGAGGCCGCCTGCATGGTCGCCTTGCCGACGCGGGTCGAGCCGGTGAAGGTCACCATGTCGACGGAAGGATGCGTCACCATATGGGCGCCGACCTCGGGGCCGGTGCCGAGCACGATGTTGCAGACGCCCTCGGGAAGGCCCGCTTCCATCAAGAGTTCGCCGAGCACCACCGTCGAGGCCGATGTCATCTCGCTCGGCTTGACGATCGCCGTGCAGCCGGCCGCGAGCGCGAAGGGCAGCTTCTGCGCCACGATGAGGAACGGGAAGTTCCACGGCGTGATGATCGAGACGACGCCGATCGGCTCGCGCAGCACGACGCCGAGCATCGCATCGCCGAGATTGGCATAGCTCTCGCCGTGCAGCGTCCTCGCCAGCGAGGCGGCATAGCGCCAGATATCGGCGGCGCCGGCGATCTCGCCGCGCGCCTGGCTGATCGGCTTGCCGCTTTCGAGTGCATCGAGGCGGGCGATCTCCTCGCGCCGCGCGTCGATGAGATCGGCAGTCTTCAGCAGCACGGCGGCGCGGTCGGCGGCCTTCATCCGTGGCCAGGGGCCGCGATGGAAGGCGCGGCGGGCCGCGGCGGCGGCGCGGTTGACGTCGCCCTCCGAGCCGAAGGCATAGCGGCTGACAAGCACGCCATGGCCGGGGCTGACGCGCTCGCCCTCGAGGCCGACTTCGCCATCCGTCCACTTGCCGTCGATCAGCATCTGGTAGCGGCGCGGGCCGCCCTGCGCCTCGGGGAGCCGCTTCGGATCGATATGGAGCGTCATGTCAGCGATCCTCGAACTGGGCCGGCCGCTTCTCGCGGAAGCTGGCGGCGCCTTCCTTCAGGTCATGGGTGAAAGCGACGAGGGCACCGGCGACCGACTCGATCGCCGCCGCCTCCTCCTCGCCCTCGGCGGCGTTGATGAGCTGCTTGGTCACCTGCACGGCGACAGGTCCGCGCGCGGCGATCGCGGCGGCGAGCGCCTTGGCGGCGGCAAGGCCCTCGCCCTTCGGCACCACCTTGTCGACGAGGCCGAGCGCGAGCGCTTCCTCGGCGCCGAACATCTCGCCGGCGAGCGCCATGCGCTTCACGACGCGCGAGCCGTAGCGGCGCACGAGGCGCTGCGTGCCCGACCAGCCCGGCACCATGGCGAGGCCCGTTTCGGGCAGGCCGATGCGGCCATGCGCCTCCATGACGATGAGGTCGGCCGTCGCGGCGAGTTCCAGGCCGCCACCGAAGGCGTGCCCGTTGAGGCAGGCGACCAGCGGCTGGCGCAGCCGGGCGAGCCGGTCGAACACGCGGTGGCCGGTGCGGATCCAGCCGCGCATGAACGTCACCGGATCGAGACCCGCCCAGGCGGCGATGTCGCCGCCGGCCGAGAAGGCCTTCTCGCCGGCGCCGGTGATCACGGCGGCGCGCACCGCGCGGTCCGCCTCCGTCGCCGCGACGAAGGCCTCGATGCCGGCCATCATCGCTTCGTCGAGCGCGTTCAGCTTCTCCGGGCGGTCGAGCGTCAGCACGGCGACGGCGCCGTCGATCTCGCTCCTGATGCGCGCGTCACCCATGGACCGCTCCATCGAGCTTGAGGCCTATCCTTTCCGACCAATAGAGCCGTTCCGGCGTGACCTTCAGGTCCCTGGCGACCCGCAACGGGAATTCCGACTGGCCGAGGATGTCGCGCTCGAGGTCGAAGCCGGGGGCGATCTCGATCACCTCGACGCCGTCCGCCGTCAGCCGCATCACGCAGCGCTCGGTGACGTAGAGGATCTCCTGGCCCTGCGCGACCGCGCGGCGGCCGGAGAAGGAGACGTGCTCGACCTCCTGGACCAGCTTCTTGACCTTGCCTTCCTTCTCGATCCGCACCGCCCCGTCCGCGATCGAGAACTTGGCGCCGGCATTGAAATAGCCCGAGAAAACGATGCGCTTGGCGCGGGTCGTGATGTCGACGAAGCCGCCGGCACCCGCCGTCACATGCGGGCGGGCCGAGAGGCGCGAGACATTGACCGAGCCTGAGGCGTCGATCTGCAGGAAGGAGAGCAGCGAGCAGTCGAAGCCGCCGCCCTGGAAATAGACGAATTGCTGCGGGCTCGGCACGATCGCCTCGGCATTCGAGGCGCAGCCGAACTGGAAGTCGAGGAGCGGCACGCCGCCGACGGCGCCCTGCTCGATGACCCAGGTGACATCGCCATGCCGCCCTTCGTCGATCAGGATGCGCGGCACATTCGCCGAGATACCGAAGCCGATATTGACCGCCCAGCCCGCCTTCAGCTCCAGCGCGACGCGCCGCGCGATGACCTTGGCGATGTCGAAGGACGGAATCTCGAAACTGTCCAGCGGCCGCGAGATCTCGCCCGAGATCGCAGGCTCGTAAGGCGTCTGGCAGGTCTGCCACTGGTCGGGCGCGACGACGATATGGTCGACGAGAATGCCCGGCACATGCACGGCAAGCGGCTTCAGCGTCCCGGCGCGCGTGATGCGCTTCACCTGCGCGATGATGATGCCGCCATTGTTGCGCACCGCGAGCGCCTGATCGAGCGGGCCGAGATAGGCGCCTTCATGCTCGAAGGAGAGATTGCCGCGCTCGTCCGCCGTCGTGGCGCGGATGATGGCGACGGTCGGTACGATCGCCGGGAAGAACAGCCATTCCTCGCCGCGGAAATCGAGCACCTCAACGACCGGCTCGTCGGCCGCCGCCGCGTTCATCGCGCAGCCATGGCGGCGCGGATCGGCGAAGGTGTCGAGCCCGACCTTGGTGATGACGCCCGGCCGCTTGGCCGCCGCCTCGCGATGCATGTCGAAGAGGATGCCGGAGGGGATGTTGTAGGCCGGTATGGCGTTGTCGCCGACCATCTTCCAGATCGCCGGCGGCTCGGCCGAGGACGGGCCCGACGGGTAGGACCCGGCGATGATGCGGCCGAGGAGCCCGGGCTTCGCGACATGGTCGATGCCCTTGATGCCCGACATGTCGCCGGCGGCGATCGGGTGCAGCATCGTCAGGTTCTTCGGATGGCCGGTCGCCTCGAAGACGCGGCCGATCGCGGCCAGAATCGCATCGGGACAGCCGAGGGCGCTCGCCGAGGAAACGGTCACGACCGCGTCGTCCGGAATGAGCGCCGCCGCCGCTTCGGCCGAGAGGACCTTGGAGCTCACAGCCCGGTCTCCACCTTGACCGTGCCGCCCGTCCTCGCCGCCTCGGCGACGGCGAGGCCGAAGGCGAGCGAGCGGATGCCGTCCTCGCCGGTCGCGGCCGGCTCGCCCTCGCCGCGGACAGCACCATGGAAGGCGCCGAGCGCGCGGACATAGAGGTCGCCGCGGTCGAAATCGATCACATGTTCGCCGCTCTCATTGCTGAGCACGATGGAGCCGACCGGCTTCTGGGTCATCACGTCGCGCGCGATCAGCGAGCCCTCGGTGCCGTGCACCTCGAAGCCCGTGCCGGCATATTTCGCGGTGAAGGCGTCATGCGTCTGCGCGATGAGGCCGGAGCGGAACGTCACCGTCGTCATCACCGCGTCGGCGAGGCCGCTCTCGCCCATGCCGCCGCTCTGCGTCATGGCGACGACGCTTTCCGGCTCGTCCTGCAGCACGAAGCGCAGCGTATCCGCGTCATGGACCGCGATGTCGAGGATGACGCCGCCGCCGGCCGCCGGCGCGTTGATGCGCCAGCCCTGCAGGAAGGGCGGCAGATAGACGGCGTGGAAGACGCGCGCGGCGAGCGGCTTGCCGATGCGCCCTTCGGCGATGGCCGCGCGCATCGCGCGGTGGGCGCCGGCGTTCCGCAAGTGATGATTGGTCGCGAAGACGACCCCGGCCGAGCGGGCCGCGTCGACCATGCGGTGCGCGTCGGAAAGATCGAGCGCCAGCGGCTTCTCGCAGAGGATATGCTTGCCGGCCTTCGCCGCCGCCAGCGCCTGGTCGCGATGCAGCTCGTTGGTCGTCGAGATATAGACGGCATCGATGTCGTCGCGTCCGAGCAGCGCGTCGAGGCTGTCGGTGGCCGAGGGGATGCCGTTCGCCGCCGCATAGGCATTGGCGCGGCCGGCATCGGCGCTCATGACCGAGACCACCTCGCCGCCATTGGCGCGGATGGCGTTGATCACATATTCGCGGGCGATGTTGGAGGCGCCGATGAGGCCCCAGCGGATGGTGGTCATTGCAGTCTCCCGGTTGCGGCGCCGCAGCTCGCCCTGACGACGAGATCGACATCGCTGACGAATTCCTCCGGCCGCGCATCGCCATGGATCATGCGCAGCACCTGATGGGCGGCCCGCTCGCCGAGCGCCCCGGTATCGACATGGACGGTGGTGAGCGGCGGATTGGTATGCCGCGCCTCGGCGACATCGTCGAAGCCGACCAGCGCGAAATCGCGGCCGGCGGCGAGGCCGCGCCGCTCGAGCCCGGTCAGCACGCCAAAGGCGACGACATCGTTGAAGCAGAGCGCGGCCGTCGGCGGAACGGCCATGTCGAGCACATGGCCGATGGCGTTCTGGCCGCATTCGCGGTTCGGCGGCCCCTCGATGACCAGCATCGGGTCGACGGCGATGCCAGCAGCCACCAGCGCCGCCTGATAGCCACCGCAGCGGTCGTTCTGGGCGATCATGTCGCTGTAGCCGCCGAAAAAGGCGATGCGCCGGTGGCCGAGCGCCAGCAGATGCTCCGTCGCCCGCCGCGCGCCGCGCAGATTGTCCGGCGTCACCGAGGAATAGCGCGGGCCGGCGAGGCGGCGCATGGCGAGCACGACCGGCACGCCGAGCTGGGCCATCGTCTCGATGTCGGACGGGCGGGTCCCGCGCGCCGGGCAGATGATGAGCCCGGCGATGTCGTGCTCCGACATCGAGCGCAGCACCTCGCCCTGACGCTTCGGGTTCTCGATCGTGTTGGCGATGAAGGGAATGTAGCCGGCGGCATGGAAGACGCGCTCGATGCCGACCGCGAGCTCCGCGAAGAACGGGTTGGCGAGGTCGTTGATGACCATGCCGACGATGTTGGAGCGCTGGCCGCGCAGATTGGCGGCGCCGCGGTTGTAGACATAGCCGAGCGCCTCGATCGCGGCGACGACCTTCTCCCGCGTCTCGGCCTTCACCAGCGGGCTTCCCTGCAGCACGAGCGACACCGTCGACTTCGACACGCCGGCATGGCGTGCGATGTCGATCATGGTGACGCGCGCGGCGCCTTGAGGCGTTTCCCGGGAACTCATGGATCGGCTTTTGCGATCTCGTTTTGGAACGTTCCAGTTCTCTAGCGCCTGCCGCGTGGGCCGTCAAGACGGGGCGCCGAATCGGGATGACGCCGATAAATGGCTGCGGAAAAGCGTTTCCCTCGCCTCTTCGCCCAGACGTCCGCTCATTTCTTAGGAACGTTCCAAAGATTTCTGAGGAGAGCGCGGCTGCTCTCACGCAAAAGAAAAGCCGCGCCCGAAGGCGCGGCTCGTCATGTCTGCAATGAGGTTCGCCCTATTCCGCGGCGATGCGCATCGCCGCGGCGTGATCGGCCTCGGCCTGCTTGCTCTCGGCCGCCGACGCGGCAGTGTCGCCATGCGCCGACGTCTCGTCGTCGTCGGCGCGGTTGGGCCGCACGATCCAGTGGAACAGCCCGGCGATGCCGCGCGAGATGTCGTCCATGATCGTATAGACCGACGGGATGAAGACCAGCGACAGCACGGTCGAGACGAGAAGGCCGCCGATCACCGCGATCGCCATGGGCGAGCGGAATTCGCCGCCCTGGCCGACGCCATAGGCGGCCGGCAGCATGCCGGCGGCCATGGCGATGGTCGTCATGACGATCGGGCGGGCGCGCTTGCGGCCGGCATCGATCACCGCCTCGGTCTGCTCCATGCCGTGCTTCTCGCGCTCGACGGCGAAGTCGACCAGCATGATCGCGTTCTTGGTGACGATGCCCATCAGCATCAGGATGCCGATGATGACCGGCATCGAGAGCGCATTGTTGGTGATGAGCAGCGCCGCCACCACGCCGCCGACCGAAAGCGGCAGCGAGGCGAGGATGGTGATCGGCTGGATGACGCTGTTGAACAGGAGGATCAGCACCACGAATACCATCATGATGCCGGCGCCCATGGCGAGCGCGAAGCCCGAGAAGACCTCGCCCTGGATCTCGGCGTCGCCCGTTTCCTGGATGCGGACGCCGGCCGGGAACGCCTTGACCGCCGGCAGCGACTGGATGCGCTCGAGGCCCTGGCCCGAAGTATAGCCGGTCGCCATGTCGGTGCCGACCTTGACCAGCCGCTCGCGATCATAGCGCTCGATCGTCGAGGGTCCCTGGCCGAAGCCCACATCGGCGACGACCGACAGCGGCACCGAGCCGCCGGACGGCTTCGGGACGCGCAGCGCCTGCAGAAGGCTCAGATCGCCGCGCGCGCCTTCGCGGAATTCGACGCGGATCGGAATCTGGCGGTCGCCGTCGGTGAACTTCGCCAGCTGGCTGTCGGCATCGCCCATGGTCGCGACGCGCACCGTCTCCGAAATTGCGTCGGTGGCGATGCCGAGATCGGCGGCCTGGTCGCTCTTCGGCGTGATGCGGATCTCGGGCCGCGCGAAGGAGGCCTGCGCGGCCGGATTCGAGAAGATCGGATCCTTGCGCATCGCCGCTTCCAGCGAGGTCGCGGCCGCGGCCACCGCATCGCCGTCGCGGCCGAGAATGCCGACGGTCGCCTCGCGGTCGCCGCGCTCGTTCATGAAGAAGGCGCGGATATCCGGAACCTCGGCGAGCTTGTCCTGGACGACGAACTGCAGGTCCTTTTGCGACGGCCGGCCGCTCTCCTTCGGCGTCAGGTTGAGCACGACGGTGGCGCGGCGCTTCTCGAGCGTGCCGGTCGGCGAGGTGCCGCCCATCACGAAGACGCTGGCGACGCCCTCGACCTTGCCGAGCAGGCTGGAGATCGCGTCGGTGACGCGCTGCGTCTCGTCGAGCGTCGAGCCCGGCGGCAATTCGACCGAGGTGACGATGCGGCCCTCGTCCACCGGCGGGATGAAGCCGGTCGGGAGATATTTGGTCGCGTTCATCGAGACGAGGAAGAAGGCGATGCCGAGCGAGATGGTGACGAGCGGCATCAGCGGGAAGCGCAGGCGAACCCGCTCGCTGACGCCGTTCACCTGATGGTGCCAGGGCATCGGGATGCGCGGGCGCCACAGCGTCGCGCGCAGCAGCCCCGTATAGAGGCGCATGATGAAGCCGTCTTCATGCTCCTCGGGATGCGGCTGGCCGAGCCAGGTGACGAACACCGCGGCGGCGAGCACGACCGCGAGCGTCGCGCCGATCACCAGCGGCCAGCCCATCGGCAGGAGGCGCGCGGCGATGGTGTCGAGCATGCCGAGCGGTCCCCACCAGGACGCGGCCGGGCCGGCCGTCTCCACCAGCATCATGAGCGCGACGAACAGGATGCCGAGCATCGCGAAGCCGCCGACCCGCCGCCTCAGCGTCGGCCCGAAGCCGCGCCAGCGCGGCCGTCCGTCTGTGCCGTCGCCGACATACGGCTCGCGCATGAAGAAGGCGGCCATCATCGGCGTGATGAGGCGGGCGACGAGCAGCGAGAAGAACACCGCGATCGCGACGGTGAGGCCGAACTGCTTGAAATACTGGCCCGCGACGCCGCCCATGAACGAGACCGGCGCGAAGATGGCGATGATCGTCGCCGAGATGGCGATGACCGCGAGGCCGATCTCGTCGGCCGCCTCCAGCGCCGCGCGATAGGGCTTCTTGCCGTTGCGGATATGGCGGACGATGTTCTCGATCTCGACGATGGCGTCGTCGACGAGAATGCCCGTCACGAGCGTGATGCCGAGCAGGCTGATGAGGTTCAGCGAGAAGCCGAGCATCGACAGCGCCCAGAAGGTCGGGATCGCCGAGAGAGGAAGGGCGATCGCCGCGATCATCGTCGCGCGGATGTCGCGCAGGAACAGAAGCACGACGAGGATCGCGAGGATCGCGCCCTCGACGAGCGTGTCCATCGCGCTCTCATAGTTGCCATATGTGTAGTAGACGCTGTCGTCGATGCGGCTGAAGGCGACGTCGGGATAGCTTTCGCCGAGCTTCTTCACCTCGGCGGCCACGACCTCGGACACCGAGGCGTCGCTGGCGCCCTTGGCGCGGTAGATGGCGAAGGCGACGACCGGCTTGCCGTCGAGCCGCGCGAAGGACTTCGGCTCCTCATAGCCGTCGGTGATGGTGCCGAGATCGGAGAGACGGATCTCGCGCCCGCCCGGCAGCACGATGCGCGTCGCCGCGAGGTCCTCCATGCTGCCGGCATTGGCGAGCGTGCGGATCGTCTGCTCCTGGCCACCGACTTCGGCGCGGCCGCCGGACAGGTCGACATTGGTCGCGCGCAGCTGGCGCGAGACCTCGGCCGCGGTGATGCCGAGCGCCATCAGCCGGTCGGGATCGAGGCGGACCTGGATCTCGCGCGTGACGCCGCCCATGCGCTCGACGCGGCCGACGCCCTTGAGGCCCTGCAGGTCGCGGATGACGGTGTCGTCGACGAACCAGGACAGTTCCTCCGGCGTCATGGCCGGCGCCGTCACGGCATAGGTCTGGATCGACTGCCCCTCGACATCGATGCGCTGGACGATCGGCTCCTCGACCGAGCCCGGCAGGTCGCTGCGGATCTTGGCGATGGCGTCCTTGACGTCGTTGAGCGCGCGGTCGGTGTTGATCTCGAGGCGGAATTCGACCGCCGTCGTCGACGAACCGTCGGTCACCGTCGAGGTCATGTGCTTGACGCCGGAGATGCCGGCGATGGCGTCCTCGACCTTCTTGGTCACCTGCGTCTCGAGTTCGGCCGGAGCCGAGCCGACATCGGTCACCGTCACCGAAATGACCGGCACGTCGATGTTCGGGAATTTCGTGATCGGCAGGTGGAAGAAGGAATAGAGGCCGAGCGCGATCAGGACGACGAAAAGGAGGATCGGCGGAACCGGATTGCGGATCGACCAGGCGGAGAAGTTCCAGTTCATCCCTTCACTCCTTCGGCCTCGGCCGCCGTCGAATTCGCCGCCGCCGGCTCGCCGGAAGCACCATCACTGACGCCTTCCTTGGCGGCGACCGGCGTCACCTGGTCGCCGTCGCGCACGAAGGTGCCGGCGCGCAGCACGACCTCTTCGCCTTCCTTGACACCCGAGCGGACCTCGACGAGGCCTTCGCCCGAAATGCCGGTCTCAAGGTTGCGCGTCTCGATGCGTCCGTTCACCACCACCTGCGCCGTCGGCTTGCCGGCGATGGTCACGACCGCCGATTGCGGCAGCGCGACGCCGTCATGGCGGGCGATCTCGATGGTGGCGCGGGCAAAGGCGCCGACATTCACCGCGGCATCGGCCGGCAGGGCGATGCGCACGCGGCCGAGCCGCGAGGCGGCGTCGATGCGCGGCGCGACGAGGCGGACCGTGCCGGGGATCACGGCGCTGGAGCCGGCGACGTGGATCGCCGCGGTCTGGCCGACGGCGATGCGTGCGAGCGCCGTCTCGGGAACCTCGGCCTCGAGTTCGACGGCGCCGTCCTCGGCGATGCGGAACAGCGGCTCGCCGGCCCCCGACACCACCGCGCCGATGCGGGCATTGCGCGCGAGCACGATGCCGGCGGTCGGCGCCTTGATCTCGGTCTTCGCCAGGCGGAGTTCGAGTTCGCGGCGCTGTGCCTCCGTCAATGCCTTGTCGGCCTCGGCGGCGGCGAGCCCCTGCTCGGCGGCGGCCCGGCGCGCGGTGGCGGCATCGGCGGCCGAACGGCGCTGGTCGAGCGTCGCGTCGGCGGCGAAGCCCTTCTCCTTCAGAGAGGCGCTGCGGTCGAGCGCCGCCTTGGCCTCGACCTCGGTCGCAACCGCCTCGGCGATCTGGCTCTTCGCCTGCGCGATCGCGGCGTCGGCGCGGGCGATCTGCGAGGTGTTCTGGGCGAGCAGGACGGTGAGCGTATCGGCGTCGAGCCGCGCCAGCACCTGGCCGGCCGCGACGCGGTCGCCCTCCTCGGCCTCGACCGAGACGAGGCGGAAGCCATCGAGATCGACGCCGACCAGTACTTCCTCGCGGGGGACCAGCGAGCCCACCGCCGTCTCGCTGTCGACCACGGTGCCGCGCGCGGCCGGGGCGACGGTGATGGCGGGCGGACGCGCGGCCGTGGCAGCGGGGGCCGGCTCAGCGCCGAAGGCCGGCGCGCCGAGCAGCAACACCGAGGCGCCGGCCAGGAAGGCGGCGATCGCGGCCGAGACCGCAAGGCGGATCACATCACTCATTCTCGACCGCCGCGATGCGGCGCCTTCTGGCAAGAGGGGTCGGCCGGGGCGGTTCTGGAGCCGCCTCCCTGGCGTCAAATCCTGATCTGCAGCACGCCGGCGATCAGCCGGCGCATGACGGGTTCGATACGGTCCGGCGTCAAATCCGGATCGGAAATCTGGCGCAGCGCGATGCCGTCGACGGCGGCCATGGTGATGCCGATGGTCGCGTTGATGTCGTCGATCGGCGGGATCTCGCCCTTGGCGATCGCTTCCTCGAAGATCTCGCGGATCGTGTCGCGTACCTGGTCGTCGATGCGGGCGAAGCGCTGGCCGATCGTGCTGTTGCGGAGGCTCTCGGCACCGATCTCGGCCATGAGGCTGGAGGCGCCGGCATCGCGCATGAAGGCGAAATAGCCCATCGCGCAGCCTGAGAGCCGGTCGATCAGCGGCGCGGTGCCGCGCATCGTCTCGACGATCGCCGCGGCGTCGCAGCGCTCGTCCTCGGCGATCGCCTCGATGATCGCCTCCTTGGAGGGGAAATAGCGGTAGAGCGCGCCGGGGCTCATCTTGGCCTCGGCGCAGATCTCCTGCATCGAGGCACCGCGGAAGCCCGAACGGGCGAAGCAGGCCCGCGCGGCGTCGAGCACCTGCAGCCGCCGCGCCTCATGCGTCGCCTGCAGTTTCCCGCCCTGTTCCGCAACCACCGCCGTCATCGGTCCCCCGTCTCATCCATGCGAATGAACATTCGCTCGCAGCAAATGGCGAGACCGGGTTGCGGAGTCAATGACGCGACGGGAAGATTCTTCGTGCCAGGCAGCCTGCGACCGAAGATTGAGCAGTGGGCGGCCGCAACTGTTCGTTTCGAGGGCGGATTGTGAAGGCGTCTGAGCTCTGGGGGAGAGCGTCGTGGAAAGGGAAAGACCCTGCCTGCCCTCTCCGGACTGGAATCAGGAACCCCTCCCCGGCCCTCCCCCGCTGCGCGGGAGAGGGAGAAGAGCTACCCCGGAGGGCCGCAGCACCGATGAGGGTCGCGCCCTGCCCTCTCTCCCGCGAAGCGGGGGAGAGATGGAGAGGGGTCCTTGGATGCCCCGGCCGCCTCAGGCCGGCATCAGCTGGTCGACCGCCGCCATCACCCCGCGCAGTTCGGCGAGGCCCTTCAGGCGGCCAATGCAGGAATAGCCGGCATTGACCTTGAGTCCGGCCTCGACCTTGTCGATGTCGTCGACGAGCAGATGGCCGTGATCAGGGCGCATCGGGATCGCCGTATCGCCGCGGCCCTCGGCGGCGCGGCGGCGTTCCTCGCGGATGAGCGCGGCGATCAGCTTCACCATGTCGGTGCCGCCGGCGAGATGGTCGTCCTCGAAGAAGGAGCCGTCGGCCTCGCGCGTGACATTGCGCAGATGCACGAAATGGACGCGCGGCCCGAACGCCTCGGCCATGGCGGGCAGATCGTTGTCGGGGCGGGCGCCATAGGAGCCGGCGCAGAGCGTCAGGCCGTTGGCCGTGATATCGACCGCCGAGAGCAGGGTGCGCGTGTCCTCGGCCGTCGAGACGACGCGCGGCAGGCCGAACAGCGAGAAGGGCGGGTCGTCGGCATGGATGCCGAGCCTGACGCCGAGATCCTCGGCGAGCGGCGCCACCTCGCGCACGAATTCGATCAGGTGCTCGCGCATCTCGGCGTCGCCCAGTCCGTCGAAGCGGGCGATCTGGCGGGCGATGCCCTCGCGGGTGTAGCTGTCCTCGCCGCCCGGCAGCCCGGCGATGATGTTGGTCTCGAGCCGCCTGACGGCCTCTGCGTCCATCGCCTTGGCGCGCTTCTCGGCCTCGACGTTCAGCGCGTCGGAATAGGAGGCGCTCGCGTTCGGGCGCTTCAGGACATGCACGTCATAGGCGACGAAATCCGGCATGTCGAAGCGCAGCGCATAGCCGCCGGTCGGCCGGCGGAACATGAGATCGGTGCGCGTCCAGTCGACGACCGGCATGAAATTGTAGCAGACGACCGGAATGCCGGCCTTGCCGAGGCTTTCGAGGCTCTTCTTCCAGTTGTCGATCTTCTCGCGATAGGCGCCCGAGCGCAGCTTGATCTCGGACGGGACCGGGATCGACTCGCAGACGCTCCAGCGGAGCCCCGCCTTCTCGATGATGCCCTTGCGCTCCGCGACATCCTCGCTCGTCCAGGCGCGGCCGTCATAGATGTGATGCAGCGCCGTGACGATGCCGGTGGCGCCGGCCTGCTTCACGTGATCGAGCGTCACCGGATCGTTCGGCCCGAACCAGCGCCAGCATTGTTCCATTCTCGTGTCCTCCCGGATTGCCCGACAAGGCATAGCCGGCGCGGCGGCGCTGTCCAGCCCCGCCTCAATGGAAGTCGCGCGATTTCGGGATGACGCGCACGTTCCGCGGATGGCCGCCGCGCGGATATTGCGGATGCACGAATTCGTCGGCGCGCGAGAGCTGCAGCTTCGCCTTGTGATCCTCCGAGAGGCGCACGAGATCGCCGGTCCGGTCGACCAGATGGCCGGCGACGAGATGGACGATGCCTTCCGGGCTCCTCTGGATGCGTCCCTCGACGAGCAGCAGCCGGGCGCCGAGGATGACGCGGCGATAGCGGTCGAACATGCGCGTCCACACGACGATATTGGCGACGCCCGTCTCGTCCTCCAGCGTCATGAAGACGACATTGCCCTTGCCCGGCCGCTGCCGCACCAGGACGATGCCGGCCATGCGCGCCGACCATCCGTCGCGGAGCTTCACCGTCTCCGCCGCCGAGAGGATGCGCTCGCGGCGATAATCCGCGCGCAGGAACGACATCGGATGCGCCTTCAGCGACAGGCGCAGCGTCTGGTAATCCGCGACGACATGCTCGGAAAGCGGCATTTCGGGGAGCGGCGCATCGCTCTCGCGGCCGAGCTCGGCCGCGTCGGCGGCGGCGAAGAGCGGCAGCGGCGCGTCGCCCGGCAGGCGGCGGACATTCCACAGCGCCGCGCGGCGGTCGAGGCCGAGCGAGCGGAAGGCGTCGGCATCGGCGAGCTTCTCATAGGCCCGCCGCTCCAGCCGCGTCGCGCGCACGAAGCCGTCGAAATCCTCGAAGCCGCCCGCGCCCCTCGCCGCCGCGATCCGCTCCGCCCAGTCCTCGCGGAAGCCGTCGATCTGGCGGAAGCCGAGCCGGAGCGCGACGATCCCGTCCGCGCCGCGCGCCAGCGTATTGTCCCATTCGCTCGCCGCGACATCGACGGGATGGACCGGCACGCCATGCTCGGCGGCGTCGCGCACGATCTGCGCCGGGGCATAGAAGCCCATGGGCTGCGCATTCAAAAGCGCGGCGGCGAAGGCGGCCGGATAGTGGCACTTGATATAGGCGGAGACATAGACGAGCCGCGCGAAGCTCGCGGCATGGCTCTCGGGAAAGCCATATTCGCCGAAGCCCTTGATCTGGCTGTAGCAGCGCTCGGCGAAGGCGCGGTCATAGCCCCGCCGCACCATGCCTTCCACCATCATCGCCTCATAGCGGTGGATGGTGCCGTTGTGGCGGAAGGTGGCCATCGCGCGGCGCAGCCCGTTGGCCTGGTCGGGGGTGAAGCGCGCCGCGACCATGGCCATCTTCATCGCCTGCTCCTGGAAGAGCGGCACGCCGAGCGTCCGGCCGAGCACCTGCTTCAATTCATCCGCCGGCCCATGCTCCGGCGACGGCGAGGGATAGCTCACCTCTTCGAGCCCCTGGCGGCGGCGGAGATAGGGATGCACCATGTCGCCCTGGATCGGCCCCGGCCGCACGATCGCCACCTGGATGACGAGATCGTAGAATTTCTCGGGCTTGAGGCGCGGCAGCATGTTCATCTGCGCGCGGCTCTCGACCTGGAAGACGCCGATCGAATCGCCCTTCTGCAGCATCGCATAGACGGCTGCGTCGCCCGGTTTCACGGTGTGCAGCTCGTAGCGCTTGCCCTCCGTCGCCGCGATCAGGTCGAAGGCCTTGCGGATGCAGGTCAGCATGCCGAGGCCGAGCACGTCGACCTTCATCATCTTCACGACATCGATGTCGTCCTTGTCCCATTCGATGAAGCTGCGCCCCTCCATCGCCGCCGGCCCGCTCGGCACGAGATCGTTGAGCGGATGGCGGGTCAGGACGAAGCCGCCGACATGCTGCGAGAGATGGCGCGGGAAGCCGCGCAGCTCCTCGGCGAGTTCCACGGCGCGGGCGATGACCCTGTTCATGGGATCGAGCCCCGCCTCGCGCACATGCTTTTCCTGCAGCGCCGAGCCCCAGCCGCCGCCCCAGACCGTACCGCCCAGCGCCTGGACGACATCCTCGGAAAGGCCGAGCGCCTTGCCGACCTCGCGGATGGCGCTTTTGGTGCGATAGGAGATCACCGTGGCGCAGATCGCCGCATGCGAGATGTGATAGCGGCGATAGATATACTGGATCACCTCCTCGCGCCGCTCATGCTCGAAATCGACATCGATGTCGGGCGGCTCGCGCCGCTCGGCCGAGAGGAAGCGCTCGAAGAGCAATTGGTGCTCGGCCGGGCTCACCGAGGTGATGCCGAGGCAGTAGCAGACGGTGGAATTGGCAGCCGAGCCGCGTCCCTGGCAGAGGATGCCGACGCTTTTCGCGAAGCGGACGATGTCGTGCACGGTGAGGAAATAGGCCGGGTAATCGAGCTGCGCGATGAGCGCCAGTTCCTTGGCGAGCCCGTCGCGGATGCCATCCGGAATGCCGTCCGGAAAGCGCTCGCGCGCCCCGGCCCATGCCAGCGCTTCCAGATGCGCCTGCGGCGTCACGCCCTCCGGCACCTCCTCATGCGGATATTCGTAATGGATCTCGTCGAGCGTGAAGCTGATGCGCGAAAGGAGCCGCAGCGTCTCGGCGATGGCGCCGGGCCGGTCGCGGAAGAGGCGCGCCATCTCCTCGCCGTCCTTCAGATGCCGCTCGGCATTCGCCTGCAGCCGGCGGCCCGCCTTCTCGATGGTCGTCTTCTCGCGGATGCAGGTGAGCACGTCCTGCAACACCCGCCGCTCCGGGCCGTGATAGAGCACGTCGTTGACGGCGAGGAGCGGCACGCCCGCCCCTTGCGCGAGGTCCGCCAGACCGGCGAGGCGGCGGCGGTCATCGCCCCGGCGGCGCATCGCGGCGGCGAGATAGGAACGCCCCGGCGCGAGGCCGGCGATCGCCTTGAGCGCGGCGGCGAAGCCTTCGCCCGGCCTTTCGGGCGGCATCACGATCAGCAGCGAGCCCTCGGCATGGGCGGCGAGATCCGCGTGATCGAGATGGCATTCGCCCTTCGGCGCCCGCCTTTTGCCGAGGCTCAGCAGCTGGCAGAGCCGCGAATAGGCGGGAAGATCGGTCGGATAGGCGATGATGTCGGGCGTTCCATCGCGAAAGACGAGACGGACGCCGATCACGAGACGGAAGCCGGCGGCGCGCGGATTGCCGATCTCTTCGCTCGTCCAGGCGGCATGCGCGCGGACGATGCCGGCGAAGCTGTTGCGATCGGCAATGCCGATGCCGGCGAGGCCGAGGCCATAGGCGCGCGCCACGAGTTCGCCGGGATGCGAGCCGCCCTCCAGGAAGGAGAAATTGCTCATCGCCGCGAGCTCGGCATAGAGGGTGGCGGGCCCGCTCATGCGAAGAGCCCGTGCAGATACCAGCGCGGCGCGGTGGCCTCATGGCCCCAGAAGCCCTCGCGATAGAGCCAGAAGCGGCGGCCCTCCTCGTCCTCGACGCGGTAATAGTCGCGGTCGAGCGTGTCGTCGGCCATGCGCCACCATTCGGGCGCGATCCGTTCCGGCCCCTCGGCGCGCGCCACCTTGTGCAGCACGCGGCGCCAGCGGAAGCGGAGCGGCGGCCCGTCCGGCACCTCGGCCAGCGCCTCGACAGGCTCCGGTGGATCGAAGAGGCTCAAAGGCCGCAGCGGCGGTTCGCCCGCGGGAACAGCCTCCTCCCAGCCGCCCTCTTCACCGGCCGCCGCAAGCACCGGCACGAGACGGGCGCGCCGCTCGGGGATATGCGTGTCCTGCGGCAGGAAGCGCAGCACATGCTCCGGCCCGAAGCGGGCGCCGAGCCGATCGACGAGATCGGCGACCGCATCCTCGGCGCGGGCGCGGCCGTCGAGGCTCGTCGCCACCTCGGCGAAGGGCTCGGTCTCGAAGGAGCCGAGGCGGACGAGATCGAAGCCAAAGCCGGCCTCCAGCGGATCGGACAGCGCGGCGAGCCGCTCACGAAAGAGCGTCAGGATCGCCTTCGGATCGCGGTTCGGGCGGGTGGTCGCGACGGCGATGCGGCGGACATGGCCATCGACGCGGTAGAAGACCGCCTCGAAGCGGCGGCCGCCCTCGCCGCGCTTCTCGAGCAGCCGCGCGACATCGGCGGCGAGGCCCGCGAGCGTCGCCTCGATATCCTCGGTGCGGGCGATCGGCTCGAAGAAGATGCGCTCGGCCAGCGCGACCGGCACGAGGCGGCGCGGCGAGATCGGATGATGGGCAAGGCCCGTGAGGCGGGCGAGGCGCGTGACGCAGTCGGCGTCGAAGCGGGCGGCGAGCGGCGCGCGCGGCCGGTCGAGGAGATCGCCGATCGTCTTGAGGCCGGCCCGCATCAGCGCCGTCGTCGCCGCTGCCTCGAGGCCGATCAGGGCGACCGGCAGGTCGCGCACGGCCGCCGCCTCGTGACCGGCAGGCACGACGCTGCCGGGCTTCGCCCTTGCGAGCGCCCGCGCCGCGTCGGCCGCCCCGGCGATGGCGCCGCGCGCCGTGATGCCGAAGGCGGCGAGCCGGGAAAGGCAATCCTCAAGCAGCGCCGCCTCGCCGCCGAAGAGATGGGCGACGCCGGTGATGTCGAGCATCAGCGCCTGCCCGCCATCCTCGGCGACCAGCGGCGTATAGCGGTCGCACCAGTCGGCGATCCGTTCGACGAGCGCGGCATCGGCGGCGGCGTCGCGCTCGGCGACCAGCGGATCGGGCACCCTCGCCCGTGCCTCGGCGAGGGCGAGGCCGGGCGAAAGCCCGAGCCGCCGCGCCGCCGGATCGGCGGCGGCGATGACGAGCGCCCCCTTCGCCTTCTCGACGATCAGGAGCGGCGCCTCAGGAGGCGCGGCGGCGAAGGGCGCCCCGGGAATCCGGCGCAAGCGATCCGAAGCGAGGAACGGCATCAGGATCGCGCAATAGCGGCGGGGGCTGGAAGCGTTGCTCATCGCGGTTCCATTCGAGACGCCAGGGCCCGGCGGGCGGCCCGTGGCGGTGGCGCAGCAGCTTGAGATCGAAGGTCGGCGGTCCCGGCGCATTCATCGGCAGCGGACGGGCGGGGCCGGAAGCGACGCTCCACCGCGTCTCGGCGCCGCCGCGCGCGGCGCGCGCGCCGGGCCGAAGCAGGATGACGGTGACGCCCGACTGCTCGGCCGCGAGCAGCAACCGCCGCTCGGAGGTGAGGTCGAGCGCCTTCGGATCGCCCCAGAGTTCGAGGATCGCCGCGCCGAGCGCCGTGCAGCGGGCGATGTCGACGCCGGCACTCAGCACCGGCACCGCGCCGTCGAGATGGACGAGCACGAGCCGCGCCGGATCGAGCCCCAGCGCCGCCAGCCCGTCGGCATGCAGGAAGCCCGTCTCCCGCGCCGCGGCCCGCGTGCGCACCCAGAGGATGGGCGCACCCTTCGCCGCGGCGCGCAGCGCAAGGCCGAGCGCGAAGCCGGACGAGGCGGGCGCATCGGCGATCGCGGCGGGGATGACCTCGTGCAGCATGCCCGCGCGCAGCCCGCCGCCGAGCGCGGCGTCGACCGCGCCGCGATCGAGCGCCACGCGCCGCGCCGCCTCGCCCTCACCCTCCGCGCCGGCCTCGATCGCCGCGACCTGCCGCCGCAACGCCTCGATGCAGGCCCTCGCTGTCGACTTCCCGTCCATCACCCGTCGCCATCCAGGCATGTTCCTGTTTTGTTCTATAACGACTCCGGGAGGGGAAAGAGTCAATCGAGGCTCATTTTCTCCCGGCAAGCCACAGATTCGTGGTATGAGGAATTCCTACCGACGAGGAGGACTGCGATGGCGGGAAGCGAAAAGCGCAGCTTCAGCCTGCCGAGCGAGCAGGCGCGCTATATCGACGATCTCGTCCGGTCGGGCAGCTATGCCAGCAGCAGCGAGGTCATTCGCGCCGGACTGCGCGCGCTGCAGGAGCGGGATCGCGCCGTCGAGCGATGGCTGGAACAGGATGTCGTCCCCGTGGTCGCCGCCATGCGCGCCGACCCCGCGCGCGCCCTTGCTGCCGATACGGTCTTCGACGAAATCAGGGCGCTGCATGCCGATCGTCTGACGCGAGAAGGCTGAGGACGAGCATGGCGTTCGCCATCCTCTTCTCACCCGAAGCGCGTGACGATCTCCGGCAACTCTATCTCTATATCGCCGATCGCTCCGGCCCGATAACGGCAATCGGCTATATCGAGCGGATAGAAGCCTATTGCCGCAGCTTCGCGGACTTTCCGGATCGCGGTCTCAAGCGCGACGATCTCGCACCCGGACTTCGCGTCATCGGTTTCGAACGGCGGGTCGCGATCGCCTTCCACATCGACGAGGGAAGCGTCGTCTTCGACCGAATCCTCTATGGCGGCAGGACCTTGCCGACGCCACCCGAGAAGGCATGAACTCAAGCCGCGCACCTTACCCTGCCACGATTTCCACCATCACGAGATCATGGTCCGAGATCGCGGCGCCGGTTTCGTCCACGGCCGGGACGGTCGCCGGGCTGCGCAGGGCGAGGCCGCGGGTGAACAGCCAGTCGAGTCGGTGGAAAGGCGGCTGCGGCTTGCCGTCGGGCAGCGTGCGCATCGTGGTCTCGCGCGTGTTCGACGCGCGCCAGTCGAAGTCGGACGCCGCCATGGCGGCGAAGAGCGGCTCATGCGCCGCCGGATCGTCCCACCAGAGCGCGGCATCGGCGTCGAGCGCCTTGGTGTTGAAATCGCCGCCGATGACGACCGGCAGCCCGTCCGCCAGCCGGTCCACGGCGGCCAGCAGCCGCGCGACCTGCCGGGCCCGATCGGCGGGATCGGACTTGCTTTCGAGATGCACGCTGACGGCGATGAACGGGCCCGAGGCCGCCGCGAGCCGCGCCGCGACCGCCATGCGCCAGCCGAGGCGGCGCTGCCCCTTGGGTGCATCGAGCCACCAGACCGCGCCATCGTCGAGGCGGATCAGCACCGCGTCCTCGATCGGGAGGCGCGACAGCAGCGCATTGCCGTGGAAGCCGGTGCGGTTGCTCTCGCCGCGATGCCAGCGCCGCTCGCGATCATCGCCGAGGCCGAGTTCGACGAACTCGACGCCATAGGCGTAGCCCATGCCGCGATCGCCCGCGAGATCGGCGGTGGTGTGACGATTGCCGGAGCGCGCCATGCCGCAATCGGTCTCGGTGAGCAGCAGGACATCGGCACCGCTCGCGGCGAGGAGCGCCGCCGAAGGGGCGCGATGCTTCAGCCGCTCCGCGTTCCAGGCGGCGATCCGGAGAAGGGGACCCGAAGGCGCCGCCAGCGGCGCCTGCTTCACTTCCAGCGCATTGAAGGCCGGCAGGTCGAGCGCCAGCCGGTCATGCTCGGCGCGGGTGAGCTCGGCCCGCTCGGCCTCCTCGAACAGCGCCGCCGGCGGCTTCGGCAGCGCCGGAACCGCCGAGGCGACGACATTGGGTAACAGGGGATCGCCGAGCCGCTCCGCGAAGGACATGGTCACGCGGCCGCCGCTGCGTGGCGGGCATTGACGCGGGCCGCCAGCGCCCGGGCGCGTTCCAGCGAGTCTGCGCGCTCGGCCGCGAAGCGCTCGCCGATCTCCATGATCAGCGCGGTGCCGGGCATGACCTCGATCTCGTCGAACAGCGCCTCGAAGGGCAGGTCGCCCCAGCCGAGGGGGAGATGCAGATCGCCGATGCCGAGCGCGATGGCCTCGCTCGTGTAATAGAACTTGTCCATCGTATAGGGCCGGCCGAAGCTGTCATGGACATGCAGATGGCCGGTCACCGGCGCCATGGCGAGCACCTCGTGGCGGAGATCGGCGCCGGTGCGCGTCGCCTCGATATAGGCATGGCTGAAATCGATGAGGCCGACGAGATGCGGGCTGCCGACAGAGCGCACGGTGGCGGCGACCTCGGAGGGCAGCTGGCGATATTCGGCGTCCGAGACGGCGAAGATGTTCTCGAGCGCGATGCGGATGCCATGCCGCGCGGCGACCACCGCCATTTCGGCCAGCGCCGCGCGCTCGATCTGGTCGTGATGGCGCAGCTGCGGCCGCGAGCCGTTGGTCGCCCGGCCCGAATGATGGACCAGCGTGTCGGCGCCGATCCGGTCGCAGAGCTCGATCATCGCCGCGACGGCCGCCTTTTGATAGGCGAGATGCGCCTCGTCCATGAAGTTGGAGACGATCAGGCCATGCACCGTGTAGCGGATGTCGAACTTGCCGCAGATCTCGGCGAAGCGCTTCGCCCGTCCCTCGATGATGCGGCCGCCGGAGACGAGGTCCTCGCCGAACAGGCCGAGCTCGACGACATCGGCGCCGAGATCGACGATGGCGGCGATCGAGGCTTCGAGGCTTGCGAGATCGCCGCGGCCGGGGCTGGTCGCGAAGCCGACATGCGAGATGGGCAGCGGAGCGGTCATGGCGTGAATCTCCCTCAGGTCTGGCGGCTGGAAGCTTCTACCGGGTTCATGTCGCCTTCGAGACGGATGCCGGTGCGGGCGTCGAAGAGATGGATGTCGGCCGGGTCGACGGCGATGCCGACTTCCGTGCCCGGTTCGAGCGCGACGGGCTCGGTGACGGCGACGGCGAAGGAGAGCCCGTCGAGATCGGTATGGACGACGCGGCCGGCGCCGAGCTCCTCGACGAAATCGACGGTCGCCGGCAACGCGCCCGGCGCATCCCGCGCGACGAGGCGGGCCACTTCGGCGCGGATGCCGAGCGTGACGTCATGGCCGACCAGCCGGCGCTCCAGCGCGAAGGGCACCGGGATGCTGCGCTCGGCGTCATAGACGAAGACGCCCTGCCGATCGATCTTGCCCTCCATGAGGTTCATCGCCGGCGAGCCGACGAAGCTCGCGACGAAGCGGCTCGCCGGGCGGCGATAGACTTCCGACGGCGAGCCGACCTGCTCGATGCGGCCGCCATTCATGACGACGAGGCGGTCACCGAGCGTCATCGCCTCGACCTGGTCATGCGTGACGAAGATCGAGGTGGCACCGAGGCGGCGATGCAGGCGGCGGATCTCGGCGCGCATGGCGACGCGGAGCTTGGCGTCGAGATTGGAGAGCGGCTCGTCGAACAGGAACACCTTCGGCTCGCGCACGATGGCACGGGCCATGGCGACGCGCTGGCGCTGGCCGCCGGAGAGCGCGGCCGGCCTTCGGTCGAGGAAGCTCTCGAGATTGACGATCTTCGCCGTCGCCGCGACCCGCGCCGCCCGCTCGGCCTTCGGCACGCCGGCGACCTTCAGCGCGTAGCCGATATTCTCGGCGACGGTCATATGCGGATAGAGCGCATAGTTCTGGAACACCATGGCGCAGCCGCGCTCGCGCGGCTCCAGGCGGTTCACGACCCTGCCGTCGATCGAGATCTCGCCCTGGCTGATCTCCTCCAGCCCGGCCACCATGCGGAGCAGCGTGGACTTGCCGCAGCCGGACGGGCCGAGGATGACGATGAACTCGCCAGACGCGATGTCGAGGTCGACGCCGTGCACGACGGCGTTCTTCTGGTACGATTTGCGGACGCCGCGGATGGTGATCGAGGCCATGGTCGGCTCCTCACTTCTCGGTTGAGATCAGGCCGCGCACGAACCAGCGCTGCATCAGGATCACGACGATGAGCGGCGGCACCATGATGATGAGCGTGCCGGCCATCGCCACATTCCAGTCGGGCAGGCCGAATTCGGACGGGATCAGCGACCGGAGCTCGGTGACGGCGATGCCGAAATTCGGATCGGTCGTGACGAGCAGCGGCCAGAGATACTGGTTCCAGGCCCAGACGAACATGATCGTGAACAGCGCGATCATGTTCGGCCGCGACAGCGGCAGCAGCATGTCGACGAAGAAGCGCACCGGGCCGGAGCCGTCCATCTTGGCCGCCTCGGCGAGTTCGTCGGGAATGGTCAGGTAGAACTGGCGGTAGAGGAAGGTGCCGGTCGCGGTCGCGACGAGCGGAAGGATGAGGCCGGGATAGGAATTGAGCAGGCCCCATTCGAGCTTCACCTCGATGCCCGAGACCGTCTGCACGAGCCAGGTGATCCCCGTCACATTGAGGATCGCCTGGAACGGCGCCAGCGCATTCGCCGCCACCGCATAGGTCGGCACGATGCGAACCTCGAGCGGCAGCATCAACGTGACGAAGATCGCCCAGAACAGCGCCGAGCGGCCGGGGAAGCGGAAATAGACGATCGAGAACGCCGCCATGGCCGAGAGGATCACCTTGCCGCAGGCGACGGCGGTGGCGAAAAGGACCGAATTGAACAGCTTCCGGCCAAGATCGGCGCGCTGCCAGGCTTCGGCGAGATTGGCGTAGAGATCATGGCCCGGCACCAGCGGCATCGGCACCGTGTTGACGGTGCGGATGTCATGCGTCGCCGCGATGATCACGATGGCGAAGGGCACCAGCGCGATCAGGAGGCCGAGGAACAGGATCGCCTGGCAGATGGCGTCGAAGACGGGGGTGCGCTCGACCATGCCGCGCTTCCTTACTTGTAGTGCACGCGCCGCTCGATGAAGCGGAACTGCACGACGGTGAGCATGATGACGAGCAGCATCAGGATGATCGACTGCGCGGCGGCGCCGGAATAGTCGAGGCCTTTGAAGCCGTCGAAATAGATCTTGTAGACCATGAGCTCGGTCGCCCGCGCCGGCCCGCCCTGGGTCATGATGTCGACGATGCCGAATGAGTCCTGGAAGCTCTCGGTGATGTTGATCACGAGAAGAAAGAACAAGGTCGGCGTCAGCAGCGGCAGCTGGATGTCGAGGATGCGGCGCGCCGGGCCGGCGCCGTCCATCGCCGCCGCCTCGGTCAGCGAGCGCGGAATGGAGGCGAGCGCCGAGAGGAAGAAGATGAAGTTGTAGCCGATATATTTCCAGGAAAAGGCGATGACGATGGCGATCATCGCGTCGGTGCCGTCGAGCGCCGGATTCCAGAGACCGGGCGACAGGTGGTTGATCACCGACAGGAGCCCGGCCTCGGGCGCGAGGATGAAGCGGAAGGCGAGCCCGAGCGCCGGCGCGGCGATGGCATAGGGCCAGACGAGGACCGAGCGATAGGCGCGGTGGAAGCGCAGCTCGCGATCGGTGAAGAGCGCCAGCACGAGGGCGAGGCCCATGGCGATGACGGTCGAGGAGAGCGCGAAGACGAGGCTGCGGATGACCGAGTTCCAGTAGACCGGATCGGCGAGCAGCTGCTGGAAGTTCTGGAACCCGACCCACTGGTTGCCGCCGCCCCAGGGCTGCTCCAGCGTGAAGGCCCAGTAGAGCGCCTGGCCGCTCGGCCAGTAGAAGAAGACGAAGATCAGGACCAGCATCGGCGCCACGAACAGGAGGCCGATGGTGGTCGAGGAGAAGGTGGCGCGCTTTTCCATCGGTGTCCGGTTGGTCGAGCCGTCGGAGGCGAAGCCCTCTCCCGCTTGCGGGAGAGGGTTGGGTGAGGGGCTTGCTTGCCGTGATTGAGAGCGAGGAAGAGCCCTCACCCCGGCCCTCTCCCGAATGCGGGAGAGGGGGAAGCAAAGCCTAGGGCAGCTGCTTGCCCTTGTAGGTCTGCTCGAAGCGGCGGAGGATC
>JAFKFV010000006.1 GCA_017307955.1 Allobosea sp. | reverse complement strand
CTGGTCATACGCCTTGAAGGTCGCGCCGCCCGTCTTCGCAAGCACCTTCGTGATCGCCGCAGTCAGAGACGTCTTGCCATGGTCGACATGGCCGATCGTCCCGATGTTGCAGTGCGGCTTCGTACGCTCGAATTTCTCTTTACCCATCGACGTGGTTTCCTGTCGTCTCGTTCACGTGAGCCTCAGGCCGGCCCAGCTTGCACCGCGACCTCGCCGCGAGAAGGTTCCGCCTCGCCGGCGGCGCGATGCCCAATAGATGGAGCGGGTGAAGGGAATCGAACCCTCGTATTCAGCTTGGAAGGCTGCTGCTCTACCATTGAGCTACACCCGCACGCTGACGTTCCGTCGAGATGGTGGAGGGGGTTGGATTCGAACCAACGTAGGCTAAGCCAACGGATTTACAGTCCGTCCCCTTTAACCACTCGGGCACCCCTCCGTAATCCCGGCAGAGCGTCAAGCGTTCAGGATCATCCACGGGACCGGCTGGTCGGCCGGTTTTCCGTGGCGCGTGTTATGGAGACCTTGCCCGGCGCTGTCAACGCCCCTCGGAGCGCTATCAACCCCTTGATCGAAACCACCTGTGAGCAGCCGTTGCCGCGCCCCGAAGGCGCACCTATAAGCGAGGCATGAGCAAGGATTCAGACAAGCGCCCGCGTGGCGGACGACCGCCCGAGCGCCGCCGGGAGCGACGGTTCGCTCCCGTTTCCCCCGGCGGTCGGCGCCCCGACCAACTGTGGCTCTACGGCATCCACGCCGTCGCGGCGGCGCTCGGCAATCCCCGCCGCACGATCCTTCGCCTCGCCGCGACGCCGAACGCGCTCGCGCGGCTGAAGGAGGAAGGCGCCACCCTCCCCGCAACGGTCGAGGAGACGGAGAATCGCGCCCTCGACAGGCTGGTGGGCGACGGCGCGGTGCATCAGGGCGTCGCGGCGCTCGTGGAACCGCTCGATTCGCTGCCGCTGACCATGCTCGGCGATGCCCGGCTCATCGTCGTCCTCGACCAGGTGACCGATCCGCACAATGTCGGCGCGATCATGCGCTCCGCCGTCGCCTTCGGCGCCGAGGCCATCGTAACGACCGGCCGTCACGCACCGACCGAGACCGGCGTGCTCGCAAAGTCCGCCTCGGGCGCGCTCGAATGGATCAACCATGTCGAGGTGCCGAATCTCGCCCGCGCGCTGACCGAACTCGGCGAGCTTGGCTTCACCCGGGTCGGGCTCGACAGCGAGGGCGACGCGACGCTGGAGACCGCGATGGCCGGCGAGCGCATCGCGCTGGTGCTCGGCGCCGAAGGCAAGGGCCTGCGCCGCCTGACCCGCGAGACCTGCGACACGGTCGCGCGGCTCGACATGCCGGGCGTGATCAAGAGCCTCAACGTCTCGAACGCAGCCGCCCTCGCGCTCTACGTCGCTCGCCGCCACCTGGACGCACCGGCCGGCTGAACCGCTGGACGGCGCGTCTTGACCGGCAGGGCCGCATGTCCGTAAACGAATGCCGGCGCCGGTTTAGCTCAGCGGTAGAGCAGCGGTTTTGTAAACCTGCCCTACCGCTCTTTGCCGCACACGGCCGGCGGCCAAACCGCGAAATATGACAAGCACTTAGCTCTTGCGCAAAGGCCGCATTTGCCGCACCCGGCGCATAGCAAATCGGTCTGAACCGGCACGGCACAAGGCACAGCCCGCGGCAGCGATGTTCCGCGAAGGTTCACCATGACCGGCACCCTCGGCACCCTCATCAGCGAGCACTACAGCGTCACCGCCTATTGCAACGGCTGCGGCCATCGCGCCGAGATCGACCTCGAGGCGATGGCGAGGATCTATGGCGACGCGGCGGCGGTGCGCGGCTCGGCCGATCGTGGCCCGGCGCGGATCGGCGGGCGGGCGCTCGTCTGCGGCAAGTGCCGGGCGCGAAACACGGCGCTCCGCATATCGCCGGGAGGTTTGCCGAGCGGCAGGCTGTGATCAGCCCGTCCGCGTGAGCTTGGCGAGGATCTCCTGCCAGAACGCCATCAGGATCGCGCCGACGCCGCCGGAGACCAGACCGACAGCGGCGAGCGCGCCGATGCCGCGCTGCTCCCAGGCCTTGACCTTGCCGACCGTCGGCATGACGTCCGTCTTGAGCGTGGCCTCGACCGTCTCCAGTCGCGCCCCGCTGACGGAGACCGTCATCTCGATCTCCGCCGTCTGGTCGACGAGATCATTGAGGCGCTTGTGCATGTCGCGGCGCGAGGTATCGGACTTGGCGTCCGATGCCGCGAGGTCGCGCCGCAAGCCGTTGACCTCGCCAATCAGGATACCGACCTGGCGATTGAGCTCGTGCAATGCGTCCGGCGGCATCGGTACCTCGGTCATGCGGGGTCAATGATCTGGCGAGGCAGGCGTTGCTTCAGCCGCCGAGCGGCGCTTTGCCCTTGCCGAACAGGCGATAGTAGAGAGCATAGGCGCCGCCGACCGCGCCGCCGGCGGCGGTGAGCACCGTGACGATCTGCGACTGCGTATCGGCATCGATCGTCTGCTTGAGCAGGAGCCCAGCCAGAGGCGCGGCGATGGCGACGATCGATCCCCAGGCGACTCGGCTCTGATACCAGGGCTCGCTGTTGGTCGCGTTGACCACGGTCGGATCGGCTGCAAGCTTGTCGAGCACCGCCTTGGCGACAGCCGGCCCCTGCGAGGGCGTGATCGGCAGACCCGGATTGTCGGCGACGCTTGCGATCGCGCCGACGACGCCATCGATGATGGCGGGATTGAGCTTGGTCATGATGGTCTCCTTTGTTTGCAGATGGTCCGGCGGCTAGAGCAGATCCGCCAGCGCCGCGCGCGTCGCCGGGCCGGCCACGCCGTCGCGCTCGAGGCCGCGGCGGCGCTGCAGCTCGCGGACGGCCGCGAAGGTCTTGTCGCCATAGCTGCCGTCGATCCCGCCCGGGTCGATGCCGGCGGCTTTCAGCTGGCGCTGCAGCTCGATCACGTCTGTGCCCTTGCTGCCGCGTCGGAGGACCGGATAGTGCGTCTCGGCGGGCGTCGGCGCCGTCGGCGGCTTGACCTTCGGCGTCTCGCCATAGAGGACGCAATCGCGCTTGGCGAAGTCGCGCCAGCGATGCAGCTCATAGTGCGGCAGGTCGGACAGCTTCTCGTCCGTCAGGACGCCGTTCATGTTCCAGTCGCCGCCCCAGCGGATCGGGATTTCGAGGCGCCGCGCCTCCTCGAAGACGATCACCGAGAGCGCGATGAACGCTTTGCGGTCGTTCCAGTTGAGCGGTTTGGGCGCCACGTCGAGCGCGACGGACGGGCTCCAGTTGTGCGCGCTGTCGCCGAAATGCGCCTTGCTGTTGCCCTTGCGGAACGCCTCCTCCTGCGCCGCGCGGCCGCGCTGACTTTCGAGGATGACAATCGGCGTCCGCGCCGCGGCGGCCTCGAAAAGCCGCTGCAACAGAGGATGGGCCGCGCGAAGACGCGCAGCCGAGGCCGCGTCGAGAGTGCTCATGATCTCTCCGATGATGCTGCTATGTTGCCCGGATGGACGATCCATCGCCGGGCGAATGACGCGGGGGCGCGGCGGGTGATTGATCATCACCCGGCCTTATGGTTGTGTGCGCTTGGCCGGTCCCCCGAGCGGCCAATGGCGGCGGAATGCGTCCCGCCGAGGTTCCCAGACCTGCCGCCCGGCGCGCTGTACCCACGGGAGCGCCGGGTGGCCCACTCACAGATGAACGGCTATGGCAGATGATGCTGACCATCGATCGCCGGGCCGATCCGGGCGGCTGCTCGCTGCCGGGCTCTTGATCCTGTCCGCGATCATCATCGCAGCGCAGTTCGTCCCGCCGCTGGTCGCGCTCTGGCGGGCGGTGGTGGGCTGAGCCCTATTCCGCCGGCATCCAGCCGCCGGCATCGATGATCGGCAGCACGCCGGTCGTCGCGACGAGGTCCATCGCCGCCTGCTTGAGATGCACGCCGTCCTGCATCTGGCTCGACGGACACTGGTTGGCCGCGATGTCGGCGGCATCCGCGACCGGATCGGCCAGCGTCAGCACGATCGGCAGCGGGTCGACGACATGGCCCGGATAAGCCGCCGCGAGTGCGGTGTAGAGGTCGCGGCAGCGCTGGCGCTGAGCCGCCGACTGACCGCCGCGCGGCATGGGGGCCACGATGACGTAACGCCCATGGCCGTTGGCGAGCACCGCGTTGACCATCGTGGTGTAGTTGGCCAGGTCATCCGCGATGTCGGCAGCGAAGCCGTTGTCGTCGCCGTCCCAGTGGACGAAGACGGCCGCCGGCCATGCCGCGATCGCGGCCGTCGCGATCGACACC
>JAFKFV010000026.1 GCA_017307955.1 Allobosea sp. | reverse complement strand
CATGGCGCGGGCCGCGGCCTCGATGTCGGAGGACGGCAGGAGCGCATCGGCCTTGAGCGGCTGGAAGGCCAAACCCAGCGAAGCGGCAATCCGCCCGACCATCGCGACCTCGGCCGCCGCCTCGGGCCGGAGGCCGTGATCGAGCGAGAGGACGATCAGCCGGGGCGCCCCGCCGCCATCGCGCCAGCGCGCGGCGAGCAGCATCAGCGCGAGCGAGTCCGCCCCGCCCGAGACGGCGACGGCGAGCGCGCCCTCCCCTCTCCAGCGCGCGAAGAGCCGCGCCGGATCGATGGCTTCCCCCGCCCCTCCGCCGTCAGCAGCTCGCACTGGCCTGTTCGGTCTTCACGCGCTGCAGCAGCGCGTTCGACGCCTTCGGGTATTTCTTGAGGATCTCGGCATAGGTGCCGCAGGCGGCGTCGCGCTGGCCGAGTCCGACCAGCGACAGGCCGAGCTTCAACAGCATGTCCGGCGCCTTGCCGCTCTTCGGATATTGCTGGTAGCCGGTGAGAAACGCATCCGCCGCGCCGCGATAGTCGCCGCGCTGGTAGAGGCTCTCGCCGATCCAGTATTGCGCGTCAGGGGCGAGCGGATCGCCCGGATAATTGGCGAGGAAGAGCTGGAAGGAGTTTTCGGCGACGTCGTAGTCGCCCTTGAGCACGAGGTCATAGGCCGCGTCGTAGTCGTTGCGCGAGTCGCCGCTCGGTGCCGGGGCCGCGCCGGCGCCGGGCGGCGGCCCGGCCAGCGTCGCGAGATCGAGCGGCTGTCCGCCTTGACCGGCAGGAAGTTCACCGAGGCTGCGCGGCGGCGCACCGGGACCGGAGCCCCCGGACGTGGGCGCCGCGGCGACCGCGGACGAGCCGATCGCCTGGCCGATGGGGTCTGCGGCGCGCGGCGCTTGCGCCGCGGAGGCCACAGGCTGCGCAGCCGCCGGCGCGGCCGAGCTGCTTCTCCGCGCTCCAGCCGGCTGCAGCGCCCGGATCTGCGCCTGCAGCTGGTTGAGCTGGAAGGTCAGTTCCTCGATCTGGCCGGTCATCTGGCGCATCTGCTGCTCCATGCGGTCCATCCGCATGGCGGCCTGCGCCTCGCTGGCGGGAGAGGCCGCGCGCATCGGCTGGACGCCTGGATCGGGCGCGACGCCGACATCGGCCGGCGGCGCCACCGCGTCGGGCGGCGGCTGCACCTGCGTCTCGCGCTTGTTGAAGAGGTCGAACAGCCCGGCATGGGCTACCGCCGGGCCAAGGCCCGGGCCATTGCCGAGGGTCGGCAGCGTCAGCGCGGCGAGCGCCACGGCCAGGAGTCTTGCGCGTGTCGTCATGGATCCATCCGCTTTGCGGCGGCAAAGTCCGCACCGGGGCTGCCGCGCGGAAAACGAGCGGGCAAAATCAAGCCCTTCGCGGAAGGAAATAGCCCCGCGAGTTCGGCCAAAGTGAGGCCAAACGCGAAGCGGCGGCTCCCTTCCGGGAGCCGCCGCCTGACGCGATCCGCTGGTGGACGTCGCGATTACATGGCGTTGTCGAGCACCGTCACGGCGCGACGGTTCTGCGACCAGCAGGAGATGTCGTTGCAGACCGCGACCGGGCGCTCCTTGCCGTAGGAGATGGTGCGGATGCGCGCCGGGCTGATGCCGAGCGAGACGAGATAGTTCTTCACATTCGTCGCGCGGCGGGCGCCGAGCGCGATGTTGTATTCACGCGTGCCGCGCTCGTCGGCATGGCCCTCGATCGTCACCTGGTAGCGCGGATAGCGCTTCAGCCACACCGCCTGCTTCTGCAGCGTCACCTGGCCCTGGGCCGAGACATCGGTCTGATCGGTATCGAAGAAGACGCGGTCGCCGACATTCACGACGAAGTCCTGCGCGCTGCCCGGCGTCGCCGAACCGATGCCGCCGGCACCTTCCGGCCCGCCCGGCTTGTTGGCGCAGGCGGCCAGCATCAGCGCCAGGCCGAGAAACGCGACGAGCTTCATCCCGTGCGAAACCGATCGAATATCCATCATCAAAGAAACTCCTTGTCCACCATGCTCGGACCTGTCCGCTCTTATCAGCCGCTTGGTTAAGCGCAGGTGCAGGAACAGGGTTGACCGAGGGTTAACCGTTTGATCGCGGCAATCCGCCGCTCATCCAATGTCGTTGATCCGCCACGGCATTCATGCTGAACGCGCGCCGGCGGCGGCGGATCCCCTCGCCGCGGCGCAAATCGGAAATGATCAGTCGATCAGCGGCGACCAGGCCGGATCGGATGCGAAATTGGCGGTCGGAACGCGCATCTCGTTGTAGCCCGTGAGGTCGATCGACCACAGCTGCGGGCCGCCGGTCGGGCCGGGCACATCGCGGAAGAACATCAGCACGCGGCCGTTCGGCGCCCAGGTCGGCCCCTCGTTGTGGAACCCCTCGGTGAGGATGCGCTCGCCCGAACCGTCCGGCTTCATGACGCCGATGGCGAAGCCGTTCGCGGACTGGCGCGTGAAGGCGATGAGATCGCCGCGCGGCGACCAGACCGGCGTCGAATAGGAGCCCTGGCCGAAGGAGATGCGGGTCGGGTTGGAGCCGTCGCCGCCCATCACGTAGATCTGCTGGCCGCCGCCGCGATCGGAGGTGAAGGTCACCTGCGAGGCATCGGGCGAATAGGACGGGCTGGTGTCGATCGAGGCCGAGTTGGTCAGCCGCGTCGTCTTCCGCGAGCGGAGGTCCATGGCATAGATATTCGCGTTGCCCTGATCCTCGAGGCTCATGACGATCTTCTGCCCGTCGGGCGAGAAGCGCGGCGCGAAGGTCATGCCCGGGAAGTTGCCGACCAGCTCGCGCTGCCCGGTCTCGATATTGAGCAGGTAGACCCGAGGCTGGTCCTGCCCATAGGACATGTAGACGATTTCCTGCGACGACGGATTGAAGCGCGGCGTCAGCACGAGATCGTTGCCGCGCGTCAGGAAGCGGCCATTGGCGCCGTCCTGGTCCATGATCGCGAGACGCTTGACGCGCTTGTCCTTGGGCCCGCTCTCGTCGACATAGACGATGCGCGTGTCGAAATAGCCGGTGTCGCCGGTGAGGCGCTCATAGATCGCGTCGGCGATGATATGGGCGACGCGGCGCCAGTTGTCCGGGCTGGTGAAGAACTGCTGCCCGGCCATCTGCTGACCGGCATAGATGTCCCAGAGGCGGAACTCGGCCTTCAGCCTGCCATCCGGCTGGCGCGTGACGCCGCCGGTGACGAGCGCCTGCGCGTTGATCACCGTCCAGTCCTGGAAGCGCGGCACCTGGTCGGCGCGCGTGATCTTCTCGATGAAGGAGGCGGGATCGAGCGGCTGGAAGAGGCCGGAGCGCTTCAGGTCCGCCGCCACCACGCCGGAAATGTCGGCCGCGAGCTGCGCGTCGGCCTCGCTGCCGCCGATGAAGTTCGGGATCGCGATCGGCAACGGCGCGACATTGCCCTGCGTCACGTCGAGGCTGACCAGCGCCGCGGCCGGGCCGCTCGCCAGAAGCCCGGCGGCGAGCGTCGCCGCTCCGATGGGAAGCGAGGCGAGCGCCGCGCGGCGGGTCAGGCGCAGCCCACCGGCCCGACCCTCAGCTGCGTGTACCGTCATGTTGAAATTCCCTCGATCCGAACGTCTCGCCGCGATGCCCCCGTCGATCGGCCGATCATCGGGCCGAATAACGGCGGCGTGGTGACGACGACTGTCAAAGCTGCGGACTGAAGCGCATCTGCACTTCGCTCCACTGGTCGTATTTCTCAGCCGGAAGCTGATAGGGGCCACATTGCAGGATGGCGCGCACCGCGCCTTCGGCCGCGACCGTCCCGTAATTGCTCGCCGGATACTGTTCGACGCTCGGCGTGCCGCTGACGGTTCCGTCCTGGTTGAGCTTGAAGCGGATGGTCACCGTCACCTCGCGCGGATCGGTCCAGCCAACCGGCAGCTGCCAGCAGCGCTGAACCTGCGCGCGCAGCGCGTCGAGTTCGCTCTGCGTCATCATGGCGCTCGGGTTGCGGGCCTCCTCGGCGCCGAAGCTCTCCGGGGTCTGGCTGGCCTCCGAGCCGCCCGCCGGCTTCTGGCGGTCGAGCAGCGCCGAGATGCGGTCGGGATCGAACTTCGAATCCGTGGTGCTCTGTGTCGGCGTCGGCGGCTTCTGCACGGCGGCGGTCTGGTCGGGCTTCGGCGGCGCCGGCTTGACGCGCGGCTTCGGGGCCGGCGGAGGCGGCGGCGCCTCGGCGACCTTCTCGGGCTCGGCCGGCTTCACCGGGGCCGGCTCCTCTTTCGGCGGCGGCGGCGTTTCCTTGGGCGGCTCGGGCGGCGGCGCCTGCTCGGCCGGAGGCGTCGGCGCGGGCGCCGGCTCGGCCGGCTTTTGCGGCGGCGGCGTCGGCTCGGCCTTGGGCGGCGGCGGAGTCGCGGGCGGCGTCGGCTTCGGCGGCGCGGGCGTCGGCTTCGGCGTCTGCTGCTTCTCGGATTTCTCGGGCGCGGGCGTCGGCTTCACCTCGGCCGTCTTCTTGCCCTTCTGCAGGCTCGTCACATCCGAGATCGGCACCAGCTCGACCGGCAGCGCCTCGACCGTGCTGGCGTCGAAGGGCTTGGTGTCGGGCAGGCCGAACAGGCCCCAGAAAAGCAGGAGCAGATGGGCCAGGACGGAGGTGATGAGCCCGGTGCGCATGCGGGATCATCCGCCGTCGGTGCTGATCGTAACCAGACCGATATTGCGATAGCCGGCACCGGAGATGGCGCCCATGACCTGCATGATCGCGCCGTAATTGCTGCTCTTGTCGCCGCGCACGAAGATGCGCTCGTCATAGCCCGTGGTGGCGATCGCCTTCAGCTTCGGGATGAGCTCGTCGAGCGTGACCTCGGTCTCCTGCAGGAAGATCTTGCCTGCCGGATCGATGGTGATCGAGATCGGGTCCTTGTCGGCCGAGAGCGCCTTGGCCTGCGTCTCGGGCAGGTCGATCGGAACGCCCGCGGTCAGCATCGGCGCCGAGACCATGAAGATGATGAGCAGGACGAGGATCACGTCGACGAAGGGCGTGACGTTGATCTCGCTCATGACCGCGGTCGAGCGCCGGCGCCGGCGCCCGGCCCTGCGGCCGCCTCCCCCGCCCGATCCGCCGACCGACATCGCCATGCTCAGACCCTCTCGTCGATCTGGCGCGAGAGGATGGCCGAGAATTCGTCGGCGAAGCCCTCGAGCCGCGACGTGATCTTGCCCGCCGAGCTCGACAGCTTGTTGTAGGCGATGACGGCGGGAATGGCGGCGATGAGGCCGAGCGCGGTCGCCATCAGCGCCTCGGCGATGCCGGGCGCCACGACGGCGAGCGAGGTGTTCTTCGAGGCCGCGATGGCCTGGAACGAGGTCATGATGCCCCAGACGGTGCCAAAGAGGCCGATGAACGGACCGGCGGAGCCGACGGTGGCGAGGAAGAGCAGCCGGCTTTCCAGCCGCTCGCTCTCGCGCGTGATCGTGACGTCGAGCACGCGGTCGATACGCATCTGCAGGCCGATCGGCGAGCGCGCGCCGGCCTCGAAGGACCGCTTCCACTCGCGCATGGCCGCGACGAACAGCGCCGCCATGGCGGAAGCCGGGCGGCTCGACAGCGAGCGATAGAGATCCTCGAGCGACTGGCCGGACCAGAAGACCTTCTCGAAGCGGTCGATCTGGCGGCGCACGCGTCCGAAGAGCAGCACCTTGTCGATGATGATCGCCCAGCTCCAGATCGAAGCGAGAGCGAGGCCGAGCATCACGCATTTGACGACGATATGCGCGTGGAGGAACAGCGTGATGAGGGACAGGTTCGGCGCGTCAAGCGCGGCCTGGCCCACGTCGGCCGGATTCATTCGCTTCAAACCTCTCGGGGTTGACCCTCGCGCGCCATCGGCGCTCGCGAGGTCGGGACCGGCCCTCGAGCAGATCCCCGCCTGGAACGATGCCCTTGCAAGCGGCGGGCCGGACGAGCCTTTCCGGTCGCTGTCTCGCCTTCAATTTTGTCGAAAAGAGGGCTTCCAGCCGCTTCCGCGCCCGTTCCTTATACCCACCGCATGGTTAATCAATTCCTTATTGCGGCGCTGCGGCGAAGCGCTCCGCCAGCGCGTCCGGGATGCGGCAGGGACGGCCGGCGCGGTTGACCAGCACCACCGTCACCGTCGCGTCCACCAGCAGCTCCGCGCCGCGCCGCACTGTCTGCGACAGGATGATGCGAGCGCCGCGGATCTCCTTCGGCCGCGTCACCACCTCGACGACATCGTCGATCCGCGCCGGCCGGCGGAACTCGACCTCGAGGCGATGCACCGCGAAGGCGAGCGGCTCGCCCGTCTCGCCGGCATCCAGCGCCGAATGATGCACCCCGAGCAGGCGGACATATTCGGTGCGGCCCCGCTCCAGGAAGCGGATATAGGAGGCGTGATAGACGACGCCGGAAAAATCCGTGTCCTCGAAATAGATGCGGACCGGCAGCACATGGCCGTCCGCGGTGTGGCGGCCGGACGAGGGCATCGCCTCCCCGGCTCCGCTCTCGCTGGTCATTGATCGTCCTCGAACAGCGGCATCTGCACGATCGACGGCGCGCTCGGCACCGCGAGGCCGAGATGCGCGAAGGCGTGCGGCGTCAGGATGCGGCCGCGCGGCGTGCGCTGCACCAGCCCCTGCTGGATGAGATAGGGCTCGACGATCTCCTCGATCGCGTCGCGCGGCTCGGCAATGGCGGCGGCGATCGTCTCGATGCCGACCGGCCCGCCGCCGAACGAGGTGGCGATGGTCGAGAGATAGCGCCGGTCGAGCTGGTCGAGCCCCATGGCGTCGACCTCGAGGCGGATGAGCGCCTTGTCGGCCACCGCCCGGTCGATCTCTCCCGGCCCCTCGACCAGCGCGAAATCGCGCACGCGCCGCAGCAGCCGGCTGGCGATGCGCGGCGTCCCGCGCGAGCGGCGTGCGATCTCATGCGCGCCGTCGTCGGTCATGCCGATCCCCATCAGCCGCGCGCCGCGCGAGACGATGTGCTCGAGTTCGGGCACCGTATAGAACTGCAGCCGCACCGGGATGCCGAAGCGGTCGCGCAGCGGCGTCGTCAGGAGCCCCAGCCGCGTCGTCGCGCCGACCAGCGTGAATTTCGAGAGCTCGATGCGCACCGAACGCGCCGCCGGCCCCTCGCCGATGATGAGGTCGAGCTGGAAATCCTCCATGGCCGGATAGAGGATTTCCTCCACCGCCGGCGACAGGCGGTGGATCTCGTCGATGAAGAGCACGTCGCGCTCTTCGAGATTGGTGAGCAGCGCCGCGAGATCGCCGGCCTTGGCGATCACCGGGCCGGAGGTCGCGCGGAAATTGACGCCGAGTTCGCGCGCGACGATCTGCGCCAGCGTCGTCTTGCCGAGGCCGGGCGGGCCGACGAACAGCACATGGTCGAGCGCTTCCTTGCGCGTGCGCGCCGCCTCGATGAACACCGAGAGATTGGCGCGCGCCTGCGCCTGGCCGACGAAATCGGCCAGGACCTTGGGGCGCAGCGTGCGCTCGTCGTCATCATCCGGCCGCGCTGCCGCGCCGACCAACCGGCTCTCGCTCATTCAACCTCCTGGCGGCGCGTGGCGTCCGCGCCCCGTGCGTAGCAGACCGGCCCGTCAGGCTCCACGATCAATGTAGCGGCGACCCGACGATGCAATTCGCCAGCAGGCGAGCGTCGCGGCGAGGCTGCCGATGATGACCCAGCCGGCGAAGATGCCGATCCGCGTCGCGCCGACGAAGCGGATACCGTAGCCGACGACGACGATATCGGCGGAGATGCCGACCAAGAGACCGGTCAGGACTGCGAAGCGGAGGCTCGCGCCGCCAGTCACCAGGCGTCGCAGTGCGATGACGGCGCCGCTTATCGCGCTCGGGCCGATCAGCATGCCCCAGACCGCCGTCCATCCGAAGCGAAGCACGACGAGCGTCAGCCCGATCGCGACCGTCACCGAGCCCGCTGGATCGAAGCGCCGGCCCTCGACGAGCGAATCGACCGCGTCGCCGGCGAGATTGGCGGCGATGATGCCGACCAGGAGCACGAGCCCCAGCACCAGCGGTCCGCCGATGACGAAGATCGCGATGCCAAGGCTGGCCTCGAAGAAGTCACGCCGCGCACTGAGGCGTTCCGGCTCCGCCGGCGCGTTCACGACGCCACCTTCGCCGATGTCCGCCGCCCCCCGATGGCGATCCACCAGCAGACGACGCTCGCCGCCGCGGCCGAGAGGATCAACCAGACCGGTACGGCCGGATACTTGATCAGGGCGCGGATTCCGAGCCGGACGACGCCCGCCGCGAGAACGAGCGCCGCCGCGCCGCCGCCCGTCAACGCGGCGTAGAGCGGGCCGGCGCCGCGAGGCCCCGCATCGCGCAGGGCGACGATGACGCCCGTTGCCGCTGACGGCAGCAGGCCGACGAGATAGGCGATGACGATCGTGCCGGCCGAGATGGTCGCGACCTCGCCCAGGCTCTCCGGGTCGAGCATCTGCACGAACGCCGCCAGCGACAGCATCGCCACCAGCGTGAAGAGCAGAGGGCCGAAGAGCACGAAGATCGCCACGATGCGCAGGAAAACCGCCGATCGTCCGGCCAGCGTGACGCCCGCGCTCACGGCCAGTGCCCCGCGAGGCCTCGCGCCGAAGGCACCGCGCTCACCGCGCGAGTTCCTTGAGGCCGAGGCGGATCAGTTGCTGCGTCGTCGCGTCTTCGCCGGCGCTGCGCGCAGCGGCCGCGACGGCGGAAGCGGCCTGCGCCTGCGCATAGCCGAGATTGACCAGCGCCGAGACCGCGTCCGCGACCGGCTGCGGCGCGCGCTTCTCCGCGACGGCGTCGTTGAGCGCGATCGCTCCCGGCTCGACGCTGGCATAGGCCGGCGCCTTGTCCTTGAGCTCGGCGACGACGCGCGCGGCCACCTTCGGTCCGACGCCCTGCGCACGCGCGATCTGCGCCTTGTCGCCCATCGCGATGGCCGTGGCGAGGTCGCCCGGCTTCAGCACGCCGAGGATCGCGAGCGCCACCTTGGCGCCGATGCCCTGGACGGTCATCAGCAACCGGAACCACTCGCGCTCGACATCGGAGCCGAAGCCGTAGAGGCGGATCATGTCCTCGCGGACATAGGTCTCGATGGCGAGCACGGCCGCCTCGCCGACCGCCGGCAGGGTCTGCAGCGTGCGCGTCGAGCAATGGACCTGATAGCCGACGCCGCCGACATCGAGAATCACCCAGTCCTCGCCGAAGGAATCGACGAGCCCCTTGAGCTTGCCGATCATGTGCGCTTGCCGATCATGACCGCTCCGGCGAGATGATCGTGAGCTCCGGGAAATAGACGGCGTAATTGCCGCGGTCGCGCGTCAACAGCCGATAGCCGCGCAACGCCGCATGGGCGCCGATGAAGAAATCCGGCAGCGGCGCGGTCCGCGCGCCGCCACGGCGGCGATAGGAAAGATACGCCTGCCCTGCCCGAAACGCCGCATCCCAGGGCAGATCTTCGCGGATGAAGGCTTGCTCCGACAGGAGTTCGTCGAGCTCGCTCTGTTCGCGATAGCCGTGCGCGACTTCCGCGTAGACGACCTGGTTGATGATGACGGCGCCCTGATCCAGCGCATCCGCCAGCATGCGGCTCGACCAGGCGAACCACTGCGGATCCTTCGCGAGGACATCCAGAAGGACATTGGTGTCGACGAATGTGTCAGTCATCGCCACGCAGGAGCTTCATGATTTCGTCGGTGGAGAGGTCGCGGTTCGCCGTCGCGGTCCCCGCAATCTGCGCCACGAGTTGCTCGCCCTTCGTCAGTTCGCGCGGCGGCCCCTTCTCGAGCTTGCGCAGGGTGATGACATTGCCCTCATGGCCGAGTTCGATCTCGTCGCCCGGGCGGATGCCGACTCGCTCCAGCAATTCCCTGGGCAAGGTCACCTGCCCATTCGCATTGACGCGCATGGCGTTCGTCCGTCCTGAAAACCCGCTTTGACGCTAGAACAATTGCGGAACAACCGCAAGGCGAGGCAGAGGCGTCCTACCCGGCCAGCGCCTTCATGCGGGCGAGCGACACGCGGTGATGGGCATGGCAGATGGCGACCGCGAGCGCGTCGGCGGCGTCGTCGGAGTCGAAATCGGCCTTGGGCAGCAGCACGCCGACCATCATGCGGATCTGCGCCTTCTCGGCATGGCCGGCGCCGACGACCGTCTTCTTGACCGCGTTCGGCGAATATTCCGCCACCGGAATGCCCGCCAGCGCCGGTACCAGCAGCGCGATGCCGCGCGCCTGGCCGAGCTTCAGCGTGCCGGCCGCGTCCTTGTTGACGAAGGTCGACTCGACCGCCGCCTCGTCCGGCTGGAACGCGCCGACAACCTTGGTCAGGCCGGCATGCAGCTCGACGAGGCGCTGCGCCATCTCGCCGTCGAGACCGGCGCGCACCGTGCCCGCGGCGACATAGGAAAGCGCGTTGCCGCGGCTCTCGATGAGGCCCCAGCCGGTGCGCCTGAGGCCCGGGTCGATGCCGAGTATGCGAATCACGGATGCCATCCTCGTTGTGGTAGCGGAGGATGGCCCGCCAGAAAAGAACGATTGGTGAACGCGAAGCCCGGTCAGGCGGCGGTGAGCTTCTGCATCACCTCGTCCGACACCTCGAAATTGGTGTAGACGGCCTGAACGTCGTCGTCGTCGTCGAGCTGGTCGATGAGCTTCAGCAGCGAGGCCGCCTTCTCTTCGTCGACGGGGACGAGATTCTGCGGCCGCCAGACGATCTTGGCCGATTCCGGCTCGCCGATCGCCTCTTCCATAGCCTTGGCGACATCGCCGAAACTCTCGAAGGACACGGTGATGACGTGGTTCTCGCCAGAGCTCTCGACATCGTCGGCGCCGGCCATGATGGCCGCTTCCATGACCGCGTCGGCGCTGCCCGCCTCGGCCTTGTAGATGATCTCACCGACATGATCGAACATGAAGGAGACTGCGCCCGTCTCGCCGAGCGCGCCGCCGGCCCGCGTGAAATAGGAGCGGACCGCGCTCGCCGTGCGGTTGCGGTTGTCCGTCAGCGCCTCGACGACGACGGCGACGCCGCCGGGGCCATAGCCCTCGTAGCGCATCTCGTCATAGTTCTCGCCGTCATTGCCGAGCGCCTTCTTGATGGCGCGGTCGACATTGTCCTTCGGCATGTTCTCGGCGCGGGCGTTCTGGATCGCGAGACGCAGGCGCGCATTCATCTTGGGATCGGGCAGGCCGAGCTTCGCGGCGACGGTGATCTCGCGGGCGAGCTTGGCGAACAGCTTCGAGCGCTTGGCGTCGGCCGCGCCCTTGCGGTGCATGATGTTCTTGAATTGTGAATGGCCGGCCATGGTCGCAATCCCCGGACGCTGGAGGCGGCCCGTCGGAGCCGCATTGAATGACCGCCGCTTATAGGCAGTCGGACCGGCGAAATAAAGCCGGCGACGCTCAGTTCGCCGGCCGGGCGGGCGCGGGGGCGGTCGGCGCGGCGGAAGCGGCTGGCTTCGCACCGGGATTGGGCTTCAGCCCCGGGGCCGGCATTTCCGGCTCGGGTCCGCGTCCGGTCGCGACCGGTGCCGAGGGGCCGCCGGCCTTGCCAAGCGGCTGCGCCGCCGTCGCCTTCGGGTCGCGCCCCTCCGGCCAGTGATCGGCCTCGGTCTGCGCCGTCTTGCGGTCGGCATCGGTCAGGCGCGCGACGAAATCGTCGAGCCATTCGTCCTTGGCGCCGGATCTGAGCGCCACGAAATGCCACTTGGCAGCCTCGATGCGATCCTGCGGGACGCCGGCGCCGACCGCGAGCATGCGCGCATAGCGGTTCTGGGCGATCGGGCTGCCGGCGAGCGCAGCGCGCTTGAACCAGGTCGCCGCCTCTTTCTCGTCGCGCGGCACGCCGATACCGTTGAAAAGACGGATGGCGTATTCGACCTCGGCGTCGGAATGGCCAGCCTTCGCCGCCTTCGCCAGCCACATCGTGGCGATCGCATCGTCGAGGATCACGCCGTCTCCGGCGGCATAGAGCTGGCCGAGCGCATATTGCGCGTCGGCGCTGCCGGCGCCGGCGGCGCGGCCGAAATACTCCGCTGCCTTCAGCGGATCGCGCGGGCGGACCTCGCCTGCGAGATAGAGCAGTCCGAGATTGTAGAGCGCGGCGCGATCGTCCCATTTCGCCGCCTGCTCGAAGGCATCGGCCGCCTTGGCGAGGTCTTTCGGAACGCCGCGCCCGTCGAGATAAAGAAGCCCGAGCTGCAGCTGCGCGGCCGGATCGCCGCCGAGCGCCGCCTGCTGGAACCAGGCCGCCGCGGCCTTGTCGCTCTGCTTGACGCCGAGCCCGTCGAGATAGAGCCGCGCGACCAGGGTTTGCGAAACCGGATCGCCGAGCCGCGCCCGTTCCAGCCCCAGCTGGAACGCCGTCAGATAGAGGCCGCGCTGGAAGGCGCCGAAGGCGGGATCGCCGACATCGAAATCGAGACCGCGCCCCGAGCGCAGATATTCGTCCGGCGTGGGCAGGAGGCCGGCATCGGGCGGCGGGACGCCCAGGAGCGGATCGGGCGGCGGCTGGAAGATCTGCGCCTTGGGATCCGCCGCTTTCGGATCGCCCGGCTTCGTCGCGCTTGCCGGGGCATCCGGCTTCGGCGCCGGCTTGGGGGCGCTGGCCGCGAAGGCCGGCACCGCCGCGAGCAGCGCGGCGCCAAGGGCGAGCCCGGCCGGAAGGCGGCGCATCACGGCAGTGTCTCCGCCTGCGCGGCCAGCACCAGCCGGTGCGCGGTCTCGACGGCCGCGGCCGCACCGTCGGCATGCGTCCAGATCGCCGAGCGCAGGGCGATGAACTCGATCCGCGCCGCCGCGGCCTCCGCGATCGAGGCGAGATCGCTGCCGCCCATCACGATGGCCGGAATCTCGAAGAGCGCGCTCCACCAGGCGGCGAGGTCGAGCGTCTTGTCGTGGATCGCAGGCGCGGTATCGCCATCGAAACGGCCGAAGAAGAGATAGTCGCACTCCGTCTCGGCGAGCAGCATGGCGTCGTGGCGGGTATGGATGCCGCCGCCGCCGACGATGCGGTCCGGCCGCAGCGCATCGACGGCGCGACGGAGATCGGCGAGACCGGTATCGACATGCAGACCGTCGGCGCCGCAGTGATCAAGGAGCGCGCGATCGGTGACGATCGCCGCCGTGCCATTGGCCTGCGCGATCGGCACCAGCCGCTCGGCCGCCGTCCGCCGCGCTTGCGGCTCCAGCCCTTCCGCCGCGATGATCAGCGACGCGACCTCGCCGGCGCGGAGCGCGGCGTCGAGCACCGGCGCGAACGCCACGGGATCGAAAGCCGGAGGCGTGATCAGGCAGAGCCGCGCGAAAGGCGGCTCGATCGGCTCCGGCTTCTTCTTGCCGCGCTTGTCCTTCGGCGCTTCGCCGCGAGGGTTCGATGGGGCCATGCTGACCGGCGCTTCCTCGGCTTCTTGTCCCGGCTAGACCGGCACAGGCTTGTGGCGAAAACGGGACGCCGCCCCTCCCGACCCGCGCGTCAGGCCTTCGAAAGCGTCGCCAGCAGGCGGCGCTGCACCGCCTCGTTGCCGGCACAGATATCGCCGGTCTCGATCATGCGGTCCCCGCCGGAAAGATCGGAAACGAAGCCGCCGGCCTCGCGGACGAGCAGCATGCCGGCCGCGATGTCCCAGGGCTTGAGGCCCGCTTCCCAGAAGCCGTCATAGCGGCCGGACGCGACCCAGGCGAGATCGAGCGCCGCGGCGCCGGCCCGGCGCACGCCCGCCGTTTCCATCATGACGGCGGCGAGCTTCTTCACATAAGCGGGGTGCCCGGGCTTGCCGAGATGCGGAATGCCGGTCGCGATCACGCAATCCGGCAGCGCCGAGCGCTGCGCGACGCGCAGGCGCCGCTCGTTCATGAAGGCGCCGCCGCCGCGCTCGGCGACATAGAGCTCGTCCATGACCGGGTTGAAGATGACGCCGGCGACGATCTGGCCGTCGCGCTCAAGCGCGATCGAGATCGCGAAGATCGGGATGCCGTGCAGGAAATTGGTTGTGCCGTCGAGCGGATCGATGATCCAGCGATGCGACCGGTCCGTGCCCTCGACGGCCGGCGATTCCTCGGCGAGGAAGCCATAGCCGGGGCGCGCCTTGGAAAGCTCCTCGACGATGGTGCGCTCGGCCTTCTTGTCGGCGGCCGAGACGAAGTCGCCCGGTCCCTTCACCGAGACCTGCAGCTGCTCCACCTCGCCGAAGTCGCGCGCCAGCGCGCGCCCGGCCTTGGTCGCGGCACCGACCATCACGTTGAGAAGGGCCGAGCGGGCCATGGCGAAAACTCCTGTTCAGCGGCGCCCTTTACGGCGCAGCATGCCGGCGAGGCCGGCATCGGACACACTCATTTCGGCGGGCGCCTCTCCCATCACGGACGGCGCGCGCCGTCAACCCCAGAAGGGCGGCAGCCTCTGCTCCAGCGCGCCGCCGATCGAGAGCGGCGCGACGGCAAGGGCGAGCCCCGTGCTCTCGTCGATCTCGACCGCGAGGCCGCAAAGCGTGCCGCTGCCGGAGGCAGGCGAGAAACGCGCCGACGGGATCTTGGTCAGGAAGCGCCGGACCGGCTCCTCCTTGTCCATGCCGAGCACGGAATCATAATCGCCGCACATGCCGGCATCCGACTGATAGGCGGTGCCGCCCGGCAGGATGCGGTGATCGGCGGTCGGCACATGGGTATGCGTGCCGACGACGAGGGTGACGCGCCCGTCGAGATAGTGCGCGGCGGCCTGTTTCTCGCTGGTCGCCTCGGCGTGGAAGTCGACCACGATCGCATCCGCCTGCTCGCCGAGCGGACAGGCGGAAATCTCGCGGTCGAGCGCGGCGAAGGGGTCGTCGAGCGCATCCATGAAGACGCGACCCATGACATTGATGACGAGGACCCGCGCGCCGTTGCGGGCGACGAAGAGATTGGCGCCGCGGCCGGGGGTTCCGGAAGGAAAATTGACCGGCCGCAGGAAGCGCGGCTGCCGCTCGGCGAAGATCAGCGCCTCGCGCTGGTCGAAGGCGTGGTTGCCGGTGGTCACCACATCGGCGCCGGCATCGAGCACATCCTGCAGGATCTCCTCGGTGATGCCGAAGCCGCCGGCCGCGTTCTCGCCATTGATCACCACGAAATCGAGGCGATGGCGCTCGACGAGCCCCGGCAGGCGATCCGAGACGACGGCGCGGCCGGGCCGCCCGACAATGTCACCCAGAAACAGCAGCCGCACGATCGCTCCCAAGCATCGAGGCCTCAATATCCATGGCCGGCACTCGGGCCGGGATGGTCAGCCGCGATCAGTTCTTCCTCGGTGACGATGAAATCGAGAGGAATGTCGTGCGGCTCGTCAGGAACCTTGTCGACTTCCTGCGCCGCGAAGGCAAGGCCGAGCAGGCGCGGACGGCGCCCCTTCGCGGTGAGCGCGTCGATCGCCCGGTCGTAATGGCCCTTGCCATAGCCGATGCGGTGCAGGCGCCGGTCGAACGCCGCGAGCGGCATGATCATGAGATCGGGGGTCACTTCGGGCGAGGCGGGCGGCGGTCCCATCGTGCCGAAGCCTGCCGGCATCAGCGGCTCGCCATGCTGCCAGCGGCGGAAGAGAAGACCGGACGGCGTCGTGACGGGAAGCGCCGCCACCGCGCCGCGTTCGGTCGCGATGGCGAGAAGCGGCAGCGGATCGGCCTCGCTGCGGATCGGCCAATAGGCGGAGACGACGAGGCCCGTGAGATCGACGAGGATGGGTTTTGCGCGGGCTGCTGCTGTCTTCGAGGCCGAAAGCCGAAAAGCGGCGTCGAGCGCATCGCGCCGCGCCAGCGCTGCGGCGCGGATATCCGACTTCAGCAGCGCGGTGGCGGCGGACAAGGAGAGACGGGCCCGTCCTGGGGGAAGGGAAGAAGTGGCGACCCACGATGGGCCGATGGATTGATCGATCCCGGGAACCTACAACGTAGGTGGGCGCCGTATATCCGAGCCCAGGGGCTCAGTCAGGGACAGCTCCCGTTTGGATCGATAAGGCCCCGGGGAATTTTGTCATCCTGTCGGGCCGCGCAGCATCGCCGAGACCGAATATAGGGGAGCGGCGATGATGCCGCTAGGGCGGGCGGGAAACTGTCCCCGCCCTTCCCACTGCCGTCGCGTGGCCCTTAGTCGCGTAGCCCTTAGCGGAACACGACCTTCTTGTTGTCGGCGACCTCGTTAGGCGGCTCGCCCGTGACCATCATCTTCGCATAGCCGTAGAGGTGGACCATGGTCGAGGACGGCGCGTCCCAGTATTCCGCCACCTCGAGCTCGACGCGGATCAGCGCGATGTCCGGATCGTCGGGCCCATCGGGAAACCAGACGCGGGCCGGCTCCGACCACAGGGCGTGGATCTTCTCGCGCTCGCGGGAAATCGTCGCCGTGCCGGAGATCGAGACATAGTGCTGCTTGTCTTCGTCCGAATAGGTCAGAAGCACGGTCGGCTCCTGCTCGAGTTCCTCGATCTTGCCCGAGCGGGCATCGGTCAGGAACCAGAGCGCGCCTTCGAGCGGCTCCTTGCCGGTCGCCATCGGGCGCGCATGCCAGCGCCCGCCCTCCCCGAGGCTCGCCATCATGGCGATGCGCGCATCGGCCACGAGATCGAAGACCTTGTCGCGCGCGGCGGGATCGGTGGTCACCTCGGCTTCAGGCGCCGCGGAGTCATGGGTGTTCATCGAGCGTTTCCTTCCGTGGACGAGTGCCTGTGGAAGGAACGACGGCGGCGGAATGGGGTTCCGCCAGGGCCTTTCCTGGCTCGCTGGAAGCGCCCTAGTCGCGATCGGCGGCGAGGCGGTCGGCGAAGCCTTCTAGCCGCATCGCGACATGGTCGACGGCCCGGGCAAAGCCCGCCTGGGCTTCCTCGTAGCGGGCGATCACCGCGGCCTTGGTCTCGTTGACGCCGGCGAGTTCGGCCTCGAGGCGGCGAATGCGGCGATAGGCCTCGGAGAGTTCATCGCCCAGCGTCAGCGCCGCCATCACCGTGAGCCGCTGGTCGCCGATCTCGCCGAAGCTCTGGCGCAGCCGGTCGATGGTGACGTTCAGCCGCTCGGCAAGGCCTTCGAGATGGGCTTCCTGCCCATCGTCGCAGGCCATCCGGTAGACCTTGCCGTTGATGGTGACATTGACCTGCGGCATCGCGCGGCCTCCCTCGGTCAGATCCCGTGGCGGTCGAGGACCGACCGGATGGTCTCCATCGCCGTCACGAGCCGGCGCGACACGTCCTGATTCGCATCTTCGAGCCGATCGGACCGCGCCTCGGCGGCGTCGAGCGACTGCGCGAGCCGCGAGCGATCGAGATTGACCCGGTGCAATTCGCCTTCGAGCTGCTGCTGCCGCTCATTGCTGGAAACGCGGCCGTCCACCGCCGCTTCGAGCGTGTCGAGCGCGGCGTTGAGGCGCCGAAGCGCCGTCTCGATCGGTGACGATCCCTGCATGTCCTGCGCCGGTTCCCGCCCGCTCGAAGAAGCCTCGCTCCCCGGATTCTAGGCGCCGCGTGAAGCGACCGTCAATGGTTCGATGCCGGCGAACAAAACCGCGGCGGACGCGCGGTTTGGCGCGCCTCGGCATGGGGTGGGCGTGATTGACTCGACTCCCTGACCTGTTATTTGTCGCAGCGGGTTACAGGGGGCAGGGTCGGTGCCGAAGCCCTCGATCGGGCGCGGCCCGCGCGGCGCCCCCACCGGCTGGGCGGTGCCGCCCCCCTCTGGAGCGAAGAGCGAACCATGACTGATCCGAACATCGAAGCGCGCATGGCCAACGCCATCCGTGCGCTTGCCATGGACTCCGTCGAGAAGGCCAAGTCCGGCCATCCGGGCATGCCGATGGGCATGGCCGATGTCGCGACGGTGCTCTTCAACCGCTTCCTGAAATTCGACGTCGCCAATCCGCATTGGCCGGACCGCGACCGCTTCATCCTCTCGGCCGGCCACGGCTCGATGCTGCTCTATTCGGTGCTCGAGCTGCTCGGCTCCAGCGTCGTGACGATGGACGAACTGAAGCAGTTCCGCCAGCTTCACTCGAAGACCCCGGGCCATCCCGAGAACTTCCACACGACGGGCATCGAGACGACGACCGGCCCGCTCGGCCAGGGCCTCGCGATGTCGGTCGGCTTCGCGCTGGCCGAGCGCATGCTCGCCGCCGAGTTCGGCGAAGAGGTCGTCGATCACCACACCTATGTGATCGCGGGCGACGGCTGCCTCATGGAGGGCGTCAGCCACGAGGCGATCGACCTCGCCGGCCATCTGAAGCTGAACAAGCTGATCGTCTTCTGGGACGACAACCGCATCACCATCGACGGCCACACCGATCTCGCCACCTCGATCGACCAGGTGGCGCGCTTCAAGGCCTCGGGCTGGAACGCCGAGCATGTCGACGGCTTCGACCGCGACGCCGTCGCCGCGGCGATCGAGCGCGCCAAGGCCTCCGACAAGCCGTCCATGATCGCCTGCCGCACCATCATCGGCTATGGCGCGCCGACCAAGGCCGACAGCCACGCCTCGCACGGCTCCGCGCTCGGCGCGACCGAGATTGCCGGCGCCCGCGAGAAGCTCGGCTGGCCCTACCCGGCCTTCGAGATCCCCGAGGATGTCGCCAGCGCCTGGCACGAGGCCGGCACGCGCTGGATCAAGGACCGCGAGGCCTGGGAGGCCCGGTTCGCGGCCCTCGACCACGACAAGAAGTCTGAGTTCAAGCGCCGCTTCGCCGGCGAGCTGCCGGGCAATTTCGAATCCGCCATAGAGGCCTACAAGCGCACGCTCTCCGAGACGAAGCCGAAGGTCGCGACGCGCAAGTCGTCCGAGATGGCGCTCGACGTGCTGACCGCCGTGATCCCCGAAATGGTCGGCGGCTCGGCCGATCTGACCGGCTCCAACCTCACCCGCGGCAAGCCGCAGAAGCCGCTGACGCCGGACGATTATTCGGGCCGCTACGTCCATTACGGCATCCGCGAGTTCGGCATGTCGGCGGCGATGAACGGCATCGCCCAGCATGGCGGCTTCATGCCCTATGGCGGCACCTTCCTCGTCTTCTCCGACTATGCCCGCCCGGCGATCCGCCTCTCGGCGCTGACCGGCGCGCCGGTCATCTATGTCATGACGCATGACTCGATCGGCCTCGGCGAGGACGGCCCGACCCATCAGCCGGTCGAGCATCTCGCGGCGCTGCGCGCCATTCCGCAGCTGAACGTCTTCCGCCCGGCCGACGCCGTGGAAGTCGCCGAGGCCTGGCAGCTGGCGATCGAGAACCGTCACCGGCCCTCGCTCCTCGCCCTGTCGCGCCAGAACCTGCCGGTCCTGCGCGTGCAGCATTCGCCGGAGAACAAGTCGGCCCGCGGCGCCTATCTCATCGACGGTCCGGAAAGCGCCGAAGTGACGCTGTTCGCGACCGGCTCCGAGGTCGAGATCGCGGTCAATGCCAAGGCCAAGATCGAGGCGGCCGGCCGCACGGCCCGTGTCGTCTCCGTCCCCTGCTTCGAGCTCTTCTTCGAGCAGGACGAGGCCTACCGCGCCGCAACCATCGGCGACTCGAAGGTCAAGGTCGCGATCGAGGCGGCGGTGCGCCAGGGCTGGGATGCCTTCATCGGTTCGGACGGCCTCTTCGTCGGCATGCACAGCTTCGGCGCCTCGGCGCCGATCGAGGCCCTCTATCCCTATTTCGGGATCACCGCCGACGCCGCCGCCGAGGCGGCGCTGAAGCGGCTCGGTTCCAACACCTGATCAATACGGCCGGGCGAAACGCCCGGCCTCTCATGACAACGACGGCGCGGGGCGCCCCTTCAGGAGATCGACTATGGCGGTGCGGGTTGCAATCAACGGATTTGGCCGGATCGGCCGCAACATCCTGCGTGCAATCGTGGAATCGGGCCGGACGGACATCGAGGTCGTCTCGGTCAACGATCTCGGCCCGGTCGAGACCAATGCGCACCTGCTCCGCTTCGATTCGGTGCATGGTCGCTTCCCGAAAGAGGTGAAGGTCGAGGGCGACACGATCGTCGTCGATGGCAAGCCGATCAAGGTCACCGCGATCAAGGATCCAGCGACGCTGCCGCACAAGGAGATGGGCGTCGACATCGCGCTGGAATGCACGGGCATCTTCACCGCCCGCGACAAGGCCGCCGCGCATCTGACGGCTGGTGCCAAGCGCGTCATCGTCTCGGCTCCGTCCGACGGCGCCGACTACACGGCCGTCTTCGGCGTCAATCACGAGGGCCTGACCAAGGATCACCTCGTGATCTCGAACGGCTCCTGCACGACCAACTGCCTGGCGCCGGTCGCCAAGGTGCTGCAGGAAATCGTCGGCATCGAGCACGGCTTCATGACGACCATCCATTCCTACACGGGCGACCAGCCGACGCTCGACACGATGCACAAGGACCTCTACCGCGCCCGCGCCGCGGCGCTGTCCTCGATCCCGACCTCGACCGGCGCCGCCAAGGCGATCGGCCTCGTGATCCCGGAGCTGAAGGGCAAGCTCGACGGCAGCTCGATCCGCGTGCCGACGCCGAATGTCTCGCTGATCGACTTCAAGCTCGTCACCAAGCGTCCGACGACGATCGCCGAGATCAACGACGCGATGAAGGCCGCCGCCGCCGGACCGCTGAAGGGCGTGCTCGCGATCACCGACCAGCCGAACGTGTCGCACGACTTCAACCACGACCCGCATTCGGCCACCTTCCATCTCGACCAGACCAAGGTGATCGACGGCAATTTCGTCCGCGTGCTCGCCTGGTACGACAACGAGTGGGGCTTCTCGAACCGCATGGCCGACATGTCGGTCTATTTCGCGAAGACCATCTGAACCTTCGGCCGCACGCCTTCCGACCAGCGGGTCCGGAGCCTCTCCGGACCCCGTGACGAACGGGGATGAGACGCCATGACGTCCTTCAAGACTCTCGATTCCGCCGATGTGAAGGGCAAGCGCGTCCTGATCCGCGTCGATCTCAACGTGCCGATGAAGGACGGGATGGTCAGCGACGACACGCGCATCCGTGCCATCCTGCCGACGGTGAAGGAAATCTCGTCGAAGGGCGGCAAGGCCATCCTCCTCGCCCATTTCGGCCGGCCGAAGGGCGAGCGCGTCGCCGACATGTCGCTCGCCCCTGTCGTTCCCGTGCTGCAGACGCTGCTCGGCCGCGAGGTCGGCTTTGCCAATGACTGCATCGGCAACGACGCCGCCTCGGCCATCGCCAGGATGTCGAACGGCGACGTGCTGCTGCTCGAGAACACGCGCTTCCACAAGGGCGAAGAGAAGAACGACCCCATCTTCGTCTCGGCCCTCGCGGAACTCGGCGACATCTATGTGAACGACGCCTTCTCGGCGGCGCATCGCGCCCATGCCTCGACCGAAGGCCTCGCCCATCACCTCCCCTCCTTCGCCGGCCGTTCGATGCAGGCGGAGCTCGAGGCGCTCGGCAAGGCGCTGACCGCGCCGCGCCGGCCCGTCATCGCCGTCATCGGCGGCGCCAAGGTCTCGACCAAGATCGAGCTGCTCGAAAATCTCGTGACCAAGGTCGACGCCCTCGTGATCGGCGGCGGCATGGCCAACACTTTCCTGAATGCCGAGGGCTATTCGGTCGGGAAGTCGCTCTGCGAGCACGAGCTCGCCGACACCGCCCGCCGGATCATGTCCAAGGCGCAGGACGCCAATTGCGCGATCATCCTGCCCGTCGACGCCGTCGTCGCCTGGCGCTTCGAGGCCAATGCGCCGAGCCAGGCCTTCGCCGTCGATTCGATCCCGGCCGACGGCATGATGCTCGATATCGGCCCGCATTCGATCGAGCGCGTCCGCGCCGCCATCGATGATGCCGCGACGCTCGTCTGGAACGGCCCGCTCGGCGCCTTCGAGATTCCGCCCTTCGATCGCGGTACCTTCGCTGCGGCGCAGCACGCGGCGGCGCGCACCCGCGACGGCCACCTGCTTTCGGTCGCCGGCGGCGGCGACACGGTGGCGGCGCTCAACGCGGCCGGGGTCGCGGGCGATTTCTCCTATATTTCCACGGCGGGCGGCGCGTTCCTCGAATGGCTCGAGGGCAAGCATCTCCCGGGTGTCGAAGTTCTGCGTCGCGCCTGATCAACTGCTCACCTGCTAGTCGAGCGCAAGGTGACGGACGGTTCATCCTGCGGCGCGACTGTCGTTCTCCGGTTTTATTTTGCGATGCAAAATCAAATCGGCAGCGTTATTGAGGTCCAGCGGTCCGGATCGGCCGGTCCGCCATCCCGGAAGAGATCGACGCATGAGCGAAAGCTTGCAGGACATCGCCCACCGCCTGGTCGTGCCGCAGAAGGGCATCCTCGCTGCCGATGAAAGCTCCGGCACCATCAAGAAGCGGTTCGACACGATCGGGCTGCCCTCGACCGAGGAGAACCGCCGCAACTATCGCGAGATGCTGTTCGGCGCCACCAAGGCCATGCACGATCACATCTCGGGCGTGATCCTCTTCGACGAGACGATCCGCCAGAACGCCAAGGACGGCACGCCGCTCGTCAAGATGATCGAGGATGCCGGCTCGCTGCCGGGCATCAAGGTCGACATGGGCGCCATCCCGATGGTCGGCTTCCCCGGCGAGACGATCACCGAGGGCCTCGACGGGCTTGGCAAGCGCCTCGCCGAATATCGCCGCCTCGGCGCCCGCTTCGCCAAGTGGCGCGCGGCCATCGCCATCTCGAAGGTGCTGCCGACCTCCGGCTGCGTCTATGCCAATGCCCATGCGCTCGCCCGCTACGCCGCGCTCTGCCAGTCGGAAGACATCGTGCCGATCGTCGAGCCCGAAGTGCTGATGGACGGCAAGGAGGCGACCCACGACATCGAGCGCTGCCATGCCGTGACGCAGGAAGTGCTGCGCGTCGTGTTTGAGGAACTGGTGCGAATGCGCGTCGACCTCACCGCGATGATCCTGAAGCCCAATATGGTCGTCCCCGGCAAGGATAGCGGCCAGGTGGTCGGCGCCGACGAGATCGCCGAGCGCACCGTCGCCGTCTTCCATGCCAGCGTGCCGACCGTGGTGCCGGGCATCGCCTTCCTCTCGGGCGGCCAGGGCGACGAGGAAGCGACCGCCAATCTCTCGGCGATCAACCGCATCAAGGGCCTCCCTTGGAAGATCACCTTCTCCTATGGCCGCGCGCTGCAGGCCGCCGCGCTCAAGGCCTGGGACGGCAAGGATGCGAATGTCGAGGCGGGTCGCGCCGCCTTCCTGCATCGCGCCGAGATGAACGGTCTCGCGACGCTCGGCGAATGGAGCGAGGCGAAGGAGAAGGCCGCGGCCTGACGCGGCTTCGCTTCCGGCGGCGCCATGCCGCAATTCGGCCATCGCGGCCGGGCCTGATCATCGGGCCCGGCCGTCCAATTTTCTTCCTATCGCCGGCCAAATCACGCTAGAGGATGAAGTGATCCTCAAGCTCCGAGCAACGGGCCGACGCGACCGATGGCACGAGATTTCGATCCCTACAGGCTTGCCAGCCCGCAGGTTTATCTCTGGCGCATGATCATCTTCCTGATCATCGCCGGCTTCGTCGCGCTGATTCTCTACCGGCAGGTCTATGCCTCCTTCCTCGCCAATCCGGCGCTGAACGGCGTCATCCTGGCGGTGCTGGCGATCGGCATCCTGCTCGCCTTCCGGCAGGTGATCCGCATCTTCCCCGAGATCCGCTGGGTCAACTCGTTCCGCACCTCCGACCGATCGTCGGAGATGGAGCGGATGCCGGTGCTGCTGGCCCCGATGGCGGCCATTCTCGGCGATCGCATCGGCCGCATGGCGATCTCGACGCAGACCATGCGGTCGGTGCTCGATTCGATCCTGATGCGCCTCGACGAGGATCGCGACACCTCGCGCTACCTCACGGGCCTCCTCATCTTCCTCGGCCTCCTCGGCACCTTCTGGGGCCTGTTGCAGACCGTGGGCGCGGTGGCGGACGCCATCGGCAGCCTGAATGTCGGCACCGGCGACAGCGCCGTGATCTTCGAGGACCTGAAGGCCGGCCTGCAGGGCCCGCTGACCGGCATGGGCACCGCCTTCTCGTCCTCGCTGTTCGGCCTCGCCGGCTCGCTGATCCTCGGCTTCCTCGACCTCCAGGCCGGCCAGGCGCAGAACAAGTTCTACACCGAACTCGAGGACTGGCTGGCGACCGTCACCGATCTCGACCCGACCATGGTCGACATGACCGACCGCGCCGCCTCCGGCGACGATCTCCGCCTCGCGGTCGAGCGGCTGACGGCGGCGCTGCAGGAAGGCGGCGCCGGCGCGCCGGGCTCCTCGCAGCGGGCGACGGCGGCCATGGCCAATCTCGCCGAGGGCATCCAGGGCCTCGTCCAGCATATGCGGTCCGAGCAGCAGGTGGTGCGCGGCTGGGTGGAGCAGCAGGCCGACCAGCAGCGCGACATCCAGCAATTGCTGGAGGTCATCGCCCGCGCGCTCAAGCAGCCGACGCCGGGGGGCTAGCTCTTGGCCGTACGAGCCCGCCGCCGCGAGGCGAGAAGCGACGTCTGGCCGGCCTTCGTCGACGTCCTCTCCAACCTCCTGCTGGTCTTCATCTTCCTCCTGTCGATCTTCGCGCTGCTGCAATATCTGCAGACGCGCGAGATCACCGGCAAGGACACGGTGCTGAACCGCCTCAACGCGCAGATCGCCGATCTGACGGAGTTGCTCGCCATGGAGCGCTCCAACAAGCAGGAACTCACCGACGAACTGCAGAATGTCCGCGCTTCGCTCGCCGCCGCGGCCGCCGAGCGCGACCGCCTCAAGGGCGCCGCCGACAGCGCGTCGGCCGCCGCGGGCTCGGCCGACGGCCAGATCGCGATCATCACCAAGGCGCTCGAGAACGAGAAGGTGGTGAGCCAGAAGGCGCTGTCGCAGGTCGAGATCCTCAACCAGCAGATCGCCGCGCTGCGCCGGCAGATCGCGGCGCTCGAGGATGCGCTCGGCGCCTCGGAAAAGCGCGACCGCGAGAGCCAGGCGCAGATCGCCGATCTCGGCAAGCGCCTCAACGTCGCCCTCGCCCAGCGCGTGCAGGAACTGTCGCGCTACCGCTCCGACTTCTTCGGGCGGCTGCGCGAGATCCTTGGCGACCGGCCGGATATCCGCGTCGTCGGCGATCGTTTCGTCTTCCAGTCGGAAGTGCTGTTCCCCTCCGGTTCGGACGAGTTCAACGAAGCCGGCAAGGCCGAACTCGACAAGCTCGCCGATGCGCTGAAGCAGCTCGAGGGCGAAATCCCGCCGGAGATCGCCTGGGTGCTGCGCGTCGACGGCCACACCGATGCGCGCCCGCTCTCGGGCTCCGGCCGCTTCCGCAACAATTGGGAACTGTCCTCGGCCCGCGCCATCGCGGTCGTGCGCTACCTGATCGATCGCGGCGTGCAGCCGCAGCATCTGGTCGCCGCCGGCTTCGGCGAATTCCAGCCGATCGAGCCCGGCACCTCCGACGAGGCCAACGCCAAGAACCGCCGCATCGAGCTGAAGCTCACGGAGCGCTGACGCGCCTCAGCCGGCCAAGCGCTCGGGGCGCGCCACGCTGCGCCGGAAGTCCTCCGGCGCGAGGCCGGTCGCCTTGCGGAAGGCACGCGCGAAATTCGCCGGCGCCGAATAGCCGAGTTCGGCGGCGATATCGGTGACCGACGCCGTGGTGCCCATCAGCAACTCGCCCGCACGCCTGGCACGGATATGATTGCCAAGGCTGCGGAAGTCCGTCCCCTTGTCCTTCAGGACGCGTTGCAGCGTCCGCGTGCTGATATCCAGCGCATGCGCGGCGCCATCGAGCGACAGCGATCCGGCCAGCACCTGCGTCCAGATCTGCGCCGCGACCACGCCGACGAGGTCGCCCCGGCTCGCCGGCTCGAGCCTTGCCCGGGCGAGATCGTCGACCGTGATCAGCCGCCGGACCGGAGCCCTGGCGCGAGGCGCTGTCAGAAGACGGGCGGGAAAGGAGATCGCCACCGCCGGCGCATCGAAGACCACCGGGCAGCCAAAGGTTTCCTCGAAACGTGCCGCCACCGCCCCGGACGGCCGCGCGATGTTGAATTCGATTCGGACGGGCTTCCAGGCCGGCCCCGCGAAGGCGCGGCAGAGATCGAGCATGACCGCGACGGCGCCGGCGGCGACATGGACATAGGCCGAGCTGCCGCGCGCGGCGCTGACATATCGGAAGCGCGCCATGCCTTGCTCAACGGACAGCGTGATGACCTCGCCGCAGCTGTGATAGTCGAGTGTCGCGGCCGCCCGCGTGACCGCCGCGCCAAGCGTCTCCGCGGAGAGCACATAGTCTCCCCAGCAGCCATAGCTGGCGAAGGAGAGATGCGGCGCGATCATCAGCCCGAGATGCGCCTCCTTCGTCCGCCTTTCGACCTCCCGGAGAAACTCGGTCATGGTCACATGCGGAATGAAGCAGTCGCGATCCTCGATCAGCTCGATATCGAGCATCGCCGCCCGGTTCGCCTGCCTGAGGACGGTCTCCCCGAAGGCGTGGCGCACCATCGCCGGCACGCCTGCCAGCGCCGTGACGGAGATCAGCGTCGGCGCCGCGCTCCCGGCCTCACGCGGTATCCGGCGCGGTTGTGGCGCAAATTGAGTGGTCGGCCCGCCCAAGACTGTCCATTCCTTCGCGGGCGCGGCGGGCGGGGGCCCGCCGGAAAAGCGCAGAATACTGGCACACCGGTCGCGGCGTTGCGAGCGGCGGGCCGTGCGAAAAGGGGACAACCAATGCGAAGGATTTCGAGACTGCTGCTCGTCGCGGGCCTCGCCATATCCGTGGGGCCGGCCGCTGCCGTGACGGTGGACGAGGCGAAGAAGATCGCTCTCGATGCCTATGTCTACGGCTATTCGCTCGTGACGACCGAGGTCACGCGCGTCCAGATGACCAATGTCGACAAGGCCGAAGGCCTTCATGCGCCGATGGGCCGGTTCGCCAATGTGAAGCGCTACCCGCCGGGCGACTATCGCGGCGTCTCGGCGCCGAACGCCGACACGCTCTATTCGCTCGCCTGGATGGACCTCGGCGCCGAGCCCTGGGTGTTCTCGCATCCCGACATGGGCGACCGCTTCTTCCTCTTCCCGACCTACAGCCTCTGGATGCCCGTGATCGCCTCGCCGGGCATGCGGACGGCCGGTGGCAAGGCCGCGACCTATCTTCTCGCCGGTCCCGGCTGGAAGGGCGAGGTCCCGGCTGGCATGACGAAGATCGACGTGCCGACCCGCTATGTCCTCATCCTCGGCCGCACCTATGCCAATGGCACCGAGAAGGACTATGACGAGGTCAACGCGCTGCAGGCCCAATACGACGTCCGTCCGCTCGCGGCCTATGGCAAGGCGGACTATGTCTACAAGGCGCCGCCGGTCGATCCCAATCCCGGTTATTCGATGACCGACAAGCCGCAGGATGTGATCCTCGGCATGGGCACGGAGGGTTATTTCAACCGCCTCGCGACCCTGATGTGCCACGACGCGCCGCCCGCCAAGGAAGATGCGCCGGTCCTCGCCGAGATGGCGAAGATCGGCATCGAGCCGTGCAAGCCGTTCAGCCTGTCGGCGCTCGGCGAGGAGACCGCCGCCGCGCTCAAGGATCTGCCGCAGCAGGCGCTCGATACGCTCGGCAAGAATCAGTCGGCGATGGGCGTCGAGGAAAAGGGCTGGATCTTCACCAAGGGTCTCGGCGACTACGGCACCGACTATCTGAAGCGCGCGCTCGTCGCGGCCTTCGGTTGGCCGGCCAATCTCCAGGAAGACGCGGTCTATCCCTACACGACCGTCGACAAGGACGGCCAACCGCTCTCCGGCGCCAACAAGTATACGCTGACCTTCGCCAAGGGAGAGGAGCCGCCGGTCAACGGCTTCTGGTCGATCACCATGTATGAGATCGACCAGGGCTGGTGGTTCGTGCCCAACCCGCTCAACAAGTTCACGGTCAGCCCGCGCGACAACCTCGTTCCGAACGCCGACGGCTCGGTGACGCTCTATTTCCAGAACGAGTCGCCCGGCAAGGACAAGGAAGCGAACTGGCTGCCGGCGCCGAAGGGCGCGTTCCTGCCGATGATCCGGATGTACTGGCCGAAGGAGAAGGCCCCGTCGATCCTCGATGGCACGTGGCTGCCGCCGCAGATCGTCAAGGTGAACTGACGGACGATCAGCCGGATGTCACCAATGGGGCGGACGCGGGCGACCGCGCCGCCCTCTTTCTATCTTCGATGTCACGCCGCGTCGGCGCGGAACTGCAGCCGGGCGAGGCGGGCATAGAGGCCGCCCGCCGCGACGAGTTCGTCGTGGCGGCCCTGCTCGACGATGCGGCCGTCTTCCATCACGAGGATGCGGTCGGCCTTCAGGATCGTCGCCAGCCGATGCGCGATGACGATCGTCGTGCGCCCTTCCATCAGCCGGTCGAGCGCCTGCTGCACCGCCGCCTCGCTCTCGGCATCGAGCGCGCTGGTCGCCTCGTCGAGGAGGAGCAGCGGCGCATCGCGCAGCACGGCGCGGGCGATGGCGATGCGCTGGCGCTGCCCGCCCGACAGCGTGACGCCGCGCTCGCCGAGTTCGGTGTCATACCCCTTCGGCATCGCCGAGACGAAGCCGTCGGCATGCGCGGCCGAGGCGGCGGCGCGGATCGCGGCTTCGCCGGCTCCGGCCGTGCCGAAGGCGATGTTCTCGCTCGCGCTGGCGGCGAAGATCACCGGATCCTGCGGCACGATCGCGACATGTCGCCGCCACTCGGTCGGATCGAGGCGCGCGAGGTCGGTGCCGTCGACGAGGACGCGGCCGGAGGCCGGATCGTAGAAGCGCAGGATCAGGTTGAAGAGCGTCGACTTGCCGGCGCCCGAGGGGCCGACCACGGCGACGCGCTCGCCCGGGCGGACGGCGAAATCGATGCCGTGCAGCGCCGTCGCGCCGCCGCCTTCGGGATAGCGGAAGGTCACGCGCTCGAAGCTGACGCCGCCGCGCAGCGGCTTGGGCAGTGGCAGCGGCGATGCCGGCGCGGCGATGCTCGGCCGCTCGTCGAGGATCTCGGAGAGCCGCTCGGCCGCGCCGGCGGCATTGGCGATGTCGCCCCAGACCTGGCTGAGTTCGCCGAGCGCGCCGGCGCCGATGACGGCATAGAACAGGAACTGCCCGAGCGTGCCGGGGCTCATGCGCCCGGCGAGCACGTCCTGCGCGCCCCACCAGAGCACGGCGACCATGGACGAGAACACCATGAAGATGCCGAAGGCGGTCAGCGCGGCCCGCGCGGCGGTCGAGCTCCGCGCCGCATGGAAGGCGGCCTCGACCGAGCGGGCGAAGCGGCCGGCGACCGATGCCTCGGCCGTGAAGGCCTGCACGGTGCGCATCGCGCCGATCGCTTCGCTGGCATAGGCCGAGGCGGCGGCCAGCATGTCCTGCGCCTTGCGCGAGCGCAGCCTCACGCGGCGGCCGAAGGCGACGAGCGGCAGCACGACGACCGGCAGCGCGACGAGCACGAGCCCGGAAAGGCCGGGGCTGGTGACGACCATCATGGTGATCGCGCCGGCGAACATCACGAGGTTGCGCAGCGCGATCGAGACATTGGCGCCGGCCACAGCCTTGATCTGCGTCGTATCGGCGGTGAGCCGCGAGGCGATCTCGCCCGACTTGGTGCGGTCGAAGAAGTCGATGCCGAGCGCCGTCAGGTGACGGAACACGTCGGCCCGGAGATCCGCCACCACCCGCTCGCCGAGCCAGCTGACGAAATAGAAGCGGAGGCTCGATGAGGCGGCCAGCACCGCGACGACGGCGATGAGGGCGAGGAAATAGGTGTTGATGGCGGCCGCGTCGTCGGCATTGAAGCCGTGGTCGATCATTCGGCGGATGGCGATGGGGACGGTCAGCGTCGCGGCCGCCGCCGCGATCAGCGCCAGCCCGGCGGCGGCGAGCTGCACGCGGTAGCGCAGCAGATAGGGCAGAAGCATGCGAAGCGGCCTGAGCGAACGGCGCCGGCGCCCCTCCCCTTCCAGTGTCGCGCCCTTCGCTTCCGCCATATCGGTTTTGTCCTCACGCCTGCGACTTTGCCGGCTGCGGCTTAGTTGCACGCGGGAAACGGCCGATTCAAGCCGCGGCCGGCCCTTGTGCGCCGGGTGGGGGTGGGCTATATCGTCGCCCCGAACGAGCGGCCGTCCATGGGGCGGCCGCATTCCCATTCACATGGCCGAAGGGTCGTCGCGGCATCGAGCCGAGCGGTCCCGGAACGACACCCTTCTGAGGACCGAGCGATGAAGAAGAACATTCATCCCGACTACCACTGGATCACGGTCGTGATGACCAACGGTACCGAGTACAAGACCCGCTCGACCTATGGCGAGGACGGGGCGCGGATGAATCTCGACATCGATCCGACGACCCATCCGGCCTGGACCGGCGGCGACCAGCGCCTGCTCGACCGCGGCGGCCGCGTCTCGCGCTTCAACAACAAGTTCAAGGGCTTCATCGGCAGCTGATCGCCGACGAAACATCAAGGACGAATCGAAACCCCGGCCTCTGGCCGGGGTTTTTCGTTCGTGGAACCGTGAGTGGCGAAGCGGCGGCGCCTCAGTCGCCGCCGCCGAAGGCGCGGGCGAGCCGGCCGAGCGCATGGCTGACGGGATTGTCGGCCGCCGGCTCCGGCAAGGCCCCGGAGAGCGCGTCGTCGAGGCGGACGACCCGCTCCTGCAGCCTGACGGAACGCTCGACGAGGTCGCGCAGCCGCGCCGGCAGTTCCTCCCAGGCCGGGCCGGTGACGGCGGAGCTGTAGCCGCGCAGCCGGACCTTGGCCTTTTCCTGGCCCGCCTGCTCGGCGGTCATCTCGCCCTCGTTGACGGCCCGCTGCAACAGCAGCCAGGAGGCGATCTGCATCAGCCGCGTGGTGAGGCGCATCGATTCGGTCGCATAGCCGAGCGAGGCCCCGCGCGAAAGCTCTCGCGATTCGGTCCTGCCGTCGCCGTCGAGATAGCCGGCGGTCTCCTCGACCAGCGCCATGCCCTCGCGGAACAGCGACTTGAACGTGTCGGAATGCGCGAGGCGGCGTCCGAACACGATCGGCGCGGCGCCGTGGCCTTCGGCGGTTTCGTCGGTCGTGATCAAGCGTGTCGTCTCCCGAAAGGGCCGTGGCGTCGTTCCGGAGAGCATGGCAGCGAACCGCTAAGGGAATCCTGCCGCGCGACCGAAGCCGGCGCAAAAAAAGAGCCGCTGAAACGACGGCTCTTATAGGCCAACAGGGAGGGAGGGAGACAGAGCGGACAGGCGCCGCTCGGACCTGCAAATGCAGGCAGGGTCCATAATCGCATGTAAAGGTTAACGAGATCCTAACTCTTGAAGAAGGACGACGCTGCCGATCGCGAGGCCGTCTTGGCGGCGATCGCCTCGCGCAGGCGGACGATTTCGGCGTCGAGAAGCGCGATGCGCGCCTCCAGTTCGTCGATCGAAAGCGTGGCGAGATCCTCCCCAATCCTGTGCGGCTGCGGCTTCTCGCGCGGCGGGTCGTCGAAAAGGGCCATGGCCTTCCCTCCTGCAGATGCTTGTCTCGAGCGTTCCCCGACCAGAGATTAGGGAGCGGCAGCGGCTCCGTCGAGCCGCCGGACGAGAGGATGACCCGCATGGATGCGCTGCCCGAAACCATGACCGCCGTTGCGATCCGGGAGCCGGGCGGGCCTGAGGTGCTGACGGCCGTCGAGCGGCCGGTGCCGCGGCCCCGACCCGGCGAGGTGCTGATCCGCGTCGCCGCAGCCGGCGTGAACCGGCCCGACGTCTTCCAGCGGCGCGGCGGCTACCCGCCTCCGGCCGGCGCCTCCGACCTTCCCGGCCTTGAGATCGCCGGCACGATCGCGGCGCTGGGAGCAGGCGTCGGCGGTCACGCTATCGGCGATCCGGTGACGGCCCTCGTGTCGGGCGGCGGCTATGCGGGCTTCGCCGTCGCGCCGGCCGGCTCCGCCCTCCCCGTCCCCGCCGGTCTCTCGATGGTCGAGGCGGCGGCGCTGCCGGAGACGGTCTTCACCGTCTGGCACAATGTGTTCGAGCGCGGCCGTCTCGAGGCGGGCGAAACGCTGCTGGTGCATGGCGGGTCCTCCGGCATCGGCACGACGGCGATCCAGCTTGGCGTCGCGCGCGGCGCGCGCGTTCTGGCGACGGCCGGCTCGCCGGCGAAATGCGCCGCCTGCATCCGCCTCGGCGCCGGCCGCGCGATCGACTACCGCCGCGAGGATTTCGTCTCGGCGACGCTGGAGGCGACGGACGGCAAGGGCGCCGACGTGATCCTCGACATGGTCGGCGGCGACTATGTTCCGCGCAACATCGCCGCCGCCGCCGTCGATGGCCGCATCGTGCAGATCGCCTTTCTCGGCGGCTCGCGCGTCGACGCCGATTTCCAGCGCCTGATGGTCAAGCGCCTCACCTGGACCGGGTCGACCCTTCGCGCTCGTCCGGACGAGTTCAAGGCGCGGCTGGCGGCCGAGGTGCGGCGCCATGTCTGGCCGCTCGTCGAATCGGGCGAGATGCGGCCGGTCATCGATCGCACCTTCCCGCTTGCCGCCGCCGCCGAAGCGCATCGGCGGATGGAGAGTTCGGAGAATGTCGGAAAAATCGTGCTCACGATCTGAGTGGTGAAACCGATCGGCCCTTCCCGCATTGGATGTTTTGGGAAGGAGACCGCCATGACCATGACCCTCAGAAACCTCCATCTGCCGATCGCCCATCGCATGCTCGTGCTCGATGCGCGCGGAAATCGCGTCGGCCGTGTCGATGGGCTGGCCGAGGGGAATGAGATCCGCCTGACGCGCGACGATTCCCCGGACGGCGTCCATCACTACATCCCGCTCGACTGGGTCGCGGAGATCGGACGCGCCGTTCATCTCAACAAATGTTGCGTTGAAATCTATCGCGATCGCATGTGATCGCGCTGGTCTCAAGCAGCGGCGCGCGCCTCAGCCGACGGCTTCTTGGGCGCGCCAAGTTGGCCGCGCTTGAGGCTCTTCGAAATGAGCCGTGAATCGGCTATGAATACCAGGCCGTGAACCACAAACAGCAAGGAGGAACGGCATGCAACGCCAAAATACATGGATCTGGGTCGTCGTCGTCATCGTCGTCATCGTCGTCGCATGGTTCTGGTGGAGTTCGCGCGCCGTCGCTCCGACCGCGCCGCCGCCTCCTGCCGCGACCGAGACCGCACCGGCCCCGGCTGCTCCCGCGACCCCGGCTCCCGCGACGCCTGCGCCGGCCGAGCCCGCTCCGGCCACGCCGGCCCCGGCGACGCCCGCTCCGGCCAACTGATCTCGCAGTTTCCTTGCGAAGGGCGCGGCCTCCGCCGCGCCCTTCTTCATTGGGGGCGCGGTCACGCCGCGTTTGATTCGAGGCGGGGCGCGGTCTATATAGCGGTGATCCCCGTCATTCAGACGACATGCTGCTCATCCGGCTCGCCAGCCGGGCGGGCGATCAGGAGAGACTTATGTCGAACATCCCGCTGATGCCGAAGGCGACCGCCGTCTGGCTCGTCGAGAACACCTCGCTCGGGTTCGACCAGATCGCCGAATTCTGCAAGCTGCACCCGCTCGAGGTGAAGGCGATCGCCGATGGCGAGTCGGCTCAGACCATCAAGGGCCTCGACCCCGTGCTGACCGGGCAACTGACGCGCGAGGAGATCGACCGCGCCCAGCGCGATCCGAAGCACAAGCTCAAGATGGCCGACACCAAGGTCCGCGTGCCGGTGCAGAAGCGCAAGGGTCCGCGCTACACGCCCGTTTCGCGCCGCCAGGATCGCCCGAATGCCATTCTCTGGCTGCTGCGCAATCATCCCGAGCTGAAGGACGCGGCGATCATGCGCCTCGTCGGCACGACCAAGCCGACGATCGATTCGATCCGCGGCCGCAGCCACTGGAACTCGACCAACCTGACGCCGATGGACCCGGTGACGCTCGGCCTCTGCTCGCAGATCGATCTCGACTTCGAGGTCGACAAGGCCGCGAAGAGCGCCCCGCCGCGCGAATACACGCCCGAGGGCGAGACGCTGCTGCGGCCCGAGGAGACGACCGCGGCCGACGCGCTGGCCGCCGCGGCGCTCCGCTCCTACCGCCCCGAGGAGCCGAAGGAAGAGGAGCTCGACGCCGACGCGGTGTTCGCCAAGCTCAAGTCGCTCAAGGGCCCGGTCGACGAGGAAGACGAGGACCTCTGAGCCTCGCCGACAGAGGGCGGGAGGCGCTGGAGCCTCACGCCTTCACCGGCACCGTGTAATTGAGGGCGAGGCGGCCGCCATCGGCATAGATCGTCTCGCCCGTGATATAGCTGGCATCGTCGGACGCGAGGAAGACGGCGATCGCCGCGATCTCGGACGGCTCGCCGATCCGCCCGAGCGGCGTGCGCGAGAGGAGCCGCCGCTTCGCCTCCGGATCATTGTTGACGCTGGCGAGGATGTCGGTCGCGATCGAGCCCGGCCCGATCGCATTGACGCGGATGCCGCGCGGCGCCAGCGAAACCGCCATTGCCCGCGTCAATTGCATCAGCCCGCCCTTCGAGGCCGTGTAGGGCACCTGGTTCGGCAGGCCGAACACCGCATTCACCGAGGTCATGTTGACGATGGCGCCCGGCGTTCCGCCGGCGTCGACCCGCTCCGCCATATGCCGCGCCACCGCCTGGCCGCAGAGGAACGCGCCCTTCAGGTTGACGCGCAGCACGCGGTCGAAATCCTCTTCCGAAACATCGAGGAAGTCGCCGGCCGCGACGATGCCGGCATTGTTGACGAGGATGTCGACCTCGCCGCCGAAATCCAGCGCCGCGGCGAGGAGATTGGCGACGTCGTCGCGATCGCCGACATCTGTGCGCACGAAACGGCAGGCGCCGAGCGATCCGAGCCGCTCGATCGCCGCCGCGCCGGCGTCGGCGTCGATATCCGCGATGACGACCCGCGCCCCCTCGGCCATGAACCGCTCGGCGATGGCATAGCCGATCCCCTTGGCACCGCCGGTGACGATGGCGACCCTGTTTTCGAGCTTCACGATGCCGCTCCTTCGCTGGTTGACCAGCGTCGATTGATAGCCGCGCCGCGTCCGCCGCGACACGAGAGAATCCGCCATTTTCCGCGCCGAGACGCTTTGACGCCCTTTGGGCCATCTGCTATGAGAGCGCCGGAATCGGGACGAGGACGACCGGCGGGCGCTGCCCTTCGGCTCCTCGCCGGGGAAAAAGACCATCCGTTTCGGATCAAGACAGGACGCACCCGCGTGCAGATACTCGTTCGCGACAACAACGTCGACCAGGCGCTCAAGGTCCTCAAGAAGAAGATGCAGCGCGAAGGCATCTTCCGTGAGATGAAGCTGCGCGATTTCTACGAGAAGCCGTCGGTCAAGCGCGCCCGCGAGAAGGCGGAGGCCGTGCGCCGCGCCCGCAAGCTGGCCCGCAAGAAGGCCCAGCGCGAGCTCGGCATCGTGGCTGCGCCCAAGGGCGCGGCGGCCAAGGGCCGTCACTGAGCCCAGGATACTGCGCCCAGGATCGCGCGAGCGTCGGCAGGCGGTGGCCGGCCGCTTGCTGCGCCCTATCTGTTGAACGAGGGTAACGAGCCCGCCGCCGCGGAGCCCGTTGCCCTTGTTCCGTTTTCTGCTCCGCTTCAGCGCGGCCGAAAGGATATCCGGATGAGCCTGTTGATGCCGACGGCCCCCTCGAAGCCCGGTCTGCTGCGCGCGGCGAGCTTCGCCTCGGCCGGCCTGATGGCGCTGGCGCTCGCCGCCTGCCAGTCCTCGACGGGCATGGGCGGACCGGAAGCGGGCATCGATCCGGCGACCGCCTCGCCGACCAACATCGCATCGCTCAGCAATGTCGTCGGCCAGAATCCGACCGATGCCTCGGCCTATAATGTCCGCGGCACCGCCTTCGGCCGCGCCGGCAAGTACCAGGACGCGATGGCCGACTTCAACAAGGCCATCCAGCTCAATCCGAACTTCTTCCAGGCCTATGCCAACCGCGCGCTGGTCGAGCGCAGGCTGAAGCAGGACCAGCAGGCCCTCGCCGACTACAACACGGCCATCCAGATCAATCCGAACTACAGCGACGCCTATGTCGGGCGCGCGAATCTCTACCGCTCGCAGGGCCAGGTCGACCTCGCCCTCGCCGATCTCACCAAGGCGATCGAGCTCGAGCCGAACGATCCCAAGGGCTATTACAACCGCGCCCTGATCTACCAGAGCCAGAACCGCCACGACGACGCGATCTCGGACCTGACGGCGGCGACGACCTACGCGCCGAACCAGATCGACCCCTATCTCTCGCGCGGCCTCTCCTATCTCGCGATCGGCGACTACAAGGCAGCGCTGGACGATTTCAACATCGCGGTGCGCAAGGACAAGCAGTCCTATCTCGGCTGGACCTATCAGGGTCTCGCGCTGGAGAAGCTCGGCGAGCCCGGCAAGGCGCATGACGCCTTCGCAAGAGCGCAGATCATCAACCCGAACTACGCCCCGGCCCGCGACGGCATGCGCCGCACGGCGCCGCAGGGCACCTGAGGCCTCAGGCTTTCGGGCGGTCGAGCAGAAGCCCGATCAGGATGTCGTCGTGGAAGGCGCCCTCGGCGAACTGGGCACTCGGCACGACGCCGTAGCGCTCGAATCCGAGGCCATCATAGAGCGCCCGCGCCTCGGCATTGCCGCCCGACACGACCGCATCGAGAAAACGAGCATGCTGCGCGGCGTGCTCGATGACGGCGCGCACCAGATCCCGCGCGATGCCGCGCCCGCGATGGGCCGGCTGCACATAGACGCCCCAGAGCGTGCCGCGATGGCGTTGCTTCTCGCGCTCATTGGCGCCGAAGCCCGCCATGCCGACGAGATCATCGCCCACGAAGGCCCCGAAGACGGCCGAGGGCCAGGCCTCGGCGAGGCGGCGCAGCACCTCCGCGTCGGAAATGGCCGCATCCTCGGCCGGCGTCGTCAGGAAGGCGACCGGCGCAAGCGTCACCGCCTCGCGCCGGAGCGCCCGGTAGGCGGCGAGATCCGCCGCCCCCAGAACGCGGATGGCAACGGCGTCGCCGCCGGCGTCCATCTCAGTCCAGCGCCTTGACGATGCTCTCGACCATCTTCTTGGCGTCGGCGAACAGCATCATCGTGTTGTCCTTGAAGAACAGCTCGTTCTCGACGCCGGCATAGCCGGAGCCCATGCCGCGCTTCACGAACAGAACCGTGCCCGCCTTCTCGACGTCGAGGATCGGCATGCCGTAGATCGGCGAGGACTTGTCGGTCTTGGCCGCCGGGTTGGTCACGTCGTTGGCGCCGATGACGAAGGCGACATCGGCCTGCGCGAACTCGGAATTGATGTCCTCGAGCTCGAACACCTCGTCGTAAGGCACATTCGCCTCGGCGAGCAGCACGTTCATGTGGCCCGGCATGCGGCCCGCGACCGGATGGATGGCGTATTTGACCTCGACGCCATGCGCCTTGAGCTTGTCGGCCATTTCGCGCACGGCATGCTGCGCCTGCGCCACCGCCATGCCATAGCCTGGCACGACGATGACCTTGGAGGCGTTCTTCATGATGAAGGCCGCGTCGTCGGCCGAGCCCTGCTTGACCGGCCGCTGCTCGACCACCCCGCCGCCCGCCGCCGCCGTCTCGCCGCCGAAGCCGCCGAGGATGACGGAGATGAACGAGCGGTTCATCGCCTTGCACATGATGTAGGAGAGGATCGCGCCCGACGAGCCGACCAGCGCGCCGGTGACGATCAGCGCGGTATTGCCGAGCGTGAAGCCGATGCCCGCCGCCGCCCAGCCCGAATAGGAGTTGAGCATCGAGACGACGACCGGCATGTCCGCGCCGCCGATCGGGATGATGATGAGGCCGCCGAGCACGAGGCTGACGATCACCACCAGCCAGAACCAGACCGGGTTGCCGGTGACGACCAGTGCGACGATGAGCAGGACCAGCAGCGCGGCCAGCGCGATGTTGATCGCATGGCGCATCGGCAGGAGGATCGGCTTGCCCGACATGTTGCCGTTGAGCTTGGCGAAGGCGATCACCGAACCGGTGAAGGTGATCGCGCCGATCGCGACGCCGAGGCTCATCTCGACCAGCGCCTGGCGATGGATGTCACCGACCTCGCCGATGCCGAACGCCGCCGGCGCATAGAGCGCGGCGGCCGCCACCATGACGGCCGAGAGGCCGACGAGGCTGTGGAAGGCGGCGACGAGTTGCGGCATCGCCGTCATGGCGATGCGCCGCGCGACGACCGCGCCGACGCCGCCGCCGATGGCGAGACCGAGGATGATCAGCGTCCAGGAAAGGCCGCTGCTGGGCGCCGCGAGCACCAGCGTCGTCAAGATGGCGATGGCCATGCCGACCATGCCGTAGAGATTGCCCTGGCGCGAGGTCGCGGGGCTGGAGAGCCCGCGCAGCGCCATGATGAACAGGACGCCGGAGACGAGATAGAGGACGGCGGTGACGTTGGCTGTGGTCATCGCGGCGTCCTCACTTCGTCTTTTTCTTGTACATCGCCAGCATGCGGCTGGTGACGAGGAACCCGCCGAAGATGTTCACGCTGGCGAGGATGAGGCCCACGAAGCCGAAGCCCTGCGCGAGCGAATGGCCGGTGGAATTGCCGACCGCCTCGACGCCGACGGCGAGCAGCGCGCCGACCACGATCACCGAGGAGATGGCGTTGGTGACCGACATCAGCGGCGTGTGCAGCGCCGGCGTCACCGACCAGACGACATAGTAGCCGACGAAGATCGCGAGGACGAAGATCGACAGGCGGAAGACGAAGGGATCGATCACGCCGCCCGAGGCGGCATGCACGGCCATCGCCGCGGCGTCGCCGAGGCCGCCCTCGCCGGGAACGCCGGCCTGGACGGCATATTGATGCGCGGCCGCGGCCGCTTCCTGGGCCGCCTGCGCGGCTGCGGTGGCGGCATCGGCAGCGGCCCGCGCGGCGCTCGCCGCCTGTTCCGGCGTCAGATTGGCCATGGCCATGGCTCCTTGTGTCAGGCGGGGACCGTCTCGGCGAGTTTCGGCTTGAACGCGGCATGCACGATGGCGCCGTCGCGCGTCAGAAGCGTCGCCTTGACGAGTTCGTCGTCCCAGTTGACCGCGACCACTTTTGAGGTCTTGTCGATCATCGTCTCGAGGAAGGCGGCGAGGTTCTTGGCGTAGAGCTGCGAGGCGGTCGCCGGAATGCGGCCCGCGACATTGAGATGCCCGACGATGCGGCGGCCGTCGATATCGACAACCTCGCCGGCGACGCTGCCCTCGACATTGCCGCCGCGCTCGACCGCGAGATCGACCAGCACCGCGCCGGGGCGCATCGAGGCGACCATCGCCGCCGTCACCAGCCGCGGCGCGGCCCGGCCCGGGATCAGCGCCGTGGTGATGACGATGTCCTGCTTCTTGATGTGCTCGGCGACGAGCGCGGCCTGCTTGGCCTGATATTCGGCCGACATCGGCTTCGCATAGCCGGCGGCGGTCTCGGCCTGGCGGAATTCCTCGTCCTCGACGGCGATGAACTTGGCGCCGAGGCTCTCCACCTGCTCCTTGGCGGCCGGGCGGACATCGGTCGCGGTCACGACGGCGCCGAGGCGCCGCGCGGTGGCGATCGCCTGCAGGCCGGCGACGCCGGCGCCCATGACGAAGACACGCGCGGCCGGCACGGTGCCGGCGGCGGTCATCATCATCGGCAGCGCGCGGTCATAGGTGGCCGCGGCGTCGATGACCGCCTGGTAGCCGGCGAGGTTCGCCTGGCTGGAAAGGACGTCCATGACCTGCGCGCGGGTGATGCGCGGCATGAATTCCATGGCGAAGGCGGAGATGCCCGCATCCGCCATCGCCGCCACCGCGTCCTCATGGCCGTAAGGGTCCATGGTGGCGATCACGAGCGCGCCGCGCCGGTAGGACGGCAGTTCGCCGGCGCCCGGACGGCGCACCTTCAGCACCACGTCGGCATCGGCGAGCGTCGCCGCGGCATCGTCCGCGATGCGCGCCCCGGCCGCCTCGTAGTCGGCATCGACGATGCGCGATTTGAGGCCGGCGCCCCGCTCGACGACGACCTCGGCGCCGAGCGCCACGAACTTCTTGACCGTGTCGGGGGTCGCGGCGACGCGCGTCTCCCCGCCGTCGATCTCCGCGGGAACAGCGATCTTCATGGATTGTCCTCGACTGTGAGCGGACGCCGCGCGGGCACCGCCTTGCATCGGGCCGCCAAAAGCGGCCCGTCGATGCTCAGAGCAGGAAGAACGCCATCAGGATGAGGATCACGACGACGGAGATGGTTCCCCACTTGGTGAGCGCCATGAAGAACGCATAGGTGCGCTCGTGCTCGGGATAGTCCATCGCGTTGTCAGCCATCGGCTCGTCTCCCTCGTGACGGATTGCAGCTGACCGGCCTATATCGCAGAAGCGGCATCGCCCGCAATCCGCCACGCTGACGCGCTTGCGCCGCGGCGCCTTCCCTCACGCGAGGCCGACTCCGCCAAGCGCCGCCTGCTGGCGGTGGCCGAGCAGGCGCGCGTCGAAGCCGTCCAGCGTTTCCATGAACAGGCGGTGGAAGTTCATCTCGGCCTTCAAGTGCAGGAACACCGCGCCGAGCCCGATCGCAGCGCGGTCCATGAAGACGAATTCGCGCGGCACGGTGACAGGCCCCTTCTCCTTCAGCACCTGATGAACGCGGAATGCCTCGCGGCGACCATATTCCGCCGGGGCGACGCCATCCGCGATGGTGCGCACGCGATCGTCCAGCAGCGGCGCATAGATGAAGCGCGCCCAGATGTTCAGCGCATCGATCAGTTCGTTCGAAAGCCCCTTGAAGCCCCAGCTCTCATAGGCGCCGACGACCCGTGCGCGATCGTCCTCCAGGAGCCCGTGGAAGAGATCCACGACGCCGGCGACGAAGGCCGGCGGGAAGATGCGGATGCAGCCATAGTCGAGCAGGTTGATGCCGGCCGCGACGCCGTCCTCCTGGAAGACTGTGTAGTTGCCGAGATGCGGGTCGCCATGGATGACGCCGTAATGGGCGAAGGGCGACCACCAGGCCGTGAACATCGCCGTTGCGATGCGGTTGCGCTCGTCGAGCGGCCGGTCGCGGAAATCGAGCAGCCGTCCGCCTTCCAGCCAGGTCAGCGTCAGCAGCCGCCCGGTCGAAAGGTTCGGCTCGACCTCGGGCACGCGCACGATCGGCGCCCCGTCGAGCATGATCTTGTACAGCAGCGCATGCCGCGCCTCGCGGCCATAGTCGAGCTCCTCGCGGATGCGTGCGCCGATCTCCTCGTAAATCTGGCTGGTGTCGATCGAGGAATCGATGCGGCGATAGACCGAGAACAGCATCTTGAGCTGCGTCAGGTCGGCCTCGACCGCGGACTGCATGTCCGGATATTGCAGCTTGACGGCGAGCGCGGTGCCGTCCTTGCCGGTGGCGCGGTGCACCTGGCCGAGCGAGGCCGCCGCCGCCGGCTGGCGCTCGAACGCCGCGAAGCGCTTCTCCCAGTCCGGCCCGAGTTCGGCCTGCATGCGGCGGCGCACGAAGGGCCAGCCCATCGGCGGCGCGTTCGACTGCAATTGCGAGAGTTCGGCCGCATATTCCGGCGGCACGAGATCGGGCACCGTCGAGAGGATCTGCCCAACCTTCATCAGCGGCCCCTTGAGGCCGCCGAGCGCGCTGGCGAGATCCGCCGCGTGCTTCTCCTTGTCGAGCGAGGAGCCGAACAGCCGCGACGAAGCGACCTTCGCCGCAACGCCTCCGACATTCACGCCGACGCGGGCATAACGGGACAGGCGGCCGGTGAGACGGTTGCGTTCTGAATCGGACATAGAAATTATCCTCCTGAGTCGAAGGGACGCTTCGATCGACCAATCTTAAGAGGCAGCTCAAACTCTCACTCTTTGAGGCGTACACAGCCTAAGAGCAAAAAACAAATCGACACATATAATATAAAAGGAGGATCTGCTTTGGGGCTGTTTGAACCTGAGATTGAGGATGAGTACAATAGAACACTTTCAAATATAGATTTCTCGAACGACATATCTCGCCCGAATGCGCTCAGCGTACAAGACATAATTAAGGCACATTATCTGATTGCCAATCACTTCTATCTAGAAGGCGAGGGTCTAGGCGGGATAGGCCCTAGAGACGCCGGACTTCTTCACTCCGCCGCGCATAGACAAATAATTTCATTTGGAGGAAAGCAAAAATGGAATAGCATATATGACATTTGCGCGACACTATTCTTTGGATTGATTATGAATCATCCGTTCCACGATGCAAATAAACGAACGGCTCTCCTAAGTTCCATATATCTACTGTACAAGTCTGGCCTGTGCCCAAAAATAGAAGAGAAAGAACTAGAAGATTTTACAGTTTTTGTGGCAGACAATAATCTTGATCGCTTCTCAAGATTCAGAGAACTGAGGAAAAGCAGCGAAGATCCGGAAGTCGAATTTATTTCCTATTTCCTCAGGAAGAGCACGCGACCCATCGACAACACGTCGTACACAATAACGTATCGCCAACTTGAATCGATATTGAATCGAAACGGGTTTTATATGGAGAATCCGTATAAGAATTACATCGACATTGTAAAATATGAAGAGCGTCGCCCTATCCTAGGAATGTTCGGAAAGCCGAAGAAGGAAGCCAGAAGAGTTCTCAATATCGGCTTTCCGAGATGGTCGGCCGAAGTGGCGCGATCAACTCTCAAGGAAATACGGGAGGCGACCGAACTCTCAAGTAAACATGGCGTAGACTCAGCTTCGTTTTTCCGAGGCGTCGACGCGATGCAAAGCCTGATTGCTACCTACAACGAGCCATTAATGCGGCTTGCGCACCGCTAAGCCCACTAACTATCCATCGCCTCCAGCTCGCTGATGAAGCCTTCGAGTACCGAGAGGCCCTTCTGCCAGAATTCGGGGTCGGTGGCGTCGAGGCCGAAGGGAGCGAGGAGTTCGGCGTGGTGCTTGGTGCCGCCGGCCTTCAGCAGCGCGAAATAGCGGTCCTGGAAGCCGCTCTCCGCCTCGCGATAGACGGCATAGAGCGAGTTCACGAGGCAGTCGCCGAAGGCATAGGCGTAGACATAGAAGGGCGAATGGATGAAGTGCGGGATATAGGTCCAGAACAGCTCGTAGCCCGGCCCGAGGCGGATCGCGTCGCCGAGGCTCTCGCGCTGGACATCCATCCAGATCGCGTTCAGCCGGTCCGAGGTCAGTTCGCCCTCGCGCCGCTCGGTATGGACCTTGCGCTCGAAGCTGTAGAACGCGATCTGGCGCACGACCGTGTTGATCATGTCCTCGACCTTCGAGGCCAGCATCGCCTTGCGCTGCACCGGATCGGTCGTGGCGTCGAGCAGCGCGCGGAAGGTCAGCATCTCGCCGAACACGCTCGCCGTCTCGGCGAGGGTGAGCGGCGTCGGCGCCATCAGCGGGCCCTGCGGCCCCGCCAGCACCTGATGCACGCCATGGCCGAGCTCATGGGCGAGGGTCATCACGTCGCGCGTCTTGCCCTGGTAGTTGAGCAGCACATAGGGATGCGCCGAGGGTACCGTCGGATGCGCGAAGGCGCCGGGCGACTTGCCGGGCCGCACCGGCGCGTCGATCCAGCCCTTGTCGAAGAACTGCTCGGCGATCGTCGCCATCTCGGGCGAGAAGCGGCGATAGGCCGAGAGCACGGTGTCGCGCGCTTCCGACCAGGGAATGGTCCGGCTCGCCACCTTCGGCAGCGGCGCGTTGCGGTCCCAATGGTCGAGCCTCTCCTTGCCGAACCACTTCGCCTTCAGCGCATAATAGCGATGCGAGAGGCGGGGATAGGCGGCGCGCACGGCCGCGACCAGCGCATCCACCACCTCGGGCTCGACGCGGTTGGCGAGATGGCGCGATTCCGCGACGTCCTCGAAGCCACGCCAGCGGTCCGAGATCTCCTTGTCCTTCGCCAGCGTGTTGGTCACCAGCGTGAACAGACGGATATTCTCGGCGAAGGTCGCGGCGAGCGCGTCGGCCGCGGCCTTGCGCTTCGTCTCGTCGGGATCCTGCATCAGGTTGAGCGTCGGCTCGAGCGTCAGCATCTCGCCGTTCACGTCGAAGCGCAGCGAGGCCATCGTCTCGTCGAAGACGCGGTTCCAGGCGGCGCGCCCGGTGACCGACTTCTCGTGGAACAGCTGCTCGACCCGGTCCTCGAGCTGATAGGGCTTCTCCTTGCGGAGGTCCTCGAGCCAGGGGCGGTAATGGGCGAGCGCGGCGTCGGCCGCCATCGCCGCCTCGACCAGCGCATCGTCGATGCGGTTCATCTCCAGCGTGAAGAACAGCAGATGGCTGGCGGCGTCCGTCACCTTCTGCTGCACGTCGCCATAGAACTTGGCGCCGGCGGGATCGGTCGTGTCGCCGGAATAGACGAGACCGGCATAGGAGACGAGGCGGCCGAGCAGTTCGTCCAGCGCTTCATACTGGCGGATGGGCTCCACGAGCCCGCCTTCGCGCGCCAGCACTTCCAGCGTCCCCTTCCAGCGGGCCTCGAAGGCCTCGCTGTCGCGCGCCGCCTTCTCGAGGTCGCCCTGGATCTCGGGCGACTGGGTACCGGGATAGAGATCGGTCAGGTCCCATTCGGGCAGATGGCCGATGTCCCCGGCCGCGCTCGTCGCGGCGGCGGAGCTGAAGGTCTGGCGAAGGGTCATGGGAACGGGTCCGCTCTAGGAAAGACGTAGGGCTAGATAGGGTCGCAGGCGGGTCGGGATCAACAGGCGGGATCGACAAGTCGGGATTTGCAGGCCGGGGTCAACACCCGCTCTCCCCGGAGGTTGCCGTAAGGCCGACGTTAAGGAACGGCCGCGATCATGCCCTCCGTGGCCAGGCCCGGATGGGCAGCGTCGGGGGAGCGCGATGGCCGGAGAACCGGCCGCCGATGTCTTCGCGTATTCTCATCGTCGACGACGATCCCGTGCAGCGCCGGCTGCTGGAGGCAGCCGCCATGCGGCTCGGCCACAGCGCGGTGACGCTGGACAACGGGCGCGCGGCGGTCGAGATGCTCGCCGGCCCCGACGGCGATCGCTTCCATCTGATGATCCTCGATCTCGTGATGCCGGAACTCGACGGCATGGGCGTCCTCGAGCGCCTGCCCGCGCTCGGCCGCACGCTCCCCGTCATCGTCCAGACGGCGCATGGCGGCATCGATACGGTCGTCGGCGCGATGCGGGCCGGTGCGAGCGATTTCGTCGTGAAGCCGATGTCGGCCGAGCGCATCGAGGTCTCGATCACCAATGCGCTCCGCCTAGGCGCGCTGGAGGGCGAACTCCAGCGGGCGCGGCGCTCGGCCTCCGGCATGCTCTCCTTCCGCGACATCGTCACCGCGAGCCCGGCGATGGACCGCGTGATCGCCCTCGCGCGTCGCGCCGCCAGCTCGCAGATCCCGATCCTCATCGAGGGTGAGAGCGGCGTCGGCAAGGAATTGATCGCGCGCGCCATCCAGGGATCGGGCGATCGCAAGGCGAAGCCCTTCGTCACCGTCAACTGCGGCGCCCTCCCCGCCAATCTCGTCGAGTCGATCCTGTTCGGCCATGAGCGCGGCGCCTTCACCGGCGCGACCGAGAAGCATGCCGGCAAGTTCCAGGAGGCGCATGGCGGCACGCTGTTCCTCGACGAGGTCGGCGAATTGCCGCTCGACGCGCAGGTGAAGCTGCTCAGGGCGCTGCAGGAAGGCGAGATCGATCCGGTTGGCGGAAAACGTTCGGTTCGTGTTGATTTTCGTCTGATTTCCGCAACGAATCGTGACCTGATCGCGCTCGTCCGCGAGGGGCGTTTCCGCGAGGATCTCTATTACCGACTGAACGTCTTCCCGATCCGCGTGCCGCCGCTGCGCGAGCGGCGCGAGGATATCCCCGAGCTCGCCCGCCATTTCCTGGCGCGCTTCGCCGCCGAGGAGAAGAAGCCGCGCCTTGCCGGTATCGCGCCGGACGCGCTCGATCTCCTGATGCGGCATGACTGGCCGGGCAATATCCGCCAGCTCGAGAATGTGATGTTCCGCGCGGTGGTGCTCGCCGATGATGGCGTGCTGACCCGCGAGGAATTTCCGCAGCTTGCCCCTCACCGCCCCGATCCGCCACGGCTGGATTCCGGCGGCGAGGCCGAAGCTCCGGCGCTCGAGCCCACGCTGCCGGAAGGCTTTCTGCCGGCGCTCGGCGAGGATGGCGAGATCAGGACGCTCGAGGCGATCGAGGCGGAGATGATCCGGCTCGCCGTCGAGCGCTACCGTGGCCGCATGGCAACGGTGGCGCGGAAACTCGGGATCGGGCGCTCCACCCTCTATCGCAAGCTGAAGGAACTCGGCATTGCCGAAGAGGACGAGGAGCTGGCGACGGAGTGATCGCGGTCGCAGCACCGCGCCCCATTCCGGTGTTCAAGGAAGAGCCGGCTCCGCTCGGAGCCGGTTGGGAACGACAGGCCCGCTGACGCGTCTCCTGTTGGGTGAGCGTGAGGATCGGACGATGATCGGCAGGGTGTTGCGGACGGCTTTGGCGGGCACGGCGCTGCTGGCGCTTTCGGCGGGCGCGGCGTCCGCGTTTCTGCCCGAGGGCCAGACCTTCCGCGAGCGCGCCGGAAGCGCCGCCAGCCTCACCATGGCCGATGTCGCGAGCGATCCGGCTGCCATCGCGCTGAAGACCGTGCTGGCCATCGCCCCGGCCAAGGAGAGCTTCCTCGACAAGCGCGATCGCGCTGCGATGGAGGAATTCTATTCGGCGCGCGACTATCAGCCCGTCTGGATCAAGGACGGCCGCTACACGCCGGCCGCCAGGGCCGTGATGGCCGCCATCGAGGCCGCCGCCGACGAAGGGCTCGATCCCGCCGCCTATCGCCTGCCCTCCGCCGCGCTCGGCAGCGCAGCCCCGCTCGGTCCCGATCTCACGGCCGCCGCCGAACTGACGCTCGACAAGGCTCTCCTCCTGTATGCACGTCAGGCCTATGCCGGCCGGCTTGATCCGTCCTCGATCGGCAAGCTGATCACCATCAAGCCGCTGCTGCCCGATCCGGTCGAGATCCTGGCGAGCGTCTCGGCGGCGCCGGACGCCGCGGCGGCCGTCATAGCCTACAACCCGCCGCATCCCGGCTACCAGCGCCTGAAGACGGCGCTTGCCGAGGCCCGGAAGCTGCCCGCCACCGAGGCCCCCGCGCCGATCGCCGAGGGCAAGCTCATGAAGCTCGGCGTCAGCGATCCGCGCGTGCCGCAGTTGCGCGCGCGCCTCGGCCTGCCCGCGGCAACCGAGAAACCCGAACTCTATGACAACGCGCTGGCCGAGGCGGTGGCGCGCTTCCAGGCTGAGAGCGGCCTCAAGGCCGACGGCGCGGCGGGCGGCAACACGATCGCCTTCCTGAACCGGGCTGGCAAGGACGACACCGCCGAGATCCTCGCCAATATGGAGCGCTGGCGCTGGCTGCCGCGCGACCTCGGCACCTTCCATGTCGAGGTGAACGTGCCCGAGTTCCAGGTGCGCATCGTCGACGACGGCAAGGTCGTGCACGAGACCCGCGTCGTGACCGGCAAGGTTACGAACCAGACCCCGATCTTCTCCGACGAGATGGAATCGATCGTCGTCAATCCGAGCTGGAACGTTCCGGCGTCGATCACGACGAAGGAGATGCTGCCCAAGGTCCGCAACGATCCCTCCTATCTGTCGCGCAACGGTTATCAGGTGCTGGCGAGGGTCAACGGCAAGGTCGTGCCGGTCAGCCCGGGTTCGGTCGACTGGAGCACGGCGAGCGCGCGCAACATCCAGATCCGGCAGCGGCCGGGCGACGACAACGCGCTCGGCTCGATCAAATTCCTCTTCCCGAACGAGCATTCCGTCTATCTGCACGACACGCCGTCGAAGAGCCTGTTCCAGCGCGACCAGCGTGCCTTCAGCCATGGCTGCGTGCGTGTCCAGAACCCGCTCGAATTCGCCGACGTGCTGCTCGCCTATCAGGGCGGCTGGAGCAAGGAGCGGCTGCGCAAGATGGTCGGTGGGCGGGAGAGCTGGGTGAACCTCCCGAAGCACATCCCGATCCACATCACCTATTTCACGGCCTTCGTCGATGATTCGGGCACGCTGCAGACGCGGCCCGACATCTATGGCTACAACGCCCGCGTGGAGCGCGCCCTCGGCCTCTGAGAGACTTCGCACTGCGGCCTGCCGCCGCGTAACCGCGATCAGCGGTCGACAATCCCTGCCGAACATGCGAAACCGCGTCTGGAGCTTCCATACGCGGTCATCGTGTTGCCCCGTTCTCGCCACGATTGCTGCTGATGGTAGTCCCGTATCGGTACGCAGAGCCGCGCGCGGATACTGAGGTCAGGCAATGACGATCACGGTAAATGCTGGTTAACTCTATTCGAGCATTCTGCCCTCGACGGGGGCGCCCGAACGGGCCGTGGACGCAGAAGCAGGTTGACTAGTCTCATGAAAGAGTCTCAGCGCACAAACGGTTGGCGGAAGCGGGTCTTCTCTTCCATCCGTTTCGCGACCGCCTCGGCACTCGTCGCCGGTGGAATTCTTGTGACGGCCAAGGTCGGCGATGCCGACGCTGCCGCCGGAGACCGGGCTCTCACCCTTCACAATGCCCATACCAACGAGAGCGCGACGGTCGTCTTCAAGCGGAACGGCCGCTACGATCCGGCCGGCCTCAAGAAGCTCAACTATCTCCTGCGCGACTGGCGGAAGAATCAGCCGACCAATATGGATCCGCGGCTGTTCGACCTCATCTGGTCGGTCTACCAGCAGAGCGGCTCCAGGGTGCCGATCCAGGTCGTCTGCGGCTATCGCTCGCCCGAGACCAATGGCATGCTCCGCTCGCGTTCACGCGGCGTTGCCAAGCACAGCCAGCACATGCTCGGCAAGGCGATGGACTTCTACATTCCGGATGTCCCGCTGACGAAGCTGCGCGAGATCGGCTTCAAGATGCAGGTCGGCGGCGTCGGCTTCTATCCGACCTCCGGCTCGCCCTTCGTCCATATGGACACCGGCAGCGTCCGGTCCTGGCCGCGCATGAGCCGCCAGCAGCTCGTCCGCCTGTTCCCGGACGGCAAGACCATGCATATCCCGGACGATGGCAAGCCGCTTCCCGGCTATGCCGCCGCTCTCGCCGCATACAAGTCCCGCAAGGCTGGCGGAAACGACGACATCGTTCTGGCCAGCGCTTCCGCGGGCGGCAATGGCGGCAAGTCCTTCCTGGCGCGCCTCTTCGGTGGCGGCGCCGACGAGGAAGAGGACAATGCCGATGTTCCGGCCCCGGCCGTGAAGGTCGCCAAGGCCGCCAAGACTCCGGCCGTGGCAGCTGACGACGACAGCGACGCTCCGGCCGCCGCGACGGCCAAGGCGCCGCAGCCCGACGTCGAGGCCGCGCCGGCCGAGACCGTCGTGGCGATGGCTCCGCTGCCGCGCCGCTCGCCGATGCCGCAGCAGCAGAACGACGACGCCGATGCGCCGGCCGTGGCCGCTGCCGAGGAGGCAGAGACCGTCGTCGCCATGGCCCCCGTGCCGCGGCCCTCGCCGGTCGCGAACGAGGCTGCCGAGGAAGCTCCGGTCGTCGTGGCCGACGCGTCTGCCCCGGTGCCGCGCAGCTCGCCGGCCGCTCATCCGGCGGTCGCCAATCCGATGGTTTCGCTCGCCAGCGCCTCGTCGACGGGCGGCACGTCCGGCCCGGCTGTCGCCGCGCAGCTTGCCGCATTCGACGCCGTCGAGCAGCCGCACCAGCCGGCCACCGCCGCCGAGGCGATCGCCGACGCGGTCGGCAAGGGATCGATGGAGCCGGCTCCGGTTCTCGCCTATGCCGCCGCCGACGTAGGCGCGCCGCGCATCGACGCCAGCACCGGCGCGCTCGTCGCCGGCCGGGCGGCTTCGGCCTCGCCGAGCGTCACTGGCGCGCCGATCGAGAGCGCCGACGACTGGCAGGATCCGCTGGCCCGCTTCACCGCGCTCGGCTACTCGGCCGACACGATCGAGCTGGTAACGCGCCAGGGCTCGACCCGGCAGAAGGGTTACGCGGAACTCGAAATGCCGCGTCCGTTCGGCGATCCGGCCCTGTTCACCTCACCCGAGCGTGCGGTTCGCCTCGGCTTCGGCCGCATCGCCTATGAAGGCCTGCGCACCGATCGCTTCTCCGGCCCCTTGTTCCAGCCGGTGGTCACGGTGACCTTCGCCTCGGCCGATCTCGGCAGCACCAAGCTGGCGATGAAGCGTTAGGCGCTGCATCCAGCATCAGGTTTCGACGGGCGCCGCGGCAACGCGGCGCCCGTTTTCGTTTGGCGATCAAGAACGATGGCTGCAAAAGAAAACGCCCGGGCGAGGCCCGGGCGTTCAAGACATCATCGAAACCGGCTGCGGTCAGACCATGCCGAGCGCCTGCTTGTAGAGGTCGAGGATCGCGTCCTGCTCCTCACGCTCGTTGGCGTCCTGCTTGCGCAGGCGGATGATCGTCCGCAGCACCTTGGTGTCGTAGCCGTTGCCCTTGGCCTCGCCATAGACATCCTTGATGTCGTCGGCGATGGCCTTCTTCTCTTCCTCGAGTCGCTCGATCCGCTCGACGATGGAGCGGAGCTGGGCCGCGGCGATGCCCTGGACGTCGTCATTCGACATGGCTGCTGTCCTCGAAACTGTGATCTGAGGCAGGGTCACTGCCCGTTTCCGGCCGCCCGGTCAAGCCGCGGGAGCTGCCGAGCGCCGCGGTCCACCGGTTTCGGCCCTTATCCACGCTTCATTCCTTCGGGCGGTTCGTCTCGAAGGCCGCGAGCTGCGACGGGCTCGCCTCGCGCTGGTTCGCCGCCCGCCAGTCCTCGTAGGGCATGCCGTAGACGGCTTCGCGCGACGCCTCCTTGGAGAGTTCGATCCCCTTTGCCTCCGCCGCCTCGCGATACCAGTTGGCGAGGCAGTTGCGGCAGAAGCCGGCGAGATTCATGAGATCGATGTTCTGCACGTCGGGCCGGCCGGAGAGATGCTCCAGCAGCCGGCGGAAGGCGGCGGCCTCGAGTTCGGTGCGCGTCGCGCGGTCGAGATGCGTCATGGCCGATATCTCCCTAGAAGCGGCTCGACGGGTCCCGTAAGCGAGCCATGCATCATGACGCCATGCGGAGCACGGTCGAGCCCCATCGCGTCCAGCGCGCGGGCGATCCGTTCGACCCAATCGGCGACACCGTCCGGTTCGGCGATGAGATCCTGGCGCACCTCGATCAGCGCATGGGCGATGCCGCGCCGCGTCGCGTGGCGATAGAGCGTGTCGCCCTTCAGCGCGCCGTGATAGGGCTCGTTGTCGCCGATGGTCAGCAGGCGGTCCACGGCGAGGCCCTCGATCAGCGGCCGCGCGAAGCGGGGATCGGCATCCCAGAGCACGCCCGCCTGCCAGCGGCGCGGCACCCCCTTCCAGACTGGCGTGAAGCTGTGCACCGAGAGGATCACCGGGATGCGGCCGCTCGCCATCGCCGCGTCGATCAGCGCCCCCACGGCATCGTCATAGGGCCGGTAGAAGCGATCGATCCGCCTTTGCCGCTCCGCCGCGTCCACGCGGGCATTGCCCGGAATGACCGCCCCATCCGAGAGCCGCATCAACAGCGTCGGGTCGTCAAGGGCGCGATTGGGATCGATCAGCAGCCGCGAGAAGCGCGAGAGCACGGCCGGAACGCCGAAGCGGGCCGCGAGGCCGCGCGTCACCGCGGCGGCGCCGATATCATAGGCGATATGCCGCTCGAACGCCGCTTCGCCGAGGCCGAGCCGGTCATAATCCTCCGGAACGGCGTTGGACGCGTGATCGCAGAGGAGCAGAAGACCCGCCGATGCGTCGCCGCCGATCTGCTCGAAGGCCGGCGCGTCAATGTCCGGAAGCCGGGCATCCGACATCATGGCAGTGTTGTCGGCCAGGCCGTCAGAGGTCGGGCTGCTGGAGGGGGGCTTGTCGTGCATGGCCATGATGATACTGACGGGGATGGCAGCCCGCCACAGCATTTGCACCCCGTCCCCGATTGGATCCCGATCGTGACCGACCCTTCCCGCCAGGGAGCCCAGACGCTGGCCCTGCCGGCCCTCGTCATGGGCGCCCTCGCCATGGCGATCTCGCCGATCTTCGTGCGCCATGCCGAGGTCGGACCGTTCGCCAGCGCTTTCTGGCGCGTGGGCGGCGCCATTCCCCTTCTCTTCGTCTGGTCCTATGTCGAAGGGCGGCGCTCGGGACGGACGCTGCGCGACCTCTTCCGCTTCGATGCGCCCGTCATCTATGCCGGGCTGTTCTTCACGGCTGACCTCATCTTCTGGCACCTCGCAATCCTGAACACGTCGGTTGCGAACGCCGTCTTCCTCGCCACCATGGCGCCGGTCTGGGTCGCGCTCGGCTCGGGCTTCTTCATCGGCGAGCATGTCCCGCGCAGCGTCTTCGCCGGGCTCGCGCTCTGTCTCGTCGGCGCGGCCTTCCTGATCGGCATGAGCTGGCAACTGGCACCGGAACATCTGTTCGGCGATCTCTGCGGCCTCGCGACCTCCGTCTTTTTCGGCGCCTATTTCCTGCCGGTGCGGGTCGCGCGGCGGACGCAGTCGGCGGCGAAGATCACCTTCCTCTCGACGATCATCACCAGCCTCGCGCTCCTCGCCGTCGCGCTGGCGGTCGAGCCGCGAATCCTGCCCGCGACCATCGAGGGCGCCTCCGCGATCGTCGGCCTCGCCTTCGTCAGCCATGCCGGCGGCCAGGGCCTCCTCGCCTTCGCGCTCGGCCATCTGCCGGCCGCCTTCTCGGCTCTGGTCATCTTCTTGGAGGCGATTGCCGGCGCCGTCTTCGGCTGGCTCTTCGCCGGCGAGCCGATCTCGCTGCCGCAGGCGGTGGGCGGTCTGCTCATCCTCGCCGGCATCATGGTGGCGCGGCCGCGCAAGGCCCCTGCCCCGCCGACCCCCGAGCCGGCGTCATGATGCCGCCGCCTTTGGCGCGATCATCGGCGGGCGCCGTCGCGAACCGCGCGGGGGCGGCTGCGATCCCCAATTTCGAAGACGCATGACCCTTGTTTCCGCTCCTTCCCACCGCGCCGGCACCCCGGCGGCGGCCAGACCGTTGACAGCCGAAAAAAATCGCGCCCATAAAGCGCGCGACCATGTTGAGAGTTCGATCACCTTGATGGTGCGCCGCATGTTGTCGGGGCGCAGTCTCGCCGCGGCGCTGGCGCTCGCCGCAGGGCTCCTGCTGGCGCCGGGCGTTGGCATGGCTCCTGCATTTGCCGATCTGAGGCTCTGCAACAAGACCAACAACCGGGTCGGCGTCGCCATCGGCTACAAGGACAACAAAATCTGGACGACGGAAGGCTGGTGGAACATTCCCGTCAACAGCTGTGAGACCCTCGTCAGCGGCACGCTGGTGTCACGCTTCTATTACGTCTACGCGGTCGACTACGACCATGGCGGCGAATGGAGCGGCAAATTCGTGATGTGCACCAAGGACAAGATGTTCACGATCCAGGGCACGGAGGATTGCGTGGCCCGCGGCTTCAACCGCACCGGGTTCTTCGAAGTGGACACCGGCGAACAGACGAACTGGACAATCCAATTGAACGAACCCGCCCAAGCAGGAGCGAAGACGCAATGAGACGCTCGCGTAAGGTCAAGATTCTCGCGACGCTCGGACCCGCCTCCTCCGACAAGGCGACGATCCTGGCGTTGTTCCGTGCCGGAGCCGATGTGTTCCGCATCAATATGAGCCACACGCCGCATGACCGGCTGCGCGAGCTCGTCGCGATCATCCGCGAGATCGACGGCGAGGAAGGCCGGCCGATCGGCATCCTCGCCGATCTTCAGGGACCGAAGCTGCGTCTCGGCACCTTCGCCGACAAGGCGGTCGAGATCACCGTCGGGCAGGCTTTCACGCTCGATTCGGATCCGACGCCGGGTACGAGCGGCCGCGTCTTCCTGCCGCATCCGGAAATCCTGGAAGCGCTGGAGCCCGGCCACCGGCTGCTGATCGACGACGGCAAGGTGCGCCTTCGTGTCGTGTCGACGGACAGCAAGTCCGCGCTGACGACGGTCGAGGTCGGCACCAAGCTCTCCGACCGCAAGGGCGTCTCGGTGCCGGACTCGACCATCCGCACGGGCGCGCTCACCGAGAAGGACCGCGCCGATCTCGACGCTGCGCTCGAGGCGAAGGTCGACTGGATCGCCCTTTCCTTCGTGCAACGCCCGGAAGACGTCGCCGAAGTGCGGAAGATCGCCGCCGGCCGCGCCGGCATCATGTCGAAGATCGAAAAGCCGCAGGCCGTGCAGCGCCTCGCGGAAATCATCGAGATTTCCGATGCGCTCATGGTCGCGCGCGGCGATCTCGGCGTCGAGATGCCGCTCGAGGAGGTTCCGGGTATCCAGAAGCAGATTACCCGGGCCTGCCGCCGCGCCGGCAAGCCGGTGGTCGTCGCCACCCAGATGCTCGAATCCATGATCACGGCGCCGGTTCCGACCAGGGCCGAGGTCTCCGACGTCGCGACCGCCGTCTATGAGGGCGCGGACGCGATCATGCTCTCAGCCGAATCGGCCGCCGGCGCCTTCCCGATCGATGCCGTCGAGACGATGGACAGGATCGCCGCCGCGGTCGAGCGCGACATCAACCACAAGAATATCATGCACGCGCAGCGGACCGAGCCGGAAGCGACCGGCGCGGACGCCATTTCAGCCGCCGCGCGCCAGATCGCCGAAACGCTCAATCTCTCGGCCATCTGCTGCTACACCGCGTCGGGCTCGACGGGCCTCAGGGCGGCGCGCGAACGGCCGCGCACGCCGATCATCGCGCTCTCGCCGATCCAGGCGACGGCGCGTCGGCTGTCGATCGTCTGGGGTCTCCACTGCGTGATCTCGGATGACGCCTACGATCTCGACGACATGGTCAACCGGGCTTGCCATATCGCCGGCCGCGAGGGCTTCGCGCAGGCCAATGACCGCATCATCATCACCGCCGGCGTGCCGCTCAGGACACCGGGGGCAACCAACATGCTGCGCATCGCCTTTGTCGGCGCCGGCAGCGAGGGAAAGAGCTACTGAGCTGGCCCCTGCCAGAGACACAAGCACACGCAATGCCCGGACCTCGGTCCGGGCATTGTCATTCCGGGCCTGAAATCCCTGGTGAAGGCTGGAGCCTTTCCTGGAGCGCAAATGCGCGTTCGCCGGGGCTTCAGATCTGCTCGCCCTCGACGTCTGGCTTCAACTGGTCGATGGATTTGCGGACATCGTCTTCGAGATAGGGATCGATCGCGAGCGCCTTTTCGAAGGCCGCAAGGGCGTCCGCCTTGCGATCGAGCTCCTCGAAGATGGTCCCGATCCCGGCGAGCGCCCCGAAATGGCGTGGCTCGAGGATCAGCACCTTCTCGATATCCGAAAGCGCCTTGCCGTATTCGTCCTGGAGATAGAAGACGGTCGCCCGGCGATTCCAGCCCTCGGCGTAATCGGGCTTCAGCATCACGACCTGGTCGAGGAAATCGAGCGCGCGGCCATAGTCCTTGGCGGCAAGCGACTGCTGCGCCCAGCTCATCAGGAGATCGATCGTGGCGCTGCCGGATCGGGACCAGCGCCGCTGGATCTCCTTCTCGGCCGCCCGCCCGCGCGCATCGTTCGCCGGATCGGCAAGAGTCGCGAAGAGCTCGTCCATCGACATCTCGCCGAGCGGCTTGCTGGCGAGCGACGGCGAAGGAGACTGGGCTGTCGCCGCAGGCGGCTCGGCGGCCAGATTCGGCGCCGCTGCGCTCAACATGGCGACAAGCGCCATGGCAGCGAGAGCGGGAGCCCGGAAGACAAATGCCTGCATGCGACCCAAGCTAGGGCGGCATGCAGGCATCGTCAAATCACGAGCACGTCCGGTGGACCGGACGGCCAAGGATCAGCCCTGGCGCGCCTTGTAGCGCGGGTTGACCTTGTTGATGATGAAGACGCGGCCCTTGCGGCGCACGAGCCGGTTGGCGCGATGGCGCCCGAGCAGCGCCTTGAGCGAGTTCTTGATTTTCATGGCGCGGGTTCCGCAATTCATGGGGCCTACAACGAAACGAGCGCCCAAGGCGCCCGTCTCGAAAGTTGGCCGGACCATAGGCAGGCGGTCTGCGAATGTCAACCGGATGACGGGTTTTGCGGTGGATGGCGCGGCGCCTGCCCCGTTGATCGCGTCGCCTGTTGCGGCATGCTATGCGAGAAAACGGCCGCGGCGGCCTCCCCCTCTCGGGGCAGGTGCCGACGCGCCGCAATGAGGGAGGAGAGCAAGATGCAGAACCGTGCGCCGATGATTAGAGCCCGGCGAGGAAACGACTGATGCCGAGCGTCCCCTTCGTCGATACCCATGTCCATCTCTGGGACCCGATGCGGCTCGGTTATGACTGGCTCGCCGGCAACGACACGCTCGACCGGCGCCATGAGCTGCCCGAATTCGCGGCTGCGACCGCCGGCTTGCCGCTCGAATCCATGGTCTTCATGGAATGTGCCGTGAATGCCGGCCAGGCGCTCGACGAGGCGCGGTGGGTGACCACCCTTGCCAGGCTGGAGCCGCGCCTCAAGGGCATGGTTGCCTCGGCCCCGCTCGAGCAGGGCGAGGCAGTGCGGCCGCATCTCGAAGCCCTGGCCGAACTGCCGCTGCTGCGCGGCATCCGCCGGCTCCTCCAGTCGGAGGCGGATGATTTCTGCCTGCAGCCGGGCTTCGTCACCGGCGCCAGGATGCTCGCCGAGTTCGGCCTCAGCTTCGACATCTGCATCTTCCACCGGCAGCTCGCCAATGTCATCGCCTTCGCCGACAAGGTCGAGACCGTGCCGATGATCCTCGACCATATCGGCAAGCCGGGAATCGCCGACGGCCTCGTCTCGCCTTGGGCGGAGGAGATGCGGGAGCTTGCGCGCCGGCCGAATGTCGTCTGCAAGATCTCCGGCGTCGCCACCGAAGCCGATCACCGCAACTGGACCGAGGATCAGCTGAAGCGCTACGTCTCGACGGCCATCGACGCCTTCGGCTTCGACCGCGTCATGTTCGGCGGCGACTGGCCGGTCTCGACGCTCGCCATCACCTATCGCCGCTGGACCGAGATCCTCGACGACCTGCTCGCCGGCGCGAGCGAGGACGAACGGCGCAAGTTCTGGCGCGACAACGCGGTCGCCTTCTACCGCCTCTGACGCGAAGGCCGCGGCTACCTTATGGCAGCCGCGGCCCTGATGAGCGTCGCGATCAAGTCCGGCGCCGAAGCGCCGGACAGTCTGTTGACATTCGTCCGGACTTACTTGCCCGGCAGATACTTGCCGACATTGATGAGCTGGACGCGCCGATTGATCGGGTCCTTCGGATTCTGCACGTCCTGCAGATTCTCCTGGCCGAGGCCGACCGCTTCGAGGCGGGCCGGATCGACATTGTAGACGGTGACGAGCGCGTTCATGACCGCGTTGGCGCGGCGCTGGCTGAGCTCCAGATTCTTCATCCGGTCGCCGGTGATGTCGGTATTGCCGGTCACCACGAACTTGTAGCCGGCGAGGATCGGGTGATGCAGCGCGTCGGCGATCGAGCCGATGGTGGAATAGGACTCCGGACGGATGATGTCGGAGTTCAGCGCGAACTGGATCTGCACATTGATCTGCGCGAGGCCGTCGAGCAGCTGCAGCGGCGTCCAGGTGATCGGCATGCCGGGATTGTTCTTGATATGCTCCTGGACGGCGTTGGCGATCAGGGCGGCCGACAGGTTCGGCGGCGCGACGCGGGAGGCGCTCTGCAGGCTCTGCAGGATCTGGCCTTCGCTGAGCGCGGTCTGCGCCGAAGCGGGCAGCGTGGCGCCGGCGAAAGCGAGCACGGCGGCGAGCGCGGCGATGCGGGTCTTCTTCATGATCTGGGTTCCTTCCCTTCCCTCACGCGGCTCAGCGCCAGCCTGCATCGACGATCGCCTGATTGCAGGCGGCGGTCACGACGCGATAGGCGGCGTTCAGGCAGGAGAGGAAATGCGCATCGCCGGCGACCATTCCCTGGCAATGGCGCGCGACATCGTTGCGGCAGAGCTTCGCCACCGAGGCCTGCGCCGCGGCGCGCTTGGTCAGCGAGGCGACGACCGTCTGATAGTCGGCGACGCATTGAGGATTGACCTTGGAGTTGGCCCCCATCAGGCAGTCCCGGAGAGCGCCGTCGCCGAGATTGACCTTGGCGCAATACTTTTCGATGTCCTTGCCGCAGCTCTGCGCGAGGAGAGCGCCGGCGTCGGAATAGCTCATGGTCTGGGCGGAGGCGGCGGCGATGCCGGCCGTCAGAGCGGCGGCCGCCAGCCCGATCGTGATGAATCGCATGGATAATCCTTCCCCGTAGATAGTACCGGCGAGGCCGGCGAGGCCGGCCGCCGCAGAACGGCGAACCGGATGCCGGGAGAAGCGGAGATGGCCCGATTCGCCCCTCGCCAGCGCGCCTAGAATGGCGATGCTTTGGCTGCGATAGTCAACTGCAACTCACGACAGAGTGAGAATAATGCGTGTCCGGGGAATGAATAGGCGCGGCCGCAACGCGCAAGACTTCGTTAACCTTCGCTGTCACAGGCACACGCTCTTTGGTATCCAGCCGGGATCGCCCGGCGATAGTGCAACGGCGCGATGCCAGGACGCCGGTGAAGTGCTGCGGCAGCGCCGTACAGCCACGGGCGCCGGCGTTGAAGGCCTCGGAGAGCGGCCAGACGCAATCGACGATCATCACCGCTGCGCAAGCCGCCGAACGGATCCGCCGCGCGGTCTCGCTCGACTCCTCGCTTCGCGCGTGCAGGTCGACAGTGGAGCAGCCCGCTCACAGGCTTCTAAGCCATCCCCGTCGTGGCTGCCGTGGCGGGTAGGCATGAGGGACGGCTTGGGTGGCAGGTTCACGCTGAGGCCGCCGCCGTTTCTCGGCCTGTTTGTCGGTTGCTTGAGGGCTCGCCGGTTGGCAGGCCCGGTCCCCTCCCCTGCCGGTTCCCCTCCTGCCCCGATTCCGGACGACAAAAAGCCCCGCCGAGCATTTCTGCCTGGCGGGGCTTTTTGATTGGGTGTGAAGAGAGAGAGTTTGTTTTCTTTCTGCGTTTTGCAGGCCTGGCAGCGACCTACTCTCCCGGGTCTTGAGACACAGTACCATTGGCGCGGAGGAGTTTAACGGCCGAGTTCGGAATGGGATCGGGTTCAGGCTCCTCGCCATGACCACCAGGCCGGCAAAGCGCAGAAAGGTGAAGAAGCTGGGATTTCATTGAGAGCGCATCGCGGCTGCGATGGGCATTGTTAATGAGGGCGATCAAGCCGATCGAGTGATTAGTACCGGTAAGCTGCATGCGTTGCCGCACTTCCACACCCGGCCTATCGACGTGGTGGTCTACCACGACTCTCAAGGGAAAACTCGTTTCGAGGTGGGTTTCCCGCTTAGATGCTTTCAGCGGTTATCCCGTCCGTACGTAGCTACCCTGCAATGCGGCTGGCGCCACAACAGGTCCACCAGAGGTACGTCCATCCCGGTCCTCTCGTACTAAGGACAGATCCTCTCAATTTTCCTACACCCACGGCAGATAGGGACCGAACTGTCTCACGACGTTCTGAACCCAACT
>JAFKFV010000010.1 GCA_017307955.1 Allobosea sp. | reverse complement strand
CGCAAGCGGGCGATGGCGCGCAAGGTGGTGGCGGCCTGCGGCGGCGACGTGCGCGGCAAGGTGATCGCCGTTCTGGGGCTGACCTTCAAGCCGCGGACGGACGACATGCGCGAGGCGCCGTCGCTGTCGATCATCCAGGCGCTGCAGGACGCGGGCGCGAAGATCGTGGCGCATGACCCGGTCGGCATGGAGGCGGCGAAGCCGCTGCTGGACGAGAGGGTCTCCTATGCCGAGAGCCCGTATGAGGCGGCGGAGGGCGCGGACGCGATCGTGCTGGTGACGGAATGGGACCAGTTCCGGGCGCTGGACTTCGGGCGGCTGAAGGCGGCGATGCGGGTTCCGGTGCTCGTCGACCTCCGCAATGTCTACAGCCGCGAGGAAGTGGCGCGGCACGGCTTCGCTTACGAAGGCGTCGGCCGCGCCGACAGCCGCGAGGCCAGCGTCCTCGAGACCGCCGCGGAATAGCGGATTATGAGCGAACGCTCCTGTCACGGCGGGCTGGCGGCGCATCCGCTTCGGCCCTATGAAGGACCGGAGCGGGCGCTGGGATGGTTTGCCGGATGGTCTCGTCGCGGACGCACATTTATGTTGCACTGCGATATAAAGGGTCCATAACATCCGGTATCGATGCCTTGCCGCACGACTGGGGCAGATTTCTCAACTTCTACTGAACGGCGACAGGATTCATGGTTTCAAAGACGGGGAAGACGGCGCTGATCACCGGCGCGACGGGTCAGGACGGCGCCTATCTCTCGGAGCTGCTGCTCCAGAAGGGCTATGTCGTCCATGGCGTGAAGCGGCGCTCGTCGTCGTTCAACACGGGCCGTGTGGAGCATCTCTACCAGGATCCGCATGAGCGGGATCCGCGCTTCATCCTGCACTATGGCGACATGACGGATTCGACCAATCTGATCCGCATCGTGCAGGAGACGCAGCCGGACGAGATCTACAATCTCGCCGCCCAGAGCCATGTGCAGGTCAGCTTCGAGACGCCGGAATACACGGCGAACGCCGACGCGATCGGCACGCTGCGCCTTCTCGAGGCGATCCGCCTGCTGAAGCTCACCGAGAAGACCCGATTCTATCAGGCGTCGACCTCGGAGCTCTATGGCAAGGTCCAGGAGATCCCGCAGAGCGAGAAGACGCCGTTCTACCCGCGCTCGCCCTACGCAGCGGCCAAGCTCTATGGCTACTGGATCGTGGTGAATTACCGCGAGGCCTATGGCATGCATGCCTCGAACGGCATCCTCTTCAACCATGAGAGCCCGCTGCGCGGCGAGACCTTCGTCACCCGCAAGATCACCCGTGCGGTGGCGGCGATCCATCACGGCAAGCAGGACCGCCTCTATCTCGGCAATCTCGACGCCAAGCGCGACTGGGGCCATGCCCGTGAGTATGTCCGCGGCATGTGGCTGATGCTGCAGCAGGACGAGGCTGACGACTATGTGCTGGCCACCGGCGAGACGCACACCGTGCGCTCCTTCGTCGAGAAGGCCTTCGCCCATGTCGACATCGCTCTCGAATGGCAGGGCGAGGGCGTCGAGGAGAAGGGCATCGACAAGAAGACCGGCCGCGTGCTGGTCGCGATCGACCCGCGCTATTTCCGTCCGACGGAAGTCGAACTCCTGATCGGCGATCCGGCCAAGGCCAAGGCCAAGCTCGGCTGGACGCATGAGACGGGTCTCGACGGGCTGGTCTCCGAGATGGTCGCCGAAGACCTCAAGGTCATGGCGCACGCCCCGGTCATGCACAACGCCTGATCGCGGGCGCCAGGTGAGATCGAGCCCGGGAAGCTCATGACCCACAAGGTCCTCGTCTACGGCATGAACTACGCCCCCGAAATGGCGGGCGTAGGCCGCTATACCGGCGAGATCGCCGAGCATCTCGCGGCGGAAGGCAAGTCGGTCGTCGTCGTGACGACGCCGGCTCACTATCCCGGCTGGCGCGTCCAGGCGCCTTATCGCAACGGCTATTCGACCGAGGCGCTGAACGGCGTCACGGTCGTTCGCTGCCCGCTCCTCCTGCGCGAGCGTATGGAGGGGATCTGGCGGCTGGTTGCGCCGATCAGCTTCGCCGCGACCTCGCTGCCGACCGTGCTGTGGCAGTTCATCCGCCACCGCCCCGATACGCTGCTCTGCATCGAGCCGACGCTGATCGCTGCGCCGGCGGCGCTGCTCGCGGCGAAGCTCACCGGCGCGCGCAGCATCCTGCATGTCCAGGACCTCGAGGTGGACGCCGCCTTCGCCGTCGGCCATCTCGGCAGCAAGACCTGGCTGAAGCGTCTCGGCTACGCTTTCGAGCGCGCCGTGATGCGCGGCTTCGACCGCGTGGTGACCATCTCCAACCGCATGGCCGAGAAGATCGTCGAGAAAGGCGTTCCGGAGGCCAAGGTCGCCGTCATCCGCAACTGGGTCGATCTCGACCAGATCTTCCCGCTCGATGGGCCGAGCCCCTACCGGCAGGAACTCGGCTATGCGGAGGACGATTTCGTCGTTCTCTATTCGGGCAATATCGGCGCCAAGCAGGGCCTGCATGTCCTGCTCGACGCGGCGGAGAGCCTCGCCGGCGACCGCTCGATCCGCTTCGTGATCGCGGGCGAGGGGCCGGCCAAGGACGATCTCATCGCGCGCTACGGCAAGCTCGAGACGGTCCGCTTCCTGCCATTCCAGCCCTATGCGCGGCTGAACGCCTTCCTCAACATGGCCGATCTGCACGCGCTGCCGCAGGACGCCAACGCCGCCGATCTGGTTCTGCCGTCGAAGCTCGGCGGCATGCTGGCCTCCGGCCGTCCCATCGTCGTGACCGCGGCGTCGGGCACGGAGATCTTCGAGTTCCTCGGCCAGGCCGCGTTCATCACGCCGCCGGGGGACTCGCAGAAGCTCGCCGAGGCCATTCGCGACGTCGCGCGCCTGAAGCTCACGACCGACAGCGTGCTGCAGTCGCAGCTCTCGGCCCAGCTCTCGCGGAGCGACGGGCTGAAGCGCTTCACCGAGGCGCTGGAAGCCTGATGCGGCCGCGCGACGCGCGGCTTCGCCATCATCGCGCGATCAGTCGTTCTTCGGCTTCGAACTCGGAGCCGAGCCGTTGATCAATCGTGCAAGCCAATAAGGGAGCCACAGCGGCAGCCGGCGATAGGGGTGGCCGATCGGCAGCTTCTTGCCGAGCCGGCGCGCGCGGTTCGCCTCGTCGCGGGCACGCTTGGCATCCAGCGGAAGCGGATAGACGCTGACGATGGGATCGGTCGGCTCCAGCCCCCGCTCGGGCGGTCGCGATCCGGACGAGCGCCCCTGGCTGCGGCGCCGCGTCGCACGCGTCTGTTCTACCATAAACGGCCTCCCGGGAAGAGCCGGACGCCGAGGCGCGGCCCATTCGCGTTGTTGATTCGAGCGTTTGTCCTGTGCGGACCTTCGACTTTGAAGAGAACGAAGCTCCAGCATTTCGTCAATGACCTTGGTCACAGGCCCCACAGTCTTCGGAAACGCGTCATTAGCTTGGCGTCAGCTCTTACGCAAAGGCATCCGCCGGAGTTTCGACTTCTGTCCAATTCGCGACAGAAACCGGCCGGCAAGAGGGATCTAGGCTCGACTGGACAGTTTCTTGCATCTGGATTGTTGCAGCGCATTCAGTCATATTGCGTTGCGGGATGCATCTTTTGGCGATCTCTTCTCCCACCGGATGCGGGAGCGCGGCCGTGACTGATCTTCGTCCTGTCGATCCATTGGTGAGCCGGTATCCGTTGCCGCTCAGCGCCGAGCGCGCACGTCGCGAGGCGATGCAGGCGCGGCGCAACCGGCTGAAGCTGCCGAAAGGCCACCCTTATCGCTGGCTGCCGACCTGGGTGCCCTATGGCCTCGCCAGGACGCTGTCGGGCTCGGCGCGCAGCTCTTTGCCGAGCGACCCTCACTGAGCGGAAGGCCGGGCCGCGCGCCAGAAGGGTTTTCGCTTCTTGAGACGGCGGAACGCGTCGTCCGCGTCGCGGATGGCGGCTTTTTCCGCGCGTCTGACCGGCTTCAGGCCGAGCGCGGCGGCGAGAGGCTTGCCGAGCCAGGCCTTGCCGAGGCGCCAGGCATTGTCGCGGTCATTGAGGCCGCCAAGCGCGTCCTGAAGATCGCGCAGCGTGCCGAGAAGCTTCTGCGCCCGCTTGTCCGCCTGCTCATCAGGGAAGAGCCCGGCCAGGAACTCCGTCGCGTCGCGGAGGCGCTTGGCGTGGATGCGCAACTTGTGCCGACGGCCGGCGCTGAGCCGGCTCGGCCGGCGACTGCCGGCGATCCCGCCCCAGCGCGCGTCGATCACCGCCGCCGCGCTCGATTGGGCAGGCGCTTCGCCGTCGGCGACATCGCCATCGATCCCTTCCGCGAAGGCGAGGAGATCGAGCATCGTCTCGGCGAAGGCCCGCGAGGCGAGGGCACCCCGCGCCCCGAGCAGCGCCGTGTTGCGCGCCCGGGCGATCGCCACGAGTTCGTCCGCCGCTTGCGTCTGGTTGACGGGCAGGATGGCCTGCAGGATGTCGAGGTCGCGCGCCTCGCCGAGCTTCTTGAACGCCTCGTGGATCGCGTCGGAGAGCCGCGGCTTCAGCGCGCCCGGCAGCATGGCGTCGGCGAGCTCGAGCAGCGTCCGCTGCTTGCGCAAGAGCACGCGGAGCCGGTGGATCGCCTCGGCGTCGCTGTCGGTCATCACCGTCGATCGCTCGACGGCGATGGCCAGCACCAGCGGCCCGATCAGGCTGCGCATCGCGCTAACCGTCGTCGCATCGGGGCCGAGCGGGAGCGCGGAGCCGGCCGCTTCCACTTTGCCGCCGGCGAGACGGTGGCCGCGGTCGGACTTGGCGAGCGGCTGCAAATGCAGCGGCACGGCGGAGAGCGCCGAGCGGGCGAGGGCGAACAGGGCCGCCGGCTCGCCGGAGACGATCTCGAACTCGACCTCCGCGATCGGTTCGCTGCGCTCGCCGGCGGTGATCCGGCCTTCGTCCGTGCTGATTTCGACGACGCCTCCAGCGGCCTCGATCCGCCACGCGCAGCGGGTGACGGCCATCGTGAAGCGCGGCTCCAGCCGGCCGCGTACACGGTGCAGCAGATCGGGCGACAGCCCCTCGGCGAGCGCCTGCTCGTCCAGCGCGCCATCGGCGACGACATGCTCGTGCTCGTCGCGGCTGAGGAAGCCTGATCCGCCCGGCCGCTTGCCCTTCAGCGTCTGGACGACCGTATCGCCGGACCGGCGCAGCCGCAGCGAGAAGCCGGCCTCATGCAGCAGGCAATCTGGCGTATCGAAATAGGTGGCTTCCAGGAGTTGGCGCGTATCGGCGACGCCCGCGAACATCGGATGCGCGCGAAGCGCAGGCAGGTCCGCGGCATCGATCGCGAATTTGAGCTCCGTCTCGATGGCTTTGTCAGCGTCGTCCTTCATCGAGGGCAAGCAGCCTTTCTATCCGACGAGGGAGGTGCCGACCGTAAGTCCGAAGGCGCCGCCGGCCGCGAGTGCGATGAGGCTGAAGATGGCGAGGCGGGCGCCGAAGCGGCGGTCACCCACCGTGGCGCCGTAGCCCGCGCGGGCCAACGCGTTGACACCGGCGCAGATGAGGATCGCATAGCCCGCTTCGGCGATGCCGATCGACTGTCCGGCGAGCCGGGCGGTGGAGAGAGTGAAGGCATCGACATCCGCCAGTCCTGACAGCGCCCCGAGTGGATAGAGGCCGGCGGCTCCGAAGCGCTGGCTGACAAAGGCCGCGACGAGGCCGACACCGGCGAGAAGGGCCGCAAATCCGAGAACGGGCAGCAGCTCGAATGGGTTCCCGAGCGTGACGCCGCCTTCGCCGGCCGGCGCGCGCCTGAAGGCCAGCCGCACGGCCGGCGCGGCCAGAACAAGCGCCGCCGGAACGGCAAAGCTGGCGAGGAGCGGTCCGAGCGCCGGCTGGATCACCGTGGCGACGACCAGCACGCGGCTGACGGAGACGGCGCCGGCGGCGGCCGCGCCGGCCGCGAGCAGCTTGCCATCCTCGCCCTCCGCCGATCGTCGCGCGAAGGCGACCGTCACGGCCGTGGACGAAACCATGCCGCCGGTCAGCGCCGCCACCAGCACGCCGCGCGAGGGGCCGAGAATGCGCATGCCGAGATAGCCGGCATAGGAAAGGCCGGCGATGAGGATGGTCAGCGTCCAGATCGCGCGCGGATTGAGCGCGCCGAGCGGATCGAGCGCGCGATCGGGCAGCAGCGGCAGCACAATGACGGTCATCGCGAGAAGAAGCAGGCTCGACCGCATCTCGGCCCAGGTGATGCGCGCCACCAGCGCATGCAGCCATTCCCGCGCCGCGAGCAGGGCGGCGGTGGCGATGCCGCCGGCGGCGGCGATCTCGCGGTTGCCGGCGACGCTGAGGACGCCGAGCATGAAGACGAGCATCGCGGCGACGGTGCCGGTGACGCTGAAATCGCGGTCGGCGAGGCTCTCGTCGCGCTTGAACCAGGCGAAGATGGCGATGAAGCCGACAAAGCCGAAGCCGATCAGCACGGGCGCCTCGACCGCCCGCGCGACCGCCGCCACGATGCCGCCGAGGAGACCGGCAAGCGCATAGGTGCGGAGGCCCGCCGTCCGGCTGCCCGGCGAGGCTTCCCGCTCCCGCCAGCCGCGTTCGAGGCCGACGACGAGGCCGATGCCGAGAGCCAGCGCCAGCCTCAGAGCCAGATCCGAGTCCATGGCTTTTCTCCGATCACGGCGAAACATACCGCAATCGGCGGCCGCAGACCCGATTTCGATCAAGCCATCCGGCGATTGTCAGGCGATCGCCGTCTTCTCCGCGATATAGGCGCGCCAGCCGCCGAGCGCCGTGATCTCGCGCGCGCCCTTGACGGCATAGGGCTCGCAGAGGAAGCCGGTCGCCTCTGTCCCGTCGTCGAGCATCACCTTGCCGACGCCGAGCGGCGCGGGGATGGCGTTGACGAAGGCGCCGAAAGCGGCCGGCGACAGTCCCCAGACCTCGACTGCGAGACCCTCGCCAAGGAAGTCCGGATCGCGGATGAGGCCCGGCTTCGGCGGTACGGTGTCCGGCAGCACATAGAGCCGGTAGTCGGCGGCGGTGCGGCAGGTCTTCAGCAGCTTTCCGCCGGCGGTGGTGAGCTGCGGATTGAGCGGCATGCCCGAAAGATGCGCCCCGACCACGACGACCGGCAGGAGATTCTCGGCGGGCGCCGCGATCCGGCTCGCTTCCGGCAGCGCGGCTGCCGTGTCACGGCCCATGCCGAATGGCATCGCGCGGTGCAGCCGGTCGCCGAGCTCCGCCAGCGCCGCATCGGCGAAGGCCGGCCCGATCAGCGTCACGCCGCCCGGCATGCCGTCCGGCCGGAAGCCGGCCGGAATGGCAATGGCGCTGCAGTCGAGCAGGTTCACGAAATTGGTGTAGCGGCCGAGATTGGAGTTGAGGCGGATCGGATCCGCCGTCATCGCCTCGACCGTGTAGGCCGTCGGCGCGGTCGGCAGCAGCAATACGTCCATGCTCGCCCATTCCGCGTCGGTGAGCTTGCGCAGTTCCTCGAGCCGGTACTGCCCGCGGAAGGCGTCGACCGCCGAATAGGCGCGCGCGCCCTCGACGATCGTGCGCACGGTCGGATCCATCGCCGCGGCGTGGTCGTCGACGAAGCGCTCGATCGCCGCGAGGCGTTCCGCGACGAAGGGGCCGCCATAGAGGAGGGCGGCGCATTCGCGGAAGGGGGCATAGTCGATCGGAACCGCCGTGCCGCCGAGCGCCTCGAGCCGGGCGATCGCCGCGTCATAGAGCGCCTCGGTCGCCGCGTCGCCGAAGAACTCGCGCTCCTCGGCATCGAGGACGCCAAAGCGGAAGCCGCCGGCCGGCAGCGTGGCAGCCGGCAGGTCGCGCGAATAGGGATCGGCCGCGTCGAAGCCGGCCGCGACGCGGCGCACGAGATCGGCGTCGCCCGCCGTCCCGGCCATGACGGTGATGCAATCGAGGCTGCGGCAGGCCGGCACGAGCCCCTTGCCCGAGAGCATGCCGCGCGAGGGCTTCACGCCGACGAGATTGTTGAAGGCTGCCGGAATGCGGCCCGAGCCGGCGGTGTCGGTGCCGAGCGCGAAGGCGACCTGTCCCGAGGCGACGGCGACCGCCGAGCCGGACGACGAACCGCCCGAGACATAGGCCTCGTTGAAGACGGAGCGGGGCGCGCCATAGGGCGAGCGCGTGCCGTTGAGGCCGGTCGCGAACTGATCGAGATTGGTCTTGCCGATAACGAGGGCGCCCGCCGCCTTCAGCCGCGCAATCACCGTCGCGTCGCGGTCGGGCCGATAGGCGAAGGCCGGGCAGGCGGCGGTCGTATCGAGGCCGGCGACGTCGATATTGTCCTTGACCGCGAAGGGAATGCCCCAGAGCGGCTGATCGTCGGTCGGCGCTCCTGCCGCGACGAGGGCTTCCGCCGCCGCGATCAGCGCGGCGTCGTCGAAGCGGGAAATCCAGACGGCGCGGTCCGGCCAGGCTTCGATGCGCCCGATCACGGCGCGGATGACATCGACCGGCGTGAAGGCGCCGCTGCGATAGCCCTCGGCGAGCGTCGCGATATCGAGGAAGGTCGGCAGCATCACGGGGCTCCTTCAATCAGCGCGACGATATCGCCGGCGCGCACCGTCCGGCCGACCTGACAGCGCAGGCCGGCGACACGGCCCGCCACGGGCGTCGCGATTTCCATTTCCATCTTCATCGATTCGACGATGACGACCGGCTGGCCGGCTTCCACCATCGCGCCTTCATCCACCAGTATCTTCCAGACATTGCCGGTCATATGCGCGGCCACGGCCTGCTGGCCTTCCGGAATGTCGGTGTCACTCTCGGCCGCCGGCCCGCCATCGTCGCTGACGAAGCTGTCGAGACCGCGCGCCTTCCAGTCCAGCCGCTCGGCCTCGAAGGCCGCCTGCTGCCGCGCCTTGAAGGCTGCGATGCCCTCGGCATTGTCGGCGAGCGACCGCGCATAGTCGGCATGGGAGAACCGCGTCTCCTCGATCCGCACCGGATAGCGTCCATGCGGGAAGGCGGCCCGCGCCTCCGCGAGCTCGGCCTCGCTGACTTCGAAGAAGCGGATGCGGTCGAAGAAGCGCAGCAGCCAGGGATGGCCGGGCGTGAACTCCGGCGTCTGTCGCCAGGCATTCCACATCTGGATCGTGCGCCCGAACAGCTGGTAGCCGCCCGGTCCCTCCATGCCGTAGACGCAGAGATAGGCGCCGCCGATGCCGACCGCGTTTTCCGGCGTCCAGGTGCGGGCCGGATTGTATTTGGTCGTCACCAGGCGGTGGCGTGGATCGAGCGGTGTCGCAACCGGCGCGCCGAGATAGACGTCGCCGAGCCCGAGCACGAGATACTCCGCGTCGAACACGATGCGCTTCACATCGTCGATCGTGTCGAGACCATTGATGCGCCGGATGAACTCGATGTTCGACGGACACCACGGCGCATCCGGCCGCACCAGCTCCTGATATTTCCGCATCGCCAGCTGGACCGACGGATCGTTCCACGAGAGGGGCAGATGCACGATGCGCGACGGCACGGTCACGTCGTCGACCGGGGGAAGCGCGGCCTCGATCGCCTGCAGCGCATCGATGAGACGGCCCATGGAAAGGCTCGAGCCGTCGAAATGCACCTGCAGCGAGCGGATGCCGGGCGTCAGGTCGATGATGCCGGGAAGCCGCGCCGCCGACACCGCCTCCATCATGAGATGCACGCGCAGGCGGAGCGCGATGTCGAGCGCCATCGGCCCGAACTCGACAAGCAGATTGTCGTCTCCCGCCCGCCGGTAGACGACCCGCACCGGGCCATCGTCGCGGGTGGCAAGGATCGGCGAGGCGGGGGCGGTCTGCCCGCCGCGACCGACCGATGCCAGCAAGTCCCCCACCCCAGCCCTCCCCCGCAAGGGGGGAGGGAGTGCGGTCGTGCCGGCCTCGAGGTCCCGCTCCTGCCGGGAGGCCGGGAAGGGCGAGGGTGAGGGCTCCTCTCCCTCCCCCCTTGCGGGGGAGGGTCGGGGTGGGGGACTTCCTTCGACCGCGTGCATCCGCCGCGGGGATTCGTCCGCCTCGACAAATCTCACCCCGTCGCCCGGCTTCAACTGGCCCATCTTCCAGAGCTCGTCGCGCGCGATCACCGCCGGGCAGACGAAGCCGCCGAGGCTGGGGCCGTCGGGGCCGAGGATGATCGGCATGTCGCCGGTGAAGTCGATGGCGCCGATGGCATAGGCGTTGTCGTGGATGTTGGAAGGATGCAGCCCCGCTTCGCCGCCATCGGCGCGCGCCCATGTCGGCTGCGGCCCGATCAGGCGGACGCCGGTGCGCGAGGAGTTGAAATGCACCTCGTAGCGGGCCGAGAACAGCGCTGCGATGTCGTCGCCCGTGAAGAAGTCCGGCGCGCCATGCGGGCCGGAGCGGACGCCGATCACCCATTCGCGCGCGAGTTCGGGACGCTCGCCGCTCGGAACCACCTCGGGCTCGGCCACCGCCTGATCGCCGATCTTGAGCACGTCGCCGGCGACGAGCGTGCCGGTGGCATGGCCGCCGAAGCGGCCGAGGCTGAAATTCGCCCGCGAGCCGAGAAAGAGCGGCGCGTCGATGCCGCCACGCACCGCGAGGTAAGCGCGCTGGCCGGGACCGGCCACCGGCCCGAAGGTCAATACCGCCCCGGCCGAAACCGCGACCGGCTCGAAGGCCGGGATCGGCGCTCCATCCAGCCTCGGCGCCATGTCGGCCCCGGTGACGGCGATGACGGCGGCGTGGTGGAAGCGCAGCACCGGCCCGGCGACGGTCATCTCCAGCGCCGCCGCCCGCTCGTCATTGCCGACGATGCGGTTGGCGAGCCGGTGCGAGCGGCTGTCCATCGGCCCCGATGGCGGCACGCCGACATTCCAGAGGCCGAGGCGGCCCGGCCAGTCCTGCACGCTGGTCTGCGCGCCCGGGCTGATCACCTCGATGGCGCGGGGCTCGAAGGGGAGGGTCCTGAGCGCCGCCGTCGAGACGTCGCCGCTGCGGAACACGTCCGATCGCGCGATTGCGCCGAGATAGTCGAGATTGGTCTCGATGCCATAGACCGCCGAGGCGGCGAGGGCCGTTTCCAGCCGGTCGATCGCCGTCGCGCGGTCCGGCGCCGCGACGATCACCTTGGCCAGCAGCGGATCGTAATAGGGCGTCACCTCGGTGCCGGTCTCGATCCAGCGATCGACCCGCACATCCTCCGGAAACCGGACCTCGGTGAGCAGCCCGGTCGAGGGCCGGAAATCCGCCTGCGGGTTCTCGGCATAGAGCCGCGCCTCGATCGCGGCGCCGCGCGGCACCAGCTTTTCCTGCGCCGGCAGATCAAGTTCGCCCGCCGCCTGGCGGATCATCCACTCGACGAGGTCGATGCCGAACACCGCCTCGGTGACCGGATGCTCGACCTGCAGCCGCGTGTTGACCTCGAGAAACGAGACATCGCCGCGCGCCACGTCATAGATGAACTCGACCGTTCCGGCCGATTCATAGGCGACGCTCTCGCCGAGCGCGACGGCGGCGCGGTGCAGCGTTGTGCGCACGGCATCGCGCAGGTTGGGCGCCGGCGTCTCCTCGATGACCTTCTGGTTGCGCCGCTGCAGCGAGCAGTCCCGCTCGCCGAGCGCCACCACGCGGCCCTTGCCGTCGCCGAAGATCTGCACCTCGACATGCCGGGCGCGCGCCACGAAGCGCTCGAGATAGACGCGCGCATCGCCGAAGCTCGAGCCGGCCATGCGCTGTACCGCTTCGAAGCGGGCCGCGAGTTCGGCGGCGTCGCGGCAGAGCTGCATGCCGATGCCGCCGCCGCCGGCGGTGCTCTTCAGCATCACCGGATAGCCGACGGTCTCCGCGGCGGCGAGCGCCTCCTCGGCCGAGCCGATCAGGCCACTGCCGGGAAGGAGCGGCACGCCGGAGGCCTCGGCGAGCGCGCGGGCTGTATGCTTGAGCCCGAACGCCGTCAGATGCTCCGGCCGCGGCCCGATGAAGCGGATGCCTTCGGCGGCGAGTCGCTCGGCGAAGCCGGCATTTTCCGACAGGAAGCCGTAGCCCGGATGCACCGCCTCGGCGCCGGTGGCCCGGCAGGCCGCGATGATGGCATCGATGTTGAGATAGCTGTCCTTCGCTGGCGAAGGACCGATGGCGACGCGCTCGTCGGCATCGAGCACCGGCCGCGTGAAGCGGTCGGCCTCGGAATGGACGGCGACGGAGGCGATGCCCATCCGGCGCAGAGTCCGGACGATCCGGCCGGCGATCTCGCCCCGGTTGGCGATGAGAACCTTTGTGAACATGGTGTCAGGCGATCGCCGGATCGAAGATCATCACGCGCACCGGCGTCGGATTGAAGCCGTTGCAGGGATTGTTGACCTGGGGACAGTTGGAGATGGCGCAGATGACGTCCATCGCCGCCAGGATGTCGACATGGTCGCCGGGCCGCGAGACGCCGTCGACGATGGCGAGCTTCCCGTCTGGCTCGATCGGCACATTCATGAAGAAGTTGATGTTGGGCACGATGTCGCGCTTCGTCATGCCGTGGCGGCTCATCGCGACGATGAAGTTCTCGCGGCAGGCATGCATGTATTTCGTGTGGTGACCGAAGCGCACCGTATTCGCCTCGCAGGAACAGGCGCCCGCCGAGGTGTCGTGCCGGCCGCAGGTATCGGCGATGACGGTTGCGAGCACATTGCCGATATTCGAGATGAGCCGGGTGCCCGTCGTCACATAGGGCGCGCCCTGCTCGAGGATCGTGTCCTGCGCGCTGTAGCGCTCGGAGGTGTCGGCCAGCGCATAGAACAGCGTATCGACGGCCTGCTGGCCCTCGACATCGACGATGCGCAGCACCTGGCCGCGCCGGACGATGCCGGTCCAGGGCTGGTTGGCGGGGATGGTGAAGTCATAAACCGCCTTGGCCGGGTCGAGGGCGACGGGGAGGGCGGAGAAATTCGCGCGCTGGTTCATGGATCGTCCCTCAGGCCAGCGCATAGGCGGCGTTGTTCTCGAAGCCGCGGCGGGCTTCGGCGGTCGCCGTGCGGCAGAGATCGTCGGCGGCCGGCATGGGCAGGCGGTGCAGGATCGCCTCGACCGGCCCCGGGTCGAACGCGGTATCCGGCGCCAGCGGATGCGGGCAGTTGGAGACCGCGACGATGAGGTCGAGCTCGGCGCGAAGATCGACGAAATCGCCCGCCTTCACGACGCCGTCGCGCCAGCCGAGCGCACCATCCTCGCCCACGGCGACGGGTGCGAAGAAGCTGATGACCGGCGCGAGATCGCGGAGGCCAAGCCCATGCTTCGCGGCGGCGAGCAGCATGTTCTCGCGCGTCGAGCGCAGGTCGGCGCGGCCATATTTCCTGAGATTGGAGGCCGGCGTCGAGCCGCCGACGATCGTGTCATGCGCGCCGGTTGTGTCCTCGACGATGGAGAAGAGCACGCGGCCCATGTCGGAGAAGAGGACGCGGCCCTTCCTGAGCTCCGCCGTCCACTGGATCTTGACGGTATCGGCGCTGTTGTAGCGCTCGCTGGTGTCGCGGGCGTTCCAGGCGAAGAGCGAGACGCCGCCGGTGCCGGATGTGTTGACGAGCCTCAGCCCGTGACCGGCGGCAATCGTGAAGGTCGCGTACCAACCGCCGGGGATCGTCTCGCGATGGATGATGTCCTTGTCGGCGAGCGGCGCCGCGCCGGCCTCCGTCGGCGGCGGCAAAGCGCGCGGCGCCGCGCTGTCGCCGGCCGCCTTCAGTTCTTCATAGCGCTTCCGCAGCGCCTCGATCGTCGCGGCCGTGTCGATGGCCGGGTGTGCCGCCTCACTCATGGCGTGGCTCCCTCGATGGCCGGGTCGTCCCGGTTGTCTCCCGTCAGGGCTGCCGGGTCGTCCCGGCCGGGCAAGGATGATTTTCGCAATGGTCTCGGCGCGCCGGCGATCCGCTTCGGCCAGACCTCGATGTCGCGGGTGATGGTCGCGCCGTAGCGCCCGCCGTCGGAGGGCTCGTTGCGCCGCCGCTCGAAGGCGACGACGCGGGTCGCGAGCGTGAAGGCCTCCGACATGTCATGCGTGACCATGACCACGGTCAGCGGCCGCTCATGCCAGAGGCGCTGCATCAGGAGATGGATCTCGGCGCGGATGCCGGGGTCGAGCGCGCCGAAGGGCTCGTCGAGGAGGAGCACCTTGGGCTTCGCGACGAGCGCCTGCGCCAGCGCCAGCCGCTGCTGCATGCCGCCGGAGAGCTGCGCCGGATATTTGTCCTCCGCCCCGCCGAGCCCGACCGCGGCGAGGATCTCGCGCGCCTCGGTCTCCGCCGCGCGCCGGCTCGCGCCGAAGAGGCGGCCGAGCAGCGGCGCGGCCTTCAGCTCGAGGCCGAGCACGACATTGCCGAGCACGGTCAGATGAGGGAACACCGAATAGCGCTGGAACACGACGCCGCGCCCGGAATCCGGCTCGTCCGGCAGCGGCGCGCCGTCGATGGCGATCGTGCCGCGATCCGGCCGCTCCTCCGAAAGCAGCATGCGCAGGAAGGTGGTCTTGCCGCAGCCGGACGGCCCGACCAGCGCCACGAAGGCCCGCGGCGCGATCTCGAGGCTGATGCCTTCGAGCACGACGCGGTCGTCATATTCCTTCCAGACATCCTTGACGCTGATGACGCTCATCGCCGCCCCTCAGCCCGTCGCACGGGCGGCTGCGAACCAGGGAAAGGCGCGCCGCTGCAACAGCGCCAGCCCCCGGTCCATGAGGAAGGCGAGCAGCGTGATCCAGGCGACATAGGTGAGGATCACGTCCATCGCGAGATAGCGCCGCACGAGGAAGATGCGGTAGCCGAGGCCCGACTCCGACGCGATCGCCTCGGCGGCGATGAGGAACAGCCAGGCCGGCCCGATCTGCAGCCGCAGCGAGTCGATGAGCCGCGGCAGCGTCTGCGGCAGCACCATGCGCAGCACGATCTGCCAGGTCGAGGCGCCCAGCGTCTGCGCCTTGATCATCTGCTGCGGCGGCAGGTCGCCGACCCGAAGCGCCACGTCGCGGATCAGGACCGGCGCGACGCCGATGACGATCAGGGCGATCTTCGAAGCTTCGCCGAGGCCCATGGTGATGAAGAGGATCGGCAGCAGCGCCAGCGGCGGCACCATGGAGACGACGGCGACGAACGCGCCGAGCCCGGCGCGCATATAGGGGAGGAGGCCTATCGCGATGCCGAGGATGAGGCCGATCGCCACCGAGATCGCGAGCGCCGCGAAGAGCCGGTAGAGGCTCGCCTCGGTATCGACCAGCATCAGGATGTCGCCGGTGCGCGGATCGATCGAAAAGGCCATCCGCTGCAGCGCCGCGCCGAGCGACGCAAGGCTCGGCAGCAGCTTGTCGTTCGGGTTTTCAGCCAGCCGCGCCGCCGAGCCGACGAGATAGGCACCGAGCACCAGGACGAAGGGGATCAGCGCCAGAATCCGCCCCGCGCCCGCGCCCGGCCGGCGATTGATCAGCCCCCCTGGGGGGGGGGGGCCGGGGGGGGGGGAGCGCCGGGGCAGAGCGCAGCCCTCGACGCACCGCGAAGATACCCCCCTCTCCATCTCTCCCCCACAAGGGGGGAGAGGGCTGGCCTGCACTTGGCATCGACGTCGAGGCCAAGCGCCTGCCGCTCCCTCTCCCGCGAAGCGGGGAAGGGGGTGGCGCCGCGGCCGTCACCGACGGCGCGCTCGAAGCAGCGAGAAACGACGTTGGAAGCGACAGAGGTGCGCGACCGGAGGCGCCTGACGTCCGAGCCCGCACGCCGGCAGAACCCTCCCCCCTTGCGGGGGAGGGCAGGGTGGGGGCCTTTGCTGCTGCGGCGAGCATCGGCAAACTCAGAGCTTTCCGGCCGCCGCGTCGGCCATATAGGCGTCGGTGAAGCGGAACTTTACATTACCCGCGTCGCCGAGCACCTTGCCATCGGCGAGCTCGATACCGACGACGTCGGCCGAGGCGGCGCCGTTGCCGAGCAGGCCATGCTCGAACAGGAAGCTGCGCACATGGTCCATGGTGGCGCCGATCTCGGCGCTCTTGGCGAAGGCCGCGGCCTCATCCGGCTTGAAGAACATGCGGGTCGCCTTGAGCTGCGCCTCGTAGCCGGAAAGATCGGTGCCGGAGGCCTTGCCCATCGCCTCGCGCGCCGCTTTGCCTTCCGCCGTATCGGACGCCATGATCGCCATGGTCTCGTACCAGGCGCCGGCGAGCGCCTTGCCGAAGGCGGGGTTATCCTTGAGCGTCTCGGTGTTGACGGCGGTCAGGTCGATGATCTCGCCGGGGATCTGCGAAGAATCGAACACCTTATTGGCGCCCGGCGTCGCCAGGATCTCCGCGACGAGCGGGTTCCAGGTGACGACCGAGGTCACTTCCGGCGTCGCCCAGGCGGCGACCATGTCGGCATCGGAGGTCGAGACGACGCTGAGGTCGCGCTCGGTGAGGCCGATCGAGGCCAGCGCGCGGGCGAGCAGGTAATGCGAGACCGAGAACTCGACGAGGTTGACCTTCTGGCCCTTGATGTCGGCGAGCGCCGTCTTGTCCTTGAGGATGACCGCGTCATTGCCGTTGGAGAAGTCGCCGACGAGGAGGGCGGTCGTGTCGACGCCGCCCGCGGCCGGGATCGACAGCCCGTCCATATTGGTCAGCGTGACGGCGTCGAAGCCGCCGGCCGTGTACTGGTTGATCGATTCGACATAGTCGTTGATCTGAACGACATCGATGCTGATGCCGTATTTGTCGGCCCATTTCTTCACGATGCCCTGCTCGGCCGCCCACTGCCACGGCATCCAGCCGACATAGATCGACCAGGCGAGCTTGAAGTCCTTCTTGGGCGCGGCATCGGCGGAGCCGGCGAAGGAGAAGGCGAGGGCCGTGGCCATCAGGCCGGCGGCGAGGCTGCGTCTCAGAGCTTTCGTCACGTGCATTGCCAACTCCGGTCAGGGTTTCGCTGGAACCGGGAATTGGCAAAGACCTGAGCGTCGCCAATTCCTGGCCACTGAGGTCTCCCGGGATTTTATCCCGCCGTGCCCGGCGCGGATGTCTCCCGCGCCGGCGGCAGCTCTCGGACCAGCATTCCCGCGCTCGGGAACCGGAACCCTAGCCACCAACTCAATGAGGAATGAAAAGCAAACCGCGTGCCAGCGTGCCGAGCGCAGCTTCGCGTATACAATCCGCCAGAGGCTGACCGCTCTTTGGGCTTTCTGCCGAAAATGCGGTCAGCCGGGGCGCTCGCCGGCCGCCGGTGTCGCATACATCCCGGTCGTGCGGAATTCCGTCGGGCTGGTGCCGAAGACGCGGCGGAAGACCTTGGCGAAATAGTTGGGATCGTCGAAGCCGACGAGCACCGCGACATCCTTCACCGAGACCGAGGCGTCGCTGGCGAGGAGCGAAGCGGCGCGTCGCATGCGCTGCTGCAGCACGAATTCCGCCGGCGGTAGCCCTTCATGCTCTGTGAAGACGCGGGTGAAATGCGCCCGCGTGAAGCCGGCGACCTCGGCGAGGTCCGGCACCGCCAGCGGCTTGTCGAGATTGGAGAGGATGAAGCGGATGGCCCGGGAGATCGCGTCGTCCTCGGTCGGCAGGACCGTATGCGAGCCGAACACGTCGTCGAAGAGCGCCATGGCTGCCTCATAGGCGATCGCCGAGGCGGCGCCGGGCGTCTCGCCTTCGCCCTCGACGAAGCGCAGCGTGCAGCGCGCCAGGTGCTCGATCGTCTCCTCGCGCAGTCGGAGGACAGGCCCGTTGGCGGCGAGGATCTCGCGATGGATTCGGAGGGCCTCGCGGCCGTGCATGGAAATCCAGAAATATTCCCAGCGATCGCCCGCCTCCAGCCAGTAGCGGTGATTGTGCGGGATCATGACCAGCATCGTCTCTCCCGGGCGGATGCGGTAGCGCCGCCGCTCGTAGCGCAGTTGCCCGACGCCGGAAATCGTGTGCTGGAGCACGGTGAACGGCGTCTGTCCGCGCTGCATCCCGTCCCATTCATAGGGCGGTTCCGTGCGGATTTCGTAGCCCGAACTGGTGGGCATCGTGTGCAGGTGATGGCGGCCGCGCGGCAGCGAGACCGTCTTCATCACGGGTGCGTAGCTTTGCAGTTTCTGGAGCACAATTTCACCCATGAAAGCACAAAATCTCTCTGGTCGCGGTTCGGCGCTTCGGAATAACTAATGCCACGAACCGTCGGCGGCGGCCACCTTGGCCCGGGCGGTGACGCATGGTCATGCCGGTGCCAGACAGGGGCGCCATCATGCGGGCGAAGCGGAATTCGGCCGCTGGCGCGGTCGGCACGGATCGAGGGAGCGAATGTCCGGTTTGAAGATCGCCATCATCGGCGCGGGAAGCGTCGGCTTCACCAAGAAGCTGATGACAGACATCGTATCGGTGCCGGAGCTGCGTGACGTCGAGTTCGCGCTCACCGATGTCAGTGAGCACAATCTTTCGATGATCAAGCAGATCCTCGACAAGATCGTCGAAGCCAACGGCCTGCCGACCCGCATCACCGCCACCACCGATCGCCGCCGCGCGATCGAGGGCGCGAAATACATCATCAGCTGCGTGCGCATCGGCGGGCTCGAAGCCTATGCCGACGATATCCGCATCCCGCTGAAATACGGCGTCGACCAGTGCGTCGGCGACACGATCTGCGCAGGCGGCATCATGTACGGCCAGCGCAACATCCCGGCCATCCTCGACTTCTGCAAGGACATCCGCGAGGTCGGCGCGCCGGGCGCGAAGTTCCTCAACTATGCCAACCCGATGGCCATGAACACCTGGGCCGCCATCGAATATGGCAAGGTGGACACGATCGGCCTCTGCCACGGCGTGCAGCATGGCGGCGAGCAGATCGCGGCGGTGCTCGGCGCCAAGCCGGGCGAGCTCGACTATATCTGCTCGGGCATCAACCACCAGACCTGGTTCATCGACGTCCGCTTCAAGGGCCGCAAGGTCGGCAAGGACGAGCTGGTCGCCGCCTTCGAGGCGCATCCGGTCTATTCGCAGCAGGAGAAGGTCCGCATCGACGTCCTGAAGCGCTTCGGCGTCTACTCGACGGAATCGAACGGCCATCTCTCGGAATACCTGCCGTGGTATCGCAAGCGCCCCGACGAGATCGAGCGCTGGATCGACATGTCCGACTGGATCCATGGCGAGACCGGCGGCTATCTCCGCTACTCGACCGAGAGCCGCAACTGGTTCGAGACCGACTTCCCGCGCTTCCTCGAAGATGCCGGCAAGCCGCTCGACTATGGCAAGCGCTCGAGCGAGCACGCGAGCCATATCCTCGAGGCGCTGGAGACGGGGCGCGTCTATCGCGGCCACTTCAACGTCAAGAATGACGGCGTCATCACCAATCTGCCCGCGGATGCGATCATCGAGTCGCCCGGCTTCGTCGATCGCTTCGGCCTCAACATGGCCGCCGGCATCACGCTGCCGGAAGCCTGCGCGGCGACCTGCATCTCCTCGATCAACGTGCAGCGCATGTCGGTTCATGCGGCGGTCAACGGCGATCTCGATCTGCTGAAGCTCGCCGTGCTGCATGATCCGCTGGTCGGCGCGATCTGCTCGCCCGACGAGGTCTGGCAGATGGTCGACGAGATGGTGGTGGCGCAGGCGAAGTGGCTGCCGCAATTCGCCGGCGAGATCGAGGGGGCCAAGGCGCGCCTCGCCAAGGCCACGGTCAAGACGCGGGACTGGCAGGGCGCCGCGCGCCGCGAGGTGCGTTCGGTCGATGTCGTCCGCGCGGAGAGCGCGAAGAAGCGCGCGGTCGAGCTCGACGAGGCGGCGCGGCCGTCGCTCTGAGGTTCGAAGGTCGTCCGGCGCGGCTGCGTGATGGCCGCGCCGTTCTCGGATGGTCGTCGTCGTGGGGATGACGGTGGCGGCGGCCTTTTGTGGGAAGTCGGGCGGGTCGAGGAGACCTCACCTGCCGCGATCAAGGGAGGAAGCATGAAGACCTATATGATGGCGCTCGGAGGAGCGGGCCTGCTTCTCGGCGTGTCCGTCGCGGCGGCCCTCGCCCAGACGGAAAAGCCGACCGTGCCGCCCGATCCGCCGAAGTTCGATGCGCAGGGCCAGGTCGATTATGTCGGCGTCGCGGACATCCTCGAGTTCAAGGCGCTGCCCGAGTATCACGAGCCCGACTGGGTCACGAAGAACTTCGTCGACGCGGGCAAGCTGCCCCCGGTCAAGGATCGCCTCCCCAAGGAGCCGATGGTCTACAAGACCGGCAACATGGTCGACGGCGTCGGCGTCTATGGCGACACGATGCGCCATGTCATCGGCGGCCGGCCGGAAGGCTGGAACTATATCGGCGGCCAGTCGCAGGGCTGGGGCGGCATCGATATCGGCCTGTCCGAATGCCTGACCCGCTCGGGTCCGCTCTTCCAGATCAAGGCCGATGAGCTCGAGCCGCTGCCCAACCTCGCCAAGAGCTGGGAATGGTCCGAGGACGGCCACAAGCTGACCATGCACCTCATCGAGGGTGCCAAGTGGTCGGACGGCGCGCCCTTCGGCGCTGATGACCTCATGTTCTACTGGCAGGACAACGTCAACGATCCGAATGTGACGCCGCTCAACGGCGCGACGCCGGGCACGTTCGGCGAGGGCACGACGCTGGAGAAGATCGACGACTACACGGTCGTCTGGACCTTCAAGCAGCCCTTCGCCAAGCAGTATCTCTACCAGATGGCCTATGGCACCTTCTGCCCCGGCCCGGCGCACATCCTGAAGCCGCAGCATCCGAAATACTCGAAGAACACCTACGAGCAGTACAAGAACGCCTTCCCGCCGGAATACATGAACATTCCGGTCATGGGCGCCTGGGTGCCGGTCGAGTATCGCCCGGACGACATCATCGTGATGCGCCGCAATCCCTATTACTGGAAGGTCGACGAGAAGGGTAACCAGTTGCCCTATCTCAACGAGATGCACTACAAGCTCTCGACCTGGGCGGATCGCGACGTGCAGGCCGTGGCCGGCTCGGGCGACTTCTCCAATCTCGAGCAGCCGGAGAGCTTCGTCGAGGCCCTGAAGCGTTCGGCGAGCCCCGACGCGCCGGCCCGCCTCGAATTCGGCCCGCGCATCATCGGCTATTCGCTCTATCCGAACTACTCGGCCAATGGCTGGGGAGAGCCGGACGAGCGCGGCCAGGCCGTGCGCGATCTGAACCGCAACGAGCACTTCCGCAAGGCGGTGACCGAGGCGGTCGACCGGGCGCGTCTCGGACAGTCGCTGGTGAAGGGCCCGTTCACGGCCATCTATCCGGGCGGCATCTATTCCGGCACGACCTATTACGACAAGGACTCGACCGCCTACTATCCGTTCAACCTCGAGAGCGCCAAGGCCGAGCTGGCTGAAGCCGGTCTCAAGGACACGGACGGCAACGGCATCGTCAACTTCCCGGCCGGCACCGCCGGCGGCAAGGATGTCGAGGTCACCGTGCTCGTGAACGGCGACTACCAGACGGACAAGAGCCTCGCCGACGGCATCGTTCAGATGATGGAGCCGCTCGGCATCCGCGTCATCCTGAACACCGTCGACGGCAAGCAGCGCGACGCGCTCGCCCAGGCCGGCAAGTTCGACTGGATGGTCCTGCGCAATGGCGAGGAGCTCACCTCGGTTGTCCAGAAGACGGTCAACCTTGCTCCGGTCGGCCCGCAGACCGCGGCCTTCCACCGCGCCGGCAAGGATGGTCAGCTCGACCTGCTTCCCTTCGAGCAGCAGATCGTCGACGTCGTGAACAAGTTCATCGCGTCGAGCGACAATGCCGAGCGCAAGGAACTGATGAAGCAGTTCCAGAAACTGTACACGGACAATGTCTACGGCATCGGTCTCGTGCAGTATCCTGGCGCGCTCATCATCAACAAGCGCTTCGCCAACATCCCGAAGGGCACGCCGATCAACCTGTTCAACTGGGCCGAGGATTCGATCATCCGTGAGCGTGTCTTCGTCCCGACCGACAAGCAGGGCAATTACGAGCTGCATGCGGAGACGTTGCCGGGTGCGCCCGGTTCCGCCGGCCCCGTGAAGAACTGATCCCGCGATCGTTTTCGCAATCGGACAAGGAGGCTCCGGCCCCCTTGTCCTCCCACCCGATCACGGAGACCGAAGCCGATGTTGCGCTTCCTCGCGATCAGAATTCTCTCGGCGATCCCGGTCCTGCTGGTCTTGAGTATCGTCACCTTCGCCATCATCCAGGCGCCCCCGGGCGACTATGGCGATTTCATCCGCTCGCAGCTGATGAACCAGGGCGGAGCCTCGGCCGTGGTAGCCGAGGCGCAGGCGGATGCCTATCGCAAGGCGCATGGCCTCGATCAGCCGATCATCGTCCAGTATTTCAACTGGATCTCCGGCATCGTGACGCGCGGCGATTTCGGCCAGAGCTATTTCTACAACAAGCCGGTCGCGACCGTGGTTGCCGAGCGCCTGCCGCGCACGCTGCTCCTGGCCCTTGTCTGCCACATCCTGGCATCGCTGATCGGCATCAGCTTCGGCATCATCGCCGCGACGCGGCAATATAGCTGGGTCGATTCGGTCCTCGCTTTCGTCTCGTTTCTCGGCACGACGATCCCGCGTTTCCTGATCGCGATCGTCATCGTCTACATCCTCGCCTTCCGCCTCAATGTGCAGGAGATCGGCTCGTTCTTCTCGCCGCAATATGGCGGCGCGCCCTGGTCCTGGGCGAAGTTCGTCGATCTCGTGAAACATGTCTGGCCGGTCATCGCGATCGCGACCTTCGGCGGCCTCGCCTACAATATGCGAGTCATGCGGGCGAACCTCCTCGACACGCTCAACGCGCAATATGTCGAGACGGCGCGGGCCAAGGGCCTTTCCGAAGGCGCCGTGGTCATGCGCCATGCGGTGCCCAATGCGCTGCATCCGCTCATCATGTATCAGGGCGTCGTCCTGCCCTACATGCTGACCGGCGAAATCGAGGTCGCCATCGTGTTCTCGCTCGCCACCGTCGGCCCGGCCATCGTGCAGTCCATGGGCGTCGGCGACGTCTATGTCAGCGCGACTTTCATGATGGTGCTCGCGGCGACGCTCATCGTCGGCAACATCATCGCCGACATGCTGCTCGCCCTGCTCGATCCCCGCGTCCGGCTCGGCGGAGGAAAAGAATGACCGATACCAATTCGGCGGTAGAGGCCACCGCGCATGCCGAGGAGGCGGTGCGCAAGGAGCACGAGCGCGAGGCGGCGGCGAAAGCCCAGGGCGGTCGGTTCGCCCATGGCAACGAGACCTATCTGGCCCTCGTCTGGCGGCGCTTCCGCCGCTCCGTTGTCGGCATGATCGGCCTCGTCATGGTGCTGGCGCTGCTCATCATGGCCGTGTTCGCGGATTTCTTCGCGCCGGTGAATCCGAAGGAGAACGGCGTCGCCTTCGCGCCGCCCGAGACGCTGTCCTTCTTCAACAAGGATGGCAGCTTCACGCTCTGGCCGCGCGTCTATCCGATCGTCGAGAACGGCGAGTTCGATCCGGTCACCTTCCAGCCGCTGACAGGGCCGGATTACGACAATCCGCACGAGATCGGATTCTTCGTGCGTGGCTACGAGTATGAGATCTTCTGGCTGATCCCGTCCGACATCCACTTCTTCGGCGGCCGCGACGGCAAGCCGGTTCATCTGCTCGGTACCGACAAGTTCGGCCGCGACATCCTCTCGCGGGCCATCGTCGGCTCGCGCATCTCGCTCACCATCGCGCTCATCGTCGTGTTCCTGACAACGACGCTCGGCACCGGCATAGGCATCACGTCGGGCTATCTCGGCGGCCGGTTGGATACCTGGACGCAGCGCTTCGTCGACATGGTGCTCGCCTTCCCGCAACTGCCGCTCTACCTGGCGCTGACCTCGCTGATCCCGATCACCGCGCCGTCCAACGTCTTCATCGCCTTCGTCATCGGCGTGATGGCGGCGCTCGGCTGGGCGCAGCTCTCGCGCGAGGTGCGCGGCAAGACCCTGGCGCTTGCGCGTGTCGACTATGTGCGGGCCGCCATGGCGGTCGGGGCAGGCGATGGCCGCATCATCGCGCGGCATATCCTGCCGAACGTGCTTTCGCACGTGATCGTCTCGGTCACGCTGGCGATCCCGGCGATCGTGCTGCTCGAATCCTTCCTCGGCTTCCTCGGCTTTGCCGTGAAGCCGCCGCTGATCTCCTGGGGACTCATGCTTCAGGACACCGGCTCCTTCTCGGTGATCGGCTCCTATCCCTGGATCCTGTCGCCGGTCGGTTTCGTGCTGGTCACGGTGTTCGCGTTCAACGCGCTCGGCGATGGCCTGCGCGACGCGATCGATCCTTATTGAGGCAATGGTCATGGCCGAGACGGAGACTTTCTGCCCGCCCGAGCGTACCGACCTCAATCAGCATGGTCGGGAGCTCATCGTCGATGCCCGCAATATCGGCGTCACCTTCAAGGTCGAAGGTGGCACCGTTCAGGCGGTGCGCGACGTGTCCTTCCAGCTTCATCGCGGCGAGACGATCGCCGTCGTCGGCGAGAGTGGTTCCGGCAAGTCCGTGACCGCGCGCACGGTCATGGGCCTCCTGTCGAAGCGGGCCAAGATCACGCCCGGCGCGCGCATCCTGTTCGAGGGCAGGAACATCCTCGAATTCTCCTCGGCGCAGCGCCGGCGGCTGCGCGGCGATCGCTTCGCGATGATCTTCCAGGAGCCGATGAGCTCGCTGAACCCGGTCTATACGATCGGCCAGCAGATCTGCGAGGTCATCCACCTCCACAACAAGGTGAGCCGCGCCGAGGCGATGAAGCGGGCCGAGTCGCTGCTCGCCGAGGTGAAGATCCCCGAGCCCGCGGCGCGGCTGAAGCAGTATCCGCACCAGCTCTCCGGCGGCCAGCGCCAGCGCGTCATGATTGCCATGGCGCTCGCCAACAATCCCGACGTGCTCATCGCCGACGAGCCGACGACGGCGCTCGACGTGACCGTTCAGGCGCAGATCCTCAATCTGATCAAGGACCTGCAGCAGCGTCACGGCATGGCGGTGATCCTGATCACGCATGACCTGACGATCGTCCGCCAGTTCTCGGACTATGTCTACGTGATGCAGAATGGCGAGGTGAAGGAGCATAACCGTACGGAGGAGATCTTCCGCGCGCCGCGCCACACCTATACCCGCCATCTCCTCGCCTCCGAGCCGAAGGGCGCCGCCAATCCGCTGCCCGCCGGCACGCCCGTGATACTCGAGGGCAAGGATGTTCGCGTCGCCTTCACGCTGAAGCGCGGCGGCTTCTTCCGTCCAGAATATTTCCCGCTGATCGCGGTCGACAATTTGAGCCTCGATCTTCGCCGTCACGAGACGCTCGGCCTTGTCGGCGAGAGCGGCTCGGGCAAGACGACCTTCGGCCAGGCGCTCTTGAGGCTCATCCCGAACAATGGCGGCGAGATCACCTTCGACGGCGAGCGGATCGAGACCCGCAGCCGCGCCGAGATGCGGCCGCTGCGCTCGCGCATGCAGATCGTCTTCCAGGATCCCTTCGCCTCGCTCAATCCGCGCATGTCGATCGGCCAGATCATCGAGGAGGGGCTGATCGTCAACGGCATCGGCTCCGACCGCCGCGACCGGCTGGAGCGCGTCCGCAAGGCGCTGCGCGATGCCGGCATGCCGGACACCATCCTGTCGCGCTTCCCGCACGAGTTCTCCGGCGGCCAGCGCCAGCGCATCGCCATCGCCCGCGCGATCGCCATGGAGCCTGAATTCATCCTGCTCGACGAGCCGACATCGGCACTCGATCTTTCGGTCCAGGCGCAGATCATCGATCTCCTGCGCAAGCTGCAGGACGAGAAGGGTTTGAGCTATCTGTTCATTTCGCATGACCTCAAGGTCGTGCGCGCGCTCTGCCACCGCGTGATCGTCATGCAGCATGGCAAGATCGTGGAAGAGGGCCCGGTCGCCGACGTCCTGACCCATCCCAAGAACGACTACACGGCACGGCTCGTCCGCGCCGCCTTCGAGATCGCCGCCTGAGCACCAGTCGGCACGTGCATTTCTGCCTGGAGTCGAACATGCCCCATCCCAAGATAACCTTCATCGGTGCCGGTTCTTCCGTCTTCATGAAGAACATCGTCGGCGACATCCTCCAGCGTCCGGCGCTCGCCGGCGCCGAGATCGCGCTCATGGACATCAATGCCGAGCGCCTCGAGATGAGCGAGGTCATCGCCAAGAAGCTCGTGCAGACGCTTGGCGTGCCGGCGACGGTCACCAGCTTCAGCAACCAGCGCGAGGCGCTGGACGGGGCCGACTTCGTCGTCGTCTGCTTCCAGATCGGCGGCTACCAGCCCTCGACGGTCGTCGATTTCGAGATCCCGAAGAAGTACGGCCTCCGCCAGACGATCGCCGACACGCTCGGCGTCGGCGGCATCATGCGCGGCCTCCGCACTGTTCCGCATCTGTGGAGCATCTGCGAGGACATGCTGCAGGTCTGCCCGAACGCCATCATGCTGCAATACGTCAACCCGATGGCCATCAACACCTGGGCGATCTCGGCCAAGTATCCGACGATCAAGCAGGTCGGCCTCTGCCATTCGGTGCAGGGAACGGCGCATGAGCTCGCCGACGATCTCGGCATTCCCTACGAGGAAATCCGCTACCGCGCCGCCGGCATCAACCATATGGCGTTCTATCTCGAGTTCGAGCATCGCCAGGCCGACGGCAGCTATCGCAACCTCTATCCCGACCTCTTCGCCGCCTATCGCGAGGGCCGTGCGCCGAAGCCGGGCTGGAACCCGCGCTGCCCCAACAAGGTGCGCTACGAGATGATGACGCGCCTCGGCTATTTCGTGACCGAGAGCTCGGAGCATTTCTCCGAATACACGCCCTATTTCATCAAGCGTGGCCGCGAGGACCTCATCGAGAAGTTCGGCATCCCGCTCGACGAATATCCGAAGCGCTGCATCGAGCAGATCGAGCGCTGGAATGCGACGGCCGAGGAGTATCGCAAGGCCAACCGCATCGAGGTCAAGGAGTCGAAGGAATATGCTTCGGCTATCGTGAACGCGGCCTGGACCGGCCAGCCGGAAGTCATCTACGGCAATGTCCGCAACACCGGCCTGATCACCTCGCTCCCCGAGGGTTGCGCCGTCGAGGTGCCGTGCCTCGTCGACCGCTCCGGCATCCAGCCGACCCATATCGGCAAGCTGCCGCCCCAACTCACCGCCATGATGCGCACCAACATCAATGTGCAGGAGCTGACGGTCGCGGCGCTGGTCGAGGAGAACAAGGAGCACATCTATCACGCGGCGATGCTCGACCCGCACACGGCGGCCGAGCTCGATCTCGACCAGATCTGGGCCCTCGTCGACGAGCTGATCGAAGCTCACGGCGACTGGCTCCCGGCCTGGGCGCGTGGCCCGCGGCGGAAGGTTGCGGCCTGATCTCTCAGCGCTGCGCCTTTCAGAAGGCCCGGCCGCCCCTCCCGGCGGCCGGGCTTTTTTCATGCCCGCTTGATCGCCGGCCCGCGCTTCGGCGACACTTGGCGCCGCACTGGCGGAGGCGGCGGGATTGGATCTCTATTCGGCCTATGAGGCGGAGTACCGGCTGATCGAAAGCTGGCTCGACACGGTCTTTCCGCAGGCCTGCATCGATGCCGGGCTGCCGCTCGCCCAGTCGGCGCCGCCGGCCCATGTCAGCGACATCGCCCGTGACGAGCGCTGGTTCTCGGCGGGTCGCGGCGACGCCGTGCCGGCCCTGCTGCAGGTCTATTGCAACACCAATCGCTGCAATGTCGTTATCCTGATGCCGGCCGAGACGCCGGAAGATCACCTCGCCGACAAGATCGCGGCGACGACCGTGGGTGCGGCGAAGCTCGGCTGGACCTTCCACACGGTCGACCCACGCTGCGTCGTCTGCTTCTTCGATGGCATCGATCTTTCGGCGCCGTCCGGGCTCAATTCCGGCTGGATCGCCCGCGACACCGCCCGCATGCTCCGCTGGCTGCTCTCGATGGCGACGACGTTCTGAAGCGCTCCGTCTTCGCCTCAGCCGAGCGCGTTCACGTGCCGGAGGAATTCGGCATGCCCGAGCGCCTTCGCTGCTGCCCCGCGATATTCGCGCACCAGGCTCTCATAGGTCTCGCGGGCGAACTGGCGCAGCTTCGGATCGCGCGCCATCTCGATTCGGGCGAGTTGCGGGTCGAGGAGACCGAGCCCGTCGAGGACGGGGTAATGCAGCTGCGTCTCGACATGCGGCAGCCCGCCGAGGAAGGACGGGAAGTGCTCGCGGCGCGGCATCTCCTTCTTCCAGAGCGCGAGCCGCTGCTTCGTCTCGGGGTGCAGCCGCTCGGCGCGGACATTGCGCCAGAACGCCGTGTCCTGTCGCTCCGTAACATAATGCGTGTTGATAAATGTACGGAAATCGTCGACTTGGCGTCCGATTCTACGGTTGTAGTCGGCCCGGTCGGCCTCGTTCATGGCGTCCGGATGCTTGAGATAGTTGTCGGCGAACAGCATCAGCTGCACGATCGAGCCATGGATCGACGTCGCCTCCAGCGGCTCCAGGAAGGAGGAGGCGAGGCCGACGGCGAGGCAGTTGCCGAGCCAGGGCGTCGCGAGACGGCCGATCTGGAAGCGGATATCGTCGCGCACCTCGACCTTGTGGCCGAGCGCCCGCTCGATCTCGGCATGCGCCTCGTCGGGCGTCTTGAACTCGTCCGAGAACACATAGCCGCAGCCATAGCGGCCCTGCGTCGGGATCTGCCACATCCAGCCGGCTTCCAGCGCCCAGGCGAGCGTATAGTTGGCGATCTCCTCGCCATCGCGAATGTCGATCCAGAAGGGAAGGGCGCGGTTGACGGGCAGTTCCTGAGCATAGGAAACCCAGGGCGCCTCGAGTTCCTTGACGATGATGCGCTTGCGGAAGCCCGTCGCGTCGACAAAGAAGTCGCCTTCCAGCCGGCTGCCGTCATCCAGCGCGAGCGCACGGATGAAGCCCGTCTGGGCATCGCGCTCGACGCCGGCGATCGTGGCATCGACCGTGGCGACCCCGCGCGAACGCTCCTTGAGGAACTTGCCCACCCGCGCCTGGTCGAAATGGAAGGCGTGGTGGAATGGCCCGAGCGGCAGCAACGTGCCGTCATCCTTGAGCGCGTAGGGCGCCTTCTTCTGTTCGAGCAGCGGCCCGAACAGGTGCATGTCCTGCAGCTTGCGGCCGGCCGCGACGGCATAGACGTTGAGATAGTCCGAAGGCGCGCCTTGCGGCGGCTTCACGACCTGATGCGGGTCGTCGATCGGCCCGTCATAGGTGAAGCCGACCCGGCGCCAGTCCTTGTGGCGGATGCCGAGCTTGAAGGTCGCGCCGGTCTCGCGGAAGAACTCGAGCTCGTTTAGGTTGAAATACTGCATCAGGACGCGGAGCGCCGCGGTCGAGCCCTCGCCGACGCCAACCGTCGGGATCTTCGAGGATTCGACAACGGTCACGCGCGCGTCGAGCTTCAGCCGGCGGGCCTTGTCGTTGATGATGAAGGCGGCCAGCCAGCCGGCAGTCCCGCCGCCGACGACCACGAAATGCGGTTGAGCCCCCAACGCGTCCCCCCGTTATTCGGCCGCCTCAGGCGGCTCTGTCGGCCTCTTCGAGCCGCTTGAAATGCCGCCAGCCGAAGGGCAGGGCGACGAGATAGGCCGTGGCGCCGAGAGCCAGCACATGCCAGGGGTAGCTGAGCAGCGAGGCGGCCACGACGACGACCACGACGAAGAGCGGCAGCACGATCTCGCGTGGAACCCGTGCGCCCATCTTCTTGCCCGACCAGGTCGGCAGCTTGCTGACCATCAGGAGGCCGATGGCGATCGTGTAGATGAAAACGATCGGCACGCCGACGGAGGCGACCGGAATCTCGAGATTCTCGAGATAGACCGGCAGCATGACGATGAGCGCTCCCGCCGGCGCCGGTACGCCCGTGAAGAAATTGCCATGCCAGTCCGGCTTGGTCGGTCCGTCGATGGCGACGTTGAACCGGGCCAACCGCAGGGCTGCGCAGATGGCGAAGACGAGCGCGGCGATCCAGCCGAGCGAATGCACCTGGTCGAGCGCCCAGACATAGAGGATCAGTGCCGGAGCGACGCCGAAATTGACGAAATCGGCAAGCGAATCGAGTTCCGCCCCGAAGCGCGAGGTCGAGCGGAGCAGCCGCGCCACCCGCCCGTCGACCGCGTCCAGCACCGCGGCGATGACGATGAGCCCGATCGCCTCGCCATAGCGGCTCTCGATCGCCATGCGGATCGCCGTCAAGCCGGCGCAGAGGCCGAGCAGCGTGATGAGATTGGGCAGGATCACGCGGATGGGGATCTGGCGGACCTGGCGCAGGCGCGGTCGGTTATTGCTCTCGTCCGGATCGAAGGGCGGAAAGATCGTTTCCATCAGTCGATCCTGATCGTGCGGTCGGACGGGCCGCCGAAACGCGCGATCACGGATTCGCCCGCGATGGCAGTCTGGCCCTCGGCAACGAGCGCGACATAGCCGTCGGGCAGATAGACGTCGAGCCGGGAGCCGAAGCGGATCAGACCGAAGCGCTGGCCGGCCGTCAGCGTCTCATCCTCGCGGCTGGAACAGACGATGCGGCGGGCGACGAGGCCGGCGATCTGCACGACTCCGACCTTGCCATGACTGGTGTCGATCACGACGCCGTTGCGCTCGTTGTCGTCGCTGGCCTTGTCGAGCTCCGCGTTGAGGAACTTGCCCGGCCGATAGGCGATGCGGAGGATGCGGCCGCTGACCGGGGCGCGGTTCACGTGGCAGTTGAAGACGTTCATGAAGATCGAGATGCGCGTCCGCGGTGCTGGCCCGAGCTCCAGCTCCGGCGGCGGCGTCGCCGGCCCGACCTGCGAGACACGGCCATCGGCGGGGCTCACCACGATGTCGGCGCCGAGCGGCGTCACACGCGGCGGGTCGCGGAAGAAATAGGTGCACCAGGCGGTGGCGACGAGGCCGATCCAGAACAGCGGCGTCCACAGCCATCCGAGGAACAGTGCCAGAAACGCGAAGATCGCGATGAACGGATAGCCCTCGCGATGGATCGGGACGAGCGCCGCGCGGATCGATTTCAGAATGGAATCCATGCTCACCCTGCCTTGGAGCCGCGATAGAGCCCCGATAAATCACGGATCGGCGGCAGTGTGAAGCGCGCGCCGCCGCTCAAGAGACCACCTCCGGCGCCGGTCGCGGGCCGCGCACGACGATGCCGAGCGTATCGCTCTCCTCCACTTGGCGCAGCCTTTCGGCCGCCTCCGCCGCCTCGCGCTGGCGGTTCCACATCGAGGCATAGAGGCCGTTTTCGCGGATCAGCGCCTCGTGGCGGCCGCGCTCGACGATACGCCCGCCTTCGAGCACGATGATCTCGTCGGCATTCACCACCGTCGACAGGCGATGCGCGATCACGAGCGTGGTTCGGCCCTTCGAGACGCGGTCGAGCGCGCCCTGAATCTCGCGCTCGGTATGGGTGTCGAGCGCCGAGGTCGCCTCGTCGAGCACCAGGATGGGCGGGGCCTTGAGGATCGTCCGCGCGATCGCGATGCGCTGCTTCTCGCCGCCCGATAGCTTCAGACCGCGCTCGCCGACCTCGGTGTCGTAACCCTTGGGCAGCGTCTCGATGAAGCCGGCGATCTGCGCCATGCGCGCCGCTTCGCGGACTTCCTCCTCGCTGGCGGCGGGTCGGCCATAGCGGATGTTGTAGGCGATGGTGTCGTTGAAGAGCACCGTATCCTGCGGGACCATGCCGATCGCCGCCCGAACGCTCTTCTGCGTCACGTCGCGGATGTCGGTGCCATCGATGGTGATGTGCCCTCCGGTCACGTCGTAGAAGCGGAACAAGAGCCGCGAGATGGTCGACTTTCCAGCGCCGGAAGGGCCGACGATCGCGACCGTCTGGCCGGCCGGCACCTCGAAGCTGACGCCCTTCAGGATCGGCCGCTCGACATCATAATGGAAGACGACATCCTCGAAGCGGACCGCGCCGTCGCGCACGACCAGCGCAGTCGCGCCCGGCTTGTCCTGAACCTCTTCGGGCACCTCGAGCAGGTCGAACATCGCCTCGACATCGGCGAGGCCCTGCTTCAGCTCGCGATAGATCGTGCCGATGAAGTTGAGCGGGAAGGACAGCTGGATCAGCAGCGCGTTGATCATCACGAAGTCGCCGAGCGACTGCGTCCCGTTCAGGATCGCGACGCCGGACAGCACCATGCAGATCGTCATGCCGGTGGTGAAGATCACCGTCTGGCCGATATTGAGCCAGGCGAGCGAGGTCCAGGTCTTGACCGAGGCGGCCTCGTAGCGGGCGAGCGACATGTCGTAGCGCGCCGACTCCATGTCCTCGTTGCCGAAATACTTGACCGTCTCGTAGTTGAGCAGCGAGTCGACGGCCTTGGAGTTCGCCTCGGTATCGGAGGCGTTCATCGTCCGGCGCAGCGCGATACGCCAGTTCGAGGCGACGATCGTGAACCAGACATAGGCGATGATGGTCGCGACGATGACGCCGAGATAGGTGAGATTGAACTGCCAGGCGATGACGATCGCCGCGAGGACGAACTCGAGCAGCGTCGGCGCCGTGTTGAGGATGATGTGATCGACGATGGCATCGACCCCCTTCATCCCGTGGTCCATCGTCCGCGACAGGCCGCCGGTGTGGCGCTGCAGATGGAAGCGCAGCGACAGGCGGTGCATGTGCACGAAGGCGCGATGGCCGAGCTTGCGGATCGCATGCTCGGAGACGCGGGCGAACAGCGCATCGCGCAACTGGTTGAAGACGTTGAGCATGATGCGGCCGCCGCCATAGGCGATGACCAGCATGATCGGGACCGTAAGCACTGCGGCGGTGCCGGTGGCGACGGCGCCGGCCGCCGTGTTGCCGCTCAGCGCGTTCGTCGCCCATTTATAGAAGAACGGCACCATGACCGTGATCAGCTTGGCGATCACGAGCACGATCAGGGCGCCGACGACCCGGGCGCGAAGGTCGGGCCGATCGGCGGGCCAGATATAGGGCCAGAGCTGGCGAATCGTGTGGATGGCGGGACGCTCGTCCGGGCGCTTGGCTGCTGTGCCCTTCGCTCCGGCCTTGCTCGCGGCGGAGGGCCCGCCCGTTTCGGCGCTGCTGCTCACGCCCGATCTCCTTCAACGGCGCCGCCTGACGGCGCGAAACCGTCCGGGCCGCGGTAGCCCTGAAGGGCTGCCTACGACTGCGCCGGACGGCACTTTGGCGAAATTTCATCCCATGTGGGGATGCGGTCTCATTCCTTCCAGCGGGTATCGCCGGCGGGGAGGAGGAAGACCTGGCCGGGATAGATCAGGTCCGGATTGCGGATCTGGTCGTTGTTGGCCTCGTAGATGGTCGAGAAGCGCACACCCTTGCCATAGAGCTTGCGCGAGATGGTCCACAGATTGTCGCCGCGCTTGATGACGACCTTCTGAAGGTCGGCACTGCCCGAGCTGGCGATACCGGCCGAGCCGCCGCCCGCCGTACCGACATCCATCAGCGTCGCAACGTCGCCTGTCTGCTGGAAGGGGACCTCGGCGCGGGCGATGACCTTGCCCGTCTCCTTCTCGATCCGGTCGGCGCGAATCGTGTGCTGGCCGGAGCCGACGGCTCGGTCGGTCGCGATCTGCCAGCGGCCGTCCTCGTCCACCGCCGCGTCGCCCACGACGACACCGTCGACATAGATGCGCACGATCCCTCCGATCGCCGCCGAGCCGGAAATGAACAGCTTGCCGTCCTGGAAGGCGACTGCATCCACCGTGACGTCGGGCTTCGGGCCGGCCGCCGTGCCGCTAGAGGGCTGCGGGGTCTGCAGCACCTTGGTCGCGCCGCCGGGATTGTCGAGCACGACTAGCGGGCTGCTGCCCGGCTTCTCGGGAACGCTGACCGCGACGCTCTGCTCGGAGAGGGTCTCGGTCTTCTTGTCCGGCGAGGTCGTGCGGATCGTCAGGTCGTGCGAGCCGGGATCGAGCGGCGTATCGAGCGTCATCGCCCACTCGCCGCGATCATTGGCGGTGCCTTCGGCGATCGTCTTCGCTCCGTCCATGATCTGGACATTGGCGTTCGGCTCGGCGGTTCCGGCGACGACGGCCTCGCCGCTCGGCTCGACCCTGACGACGTCGAAGCTCGGCGCTACGGTGCCGGGAGCAGGGGTTTCCGATGCGGCCGCAGCGTTGGGGGCCGGTGCCGAGGCGGTCTGCTGGCTGCCAGGCGTCGCGGCTTCCGGCGTGGCGGGTGCGGGCTCTGCCGGCTGAGCGACCGCGGTGGCGTCGGGCGCCGGCGTTGCCGGGGCAGGGGCGGCAGGCGCAGCGGCAGTTTCAGACGGCGCAGAGGCGGCCGGCGCAGCCGGCTTGGCGGCGCCATCGGCGGCCGGCGGCACGACCGAGACCTCCACGGCCTCGCCCGCCTTCTGGTCCGGCCGGGAGGACAGAGCGTAGTAGCCGCCGATGATGAGGACCACGATGACGATGACCGCTGCGATGCGGCCCGCCCAGCTCTGACCCGCGCTACCCTGTTCAGCCATAGACGAAAGAACCTATTCTACCGGACGGAGACTCGGCTCCGCTGCCCCACGCGCCCGATCTCCTTCGCCGGCAGGCAATTTACTGCCTGCGGACCGGGCTTTTCATGGCCTTTTATACGCGCTTTCGCTCCCGTCACAAGCCGCCCCGGAAGCGGCATTTTCCCTTGGCGCGCCGCCATTCCGGAGCGCTTGACGCCCCGGGTTGCGGATGCGAGGAAGGTCGCATGACTGAGCTTCGTTCGATCTGCGTCTATTGCGGCTCCTCGGCGGGCGGCGATCCGGAATATGCCGCCTCCGCGCTGGCGCTCGGCCGCGCCATGGGGCAGGAGGGCATCGGCCTCGTCTATGGCGGCGGCTCGATCGGCCTCATGGGCATCGTCGCGCGTTCGGTCATGGAAGCCGGCGGCCATGTCACGGGCATCATTCCGCAGTTCCTGAAAGAGCGCGAAGTGATGCTGGAGACGGCGCATGAGCTGGTCGTGACCGCCGACATGCATGAGCGCAAGCGCACGATGTTCGACCGCGCCGACGCCTTCGTCGCACTGCCGGGCGGCATTGGCACGCTCGAGGAACTCGTCGAAATCCTGACCTGGGCACAGCTCGGTCAGCACAAGAAGCCGGTCCTCATCGCCAATATCAACGGCTTCTGGGACCCGCTGGTCGTGCTGCTGCGCCATATGGGCGACGAGGGCTTCATCCGCGACGGCTTCGAGGTCCGCTATCTCGTCGCTGACCGGGTCGAGGAGGTCGTGCCGAAGCTCCGCGCCGCCATCGCTGCCTCGCCGAGGGCGAAGCCGGCGACGGGCGCCGGCGACGCGATCCCGATCGGGGACATGTAGGCGGCGTCAGGCGCTGCGGATGCCCGAGCGCACCAGCTTGTAGATGATCGAGTCGATCAGCGCCTCGAACGAGGCGTCGACGACGTTTTCGGACACACCGATCGTCATCCAGCTCTCGCCGGTGTCGTCACGGCTCTCGATCAGAACCCGGGTGACCGCCTCGGTGCCGCCATTCAGGATGCGCACCTTGTAGTCGACCAGTTCGAGATCGGCGATCACGTCCTGATAGACGCCGAGATCCTTGCGCAAAGCCCGGTCGAGCGCGTTCACCGGGCCGTTGCCTTCGGCGACGGTCAGGAGGCGTTCGCCGCCGACGATGAGCTTGACCACCGCCTCGGAGACGGAGACCTGCTCGCCGAGCGCATTGTGTCGGCGCTCGACCGTGACGTGGAAGCTCTCGACGGTGAAATAGTCCGGCACGCCGCCGAGGGTGCGTCGCGCCAGCAGTTCGAATGACGCGTCGGCGCCTTCATAGGAATAGCCGATCGCCTCGCGTTCCTTGACCTCCGCGAGCAGCGTGTCGAGACGGCGGTCGCCCTTCTCGACGCTGATGCCGAGCCGCGCCAGTTCGGCGAGGAGATTGGAGCGGCCGGCCTGGTCGGAGACGAGCACGCGGCGATGATTGCCCACTTGCTCCGGCCGCACATGCTCGTAGGTGCTGGGATCCTTGACGATCGCCGAGGCGTGGATGCCGGCCTTGGTCGCGAAGGCCGAGGCGCCGACATAGGGCGCCTGCCGGTTCGGGGCGCGGTTCACGATCTCGTCGAAGCGATGCGAGAGCTGCGTCAGGCCGGTCAGCGCCGTCTCGCTGATGCCGGTCTCGAAGCGCCCGGCATAGAGCGGCTTCAGCATCAGCGTCGGGATGATCGAGGTGAGATTGGCATTGCCGCAGCGCTCGCCGATGCCGTTCAGCGTGCCCTGGATCTGGCGGGCGCCGCCGCGCACGGCTGCGAGCGAGTTGGCGACGGCCTGCTCGGTGTCGTTATGGGCATGGATGCCGAGATGGTCGCCCGGAACATGTTCGCCGACCGCGCGGACGATCGCCTCGACTTCCTCGGGCTGGCTGCCGCCATTGGTGTCGCAGAGCACGATCCAGCGCGCGCCGGCCTCGAAGGCGGCGCGGGCGCAGGCCAGCGCATAGGCCGGATTGGCCTTGTAGCCGTCGAAGAAATGCTCGCAATCGACGAGCGCTTCCTTGCCGGCGCCGATCGCCGCCTCGACCGACTGGCGGATGCCGTCGATATTCTCATCGAGCGTCGCGCCGAGCGCGAGCTTCACCTGGTGATCCCAGGTCTTGGCGACGAAGCAGATGGCGTCGGACTGCGAGCCGAGGAGCGCCGCGATGCCCGGATCGTTCGAGAGGCTCACGCCGGCGCGCTTGGTCATGCCGAAGGCGGTGAAGCGGGCGCGGGCCGTGCGCTTTTCGGCAAAGAAGCGGGTGTCGGTCGGATTGGCGCCCGGATAGCCGCCCTCGACATAGTCGACCCCGAGCTCGTCAAGGAGATCGGCGATCAGGATCTTGTCGGCGACGGAGAAGTCGACGCCGTTAGTCTGGGCGCCGTCGCGCAGCGTAGTGTCGAAAAGGGTGATGCGTTCGCGGCTCATTCTTTCGGCCCTGCCTCGTCGTCGGCTTCGGAGCGGACATCCCAGGTGGTCCACAGAGCACCCGTTTCCTCGTCCTTGCCGTCGATAATGACCAGACCCATGCCGTCGAGCGCCTTGCGAATGCTGTCGGCCTTCGCGAAATCGCGGGCGCGGCGGGCGTCGATACGGTCCTCGATCAGGCGTTCGATCAGCGCTTCATCGAGATGCGGGGTGGTCATGGCGAAGTCTTTCGATAGGGCCGGCGCAAGTTTGCGGCGACTTTCCGCACCGTGCGGAAGGTGGACGGTCATACTCTCGTGGCCGCGACAGGCCAACCGGAATTTGCTCGCGCGCCGCGACGGAAGCCGATCACGCGATCGTTGAAAGCGGAAAGCCTTGCTTCGTCGTAAGGCTCCATTACTTCCCAGCCGTATCACGACCCGCCCTGAGGCGAGTCCGGCCCCTTCCTTCCGCAGCGACGCCGCCCTCCGACGTCCTGCGACCGCCCGGACGCCACCGATGCCCGCCCGCCTGCTGCCAAACCGCATTCTGCTGCCGCTGATCGTCGCCTGCGCGCTTTTCATGGAGAACCTCGACTCGACGGTTCTCGCGACGGCGCTTCCGACCATCGCGCGCGACTTCGGCATCAGCCCGATCAACCTGAAGCTCGCGCTGACCTCGTACCTGCTCACGATCGCGGTCTTCATCCCGGCCTCCGGCTGGGTGGCCGACCGCTTCGGCGCGCGGACCGTGTTCCGCATCGCCATCGTCCTGTTCACGCTCGGCTCTATCTGCTGCGGCCTATCCTCTTCGATCGAGGAGATCGTCGCATCCCGAATCCTGCAGGGCCTCGGCGGCGCGATGATGGTTCCCGTCGGGCGACTGGTGATCCTGCGCTCGGTGCAGAAGTCGGAACTCGTCGGCGCGCTCGCCTGGCTGACGGTTCCCGCCCTGATCGGGCCGGTGGTCGGCCCGCCGCTCGGCGGCTTCATCACGACCTATTTCGACTGGCGCTGGATCTTCTGGATCAACGTGCCGATCGGCATCCTCGGGCTCATCCTCGCCACCCTGTTCATTCCCGACATCCGCGGCGAGGAGCGGGTGCCGTTCGACTATCCCGGCTTCGTCCTGTCGAGCCTCGGCATCGCCGGTTTTGTCACGGGCTCGACCTCGCTCGGCCTCAACCTGATGCCGTTCCCCTATGTGCTGGCGACGCTGCTCGGCGGAGGCGGGCTGCTGGTCGCTTATGTCATCTACAGCCGGCGCCTCGCCAATCCGATCCTGGACCTGTCGCTGTTCGCGATTCCGAGCTTCCGGGCCAGCGTCATCGGCGGTCTGCTCTTCCGCATCGGCATCGGCGCCATGCCCTTCCTGCTGCCTTTGATGCTGCAGCTCGGCTATGGCCTGACGCCGTTCCAGTCGGGTTCGGTCACCTTCGTCTCGGCGATCGGCGCCATCGCCATGAAGTTCGTGGCGCCGCCGCTCCTGCGCCGTTTCGGCTTCCGCAGCGTCCTCATTGCCAATTCCTTCATCGCGGCGATCTTCATCGGCATGCCGGCGGCCTTCGAGACCGGTACGCCGTTGCATCTCATCACAGCGCTGCTCTTCATCGGCGGCTTCTTCCGCTCGCTGCAGTTCACGAGCGCCAATGCGCTCTCTTACGCCGATGTCCCTCAGGCGCGCATGAGCCGCGCGACCAGCCTCACCAGCGTGTTCCAGCAGCTTGCGATGTCGATCGGCGTCTCGGTCGGCGCCATCGCGCTGGAGCTGTCGCTCGCCGGAACCGACGGCACGATCGAGGTGGCGACCTTCCACCCGGCCTTCATCGCGATCGGCCTGATATCAATGAGTTCGGCGATCTTCTTCATGCGCATGCCGCGCAATGCCGGCGAGGAGATGTCGGGCCGCAAGCTGAAGCCGAAGCCGCTCGCCCCCGATCCGGTGACGGCGATGCGAGAGCGCGCCTGATCAGGGATGCCAGCCCTCGTCCTCACCGGAACCATCGCCCTGGTTGTCCGGCTCGTCGGCCGCGTTTGCGCGGCGGCCCTTGAAGCCCTTGGCGAGGATGAAGAGCTCCACCGAGCCGGCGCGGCTTGCCGGCGGCTTCAGATGGTGGACGGTCGCGAAGTTCTGCTTGAGCGTCGTCAGAAGCGTGCCTTCGGCGCCGCCGCGGAAGACCTTCGACAGAAAGGACCCGCCCGGCTTCAGCACGTCGAGCGCGAAATCGGCGGCGACCTCGCAGAGATAGGTCGTGCGCAGATGGTCGGTCTGCTGGTGGCCGGTCGTGGGCGCCGCCATGTCTGAGATCACGACATCGGCCGGGCCGCCCAACGCCGCCTTCAGCGCGGCCGGCGCGTCCTCATCGAGGAAGTCCTTCTGGAAGAGGATGACGCCCGGAAGCTGGTCCATCTCCAGATAATCGATGGCGACGACATGCGGATCGGTGTCCGACGAGCGAACGCGCTCGACCGCGACCTGCGACCAGCCGCCGGGCGCCGCGCCGAGGTCGACCACCTTCATGCCCGGCGCCAGGATGTGATGCTTGTCGTCGATCTCGGTCAGCTTGTAGGCGGCGCGCGAGCGGTAGCCCTCTCGCTTCGAGCGGGCGACATAGGGGTCGTTGAGCTGGCGCTCGAGCCAGCGCGTCGAGGACGCCGTCCGGCCGCGGGCCGTCTTGACGCGAACCGTCAGTTCGCGCCCGCCGGGTCCCTTGCCGGTGCCTTTTCCGCCGGGGGTCTTCATTGCGTCCGTCCGCTCTGTCGTGCCGCGCGGCGCCAGACGCCGTCCTCCGACATCATTTCAACGAGGATGCCCTCGCGCAGCCCGCGATCGGCGACGCGCAGCCGCTGGCAGGGCCAGCGACGGCGGATCGCCTCGAGGATCGCGCAGCCCGCGAGGACGAGATCGGCGCGCTCGCGGCCGATGCAGGGGTTCGCCACCCGCGCGGCATAGTCCATGCCGGTGATCACCGCCATCATGCGGTTGACCTCGTCGGCCGAGAGCCAGGTGCCGTCCACCTTGCGGCGATCATAGCGCGGGAGGCCGAGATGCACGCCGGCCAGCGTCGTGACGGTGCCGGATGTGCCGAGCATGTGGAGATTGCCGCCGGCGATCGCCTTGTCGAGCGCCGCCGCCTCGGGGAAGGCTGCGAGCATGGCCGCGACCTCGGCCACCATGGCTTCGAACACGCGCTCGTCGACCAGTTCGCCGCCATGGCGCTCGCTGAGCGTCACCACCCCGACCGGCAGCGACACCCAGGTGCGGATCCGGTCCGACATGCGCCGGCGGTTGCGGTCGGCCGGCCGCGTCAGGTCGATCCAGACGAGCTCCGACGAGCCGCCGCCGATATCGAAGAGCAGCGCGCCGCTGGTATTCGGATCGATCAGCGAGGCGCAGCCGGCGACGGCGAGGCGGGCCTCGGTCTCGCGGCTGACGATCTCGAGCGAAAGCCCGGTCTCGGACTGGACGCGGTCCAGAAAATGAGCGCCGTTCTCGGCGGCCCGGCAGGCTTCGGTCGCGATCAGGCGGCGGCGCGAGACGCCGCGGTCGCGCAGCTTGGATTCGCAGATGCGCAGCGCTTCCACGGCCCGGTCCATCGCCGCGTCGCCGAGCCGCCCGCTGCGCCCGACGCCTTCGCCGAGCCGGACGATGCGCGAGAATGCGTCGACGACATGGAAGCCGCGGTCGCGTGGCCGCGCGATGAGCAGCCGGCAATTGTTGGTGCCGAGATCGAGCGCCGCGTAGAGCCCGTCGCCCTGGCTGCGCTGGGCGGCAGGCGCCGCGACGGGGCGGGGAGGGGGCAGCTTGGCGGTCGGCTGCGGCGGAGGCGCAGCGCGCCGTTCGCCGGGGCGCGGCCCCGCCGGCTGTCCGGCGCGGGGCTCGGCACCCGCTGCATAGACCGGTCGCCGCTTCTTGCGGCGGCGGCCCTTCTTTTTCGACGGAGTCGGACCGCCAGCCGGTCCGTGTCCGTCACGGGACACCACAGGGTCGGCGCCGGAAGGCGCACCCCTTGCGGGCGCCCCGGAATCCGCGTGAAGCGGTTCCTCGCCCGAAATCGTCACTTCAAGATCCTCAGCCGCTGCGGCGCGGACATCGTCCGGCGCGCGGCTCATCGAGTGCGTAGTTGAGGAGGAGTGTAAGCAGCATGGCGCGCCGGTACAAGCGCGCGTCATGGGCCGTCGCTCCCGCGCGTCATGGTTCCGTCATCCCGCCATGGCAGGCAGGCCGCGGAATGCCGGCCCTTTCGAGGGCTTCCGCAGCCGCGAAGGCCGCGCTAGAAGCGGTCGAGATCTTCCGCCGCCTGCCACAAGGACACGACATGACCGCGATCATCGACATCACCGCCCGCCAGATCCTCGACAGCCGCGGCAATCCGACGGTCGAGGTCGATGTACTGCTGGAGGACGGCTCGCTCGGCCGCGCCGCCGTCCCCTCGGGCGCCTCGACCGGCGCGCATGAGGCCGTCGAACTGCGCGACGGCGACAAGTCGGTCTATCAGGGCAAGGGCGTCCTGAAGGCCGTCGAGGCGGTGAACACCGAGATCTTCGACGCCATCGGCGGCATGGAGGCCGAAGATCAGGCTCTCATCGACACGACGATGATCGAGCTCGACGGCACGCCCAACAAGTCGCGCCTCGGCGCCAACGCGATCCTCGGCGTCAGCCTCGCGCTCGCCAAGGCGGCGGCCCAGGCGGCCGGCCAGCCACTCTACCGCTATGTCGGCGGCGTCAATGCCAAGGTGCTGCCCGTGCCGATGATGAACATCATCAATGGCGGCGTGCATGCCGACAACCCGATCGACTTCCAGGAATTCATGATCCTGCCGGTCGGCGCGCCTTCTCTGGCCGAGGCGGTCCGCTGGGGTTCGGAGGTGTTCCACACGCTGAAGAAGGCGCTCAAGGACGCCGGCCACAACACCAATGTCGGCGACGAAGGCGGCTTCGCGCCCAACCTGCCGTCCGCCGTCGCCGCGCTCGACTTCGTCACCAAGGCGATCGAGAAGGCCGGCTACAAGCCCGGCGAGGACATCTATCTCGGCCTCGACTGCGCCGCGACCGAGTTCTTCAAGGACGGCAAGTATGTCTATGAAGGCGAGGGCGTGACCCGCTCGATCGACGAGCAGGTCGCCTATCTCGCCGATCTCGCCGCCAAGTTCCCGATCATCTCGATCGAGGACGGCATGAGCGAGGACGACTGGGCGGGCTGGAAGCAGCTGACTGATGCGATCGGCAGCAAGGTGCAGCTCGTCGGCGACGACCTCTTCGTGACCAACACGACGCGCCTGTCGCGCGGCATCAAGTCGGGCACGGCCAATTCCATCCTCGTCAAGGTCAACCAGATCGGCTCGCTGACCGAGACGCTCGACGCCGTCTCGATGGCGCACAAGGCGGCCTACACCGCCGTCATGTCGCATCGTTCGGGCGAGACCGAGGATTCGACCATCGCCGATCTCGCCGTCGCCACCAATTGCGGGCAGATCAAGACCGGCTCGCTGGCCCGCTCCGACCGGACCGCCAAGTACAACCAGCTGATCCGCATCGAGGAGCAGCTCGGCATCCAGGGCGAATATGCCGGCCGCAGCATCCTGAAGGGCTGAGGCTGCTGCCGCCGCGGTTTCATCCGCGGCGGTTGTGCCAAGAGGCTTTCCAGCCGACGAGCAAAGGCTTTAGACTCGCGTCTCATCTACCGGGACGCGAGTCGCTGCGGACACGTATCGCGCATTTCCGCGGCTAGATGACGGTGCGGCGATGGCCGTGCCGTCTGATCAACTTTGTCCGCCTGGACGGCACATGTCTGATGAGCGGATGATTGCCGAGTTTCCGGAGCCGGCGGACGGACGCGCCGTCGCATGACCCACGGCCCCGATATCGGCCAGCGTGTGCGCGACATGCGCCGCCAGCGGCGGCTGACCCTGCAGCGCGTCGCGCAGCTCTCCGGCCTTTCCGTCGGCTTCCTCAGCCAGGTCGAGCGCAACATCACCCGCCCATCGCTCGATTCTCTGACCGAAATCGCGAAGGCGCTCGACACGACCATCGGCTCGATCCTGCACCAGCCCGACCTGCCGATCGCCATCTCGCGCAGCGAAGGCCGGGTCGCCCATCAGGTGCGCGACAGCATCGCGGCCTATGAGCGGCTCTCCACCAGCTATCCAGGCCAGATGCTGACGGCGATCAAGCTCACGGTGCCGACGTCGTTCGCGTCGCGGGTCTTTGCCTTCCCCGGCGAGCAGATCGTTTATGACCTGACGGGCATCGCCCGTTACGTCATCGAGGACGTCATCTTCGAGTTGGAGCCGGGCGACTCGCTGCATTTCTCGACGGCGAGGCCCCACAGGCTGGTCAATGAAAGCGGAGCTGCCGCCGAGCTCCTCGTGGTCAGTACGCAGCAGCTCTTCGACGAATATCACCGCGTCATGCCGCAGGTCTTCCTGCGCGACGGCGCCGCGCGGAATGGCGCTCCGCCCTGATTGGGCGGGGAGCGGTGCCGGACGGTTCAGCTCTCGCGGCGGAAGGTGAGGCCGTGTTCGACCGCGGCGCGGCCGAAGCGGTCGCGCACCTTGTCGATCGCCGCCTCCGCCGCCGCGCGCTTGGCGGCGGCCGGGTCGAGCAGATCGTCCGGGTCGGCGAGGATGGGGTCGGCGAATTGCGACAGCGAGACGCCGATGAGGCGGTAGGCGGTGCCGTCGATCTCGCGCGCGAGAAGTTCCTCGGCCGAGCGGAAGATCCGGTCGGCGAGCCTCGTCGGGTCGGAGAGATGGCGCGCTCGCGTGCGCAGCCTGAAATCCGCGCTTTTCAGCTTCAGCGTTACGGTATGGGCGGCGAGATTGGCGCGCTTCAGGCGGCCGGCCGCCTTTTCGCACAGCCGGCGCAGGATCGGGCGGAGCGCTGCGAGGTCGGCGATGTCGTCGTTGAAGGTCGTCTCGGCGCCGATCGACTTGGCATCGTGGCGCGGATCGACGGCGCGGCGGTCGTCGGCGCGGGCGAGACGAGCGAGGCGGAGGCCCATGGAGCCATAGCGGCGGGCGAGTTCCGTCTCTTCCATCCGCTGCAATTGGCCGATCGTGCGGATTCCGTCCTCGCCGAGCCGCCGCTCGAGCGCTTTGCCGACGCCCCAGATCAACGACACCGGCTGCGGCGCCAGGAAGCCGACGGCCTCGGCACGGCCGATCACCGAGAAGCCGCGCGGCTTGTCCTGGTCCGACGCGATCTTGGCGAGAAACTTGTTGAAGGAGAGGCCGACCGAGACGGTGATGCCGATCTCTTTCTCGATGCTTCTGGCGAAGCGGGCGAGCATGACGGCCGGAGGGGCGCCATGCAGCTTCTCGGTGCCTGAAAGGTCGAGGAAGGCCTCGTCGATCGAGATCGGCTCGACGAGCGGCGTCATCTCCAGCATCCGCTCGCGGATCTCGCGCCCGACCGCGACATATTTCTCCATGTTCGGCCGGACGACGACAGCGTCCGGGCAGAGCTTCAGCGCCTGGAACATCGGCATGGCCGAGCGCACGCCCTTGATGCGGGCGATGTAGCAGGCGGTGGAAACGACGCCGCGCCGCGCGCCGCCGATGATCACCGGCTTGTCGGCAAGGCTTGGGTCGTCGCGCTTTTCGATCGAGGCGTAGAAGGCGTCGCAGTCGATATGCGCGACCGAAAGCGCGAAGAGTTCGTCATGGGCGAGGATGCGCGGCGAGCCGCAGGCGCGGCAACGACGACCCGTGCCGGCGGGGGTGAAGCAGTCGCGGCAGAAGGCTGGCTGGGGTGCGGACTGGATCATCGCGGTCGGGGCTTCGGCGCGGCCATGGCGTGGCCGCGAGCCTAGACGAGGGGCCGTGCGCCCACAATTGCCGCGCTTGGTTGCGGCGCGGCAAGCGGCGGTGATATAGCGGGTCCGGCCGCCCCGGGGCGGCCCCGTCCACCGCAGGGAAACGACCATGTCCGTCGACATCGCCACCGTGAAGCGCGTCGCCCGACTCGCCCGCATCGCCATCTCGGAGGAGGAGGCGGTGTCGTTCCAGTCGGAGCTGAATGCGATCCTCGGCTTTGTCGAACAATTGAACGAGGTCGATGTCGCGAATGTCGAGCCGCTCAGCTCGGTCGTCGCCCAGCGCATGAAGATGCGCGACGATGTCGTGACGGACGGCTTCTATCCCGACAAGGTCGTCGCCAATGCGCCGGCCGCCGACGACGGCTTCTTCATGGTGCCCAAGGTCATCGAATAGGCGTCACCGCCGCCCGCGACCCGAACCGATTCTACGCAAGGCGAACCCGATGACCCGTGCCGACGATCTGACCGCCCTTTCCATCGCCGAGATCCGCGACGGCCTCGCCGCCCGGTCCTTTTCCGCGGTCGAACTCACCAAGGCCTATGTCGCAGCCATCGAGGCCGCGCGCCCGCTCAACGCCTACATCGTCGAGACGCCGGAAAAGGCGCTGGCGATGGCCGAGGCCTCCGACGCGCGTCTCGCGGCCGGTGAGCAGCGCCCGCTCGAAGGCGTGCCGATCGGCGTCAAGGACCTGTTCGCGACCGAAGGCGTGCATACGCAGGCGGCGTCCAACGTACTCTCCGCCTTCAAGCCGACCTATGAGTCGACCGTCACGGCCAATCTCTGGGCCGACGGCGCCGTCATGCTCGGCAAGCTCAACATGGACGAGTTCGCGATGGGCTCGTCCAACGAGACCTCCTATTACGGCCCCGTCACCAACCCCTGGCGCAAGGAGGGCTCGAACCTCCCGCTCGTGCCCGGCGGCTCCTCGGGCGGCTCGGCGGCGGCGGTGGCCGCGCGGCTCTGCGCCGGCGCGACCGCGACCGATACCGGCGGCTCGATCCGCCAGCCCGCGGCCTTCACCGGTACGGTCGGCATCAAGCCGACCTATGGCCGCTGCTCGCGCTGGGGCATCGTCGCCTTCGCCTCGTCGCTCGACCAGGCCGGCCCGATCGCCCGCAATGTCCGCGACGCAGCAATCCTCCTGAAGTCGATGGCCTCCGTCGATCCCAAGGACACGACCTCGGTCGACCTGCCGGTCGGCGACTACGAGGCGTCCGTGGGCCAGTCGGTGAAGGGCCTCAGGATCGGCATCCCGCGCGAATACCGCATCGAGGGCATGCCGGCCGAGATCGAGGCGCTGTGGCAGCACGGCATCGACTGGCTGAAGGCCGCCGGCGCCGAGATCGTCGACATCTCGCTGCCGCACACGAAATATGCCCTTCCGGCCTACTACATCGTCGCGCCGGCCGAGGCGTCGTCCAATCTCGCCCGCTATGACGGCGTCCGCTACGGGCTCCGCGTTCCCGGCGATGACATCGTTTCGATGTATGAGAACAGCCGCGCCGCCGGCTTCGGCCGCGAGGTGAAGCGCCGCATCCTGATCGGCACCTATGTGCTCTCGGCCGGCTATTACGACGCTTACTATGTCCGCGCGCAGAAGATCCGCACGCTGATCAAGAACGATTTCGACATCGCCTTCGCGGCCGGCGTCGATGCGGTGCTGACGCCCGCGACGCCCTCGGCCGCCTTCGGGCTCGCCGAGATGGCGATGGCGTCCCCGGTCGAGATGTATCTGAACGACGTCTTCACGGTGACGGTCAACATGGCCGGCCTGCCGGGCATCGCGGTGCCGGGCGGGCTCGACAAGAACGGGCTGCCGCTCGGGCTGCAGCTCATCGGCCGCCCGTTCGAGGAGGAAACGCTGTTCCGCCTCGGCCATGTCATCGAGGACGCGGCCGGCACGTTCTCGCCGGCGCGCTGGTGGTGAGGGGACAATGGCGAAGTCTCCGGCCGAATGCCTGACCAAGGACGATATCCGCACCGAGATCGATCGCCTGGACACGGAACTGGTGATCCTGCTCGCGCGGCGCTTCGGCTATGTGCGGCGGATGGCCGAGCTGAAGACCTCGCCAGACGAGGCGCTGGTGCCGGCGCGGGTCGAAGAAGTCCTCGCACGCGTTGCCGAACGCGCGAATGATCTCGGGCTCGATCCCGGGCTCGCGCGCTCGCTGTGGACGACGCTGATCGACTGGAACATCGAATACGAGCGCGAGGCGATCGCGCAGAGGACCGGCGGCGCCTGAGCGCCGCCGGATTTTTCTCACGTCATCGGTTGTCGAGCTGCGCCCTGACGGCGAAGAGGCCCTGCCGCGTGATGCGATAGGGGCCGCCGCCGCTGGACGCGATGAAGCTGCGCCGCCGCAGCCTTTGGAACAGGTCGAGCGAGACGTCGGCGAGGCGCCAGCCGTCGCGCGTGATGCAGTCGACCTCGATGATGCGGCCGTCCTCGCCTTTCAAATGCTGAATGAGGCCGCCTTGAGCGAGCGCGTGCAGCACGCGCTGCTCGCGTTTGGAAATGTTCATGATGGAGATGTCGAAGTGCCGGTGATCGAAGCCGCGTGTCAGCGGGCCGGGAGCGCATCGCTCTCGGGCTTCTTTCCCTGCCGCACGGGCAGGGGATCAGCGGGACTCTGACGCGTTGAACATCCAAACTCCTGTCGGACCGCCGTGATCTAGCGAGCGCTGCCGCGCCGTGCAAGCCCCGTATGGCCGAGATGGAGTTTCGACCGGCCCGCGTTGCGCGCCGGCAACGCGGCTCAGTTCGCCGGCTTCTCCAGAACATAGATGCCGACATCGATCCCGCCGGCCCGGAAACCGCCCTCGCAATAGGCGAGGTAATAGTCCCAGAGGCGGCGGAAGCGCGTGTCGAACTTCATCTTCTCGATCTGCGGCCAGGCGGCATGGAAGCGCGTGCGCCATTCGGCGAGCGTCCAGGCATAGCTGTCGCCATGCAGCTCTTCATGGGCGAGGACGAGGCCGGCAGAACGGGCTTGTTCCTTGAGCATGGCCCGCGTCGGCAGCATGCCGCCCGGAAAGATATAGGTCTGGATGAAATCGGGATTGCGACGATAGGCATCGAAGCGCTTCTCATCGATCAGGATCGACTGGATCACCGCTTTGCCGCCGGGTGCCAGCCGCTGCCAGAGCGTTTCGAAATAGGACGGCCAGTATTCCTCGCCGACCGCTTCGATCATCTCGACCGACACGATGCGATCGAAAACGCCGTCAACGTCGCGATAGTCCTGGAGACGGAGATCGGCCGGAAGACCGGCGCCGGCGAGCCGCGCCCGCGCATAGGAAAGCTGCTCGGTCGAGAGGGTGACGCCCGTGACCGAGCAGGACTTCTCGGCCGCCAGCCGTTCGGCGACCGCGCCCCATCCGCAGCCGATCTCGAGCACCCGCTCGCCGCCGGAAAGGCCCAGGAGGTCGACGATCCGGTCGAGCTTGCGCTGCTGCGCGGTCTCCAGCGTGTCCCCCTCGGCGCGGATGGCCGAGGAATACTGCATGCCGCGGTCCAGCCAGCGCTCGTAGAAGTCGTTGCCGAGGTCGTAATGGAAGCTGATATTGCGCCGGCTTCCCTCCCGCGTGTTCCGCCGGCCGCGATGCTCGGCGCGCCTGAGGAGGCGCGACGCGAAAAAGCCCTGCGTGCGCGATCCGAGCGCGTCCTCGTTGAGCGCGAGCAGCTCGATCAGGGCCGGCAGGTTCGGCGACGACCAGTCGCCGGCCATGTAGCCTTCGGCAAAGCCGGTCGCGCCGCCCGTGAGCACGCGGCGCAGCGCGCGGATATTGGCGATCGCGATCGTCGCCTCGGGTCCATCCAGAGACCCCTTTCGCTCGACCCGGCTGCCGGCAGGCGTGACGACGACGAGACGGCCATGCTTCAGGCCCCGCGTCAGCAGGCGAACAAGCGGCCCGGCAAGGTCGGGCAGCAGTCGTGCGCCGATGCCTGGTCTCGATTCGATCATGCGCTCGCGTACCGACATGCGACCTCTCAGGCTTGTCTTTCGGGGATCAGGGTGACGGCGTCGGCCGGCGGGGCAGGGCGACTCGTCAGCGGCACGCCCTTCAGCCACAGCTTCAGCGCCTCGTAATGGATGCCGGCGATGACCTTCAGCGTGAGGAGGGGATGGCTCAGCAGGGCGCCGACGAGGCCGGCATCCGTCATCGGCCGGCGGAGGCCCGACATCGCGGTCGCGATCACGAGACCCTCGGCGTCGGAGCCGTTCACGCCGAGCGTCACCAGATCGTCCGGGACGCGCACCGTGAAGTCATAGGAGAGGTCCATGCCCATGAAGGGCGAGACATAGAACTCCTTGCGGCATCCATGACGAAGCATAGATCCGGCAGATGCGTCGTCGCCCGCCGGCGCGATATAGAAGTGCCTCTGTCCGAAGGTGTTGTTCACTTCGTAGACGACCGCCCCCAGCCTTCCATCCGCATGATGACAGAAAATGATGCTGATCGGGTTGAATACATAGCCGAGCACGCGCGGCATCGTCAGGATGCGCATCGGCCCCGCCAGCGGGTCGATGCCTGCCGAAACGAGCCGACGCTCGATCTGCTCACGCAGCGTGCCGCGCCCGTCGAAGCCGTGGTCGGCATCGTGGAAGGAGAGAAGGTTGAAGCGGTTTCGCGAGAAGACGCTGAGGCGTTCGTCGAGCGCGTCGATCTCGTCGAGGTCGAGCAGCAGCCAGAACACCCGATAGGTCAGCGCATGCCGGCGAGGCCGCAGGCGCCGGTGAGTGACCTTGCCGGTGAAGAGCGCCGAGGCGGCGCTCATTCGGCCGCCTCCGCGGGCATGATCGGCAGCGAAGCGGGTATCCGGCCGTTCTCGTTGGCGACACGCCAGGGACGCCGCACGCCGCCCAGCCGCTCGGCGACGGCAAGGCCGGACTGGAGCCCGTCCTCGTGAAAACCGGCGCCGAAATGCGCGCCGCAGAACCAGAGCCGCCGCCGACCCTGCATCGCCCAGAGCGGCGCCTGAGCCGCTGTCGCCGCCGCGTCGAGGATCGGATGCTCGTAGACCTCGCTGTGGACGAGCGTCCCGGAGCGCGGCGGACGCGGCGGATTGAGGGTCACGAAGAGGTTGCGTCCCGCGATGCCCTGAAGCTGGTTCATCCAGTAGGTCACCGTCAGCGCGTCGCCATGCTCGATATAGTTCCAGCTCGACCAGACGGCCTTGCGCTTCGGCATCAGGCTTTCGTCGAGATGCAGCGCCGCGAGGTTGCGGCTGTATTTGAACGCACCGAGCAGCGCGGCTTCCTCCCGGTCGGGGTTGTCGATGAGCGCCAGCGCCTGGTCGGCATGGGTCGCGAGCACGACGTGATCGAAGCTTTCGCTCCCTCCCCGCGAATCATGCACCGTCACGGAGTTGGCGGTTCGGATGATGCGGCGGGCGCCGCAGCCGAGGCGGAGCGAGCCGGCGAGCAGGGCGGCGAAGGCTTCGACATAGCGGCGGCTGCCGCCCTCCACCGTCCGCCATTCCGGGCGGCCCTTCACCAGCAGCAGCCCGTGATTGATGCAGAAGCGCACGAAGCCGGCGGCGGGATAATCGAGGATGCGATCGGCCGGCGCCGACCAGATGGCGGCCGCCATCGGCAGCAGATGATCGTCGCGGAAGGCGGCGCTGTAGCCCTTCATCGCAAGATATTGGCCGATGGTGGGGCCGTCGGCTACGCCTTGAAGATCGCGCGGGGCCTCGCGATAGAAACGCAGGATATCGCGCAGCATCGACCAGTAGGCCGGGCGGACGAGATTCGTCTTCTGCGCGAAGAGGCCGCCAAGCCCCGTGCCGGAATATTCGAGCCCGCCGCCGCGCAGCGAGACCGCGAAGGACATGTCCGAGGGCTTCGTCGCGATCTTGAGATGATCGAACAGCGCCGTGAGATTGGGATAGGCCGGCTCGTTATAGACGATGAAGCCGGTATCGACGGGCACGCAGGTTTCGCCGAGCTTCGCCGTCACCGTGTTTGAATGGCCACCGAGCCGGTCGCCGCGCTCATAGAGCGTGACCTCGTGACGGCTCGACAGCAGCCACGCGGCGGAAAGGCCGGAAATGCCCGAGCCGATCACCGCTATCCTGAGGCGCCGTCCTTCGTTCACGCTTGCTGCTCCATGGTCATCGTTGCTGGTGATGACACATACGGTCGCGAACGAGGATTGGATGCGTGATCCGAACGCGATATCCGTCCGTAAGAAGGGGCATGAGCCAGGATGTCGATCGACGCACGAGACGGCGGGCGGGGCAGGGGGCGTTGCTGATGCAGCAACCCGACTCGGCCGAGCTTGGCCGCCTCATCGAGGCGGTGGGATTGAACCGGGACCGGGCGGCCTTCGCCCGGTTGTTCCAGCATTTCGCGCCGCGGTTGAAGACCTATCTGATGCGGGCCGGCGCCGCGCCCTCGGCGGCCGAGGACTTCGCGCAGGAAGCGATGCTGACCGTCTGGCGCAAGGCGAGCCTTTTTGATCCGCGCCGCGCCGGCGCCTCCACCTGGGTCTTCACGATCGCCCGCAACCTGCGCATCGATGCGCTGCGCCGCGAGAAGCTCGACAGCCGCGAGCCGGATATCACCGAGCTGCCCGACGATCCGCTGACACCGGACGCGATTCTTTCCGGCGCCGACGACACGATCCGCGTCGGATCCGCGCTCTCGGCGCTCACCGACGATCAGGCCCGCCTGATCAAACTTTCCTATTTCCACGAAAAGGCCCATGCCGAGATCGCCCGCGAACTCGGTATTCCGCTTGGAACGGTCAAGTCGCGTCTGCGTCTGGCCGTCATCAAGCTCCGGAGCCTGTTGAGCGAGACGCAATGACGCGCATTGTCCATATTCCCGCAGAGGAAACCCTTCTCGCCTATGCCGCCGGGACGCTCCGCGCGCCGGAAGCGGCCGTGGTGGCCGCGCATCTGGCGCTGTGCCCCGAATCGGATCGCTTCGTCGCCGAACTTCAGGCTCTCGGAGGCGCGCTTATCGGCAGCCTGCCGCCGACCGCGCTCGCCGCCGACTCCCTTGGCCGCATGATGGCCCGCATCGACGCCGATGGCGGCGAAGCCGGCGCCGAGCTGCCGATGAACGACATGGCCGATCTTCCGGAGCCGCTCCGCCGCTACCCGCTCGGTCCGTGGCGCTGGCTCGGGCCGGGCACGCGAGTGCGCAGCGTCGGCGTGCCGAAGGATGGCGATTGCCGCGTGCTGATGTTCAGCATCGGTCCGGGCCGCAAGATGCCGCAGCACACGCATGACGGCGTCGAGATGACCCTTGTCCTCGAGGGCTCCTATCGCGACGAGAGCGGCCATTTCGGCCCCGGCGATTTCGAGGAGGCCGATACGGCGACGGACCATCAGCCCGTCGTCGATTCGGACGTTCCCTGCCTCTGCCTCGTCGCGCTCGACGGGCAGATCCGCCTGTCCGGCCTCGTCGGCCGCATGATCCAGCCCTTCGTCCGGCTCTAGCAGAGGGTCGGGCGGGGCTCCCACAGGAGCTTCCAGCCATGCCGGCCAATCTCGCGACGCTGCTTCTCGGTCTGATCGCGGCGGCGATCGTTCTCGTGCTTGCCATGACGGGCGCGTGGCTGGTCCAGCGTCGCACGGGCAATGCCGGATGGTCCGACGCCTTCTGGTCGTTCGGGACCGGTGCCGCTTGCCTGCTGGTGGCCCTGCTGCCGGTTGCGGAACGAGACTGGCCGACGACGCGCCAGCTGATCGTCGCTCTCGCCGCGGCGGTCTGGTCCATTCGCCTCGGCAGCCACATCGCCGCCCGTTCGTGGGCCGCGAAGGAGGAGGATGCGCGCTATGCCGCGCTCCGGCGCGAATGGGGCGCTGATTTCCAGCGACGCCTTTATGTTTTCCTGCTGATTCAGGCCGGTGCCGGCTGGCTGCTGACGCTGCCCGTTCTGGCCGCCGCGCAGAATCCGAGGCCGGTTCTCACCTGGCAGGACGTCCTGGCGATCGCCCTCTTCGCGGCCGCCGTCATCGGCGAGAGCGTCGCCGACCGCCAGATGGGCGCCTTTCGCGAGGCCCATGTCGGCGAACATGGCCGCATCTGCGACACCGGCCTCTGGGCATGGTCCCGCCATCCCAACTACTTTTTCGAATGGCTCGGCTGGTGCGCCTATCCGGTCATGGCGATCGGCCTCGGCTACCCGCTCGGCTGGCTGTCGCTGGTTGGACCGCTGCTCATGTACTGGCTGCTGGTCCATGTCTCCGGCATTCCGCTGCTGGAGCAGCACCTCGCGGCGAGCCGGCCGGACGCATTCCGACGCTATGCGGAACGCGTGCCGGCGTTCTTTCCCCGCCCGCCGCGGGACTGAGGCTAGAGCGCCATCCCGGTCCAGCGGCCGATCACCCGCATCGCGAAAACGGCGAGCAGCGCCGTGGTCCCGCTCAGCAGCGTTCCCCAGGCCATATCGATGACGGTGATCGTGGTGCCCCAGCCGCGCATCGTTGCGTAGTTGGTGAGATCGTAGGTGCCATAGGCGAAGAGGCCGAGCAGCGCGCCCGTGACGAAGACGCTCGTCGCCGTCTCGCCGCTCTTCAGAGCCGGCAGCACGGCGAACCAGACGAGGCCGGCCGCATAGAGAAGATAGAAGACGATGGCCGGTACCGGGCGGAAGCCGTCGATCAGCAGATCGCCGAGCAGCGGCCGGTAGATGCGCGATGCCATCGTTCCCAGCCAGACGCTGTCGATGGCGCCGAAGATCACGAGCGTGACGGCATAGGAAACGGGATAAAGCATGGGATCCTCTCTGGGGTTCCCACGAGAAACGAACGGCCGGCGGAACTGGATCGTTCCGCCGGCCGCAAAGTCGTGTCAGGTCCGCGCGAGGCGCGGGCGGAAGGCGCTTACCAGGAGCGCTTCATCCAGAAGTTGGCCGCCCAGGCGTCACCGTCGTTGTCGTCGGCGATGGCGCGGTCGATGTCGGCATGCGAGTACATGCCTTCGAACATCAGGTCGAGACCCGTGACCGGGGTCCAGCCGGTCGACGCGACGAAGCGGTAGGCGTCGATCGTGGTGTTGTCGAAGTAGCCGTCGCCGTCATAGGACGCGTAGCCGCCCGACACCGCCGACCAGACGGCCGGGGTCCAGACATGCTTGTAGGAAGCGAGGGCCGACCAGCTCGAGCCCGGAGCGACCGCCGCGTAGAAGTTCGAGTCGATCGAGTTCACGCCGTTGCCGACGAGACCGGCCACCGAGGTGCCGCCGGCGATGCCGGTGTAGGAGTTGGCATTGTCGCCATAGGCCGCCGTCACGAAGAACTTGTCGCCCTTCGAGAAGCTGTCGAGCGAGAATTCGGCGCTGCCGCCGACCGCCCAGCCGTCCTGCGCATCGTAGTAGTAGGGGTTGAGCGCCGTGCCGTTGCCGGTACGGTCGATCGCGTCGTTGACATAGGCAGCGGCGAGCTTCGTCGAGAAGATGCCCGAAGCGTAGGTCACGGCGCCGACGATGTCGGGGATGTTGTCCTGGCCGCCGAGAGTCTCGTCGCCCGGGGCAGCGCCACGGTCACGCTGATCCTCGATCGAGAGCGCGAGGCCGACGCCGTTCACGGCGTAGGTGAACTGGATGTGGTCGGTCTTGGTGTCCGAACCGAACGCGCCGGTGTCGGTGTAGCCACGGCCGAAGTCGAACAGCGAGGTGAAGCGGCCGGCCTTGACCGGACCGATCGAGAGCCAGGCGCTGTCGACATAGGCCGAGTTGGTGGCCGAGTTGATGATCTGCGTCGCCGACTGCGAGAAGTTGCCGGAGTTGCCGGTCTTGGCGCGGTAGTCGAGGAAGCCGGTGAGGTTGCCGTACTCGGTGACCGACGAAGCGGTCAGCTGGATCGAGGCTTCGGTGAAGAAGTTCGACCAGTTGCTGTTCGGGTAGATCGAATTGTAGATGCCGAAATCGGTGTCGCCGAACGACGTACCGAACTTCACGTAGCCGCCGACCTTGATGCAGGTGTCGGTGCCGGGCGAGTAGAAGAAGCCCTTTCCGAAGGCGTCGCAGACCTTCACATAGTCGACCGGCTCGGCGACCGTGAGATCCGCGGCCTGGGCGCTGCCGGCGGCGAAGATCGCCGCGGCCGAGCCGAGAAGCAGATGCTTGAAATTCATGTCTGACCTCTTCCTGAGGAAGACCCTCGGCATGAGCCGATCGAGGTCGGACAGCGGAAATCATCCGCCATCCAAGCTTATCGGCAGGCCGTGTGCCCCCATTTGCTATAGTCACCGGCCTTTTTAGCAGCCGTCGCCCGGAGCGACCCCTCGCATCGGGTTGAGCGGAGATTAGCCAGAGCGCTCATCACGGGCATGTGAAGACTTTGTCACAAAAGTGGCCCGCCTTTTACGACAGACCGCTGTTGCTCAAATGTCTCATGGCTGCCAGGCGGCCAGAATGACAGTAAAAAGACAAGCCGGTTAACAATACTGGACTGATGCAACTCGGTCCGGTGTAATGCTCGCGGCGCGCGAGTGAAGCCGCTGCGCTCGCCAAAGCCTCCTAATTGTGCTGTGTGACACCGCAGCCTCTTGCAAAATCTCGACAATGCTGAACAAATCACGCTGCGACGGGCAGGCGGATTTCGGGAGCAGGGATCTCCGCGGCCAGTCGGCGTGGGTTAACAGATTGGTCGGCTCGGCATGCGATCTCACGGTCGCGGGCGAGCAGATCTCCGGTTCGTCGTGGGAATGTCTGGAGCCTCGAGGGGTGGCTCCGGATTTGGTTGAGCAATGCTGCTCGCCGTGACTCGGGACGGAAGTCGGAATGCCAGCCGTTTTAAGGCCTTATCCAGCTTACAATCACGCCGCCCCGGCGGTGGTGTCTGCCTCGATAACGGGCATGGCTTCGGTTCGGACGCCGAAAAAAGGCGCTTGCCGGGTCGTGGGGCAGGGGTTACAAAACGTCCATGCTGCTCTGCACCGAAAATGGTGCGTTGCAAAAATCGGGCGATCCGCGGGGACTACCGATGTTTTTTGACGATTCCGCTCAGGCGCTTGCTCGGGACGTTCCGGCCGTTGGCCTTTTTCGCGGCGCGGAAAATGCTGCCGATCAGGAGGCCGTGCCCAGTGCTCGGTTGGCCAGGAAGGCCGCGGAGATCAACGCGTCGACTTTCAAGAGGTTGCTGGACGTCGTCGGGGCTGCCGGGCTTCTCCTGGTGCTGGCTCCGGTGCTCATCCTGATCGCGATCGCGGTCAAGCTTGAGAGCAAGGGTCCGGTTCTCTTCCGCCAGAAGCGCTATGGCGTCGGGCGGGAGATCTTCACGCTCATGAAATTCCGCTCGATGACTGTGATGGAGACGCATGGCGCCTTCAAGCAGGTCTCGGCGGGCGACAACCGCATCACGCGGGTCGGGGCCTTCCTGCGCCGGACGAGCCTCGATGAGCTGCCGCAGCTGTTCAACGTGTTGAAGGGCGACATGTCGCTGGTCGGGCCGCGCCCGCATGCGGTGCCGATGGACGATACCTTCGGGCGCATCCTGCCGAACTATGCCGACCGGCATCTCGTCCGCCCGGGCCTTACGGGCCTTGCGCAGATCGAGGGCCATCGCGGTCCCACGGATGCGATGAACAAGATCCAGATGCGGCTGCGCTGCGACCGCGCCTATATCCGCAAATGGACGCCGCTCTACGACGTCAAGATCCTTCTCTTGACGCCAACCTCGCTGCTGCACGCCAACGCCTTCTGAGGCGCGTGCTCCGGGGGAGCGCGTTTCTCCAAACAAGCGATATCGGGCCGCCGGTCTTTCCAGCCGGCGGCCTTTTTTGTGACGGCTGGCGATCAGAATCGGATCGGCATGCATGTTCCCTTCGTAATCCGGGCGATATAAACGGCTCGGCCACGATGTGCCGGGGAATCGCTCGCCGGGAGCGTGGAGTTCACGTATCGTGCCGGAATACCGGTTTGGCCGCGTGTCCGGGCAGTGAAGTGTGGGGGCGGAATGATCGTTGCGGATAAACATCAATCGGGTCGCGGCCGCGCTATGCTCGCCGGCGTTGCCCTCCTGGCGCTGGCCGGCTGCAACGACAAGAACGCCTATGTGCCGCCGCCGCCCATAAAGGTGACCGTGGCCAAGCCGGTGCAGCAGCCGGTGACGCTCTATATGGAGCTGACGGGCACGACCGACGCGATCAACCAGGTTGATCTCGAGGCGCGTGTTCAGGGCTTCCTGACGGGCATCAAATATACCGACGGCCAGGCCGTGAAGGCGGGCGACCTTCTGTTCACGATCCAGAAGGACACCTATCAGGCGCAGCTGGACCAGGCGCAGGGCGCGCTCGCCTCGGCCAAGGCGGCGCAGGAGAACAAGCAGCTCGAGTTCAACCGCCAGAACACGCTGGTTCAGCAGCAGGTCACCTCGGTCGCGAAGGCCGACGACGCCAAGGCGCAGCTCGATCAGGCGATCGCGGCGACGCAGCAGGCGCAGGCCGATGTCGAGGTGGCGCAGATCAATCTCGGCTACACCAGCGTCACGGCGCCCTTCGACGGCATCGTCACCAACCATCTGCAGGATGTGGGCGCGCTGGTCGGCTATACCGGCCCGACCAAGCTCGCGACCATCGTGCAGATGAATCCGATCTACACCTATTTCAGCGTCAACGAGCGACAGGTGCTGCTGATCAAGGAGGCGCTGACCAAGCAGGGGCGCACGCTCCGCGACGTGCACGACTTCCCGGTCGAGATCGGCCTCTCCGTCGATACCGACTATCCCTACAAAGGCGTGATCGACTACATCGCGCCGAATGTGGACCAGAACACCGGCACGCTGACGGCGCGCGGCGTCTTCGACAACAAGAACGCGGCGCTGCTGCCCGGTCTCTTCGCCAAGGTTCGCGTGCCGCTGCAGCAGCAGCCGGATGCGATCCTGGTCAACGACACGGCGATCGCGTCCAGCCAGGCCGGCAGCTATGTGCTCGTCGTGAATTCCGACAAGAAGGTCGAGCAGCGCCTCGTGAAGACGGGTCAGCTCGAAGGCCAGTTGCGCGTCATCACCGACGGCCTGACCAAGGATGACGAGGTGATCATCGGCGGCGGCATGCGCGCCGTGCCGGGCAATGTCGTCGATGTCGAGGACGGCCAGATGGCCGCCCCTCCGCCTCCGGGTCTGGCGCCGCCATCAGCGGCGGCTCCCGCCCCAGCGGATGCGAAGGCGCCGGCGGCTGCGGCGCCCGCGGAAACCAAGGCGCCCGACGCGGCTGCTGCCCCGGCTCAGCCGGCCGCGGCGCCCGCTGCGACTGCGAATCCCTGAGGCGAGGCCGGACAGCGACGTTCGGCGACCATTGGACGGACCGAGGGGGCGGCGCCCATGATTTCCAAGTTCTTCATCGAGCGGCCCGTTCTCTCGAACGTCCTCGCGCTCGTCATCGTGCTGATCGGCGCAGTGGCAGTCTTCACGCTGCCGATCTCGCAATATCCCAACGTCGTGCCGCCGACCGTCGTCGTGACGACGAGCTATCCCGGCGCCAGCGCCCGCACGATCATGGACACCGTCGCCCTCCCGATCGAGGAGCAGGTGAACGGCGTCCAGGGCATGATCTACATGCAGTCGACGAGCGCGAGCGACGGCACCTACAACCTGACCGTGACCTTCGACATTGGCACGGATCCCGACCAGGCGCAGGTTCTCGTGCAGAACCGTGTCGCGATCGCGCTCGCCTCGCTGCCTGAATCCGTCCAGGTCCAGGGCGTGAACGTGCAGAAGAAGTCGACCGCCGTCCTGCAGTTCATCACGCTCTTCTCGCCCGACAACACCTATGACGGGCTCTATCTTTCGAACTACGGCGTCATCAACATCCAGAACGAACTGGCGCGCATTCCCGGCGTCGGCAACGTCATCGTCAATGGCGCCGGCCCCTATGCGATGCGCATCTGGATGGACCCGGACAAGCTGCAGGCCTTCGGGCTGACGCCGACGGATGTCGTCGATGCGATCCGCAAGCAGAGCCAGGAAGTCACCGCCGGCATGACCGGCATGCCGCCGGCGCCCCAGGGGCTCAACTTCCAGTACACGGTGAACGTGAACGGCCGCTTCAACGACGCGCCGGACTTCGAGAACATCATCGTCAAGGTGAACAACACCAATGGCGGCCAGATCGTCCGCGTCCGCGATATCGGGCGCGTCGAGCTCGGCTCGCAGAGCTACAGCCACACCTCGCTGTTCAACAATGCGCCGACGGCGGCGATCGGTATCTTCCAGCTTCCTGAAGCCAACGCGCTCGGCGTCGCCGAAGCGGTCAAGGCGAAGATGGAAGAACTCTCCAAGGCCTTCCCGCCTGGCCTGCAATACGAGATCCCGTTCGACACCACGCGCTTCGTCTCGGCCTCGATCGACGAGGTCTACAAGACCCTGATCGAGGCGGCGATCCTCGTTCTCATCGTTATTCTCGTCTTCCTGCAGGATTGGCGCGCCGTTCTCGTGCCGGCAACGACCGTGCCGGTGACGATCATCGGCGCCTTCGCGGCCATGGCGGCGCTCGGATTCAGCGTCAACACGGCAACTTTGTTCGCCATCGTGCTGGCCATCGGCATCGTGGTCGACGACGCGATCGTCATCGTCGAGGGCGTGGCGCGCCATATCGAGGAAGGGAAGAGCGGACACGACGCGGCCATCAAGGCGATGGACGAGCTGTTCGGCCCGATCATCGGCATCACGCTGGTGCTGATGGCGGTGTTCCTGCCGTCGTCCTTCCTGCCGGGCCTGACGGGGCAGATGTACAAGCAGTTCGCGCTCGTCATCGCGGCCACGGCTTTCATCTCGGCCATCAACGCGGCGACGCTCAAGCCGACGCAGTGCGCGCTCTGGCTCCGCGCGCCGACGCCGCGCGACAAGCGCAACATTTTCTTCCGCGGCTTCAACCGCGTCTTCGACTGGTGCGAGAAGCGCTATGCCGGCCTGATCCGGCATATGGTGAAGGTCTCCTATCTGATGGTCCTCGCCGCGCTCATTCTCGTGGGCACGGCCTTCTGGGGCATGTCGCGCATCCCGACCGCCTTCCTGCCGATCGAGGACCAGGGCTATGTCGTGATCGCCGTGCAGCTGCCGGAAGGCGCCTCCCTGCAGCGCACCGACGCCGTCATGAAGCAGGTGTCGGCCGAGGCCAAGGCGACGGCGGGCGTCGAGAACGTCATCGCCATCAGCGGCGTTTCGGTGCTCGACAACAGCGCGACGCTGTTCAATTCGGCCGTGCTCTATGTCGTCCTCAAGGATTGGTCCGTGCGCGGGCCGGACGAGAGCCTCAAGGTCATCTACGAGAAGCTCACGGCGCAGCTGAACGAACTGCAGGATGCGACCGGCTATGTGCTGGTGCCGCCGCCGATCCAGGGCATCGGCAACACCGGCGGCTTCACGATGGAAGTCCTCGTCAAGAATGGCAGCTCGGATTTCCACCAGCTGCAGGCGGCGGTGACGGCACTCGAGCAGCGGGCTGCGACGCAGACCGGGCTGCAGCGCGTCAATTCGAGCTTCAGCGCGGCGACGCCGCAGCTGACGCTGAAGGTGAACCGCATCCTCGCCGAGACTCTCGGCGTCACGGTCGGCCAGGTGTTTTCGACCATCGAGGCCTATCTGGGTTCGACCTATGTCAACCAGTTCACCAAGTATAACAACGTCTTCCAGGTCTATGTGCAGGCGTCGCCCGAGAGCCGCGTCTCGCCGCAGGACGTGATGAATCTCAAGGTCCAGACCAAGACGGGCGAGATGGTGCCGCTCGGCACCCTGGTCTCCTTCGAGGACACCGAAGGTCCGCCGCTGATCACGCTCTACAATCTCTATCCGGCGGCGACGCTCGCCGGCGGCGCGGCGCCCGGCTTCTCCTCCGGCCAGGCGATGAGCCTCATGGAGCAGATCGCCGACGAGACGCTGCCGCCCGGCTATGGCATCGACTGGACCGCGATGTCCTACCAGGAGAAGATTGTCGGCAACGACCTCTACTTCGCCTTCGGCCTCGCCATCGTGCTCGTCTATTTCGTGCTGGCGGGCCAGTATGAGAGCTGGCTACTGCCCTTCGCGGTGCTGCTCGCCGTGCCGCTGGCGCTGCTCGGGACGGTGATCGCGCTGACAGCGGTGGGAGCGGCCAACAATCTCTACACGCAGATCGGCATCATCTTGCTGATCGCTCTCGCCGCGAAGAACGCGATTCTCATCGTCGAATATGCCCGCGACAAGCGGAACGAGGGCATGGAGATCGTCGAGGCGGCGGTGGAGGCGGCAAGGCTGCGCTTCCGTCCGATCCTGATGACGTCCTTCGCCTTCATCCTCGGCGTGATGCCGCTCGTCTTCGCGACGGGCGCCGGCGCGGCGTCGCGGCGCTCGATCGGCATCTCGGTCGTCAGCGGCATGCTGGCCTCGACCTGCCTTGCGGTTCTGTTCGTGCCGTCCTTCTATGTCGTGATCCAGCGGCTGGCCGAGCGCGGCAAGAAGGGGAAGCCGGCGGCGTTGCCGCCGCAGGAGCCGATCGCGGCGGCCGAATGAGGCCGCCGTCGACGGAAGATCGACAAGGGGGAGGTTCGCATGTGGGGTCGTGACGAAATCGGTCTGGTTCGGCTGACGCTGCCGGCGAGGGGCTTCGTCGGCCCGGCCATGCTCGCGGTGGCGCTGCTGGCGGCGGCGCCGTCCTTCGCGCAGTCGACCAATCAGCAGATCGAGACCATGGAGCAGAAGCTCGATTCGAACGCGACGATCGATACGGCCGCGCTCGGCTTCCAGGATGATCTCGCCAAGCTCGAACAGTGCCAGTCCGCCTGCAAGCCGCTGATCGAGCAGATGATGGCGAAGTATCGCACCGATCCGAAATTCGGCGGCGATCCGAAGCTTGGTGCCTCCGATGCGACGCAACTCGCGGCGGCGCTCGCGAACGCCGCGGCGACGCTGCCCAAGGCCGAGGCAACCGCGATCGGCGAGCAGGTAACGACGTCGCTTGGCGCCGATGCCGGCGCGGCCTTCAGCTCCGCCTATGCCGCCACGACCGCGCCATACAATCCACAGTGAATTTGGCCGGCGGCATCGCGGCTGCGAACCGTCTGCCGGCGCTTGCAATGGCCACGATGTCCTGATCCGATAGGCGGGTCAGAGACATGCAGGGATTCCATGGCCTTCGATCTCATCGTCCGCAACGCGACGCTGCCCGACAGCCGGCCGGGCCTCGATATCGCGGTCGAGGGCGGCCGCATCGCCGCCATCGCGCCGTCGATCCAGGCCGAAGCGGGCCGGGTCATCGATGCTGAGGGCTATCTCGTCGCCCCGCCTTTCGTCGATTGCCATTTCCACATGGATGCGACGCTGTCGCTCGGCCTGCCGCGGATGAACCAGTCGGGCACGCTGCTCGAAGGCATCGCGCTCTGGGGCGAACTGAAGCCGCTCCTGACCCATGAGGCGGTGATCGAACGCGCGCTGCGCTATTGCGATCTTGCCGTCTCGCAGGGCCTCCTCGCGGTGCGCAGCCATGTCGATGTCTGCGACGACCGGCTGCTCGCCGTCGAGGCATTGATCGAGGTGCGCGAGAAGGTGAAGCCCTATCTCGACCTGCAGCTCGTCGCCTTCCCCCAGGATGGCTACTACCGCTCGCCCAATGCCGCGAAGAACCTCGAGCGGGCGCTCGACATGGGCGTCGACGTGGTCGGCGGCATTCCGCATTTCGAACGCACCATGGCCGATGGCGCCGCCTCGGTGCGGGCGCTGTGCGAGATCGCGGCGGAGCGCGGCCTGATGGTCGATCTCCACTGCGACGAGAGCGACGACCCGATGTCGCGCCATATCGAGACGTTGGCCGCGGAGACGCAGCGCCTCGGACTCCACGGGCGTGTCGCCGGCTCGCATCTCACCTCGATGCACTCGATGGACAACTACTATGTTTCGAAGCTGCTGCCGCTGATGCACGAGGCCGGCGTTTCGGCGATCGCCAACCCCCTCATCAACATCACCCTGCAGGGTCGCCACGACACCTATCCGCGCCGCCGCGGCCTGACGCGCATCCCAGAGATGCGCGCGCTCGGCATTCCGGTCGCGCTCGGCCAGGATTGCTGCATGGATCCGTGGTACGGGCTCGGCCAGGCCGACATGCTCGATGTCGCCAATATGGCGGTTCATGCGGTGCCGATGACGAGCCGCGAGGCGATCCGCTGGTCCTTCGACGCGGTGACCACCGTGCCGGCCAGGATTCTGGGGCTGGAACACTATGGTCTCGCGCCGGGCAAGAATGCCGATTTCGTCATCCTCCAGGCGCCCGATCCGATCGAGGCGGTGCGCATGCGTGCGCCCCGGCTGGCGGTCGTGCGCCGCGGCAAGGTCATCGCCGAGGCGCCGAAGCGCCTCACCCGGCTCGACCTCGCCGGGCGACCGTCCACGCTCGATCCCGCGTCCTATCGGCCTCATGTGTCGCACTGAGGGAACCCGCGGCGCCGGGCCAGGGTTGCCCGGTTGGGAAGGTGCTTGAACATGGGTCGATTCCGGATTCTGTCCTACAATGTCCATGCCTGCATCGGCATCGACAAGCTGCATGCGCCCGACCGCGTCGCGCATGTGATCGCCGCCTGCAAGCCGGACATCGTCGCCTTGCAGGAGATCGATGTCGGGCGTGCGCGCTCAGGCGGCATCGACCAGGCCCATACGCTCGCCCAGCTTCTCGGCATGAAGGCACACTTCAATCCGTCGACGCAGAACGGCGCCGAGCATTACGGCGACGCCATCCTGACCGCGCTGCCGATCCGCCGCATCCGGACCGGTCGCCTGCCAGGCTTCCATGACCGCATCAAGGTCGAGCCGCGCGGTGCGCTCTGGGCCTCGGTCGAAGTCGGCGGATCCGAAGTGCAGGTCGTGAACACCCATCTCGGCGTGTGGCCGCATGAGCAGATGCTGCAGCTGACGACGCTGCTCGGGCCGGAATGGCTCGGCCATCCCGAATGCCGCGATCCGGTCGTCTTCGTGGGTGATTTCAATGCGCCGCCCGGCCTGATGCCTTACCGGCGCCTGGCGTCGGAATTCACGGACGTGCAGAAGGAATGGGGAACCCGGAAGGCGAAGCCCACCTTTCCGGGTCGCATGCCGACGCTGCGCATCGATCATGTCTGGCTGCGCGGCCGCGCTCATATCGAGAATGTCGAAGTGGTGCGCACGCCGCTGTCGCGCGTCGCCTCGGATCATCTGCCGATCGTCGTCGATATCGACATTGCGTCGACCGAGGCGCGCCATCACGGTGGCCACACGCGACGCGCGCGCTGAAAAACGCAACAGCACTACGCATAAGAAGAGGCAGCCAATTCCTCGGCTGCCTTGGCCCGTCGGCTTAGCTGCCGCGGCTGAACCAGCCGAACAACCGGGTGCGGACCGGATGGACGCCCATCTTGCTTTCTGCGACGCGGCGGCGCTGCGGCTGCGGCAGCGGCGCACTGTTGAACCGGCTCAGATCCGTCATCAGCTGCTCGTAGCGGCCGAGGCCCGAACTGTTCATGTGGCAAAGCATCAGGGCGCCGGCGGCGAAACTCGACCCGAGGCCGAGATTGCGCGCGTCCTTGGGCAACCCGTTGGCGGCATTTCCAGTCGTGCGGTCCATGGTCTCCCTCCCGGCGTACGACGCTCGTCGTCCAACGCTCCAATGCAGGAGTCGTTCCAGTCGATGCGATGCGGGTGGCCAGCTAGAAATACGCCCGTTCCTGTCGAAAGTGAATGCTTTATTAACAGGAACCAGCTTCGCCTCTTTTTTACTCAAATCATGGCAAGATGACGACGCGGCATCGTGCCCCGGTCTCTTCGGCCTCCGCATGCGGCGGGCGGACGATGAGGCATCCGGCGCGGTGGAAGGCGGAGAGCATCGCGCTGTCCTGCCGCTCGATCGGCGTTGCGACGCGGCCGCCGTCATCGGCGATGCTGAGCCGGGCGCGGATATAATCCTGCCGGGCATCGTTGGCGCGGACAGGACCGCCGAGCGTGGCGCCCACGGTCGGATCCGCCTGCGGCAGCCCGAGAAGGGCTTCAACGAGGGGACGCAGGAAGAGTAAGGCGCAGACGAGGCTCGAGACCGGATTGCCGGGCAGGCCGAGCACGCGGGTTGCTCCGAGCCGTCCGAACAGCAACGGCTTGCCGGGCCGCATGGCGATGCGCCAGAAATCGAGCGCCATGCCGCGCTCCTGTAGGGCGTCGCGCACGAGATCGTGATCGCCGACCGAGGCGCCGCCGATCGTCACCAGCACATCGGCGCCCGTCGCGGCATCGATCGCGGCGGCCAGTGCCGCCCGATCGTCGCGAACGATGCCGAGGTCGCGGACCGTGCCGCCGAGGCTCTCGACCAGCGCTCCGAGGCCGTAGGAATTGGAGGCGACGATGCCCGACCCACCATCGCCGGAGCCGGGTGGCACCAGTTCATCGCCGGTGGCGAGGATGGCCACGACAGGTCTCCGGCGAACCGGCACAGTCGCGTGATCCAGCGCGGCGGCGAGCGCCAGCTGGCGCATGCCGAGCCGGATGCCGGGCTCGATCATTCGCTCGCCGGCGGAGAAATCGAGACCGCGCCGTCGGATATGCTGGCCCATTCGGACGGCTTCCCGCGCCTCGATCCGCCCATCGCCAATCACGGTCGCGTCTTCCTGCAGCAGGATGGCGTCGGCGCCCTCGGGGACGACTGCCCCGGTGAAGATGCGCACCGCTTCGCCGGCACCGACTGCGCCGGCAAAGGGATGCCCGGCGGGAGCAGCGCCGATAACACGCAGGGTCGCGGGAACGGTTGCGGCGTCGGCGGCGCGCAGTGCGTAGCCGTCCATCGCCGAGACATCCTGCGGCGGCTGCGTCCTCAGCGCATCGAGTGGTTCGGCGAGGACGCGGCCGGTCGCCTCGGCGAGCGGAACCCTTTCGATCGCAAGCGGCTCAACGCCGTCGAGGACGCGGCGGATCGCTTCCTCGACCGGGAGCAGGGGCTTCACGGCTCCGCCTTCCAATGGCCGGAGCGTCCGCCCTGCTTCTCGACGAGGCGGATCGGACCGATCGTCATGCCGCGATCGACCGCCTTCGCCATGTCGTAGATCGTGAGGCAGGCGACCGAGACGGCGGTGAGCGCCTCCATCTCGACGCCCGTCCGGTCGGCCACCTTGGTCGTCGCCCGCACGACGAGGCCCGGCAGGGCTTCGTCGGCCTCGATGTCGATCGTGACCTTGGCGAGCATGATCGGATGGCAGAGCGGCACCAGCTCATGCGTCTTCTTGGCCGCCATGATGCCGGCGATGCGGGCGGTGGCGAGGACATCGCCCTTGGCGGTCTGGCCACGCATGATGAGCCGCAGCGTCTCTTCCTCCATCCGCACCGCGCCTTCGGCAATCGCGGTGCGATGGGTCACGCCCTTGTCGGAGACATCGACCATCTGCGCGGCGCCGGTCTCGTCGAGATGGGTGAGGCGGGTCATCGGGCGATCTCCTTGCGCATGAAGACGCGCCGCTCGACCGGGATGCCGGCCGTCAGCTCGGCGCCATGCAGCAGATGAAAGGCCGGTCCCCAGTCACTCGGCTCGACGGGCACGAAGCCGCGCCGCGCATAGAATGGGCCGTTGAAGGGAACATCGGCGAAGGTCGAGAGCGTGACGGCGGGAAGGAGGCGGCGTTCCGCCTCGCTGTCCAGCGCCGCGAGCAGCGCGCCGCCGACGCCGCGGCCGTGATGAGCGGTCGCTACCGAAAGTTCGTAAAGATGCAGCGCGTCGTCCAGCACGCCGGCCAGCGCGAAACCGACCAAGGTCCCCTCGAACTCGGCCACGAGGGCGGCGCCCTTCGCCATGACGGCGCGGATGAACGCCTCCGACGAGACGCTGCCATCGGCGATAGCGTCCAGCCCCACCTCGCGGAAACGGGCGGCGGCGTCGCGCTCGATCGCCGGGATCAGCTCTACTTCGTCCGGCCGGAGGGCCCGGATCGTCGCGGTCATGGTCACGCGGCCGGGGTCAGCAAGGCGCGGGTCGCCTCCGCCACGTCCTGCTGGCGCATCAGGCTCTCGCCGACGAGATAGGTGTCGATGCCCGCCGCCCTGAGGCGGGCGATGTCGGCCGGCGTGAAGATCGCGCTCTCGCCGACGATGACACGGTCCTTGGGAATGCGCGGCGCCAGGCGCTCGGAAGTTTCAAGCGTCGTCTCGAAGGTGCGCAGATTACGGTTGTTGATGCCGATGAGCGGCGAGCGCAGCGCAAGCGCGCGGTCCAGTTCCTCGTCGTCATGCACCTCGATGAGCACGTCGAGGCCGTTCGCGATGGCCGCGTCCTCGATCTCGCGGGCCATGGCGTCGGGAACGGCGGCCATGATGATCAGGATGCAGTCGGCGCCCCAGACCTTCGATTCGAAGACCTGGTAAGGCTCGTAGATGAAATCCTTACGCAGCGCCGGCAGATCGACCGCCTCGCGCGCCGCCGCCAGATAGTCCGGTGCGCCCTGGAACCATGGACCATCGGTCAGCACGGAAAGACAGGCCGCGCCACCTTCGGAATAGGCCCGCGCGAGCGCCGGCGGGTCGAAATCCGGACGGATCAACCCCTTGGATGGGCTCGCCTTCTTGATCTCGGCGATCAGGGCCGGCCGGCTCTCGGCATGCTTGCGGCGGATGGCATCGGCGAAGCCGCGCGAGGGCGGTGCATCCTGCGCCCGCGCCTCCATCTCGGATGGGCGGATGCGCTCCTTGGCAAGCTCGATCTCGTCGCGCTTGGTCGCCTCGATCTTCTTCAGGATGTCGGTCATCGGTTCAGCCTGTTGTGACGGCGACGAGCTTGTCGAGGCGGGCGAGGGCGGCGCCGCTGTCGATCGACTGGGCCGCGCGCGCGACGCCGTCGGCGAGCGTGGCGGCCTTGCCGGCGACGACGAGCGTCGCGCCGGCATTGAGCAGCACCGTGTCGCGATAGGCGCCGGAGGCGCCGCCGAGCAGGGCACGCAGCGCCGCCGCGTTGTGGGCGGCATCGCCGCCGCGGATCGCCTCGGGTGGCGAGACGGGGAGGCCGACCTCTTCCGGCGTGATGACGAAGGTCTCGACAGCGCCCTTGTCGAGCGCCGCGACGTGCGTCGGCCCGGTCGAGGTGATTTCGTCGACGCCGCCGGCGCCGTGCACGATCCACGCCCGTTCCGAGCCGAGCGCCGCCAGCACCTCGGCAAGCGGCTCCAGCCATTCGGCGGCGAAGACGCCGACCAGCTGGCGGCGGACGCCGGCCGGATTGGACAGCGGCCCGAGCAGGTTGAAGATCGTGCGCGTGCCGAGTTCGACGCGGGCCGGGCCGACATGCTTCATGGCGGCATGATGTGCCGGCGCGAACATGAAGCCGATCCCGGCCTCGCGGATCGCGGCCGAGATCACGTCGGGCGGCACATCGACATTGACGCCGAGCGCCATCAGGACATCGGCGGCGCCCGACTTTGAGGAAAGCGCGCGGTTGCCATGCTTGGCGACGGGCACGCCGGCGCCGGCGACCACGAAGGCGGAAGCGGTCGAGATGTTGAGCGTGTGCGAGCCGTCGCCGCCGGTGCCGACGACATCGACCGCCTCCGCCGGTGCCTCGACCGTCAGCATCTTGGAGCGCATGGTCGCGACGGCGCCGGCGATCTCGTCGACCGTCTCGCCGCGAACACGCAATGCCATCAGGAAGCCGCCGATCTGCGCCGGCGTCGCGTTGCCCGACATGATGATGTCGAACGCCGCTTCCGCCTCGGCACGGGTGAGCGCCTGTCCGGCCGCGACCTTGGCGATATGAGCCTTGAACTCGCTCATGGCGTCAGGCCACCGATCGCGCCTGGCGGTGACGGGCGTTCCAGTCGCGCGCCAGATCGATGAAGTTCTTCAGCATCTGGTGGCCATGCTCCGAGGCGATGCTCTCGGGATGGAACTGCACGCCATGCATCGGCAGAGTCTTGTGCATGGCGCCCATCACGACGCCGTCGTCGGATTCTGCGGTGAGTTCCAGCACGTCCGGCATCGTCTCGCGGCGTACCTGCAGCGAGTGATAGCGCGTCGCCTGGAACGGGCCATTGATGCCGCGAAAGACGCTGCGGCCATTGTGGCGGATGGTCGAGATCTTGCCGTGCATCTGGCTCGGTGCCCTGACGACGTCGCCGCCCATCGCCTGGCCGATCGCCTGATGACCGAGGCAGACGCCGAAGATCGGGATGGTGTCGCCCGCCCGCTCGATCAGATCGAGGCAGATGCCCGCCTCGTTCGGGGTGCAGGGCCCGGGCGAGAGGACGATGCCCTCCGGATCGAGCGCGATCACTTCGTCGACCGTGATCTTGTCGTTGCGGCGAACCATCAGCTCGGCGCCGAGCTCGCCCAGATAATGGACGAGATTGTAGGTGAAGCTGTCGTAGTTATCGATGACGAGGAAGGACATGGCCGCTTCTCCCTACTGCCCGCGCCCGGCCTGGGAAGCGAACTTTACCGCTTCCTCGGCGGCGCGGAACAGGGCCCGCGCCTTGGCGATGCATTCCTGGTGCTCGCTCTCCGGCACCGAGTCGGCGACGATGCCGGCGCCGGCCTGCGCATACATGCGCCCATCCTTCACGATGGACGTGCGCAGCACGATACACGTGTCCATGGCGCCGTCGGCAGAGAAATAGCCGACGCAGCCGGCATAGATGCCGCGCTTTTCCAACTCCAGCTCGTCAATGATCTCCATGGCGCGCACCTTGGGCGCGCCCGAGACGGTGCCGGCGGGGAAGCCCGCGGCGAGCGCGTCCAGCATGTCGTTCGGTGCGGCCAGCCGCCCGACGACATTGGAGACGATGTGCATGACCTGGCTGTAATATTCCAGGAAGAACTTGTCGGTGACCTTGACCGAGCCGATCTGGGCGACGCGGCCGACATCGTTGCGGCCGAGATCGAGCAGCATCAGATGCTCGGCGAGTTCCTTCGGATCGGCGAGGAGTTCGGCGGCGAGCGCCTTGTCCTGCTCGCTCGTGGCGCCACGCCGCCGCGTGCCGGCGATCGGCCGGATCGTGACCTCGCCGTCGCGCACCCGCACCAGGATTTCCGGGCTCGATCCGGCGACGGCGAAGCTGCCGAAATCGAGGAAATAGAGGAAAGGCGAGGGGTTGGTGCGCCGCAGCGCCCGATAGAGCGAGAAGGGCGGCAGCGTGAACTCGGCCTCGAAGCGCTGCGACAGCACCACTTGGAAGATGTCGCCGGCCGCGATGTACTCCTTCGCCCGCGCCACCATCTCGAGGTAGCGCTCATGCGGCGTGTTCGAGACGACGTCGATGTCGAGATCGACCTCGGCCGGCTCGAAGGCGCGATGCAGCGGCCCCTCCAGCGTGTCGACGACGCCGGTCAGCCGTTCGACGGCGCGCGCATGCGCCTGCGCCGCGCTGATGCCGGGAACCGGGCGCACGGGTGTCACGACGGTGATCTCGTCCTTCACCGCGTCGAAGATCACCATCACCGTCGGGCGCATCATGATGGCGTCCGGCAGGCCGAGCGCGTCCGGATTGGGCGGCCCGAGATCCTCCATCTGGCGGACCATGTCATAGCCGAGATAGCCGAAGATGCCGGCCGACATCGGCGGCAGCCCTTCGGGGAGGTCGATATGCGACTCCGCGATCAGGCGGCGCAGCACGTCGAGCGATCCGCCCTCCACGGGTTCGAAGGCCTCGCGACCCGGCGTCACGTTGCGGTCGATCTCGGCCTTGTCGGCATGGGCGCGGAAGAGCAGGTCGGGCTCGATGCCGATCATCGAATAGCGGCCGCGCACGGCGCCGCCCTCGACCGATTCGAGCAGGAAGGTGTTGCTCCGCCCGGCGGAGAGCTTGAGCATGGCGGAGACAGGGGTCTCCAGGTCCGCGACAAGGCGGGTCCAGACGACCTGCGCCTTGCCCGATTCATAGTTGCGCGCGATCGTCTCTGGCGACGGCTCGATCAGCATGATGTCTGTCCGGTATCGGCGGGCGAAGCCCGCATCTGTGGCGGTATCGGCTCAGCCGCGCCGGCCCTTATGGGGGCCTTGATGCGCGGCGCAGTGCCCGGCTTCAGCCGGGCAAGGCGGTCAACGCCATCGCCACCCGGCATGCCAGCGGGCGTCGCCCTGCCAACGTGCATCGGCATCGCCCCGGCGCGCGGCCCGGTCGGCCGGCGCGATCGCAGCCGCCGCCATCCGCTGGTCGCGGACGGCTCGCTCGGCAATGCGGATGCGCTCGGTAGACATCGGTTCCTTCGTCAGCTTGCGCCGATCACGCGCTGCAGCGCCTGCTGATTGACCTTGGCGCCGAGCTCGTTCTGCAGCTCGCTGATATATTGCTGCAGGAGATCATTCTGCATCGCATCGGCAAGCTGCCGGGTCAAGGACACTTCCTTGGGGTCGTCCTTGACGAAGGGCGTCTCGGTCACGCTCTCGACCTGCAGCACGATCTGCTGGTCGGGCTCGACGCTGGCGACGGCGGCGGCATAGCCCTTGGGACCATCGAAGGCGGCCTTCAGCGCGTCGGTCGAGAAATCGGCCGGCGGCTTGCTGCCGCGCGTCTGATTCTCGTCCGTCTGGACGGTGAGGCCGAGCGACGCCGCGACGGCGTCCATGGTCTCGCCCTTCGAGAGGCGGGCGGCGGTCTCCTTCGCCTTCTCGGCGAGCTTGGTCGCGATCGTCGCCTTCTTCCAGGCGGCAGCGACCTGATCCTTGACGCTGTCGAGCGGACGGTCGGCGGCCGGGTCGATCGCCGAGACGGCGTACCAGACGGTCGTGTCGCCATCGGCGAGCGCCTGGTTGTCGATGCCGACATCGCTCTCGAACGCGGCCTTCAGCAATTGGTCCTTGGCAGGGAGGTCTGCGACCGGCTTGCCGTCGCCGTCATTGCCCGTCGCGTCGACATTCACGCTGCGCAGCGTCAGCTTGTTCTTGGTCGCGATCTCCTGGAGCGTGGCGCCGCCGGCCCGGGCATCCTCGATCGAATCGCGGACGCTGGAGAGGTCCTTGCGCGCCGCTTCGAGGGCGAGGTTCGACTTGATGTCGGCCTTGACCTCGTCGAACGGCTTCACCGTCGACGGATTGACCTCGGGGACCCAGAGCAGCACCGGCCCGAAGCTGCCGACGATCACGTCGCTGGTGCCGCCCGCGGGCAGCGAGAACGCCGCCTCGGCCACCTTCGGATCGATCAGCTTGTCGCGCGTCACCGTGCCGAGATCGGTGTCGGCGAGCTGGCGGCCCGTGCTCTGCACCACGCTTTCGAAGCTCGCACCGCCCTTGAGCTTGGCGGCCTGCTCGTCGGCTGTCGTCTGGTCGGAGAAGATCAGCTGGTAGACATGCCGCGTCTCGGGCGTCGTGTACTGCGCCTTGTCGGCGTCATAGGCCTTCTGCGCGGTGGCGTCGTCGATGTCCGACGGACGGGCGACGTCGTCCGGAGAGAGCGTCATGATCGCGATCTCGCGCAGTTCCGGACGTTTCCAGTCGGCCTTGTGGTCGTTGTAATAGGCCGTCAGCTGATCCGCCGTCGGCTCGCCGACATCGGTGATCAGCGAGGCCGGCATCACGATGTAGCGGATGGTGCGCGCCTCGGACTGGTACATATGGACCGCCTCGGCGAGCGTGACGGGAAGCGTGGCGCCGCCCGAGATGCTGTCGGCGAGCTGCTTGCGCCGCTCGACGGCGCGCCGCTCCAGCACATAGTCGTCCTCATTGAGGCCGTTGGCGCGCAGCAGCTGTACGAAATAGGCGCGATCGAAGGTGCCGGCGGCGCCCTTGAAGGCCGGGTCGGCGGCGATTTCCTTGACGAGCGTATCCTGCGAAACGCCGAGGCCGAGCGTCTCGGCTTGGTCGTCCAGCGCCGCCTCGGTGATGAGGCGCGCCAGCACGCGGTTCGGCAGGCCGAAAGCCTTGGCCTGGTCGGGAGTGATCTGCGTCCCGACCTGCTGGCTGAGATTCTGCAGTTCGCGGCGATAGGCGCGGTCGAAATCGACCACCGAGATCTCGGTATTGCCGACCTCGGCCACCGTATTGGTGCCGATACCGCTCAAGGCGCCCGCGACGCCCCAGACGCCGAAGGAGATGATCAGGATGCCGATCAGGATCTTCGCCACCGGACCGGAGGCGTGTTTACGCATGGAATCGAGCATCGGCATCCTCTGGTAGAGGCGGTTCGCCCTGGAGCCCGCCTTCGTCTTCGCCCCGATTTGGGGCGCGCGATCATAGAAAGGCGGTTTCGCCGGAGCAATAGCCGCAACAGCCGCCATCCGCGCTCTTTCCGCGGGGCGTGCCGCCTGCGCCGATCCTGCCCCTTGACTTGCCGCCGCCCGCTGACCGCATACAGGAGATAGCGAGCACACAGCGGAGGAAAAACGCGAAATGTCGAGGCTGAGGCCGATCGTCGTCGGCAACTGGAAGATGAATGGCCTGAAATCGTCGGTGGCCGAGTTCTCGCGCATCACCGAGGGCTACGACATCGGTCTCCGCGCCAAGACGGATCTCGCGATCTGCCCGCCCTTCACGCTGCTCTCGACCTTCGCGGTTGTGGCGCTCGGCTCGCGCGTCCTGATCGGCGGCCAGGACTGCCATCGCAGCCCGAGCGGCGCCCATACCGGCGACGTGTCGGCCGAGATGATCGCCGACACCGGCGCGACGCATGTGATCGTCGGCCATTCCGAACGCCGCGCCGACGACCTCGACACCAATGCCGTCGTGCATGCCAAGGCGCGCGCCGCGCGCCGCGCCGGCCTCGTCGCCATTCTCTGCATCGGCGAGAGCGAGGCGGAGCGGGACGGTGACAGGACGCTGGAAGTCCTGGAGGCGCAACTCGCGGCCTCGGTTCCCGACGGCGCGACCGCCGACAATCTCATCATCGCCTATGAGCCGATCTGGGCGATCGGCAGCGGCCGCACGCCGACGCTGGACGAGATCGCCGAGGCGCACGCCCATATCCGCCACCAGCTCGCGCTGCGCTTCGGCGACGAGGGCGAGGGCATGCGCATTCTCTATGGCGGCTCCGTGAAGCCCTCCAACGCCGCCGACATCCTGGCTGTCGAGAACGTCAACGGCGCCCTTGTCGGCGGCGCGAGCCTGCGCGCCGTGGACTTCCTCGGCATCGCGCACAGCTATCCCTGACGGAGACAGGAGGGGCTCCAGTGGGCCCCTCCGGCGGCCTCCTCTTGGTCCTTCGGCGGCGGCCACCCATATGAGGCGCGCCCGGGCACTGGCATCGCCCGGGTCGATCGTGTACAAGGCGCCGGTTTTCAGAAGCTTCCGATCAGAGTCATCGATGCAGACAGTCATCATCGTGATCCACCTGATGGTGGTCGTCGCGCTCGTCGCCGTTGTCCTCCTGCAGCGCTCCGAAGGCGGTGCGCTCGGCATCGGCGGCGGTGGCGGCTTCATGACCGCCCGTGGGTCCGCCAACGTCCTGACGCGCACCACGGCCATCCTGGCCGCCGCGTTCTTCGTGACGTCCATCGCCCTGACGCTGATCACGCGCTATGGCGACCGCCCGGCCTCGATCCTTGACCGGATCCAGAGCCAGTCGGCCCCGGCAACGACGCCGGCCTCGGGCAACGGCCAGGGTATCCTGAACCAGCTGCCGCCGATGAAATCGGACGGCACGGCTGCCCCGGCCGCTGGTGACGCGGCGACGCCTGCTCCCGCGACCGGCGCCGCTCCGGCGACGGGTCCGGCTCCGGCGACCGCGCCGGCGCCGACGGCTCCCGCCGCGCCGACGGTGCCCAGCACCAACTAGGCGCCTGAAAGACCAGGAATTCCGGGACGTCGCCGCCCCTTCGCGGCGACGTTTCGTTTGGGGCGGGGAAAACGCCGCCCGGAGCAATTCAGAGCCACAGCCGGCGCCTGCCGCGCTGTGGTTTGATCGAGCGAATCGTTCAATCGGAGGCTAAGGTAAGAGCCCATGGCGCGGTACGTATTCATCACCGGCGGCGTGGTTTCCTCGCTTGGCAAGGGCATTGCCTCGGCAGCGCTCGGCGCCATGCTGCAGGCGCGCGGCTACAAGGTCCGCCTGAGGAAGCTCGATCCCTATCTCAACGTCGATCCGGGCACGATGAGCCCGTATCAGCACGGCGAGGTCTTCGTCACCGATGACGGCGCCGAGACGGATCTCGATCTCGGGCATTACGAGCGCTTCACTGGCCGTCCGGCCTCGAAGGCCGACAGCGTCACCACCGGCAAGATCTATCAGGAGATCATCACGCGCGAGCGGCGCGGCGATTATCTCGGCGGCACGGTGCAGGTGATTCCCCATGTCACCGACGCCATCAAGGCCTTCGTCCTCTCCGGCAATGACGATGTCGATTTCGTGCTCTGCGAGATCGGCGGCACGGTCGGTGACATCGAGGCGATGCCCTTCCTCGAGGCGATCCGCCAGATCGGCAACGACCTGCCGCGCGACGACGTCGTCTATATCCACCTGACCCTGCTGCCCTATATCCCGTCGGCCGGCGAATTGAAGACCAAGCCGACGCAGCATTCGGTCAAGGAACTGCGCTCGATCGGCATTCAGCCCGACATCCTGCTGTGCCGCTCGGACCGCCCGATCCCGAAGGAGGAGCGGCGCAAGCTCTCGCTCTTCTGCAATGTCCGCGAATCGGCGGTCATCCAGGCGCTTGACGTCGCGCATATCTATGACGTGCCGACCGCCTATCACGCCGAGGGCCTCGACACCGAAGTGCTCGCTGCCTTCGGCATCAAGGATGCCCCGACGCCGGATCTGTCGCGCTGGAATGCGCTGACCAATACGATCCGCAATCCCGAGGGCGAGGTCACCATCGCCGTCGTCGGCAAATATACCGGCCTCAAGGACGCTTATAAGTCGCTCATAGAGGCGCTGCAGCATGGCGGCGTCGCCAACACCGTGAAGGTCAATATCGACTGGATCGAGAGCGAGGTCTTCGAGAAGGAGGATCCGGCGCCCTATCTCGAGCGCGTCAACGGCATCCTCGTTCCGGGTGGGTTTGGCGAGCGCGGCTCGGAAGGCAAGATCCTCGCCGCCGGCTTCGCGCGCCGCCGCAAGGTGCCCTATTTCGGCATCTGCTTCGGCATGCAGATGGCCGTCATCGAGGCGGCCCGCAACATGGCCGGCATCGAGAATGCGAGCTCGACCGAGTTCGGCCCGACCTCGGAGCCTGTCGTCGGCCTGATGACCGAATGGCTGCGCGGCAACATGCTGGAGAAGCGTCACGCCGCCGGCGATCTGGGCGGCACGATGCGGCTCGGCGCCTATGAGGCGAAGCTGGAGGCAGGCTCGAAGATCGCCGAGATCTACGGCTCGACCGACATCTTCGAACGCCACCGTCATCGCTACGAGGTCAATATCGACTACAAGCAGCGCCTCGAGCAGTGCGGCATGCATTTCGCCGGCATGTCGCCGGACGGCGTGCTGCCCGAGACGGTCGAACTGCTCGACCATCCCTGGTTCATCGGCGTGCAGTATCATCCCGAACTGAAGTCGCGGCCGCTGGCGCCGCATCCGCTCTTCGCCTCCTTCATCGCGGCGGCGAAGGAGCAGTCGCGGCTCGTCTGAGCGCGCGGCTTCGTCCCGCTCCCTGCATGACTCCCATGCAGGGCACGCTCTGGCGTTCCGCCTGCCGCCCCTCCATATTGGCGGCACAAGGGGAGAGGGAGAGACGCATGTCGGGTGTGGGCATCTTCATGACGATCGTGATCGGCATCCTGGCCGGTTGGATCGCATCGCGGACCATGGGCCGTCGCCATGGCCTGATCATCAATCTCATCGTCGGCCTCATAGGCTCGTGGATCGGCGCGATCCTCGCCTCGACTTTCAATCTCGTGCCGGAGCCGGGCTTCGTCGGCAGCCTCGTCGTGTCGACGATCGGCGCAATCGTCCTTCTCTTCCTGCTCGGCCTCTTCCGCCGCGGCTAACTCCGACCCGGAGCTTCCATGGTCGTCGTTCTCGATACGGTCACCGCGCCCGCAACCGCCAAGGATCAGGCAGCGAAAGACCGCCGTCCGCGTCATCCCGAGAAGGCGAACCGGCCGGACACGCCGCTCCTGCGCAAGCCCGACTGGATCCGCGTCCGCGCACCCGGCTCGCCCGTCTATCGCGAGACGCAGGACATCGTGAAGAAGAACGGCCTCGTCACCGTCTGCGAGGAGGCCGGCTGTCCGAATATCGGCGAGTGCTGGTCGAAGAAGCACGCCACCTTCATGATCATGGGCGACACCTGCACGCGGGCCTGCGCCTTCTGCAATGTGCGCACGGGCATGCCGGGGGCGCTCGACCGCGCCGAGCCGCAGAAGGTCGCCGAAGCGGTCGCCAAGCTCGGCCTCGAGCATGTCGTGATCACCTCGGTGGACCGCGATGATCTCGACGACGGCGGCGCGCGGCATTTCGCCGAGGTGATCCTTGCCATCCGCGCTGCGGCGCCCGGCACGACGATCGAGATCCTGACGCCGGACTTCCTCCGCAAGCCCGGCGCGCTCGAAACCGTCGTCGCCGCCAAGCCGGATGTCTTCAACCACAATCTCGAGACCGTGCCGTCGAAATATCTGAAGGTCCGGCCGGGTGCCCGCTATTTCCATTCGCTGCGGCTCCTGCAGCGGGTGAAGGAGCTCGATGGCGACATGTTCACCAAGTCCGGCATCATGGTCGGGCTCGGCGAGGAGCGGAACGAGGTCCTCCAGCTCATGGACGATCTGCGCGTCGCCGATGTCGATTTCCTCACGATCGGCCAGTATCTGCAGCCGAGCCGCAAGCATCACCCGGTCATCCGCTTCGTCGAGCCGGCGGAGTTCAAGTCCTTCGAGACGATCGGCTATGCCAAGGGCTTCCTGATGGTCTCGTCGAGCCCGCTGACCCGCTCGTCCCACCATGCCGGCGAGGATTTTGCGCGTCTGCGCGCCGCGCGCCAGGCGCAGCCGCGCGGCTGATCCGATGCCGAAATACGATACGGAGCGCCGCGTCTCGCATTCCGCCGAGGCGATGTTCGACCTCGTGGCGGACGTCTCCAAGTATCCGGAATTCGTGCCGCTCTGCGAGGCCTTGACCGTTCGCGGCCGCCAGACCTCCGGCACGCGCGAGGTGCTGATCGCCGACATGACGGTCGCCTACAAGATCGTCCGCGAGACCTTCACCACCAAGGTCGTGCTCGACAAGGCGGCCGGAACCATCAGCGCCGAATATCTCGACGGCCCGTTCAAGCATCTCGACAATCTCTGGACCTTCACCCCGGACGGCCCCGACCACTGCCGCGTCCGCTTCGCGATCGACTACGAATTCCGCTCGCGCGCCCTTTCGATGCTGATGGGCAGCGTCTTCGACAAGGCCTTCAGGAAGTTCGCCGAAGCCTTTGAGAAAAGGGCGGATGTCGTCTACGGGAAGTCACCGCCGAAGTCCTGATCTTTAGCTCTCGCTGAGCCGCCTCAGCATCGCCAGCGCGTTGGCGACCGTGTCGTGGCGGACGCCGGAGCGGTCGCGGCCGGCGAAGACGTGGGACTCATGCACCGCCTGGCCGCCGCGGCGCATCGCCGCGAAATGGACGAGGCCGACCGGCTTTTCCGCCGAGCCGCCGCCAGGACCCGCGATCCCGGTGACTGCGACGGCGAGATCGGCATCGGATTTCGCCAGCGCGCCGACCACCATCGCGAGCGCCACTTCCTTGCTGACGGCGCCGACACGGTCGATCAGCGCCGCCGGCACGCCGAGCATCGCCGTCTTGGCGGCGTTGGAATAGGTGACGAAGCCGCGGTCGACCACGGCCGACGAGCCGGCGATCTCGGTCAGCGCGCCGGCGATCAGCCCGCCGGTGCAGGATTCGGCCGTCGCGATCGTCAGCTTGCGCTCGGTGCAGAGGCGGATGAGGTCGGCTGCGGCCGGCATCAGGGGCGTGAGATCGGTCATGGCGCGCTCAGCTCTCGAAGGGGAGGCGGATGGTGGCGGTCGCGATCGCCGCGATGCCCTCGCGGCGGCCGACAAAGCCGAGCTTCTCGTTGGTCGTCGCCTTGACGGCGACGCGGCCTGGCGCGATGCCCGCGATCTCGGCGATCCTCTCGCGCATCGCGTCGCGGTGCGGGCCGATCTTCGGCGCCTCTGCGACGATGGCGAGGTCGAGATTGACGATCCGCCCGCCGCGCGCCGAGACGAGGTTGACGGCATGAGCGAGGAAACGGTCCGAGGAGGCGCCGCGCCACTGCGGATCGGAGGGCGGGAAGTGGCTGCCGATATCGCCCTCGGCGATCGCGCCGAGCAGCGCGTCGGTCAGCGCATGCAGCGCGACATCGGCATCGGAATGGCCGGCCAGCGTCTTCTCATGCGGGATTCGGATGCCGCCGAGCCACACGGCATCGCCATCGGTGAAGGGGTGCACGTCATAGCCGGTGCCGACGCGGGTCTCGCCAGCCTCGAGGAGTGCTTCGGCCTGCAATTGGCGGTCGGCCATCGCGATATCCTCCTGGCTGGTCAGCTTGATATTGCCGCGAGCGCCGGCGACGAGCCGGACCGGGATGCCGGCCCATTCGGCGAGCGCCGCATCGTCGGTGACTTCGATCCCGGCGGCGGCGGCGCGGCGATGGGCCTCGAGAATGACATCGAGATGGAAGCCCTGCGGCGTCTCGGCCGCGAAGAGCTGGTCACGCGACACCGTGCCGGCGACGAACCCCTCGGCATCGCCGCGCTTCAGCGTATCGGTGACCGGCGAGGCGGCGAGGACGGCCCGATTCGTGGCGAGGGCGTCGATCACCCGCGTCACGAGTTCCTCGGAGGCGAAAGGCCGGACCGCGTCATGGATGAGCACGGCGTCGGGCGCCTGCGCGGCCAAAGCCTCGAGCCCCGCGAGAACCGACGCCTGGCGCGTCGCGCCGCCCATGACCGGCGGCAGCAGGCCTTCGAGGCCTGCGACGGCCTCGCGATAGAGGGCTTCGTCGTCGGGATGGATGACGACCGCCACATGTTCGACACGCGGATGCGTGAGAAACAGCGCCGCCGAACGGGCGAGCACGGCGCGGCCGCCAATCATGCGGTATTGCTTCGGGAGCCCTCCGCCGGCGCGCACGCCGCGGCCGGCGGCGACGATCAGGGCGGCGATCCGGCGCGGCGGATGAGGGCTCGGCATGGCGTCAGGTCCGGTCTCGGCGGCGCCGTTGCGGCGCGCGGCGCGGCATGGATCGGAGATTTCGTTCAGCTTCGCAACAAGTCTCTTGCCGCCGCACAATCCCTGACTAATATGTGGGCAGAGACCTGCATGCCTATTCGGTAGTCAATTGATCGAAAACTCGACCTGCCTGCGCCGCCTGGCCGATCCGCTCGCGATCGGCGGGGTGACGATCGCCAATCGCGTGCTGCTGGCGCCGATGTCCGGCGTTTCCGACCGGGCGTTCCGCCGCGTCGCGGCCGCGCATGGCGCGGGGCTCGTCGTGTCCGAGATGGTGGCGAGCGAGGAGCTTGCCGGCGGCAATCCCGAATCGGCGATGCGTGCCGAGGCGACCGGCAATTCGCTGCATGTGGTCCAGCTCGCCGGCCGCGAGCCGCACTGGATGGCAGAGGGCGCTCGCGCCGCAGCCGATGCCGGCGCCCATATCATCGACATCAATATGGGCTGTCCGGCCAAGCGCGTCACCACGGGCTATTCCGGCTCGGCGCTGATGCGCGATCTCGACCATGCGCTGACGCTGGTCGAGGCGACGGTGACGGCGAGCCTGGTGCCGGTCACGCTCAAGATGCGGCTCGGCTGGGACGAGCGCAGCTTGAATGCGCCGGAGTTGGCGCGCCGCGCCGAGGCGGCGGGCGTCGCGATGGTGACGGTCCATGGCCGCACGCGCTGCCAGTTCTACAAGGGCTCGGCCGACTGGAAAGCGATCCGCGCCGTCAAGGAGGCGGTGTCGATCCCGCTCATCGCCAATGGCGACATCCGCTCGCCGGCCGAGGCCGAGGAGGCGCTGCGCCTTTCGGGCGCTGACGGCGTCATGGTCGGACGTGGCGCCTATGGCCGTCCGTGGCTGCCGGGGGCGATCGCCGCGTTCGCGGCTACCGGCGCGATGCCCGAGGCGCCGTCGGGCGAGGCGCTCGCCGCGCTGCTGCTCGGCCAGTATGAGGAAATGATCGCGCTCTACGGGCCGATCCTCGGCATGCGCAATGCGCGCAAGCATCTCGCCTGGACGCTGGAGACGCTGGAGGAGGGCGCTGTCGATCCCGCGCTTCGCCAGGCGATCATGACGGAGACGCGGCCGGCCAAGGTCATGCAGATGCTTGGCCGCCTCATCGCCGACGCTCCGGTCAGGAGGGCGGCATGAACGCGCGCGAACCCGGCCCGCGCAAGGCCTCCGACATGGCGGCCTCGCTGCTCCTCGACGCCTTGCCCCATCCCGTGCTGCTGGTCGACGAGAAGGGCCACGTCTCTGAAGCCAACAGCGCCGCGCAGGATTTCTTCCAGGTCTCGACGGCGATGCTGCGCCGGCAGCCGATCGCCAGCTTCGTGCCCTTCGGCAGCCCGCTGCTGGCGCTGATCGACCAGGTGCGCATGCGCGGCGCCGCGGTCAACGAATATCGCGTCGATGTCGGCACGCCGCGCAATGGCAGCGAGCGCATCGTCGACATCTACGCTTCGCCGATCCTGGAGCAGCCGCAGCATGTCGTGGTCATGCTGCAGGAGCGCACCATGGCGGAGAAGATCGACCGCCAGCTGACCCATCGCGGCGCCGCCCGCTCCGTGACGGGTCTCGCCGCCATGCTGGCGCATGAGATCAAGAACCCGCTCTCCGGCATCCGCGGCGCGGCGCAGCTGCTCGAATCCTCCGTCGACGACAATGACCGCGCCCTGACGCGTCTCATTACCGACGAAGCCGACCGCATCGTGAAGCTGGTCGACCGCATGGAGGTGTTCTCCGACGAGCGGCCGATCGAGCGCGACCCGGTCAATATCCATGTCGTGCTGGAACATGTGAAGCGGCTGGCCCAGTCGGGCTTCGCGCGGCACATCCGCATCGTCGAGGAATATGACCCCTCGCTGCCGCCGGTCTATGCCAATCGCGACCAACTCATCCAGGTCTTTCTCAACCTCGTCAAGAACGCCGCAGAGGCGATCGGCGACGATGCCGATGGCGAGATCCTGCTCACCACTGCCTTCCGCCCCGGCATCCGGCTGTCGGTGCCTGGCTCGGCCAACCGCGTGACGCTGCCGCTCGAATTCGCGGTGCGCGACAACGGTCCCGGTGTCCCGCCCGACATGCTCCCCCATCTCTTCGATCCCTTCGTCACGACCAAGACCAACGGCACGGGCCTCGGCCTTGCCCTGGTCGCCAAGATCATCGGCGACCATGGCGGCGTGATCGAATGCGAATCCCAGCAGAACCGGACGATCTTCCGCGTTCTGATGCCGGCTTTCCCCGGCGCCCTGCCTCCAGACAAGGATGAATGAGATGCCGATCGGCAACATTCTCGTCGCCGACGACGATGCGGCGATCCGCACGGTGCTTAACCAGGCGCTGTCGCGTGCCGGCTACGAGGTCCGCCTGACCTCCAACGCCGCCACTTTGTGGCGCTGGGTCAGCCAGGGCGAGGGCGACCTCGTGATCACCGACGTGATCATGCCGGATGAGAACGCCTTCGACCTCCTGCCGCGCATCAAGCGGGCGCGGCCGGAGCTGCCGGTCATCGTCATGAGCGCGCAGAACACCTTCATGACGGCCATCCGCGCCTCGGAGAAGGGCGCCTACGAATATCTGCCGAAGCCCTTCGACCTGAAGGAACTGATCTCCATCGTCGGCCGCGCGCTGGCCGAGCCGAAGCAGCGCCGGCAGGATACGCGCGCCGACGAGGCGGGCGAGAATATCCCGCTGGTCGGCCGCTCCCCGGCGATGCAGGATATCTACCGCGTCCTGGCCCGGCTGATGCAGACCGACCTCACCGTCATGATCGCCGGCGAATCCGGTACCGGCAAGGAGCTGGTCGCCCGCGCGCTGCATGACTATGGCAAGCGCCGCAGCGGTCCCTTCGTCGCGATCAACATGGCTGCGATCCCGCGGGATCTCATCGAGAGCGAGCTGTTCGGCCACGAGAAAGGCGCCTTCACGGGCGCGCAGGCCCGCTCGGCCGGCCGCTTCGAGCAGGCCGAGGGCGGAACGCTGTTCCTCGACGAGATCGGCGACATGCCGATGGAGGCGCAGACGCGCCTTCTGCGCGTGCTTCAGCAAGGCGAATACACGACGGTCGGCGGCCGCACGCCGATCAAGACCGATGTCCGCATCATCGCGGCGACCAACAAGGACCTGCGCGTCCTCATCAACCAAGGCCTCTTCCGCGAGGATCTCTTCTTCCGCCTGAACGTCGTACCGATCCGCCTGCCGCCGCTCCGCGAGCGCTCGGAGGACATTCCCGATCTGGTGCGCCACTTCTTCGCGCTGGTCGAGAAGGAGGGACTGCCGCACAAGCAGATCGAGACAGCAGCGATCGAGCGGCTGAAGCGCTATCGCTGGCCGGGCAATGTCCGCGAGCTCGAGAACCTGATCCGCCGTCTCGCGGCGCTCTATCCGCAGGACACGATCACCGAGAACATCATCGAGACCGAGCTCGACCAGCCGGCGATCAATCTGCAGCCGTCCGAGACGGCGACCGAGGACACGCTGTCGGGCTCGATGGAGCGGCACCTCGCCGCCTATTTCTCCGGCTTCGGCGACAATCTGCCGCCGCCCGGCCTCTATCACCGCATCCTGCGCGAGGTCGAATATCCGCTGATCTCGACCGCTCTGGCGGCCACCCGCGGCAACCAGATCAAGGCGGCCGAACTCCTCGGCGTCAATCGCAACACGCTCAGGAAGAAGATCCGCGACCTCGACGTCCAGGTGATCCGCTCGACGCGCTAGGAGGCTCGGCCGGGCTGGCTTGCGGCCAGCCCGCATCGCTCTCCTCGTCCGTCAGGCGGCGGTCATGCTGCCCTCGAGCACGAGGTCGACCGTCGCCATTCGGCCGGTCGTATAGGGCTGACTGCGAATGACGCGGGGAACCCTCACGCGCTCGTCACCCTCATAGAGCGCCCGCACCGCGGCGAAATTGCTGTGCTCGTCGCGAAGCAGCGTGGCGATTTCGTCGAGAAGAGCGGCATCGACAGGATCGGGCGATGCGTCGAAGGGCATCGTCGCGTTCAGGCCCCAGATGTCGAAGGTCAGCATCTCGTGCTTGTTGATGGCCGCGAAGTCGCGCACCAGTTCCCATCGCACGCACCAGCCGCCCCGGAAATCGGGCGCATAGCCGAACATCGCCGGATCGAGCGCACCCGCGCGAATCCCGCGCCAGGCAGCGTCGGCGCTGATGAAACGGGTCTCGTCACCGCAGCGCTGCAGCGTGTCCGGGTCGAAGCGTTCCCAGTGGCCGCCGGCCTCATCCCAGTACTCGCAGATCACATGCGACTGGCTGTGGCCTTCCTGCAGATAGGATGCGAAACCGTGCCGCGTGCGCGCTGGCACGGACCGGTGTCGCAGGATAGAGCAGAGCAGCGTTGCGAAGTGCCGGCAATCGACGACGAGCCGCTGCCCGATATCGCGCTCGACCTCCCAGCCGAGCGCGCCGGCCTCCTCGGTCCTCTGCAACAGCCGCGCGACGGGCCGCGTCTCGATGTCGGCGCGCCGCCGCTCGTCGAGAGTCAGTCCGGCCGCCGCGATCTTCCAGTTGTGGATGAGCACATTGTGCAGCAGCGGGCCGATCTCGGCGGGTGCGGAGGGAAGCTCGTCGAACACCGCCGCATGCTCACGCGGATCGGTGATGGCGCTTTGCTCTCGATAGAAGTCCAGCAAGTCGAGGCTCTCGGTCATGCGTCGCTCTTCCAGGATGTCGGCGCGTTACGCCAGCGTTGATGTCAGTGTGGCCCGAGCAGGAGCACGGCGCACCAGATATCGGAACCGATCGATGTGGTCGGCGGGACCGGACGTGTCGCTTTCGCCCCGATCGAGGCCGGCCGGCGAAGATGGAGCGCTCGGCAATGAGCGCCGATCTCGTGGCGACGCAGCCCGACATCGCCAAGCAGGTCATCGCTCAGTCCTGACAACTCCTTGACAGCGCAGTGGCACCGCCAGTGTGCCTTGGCGACGGCAGCGGCGGCGGCCAGCTGGACCCATAGCCATTTGGTGCAGTTTTCAAACGCCATGCTGTCGCCCTTGACTCGTTCGGTGCCTTGTTTCTCCTTTGGTTAGTGAGTAGCGGTCGCAGATGCGACGATCGGGCAAGCTACAGGTGTTGCGAAATGAAAACGCAAGAGCTTGGCTGGGATGATTTGCGGCTGTTCCTGGCAGTCGCGCGATCCGGCGGATTGCGGGCCGCGGCGAGCGCCGCGCGGCTGAGCCCGGCCGCCTTGGGCCGCCGGATGACGGCGCTCGAACGCGACTTCGGTCATGCGCTGTTTGATCGATCCGCTTCAGGCTACGAGCTTACGGCAGCGGGTCGCGACTTGCTGGAGCGGGCGCGCGAGGTCGAAGGCGCCGTCCGTGCATTGGAGCGGTGGCGGGAGGGGGTGAGCGGCGAGCGCATCGTCCGTGTCTCGGCCGGCCCGCTCCTCTCGGAATTCCTCGCCTCTGTCATCGGCAACATCTGGTCTGCCGGAAAGAGCATGCGGATCGAGTTCGTCACGACCTCGGCCAATCTCGACATCGAACGCCGGGCCGGCGACATCGATTTCCGTCGCGAGCAACCGCTTGAGCCGGGCGTCGCCCGGCGCCGTCTCTGTACGATGGCCTATGCCCTCTATTCCGGCCGCCGCCGTGTGAACGGAATCGCGGCTGGCTTGTTCGTCGGCATCGGCGGTGACGCCGCCCACCTGCCACATGCGCGCTGGCTCGAGGCGCATCATGGCGATCGGATCGGCGTCAGCGGCAATGATCTCATTGCCGTCCGCCGGCTCGTCGCTTCCGGCGCGGGCCTCAGCGTGCTGCCGTGCTTTGCCGGCGATCGCGATCCTGATCTGGTCAGAATTGGACCGCTGATCGCGGAACTCGCGCATCCGCTCTGGATGGTGACTCACCAGGAGGAGCGCCATCAGCCGAGCGTGCGCGCCGTCATCGAAAGGGTCAGCGGCGTCATCATCCGCCATCGGGCCCTGTTCGCAGGCGGGCCGCGAGCGTCTGATGGTGATGCCAGGCTGGGCATCGCCTGATGGCGGCCGCGCTGTTGCCGGTCCGCCACAATGCTGTTGCAATTCGGTCTCAGTGTGCCGGTCATGTCACGAATCGGACACAGAGGCCGCTGTTGCGGTCGTGAGATGGGCGGTCGCAGCATGGGCGGTCTTCGCGCTGGCGTGCCCTCATCGTGAGCGCAGCGGCCGAAAGTCCCATGCCTGCCGCCTCGCCGCGGCCGAGCCGACGCCGGCTGACCATTCGCGGCGCCGGCTATGTCACGGTGCTGTTCGCGCTGACCAGCGCCTGCGCCAGCTTCTTCGTCCTCATGGGCCTGACGCCCATCCAGCCGACGGATTCCGTCGTTTTCTGGGCGCTGGCGATCAACGGCTTCCTGACCTTCCTGCTCGTCGCCGAGACGGGCGTCGAGGTCTGGATGCTGATCCGGGCGCGGCGGCGCGGCCGGGCGGCGGCGCGGCTGCATATCCGCATCGTGCTCCTGTTCTCGATCGTCGCCGTCGTGCCGGCTGTGATCATGGCGATCATAGCCAGCATCACGCTCAATCGCGGCCTCGATCACTGGTTCTCCGAGCGTACGCGGGCGATCGTTGACACGTCGCTCTCGATCGCGCAGGCCTATGCCGAGGAACATGCGAAGACGCTGCGGGTCGACATCCTCGGCCTCAAGGGCGATTTCGAACGCGCGCAGACGCTGCTCGCTCGCGATCCGGACCAGTTCCAGAGTTTCATGAACTCGATCGCCGCGCTGCGGGGCATTCCGGGCGTCTATCTGCTGAAGCCCGACGGCTCGCCGATCGCGCAGGCCGAGTTCCAGTTCTCGGGCAATTTCCCCGGTCCGCCGCTCGACGCCATGCGGCGCGCGCAGCAGAGCGGCAACGAGCCGGTGCTGATCTCGCCCGGCGCGACCAATGTCGTCGGCGCGGTCGTCAAGCTCGAGAACTATAAGGACGTCTATCTTTACATCGCCCGCGAGATCGACCCCAAGGTCATCCGCTATATCGCGCAGACCAGCGCCAGCGTCGACGAATACAAGAACCTCGCCGCGACCCGGCTCGGGGTGCAGATTGCCTTCGCGGTCCTCTATCTCGGCCTCGCCCTGGTGCTGCTGCTTTCCGCCATCTGGCTCGGCATCGGCTTCGCCAATCGCCTCGTCGCGCCCATTCGCGTGCTTATCGACGCCGCCGACGAGATCGGGCAGGGCAATCTCGACGTCACCGTGCCATTCCGCTCCTCCGACGGCGATCTCGGCGCGCTCGGCGCGACCTTCAACACCATGACGGCCGAACTGCGCAGCCAGCGGGCCGAACTGATGACCGCGAGCGAGCAGATCGACGCCCGCCGCCGCTTCTCCGAGGCGGTGCTGGCCGGCGTCTCGGCCGGCGTCATCGGCGCCGATGCGCGCGGCTTCGTCACCATCGCCAATCGTGGAGCGCTGCGCATGCTGGGCTCGGGCATCGGCTCGGTGGTCGGCCGGCCGGTGGTCGAAGTGGCGCCGGAGCTTGCTTCGGTGATGGAGGCAGCGGTTGCCGATCCCGTGCGGCTCGAGCATCGCGACCAGATCTCGCTGCTCCGCGAAGGGCGCGACCGCACCATCAATGTCCGCGTCACGACCGAGGATGCCGGACGCGAGCAGCGCGGCTACGTCATCACGCTCGACGACATCACCGATCTCGTGACGGCGCAGCGCAGCTCCGCCTGGGCGGACATCGCCCGCCGCATCGCCCACGAGATCAAGAACCCGCTGACGCCGATCCAGCTTTCGGCCGAGCGGCTGAAGCGCCGCTTCGGCAAGAACATCACCGAAGGGCGCGACGTCTTCGACCAGTGCACGGACACGATCATCCGCCAGGTCGGCGATATCGGCCGCATGGTCGACGAGTTCTCGTCCTTCGCCCGCATGCCGAAGCCGACCTTCGAGGAGCGCGATATCGGCGAGGCCGCGCGCGAGGCGGTCTTCCTGCAGGAAGTGGCCCATCCCGAGATCGCCTTCGTGGTCGATCTGCCGGAGGCGCCGCTCACCGGCCGCTTCGATCCGCGCCTGATGTCGCAGGCGCTGACCAACATCGTGAAGAACGCGACCGAGGCGATCGCCGCCGTCCCCGACGAGGAAAAGGGCCGGCAGGAGATCATCGTCCGCGGCCGCATCGAGGGCGATAGCAACATCGTCGAGGTCATCGACACGGGCATCGGCCTTCCGGCTGAAAACCGTCACCGCCTGCTGGAGCCCTATATGACGACGCGCGAGAAGGGCACCGGCCTCGGCCTCGCGATCGTCAGCAAGATCATCGAGGAACATCACGGCCGCCTCGAACTGCTCGATTCCCCGGCCGTCGCCGAAGGCGGCCGCGGCGCGATGATCCGCCTGACTCTCCCACATGTGTCGGCGGCGCCTTCGCCCACCGCTCCCACGTCGGTGGCGGCGCAGCCCGAACCCGCATCTCCCGAAGCCTGAAGAAGACGGAACCCCATGCCTTCCGACATTCTCATCATCGACGACGAAGCCGATATCCGCGGCCTCGTTTCGGGAATCCTCGAAGACGAGGGTCACGGCACCCGCACGGCCGGCGACACCGACAAGGCGCTCGCCGAGATCGCGATGCGCCGGCCCAATCTCGTCTTTCTCGACATCTGGCTGACCGGCAGCCGCATCGACGGCCTGACGCTGCTCGACATGATCAAGGCCCAGCATCCTGACCTGCCGGTCGTGATGATCTCGGGCCACGGCAACATCGAGACGGCCGTCTCGGCCATCAAGCGCGGCGCCTATGACTATATCGAGAAGCCCTTCAAGGCTGACCGGCTGGTGCTGATCGCCGAGCGGGCGCTGGAGGCTTCCAAGCTCCGCCGCGAGGTCAAGGAACTGCGCGAGCGCGCCGGCTCGACGCATGCGCTGATCGGCGCCTCGGCGGCGATGAACCATCTTCGCCAGACGATCGAGCGCGTGGCGCCGACCAACAGCCGCATCATGATCTCGGGTCCCTCGGGCTCGGGCAAGGAGACGGTGGCGCGCACCATCCACGAATTGTCGCACCGCGCGTCCGGCCCCTTCGTGGTGCTCAACGCCGCGACGATCACGCCCGACCGCATGGAGCACGAGCTCTTCGGCACCGAGAGCGGCAGCGGCCCGCGCAAGATCGGCGCGCTGGAAGAGGCGCATGGCGGCACTCTGTATCTCGACGAGGTCGCCGACATGCCCCGCGAGACGCAGGGCAAGATCCTGCGCGTGCTGATCGACCAGAATTTCCTGCGCGTCGGCGGCACGACCCGCGTCAATGTCGATGTCCGGATCATCTCCTCGACGGCGCGCGATCTCGAGCGCGAGATCGGCGAGGGCAGCTTCCGCGAGGACCTTTTCCATCGCCTCTCGGTCGTGCCGCTGCGCGTTCCCGCGCTCGCCGAGCGTCGCGACGACGTGCCCTCGCTGGTGCAGCACTTCATCGAGCAGATCTCGCACACGACCGGCCTGCCGATCCGCCAGGTCGGCGACGACGCACTGGCCGTCCTGCAGGCGCATGACTGGCCCGGCAATATTCGCCAGCTGCGCAACAATATCGAGCGGCTGCTGATCCTCGCGCGCGGCGACGAGAACCAGATGATCACCGCCGACATGCTGCCGCCGGAAGTCGGCGAGATGCTGCCGACGACGCCCAATCGCGGCGGCGAGCATCTGATGAGCCTGCCGCTCCGCGATGCGCGCGAGATCTTCGAGCGCGAATATCTGACGGCGCAGGTCAACCGCTTCGGCGGCAATATCTCGCGCACGGCGGAATTCGTCGGGATGGAGCGCTCGGCGCTGCATCGCAAGCTGAAATCGCTCGGCGTCGGCTGAGCAGATCACCCTTCATCGCCACCGGAAGAAAGCCGAAATGTCGCGCATCGCCTATGTCAACGGCCGCTATGTCCGCCACGCCGAAGCCGCCGTCCATATCGAGGATCGCGGCTACCAGTTCGCGGACGGAGTCTACGAGGTCTGCGAGGTGCGCGGCGGCCGCCTGATCGACGAGACGCTGCATATCGATCGCCTGGAGCGCTCGCTCGGCGAGCTCAGGATCGCGATGCCGATGAGCCGGGCGGCGCTCGGCGCGGTTTTGCGCGAGACGGTGCGGCGGAACGGCGTCCGCGACGGCATGGTCTACCTCCAGGTGACGCGCGGCGTCGCCCCGCGCAACCATCCGTTCCCCGCGCCCGATACCGCGCCCGGCATCGTCGTGACCGCGAAGAGCGTCGCGCCGTCCTTGGGCGACAAGCGCGCCGAAGCGGGCATCGCGGTCATCAGCGTTCCCGACAATCGCTGGGAGCGGGTCGATATCAAGACCGTCGGGCTGCTGCCGAACGTCATGGCCAAGCAGGCGGCCAAGGAGGCCGGAGCCTATGAGGCCTGGTTCATCGACAAGGACGGCAATGTCACCGAGGGCTCGTCGACCAATGCCTGGATCGTGACGGCCGATGGCACGCTAGTCACCCGCCCGGCCAACGCCGGCATCCTGCGCGGCATCACCCGGACGGTCATCCTCGAACTCGCCGCGAAGCACGGGCTGAAGGTCGAGGAGCGCGCCTTTTCGCTCGACGAGGCGAAGCGCGCCCGCGAAGCCTTCATCACCGCGGCGACGACGCTGGTGATGCCGGTCGTGAAGATCGACGAGGCGGTGATCGGCAACGGTGCGCCGGGCTCGATCGCGGCCGATCTGCGTGCCCGCTTCCACCAGCATGCCGAGACCGCACCGCGCTGGTCGCGCGGGTGCTGATGCGGCATTGCGGCAAGGCTTTGCGATCGCCACATTTTGGGGCGTGACGGGCGGCGCTCCAGCATGCAGACTACCAGCGGCCCGCATCGCGGAGCCTTGGGAGCGATGCGCCGGTCCGGCGTGTCGATCCCCAACAACATCGAGACGTGAGACAAAAGATGGCGGATCGCGCGCAAAACCTTCAGGACACGTTCCTGAATCATGTCCGAAAGAGCAAGACTCCCCTGACGATTTTCCTCGTCAACGGTGTCAAACTGCAAGGTATTGTGACCTGGTTCGATAATTTCTGCGTGCTTCTGCGCCGGGATGGTCATTCGCAGCTTGTTTACAAGCATGCGATTTCCACCATCATGCCCGGAGCGCCTGTGCAGCTCTTCGAACCGGGCGACGATGCCTGAACGGGCGGTGGCCCGAAAGCGATATCATTGTGAGTGACGAGATCGAGTTTCCGGACGACGACGCCGACCACGAGGCCGGCGCCGTTACCGAATCAACCGAACGCGAACCGGATCGGACCGTGGTCCTCGTGCCGATCCGTTCGGCGCGCGGCAAGCGCGCGGCCGGCGAGGGCCCGTCCATCAAGCGCAGCCCGCAGGCACGACTGGAGGAGGCCGTAGGCCTCGCCAAGGCGATTTCGCTCGACGTCGTCGCGGCGGACAATGTCCCGCTGGCGCAGCCGCGGCCGGCGACCCTGTTCGGCAGCGGCAAGGTGGAGGAGATCGCCGCGCTGGTGAAGGAAGAGGGCGCGGGGCTTGTCTTCGTCGACCATGCTTTGTCGCCGGTGCAGCAGCGCAATCTCGAAAAGGCCTGGTCGGCCAAGGTCATCGACCGGACGGGCCTCATCCTCGAGATTTTCGGCGAGCGCGCGCAGACGAGAGAGGGCCGCCTGCAGGTCGAGCTGGCGCATCTCAACTACCAGAAAAGCCGCCTCGTCCGGTCCTGGACCCACCTCGAACGCCAGCGCGGCGGCTTCGGCTTCCTCGGCGGCCCCGGCGAAACCCAGATCGAAGCCGACCGGCGCGCCCTGCAGGAGCGCATCTCGCGCATCGAGCACGAGCTGGAAACCGTAGTGCGCACCCGCCGCCTGCAGCGCGAGAGCCGCCGCAAGGTGCCGCATCCGATCGTGGCGCTGGTCGGCTACACCAATGCCGGCAAGTCGACGCTGTTCAATACGCTGACCGATGCCGGCATCTTCGCCGAGAACCTCCTTTTCGCGACGCTCGACCCCACGCTGCGCCGGCTCAAGCTGCCGCATGGCACCGAGATCATCCTCTCCGACACGGTGGGCTTCATCTCCGACCTGCCGACCCATCTCGTCGCCGCCTTCCGCGCGACGCTGGAAGAGGTGATCGAGGCGACCCTTATCCTGCATGTCCGCGACATCGCGCATGAGGACAGCGAGGCGCAGGCGAGGGACGTCGAGCAGGTGCTCGGCCAGCTCGGCATCGAGATCGGCAAGAGCGAGCGCATCATCGAGGTCTGGAACAAGATCGACCTCATGCCGCCCGATGCCCGCCCGGCCGCCCATCCGACGGCGGAGCCGGGTCGACCGGCGATCGTGCCGATCTCGGCATTGACCGGGGAGGGCATCCCGGCCCTGCTGCAACTCGTCGAAGACCGCATCACGCAGGACCGGCCGGAATTCGTCGTCGCCCTCTCAGGCGCCGATCTCGGCAAGCTGCACCGTCTCTACGAACTCGGCGAGGTCCTCTCCCGCGAGGACGACGCCGAAGGCGTCACCCACGCCGTCCTCCGCGTACCGGACAAGCACGAACACGCCTTCCACGCAGAATTCCCGCAGGCGCGGCCGATGCGGTGAGTGGTCGGTCGAGTGCGGGGGTCAGGCCCCCTATTTCGAGAACTCGATCTGAAGAAAGGTCGAGTTCTGTGCTTCGATCCTGGCGAGCCCAACCTTGCCGTCTGTGCGGCTGATGCATCGCTCGCCTTCGAGATGCCCGATCGTCTTGTTTGGCAGGGTCAACACATGGACGACGCGGCTGCCGTCGTCGATGAAGGCCAGTCCGTTCCAGTTCTCATCGATCCATTCGTCCCTCGGGTCGTAACGGTAGCCTCGCAGGGGTTTGCCGAGATAGCGGGGAAGGACCCTCGAGGGAAACGAGTAGGGATCGAGTCGGCAAACGATGTCCCAGTCCTCTTGCGGCCGGAGCGTTGCGATGGGCACGGGGCTCGACGGCAGCGCGAGGAGGCGGGCTTCAATGGCGCGCGCATCCGCCGAGGGACGGCCATAGGCGGCCATCCAGGCGCCCGCCGCCACGTAGCCAACCATCCCGACGGTCGCGAGACCCAGGGCTGCAATTATCTTTACCAGCCAGCCTCCTGCCATCGCCGCACCTGTCAGCTCGGCAATGGCGGAGCGGCGGCCGTGTCGCGCGGGCGGATCTCGACGGTCATCGCTTTGATCCGCTCATAGAGCTTCATCTCGCGGGCGTAGGGCCACCAGTCATAGAGCAGCAGCTCCGCCGGTCGCCACAGGCTGACCCAGCCGGCGATGAGGAAGCCTTCGCCGAACAGGCGGCCCTGCAGCGTGTAATGCGAGAAGACCTGCTCCGACAGCGTCGAGAGCAGCAGGCAGACGGCCCAGGCGATGAAGCCGATGCGCAGCGCCCGCTGGCCCTCGATCCGCGTCTCCCGCACCTTCTGGCGCGACAGCCGCTTCTGGACGTCGCAATAGGTGGCGATCGCCACTTTGAGGCGTTGCGGCAGGTCAGGCGTGATCTGGTCGGCCGGCAGATGGAGCACGATCCGTTCCAGCGGCGGCGCGGCCCGCGGCCGCGCCTTCATCGTGTCCATCAGCTGGTCGATGCCCGACTCGTCGATGCTGTCGCCCCGGAACGGATCGAGGCTCGGCGCCTCGAAGAAGTTATGGATATCCGTCAGATAGAGCGCGGCGTCGCGGTCGGTGACCACGGTCATGATGCGTTTTGCGCCTCCACGGCAGCGAGCGTCGTCATGTTTGCGACGCCGCGCGAGGTCACCGACGGCGTCAGGATATGCGCCGGCTTGGCCGGGCCGAGCAGCAGCGGCCCGACATGCAGCGCGTCGGTCATGACCTTCACGACATTGAGGGTGATGTTGGCGGCGTCGAGATTGGGGAAGACGAGGAGGTTCGCCTCGCCCGAGAGCTTCCCGCCCGGCATCGCCTTCTCGCGCAGGAGTTCCGAGAGCGCGGCGTCGCCATGCATCTCGCCGTCGACCTCGAGCTCGGGCGCGCATTCCCACAGAAGCTCGACGGCGCGCCGCATCTTCTTGCTCGATTCGGTGTCGTGCGAACCGAAATTGGAATGCGAGAGCAGCGCGACCTTCGGCGTGATGCCGAAGCGGCGCACCTGCGCGGCCGCGAGCTGCGTCAGCTCGGCGATCTCCTCGGCGGTCGGGTCGACATTCACATAGGTGTCGGTGAGGAAGGTCGTCGATTCCGACGAGATGAGGAGGCTCATCGAGGAGAAGCGGTGGTTGCCGGGCTGAAGCCCGATCACGTCGCGGATGACGCCGAAATGGTTGCGGAACTGGCCTTCGAGGCCGCAGAGCAGCGCATCGGCCTCGCCGCGGGCCACCGCCAGCGCGGCGATGACGGTGTTGTTGGTGCGCACCAGCGTGCGCGCCGCCTCGGGCGTCACGCCCTTGCGCCCGGTCTTCTCCAGATAGAGATCGACATAGTCGCGATAGCGCGGGTCGTCCTCGGGATTGATGACCTCGCAATCCTCGCCCGGCTTGATCTTGAGACCGAAGCGGTTGACGCGGCTGTCGATCACCGAGGGGCGGCCGATCAGGATCGGTTGCGCCAGCCCGTCCTCGAGCATCACCTGCGCCGCGCGGAGGACCCGCTCGTCCTCGCCATCGGCATAGATGACCCGCTTCAGGTCCTTCTTCGCCGCCTGGACCATCGGCTTCATCACGAGGCCGGACTTGAAGACGAAGCGCGTCAGCCGGTCCATGTAGGCGTCGAAATCGGCGATCGGCCGTGTCGCGACGCCGCTTTCCATCGCCGCGCGGGCAACGGCCGGCGCGATGCGCAGGATGAGCCGCTGGTCGAAGGGCGAGGGGATCAGATAGTCCGGCCCGAACACGAGCTCGACGCCGCCATAGGCCTGCGCGACGATGTCGGAGGCTTCCTCATGCGCGAGCTCGGCGATTGCCCGCACGGCGGCATGCTTCATCGCCTCGTTGATCGTCGTCGCGCCGACATCGAGCGCGCCGCGGAAGATATAGGGGAAGCAGAGGACGTTGTTGACCTGGTTCGGGAAGTCCGAACGGCCGGTGCAGATCATGGCGTCGGGCCGCGCGGCGCGCGCGAGATCGGGCATGATCTCGGGCGTCGGGTTGGCGAGCGCCATGATGAGGGGCTGCGGCGCCATCTTGGCGAGCAGCTCGGGCTTCAGGATGCCGCCCGCCGAGAGGCCGAGGAAGATGTCGGCGTCGTCGATGACTTCTGCGAGCGTGCGCTTGTCGGTCTTCTGCGCGTAGGCGGCCTTCCAGGGGTCCATGAGCGCCGTGCGGCCCTCATAGACGACGCCCTCGATATCGGAGACGAAGATGTTCTCGCGCCTGGCGCCGAGCGAGACCAGCATGTCGAGGCAGGCGATCGCGGCGGCGCCGGCGCCCGAGGCGACGATCTTCGCTTCGCTGATCGGCTTCTTCTTGAGCGCCAGTCCGTTCAGGATCGCGGCGCCGACGATGATGGCGGTGCCGTGCTGGTCGTCATGGAAGACGGGGATGTTCATCCGGGCGCGGAGCTTCTTCTCGATCTCGAAGCACTCGGGTGCCTTGATGTCCTCGAGATTGATGCCGCCGAAGGTCGGCTCCAGCGCGGCCACCACCTCGACGAAGGCATCGACATCGCGCTGCTCGACCTCGATGTCGAAGACATCGATGCCGGCGAACTTCTTGAAGAGGACCGCCTTGCCTTCCATCACCGGCTTGCCGGCGAGCGCGCCGATGGCGCCGAGGCCGAGCACGGCCGTGCCGTTGGAGATGACGGCAACGAGATTGCCGCGGGCGGTGTAGTCGAAGGCCTTGGACGGATCCGCCGCGATGGCAAGGCAGGGCGCCGCGACGCCGGGCGAATAGGCGAGGGCGAGGTCGCGCTGGTTGCCGAGCGGCTTGGTCGCGCGGATCTCCAGCTTGCCGGGCTGCGGGTAGCGATGGAAGTAGAGGGCGGCCTCGTCGAGGGCGGCGCCTGCCGAACCTCTATCTGTCATGATGTGCCTGCGTTGTCTCGTCGGGTGGGCGCCGCGTCGCGGCTCGGCCCACCTCTACAACAGCGGCAGCCCGTGGGCGAGCCTTCGCTTGCCTCAGAAGGCCGCCTGCCGGCCGATCACGCCGCAGCCGATGCCGGCATTGACGCAGAGGCCGATCATGGAGCCGCGCGGATCGCGGATTTCGTCATGCAGCGACGGCCGGACCAATTCGGCCATGCCGATGCCGACCAGAGTGGCGAACAGCGTGATCGCGAAGAAGGAACGGGTAGCCATGATACGCAACTCCATCTGGGGCCGTGTCGATGCGCTGAACCCTGGCAGACCGCGGCTGAACCGGCCCTGAAATGCCCGTTCAGATATCGTTTGGATTCATTGTCATTTGATTAAAATTGTAGGCATCGGCCCCGCCGCCCACAGGCGCCGCGCCGTCTTGACGCCCCTTTCGGAATGCTGCATCACCCTTCGCATGTGGGTCCTGAAGCGTCTCGATTGCCTCTGTTGCTGCGGCTTGCCGGCGGCCTGACCGGGCCGACGCCTGATCCGCGCCTTGTCGCGCGGAAGAACCTGAACGCAGCAGCGAGAAGACCGGGCATCCGATGACGCTCCGCCTCCACAACACGCTCACCAAGGAACGCGAGACCCTGGTGCCGATCGATCCGCGGCATGTGCGGATGTATGTCTGCGGCCCGACGGTCTACGACTTCGCCCATATCGGCAATGCGCGGCCGGTGATCGTCTTCGATCTGCTCTATCGCCTGCTGCGCCACCGCTATGGCGCGCGGCATGTCGTCTATGTCCGCAACATCACCGACGTCGACGACAAGATCAACGCGCGCGCCGCGGCCGAATATCCCGGCCTGCCGCTCAACGATGCCATCCGCATCGTGACCGAGAAGACGAACGCGCAGTTCCAGGCCGATGTCGCCGCGCTCGGTTGCCTCGAGCCGACCGAGCAGCCGCGCGCCACCGAGCATATCAATGCCATGAAGGCGCTGATCGAGCGCCTCGTCGAGAAGGGCGTCGCCTATGTTGCCGAAGGCCATGTGCTCTTCTCGCCTGCGGCAATGGACAGCCTGCCGGGCGTGCCGCGCTATGGCGCTCTCGCGCGCCGGTCGCTCGACGAGATGATCGCCGGCGCCCGCGTCGATGTCGCGCCCTACAAGCGCGACGCGACCGATTTCGTCTTGTGGAAGCCGTCGAGCGATGAAGAGCCCGGCTGGCCGTCACCGGCCGGCGTCGAAGGGCGTGGGCGGCCCGGATGGCATATCGAGTGCTCGGCCATGTCCATGGCGCGGCTGCTGGAGCCCTTCGGCGGCGGGCTCTCCTGCGACGACCCGACCAGGAACGTCTTCGACATCCATGGCGGCGGCATCGACCTCGTCTTCCCGCATCACGAGAACGAGATCGCCCAGACCTGCTGCGCTTTCGGCAGCGATCGGATGGCCAATATCTGGATGCATAACGGCTTCCTGCAGGTCGAAGGCGAGAAGATGTCGAAGAGCCTCGGCAACTTCGTCACCATCCGCGAGGTCATGGAGAAGCTGGCCGACCAGCGCTTCCCGGGCGAGATCGCGCGGTTGACCATGCTGAAGGCTCACTATCGCCAGCCGATCGACTGGACCGAGAAGGGCCTCGCGGAATCGACGGTCGAGATCGACAATCTGCGCCGTGCGCTGCGCGCCGCCGTCGAGGGTGAGCCGGCCGACGCCGTCATCGAGGCGCTCGAGGACGATCTCAACACGCCGTTGGCGCTCGCCGAAATCTGGCGGCTGGCGTCGGAGGCCCGATCGTCGGCGTCCCCGGCGCGGCGCCGCGAGGCGGCGGACAGGCTTGCCGGCTCGCTGGTGCTGCTCGGCTTCGGCCGTCTCGTCGACGACTGCACGGAAGGCAACGCGATCCTCCGCGAGGAACTCGATGCGACGATCCTCGCCGCGAGCCGCACCGTGATCGATCCCGACGAGTTCGAGCGGATCAGCAACGACGCCTCGGCCGCCTTCGACGAGACGCTGAAGCTGCGCGAGGCGGAGGCGCTCGGTCTCGATGTCGAGGAAATCGGCCAGCTCATCGCCGCCCGGCTCGGGGCGCGGCGCGTGAAGAACTTCAAGGAAGCCGACCGCATCCGGGCCGAGCTCGACGAGATGGGCATCGCGCTCAAGGACGCGAAGGATCCGGTGTCCGGCGAGATCGTGACGAGCTGGGAGCCGAAATAGCGGCGGCCGCGGCGGTCAGTTGGCCAGCCGCGGCGCCCCCGCGCCATTGCCAAGGCTGACATGGCCGAGGCGGATATCGTTGAGCCAGGCGGCCGTGGCGGCCGAGGAGAGCGGCTTCCCGAACAGATAGCCCTGGCCGATGTCGCAGCCGACATCGCGCAGGATCTCGGCGACGTCGGCGATCTCGATGCCCTCCGCCGTCGTCTCCATGTCGAGCGAATGCGCGAGCTGCACGATGGCGCGCACGATCTTCCAGTTCTCGATATTCTGCCGCGCGCCTTCGAGGAACAGGCGGTCGATCTTGAGGCGATCTATCGGAAGGTCGTTCAGATGGCGAAGGCTGGAATAGCCGGTGCCGAAATCGTCGAGCGCGACCGCGACGCCGGCGTCGCGCAGCGCGGTCAGCATCAGCTTGGCCGAGGCGACCTCGTCGACCAGGGCGTTTTCTGTGATCTCGAGTTCCAGCCGGTGCGGGGCAAGGCCGGCGCTGCCGATGATCGCGAGGATCCGTGAGGCGAATTGCGGCTCGGCGAACTGCGTCGGCGAGACATTGACCGAGAGGCCCAGCTCCGCCGGCCAGGTCTTGGCGTCGGCGCAGGCGCTGGCGAGGATGCGGTAGAAGAGATCGCCGACCCGTCCGAGTTCCTCCGCCATCGGGATGAACGCCGCCGGCTGGATGAGGCCGTAGCGCGGATGATCCCAGCGCGCCAACACCTCGAAGCCGGTGAGCCGCCCGTCCTCCAGCGCCACGAGCGGCTGGTAGAAGGGCACGATCTCGCCCGACGAAATGGCGCGGCGGAGATCGGTCTCGAGCGTCGAGCGCCGGCGCAGCGCCTCGCCCATGCTCGCCTCGAAATAATAGAAGGTGCCGCGGCCGCCCTGCTTGGCCTCGCCGAGGGCGATATTCGCCGCGCGCAGGAGGTCTTCGGCATTGGATTCGGCGAGTTCCGAGGTCGCGATGCCGATCGTGGCGCCGATCGAGAGCACGCCCTGCGGCACCCAGACAGGCGCCGCGATGCTGTCGATCAGCCGCCGGGCAACGCGGCGCGACAGGTCGACGACCGTCTCGTTCTCGATCAGGAGGCCGAACTCGTCGCCGCCGAGACGCGCGATGGTGGTCCCGATCGTCTGGAAGGTGCCGAGCCGCCGCGCGACCTCGACGAGCAGCATGTCGCCGACGCCGTGGCCGTGCAGGTGATTGACGTTGCGGAAGCGGTCGAGATCGATGGTGAGCAGCGCGAAGGGCGTCCCGCCGGCGCGGCGGCGTTCGATGGCCCGCTCCAGCTCGGCGAGGAAGGCGGCGCGGTTCAGGATGCGCGTCAGAGGATCGATCTGCGAGAGAAGGCCGAGCTGCTTCTCGCGGTTGAGCGCCTCGTCGAGGCGGGATGCCAGCTGGCTGAAGCGGCGCAGCACGACGAGCGCGATCGAGGCACCAGCGAAGACCGCCGTGGTGGCGATGACCTCGCCGCGCGTATCCAGGAAACCGGCGCCGCCGGGAACGAGACGGAACGCTGAGAGGAGCAGATAGACGCAGCCAGTCAGGATCAGCACGACCGACAGCTCGATGGCCGCTCGCCAGGTCACGCGCGATGACTCCCCATTTGCTGCGTTTCCCGTCCCCACGCCGGCGCTGCAATGCGTCGCCGCCAGTTCATGCGCGCGACGCCTGAAGAATTCGTTATCCTCAAGGCTAGCTTAACGTCAGTACAACATTTTGACGCGTCCGGGCAGGGGGCGGCCGGGCGGTTCGTCCTCTTTGGTTACCGCGCGGCGGGCTCCAAACGAAAAGACCCCGCGCCGGGTCGGAGCGGGGTCTTTCCGGAAGCTTCGGATGATCGGCGGATCAGTCCTTGGCGCGCTCCACATAGGAGCCGTCCTCGGTCATCACGACGATGCGCGTGCCGGCCTCGATATGCGGCGGAACGGTCGTGCGCACGCCGTTCGAGAGCGTTGCCGGCTTGTACGAGGCCGAGGCGGTCTGGCCCTTGGTGACCGGCTCGGTCTCGACGACCTCGAGCGTCACGCGCTGCGGCAGGGTGATCGAGACGGCCTGTTCCTCGAAGATCGCGAGGCGGACGACCATGCCTTCCTGGAGATAGGGCGCCGAGTCGCCGACCACGTCCTTGGAGACGATGATCTGGTCGTAGTTCTCGGTGTTCATGAAGGTGAAGCCTTCGCCGTCCTGGAACAGGTACGAATAGTCCCGGTCTTCCACGAAGGCGCGCTCGACCTGCTCGGTGGTCTTGTAGCGGTTCGAGATCTTCACGCCGTCGGAGAGGCGGCGCATGTCGATCTGCGTCGTCGGCGTGCCCTTGCCGGGGTGGAAGCTCTCGGCGATCAGCACGGCATAGAGCTTGCCGTCGATCTCGATGATATTGCCCTTGCGGATCTGGCTGGCGATGACTTTCACGGGTGTCCGGTCCTTGACTGTGGCACCCGCCGCGGGGCGCTTCATGAGTGGCGTCGCGCCGATGACGGGCGCGCGAATGGCGCGCAACATAGCGATTCCGCCCGCGCTTGCCAGTCCAAAGTGCAGCGGACCCGCCGCGGAGCCTTGCTTCGCCGGCGGTTCGGCGGCAGAGAACGCGAAAGGCAAGCGCCGGCCCCTCCGGCCTTGCCGCGGATCGTCCCATGACTGACCGAGTGACCGAACACGCCTCGCCCTGGTGGACGCCGCATGTCCACGCCGACCGCCGGCCGCATCTTCTCGCGCGCGGACGCATCAAGGCGGCGACCCTCGCATGGTTCGTCGGCGAGGGCTTCACCGAGGTCGAATGCGCCATCCTGCAGGTTTCGCCCGGCAACGAGACGCATCTCTCCGCCTTCGCCACCGAGCGGATCGACCCGGACGGGACGCGTGAGACGCTTTATCTGCACACCTCGCCGGAATTTGCGGCCAAGAAGCTGCTCGCGGCCGGCGAGGAGCGCATTTTCACGCTTAGCCCCGTGTTCCGGAACCGCGAGCACGGTCCGCGCCACGCCAATGAATTCGCGATGCTCGAATGGTACCGCGCCCGCGCGCCCTATACCGCGCTGATGGCGGATTGCGCCGCGCTGCTCGCCGAGGCGGCGCGGGCCGCCGGCGCGTCCGTGCTGTCCCATCGCGGCCGGACCTGTGATCCGTTCGCGGAGCCGGAGCGTCTCAGCGTCGCCGACGCTTTCGCCCGCCATGCCGGCATCGATCTCCTCGCGACGGTCGACGCCTCGGGCGGCACCGATCGCGGCGCGCTCGCCTCCGCCGCGGAGAAGGCCGGCCTTCGCGTTGCCGCCGACGACGACTGGGGCGACATCTTCAGCCGCGTGATCTCCGAACGCGTCGAGCCCCATCTCGGCATCGGCCGCGCGACCATTCTCGATGAATATCCGATCGCCGAAGCGGCGCTCGCAAGGCGGAGCCCGCGCGATCCTCGCGTCGCCGAGCGCTTCGAGCTCTATGCCTGCGGCGTCGAACTCGCCAATGGCTTCGGCGAACTGACGGATCCTGCCGAGCAGCGCCGCCGCTTCATCGCCGACATGGACGAGAAGGAGCGCATATATGGCGAGCGCTATCCGCTCGACGAGGAGTTCCTCGCGGCGCTTGCGATCATGCCCGAGGCCTCCGGCATCGCGCTCGGCTTCGACCGGCTGGTGATGCTGGCGACAGGCGCGCCGCGGCTCGATCTCGTCGTCTGGACACCCGCGACGCGATGACCGAAAGAAGGGCCATGACCAAGCCGGCCACGTCCGATATCGTCCCGATCGCGCCGCACCCGACGCTCAGGAGCGCCGCTGCGCTCGTCGAGGCGGGCCTCGTCGCGCCGGCTGACCAGGCGGCGCTTGAGAAGGTCGGGGAGCGCTATGCCGTCGCGGTGACGCCCGATGTCGCGGCGCTGATCGACGCCGCCGACCCCGCCGATCCGATCGCCGCGCAGTTCATCCCGTCCGTGGCTGAACTCGAGACGCGGCCGGGCGAACTCGCCGATCCGATCGGCGATGATGCACACAGCCCGCTGCCCGGCCTCGTCCATCGCTATCCCGACCGGGTGCTGCTGAAGCTCGTCCATGCCTGCGCCGTCTATTGCCGCTTCTGCTTCCGCCGCGAGACGGTCGGGCCGGGCGGCCCGACTTTGCTCGGCGACGAGGCCTTCGCGGCGGCGCTCGCCTATATCGCCGATCGGCCGGCGATCTGGGAGGTGATCTTCACCGGCGGCGACCCGCTGGTGGCGGCGCCGCGCCGGCTCGGGGCGCTCCTGGAGCGCTTCCGCGCCATCGAGCATGTGAAGGTGCTGCGCTTCCACTCGCGCATTCCGGTCGTCGATCCCGGCCGCGTCGATGCCGCGCTGGTCCGCGCGCTCGCGGCAACCGGCAAGGCAGTCTATGTCGCCGTGCATGCCAATCATCCGCGCGAATTCACGCCCGCGGCGCGCGACGCGCTGGCGCGGCTCGCTGATGCCGGCATCGTCCTCGTCAGCCAGAGCGTGCTCCTGAAGGGCATCAACGACGATCCGGAGACCATGGCCGCGCTGATGCGCGCCTTCGTCGAGGCGCGGGTGAAGCCCTATTACCTGCACCACGCCGATCTCGCGCCGGGGACCGCGCATTTCCGCACCTCGATCGCCGAGGGCCAGGCGTTGATGCGCGCGTTGCGCGGCCGCCTCTCGGGCCTCGCCCAGCCGACCTATGTCCTCGACATCCCCGGCGGCTACGGCAAGGTCCCCGTCGGTCCCGACTATGTCGGCGACGATACGGTCACCGACCCGAATGGCGGCGTGCACGCCTATCCGTTCGGGGTGGAGATTTAGGTCCCGAGAGCTACGAAGACCCTCACCCCGGCCCTCTCCCGCAAGCGGGCGAGGGGGCGCCTGCATCGATCTTGGATATGGTCCTGAGATGCTGCATCCGGCACCGGCAAACCCCCTCTCCCGCTTGAGGGAGAGGGTAGGGGGGTGAGGGCTCTTACTCTCGTCCGCTGATCCTGCTCTAATCGGTCGGAACACGACGTTGCAGGATCCCCATGACGCATCTCACCATCATCCGCGGCGGCCGCCTGCTCGATGCCGCGGGCCGCGCGGCGCCGTTCAAGGACATCCTCGTCAAGGATGGCGCCATTCTCGAAGTCGGCGAGCCGGGCCTTGCGGCGCCGGCCGAGGCCGAGGTCGTCGACGCGTCGCGCCACCTCATGCATCCGGGACTGATCAATTCCCACACCCATGGCAGCGGGGCGCTGACGCGCGGTTATCTCGACCGCTGGAATCTCGAAATGCTGCTGATGGCGGCGCCGCGCCGCTTCGGCAACCAGAGCGCCGAGATCAAATATCTCAACACCTATCTCGGCGCCGTCGAGATGGCCCTGAAGGGCTGCACGGTCGCCTATGACCTGACCTTCGGCGTGCCGGTGGCGACGACGGAAGAGCTGATCGCGATGGGCCAGGCCTATCGCGACGCCGGCATCCGCGCCGTCATGGCGCCGATGCTGTCCGATATCAGCTTCTATCGCGCCATTCCCGGCCTCGTCGAAAGCCTGCCGGCGGATCTGCAGCGCCTCTCTGTGATCGACGCCGCCGATGCGACCGACGAGGTGCTGCGGCTGATGGGCGAGGCGCTGGCCGCCTGGCCGCATGACCGCGACCATGTGAAGCTCGGCGTCGCGCCGACCATCCCGACCCATTGCTCCGATGCGCTGATGCGCGGCTCGGACCGCCTCGTGCGCGACTACGACACGGTGATGCAGAGCCATGTCGGCGAATCCAAGGTCCAGGTGCTGGCGGCCAAGGAGTTCTGGGGCAAGTCGATGGTCGCCCATATCGACGAGCTCGGACTGATCGGCCCACATTTCTCCGTCGCGCATGGCGTCTGGCTCGATGACGACGACATGCGCCGCCTCGCCGATCATGGCGCCTCGGTCTCGCACAATGCGGGCAGCAATATGCGGCTCGGCGCCGGCATCGCGGATTCGCGCCGCATGCTGGAGCTCGGCGTCAATCTCGGTATCGGCACCGACGGCGCCACCTCGTCCGACAATCAGAACATGTATGAGGCGATGCGCGCTGCGCAGCAGGTCTCCTGTGTCCGCCAGCCCGACCACCGGCTGTGGCTCTCCGCGCCCGAGGTGATCGCGGCGGCAACGGCGGGCGGTGCGCGGCTGACCGGCTTCTCCCATGTCGGCGCCATCGAGCCCGGCAAGCGCGCCGACATCGTCTTCCTGACGCTCGACCATCCGAACTGGATGCCGGTCAACGACCCCTCAAACCAGCTCGTGCTGGTCGAGGACGCGACCGCCGTGCGCCATGTCATGGTCGACGGCCGCTTCATCGTCCGAGACGGGCGCCATCTCGCGTCCGACATGGCGGCGTTGGCCGGCAAGGCCGAGGCGGCGCGCGAGACGATCGCCTCGCTCAACCAGGCCGACATGGCCGTGGCGGAGCGTCTCGAGGAGGCGGTGACGAGCTTCTGCCGCAGCCTTTCGGCGAAGCCCTACAGCGTCGAGCGCTACGCCGCTTTCCCCTGCCGCTGCGAGACGCCGGAGGCGGGCTTCGCTGCGACGCCGGCCTGAGCGCGGCGCGCGGGTTTCCGCGCGGCGATCGGGATGCGGATCGCCGCGACGGCGATCACAACGAGCGCAATGCCGAGGACGATCCAGGCCGGGCGGAGGCTCGTCTTCCAGGCGAAATTGGTCGGCAGCACCCGCGAGAACGGCGCGCCGACCTTGAGATAGTAGTAGAGCGCCTCGCCGAGCCCGGTCGCGACGACGATGACCGCCGCCAGGATGACGGTCGCGGCCAGCGAGCCGGCCTTCTGCTCGCCGATCCGCGCCGCCAGCAGCCGCCAGAGCCCGAGCCAGCAGGCGAGCGCCGCCATCACGATCGGCTCCGTGACGCCGAGCTTCGATTGCAGGAAGAAGTGGACCGTTGCGAGGGCAGCAACCGGATAGACAAGCCGGTGCAGGGCCCGCCACTCGATGCCGCCCATGCGCCGCATCATGCCGTCGGTGGACGTGACCGCGAGCGGCAGCAGCATGATGACAGCGACGAAGCCGATCGTGAGATAGGGCCGGGCGATGATCTCCGACACGACCTTGGCCAAATCCCAGCCGAGATCGCCGGCATAGGCGACGAGATGGATCACGGCATAGGCGAAGGCGCCGAGACCGAGCATGCGCCGAAGCTGGATGAGATCGCCCCAGCGCCAGACATGGCGGAGCGGCGTCACGGCGAGCGAGATCAGCAGCAAGCGGATCGCCCAGAGGCCGGTCTGGTGATTGATCTCGATATAGGGGCGCGGCCCGATGCTGCCGGCCGCGGCGCGATAGAGCAGCCAGAGGCCGGGCGCCAGCACGCCGACGAAGACCAGCGTCTTCAGCAGGGAGACATTGCCGCGCCGGTCGAGCCAGGGCAGGGGTAGGGCGCGGTCACGCATCGGCTGAGGGCCTTCCTTGTTGCATTCCGCTTCTACGGCAACGGGTCGGCCTTCGTGACATGGCGGGCGATCATGCTTCCGTGATCGCCGGAAAGAACCGCAACCCTCGGCCCAGAATTGATACAACTCATCATTTGACCCGGCGCTTCGGCGCAAACAAGGGTGGCTATCGACGCGAGAGCACCCAGATGAGGCAGATGAGCGAAGACGCGACCGGCGCCGGCACCCATCGGACAACAGTCGAACAACGGGCGCAGAACGCCCCATCCGGCGACCTTGGCCGGCTGCTGGGCGAGCCGGCCGGCCGGCGCGCGCCACGGCGCCGCCTGGTGGCGATCATTGCGGTGATCGTCGTCGTCGCGCTCGCCGGTCTCCTCTGGAGCATGATGTCCGGCGGCGGCGCGGCCTATCGCTTCACCACTGCTCCGGTCACGACCGGCGATCTCACGGTGACGGTCACCGCGACCGGCTCGATCCAGCCGACCGAGAAGGTGGATGTCTCGAGCGAACTCTCCGGCCGCATCCGTTCGGTGAATGTCGACTACAACAGCCCGGTGAAGGCCGGCGACGTTCTGGCCGAGCTCGTGACCGACAATCTCGACGCCGCCGTCGCCAGCGCCGAGGCGAAGCTCGCCGCCGCGACCGCCAATGTCGCGAAGGCGCAGGCGACCATCGCCTCGACGAAGAGCACGCTCGCCAACAAGAAGGTGCTGGTCGGCCGCAATGTCTCGTCCTCGCAGGAGTTGATCGAGGCGCAGGCGGCCTACGATTCCGCCGTCGCGGCCGAGGCCGCGGCGAAGGCCGATGTGCAGGCCGCGACCGCCGATCTCAGCCTCGCCCGCACCAATCTCTCCAAGGCGAAGATCCGCTCGCCGATTGATGGAGTCGTGCTGACGCGCAGCGTCGATCCCGGTGCGACGGTGGCCGCCTCGCTCTCCGCGCCAACGCTGTTCGTCATTGCCGGCGATCTCCGGCAGATGGAGCTTCAGGTCGATGTCGACGAGGCCGATGTCGGCAAGACGGCCGTCGGCCAGGCGGCGACCTTCTCGGTCGATGCCTATCCCGACCAGACCTTCCCGGCCGCCATCAAGGATATCCGCTTCGTCTCGGAGACGACCAACAATGTCGTCACCTACAAGGCGACGCTCACGGTCGACAACGCGAAGCTCCTGCTGCGCCCCGGCATGACGGCAACGGCGGATATCGTCGTCCAGCAGGAAAAGGACGCGACGCTGATCCCCAATGCGGCGCTTCGCTATGTGCCGCCGGCGACGGGCGGCGACGCGCGTGCCTTCGGGCTCTTCTCCGCGCCGCGCATGGGCGCGATCACCAAGGCCGAGCCGACCGGCAACGGGCGCACCGTCTATGTGCTCCACGACGGTGTCCCGGCACCGGTGACGATCGAGATCGGCGCGACCGACGGCGTCAACACCGAGGTGAAGGGCGGTGGCCTCAAGGCCGGCGATCAGGTCGTCACCGACGCGGCGCCGGCGAAATGACGGTCCCGGAGATCGAATTTCGTGAGGTCTCGAAGGTCTATGGCAGCGGCGACGCCCGCGTGAAGGCGCTCGACGGCGCCAGCTTCTCCATCGCGCGCGGCGAGTTCGTCGCCATCATGGGACCGTCCGGCTCGGGCAAGTCGACGACCATGAACATCATCGGCTGCCTCGACCGGCCGACATCGGGCGAATACTTCTTCGAGGGCGTTCCGACCACGACGCTGTCGCGCAACCAGCTGACGCTGCTGCGCCGTCATCGCCTCGGCTTCGTCTTCCAGGGCTTCAACCTGCTCGCGCGCACCTCGGCGGTCGAGAATGTCGAGCTGCCGCTCGTCTATCGCGGCCTCGGCACCGCCGAGCGGCGCAGGCTCGCCCTGGCGGCGCTGGCGCGGGTCGGACTGGAGGGCAGGGCGGGGCACACGCCCGGCGAGCTCTCCGGCGGCCAGCAGCAGCGCGTCGCGATCGCGCGCGCCATTGTCACCGAGCCGGCCGTGCTCCTCGCCGACGAGCCGACCGGCAATCTCGATACCAAGACCAGCGAGGAGATCATGCGCCTCGTGACGGCTCTCAACCGCGAGCAGGGCATCACGGTGATCATGGTGACGCACGAGCCCGACATAGCCGCCTTTGCCGAGCGGACGATCCGCTTCGTCGACGGCCGCATCGAGCGCGATTCGGCCGCGGCTCCACTTCCCGTGGATGCGGGGGAGGCGGTCTGATGCTCGCGGAATCGCTGAAGCTCGCGCTCCGCACCATCCGCCGCAATCCGATGCGCTCCTTCCTGACGGTGCTCGGCATCGTCATCGGCGTCGCCGCGGTCATCGCCATGGTGACGATCGGCAACGGCACCACCGCCAAGGTCACGGCCGACATCGCGAAGCTCGGCAGCAACATGCTGTTCGTGCGTCCCGGCCAGTTCGGTCCGGGCCGGGCGAGCACCACGGCGAAATCCTTCAACGCCCGCGACGTCGCGGCCATCGAGCAGCAGGTGCCGGGCATCCGCGCCGTCGCGCCGGTCGTGCAGAGTTCGTCCACCGTGATCTTCGGCGGCGAAAGCCGGACGAGCAGCGTCGTCGGGACCTCCGATGACTATCTCCTGGCGCTCGACTGGGACCTCGCGGCGGGGCGCAGCTTCCTCGAGACGGAGGAGCGCAGCGGCCGCGCCGTCTGCATCATCGGCGAGACGGTGCGGGTGAAGCTCTTCGGCGCGACCGACCCGATCGGCCAGCCGCTGCGCGTCGGAACCGTGCCGTGCGAGGTCGTCGGCCTTCTCGTCAAGAAGGGCCAGTCCGGCATGGGCTCCGACCAGGACGACACCGTCCTGATGCCGCTCCGCGCCGTGCAGCGGCGCATCACCGGCTCGACCGATATCGGCACCATCCTCGTCTCGGCGCGCGACGGCGTCGCCACCTCGAAGGTTCAGGGCGATCTCGAGCGGCTGCTGCGCGAGCGGCGCGGCATCGTCGCCGGCAAGGAGGACGACTTCTCCGTCAACGACATGACGCAGATGCTGGAGACGGTCGCCGGCACGACGCAGCTCCTGACCGGCCTGCTCGGCGCGGTCGCCGCCGTCAGCTTCCTCGTCGGCGGCATCGGCATCATGAACATCATGCTGGTCTCGGTCACCGAGCGGACGCGCGAGATCGGCATCCGCCTCGCCATCGGCGCGCTCGAATCGCAGGTCCTGTCGCAGTTCCTCGTCGAGGCCGTCGTGCTCTCGCTCTTCGGCGGCACGGTCGGCATCCTGCTTGGCCTCGGCCTCGCCTATGCGGCGATCGGCCTTCTCGGCGTGCCCTTCGTCGTCAGCCCGTCGATCATCGCCATCGCCTTCGCCTTCTCGGCGCTGATCGGCATGCTGTTCGGCTACCTGCCGGCCCGCCGCGCCGCCCATCTCGACCCGATCGACGCGCTCCGGCATGAGTAGGATAGATGACTGACAGCAGCGAGACCTCACCTCTCCCATAGAGAGAGGTCGACGCGCCGCAGGCGCGGCGGGTGAGGGGTTACGGCCTATCCGGAGAGGGCGCTCCCCTCACCCGGACCTTCGGTCCGACCTCTCCCCATGGGAGAGGTGAAGAAAGGCGCAGTCTCAGGCGATGATGCTTCCCAAGCCCGGGACTAAATCGCGCCTCAGCCCGTCACTTCGTTCCGCCAGGGCGGGTTGGCGCCGGCGCGCGAGCAGGTGATCGAGGCGACGCGGTTGGCAAAATCGAGCGCGTCCTTGAGCGCGCGATGGTCGAGCGTGCGCAGGCGCGTGATGTCGAGCAGGCCCTTCTCGTGCAGCCGCGCGAGGAAGCCGCCCGTGAAGCTGTCGCCGGCGCCGACGGTGTCGACGACCGTGGTCGGAACGATGGGCGAGAACACCTTGCCCTGCCGCGTGAAGGCCGTGACGCCCGCGCCGCCGCGCGTGACGACGACGAGGCCGGCGCCGCCCTTCAGCCAGCCCTCGGCGATCGCCTCGGGATCGGCGCCCGGATGCAGCCATTCGAGATCGGCGCCCGAGATCTTCACGATGTCGGCGCCGCAGGCGAAGGCCTCGGCCCGCGCCATGAAGGTGTCGCGGTCGGCGATCAGCGTCGGGCGGACATTGGGATCGTAGCAGATGACGCGGCGGCCGCGATTGTCGTCCATCACCTGCGCAAGCCGCGAGGCGAAGGGCTCGGTCGCCAGCGAGAAGGAGCCGAAATGCAGCGCCTCGACCTCGTCGCCGATCGGCGTATGCGCGGCCGGGTCATGCAGCCGGCCGGCGGTGTTCTCGTCGAAGAAGGCGTATTGCGGCTCTTCATGGGCAAGGCTGACGAAGGCAAGCGTCGTCGGGCGCGCCGAACGGCCGGCATATTTGAGATCGACCTTGCTGCGCACCAGTTCGTCCGCGAGCATGTCGCCGAAGAAGTCGGTCGAGATGCCGCCGAGGAAGCCGGTCGGCACGCCGAGGCGCCCGGTGGTGAGCGCGACATTATAGGGCGAGCCGCCGACCGCCGGCCGGTAGCTGTCGCGGCCCTCGGCATCCTTGGTCGGCAGGAAGTCGATGAGCGCTTCGCCGCAGGCCACGATCATTTCGGTCACCCCTCCGCTGAACTGATGCTCTGCCATCTATCGGAAGCGGACCATCGCGCCAAGGGGGAGCCGGGGCGGCGACGCGATCCCTCTCGCATTTCCGTGACTGGCCTCGCTCCGGCGATGGCCTATAAGCGTCGGCGATCCCTTGTGCGCGGCTCTGCGGGTGAAGCGTAGACGATGAATGCCGATGTAACTCTCTGGGGCGCCCTGATCGCCGGGCTGCTCTCCTTCGTCTCGCCCTGCGTGCTGCCGCTGGTGCCGCCCTATCTCTGCTATGTCACCGGCCTGTCGCTGGAAGAAGTCACGCAGCGCCGCGCGGAAAGCGAGGTGCGGCGGGTGGTGACGCTGTCGTCGCTCGCCTTCGTGCTCGGCTTCTCGACGGTGTTCGTGCTGCTCGGCGCCACGGCCTCCGTCGTCGGGCGCATGATCGCCCGCTACCAGGACGTGCTCGCGATCGGCGCCGGCGTCGTCATCATCGTGATGGGCCTGCATTTCCTCGGCGTGTTCCGCATCGGCATCCTGCATCGCGAGGCGCGGCTCAGGGTCGACAAGCAGCCGGCGGGCCTCGCCGGGGCCTATGTTCTCGGCCTCGCCTTCGCCTTCGGCTGGACGCCCTGCATCGGACCGGTCCTCGCCGCGATCCTCGCCGTCGCCGGCTCGACCGATACCGTCGCCCGCGGTGCCGGCCTCCTCGCCATCTATTCGCTCGGCCTCGGCATCCCCTTCCTGCTGGTCGCCTTCTTCGCCGAGCATCTCGTGGAGGCGCTCGGCCGCTTCCGCCGCCATCTGCCCAAGGTCGAGAAGGCGATGGGCGCCTTTCTCGTTCTCGCCGGCCTCATGTTCCTGACCGGCCAGATGTCGCGGCTCTCCTTCTTCCTGCTCGAGACCTTCCCGCAGCTGCAGCAGATCGGCTGACTTGACCGGCCACGGCCGGATCGCGCAAAGCTGGCCGCTGCATCGGAGGGACAGCTATGACCGAACGCACTTCGCTCGCCATTGTGCTCGCAGCCGGCGAGGGGACGCGGATGCGCTCCAGCCTGCCCAAGGTCATGCACAAGGTTGCCGGCCTGCCGATGCTCGGCCATGTGCTGAACGCGGCCGAAAGCGCCGGCATCGGCCGCTTCGCCGTGGTCGTCGGCAGCGGCGCCGAGGCGGTGAAGAGCTTCGTCGCCAAGCGCAGCGCCGGAGCCGCGCTCTACGAGCAGGTCGAGCGGCGAGGCACCGCCCATGCCGTGCTCGCCGCGCGCGAGGCCCTGGCTGAAACCGCCGACGACGTTCTCGTCCTCTATGGCGACACGCCGCTGGTGACCGCCGGGACGCTTGCCCGCCTGCGCGCCGAGATCGCCGAGGGCGCAGCGGTGGTCGTGCTCGGCTTCCGCCCGGCCGATCCAACCGGCTACGGCCGCCTCCTCGTCGAAGACGGCCGCCTCGTCGCCATCCGCGAGGAGAAGGACGCCTCCCCCGAGGAACGGCGGATCGGCCTCTGCAATGCCGGGCTGATGGCCTTTGCCGGCGCCGGCCTCGTCGCGCTTCTGGAACGGATCGGCAACGCCAATGCCAAGGGCGAATTCTACCTCACCGACGCGGTCGGCATCGCCCATGCCGACGGCCTTTCCGTCGTCGCGATCGAGACCGACGCCGACGAGGTCGCGGGCGTCAACACCCGCGCCGAACTCGCCGCCGTCGAGGCGATCTGGCAGCAGCGCAGGCGCCGCGCCGCCATGCTCGCGGGCGTCACGCTCATCGCGCCGGAGACGGTGTTCTTCTCGCACGACACGAAGGTCGAGCAGGACGTCACCATCGAGCCGAATGTCGTGTTCGGCTCCGGCGTCAGCGTCGAGACGGGCGCCGTCATCCACGCCTTTTCGCATCTCGAGGGCGCGCGCGTCGGTCCCGGCGCCGCGATCGGGCCGTTCGCGCGGCTGCGTCCGGGCGCCGATATCGGCCCCGAGTCCAAGGTCGGCAATTTCGTCGAGGTGAAGAACGCCGCGATCGGCGCCGGCGCCAAGGTGAGCCACTTGACCTATATCGGCGATGCCAGCGTCGGCGCGGAGGCCAATATCGGCGCCGGCACCGTCACGTGCAATTACGACGGCTACGACAAGGCAAAGACGATCATCGGCGAGGGCGCCTTCATCGGCTCCAACTCTTCGCTGGTGGCGCCGGTCACGATTGGCGACGGCGCCTATGTCGGCTCGGGCAGCGTCGTCACCGAGGACGTGGCGCCGGATGCGCTCGCGCTCGGCCGCTCCCGGCAGGTCGAGAAGCCGGGCTGGGCGGCCCGCTTCCGCGCCGCCAAGGCCGCGACGCCGCGGAGGCGCGTCTGACGGCGCCATGAAAACGCGAAACAGGAAGTGATTTCCTCGCCTTGCAGAGGAAAATTAAGGGCTCGTCCATCACGTTGTGAAAATCGGCGTCGTTCGCCGGTCGGCACGAAGGGGGACGCGCATGTGCGGCATCATCGGCATCCTGGGCCAGACGCCCGTCGCGCCGCTGCTCGTCGACGGGCTGAAGCGGCTCGAATATCGCGGCTATGACTCGGCCGGCATCGCTGTCATCGAGGGCGGCCACCTCGCGAGCCTCCGCGCCGAGGGCAAGCTGCGCAATCTCGAGGCGAAGCTCGCCGGCAACCGCAAGACCGGCCGCTCCGGCATCGGCCATACCCGCTGGGCGACGCATGGCGTTCCATCAGAGCGCAACGCCCATCCGCATCTCACCGAACGCGTCGCCGTCGTCCATAACGGCATCTTCGAGAATTTCCGCGAGCTGCGGCTGGAGCTCGAAGCCGCCGGCCGCGTCTTCGCCTCCGATACCGACACCGAGGTCATCGCGCATCTCGTGACGCTCAATCTCGAGGGCGGCATGACGCCGCTCGCCGCCGTGCAGGCGGCGCTGGCACGAGTGCGCGGCGCCTTCGCGCTGGCCTTTCTCTTCGAGGGCGAGGACGACCTTGTCATCGGCGCCCGACGCGGCAGCCCGCTCGCCATCGGCTGGGGCTCGGGCGAGATGTTCCTCGGCTCGGACGGCATCGCCCTCGGGCCCTTCACCGACGAGATCACCTATCTCGACGAGGGCGACGTCGCGGTCGTGACCCGCGCCGGCGCGGTCGTCCATGACGAGACCGGCCGCGTGGTCGAGCGGGCGCTGACCCGCACCCATGGCAACACCTATGTCGCCGACAAGGGCAACCATCGCCATTTCATGGTGAAGGAGATCCACGAGCAGCCCGAGGTCGCCGGCCGCACGCTCGCCCATTACCTCGACCTCGCGGACGGCCGCGCCCGACCGCCGGAAGGCATCGACTTCGCGCGGGTCGACCGCCTCTCGATCACCGCCTGCGGCACGGCCTTCTATGCCGGCTTCGTCGCCAAATACTGGTTCGAACGCTTCGCCCGCCTGCCGGTCGATATCGATATCGCGTCCGAGTTCCGCTACCGCGAGCAGCCGCTGTCGAAGGATGGCCTCGCGATCGTCATCTCCCAGTCGGGCGAGACGGCCGATACGCTCGCCTCGCTCCGCTATGCGCGCGGCGAGGGCCAGCGCATCGCCGCCGTCGTCAATGTGCGCGAATCGACCATCGCCCGCGAGGCGGATGTCGTGCTGCCGCTCCTCGCCGGACCCGAGATCGGCGTCGCCTCGACCAAGGCCTTCACCGCGCAGCTCGCCGTGCTGGCCGCGACGGCGATCGCCGCCGGCCGGGCGCGGGGTGCGATCGACGCGGCCGAAGAGGCGCGGCTCGTCGGCGCCTTCAGCGAGGTGCCGCGCCTGATGCACGAGGCGCTGCGGCTCGAGGGCCAGATCGAGGCGCTGGCGCGCGACCTCGCCAGGGTCAAGCACTGCCTCTATCTCGGTCGGGGCACCAGCTACCCGATCGCGCTGGAAGGCGCGCTGAAGCTGAAGGAGATTTCCTATATCCACGCCGAGGGCTATGCCGCCGGCGAGCTGAAGCATGGCCCCATCGCGCTGATCGACGAGGAGATGCCGGTCGTCGTCATCGCGCCCTTCGACCGCGTCTTCGAAAAGACCGTCTCCAACATGCAGGAGGTCGCCGCGCGCGGCGGGCGGATCATCCTCGTGACCGACCACAAGGGCGCCGAGGCGGCCGCGATCGACGCCGCCGCGACCATCATCCTGCCCGAGATGCCCGCGAGCGTGACGCCGCTCGTCTACTCGATCCCGGTCCAGCTCCTCGCCTATCACACCGCCGTCTTCATGGGCACGGATGTCGACCAGCCGCGCAACCTCGCAAAGTCGGTGACCGTCGAGTAGCGCCGGGACGGCGGCGTGGCGCAGGACGCGCCGCCCTTTGCCTGCCAACGAGGCTGGCGATCCTTTTCCAAGCCGTCATAATGCTGTGCGACAGTCCGATTTCCTGTCGCAAGGAGACGGCATGAGCCTCGAAGAGCCCCCGATTTCCGCCACGCGCGAGCCGCCGGGCCGACGGCTGGTCGCACGGCTGCGGAACTACTTCCTCACCGGGCTCGTGATCGCCGCGCCGATCTCGATCACGATCTATCTGACATGGTCGCTGATCAAATGGATCGACGGCTGGGTGAAGCCGATCATCCCGCGCGAATACAGCCCCGACGGCTATCTTCCCTTCTCGGTGCCCGGCTTCGGCGTCGCGGTCGCGGTCGTGGCGCTGACGCTGCTCGGCTTCCTGACGGCGAATTTCGTCGGCCGCGCGCTGGTCGGCTTCGGCGAGCGGCTGGTCGGCCGGACGCCGCTGGTGCGCACGCTCTATGGCGCATTGAAGCAGCTCTTCGAGACGATCCTCTCCTCGAAAAGCAAGTCCTTCCACAAGACGGCTCTGATGGAATTTCCCTATAAGGGCGTCTGGGCGATCGTCTTCATCGCCAACGACACGCGCGGCGAGATCCGCCAGCGCATCGGTGAGGATGGCGAGGAGTGGGTGACGGTGTTCCTGCCGCCCGTCCCGGCGCCGACCGCCGGCTTCATGCTGTTCGTGAAGCGCAAGGAACTGATCGAGCTCGACATGACGGTCGAGGAGGCGGCGAAGATCGTCCTCTCCGCCGGCCTCGTGGTGCCGGAATACGATCCTGAACGGGTCCGCGCGCAGGCGCAACGGCTGCCGGGAAGCTGATCAAGGGGTCAGCTTTCGCCCGAGAGCGAGCGCCGGGCCTTGTCGAGTTCTTCCGCATAGCGGCGCAGGAGATGCGCCTCCGTCAGGAGGCCTATGACCTGCTTGTGGTCGAGATCGTCGACCACCGCCAGCTCTTCGCTCTCTGCCGCGTCGAAGAGGGCGGCCGCCTCGCGCGCCGTCATGTCCGGCAACAGCACGCTGCCTTGATAGCGGCAGAGCGGCGCCACCGTCCCGTCTCCCGCTTCCGCCGTCGCATGCGCGTCGGCGATGAGCACGATGCCGGCATAGGCGCCATTGGCATCGGTGGCGACGACCCGCTGCGCCGAGCCAAGCGGATAGAGGCTGCGGAAGGCATCGAGCCGCATGGTCGCGACGATCGGCCGGACATCGGTGCGCATCATGCGGCCGACAGTGAGATCGCGCAGCCAGCCGATGTCCTGTGCGCCGCGGATCGTCTCGCCGCGCAGATGCAGTCGCCAGGTCGAGAACGAATAGCCGAAGAGCTGCCGCACGGTGATCGTCGAGAGGATCGAGGCGGCGAGCACGATCCCAGTCAATTGCAGGTCGCGGGTCGCCTCAAGCGCCAGGAAGGTCATGGTCAGCGGCCCGCCGATGACGCCGACCGCGAGCGCGCTCATGCCGACGACGGCGGTGACCGTCGGGTCGAGGGCGAGGCCCGGGAAGAGCATTTCCAGCGACACGCCGTAGAGCCGGCCGGCGAGGACGCCGAGAAAGAGCGAGGCGAAGAAGAGGCCGCCGCGAAATCCCGAGCCGACCGAAGCCGAGGTCGCCGCGATCTTGGCGAGGATGACGATGATCAGCGTCCCCAGCGCCGGCGTCGTGGCGAGGTTGAGATAGAGCGCGCCATGGCCGCCGGAGAGCGCCTGCGGCGTGATGAGCGCCAGCGCTCCCACGGCGACGCCGCCGACCGCCGGCCGAAAATAGCGGGGCAGGCGGCTCGTCTGGAAGCCGCGCTCCACGAGCGTGATGAGCCGCATCATACCGATCGCGAGCAGGCCAAGCAGCAGGCCGAGCGCCAGATAGGGCGGATAATGCCCGGCATCGACCTGGATGCCGTCGCTGATCGTGATGATATGCGCTTCGAGGCCGAGCGCCCTCGACACGAGATAGCCGGCCAGCGCGGCGATCAGCACCGGCGCCACATTGGCGACCGAGTAGACGCCGATGATGAGCTCGAAGGCGTAGAAGGCGCCGGTGAGCGGGCCGCCGAACGCCGCCGCGATCGCCCCCGCCGAGCCGCAGCCGACCATCAGGCGGAGATCGGTGCGGCGGAGGCCGAACCGCGCGCCGAGCGTCGAGGCGATGCCGCTCGCGACCTGTGTATAGCCCGCCTCCAGCCCGACCGAGGCGCCGAAGCCGTTGGAGATCGTGTTCTCCAACCCGACGCGAAGGCTATCGCCGAGCGACATCTGGCCGCCATGCAGCGCATTGGCTTCGATCGGGTCAACGATCAGGCGCCGGCGGTTGCGGAAGATGTAGATGACGAGGCCGAGCAGGGCGCCGCCCGCCACCGGAATCGCGGCATGCCACCAGTCGATCACCGCCGTGGCGCTCAGCTTCTCGTCCGGGTCGATGCCGTAGAGCAGGACATGCAGGCCCTGCGTGATCGAGGCGATGACGACGACCACGACGCCCGACAGGATGCCGATCAGCGCCGCGAAGCCGAGCAGCGTCGGCTCGCTCGACCTGAGCAGCGCGCGCAGCCGGATCATCAGGCGTTCGGGTGTCGTGGGGAGGGGCATGGACGCTTTCGGACGAGGGGGTCCCCCAACTAGCGCCGAAACACGGCAGTTGCGAGACAGTTCAGCCCGCGCGGAGCAGGCGGATCGCGGCATCGCGGCCGAAGAGATAGAGCAGGAGCCGCAGCGCCTGCCCGCGCTCGCTTTCGAGGCCGGGGTCACGCTCGACGGTCATCCGCGCGTCCTGCCGCGCGATCTCGAACAGCGCGCCATGCTTCTCGAAGCTCGCGATGCGGAAGCCGGGCACGCCGGATTGCTTGGTGCCGAGCAGGTCGCCCTCGCCGCGGAGGCGCAGGTCCTCCTCGGCGATGCGGAAGCCGTCTTCCGTCTCGCGCATGATCGCCAGCCGGTCATGCGCGGTCTCGCCGAGCGGTCCGCGATAGAGCAGCAGGCAGGTCGACGCGCCCGCGCCGCGCCCGACGCGGCCGCGAAGCTGGTGGAGCTGCGCGAGACCAAAGCGCTCGGCATGCTCGATGACCATGATCGTCGCATCCGGCACGTCGACGCCGACCTCGATCACGGTCGTCGCGACGAGGAGCCGGGTCTCGCCGCGCTGGAAGGCGAGCATCGCCGCGTCCTTCTCGGCCGCCTTCATCCGCCCGTGCACGAGCCCGACCATGGGTCCGAGCGCCGATCGGAGTTCGGCGAAGCGGGCCGCCGCCGCCGCGGCGTCGACCTCTTCCGATTCCTCGACCAGCGGGCAGACCCAATAGGCCTTGGCGCCGGCGGCGATCGCCGAGCCGATGCGCCCGACCACCTCGTCGAGCCTTTCGAGCGGAATGGTCCGCGTCTCGATCGGCTTCCTGCCGGCGGGCTTCTCCGTCAGCCGCGAGACATCCATGTCGCCGAAGGCGGCGAGGACGAGCGTGCGCGGGATCGGGGTCGCGGTCATCACCAGGATATCCGTCGCCGAGCCCTTGCCGGCGAGCGCGAGGCGCTGGTGCACGCCGAAACGGTGCTGCTCGTCGACGATGGCGAGGCCGAGATCGCGGAATTCGACCCCGGCCTGGAAGACCGCATGCGTCCCGACGACCAGGTCGAGCGAGCCATCGGCGAGCGCATCGAGGATCGCCTGCCGCTCGCGGCCCTTCTCGCGCCCCGTCAGAACGGCGAGCCGCATGCCGGCTGCGGCGGCGAGCGGCGCGAGCGTCTTGGCATGCTGGCGCGCCAGCAGCTCGGTCGGCGCCATCAGTGCCGCCTGCGACCCCGCCTCCACGACGGTCGCCGCGGCCATCAGCGCCACGAGCGTCTTGCCGGAGCCGACATCGCCCTGAAGCAGCCGCAGCATGCGGTCGGGCGCCGCGAGATCGGCCTCGATCTCGGCGATGGCCTGCTGCTGGCTGCCCGTCAGGCTGAAGGGCAGGGCGGCCGTGATCGCCTTTCGCATGCGCCCGTCGCCCTGGCGGGCGAAGCCCGAGGCGCGGCGGAGATTGGCGCGGGTCAGCGCCAGCGCCAGCTGGCTCGCCAGGATTTCGTCATAGGCGAGGCGCGAGAGATGCGGGCTCTCGGGCGCTAGATCCGCTTCGGCCGAGGGCGAATGCGCGGCCCGCAGCGCCGGCGCAAAAGCCGGCCACTTGCGCTGCGCAAGCAGAGGTGCGTCCATCCACTCGCTGAATGCCGGCACCACCTCCAGCGCGCCCTGCACGGCGCGGGCGAGCGTCTTGCGGGCGAGGCCGGCCGTCATCGGATAGACCGGCTCGACCATCGGCAGCTTCTCGAACGCCTCGCGGTCGACGACACGGTCGGGATGGACCATCTGCGGCCGGCCGTTGAACCATTCGACGCGGCCGCTGACATAGCGGGTCGCGCCGACCGGCATCATGCGTTCGAGGAAGGCGGTCTCGGCATGGAAGAAGACGAGCGCGATCTCGCCGCTGTCGTCGTCGGCGAAGACCCGGTAGGGCTGCTTGCGGTTTCCCGGCGGCGGCGGCACATGCCGGTCGATGCGAAGCTCGAGCGTCACGATCGCGCCTTCGGGCGAGCGGGCGACTCCCGGCTGGTTGCGGCGGTCGACGATCGCCGTCGGCAGATGGAACAGGAGGTCGACGACGCGCGGCAGGCCGGCGCCTTCATCGGTCCCGAGCAGGCGGCCGATCGCCTCGCCGACTTTCGGACCGACCCCGGCAAGGCTCGTCACGTCGCGAAAGAGCGGGTTGAGGATGTCGGGGCGCATGGGGCGTTCTGTCTCCGGCGTGCCCTCCATACTGAGGCGCGCGGCGGCGCGTAAAGCCAAAACTCTTTCGCGGCGGCGACTTCGCCTGTAGGAACGCGCGTTCACGGCAGGATCGGGCATGGCAGAAGAGCAGCAGCAGCACGGCGTCTACGGCGTTCCGCCACCGGACCTCGCGGAGGTTCCACGGGGCGCGGTCCAGTTTTCGCCGCTGGTGCCGGGCGCGTCGCGGCTCGAGGATGCGACGGGAAGCCTCGCCTCGCTCGTGATGCTGGCGCCGCCCGGCACGGCCGAGCGCGGCCATGCCCTGGCGCTTGGGCTCAAGGCGCTCACCGAGGGCGGTGAACTCACCGTCATGGCGCCGATCCGCAAGGGCGGCAGCCGCCTCGCCGCCGAACTCGAAGCCTTCGGGCTCGAAGCCGAGGCCGCGCCGCGACGCCATCACCGCATCGCCACCGTCCGCAAGGATCGCCCGCTCACCGGCATCGAAGCGGCGATCGAGGCCGGCAAGCCGCGCATCATTCCGGAACTCGGCCTCTGGTCGCAGCCCGGCATCTTCGCCTTCGACCGCGTCGATCCGGCGACGCGCCAGCTGATCGACACGCTGCCGGTCGTCTCGGGGCGCGGCGCGGATTTCGGCTGTGGCATCGGCGTCCTCGCCCGCGCGGTGCTGACCTCGCCGCTGGTCACCTCGCTTCTCCTCGTCGATATCGACCGCCGCGCGGTCGAGTGTGCCGAGCACAATGTCGTCGATCCGCGCGCCGCCTTCCTGTGGGCGGATGTGCGGACCGCCCGCGACCTGCCGGAGGGGCTCGACTTCATCGTCATGAACCCGCCCTTCCATGATGGCGGCGTCGAGGATCGACAGCTCGGCCAGACCTTCATCCGCCGCGCCGCGCAGTCGCTCCGCCGCGGCGGCCGGCTCTATCTCACCGCCAATCTGCATCTTCCCTATGAGGGCGTGCTCACGGAGGCCTTCGCGCAGGTCCGCCCGCTCGGCGATGGCGGCAGCGAGGGCTACAAGCTCGTCGAGGCCATCCGATGACGCAAAAGATCCCGACGGCGCGGCTCGACAAGCTCCTCGCCAATCTCGGCTATGGCTCGCGCCGTGAGGTGCAGGCGCTCATCGAGGGCGGCCGGGTGATCCTCGACGGCGAGGCGGAGACCGATCCGGCGCAGCGCATCTATTTGAAGCCGGACCTCGTTACGCGCATGACCGTCGCCGATGCGCCGCTCGATCCGCCGCCCGGCCTCGTCCTGATGCTCAACAAGCCGGTCGGCGTCACCTGCTCGCAGAAGGATGCCGGGCCGCTGATCTACGGCCTGCTCCCCGAGCGCTGGCGGCGGCGCGATCCGGCGCTCTCCACCGTCGGCCGGCTCGACAAGGAGACCTCGGGCCTCATCCTCCTCACCGACGACGGCGCGCTGCTGCACCGGATCATCGCGCCGAAGAGCCATGTGCCGAAGCGCTACCATGTCCATCTGGCTCGCCCGCTTTCGGGCGGTGAAGGGGCGGCGCTGGCGTCCGGGACGCTGATGCTGGAGGGCGAGGAGAAGCCGCTGCTTCCCGTCGCGATGGAGGTCGTCGGGCCAACCGAGGTGTTCGTGATACTGAACGAGGGCCGCTACCATCAGGTGCGCCGCATGTTCGCCGCGCTCGGCAACCATGTCGATGCGCTGCATCGCGACCGCGTCGGCGGCCTCGACCTGCCGGCCGATCTCGATCCGGGCGCCTATCGCATCCTCGACGAGGCCGGAATCGCGCGCATCTTCGCGGCGGAGCGGGCTGCGTGAGCCGTTTCGACGTCGTCGTCATCGGCGCCGGCGCCGCCGGCATGATGGCCGCGGCGGAGGCCGGACGGCGTGGCCGCAGCGTGCTCGTGGTCGATCACGCCCGCGCGCCGGGCGAGAAGATCCGCATCTCCGGCGGCGGTCGCTGCAATTTCACCAATCTTGGCGCCGCGCCGGCCAACTTCCTCTCCGCCAATCCGCGCTTCGCCATCTCGGCTCTGAAGCGCTACACGCCGCGCGACTTCATCGCGATGGTGGACCGCCACCGCATCGCCTGGCACGAGAAGAAGCTCGGGCAGCTCTTCTGCGATGGCTCGGCGAAGCAGATCGTCGAGATGCTGGTCGCCGAAATGGCGATGGGCGGCGTCACGCTCCGCCTTGCGACGCCCGTCACCGCCGTCGTGCACGGGCCGGACGGCTTCCGCGTCCTGCTGCCTGACGGTCCCGTCGAGGCTCAGTCGCTCGTGGTCGCGACCGGCGGGCTGTCGATCCCCAAGATGGGCGCCAGTGAATTCGGCTATCGCATCGCCCGCCAGTTCGGCCTCACCGTCCTGCCGACCCGGCCGGGTCTCGTGCCGCTGACCTTTGAGCCGGCGCTTCTCGAGAAGACCGCGCCGCTGGCCGGGCTTTCGGTCGAGGGCAGGGCGAGCTTCGGCAAGACGGCGTTCGACGAGGCGCTGCTCTTCACCCATCGCGGCCTTTCAGGCCCGGCGATCCTCCAGATCTCGTCCTTCTGGAAACCGGGCGAGCCCATCCGCGTCGCCCTCGCGCCATCGGTCGACCTCTTGGCGCGGCTCCGCGAGGCGCGGGCGACCAACGGGCGGCAGGCCCCCGCGACGCTGCTCGGCGGGATGCTGCCGAAGCGGCTCGCGCAGTTCGTCGCCGATGAGGCGGGAGCGCGGCCCCGTCTCGCCGATTGCAGCGACGCGGTGCTGGCCGCGATCGATACGACGGTGAACGGCTGGATGCTCCGCCCGAACGGTTCGGAAGGCTACCGCACCGCGGAGGTCACCGTCGGCGGCGTCGACACCGGCGAGCTTGACCAGAAGACGATGATGGCCAAGCGCGTGCCGGGCCTCTTCTTCGTCGGCGAGGTCGTCGATGTCACCGGCTGGCTCGGCGGCTACAATTTCCAGTGGGCCTGGGCCTCCGGCTGGGCAGCCGGCCAGGCGGCCTGAGCCTGCCTTTGCCCTCTCCCGCTTGCGGGAGAGGGTGCCAGCGAGCCTTATCCCAGCGCCTGCTGCAGGTCGGCGATGATGTCTTCCTTGTCCTCGATGCCGACCGAGAGGCGGACGGTGTCCGGGCCGGCGCCGGCGGCCACCTTCTGCGCGTCGGTCAGCTGGCGATGCGTCGTCGAGGCCGGGTGGATGATCAGCGAGCGCGTGTCGCCGATATTGGCGAGATGCGAGAAGAGCTTCACCGAGGAGACGAGCTTGATGCCCGCGTCATAGCCGCCGGCGAGCCCGAAGGTGAGCACGGCGCCGGCGCCCTTCGGCGCATAGCGGCGGGCGAGATTGTGATAGCGGTCGCCCGGCAGGCCTGCATAGCTGACCCAGGAGACGGCCGGATGGTCGGCCAGGAATTCGGCGACGGCGAGCGCATTGTCGGAATGGCGCTGCATGCGCAGCGGCAGCGTCTCGATGCCGGTGAGGATCAGGAAGGCGCTGTGCGGCGCGAGCGCCGGCCCGAGATCGCGCAGGCCGAGCACGCGGCAGGCGATGGCGAAGGCGAAATTGCCGAAGCTTTCGGCCAGAACGATGCCGCCATATTCGGGCAGCGGCTGCGACAGCTTCGGATAGCGCCCCTCGCGCGACCAGTTGAACCGGCCGCCGTCGACGATGACGCCGCCGATCGAATTGCCGTGGCCGCCGAGGAACTTGGTCAGCGAATGGACGACGATGTCGGCGCCATGCTCGAACGGCTTCACGAGATAGGGCGTCGCCAGCGTGTTGTCGACGATGAGCGGCACATTGGCCCGCTTGGCGACGGCGGCGATGGCGGCGATGTCGGTGACGATGCCGCCGGGATTGGCGATGGATTCGATAAAGATCGCCTTGGTCTTCGGCGTGATCGCCCGTTCGAAGGAGCCGATATCGTCGGGATCGGCCCAGACGACGTTCCAGCCGAAGCTCTTGAAGGCGTTGGAGAACTGGTTGATCGAGCCGCCATAGAGCTTCTTCGCCGCGACGAATTCGTCACCGGGCGAGAGCAGCGCGTGGAAAACGAGCAGCTGCGCGGCATGGCCGGACGAAACCGCGAGCGCCGCCGTGCCGCCCTCGAGCGCCGCGACTCGCTCCTCGAGCACGGCGTTGGTCGGGTTGCCGATGCGCGTATAGATGTTGCCGAAGGCCTGCAGGCCGAACAGCGACGCCGCGTGGTCGACATCCTCGAACACGAAGGAGGTCGTCTGATAGATCGGCGTCGCGCGGGCGCCGGTCGTCGGGTCCGGCTGTGCGCCGGCATGGACGGCAAGCGTCGAGAATCCCGGAATCCTGTCTTCGGCCATGATCACCTCCCAAGTCGTGTTCCAAGTCGTGCGGGATGTCCCGCCGCACTTTTTCTATCGATAGCGCGGACGGGCGGGCGCAGGCAAAGAACATTGTTCCGGGCTGCTGCCCGATCTCGGGATGAATTTGCCGAAGCCGGTCAGCGCCCGAGCAGGCGCGGGCGGTCGATGGCCGGGCAGCGGTTCATGACGACCTTGATCCCGGCCGCCTCCAGCTTTGCCGCCGCCTCGTCATTACGGATGCCGAGCTGCAGCCAGACGACGCGCGGCAGGTGCGGCAGCGCGAGGATCTCGTCGGCAAGCGCTGGAATGGCGTCGGAATTGCGGAAGACGTCGACCATGTCGACCGGCGCTGGCAGATCCGCGAGGCTCGAATAGACCTTGCGATCGAGAATCTCGCCGCCGGCGAGCCCCGGATGCACCGGGTAGGTCTCGTAGCCGCAGCTGATGAGATAGGCGAGCACGCCATGGCTCGGCCGCTCGGCCTTGGCGCTGGCCCCGACCATGGCGATCGTGCGCGTTGTCTCGAGAATCTCGCGCAGATAGGTGTCGTCGTAGCGGTCGTGATTGACGGGCATCTCTTCCCCTAGAGGCTCGGCACGATGACCGCGGTCACGAGCCAGTTGTCGTCGACCTTGCCGAAACAGACGCTGACCGCCTGGAAGCCGAGCGAGGCGTCGTTCGAAGCATAGCCGATCTTGCCCGAGGGGAGGGCGACGGAATACCAGCCGCCTTCGCCGCCATCGGTCTCGTCGGCGGCTTCGGCGTCGGTTGTTGCGCTGTCGGTCGGCACGTCGACCGATCCCTCGATGAAGGGGACGATCGCATGGGCGGGCAGCGTCTCGACCACGGGCGACTTCGCGTCCGGCTTCTCGTGGAAGTCGGTCTTCTCCGAGAGAATCCAGAGATTGCCGGGAGGAACGTCGGCGGCCTCGGCCATGGCGAGCGCCTTGGCGCGGTCGAAGACCGGCTCGGCCGGGGCACACAGCTTGCCGCCCGCGATCGCCGACTTGCCGATCGTGCCCGGCTCCAGCGCGGTGCCGAAGAGGTCGAGGATCATGCTGTCGAGGTCGTCACGGGTGTATTCGACATCCGCCGAACCCATCAGCGCCGCCGCCTCGTCAAGGCGTTGCGCCGCCTCATGCTTGTCTGGATTGGCGAGGGGGCCATGCGCCGCGCCGTCCGGGAAGCCGACGGCCGGCGTATAGATTGCGAGATCCTTGGCGACCGCGAGCTTCAGGAAGGTCGAATCGCTGGAATCGAGCGCCTTGCGCAGCGATTCGAGGAATGTCTTCAAGCCCGGATCGTCCGCGCCTTCGGTGTCGTAGGTCGCCGTGACGCTCTGATAGGGCTGGATGGCAAGCGCTGGCAGCGGCGCCAGCAGCACGGCGGCCACCAGCGGGAGAGCAAGGCGAATGGTCGTCATGCGGGGGAGCGTCATGGCAAGCCTCTTCATGCGGCCGGGCCCGGAAGGGCGAGGCGGCCGGCCTCGTCAAAGGCGAAGAACGGGTTATAGGCCACCTCCCAGAGATGGCCGTCGGGATCGGCGAAATAGCCGGAATAGCCGCCCCAGAACACCTTGGAGGCCGGCTTCACGATCGAGGCGCCGCTGCGCTCGGCATGGGCGAGGGCGGCATCGACCGCCGCTTCCGATTCCACATTGTGCGCGAGCGTCACCGCCCGGAAGCCGTCGCCGGCCGGCGCGACGGTTGCGTCGTCGGCGAGCTGATCGCGGTTGAAAAGTGCGAGAACGACGCCGGACAGCTGGAAGAAGACGATCTGCTCCTGGCTGGCCGAGGAGGGCTGCCAGCCGAGCTTCTCGTAGAAACTGCGCGCCCGCGCGACATTCGCGACGCCGAGCGTCACGATGCTGAGCCGCGGGGAAAGGCCGTTTTCCGTCATCTGTCGTTCCCTGACCGTGCCTGTTGCGCAGCACAATAGCCGATCGACCGGGCGCGGGAAGGGCCGGGGCGGCGCTTCCCGCTCATCCCCACATGGCAGCACGGCATCATGGCGGAAATCCGCCTTCGCTCCGATGTGGTATCATGGTACGATCGCGGCCATGCCAATGGAATTCATGCAAAAATTGGCTTCGCCACGCGTTTGTCACGGTTGACGCGCCGGCCGCGCCCCTGTAGACGAAGCGCCAACGACGGGGTGAAGGCCCTGCCGCCTCCATTCCCCTGCCTGAACGGGCACGAGAAACGGGTTTAAGAATGAGCACCATCTCCACCAAGCCGGCGGATGTCGAGAAGAAGTGGATTCTGATCGACGCCACGGACCTTGTCGTCGGACGGCTCGCCACCATCGTGGCCAACCGCCTGCGCGGCAAGCACAAGGCGAGCTTCACCCCGCATGTCGACGACGGCGACAACGTCATCGTCATCAATGCGGAGAAGGTCGTCTTCACCGGCCGCAAATACACCGACAAGCGCTATTACTGGCACACCGGCTATATCGGCGGCATCAAGGAGCGCAGCCCGCGCCAGCTGATCGAGGGCCGCTTCCCGGAGCGCGTCATCGAGAAGGCCGTCGAGCGCATGCTGCCCGAGGGTCCGCTCGGCCGTCGCCAGTTCTCCAATCTCCGTGTCTATGCCGGTGCCGAGCATCCGCATGAGGCGCAGCAGCCGGAAGTCCTCGACGTCGCGGCGCTCAATCCGAAGAACAAGAGGGTTGCCTGACCATGGCCGATCTCCAGTCCCTCCAGGACCTCGTCCCGGCATCGACCGAGAACGCCGCCCCGGTTCACGTTCAGAAGCTCGACGCGCATGGCCGTGCCTATGCGACCGGCAAGCGCAAGAACGCGATCGCCCGCGTCTGGATCCGTCCCGGCACCGGCAAGATCACCGTCAACGGCAAGGACTTCTCGGCCTATTTCGCCCGTCCCGTGCTGCAGATGCTGGTTCGCCAGGCGATCGGCGTCGCCAATCGCAACGGCCAGTATGACGTCGACGCCAAGGTCGCCGGCGGCGGCCTGTCGGGCCAGGCCGGCGCGCTGCGCCACGGCCTCTCGAAGGCGCTGACCTATTACGAGCCGGAGCTGCGTGGCGTCCTCAAGAAGGGCGGCTTCCTGACCCGCGACAGCCGCGTCGTCGAGCGCAAGAAGTACGGCCGCGCCAAGGCCCGCCGCAGCTTCCAGTTCTCGAAGCGCTAAGCCGCGTCGATCACTCAACGCGAAAGGGCGCTTCGGGCAACCGGGCGCCCTTTTTCTATGGCCCTGTCACATCCACCTGATAAGCCGGCTGCGGCCCGACGCATCGGCGCGTGAAGTCCGGGTTCCTCAGAGGAAGCGAACATGTCTGCCAAGGTTTTCATCGATGGCGAGGCCGGAACGACGGGGCTGCAGATCCGCCAGCGCCTCGAGGGCCGGCCGGATATCGCGCTTCTCACGATCGACCCAGAGCATCGCAAGGACAGGAGCGCGCGCGCCGAGATCATGAATCTCGCCGATGCCGTCATCCTCTGCCTGCCGGACGATGCCGCGCGCGAGGCGGTGACGCTCGTCACCAATCCCGCAACCCGCATCATCGACGCCTCGACCGCGCATCGGGTGTTTCCCGGCTGGGCCTATGGCTTTGCCGAGCTCGATGGCGACCAGCGCGCGAAGATCGCCGGCGCGACCCGGATCGCCAATCCCGGCTGCTATGCGACGGGCGCCATCGCGCTGATCCGCCCGCTCGTCGATGCCGGCCTGCTTCCCGCCGATTGGCCGCTCGTTGTCAACGGCATCTCGGGCTATTCCGGCGGCGGCAAGGGCCTCATCGCCGAGTTCGAGCAGCAGACCCCGCCGCCCGGATCGCATGATGCGTTCCGCCCCTATGGGCTCACGCTTTCGCACAAGCATCTGCCGGAGATCGTCCGCTATGGCGCGATCAACGAGGCGCCGATTTTCACGCCGTCGGTCGGCCGCTTCGCGCAGGGCATGATCATCGAGCTGCCGCTGCATCTCGGCCGCCTGCCGGGCAAGCCGAAGGCCGAGGATCTCACCGCCGCCTATGAGAAGCACTATGCGGGCGAGCGCTTCATCGAGGTGCTCGGCGTCGATGACGCCGCGGAGGTTCAGAAGGCGCGCGCCGGCGCCGCTGGCTTCCATGCCCTGATCGATCCGGAAAATCTCAACGACACCAATCGCCTGCGGATCATGGTTTTCGGCAACGAGACGAACGGGCAGGGCCTCGCTCTGGCGTTGCTCGACAATCTCGGCAAGGGCGCCTCCGGCGCCGCCGTGCAGAACCTCAACCTGTCGCTCGGTCTCCCGGAAGCCTCCGGCCTCGAATAGGGCGTCATCACGCTTCCGCGATCCCGTTCCCAAGATGCGGGAACGGGATTAGCGTTCCTGTCGGCGGCTCCGAAAGAGGGCCGCGACAAGAATGCCGAGGGAGCAGGAAATGCCAGACAAGGTTCGCCTTCATCCGGCGATCGACGATGGCGTCGTCGCGGGTTCGGAGAGTTTCTCGGGCGGCACGCTGACGTGCCTTTGCGTCGACCGCCCGGTCAAGGTGCGCATCGACGGCCAGGTCGCGCACAACCACGCCTGCGGCTGCACGAAATGCTGGAAGCCGGCCGGCGCAATCCTCTCGATCGTCGCCGTCGCGCCAACGGCCAATGTCCATGTCACCGATAACGGCGACAAGCTTCAGGTCGTCGATCCGTCTGCGCTCATCCAGCGCCATGCCTGCAAGGCCTGCGGCGCGCATATGCATGGGCCGGTCGAGCGCGATCACGCCTTCAAGGGGCTCACCTTCGTCCATACCGAGCTCTCGAAAGACAAGGGCTGGCAGGCGCCGCAATTCGCCGCCTTCGTCTCGTCGGTCATCGAGAGCGGCGTGCCGCCGCGCGCAATGGAAGGCATCCGTGGCCGCATCCGCGAGATCGGTCTCGAGCCCTATGACTGCCTGTCGCCAGCGCTGATGGACGTGCTCGCGACTTTCGCGGCGCGCAAGGCAGGCACGCTCAGGGAGTAGCGCTCAGGCGGTAGCGCCGCCGGCCGGTCCCGCGGCCTCGCGCTGCATCAGGCCGAAACGGCGCCGGTAGTCGGCCGGCGCCAGTCCGGTGATGCGCTGGAAGATGCGGCGGAAGGCCGAGGGATCGCCATAGCCGACATCCCAGGCGACCTGCTCGACGGGCTTGCGCGTCAGTTCCAGCGCCTCGCGGGCCCGCTCGATGCGGATCTGCTGCGCATATTCCGTCGCCTTCATGCCGGTCGCCTTCTGGAAACGGCGCTGGAAGGTCCGCTCGCCGAGCCCGGAAATCTCGGCGAGTTCGGGGATGGCATGTTCGCGGGCGCCGTTGCCGTGCATCCAGAGCTGCGCCTTCAGGATCGCCGCGTCGCCATGGTCGCGCCGGTCGACGAAGCCGCCATAGGGTTGCTGCAGCCGCCCCGGCGGATCGATGAGCAGGAACCGCGCGGTATCGAGCATGACGGTCGGGCCGAGATGGCGCGCCACCAGCGTCAGACCGAGATCGGTCCAGGCGAGGATGCCGCCGGCGGTGACGATGTCGCCGTCGTCGATGACCATGCGGCTCGAATCGACGCGGATCGAGGGATAGCGCCGCGCGAGCTCGGCCGCGAAGGCCCAATGCGTCGTCGCCGTTCGGCCGTCGAGAAGGCCGGTCTCCGCGACGAGAAAGGCGCCGGCGCAAACCGAGACCAGCGTCGCGCCAGCCGCGTGCCGGCCGGCCAGCCAGTCGGTCAGCCTGCCCATCGGCTGCATGCGCGAGGGCACGATGAGGCTCGGCGGGGTGATGAGATAGGTGAGCCGGTGCGGCAGGCCGGGATGGCTGTCATAGCTGCAGACCACATCGCTGCCGTCCGGCGAAAGCTGCCAGTGGCTGACGCGGACCGCATGCGCCGCCCCGCCCTCGGCGCGCGCGGCGCTCATTTCGCCGGCGATGCGGAAGACGTCGGTCAGGCCATAGACCGCCGAAAGCTGGCAGTCCGGGAAGATCACCAGGCCGACTTCGGCGCAGAGATCGGCTTCCGTGGTCATGCTGTCACTTTTGCCCCGCATATTGTCGGATGCGCCACGCGGCACAGCGCGCGGCAGGACCTAGAACCGGATGCATGGCGACGGCACCCCCGCCGTCCCGCAGCGAAGGACGAGATCATGGCTTATGTCACCACCAAGGACGGCGTCGAGATCTTCTACAAGGACTGGGGTCCGAAGGACGCGCAGCCGATCGTTTTCCATCATGGCTGGCCGCTGTCCAGCGACGATTGGGATGCGCAGCTGCTGTTCTTCCTCGCCAAGGGCTACCGCGTCGTCGCGCATGACCGCCGCGGCCATGGCCGTTCGGCGCAGGTCTCCGAAGGGCACGACATGGATCACTACGCGGCGGATGCGAGCGCCGTCGCCGAGCATCTCGACCTCCGCAACGCCGTCCATATCGGCCATTCGACCGGCGGCGGCGAAGTCGCCCGCTATGTGGCGAAGTTCGGCGAGCCGCAGGGCCGCGTCGCCAAGGCCGTGCTCGTCAGCGCCGTGCCGCCGATCATGGTGAAGACGGCCTCCAATCCCGGCGGCCTTCCGATCGAGGTGTTCGACGGCTTCCGCTCCGCGCTCGCCGCCAACCGCGCCGAGTTCTTCCGCGCCGTCGCCGAAGGCCCGTTCTATGGCTTCAACCGCGAGGGTGCCAAGGTCTCCGAGCCGGTGATCGCCAATTGGTGGCGCCAGGGCATGACCGGCAGCGCCAAGGCGCATTATGACGGCATCAAGGCCTTCTCCGAGACCGACCAGACCGATGACCTCAAGGCCATCTCGGTGCCGACGCTCGTGCTGCATGGCGAGGACGACCAGATCGTGCCGATCGACGATTCCTCGCGGCTCTCCGCCAAGCTCCTGAAGAACGGCCAGCTGAAGACCTATCCGGGCTTCTCGCATGGCATGCTGACCGTCAATGCCGACGTGCTGAACGCCGACCTGCTTGCCTTCGTGCAGGCCTGAGCCGACGGTTCGTAGCATCCGAACGCCTTTCATGCCCGGGCTCGTCCCGGGCATGATGATTCCGGGTCAGGCCGACATCACCTTCACATAGCTGCCTGGTGCATCCTCGATTGGCTTGACGCGCCGCCCGCCGGGAATGCGCGCCTTGACGCGTGTATCGTCGAGGCTCTCGACCCAGGCCTGCCAGTGCGGCCACCAGGAGCCAGGATGCTCCTCGGCATGCATCAGCCATTCGTCGAAGCCGTCGCCAACCGGCGCCGGCCCCGTCCAGTACTGGTATTTCTTGCGCACCGGCGGATTGACGACGCCGGCGATGTGCCCCGAGCCCGACAGCACGAAGGTCACCGGCCCGCCGAAGAAGGACGAGCCGTAGAAGACGGAGCGCGGCGGCGCGATATGGTCCTCGCGTGTCGCGAGATTGAAGATCGGAATCTTCACGTCGCGCAGCGACAGCTTGGTCTCGCCGACCTGCAATTCGCCCTTGGCGAGCTTGTTGTCGAGGTAGCAATTCCTCAAATAAAACGAGTGGTTGGCGGCCGGCATTCGCGTGGCGTCCCAATTCCAGAACAGGAGATCGAACGGGATCGGCTCGCGGCCGCGGAAGTAGTTGTTGACGACATAGGACCAGATGAGCTCGTTCGAGCGCAGCATGTTGAAGGAGGAAGCCATGTTCTTCCCCTCGAGATAACCGCGCACGCTCATCTTCTTCTCGATGTGTTCGATCTGCTCCTCGTCGATGAACACCTTGAGATCGCCGGCGAAGGTGAAGTCGACCTGCGTGGCGAACAGCGTCGCCGCCCCGATCCGCGTGTCGCCGGTCGCCGCCATATAGGCGAGCGTGAACGAGAGCAGCGTGCCTCCGACGCAATAGCCGATGGCGTTCACTTGCTTCTCACGGGTGATCTTCTCGATCACGTCGAGCGATTCGAGGATGCCCTCGCGCATGTAGTGCTCGAAGCTCTTGCCGGCCTGCCGTTCGCCGGGATTGACCCAGGACACGACAAAGACCGTGTGACCCTGCTCGACCGCCCATTTGATGAAGGATTTCTCGGGCGTGAGATCGAGGATGTAGAACTTGTTGATCCAGGGCGGCACGATGAACAGCGGCCGCTTCAGCACCTCGGCCGTCGCCGGCTTGTACTGGATGAGCTGGCAGACATCGTTCTGGTGCACGACCTTGCCCGGCGTCAGCGCGAGGTTGCCGCCGATCGTGAAGCTCTTGGTGTCGACTTGGCGGATCTTGAGCTCGCCCTCGCCGGCGGCGATGTCGTCGGCCAGCATATTAGCGCCGCGCACCAGATTCTCGGCGCTCGAATCGAGCGTGTCGCGCAGGATCTCGGGATTGGTGAAGAGGAAATTCGACGGCGAGACCGCGTTGGCGACCTGGCGGACATAGAATCGCGCCTTCAGGCGGGTGTGCTGGTCGAGTTCGGTCGCGTCGCGGGCAAGCTCGTCCGCCCATTGCGCCGTCACCAGATAGAACTGCTTGATGAAGTCGAAATAGGTGTTTTCCGACCATTGGGGGTCCTGGAACCGCTTGTCGCGCGGGTCGGGCTTGGCGATCGGCGGCATCTCGGCGCCGGCCATGCGCGCGATCATCGTGTTCCAGAGCGCGAAATAGCGGCCGAACAAGCGGGTCTGAGCCGTCAGGCTGCGCGTCGGGTCCGAGGTCCAGTATTCGACGACCTTTGAGAGCGTCTTCACGATCTCGCTGATCTCATCGACGAGATCGCCGGAGACCGAGCCGTTCTCGCGCGGTTTCAGGTAGTTGGCGGCCGCGCGCGAGAGGGCCTCGAGGATCAGCGCGATGTTGCGCGCCAGCCTTTCCGGGTCCTTGACCATGAGGCTGATCGGCGATCCTGCCGCGGATTTCGCTTCGCCCGAACCGTTCTTGTCCCCGGCCATGCTCTCTCCGTCGATGCCTTTTGCCCGTCGGCGCTGCAAACGCGACGCGGCGAGTGTAATAGTTCCGCACGGCGAGGCATATCCGGGTCGCGTTTAAGAGAGCGCTTACCCTCCAGGCAGAGAATGAGAATGACGGCGATGGCGGATGGCGGAATGCGGCGGCGGGTTTTCTCTCTCGGGCTCGCTCTGGCGCTGGCTGGCGCGCTTGCCGGGTGCAACACGGTCAAGAAGACGTTCGATTTCAGCCCCGATCCGGAGCTGCAGAAGGATGGCACCTACCCGAACATCAATGTCGGCGGCGTTCCCCAGCCCGGCAAGCCGCTGACGCCCGACGAGCAGCAGAAGGCGATGGCGGCGATCAAGGCGAGGGGCGCCGTCGCGAGCCCGCAGGCCGGCGCCGACGCCAAGCAGCAGGGCGCCGCCTCGGCTGCCGAACTGGATCAGATCGCCCGTACCCATGGCGAACTGACCCTCGAGGAGATCAGGAACGGATGCGGCACCGACAAGGTCGTCGATGCCACGAAATGCCCGCAATGAAAGCGCTCACCTCCGGCTGCGGTTCTCTGTTATGAACCGCGCCGCGCCGGAGCCGGCGCTGAGCAAGACTTGAAAAAGAACATCCACCCGAAATGGATTCGGAGCCATGAGCGAGTTCCACAGCGTGCGGCGTCTGCCGCAATACGTCTTCGAGCAGGTCAACCGGCTTAAGGCGAGCGCGCGGGCCGCAGGCGCCGATATCATCGATCTCGGCATGGGCAATCCCGACCTGCCGACGCCGCCGCACATCGTGCAGAAGCTCGCCGAGACCGCGTCGCGCCCCGATGTGCACGGCTATTCGGCTTCGCGCGGCATCAACGGATTGCGCAAGGCCCAGGCCGCCTACTACGAGCGCCGCTTCGGCGTGAAGCTCGATCCGGCGACCCAGGTCGTCGCGACGATCGGCTCGAAGGAAGGCTTCGCCAACATGGCGCAAGCGATCACCGCGCCAGGCGACGTGGTGCTCTGCCCCAATCCCTCCTACCCGATCCATGCCTTCGGCTTCCTGATGGCCGGCGGCGTCATCCGCTCGGTGCCGTCCGAGCCCGGGCCGGAGTTCTTCCACGCGATGGAGCGGGCGGTGATCCATTCGATCCCGAAGCCGATCGCCGTCGTGCTCTGCTATCCGTCCAACCCGACCGCGCACGTCGCCGATCTCGATTTCTATCGCGACGTCGTCGCCTTCGCGCGCAAGCACGACCTCTTCGTGCTCTCCGACCTCGCCTATGCCGAGATCTACTTCGACGACTATCCGCCGCCCTCGATCCTGCAGGTGCCGGGCGCCATCGACGTGGCGGTCGAGTTTACCTCGATGTCGAAGACCTATTCCATGGCCGGCTGGCGCATGGGCTTCGCGGTCGGCAACGAGCGGCTGATCGCGGCGCTGGCGCGGGTGAAATCCTATCTCGATTACGGCGCCTATACGCCGATCCAGGTGGCGGCGACGGCGGCGCTGAACGGCCCGCAGGACTGCATCGCCGACATGCGCCGCACTTACAAGAACCGCCGCGATGCGCTGGTCGAGAGCTTCGGCCGCGCCGGCTGGGATATCCCGGCTCCGCGCGCCTCGATGTTCGCCTGGGTGCCGATCCCCGAGCAGTTCCGCTCGCTGGGTAGCCTGGAATTCTCGAAGCTGCTGATCGAGAAGGCCGATGTCGCGGTCGCGCCGGGCGTCGGCTTCGGCGAGCATGGCGACGAGTATGTGCGCATCGCGCTCGTGGAGAACGAGCAGCGCATCCGCCAGGCCGCGCGGAACATCCGCCGCTTCCTTGAATCGGCAGACAAAACGTTGCACAACGTCGTCCCGATCAGCAGCGCCCGGCGATAGGCCGGGCCCCTCTGGGGCGATGGATGAATCATTCGGTTTTGAGGCTGGGCGTCGCGGGCCTGGGCACAGTCGGCGCGTCTTTGATTCGCCTCGTTGCCCGGCACGGGCACGATATCGGCGTGCGCAGCGGCCGGATGATCGCCGTCACCGCCGTCTCCGCGCGTGACCGCAGCCGCGATCGCGGCGTCGATGTCTCCGACTGCGCCTGGTTCGACGATCCCGTAGCGCTGGCGTGCTCGCCCGAGATCGACGTCTTCGTTGAATTGATGGGCGGCGCCGAGGGCGCGGCCCGCGAGGCGGTCGAGGCCGCGCTCGGTGCCGGCAAGCATGTCGTCACCGCCAACAAGGCGCTGCTCGCCCGCCATGGCGCGGCGCTCGCGGCGCTCGCCGAGGCGAAGGGCGTCTCGCTCAACTTCGAGGCGGCCGCGGCCGGCGGCATCCCGATCATCAAGACGCTGCGCGAGTCGCTCGCCGGCAACCGGGTCGCCCGCGTCTATGGAATCCTCAACGGCACCTGCAACTACATCCTGACGCGGATGGAGCGTGAGGGCCTCTCCTTCGAGACCTGCCTCGCCGAGGCGCAGCGGCTCGGCTATGCCGAGGCCGATCCGACCTTCGACATCGACGGCTTCGACACGGCTCACAAGCTCTCGCTGCTGGCCGCCATCGCCTTCGGCAACCGCATCGACGCCGACGCGGTCTATGTCGAGGGCATCCGCTCGATCACCACGGCCGATATCGAGGCCGCTGACGAACTCGGCTACCGCATCAAGCTGCTCGGCGTCGCGAGCCGCACCGATACCGGCTTCGAGCAGCGCGTCCACCCGACCATGGTGCCGAAGTCCTCCCCGATCGCCCGGGTCGACGGCGTCACCAACGCCGTCGCCGTCGAGGCCGATTTCGTCGGCCGCCTGGTGCTCTCCGGCCCGGGCGCCGGCGGCGATGCGACCGCGTCGGCCGTGATGAGCGATATCGCCGACATCGCGCGCGGCGATGTCGTCGGCACCTTTGGTCGCCCCGCCTCGGCGCTCCAGCCCTATCGCCAGGCGGCGATGCGGGCGCACGAGGGCGGCTATTATATCCGCCTCTCCGTCTATGACCGTCCCGGCGCCTTCGCCTCGATAGCGCAGCGCATGGCCGAGAACGGCATCTCGCTCGAATCGATCGTTCAGCGCCGCCGCGCGCCGCGTGCCGATGCGCCCGAGCATCCGACGCCCATGGCACCTCAGCCTGTCATCCTGATCACCTATGATACGACCGAAGCGCAGATCAAGGACGCGCTCGACCGGATCAGCGTCGACGGCCATATCGCCGAGCGACCGCAGATGATACGCATCGAACAGTTCGCCTGAGCGGGGAGATAGGCAGTGTTGACGGAACCGAAATCCGCGGGACTTGACCGCATCCTGACGCTGGAGCTCGTGCGCGTGACCGAGCGCGCCGCCGTCGCCGCCGCCCGCTGGCGCGGCCGTGGCGACGAGAAGGCCGCCGACCAGGCCGCCGTCGACGCGCTCCGCCGCGAGCTCAACAATCTCGCGATCGCCGGCACCGTCGTGATCGGCGAGGGCGAGCGCGACGAGGCGCCGATGCTCTATATCGGCGAGGAAGTCGGCAACGGCCACGGCCCGCGCGTCGACATCGCCCTCGACCCGCTCGAGGGCACGACGATCTGCGCCAAGAACCTGCCGAACTCGCTGGCGGTGGTGGCGATCGCCGAGGGCGGCTCGCTGCTGCATGCGCCCGACGTCTATATGGACAAGATCGCCGTCGGCCCCGGCTATCCCGAGGGCGTCGTCGATCTCGACCGCTCGCCGAGCGAGAACATCGCCGCGATCGCCGCCGCGAAGGGCGTCGGCGTCGAGGAGATCACCGCCTGCATCCTCGACCGTCCCCGCCATGCCAAGCTGATCGAGGAAGTGCGCGCCACCGGCGCCGCCGTCCGCCTGATCGGTGACGGCGACGTCGCCGGCGTCATCGACGTGACCGATCCCGACACGACCGGCATCGACATCTATCTCGGCATCGGCGGCGCCCCCGAGGGCGTGCTTGCCGCCGCCGCGCTCTGCTGCACCGGCGGCCAGATGCAGGGCCGCCTCGTGACCCAGTCGGAATCGCAGAAGGCGCGCGCGCTGCGCATGGGCGTCACCGACTTCGACAAGAAATACACCCATCACGAGATGGTCCGCGGCGAGGTCCTGTTCGCCGCGACGGGCGTCACCGACGGCAACATGCTGAACGGCGTCCGCTTCGCGCGCGACGGCCGCATCACCACCGAGACGCTGGTGATGCGCTCGTCCAAGGGCACCATCCGCTTCATCAAGGCCACCCACCGCGAGCTCGAGAAGTTCGCGGCGGAGAGCTGATCGATTCCCTGATGTCCGAATTCGGTCCGGCCGGACGGCGCAGCTTCCTCGGCGTCGACCGGTCGGTGTCCGGCCGCCGCTGGGACGATCGGCTCGACCCCGCCGCCAGCCTCGCCGCGACCGCCATGGTGCAGCGGCATGAGCTGCCGGAACTGCTCGCCCGCGTCCTCGCGGCGCGCGGCGTCACCGTCGACGCGGCGGCGGAGTTCCTCGAGCCGAGCCTCCGCCGGCTGATGCCGGACCCGTCCACGCTCACCGACATGGACGCCGCCGCGGCCCGCATCGCCGACGCCGTCGAGCGCGGCGAGCAGGTCGCGATCTTCGGCGACTACGATGTCGACGGCGCCACGTCCTCGGCCTTGCTCGCCCGCTTCCTGACCGCGCAGGGCCTGACGCCGCGGATCTATATCCCCGACCGCATCTTCGAAGGCTACGGCCCCAATCCCGACGCCATCCGCACGCTGGTCGACGAGGGTGCCGAACTGATCGTCACCGTCGATTGCGGCTCGACGAGCATCGAGGCGCTCGGCGTCGCCTCCGCGCTCGGCCGTCCGGCCGTCGTGCTCGACCATCACCAGATGGGCACGGAGCTGCCGCCGGCCGTCGCCGTCGTCAACCCCAACCGGCAGGACGATCTCTCCGGCCTCGGCTATCTCGCCGCTGTCGGCGTCACCTTCCTCGCCATCGTCGCGGTCAATCGCGAATTGCGCCGGCGCGGCTGGTATGGCGACGAGCGGAAAGAGCCCGATCTCCTGCAATGGCTCGATCTGGTGGCGCTCGGTACCGTCTGCGATGTCGTGCCGCTGGTCGGCCTCAACCGTGCCTTCGTGGTCAAGGGGTTGATCGCGCTCCGGCGCGGCGCCAATAGCGGCATCGCCGCGCTCGGCCGGCTCGCGCGCATCGATGCGCCGCTGTCGCCCTATCATCTCGGTTTCCTGATCGGCCCGCGCATCAATGCCGGCGGCCGCATCGGCGACGCGGCGCTCGGCGCGAGGCTGCTGTCGCTTGACGAGGCGGCGCAGACGGAACTGATCGCCGCCGAGCTCGACGAGCTCAACCGCCAGCGCCAGGCCGTCGAGGCGGCCATGCTGGAACAGGCGCTCGCCGAAGCCGATGCCGAGATCGGGGGCGGGGAGGGACCGGCGGTGCTCGTCACGGCCGATCCGAAATGGCATCCCGGCATTGTCGGGCTGATCGCGGCGCGGCTGAAGGAGCGCTTCCAGCGGCCTGCCTTCGCCATCGCGATCGCCCCGTCCGGCGTCGGCACCGGTTCGGGTCGCTCGGTGCCCGGCGTCGATCTCGGCGCGCTGGTCCGCGCGGCGGTCGCGGAGGGTCTGCTCATCAAGGGCGGCGGCCATGCGATGGCGGCGGGCATCACCGTCGAGCGGGGCAAGCTCGGCGACTTCCGCGCCTTTCTCGAGGAGCGGGCCGCCGAAGCCTCGCGCACCGCCCGCGCCGCCACCGCGCTCGCCGTCGATGGCGCGCTGACCGCGCGCGCGGCGACGCCCGATTTCATCGACGCGATCGAGCGGGCAGGGCCGTTCGGCGCCGGCCATCCCGAGCCGGTCTTCGCCTTCCCCTCGCACCGCATCGCCTATGCCGAGCCGGTCGGCAACGGCCATGTCCGCGTGTCGCTGTCGGGCGGCGACCAGACGCTGCGCGGTATCGCCTTCCGCGCCGCCGGTACTGAACTCGGCCGCATGCTGACCGAGAGCCGCGGCCGCGCGCTGCATGTCGCCGGAACGCTCGGCATCGATCACTGGCAGGGACGGCGCCAGCCGAGCCTCAGGATCCTGGACGCTGCGGAGCCGCCGCTGCCGCGCTGACCGGCTCGACGGTCACGGAGCGGTGCGTCGTCTTCGCTCCGCGCACGCCGAGGAAATTGAGGAAGCCCGAGAGCACGACGAGGGCAATGCCGCCCATCGCGATGGCGTCCGGATATTCGTCGAAGAAGAAGCCGCCGAGCACCACGGCCCAGACGATCTGGCTGTATTGCGTCGGCCCGATCCGGTTCGCCTCGGCATGGCGCGTCGCCGCCATCATGGTGAGATGGCCGAGGCCGGCGAGCACGCCGCAGAGCCCGAGCAGCACGACCTCGCGCAGCGTCGGCGGCTCGTAAACGAACAGCGTGATGGCGCCGTTGAGCGCCAGCGAGCCGACCATCAGCGTCCCGATCAGCGTCACCTGCCGCTCCGTGCGGCTGATGACGCGCAGCGTCAGCAGCGACACCGTGCCCGCGATGGCGGTCGCGATCGCCGCGGCATGGCCGAGCATCAGTTGCTGGAAGCCGGGCTTCACCACGAGGATCACACCGACGAGCCCCACGAAGAGCCCGACGAGCCGCGCCGGCGTCGTCCGCTCGCCGAGATAGAAGAAGGAGAAGGCGACGACGAAGATCGGCAACAGGAAGATCAGCGCATAGGCGTCGGCCAGCGGCAGCGTCGTGAAGGCATAGGCGCTGAAGAGACCGGCGGCGAGGGCGGCGCCGAGGCGCAGCATGACCAGCGCCGGGCGATGCATGCGCACCATGTCGCCCCAGTGCTCCGTGCGCGGCTTCGCGAACAGGACGGGGATCAGCGAGAAGATCGTGATGATCAGCGTCATCTCGGCGACGTGTAGCCGGCCGCCGGCGGCCTTCAGCGCCGCATCCGCGAAGGAGAACACGGCATAGCTGGTGAGCGCGAAAACGACGCCCTTGATCATGATCGGGGGGATCCGGCGGAGGGTTGAACCGATATTTCACGGGCGTCCTCGCGAAATGCAATCGCTGGAGAGGCAAGGCCACCGAACTTTTCCCGATGGTGGCCGGAAAGCCTCTCTCCGGGCTCTGTTGACAGCCCCCGGCCGAAGGGCAAGTCTGCCGCCCTCGCCAGCCGGCAACCGGGGGAACAGATGAACGGCGCCGATCGGCTCTGCGATACGCTTCTCGCCAACGATATCGATGTCTGCTTCGCCAATCCCGGCACATCGGAAATGCATTTCGTCGCGGCGCTCGACCGCCGGCCGCAGATGCGCTGCGTTCTCGGCCTCTTCGAGGGAGTGGTGACGGCAGCCGCCGACGGCTATGCCCGGATGGCCGAGAAGCCGGCGGCGACGCTGCTGCATACCGGCCCCGGCCTCGCCAACGGCCTTGCCAATCTCCACAACGCCCGCCGTGCCCGCACGCCCATGGTCAACATCGTCGGCGACCATGCCGCCTGGCATCTCCCCTTCGATGCGCCGCTGACGACCGATATCGAAGCGCTGGCGCGGCCGATGTCGCATGTCGTGCGGCGGGTCCGCTCGCCCGACGATGTCGCCCCGGCCGCCGCCGAGGCTATCGCGGCGGCGAGGGCAACGCCCGGCGTCGCCACGCTGATCCTCCCCGCCGACAGCGCCTGGGGCGATGCCGCCGAGGCGCCGATTCCGATCGCGGCGGCGCCGCGTCCCCGGCTGGTCGAGGAAAGCACCATCGCAGCCGCCGCCGACCGCCTGGCGGCAGCGGGGAGGCGGGGCGGCCTGCTGCTCGGCGGCGCGGCGGCGCGCGGCGCGGCGCTCGATGCCGCCGGCCGGATCGCGGCAGAGTGCGGCACGCGGCTCTTCGGCGAGGTCTTCATCACGCGCGGCGAGCGTGGCGGCAGCCGGCCGGCGCTGGAGCGCATTCCCTATCCCGTCGACCTCGCCTGCGCGACGCTCGCCGAGATCGACGTCCTCGTCCTGGTGAGCACCCCCGAGCCCGTCGCCTTTTTCGGCTATCCGGGCAAGCCGAGCCGCCTCGCGCCTCCTCATGCCGAGATTGTCCCGCTCGCCGATGCGGCGGACGCGATCGACGATACCATGCTGCGGCTCGCCGATCGGCTCGGTGCGAGCAACACGGCACCCGCCGCTCCGTCGCGGCGCACTGAAGGATCGATGGCGGCCGGGCCGCTCACCGACGCCGCGATCTCGCTGATCGCCGCCGCGCATCTGCCCGACGAGGCGATCGTCGTCGACGAGGGGCTGACCTCCGGCCGCGGCTTCCATGCGCTCAGCGAGGGCGGCGCCCGGCACGACTATCTGATGCTGACCGGCGGCGCGATCGGCATCGGCATCCCGCTCGCGGTCGGCGCCGCCATCGCGCGGCCGGACCGCAAGGTGGTGGCGCTGCAGGCCGATGGCAGCGGCATGTATACGGTGCAGGGCCTCTGGACGGCGGCGCGGGAGAATCTCGACATCCTGTTCGTCATCTATGCGAACAGCGCCTATGCCATCCTCCGCCTCGAAATGCAGAATGTCGGCGTCACGCATTTCGACCGCAATGCCGAGCGCATGCTGCGGCTCGACGGCCCGCCGCTCGACTGGGTGGCGATGGCGCGCGGCATGGGCGTCGAGGCCGCCCGCGCCGAGACCACCGAGCGCTTCGCCGACCTCTACACGGCGGCGCTGCGCCGCCCCGGACCCTTCCTGATCGAGGCGATCATTCCATGACCGGGGTGAAGGCGAGGCGGCTGAAGGCGCTCCTCTTCGACAAGGACGGCACGCTGGTCGACTTCGCGGTCACCTGGAACGGTGCCGCCGCCTCGGTGCTGGCGACGCTCGCCGGCGAGGACGACGCGTTGCATGGAAGGCTGGCCGATATCCTCCATTTCGATCGCGAGACGCGGGCCATCCGCTCCTCGTCGCCCTTCATCGGCGGCACCATCGTCGATATCGCGGCCGAGTTCGCGCCGATGATCGGGATCGCCTCCGACGATGCGTTCGTGCGGCGGCTGGAACAGCTCTTCAATGCCGGCGCGCTCGCGTCGGTGGCACCGATCGGCGATCCGGCCAGCCTGCTGACCCTGCTCAAGGCGGAGGGGTATCTCCTCGGCATCGTCACCAACGACACCGAGAGCGGCGCCCGCGCGCAGGCGGAGAAGCTCGGGCTCGATCACCTCTTCGACGCGGTCATCGGCTACGACTCCGGCCATGGCCGCAAACCCGATCCCGGCCAGATCCATGCCTTCCTCGATGCGTTCGCCATCGCGCCGGGCGAGGCGGCGCTGATCGGCGATACGCTGCATGATCTCGACGCCGCGCGGGCGGCCGGGGTGCTGGCGGTCGGCGTCGCCAGCGGCTATCTGTCAGCCGAGGCTCTGGCGCCGCATGCCGATCATGTCATCGGCAGCATCATGGCGCTTCCCGAGTTGCTCAACATCCTCGATCACGAGGCGGCCGCCGGGCCGGCAGCGTAAGGCGATCATCATGTCTCTCGACCTCATCGATCCGACGCTCCTCAAGGAGCAGTGCTATGTCGACGGCGCCTGGGTGGGCCGCGGCGAGAGCGAGGTCACCAATCCGGCGACCGGCGCGGTGATCGCGCGGGTGCCGCGCTTCGGCGCCGAAGAGGCGACGGCGGCGGTCGATGCCGCCGCGGCGGCGTTCAAGCCCTGGGGCGCGCGCACGGCCAAGGAGCGCTCGAAGCTGATCCGCCAGTGGTATGAGCGGATCATGGCGCATCGCGACGATCTGGCGCTCATCCTGACGAGCGAGCAGGGCAAGCCGCTCGCCGAGGCCAAGGGCGAGATCGAGTATGCCGCCGCCTATATCGAGTTCTATGCCGAGGAGGCCAAGCGCATCGCCGGCGAGACGCTGCCGAGCCATCGCGCCGATGCCCGCATCCTCGTGCTGCGCCAGCCCACCGGCGTCGTCGGCGCCATCACTCCGTGGAACTTCCCGGCGGCGATGATCACCCGCAAGGCCGCGCCTGCGCTCGCCGCCGGCTGCACCATCGTCGTGAAGCCGGCGGGCGAGACGCCGCTGACGGCCCTCGCCCTTGCCGAACTCGCCGATCGCGCCGGCATCCCCAAGGGCGTCTTCAATGTCGTCACCGGCGATGCGAAGGCGATCGGCGGCGTACTGACCAGCCACTCTGCGATCCGGCTCGTGAACTTCACCGGCTCGACCGATGTCGGCAAGCTTCTGATGCGCCAGGCGGCCGGCACCGTGAAGAAGGTCGCGCTCGAGCTCGGCGGCAATGCGCCCTTCATCGTCTTCGACGATGCCGATCTCGACGCGGCCGTCGAGGGCGCGATGGTCTCGAAGTTCCGCAACATGGGCCAGACCTGCGTCTGCGCCAACCGCATCTATGCGCAGGCCGGCATCCACGACGCCTTCGTCGAGAAGCTGACGGCTGCGGTCGCCAGGCTCAAGGTCGGCAATGGCGTCGAGGCCGGCGTGACGCAGGGCCCGCTGATCAACGACAAGGCCATCGCCAAGGTCGAGGAACATCTCGCCGACGCCAAGGCCAAGGGGGCGAGCATCGTGCTCGGCGGACAGCGTCACGCGCTTGGCGGCGCCTATTTCGAGCCGACCGTGCTGACGGGGGCGACCGCCGCGATGCAGCTCGCCCGCGAGGAGACCTTCGGCCCGCTCGCGCCGGTCTTCCGCTTCGAGACCGAGGAAGAGGTCATCCGCGCGGCCAACGACACCGAATTCGGCCTCGCGGCCTATTTCTATTCGCGCGATATCGGCCGCATCTTCCGCGTCGGCGAGGGCCTCGAATATGGCATGGTCGGCATCAATTCCGGCCTGATCTCGACCGAGCTGGCGCCTTTCGGCGGCGTCAAGGAAAGCGGCAATGGCCGCGAAGGCTCGCATCACGGCATCGAGGAATTCGTCGAGAAGAAATACCTGCTCGTCGCCGGCCTCGACCGCTAGACTGCTTCTCACGGAACCCGGATGCGCGCTCATGCGTCGAGCATGAGCGCATCACGGGCGAGGGAGGTCATCATGGCGGAAGCTGTTCGCTGGCAGAGCTGGGACGGCATGGGCGTCGAGCATATGGTGCTCGCCGAACGTGCCGGCTGCCTCGTCGCCGAGGGGGCGCTGCTCTCGGGCGGCGACGCCCATTTCGCAGCCTCTTACGAGGTCTCCTGCCATCCCGACGGCACCGTCGCCCGCGCCCATGTCTCGGTGACCGGCGGGCCGAAGCTGACACTGCAATCCGACGGCGACGGCAAATGGCGCAATACCGACGGCAAGAAGCTGACCGAGCTGGCGGGCGCGCTGGAGGTTGATTTCTCGGCGAGCCCCTTCACCAACACGCTGCCGATCCGCCGTCTCGGCCTCGGCGCCGGCGAATCGGCCGAGATCACGGCGCTCTATGTGCGCTTCCCCGATCTCGACCTCTCGCTCGACCGGCAGCGCTACACCTGCATCGAGCCCGGCCGCCGCTATCGCTATCAGTCGGTCGACGGCGACTTCGAGGCGATGATCGATATCGACCAGCAGGGCCTGGTGACGCTCTACGAGGGTCTCTTCCGGCGCATCCTGTGAGCGATCAATCGATCGGCTTCGCCAGCGGATCGTAGGTCCCGAACGACCATTCATAGCCTTCGCTGTCGCGGCAGGAATATTCGCGCGAGCCATAATCCGTGTCGGCGAGCGGCCGCGTGACCACCGCGCCGCCCGCAACCGCGCGGTCGTGGTGGGCGTCGACATAGGCGACCGCGACATAGATCGCCGCCGTGCCGCCGGTCACCGTCCGGCCCTCCGCCGCGAGGGCGGGGTCGAGCGTTCCGATCATGATCAGGCCATCGCCGAGCTTCAGCTCCGCATGGGCGATGCCGCCGGCAGGGCCTTCATGCACCGCATGAACGGAGAAGCCGAAGGCATTGACAAGAAAGTCGATTGCGGCACGCGCATCACGGTAGCGCAGCGCCGGATAGAGATGGGAGCGATCGGTCATGAGGGTCTCCCGAAAAGCATGCGATGGAACTGCCGTCCAGAGGGGTGCCGGCGGCCTGATCTGATATAGTCTTTGATTTGGGCAGCGACGCGACAAGCGAGGGCGCTCAGCGCGCCGCCGCGGGCTCCGATGCCTGGCGCAGCGCGTCGATGAAGGTCGCCTCGGCCTGCGCGCCCGAAAGGGCGAGGCGCCGGTCGAACACGAAGAACGGCACGCCGCCGATGCCCATCTGTGCCATGCCGGCCGCCGCTTCGCGCGTGCGGGCAAGAGCCGGCGCGTCGATCGCCGCCATCACCTCGTCCCGCGTGAAGCCGAAGCGGGCGCCGACCTCGGCCAGCACCTCGGGATCGGCGATGTTGCGGTGTTCCATGAAATGCGTCTCGAACAGCGCCCGCGCCAGCGCATGCTGCGTGCCCTTGGCCTCGGCGGCGGCGACGAGCGCATGGGCGCGGTCGGTCGGACGCTGGCGCGGCTGCTTGGAGAGATCGAGCGCGATGCCGCTCTTCTTCGCCTCGGCCTCGACGCGCGCGAACATCGCACCGATATCGCCGCCATACTTGGCCTTGAGGCGCTCGGCGACATCGACGCCTTCTTCGGGAAGGTCCGGATCGAGGAAATAGGGATGGTGCCGGATCTCGGCCTCGATGCCGCTTTCCTCGAGCGCCCTGTCGAGTCGCGTCAGCCCGATGAAGCACCACGGGCAGACGATGTCGGTCACGAGATCGATGGAAAGCGCAGTCATGGGGGAACGATCCTTGGCGCCGGGCGTCTCCCGGCTGCGGGACCATGGCGGTGAACACGATCACTGGCAAGAAGGAACGCCGGTGTTACCGCGGTCCCGGAGATTGCACCGAACAGGAATGATACCCGTTATGCGGACGATCCTCGCCTTTGCCTTTGCCGCCATCTGCGGCGGTGCGCTCGGCGCCATGCTGGGCCTCGGCGCCGCCGTCGCGTTCTAGAACTCTCCCTGGATGACGGCCAGCGCCGGCATGTCAGCCGGCCTTGCCGGTGAAAACATAACCGACGCCGCGCACCGATTTGACGAGTTCCGGCTGCGCCGGATCGGCCTCGATCTTGCGCCTCAGCCGCGCGATCTGCGCGTCGATCGTGCGATCGAAAGCGTCGAGCGAGCGGCCCCGCGTCAGCTCCATCAGCATGTCGCGCGAGAAGACGCGGCCCGGATGGCGCGCCATCACGGCGAGGATGTCGAACTCGCCGGTGGTGAGCGCGACATCGCTGCCGTCCGGCCGGAGCAGGCGGCGGCGGTCGAGGTCGAGCTGCCATCCGTCGAAGCGGATCATCTTGGCCGCGCTCTCCTCCGACACCGCGGCGGGCGCCTTCCGGCGAAGGACCGACTTCGCCCGCGCCAGCACCTCGCGGAGGTGAAAGGGCTTCGCGATATAGTCATCGGCGCCGACCTCGAGCCCGACGATGCGGTCGACCACATCGTCGCGGCCGGTGAGCATGATGATCGGCACATCCGAATCGGCGCGCAATTCGCGGGCGAGGTCGAGGCCGTTCTCGCCTTGGCCGAGCATCAGGTCGAGCATCACGAGGTCGACCGGCGCGCGCGCCATCGCCTCGCGCATGGCCTTGCCGCCGTCGACCGTCGTGACGCGGTAGCCCTCGTCTTCGAAATAGCGCGCCAGCATCTGGCGGATGCGGCCATCGTCGTCGACGACCAGCAGATGCTCCTGTCGCCGGGCCGGCTCAGCCATGGGGGAACGACTCGCGGAACGTCATGAAATCGGAGGTTGTCACACACTGTTACAAAGACGCACCAAACGTAGCATGGCTATCGTTCCCGCGTCACCGACCCCGCCTCAGATGGCACGCAAGCGAACACCACTGAAGCGAGGAACTCCCCATGTACAGCGAACAGCTGATCGCCCCGGCCAGGCACGAACCTCAGCTTCCGGTCACGGGCTCCTGCGAGGGCCTCGCCGGCCTCTTCCGCCGCCAGCCCTGCGAGCGATTCGAGCCCGGCGCGGCGGTCTTCTGGGAGGGCGACGCCGCCACGCATCTCTTCCAGATCGCCGAGGGCGTGCTGCGCGTCTACAAGATCATCGGTGACGGCCGCCGCGTCATCACCGGCTTCCTCTATCCCGGCGATCTCGTCGGCCTGTCGCTGCGCGAGCGCTATCTCTACACCGCCGAAGCCGTGACCAAGGTGCGCATCCGCCGCCTTGCCCGCAGCCGCTTCGACGAGGAGGTGAACGCCTCGCCGACCCTCCGGCCCGAACTCTTCGCCCGCCTCTCCGACGAAATGGCGGCCGCGCAGGACCAGATGGTTCTCCTGGCGCGCAAGAGCGCCGAGGAGCGTGTCGCGAGCTTCCTGCTCGTCCTCGTCCGGCGCCTCGCCGGCGACGCGCCCGTGCAGCCGGTCGTCGAACTGCCGATGACGCGGCTCGACATGGCCGATTATCTCGGCCTCACCATCGAGACGGTCTCCCGCATCATGACGCGCCTCACGGGCCGCGGCGTCATCGCCGCCTGCGGTCGCCACGCCATCGTCGTGCGGCAACTCACCAAGCTTGAGTTTCTGGCCGGCGAAGGCGACGATGGCGATCACGACCCGATCGGCGTCGCCTACACCCGTCAGGCGGTGTGGCCCAACTAACGGGTTCCGCGAGAGGCCCGATCGTGATCGACACGACCGTAACCGCGCCGGTTGCCGGCAGCACTCTGGATGCCATCGCCGCGCTCCTCGACGGCGCGAGCATCGTCGTTCGATCGGCCGAGAGCGGCACGATCACCCATTGGACGAGCGGCGCCGAGGCCCTCTATGGCTGGCCGCGCGGCGAGGCGGTCGGCCGCGTCGAGGCGGAGCTTCTGGCGACCGACCCCACCGATGGACGCGACGCCGTCGATGTGGCGGTCGCGAAGACGGGCGGCTGGGAGGGCGAGGTCCAGCAGCGCCATCGCGACGGCCGTGCGCTCTGCGTGCGCCGCCGCCTCATCGCGCTGCCCGAGGACGGGCTGCTCTCGATCAACCACGACATCACCGATCTGAAGCGCGCGCAGTCCGATCTCGCGGCCCGCGAGGCGCATCTGCGCTCGATCCTGGAAACGGTTCCCGAGGCGATGGTCGTCATCGACCAGGAGGGCAAGATCGCCTCCTTCAGCCCGGCGGCCGAGAAGCTGTTCGGCTACACGACCGATCAGGTCCGTGGCCGCAATGTCAGCATGCTGATGCCGCCGCCGGACCGCGACAACCACGATCTCTATCTCTCGCGCTACCTTGCCACCGGCCGCCGTCACATCATCGGCTATGGCCGCATCGTGACCGGGCTCAAGAAGGACGGCACGCGCTTCCCGATGGAGCTCGCGGTCGGCGAGACGGTGACGCGCGGCCAGCGCATCTTCACCGGCTTCATCCGCGACCTGACCAGCCGCCACAAGATGGAGGAGGAACTCCGCCAGGCGCAGAAGATGGAGGCGATCGGCCAGCTCACCGGCGGCATCGCGCATGACTTCAACAATCTGCTGACCGTCATCTCCGGCAATCTCGAAATGGTCGAGCGCCGCGTGCCCGAGGGGCCGGCGCGCGAGCTCATCCAGGCGGCGCAGGAGGCTGCCGACGACGGCGCGCGCCTGACCGGGCAGCTGCTCGCTTTCGGCCGCCGTCAGCCATTGCATGCCCAGCTCGCCGATGTCGGCCAGCTGGTGGCGCATTTCTCCGATCTCCTGCGCCGCGCGGTCGGCGAGACGATCGAACTGCGCACGGTCGTCACCGGCTCGTCCAACCACGCGATGATCGACGCGTCGCAATTGCAGAACGCGCTGCTCAATCTGGCGCTGAACGCGCGCGATGCCATGCCGCGCGGCGGCCGCCTCACCGTCGAGGTGACGCATGCCGATATCAGCCCGGCCGAATCGGGCGTGCGGCCCGACATGAGGCCCGGCGACTATGTGCTCATCTCCGTCTCCGACACCGGCACGGGCATGACGGCCGAGGTGCGCCAGCGCGCCTTCGAACCCTTCTTCACGACGAAGTCGGCAGGCGCCGGCACCGGGCTTGGCCTCAGCATGGTCTATGGCTTCGTGACGCAGTCCGGCGGCCTCATCCGGCTCGACAGCGAACCGGGCCACGGCACGATCGTGCGCATCTATCTCCCGTCCTCGCAGAAGCCGGCCGAGAGCCACCCGGCGGGTCCCGCCGCCCGCGCCGAACAATCGCTGCCGGGCGGACATGAGACGATCCTCGTCGTCGAGGACGAGCCGCGCGTCCGCCGCGTCGCCGTGGCGCGGCTGCGCGACCTCGGCTATCGCGTCATCGAGGCCGCCGATCCCAACGAAGCGCTGGCGATCGTCGACGAGACGCCGGATATCGACCTGATGTTCAGCGATGTCGTGATGCCGGGCGGCATGGACGGCGACACGCTCGCCGCCCGCGTCCGCGCGGTGAGGCCCGCCATCAAGGTGCTGCTCACCTCCGGCTATGCCGAGCCGAGCATCGCCGAGCGCGGTCGATCGGCGACCGGCACCTGGCTGCGCAAGCCCTACACGACGGAGGCGCTGGCCCGCCGCCTGCGCGCTCTGCTCGATCCGCGCTGACGGGCGCGGCAAGAGAGCGGCAAGAGAGCGGCAAGAGAGCAGCAAGAGAGCGGCGACTTGGCCGTGGCGTAATTCTGCGGGCGGCTTATGATGCGGGCCTCGCCACAGCGACGGCCGCTTCGCCCGCAACCGGGTAACGGACCAACCGTCCGCGCCAAGACAGGGCCTGAGCGCCCAGCATCCAAGGAGAAGCGGCCATGCGCGCCGAAACCGTCATGACCTCGCCCGTGATCAGCGTCTCGCCGCAGACGACGATCGACGACGCGGCGAAGCTGATGCTTTCGCACAAGATCAGCGGCCTGCCGGTCGTGGAGACCGACGGCCGCCTGGTGGGCATCGTCAGCGAGGGCGATTTCCTGCGTCGCGGCGAACTCGGCACCGGCAAGAAGCGCGCCCGCTGGCTCGAATTCCTGCTCTCGCCCGGTCAGGCCGCCTCCGATTATGTCCAGGCCCATGCCACCCGCGTCGGCGAGGTGATGACGCATGACGTCGAGACGGTGACGGGCGAGGTCCCGCTCGAGTCGATCGTCGACATCATGACCCGCCGCCGCGTCAAGCGCGTCCCCGTCGTGGACGCCGGCGGCCGGCTGGTCGGCATTGTCAGCCGCTCGGATCTGATGAAGGCGCTGGTGAAGGCGCGGGAAGAGGCCGCCGCCGCTCCCGACGACGACAACGCGATCCGCGCCGCTCTGACGAAGGAGTTCGGTCGCCAGTCCTGGAGCGGCAACGGTCTCATCCGCGTCCATGTCGCCGATGGCGCGGTAGACCTGACCGGCACCATCTTCGACGAGCGCGAACGCGCGGCGGCGCGCGTCGTCTGCGAGAACGTTCCCGGCGTCAAGAAGGTCATCGACAACCTCGTCTGCGTCGAGCCGATCTCCGGCCTCGTGATCATGCCGCCCAAGGATGGCCAGGACTGATCGAGGACGGACAGGACTGACCTTAGTCCTCCCGCATCGCGACGGCGGGGTGCATCACCCCGTTGGCGCCTCGGATCGGTTCCTCAGGATAGACCCCGCGCAGCACCTCGTCGAAATGGCGGCGGACGGCGGATTGGCACGCGCATGAGAGCTCTGCCATCGCCGTCGGATCGTTGACGGTCAGCCGGCCGCGCCGCGTTTCGACGAGATTGCGCTGCTTCAGCGTCTGGATGACCCGGCTCACATAGCTGCGGCCGACGCCGAGCATGCCGGCGAGGTGATCCTGCGTGACCGGCAGCGAGGCGTCGCCTGTGCGCTCCATGGCCGAGACCAGCCATTTGGCCGTGCGCTGCTCGATCGAATGAGCCGCGTTGCAGGCGACAGACTGGAACACCTGCGCCATCAGGCAGTCGGCATAGCGCGCGAAGACATTGCGGATCGCCGCCGACTTGAGCTTGGCCTGGTCGAGCGCCTCGATATCCATCGAGAGAAGCGGCCCGCCGAACTGCACCTCGGCCCGCGAATAGGCCGGCAGCCGGCCCTGGCTGACGATGCCCGCGAGCGCGCCCTCGCGGCCGACCAGCGCCGTCTCGACCGCGCGGCCGTCCGCCAGCATCACGCGGAAGGCTAGCAGCGTCGCGTCGCAGGGGAAGAACACCCGCTTCACGTCGTCGCCCGGTTCATAGAGAACGTCGCCGGCCTTGACCTCGCCGAGCGAGAGATGCGGCTCGATGAGCGCGAGGTCGGACGGCCGGAGCACGCGCAGCAGATTGTTGACGGGCGCGTCGGCCAGTCTTTGCGCAAGAGCCATGCTGGAAATCCCCCGTTCTGGATCAGCTACCGCTCCTAACGCGCGACAACGCGTTCTGTTCACTTGTGAGCAGACTTGTTGCAGAGCTCCCGCTAGAACCGCCTTTCAGCCGGGATTCCTCGCGCTGCGGAGACCGTGCCCCATGAATGACGATAGACCGGCGCCCTCCGGGCGACGGGACGACGGGGACCGGCTTCGTCTCGCATTGGACGCTGCCGGAGCCGTCGGGACCTTCGTCTTCGACGCAGCAACGGACCGGCTCGATGGTGACGCCCGCTTCTGGTCGCTGCATGGCGCTGCGAGCCGGACCGTCATCCGCCGCCTTTCCGATCTGAAGGCCCTGGTCGCGGTCGGCGATCGCGAGCGATTGGGCACGGTGCTGCGCGCCGTCGGCGATGGCTCGCTGCCGCGCCTGCTGGTCGAATATGCCTCGAGTGTCGGCGGAGAGCCCTGCGCGCTGATCCTGCGCGGTGGTCGGCTCAATGATGGCCGTGTCGCCGGCATCGTCCTCGACATCACCGAGCAGCGCGACGTCGAAGCGGCTCTGCGCGAGAGCGAGATGCGCTTCGAGGCGATCACGAACTCGATCGACCAGATGATCTGGTCGACGACGCCGGACGGCTATCACGACTATTATAACCGCCGCTGGTACGAGTTCACCGGCGTTCCCGAGGGCACCACCGACGGCGAGGGCTGGAACGGCATGTTCCATCCCGACGATCAGGAGCGTGCCTGGTCGCGCTGGCGCCACAGCCTGGCGACCGGCGAGTCCTACCACATCGAATATCGTCTGCGGCATCGCTCCGGCGCCTATCGCTGGGTGATCGGACGCGCGCAATGCGTCCGCGACGAGACCGGGCGGATCGTGCGCTGGTATGGCACCTGCACCGACATCCACGACCTGAAAGAGGCCGAGGCGCAGCGCGAGTTGATCGCCCGCGAGTTGTCGCACCGCATCCGCAACATCTTCGCGGTGGTCTCGAGCCTCGTGATGCTGCCGACCCGCGCGCAGCCCGAGTCGCGGCCCTTCGCCCTCTCTGTCCAGGCTCGGATCCAGGCGCTGGCTGCAGCGCATGACTATGTCCGTCCGCACAGCCCGGCCTCGGCGACGCCCGGCCCGCAGACGGTCCAGGGGCTGCTGACCCGGCTCGTGGAGCCCTACAATGCCGCCGACCGCTCGCGCATCGTCATCGATGGCGACGACAAGGAAATCGGCCTGCAGGCCGCGACCGCCCTCGCGCTCATCGTGCACGAACTCGCCACCAACGCCGTGAAATACGGCGCGCTCTCCACCGAGAGCGGCATTGTCGGCGTCGCCTCGGCGGCGACGGGAGAGCGCTTCGTTCTCGTCTGGCGCGAGACGGGTGGCCCGCGGGTCGCCGGGCCGCCGACGCGCAGCGGCTTCGGCACCAGCCTCTCCGAGCGCGTCGTGCAGATGCAGCTCAACGCCACCTTCACCCGCGAATGGCTGCCGACCGGCCTCGTGGTCACCATCGACATGCCGGCGGCAAGGCTCGCAAGCTGACGCTTCGGTCAGGGACGGCCGCCGCGCCGTCCCGCCACGGCCCGCTCGCGTCCGGTCGCGATCGCCTCGGCCATCGCCGCGGCCGAGGCCGCGCTGTCGCCTTTCTCGATCGCCGACACGAGCGCCTGGCAATGCCCGGTGAGTGAGGCGCGCGCCATGCGCCGCGCCGTCTCGTCGGGGCCGGCGATCGCGGTCAGCGCCAGCGTCAGCTCGACGAGGCCGATCGACGAGCGCAGCAGCGGATTGCCCGAAGCCTCGACGGTGATGCGATGCACCTCCAGCTCGGCGAGCGCATGCGATTCCGCATCGTCCTCGGCGAGCTCCATCTGGTGCACCCAGTACTTCAGGAGGCGGATCTGCTCGGCATTGCGGCGGCGCGAGGCGAGGTCGGCGGCGCGCGCCTGCAGCGCCGCGCGGATATCGAAGAGGCCCGCGACGAAATCGGCATCGAGCTCCGCCTCGAAATGCCAGGCGAGGACCTGCTGGTCGAAGAAATTCCAGCGGCTCCGCTGCGAGACGCGGGTGCCGACCTTCGGCCGCGCCTCGACCATGCCCTTGGCCTCCAGCGTCCGGAGCGCCTCGCGCAGCACGGTGCGGGACACGCCGAAATTCGCCATCATTTCGGCATCGCTCGGCAGGATCGAGCCGACCGGATAGCGGCCGGCGACGATCGAGGCGCCGATCTCGTTGATGACGAAGGTGTGGAAATTGCGCGCCGCCGGTTTGCCGGAGAGCGAGCGCAGGAGGCTGCCCGGCTCGCTCATTCAGGACTGGCGCTTTCGGACCGGCATGCGGGCGGCGTGGCGCATGAAAGGCCGAGGCCGGGCAGGGGCCCGGCCGTGGCGCGCTTCGTTCCCGCTGGACAGGACGTCATGGGACGGACCTCAGGCCTTCTCCGCCACCCTGTCGCCGCGGGCCGACGCCGCAAAGACCAGCCTCTGCAGGACGATGAACAGGAACAGGAGGAAGCCGATCACGATCTTCGTCCACCAGCTCGACAGCGTGCCGTCGAAGATGATGTAGGTCTGGACGAGGCCGAGCAGCATCACGCCGACAAAGGTCCCGAAGACGAAGCCGTAACCACCCGTGAGCAAGGTTCCCCCGATCACCACCGCCCCGATCGCGTCGAGCTCGACGCCGACCGCCGCCAGCGGATAGCCCGCAGACGTATAGAGCGAGAAGACGATTCCCGCGAGGCAGGCGAGCACGCTCGACAGCGTATAGATCTGCACCGTCGTGCGCGCGACCGGGACGCCCATCAGCGAGGCCGAGGTGGCGTTGCCGCCAAGCGCATAGACATAGGAGCCGAACTTCGTCCGGTGCGCGACGATGGCCCCGACGACGAACACCGCCACCATCAGGAGCCCGACAAAGCTGAGCCGTCCGCCGCCCGGAAGCCGCCAGTAGAGCGACGAGATGGCGGAATAGAAGGGATGGTCGATCGGCACCGAATCCTGCGTGATCACCGACGCGCCGCCGCGGGCGAGGAACATGCCCGCCAGCGTGACGATGAAGGGCGGCACCTCGAGATAGTGGATCACGAGCCCCATGGCGGCGCCGAAGGCCGCGGCGACGACGAAGGCGGCCGCGAAGGCGGCGAGGGGGTGCCAGCCGAGCCAGGTGATCAGCACCGCGACGAGCACGCCCGTGAAGCCGATCACCGCGCCGACGGAAAGATCGATGCCGCCCGAGATGATGACGAAGGTCATGCCGACGGCGGCGATGCCGAGAAAGGCGTTGTCGGTCAGGAAATTGCCGAGGACGCGCGTCGAGAGCAGGCCCGGGAACTGGAAGACGGCAGCGGCATAGGCGATCAGGAAGATGACCACCGTCGCGAGCAGGGGGCGGAGGCTGCGGTTCATCATGCCCCCTTGCGGCGGTTGCGGCCGAACCAGGTCAGCAGGCGGCCGGCGAATGGCGACTGGATCATCAGGATCAGCGTGATCATCCCCGCCTTCACGACGAGGTTGAACTCGGGCGGATAGCCCGAAACGAGGATGCCGGTGTTCATCGCCTGGATGATGAGGGCGCCCACCACCGACATGACGATCGAGAACCGGCCGCCGAGCAGCGAGGTGCCGCCGATCACCGCCGCGAGGATCGCGTCGAGCTCCAGCCAGAGGCCGGCATTGTTGGCGTCGGCGCCGCGGATATCGCCGGCGACGATGATGCCGGCGATCGCGGCGCAGAGGCCGCTGACGGCATAGACGGCGATGAGCAGCAGCCGCGAGCGGATGCCGGCGAGCGTCGCCGCCGAGCGGTTGACGCCGACCGCCTCGATGAAGAGGCCGATCGCCGTCTTCCGCACCGCCAGCGTGACGAGGATCATCAGGGCGAGCGCGATCACCACCGGCATCGGCAGCCCCAGGAACGAGCCGGTGCCGATGAAGACCAGCGTCGGATCGGAGAAGGTGACGATCGAGCCCTCGGTGATCAGCTGCGCGATGCCGCGGCCGGCGACCATGAGGACGAGCGTCGCGATGATCGGCTGGATGTCGAGGAGGGCGACCAGCGCTCCGTTCCAGAGACCGCAGAGAAGGCCGACGGTGAGGGCGCCGGCGACGGCGACCCAGCCCGGATAGCCGCCGACGACCAGCGTCGCGGCCACGGCGCCGGCCATCGCCATCACCGCGCCGACCGAGAGATCGACGCCCTTGGTCGCGATCACGGCGGTCATGCCGATGGCGAGGATGGCGACCGGCGCGCCGCGGTTGAGCACGTCGATGAGGCTGCCGAACAGCCGGCCATCCTGCCACTCGATCTTGAAGAAGCCGGGAAAGAGGATCCAGTTGAGCAGCAGCACGCCGACAAGGGCGATGGTCTGCGTGTTGACGAGCCGCGCGAGCGGAATGCGCATCATGCCGTCACCTCGGCCTCGAATTCGGAGTTCTCGCCATGCGTGGCGATCGCCTGGACGATGACGGCGGGGTTGATGTCCTCGCCCTTCAGCTCCGCCACCATCTCGCGGTCGCGCATCACGACGACGCGGGAGGAATAGGCCACCACCTCGTCGATCTCGGACGAGATGACGACGAGCGCCATGCCGTCGTCGCGCAGCCGGTTGATGGTGCGCACGATCTCGGCATGCGCGCCGACATCGATGCCGCGCGTCGGCTCGTCGAGGATGAGGAAGGCGGGGTCGGTGGCGAGCCAGCGGGCGAGGATCACCTTCTGCTGGTTGCCGCCGGAGAGCAGCTTGACCGGCATGTCGAGCGAAGCGGCGCGGATATCCATCGCCTCGCCGAACTGCCCGGCGAGGTCGAGCTGCTCGTCGCGGTTCAGCGCGCGGAACCAGCCGAGCTTGCCCTGCAGGGCGATGACGATGTTCTCGCGCACCGAAAGGTCGCCGAGAATGCCGTCCGCCTTGCGATCCTCAGGGCAGAAGCCGAAGCCGTGGCCGATGGCCTCGGTGGCGCTCTTCACGGTGATCGGCTTGCCGGAAAGCGTTACGCTGCCTTCGTCGGCGGGATCGATGCCGAACATCATGCGCGCCATTTCCGTGCGGCCCGAGCCGAGCAGGCCAGCAACGCCGATGACCTCGCCCTTGTGGATGGCGAGCGAGAACGGTCGGACGCTGCGCTTGCGGCCATAGCCCTTGAAATCGAGCAGCAGCTCGGTCGGCGGCCGTTCCGCCTCGAGGCTGGTCGAGCCCGAGAAGGCTATGTCCTTGCCGAGCATCTTGCGCACGAGATCGGTGCGGGAAAGCTCGGTCAGCCGGCGCGTGTCGACGAGGCGGCCGTTGCGCAGGATGGTGACGCGGTCTGCGAGCGCGAAGACCTGGTCGAGGAAATGGGTGATGAAGACGATGGCGAGCCCGTCGCGCTTCAGGCTGGCGATGACCTCGAACAGGCGCTGCACCTCGTCGCGGTCGAGGCTCGCGGTCGGCTCATCGAGGATGAGCACCTTGCCGGAGAGCTGCACCGCGCGGGCGATGGCGACGATCTGCTGCACCGCGACCGAATGCGCGCCGAGTTCGCTCGACGGGTCGATGTCGAGGCCGTAGCGCTTCAGGAGCACCCGCGCCTCGCGGTCCATCCGCCGGCGATCGACGAGGCCGAAGCGGGTCGGCTGGTGGCCGAGGAAGAGGTTCTCCGCCACCGAACGGTTCGGCAAGAGGTTCACTTCCTGGTAGACGGTGCCGATGCCGTAGGTCTGCGCCTGCAGCGGGCTCGTCAGGTGCACTTCCTCGCCATCGACGAAGATGGCGCCGCCATCCGGCTGATAGGCGCCGGTGAGGATCTTGATGAGGGTCGACTTGCCGGCGCCGTTCTCGCCGAGCAGCGCATGCACCTCGCCCGGCAGAAGGCCGAAATCGACGCCGTCCAGCGCCTTGTGCGTGCCGAAGATCTTCGAGACCTGGCGCGCTTCCATGCGATAGCCGGTGGCGCGGTCGGCGGCGTCTTGCTCGCGATTGACGGTGTCCTGCACGTCGCTCCCCCGGGTCGAGCGGGCCTTATGGCGTCGCGGCCCAGCCCCCGAAGGAGCAGGGCCGCGCGCATGTTGGGACTGATTAGTAACCCAGACCCTTGCGCCGTTCATACTCCCCCTTCGGGTCGTCGGCGGCGGTGTAGAGCTTCGACTCGGTGATGATGAACTTCGGCGGAACGGTGCCGTCCTTCTTGTAGGCGGCGAGCGCGTCGAAGGCCGGGCCGGCCATGTTCGGCGTCAGCTCGACGGTGGCGTTGGCTTCGCCGGCGGCGATCGCCGTGAAGATGTCCGGCACGCCGTCGATCGAGACGACGAGAATGTCGCTGCCCGGCTTCAGGCCGGCGTCCTTGATCGCCTGGATAGCGCCGACCGCCATGTCGTCATTATGGGCATAGAGCGCACAGATGCCCTTGCCGCCGTTCTCGGCCTTGAGGAAGCCTTCCATCACTTCCTTGCCCTTCGAGCGGGTGAAGTCGCCCGTCTGGCTGCGGATGATGGTGATGTTCTTCGAGCCGGCGATCGCTTCCTCGAAACCCTTCTTGCGGTTGATGGCCGGGGTCGAGCCGACGGTGCCCTGCAGCTCGACGACCTTGCAGTCCTTGTCCTTGACGGTATCGACCAGCCACTGGCCGGCGACGCGGCCTTCCTTGACCTGGTCCGAGGCGACGGAGGTCAGGTAGAGGTCCTCGGGGCCGTCGATGCCGCGATCGAGCAGCACGACCGGGATATTGGCTTCCTTGGCCTCGTTGAGCACGTCTTCCCAGCCGGTGGCGACGACCGGCGCGACGAGAATGGCGTCGACGCCCTGCGCGATGAAGCCGCGGATCGCCTTGATCTGGTTTTCCTGCTTCTGCTGCGCGTCGGCGAATTTCAGGTTGATGCCGCGGCTCTCGGCCTGGCTCTTCGTCACCGAGGTCTCGGCCGCGCGCCAGCCAGACTCGGAGCCGATCTGCGAGAAGCCGACCGTCATGCCGTCAGCGGCCATGGCGGCCGAAGACAAAGCGGTAGCGAGGCCCGCCGCGAGGGCGAGTTTCTTCAGGATGCTCACGATGTTCCTCCCTTGGCCGCGGCGTTTTCCTCCCGCGCGGCATGAGAGTCGATACCATTAGTACTATTATATGTAAATAGTGACGCTCCCGCTGGCCCAGGAGGCGTCTGGACTCAGGTCGATCCCCCTGCGAAGACTGGGGAATCGTTGCGTTCGGGCCGCGCTTTGCGAAAGCTGCCGACAGCAACGCCCGCCGGGCATCGCAGGGAGCGACCGGGCGGTTCCGGCGCATCCGGGCCGGCGGAGAGGACGGGGAGGCGAGGTCTCGTGAGCATGATTCATGGTGGGGCGCGGCGGGGCCGTCGCCGGGTGCGGCCCCTCGTCATGGGCGTCGCGCTGGTGCTGGCGATGACGGCCGGTGCGGCGATGATCGCCGGCAAGGGCACGGCATCCGAGACGGCAGCAGCGGCCGCGGGCGCTGCGGCGCCCGGGTCGCCGGAAGCCATCGCCAGCCGCCTTTCGGCGATGCTGCAATCGGCGCGCGCCGTCATTTCCAAGCATCAGGCCGAGATCAACGATCCCGCGCTCGGCGACAAGCATCTTGGCGCCGATGTCGTGATCGCCGAGGCGACGGCCAACTACAAGGCGAAGACCGGCGAGGACCCGGAGAGCTATCCTCCCGACTCGCGCCAGGGCCGGCTGATCCGCGCCCAGATGGATGCCATCCGCGACGTGATGGACAACGCGCAGGACGAGATCAACAAGGAGGGCGTCGCCTTCAAGGGCTTCATCCCCGCCACCTTCGCCCGCCTCGTCAACGAATCCTTCGCCGAACGGGTGAAGGGCGACGCGCATATCAAGGTGACCGCGCCGCCCGAGCTGGTGCGCAACCGCAAGGCACGGCCGGACGATTGGGAGAAGCAGGTGATCGCCGGCAAGTTCCGCGATCCCGCCTGGGCCCGCGGCGCGCCCTTCGCGGAGGTCGTCGCCGGGGATGGCGGCGGCAAGGCCTTCCGCATGGCCGTTCCCGAATACTACGCCGCCTCCTGCCTCTCCTGCCATGGCAGCCCCAAGGGCTCGATAGACATCACTGGCTATCCGCGCGAAGGGGCGGCCGAGGGCGACCTTTCCAGCGTCATCAGCATCACCCTCGCCGAACCGTGAGCCGCGCCGTGTTCAACCGCCTGATCCGCGCGCTTCGCCAGACCTCGATCACCACCCGCGCGATCGTGCTGGCGGTGGTGCTTCTGCTGCCTATGGCGGCGACCAGCGCCTATGTCTTCTGGACCGTCCAGCGCGCGTCCGGCACGCTCGACGAGGCGCGGCGCATCGCGACGATCTCTGAGATCGTCACCGCCGTGCATATGGACTTCCATGAGCTGCTCTATTGGCGCGCCGATCTCGCGGTGAGCCTGCTGACCCTCTCCGAGCAGCGCGGCAACGAGGCGAGGGCCCGCCTCGATGCCGAACTCGAGCGGCTGAAGCCCTTCCTGCCCGACGAGGCCGCGAAGATCGGCGCTGCCGTCAACACTTTCGACGCGACGGCGATGAAGGCGGTGGACGCCTATACCGACGACCAGCGCGTCGTCGGCAATTCGCTCTTCGCCGAGGCGCGCAGCGAGGGCGAGGCGGCAGAGACGCTGCTCGTCGCCCTGGAGCCGCAGCTTCGCGCGCAGGCGGACGCGGCGCGGGTCGAGGTGCTCTCGGAATTCACCGACGGCGCCTATGTCTCGCTGGCGATCACCGCCATCGCCGTCGTGCTCGGCGCGCTGTTCACCTTCGTCGTCCTGGCCTCGATGCTGCCGCAGCTTCGCCAGCTGGTGGCGGCGATCGGCGAGATCACGCGCGGCAATTCCGATGTCGCGCTGCCCGAGCCCTCGCGCGACGAACTCGGCCGCATGCGGGACGCCGTCGCGCTCCTCGCCGTCAGCATCCGCGAGCGCGACGCCTTCGCCGAGGAAGCCCGCGAGCGGCGGCAGATGATGCTGGACGCCATCGAGAGCATCAATCAGGGATTCGCGCTCTACGACGCCGACGACCGCCTGCAGATCACCAATTCGCAATACCGCGCCATGACCGGCTCGGTCGCGCGCGTCCTCCAGCCGGGCGCTTCCTTCGTCGACATCATGCGCGCCGCCGCCGAGCGGCGCGGTCTCGACGACGAAGCCGCCGCGGCCTGGATCAACGACCGGCTTGCCCGGCGGGCAAGTCTCGCCGTGACGGTCGAGCGGTTCCCGGACGGGCGCTGGATCCAGATCCAGGAGCGCCGCACCGCCGCCGGCGGCATCGTCGCCGTCTATTCCGACGTCACCGAGATGCGCGAGCGGCAACGCGAGCTCGAGCTCGCCAAGGAGGCGGCCGACCACGCGACGCAGGTGAAGTCCGAGTTCCTCGCCAATATGAGCCACGAGCTCCGCACGCCGCTCAACGCGATCATCGGCTACAGCCAGCTGCTGATGCAGGATGCCGAGGACATGGGCCAGACCGACGCGGTGGCCGACCTCAAGAAGATCGAGGGCGCGGGCCAGCACCTCCTGCGCATCATCAACGACATCCTCGATCTTTCGAAGATCGAGGCCGGGCGGATGGAGGTCTTCCTCGAGCCCGTCGACATCGCCGCGCTCTCGCGCGACGTCGAGACGCTCGTGAAGCCGCTCGCCGCCAAGAACCGCAACGCCTTCGTCCTCGATGTCGAGGCGGGCATCGGTTCGGTCCGCACCGACCACACCAAGCTGAAGCAGATCGTCCTCAACCTCCTGAGCAACGCGACCAAGTTCACGCAGGACGGCACCGTGACGATGAGCGTCCGCCGCACCGGCAAGCAGCTCGCCATTTCGGTGCGCGACACCGGCATCGGCATGACCGAGGCACAGCTCGGCCGGCTGTTCCAGGCCTTCTCGCAGGCCGACAGCTCGACCACCCGCCGCTTCGGCGGCACCGGGCTCGGCCTTGCCATCAGCCGCAGCTTCGCGCGCACCCTCGGCGGCGACCTGACCGTCACCAGCAAGGAAGGCGAGGGCTCCTGCTTCGATCTCGTCATCCTCGATGGCGGCCAAAAGACCGCGGAGGAGAACGCAGCTGACGAGGCCGAGGACACGGTGGCCGAGGCGGCGACGCCGCCCTCGGGCAGCGCCGAGGGCGGGCGCGTGCTCGTCGTCGACGACGACCCGCATACCCGCCACATCATCGGCGCGCATCTCGTGCGCGAGGGCTACCAGCCGATCTATGCCGGTTCCGGCACCGAGGCGCTCGAACTCGCCCGCAAGCACCGGCCGGACGCGATCACGCTCGACATCATGATGCCGCAGGTCGATGGCTGGGCGGTGCTGGTGGCGCTGAAGGACGATCCCGACCTGGCGGCGATCCCCGTCGTCATCGTCTCGATCACCGACGACCGCAGCCTCGCCTTCACCCTCGGCGCGGCGGCGATGCTGACCAAGCCGCTCAACCGCGCCGAACTCCTCCAGACGCTGGAGCGCCACATGCCCGAGCGGGCGGTGGCGGAAGGCCAGACCATGCTCATCGTCGAGGATGACGGCCCGACGCGCGAACTGATGGCGCGGGTCGGCGACAAGCTCGGCATGACCTCGGCGACGGCGACCAACGGCCGCGAGGCACTCAACTGGCTCTCCGCCAATGGCGTGCCGGATGCGATCCTGCTCGATCTGAACATGCCGGAAATGGACGGCTTCGAATTCCTGAAGCGCATCCGCGAGAGCGAGGCCTGGCGCGGCATCCCGGTGATCGTCGTCACCGCGCGCGAGCTGACGGCGGGCGAGCGGGCCTCGCTGAAGGAGAACACGCAAGGCATCATCGCCAAGGGGCAGGCCGCGAGCGTCGAGCTCAGCCGCGCGATCCGCGCGGTCACGCTGCCGGCGGGCGAGGGAGAAGGACGGATCTGATGGCGCTTATCCTCCTGGTCGAGGACAACGAACTCAATCGCGACATGCTCTCGCGCCGGCTGAAGCGCGCCGGGCACGAGGTTCTCCTCGCCGTCGACGGGCAGGAAGCGGTCACGAAGGCGCTCGGCGACAAGCCGGACATCGTGCTCATGGATCTCAGCCTGCCGGTCTTCGATGGCTGGGAGGCGACGCGGCGCATCCGTGCCGGCGGCGGCGAGGGGCTGCCGATCATCGCGCTGACGGCGCATGCCATGGTCGGCGAGCGCGAGCGGGCGCTCGAGGCCGGCTGCGACGATTTCGATACCAAGCCGGTCGATCTCGAGCGCCTGTCCGCGAAGATCGCCGCCCTGCTGGCGCGACCCTAGGCGTGGCGGATATGCCGTGTCAGGCGGTGCTCGAGATGATCCCAGACGCGGCGGATGATCTCGACCATCACGAGATAGAGCACCGCGGCCCAGAGATAGACCTGGAAGTCGAAGGTCCTTGAATAGGCGAGGCGGGTGACGCCCATCAGGTCGAACACCGTGACGATGGCAGCGACCGACGAGCCCTTGATCATCAGGATGATCTCGTTGCCGAGCGGCCGCAGCGCGAGCAGCATCGCCTGCGGCGCCACGACCATGCGGAAGATCGCGCGCGGCGTCAGGCCAAGCGACATCGCCGCCTCGCTCTGGCCGCGCGGCACGGCGAGGATGGCGCCGCGATAGATCTCGGCCTGATAGGCGGCGGTGTTGAGCGTGAAGGTGAGGACGCAGCAGAAGAACGCGTCCTTGAACAGCCACCAGAGGCCGACAGCCTGCAATTCGGGGCGGAACTGGCCGGCGCCGTAATAGACGAGGAAGGTCTGCGCCAGAAGCGGCGTGCCGCGCACCGCATAGACATAGGCGAAGGCGATCCGGCTCACGAGCTTGTTGCGGCTCATGCGCCCCAGCGCGATCGGCACGGCGAGCAGCGCGCCGCAGACGATCGAGATCGCCACCAGCTCCAGCGTCACCACGAGGCCGGCGAGCATCCGCGGCCCGTATTCCTGGAGCACCTCGAAATTCATGCCGTCCGCCCATGGCCGCGGCCGAGCCGCCGCTCGATCGCCGTGATGCCGATCGACGAGATCATCGACATCACGAGATAGAGCAGGCAGGCGACGCCGAAGAAGAAGAAGGGCTGCTTGGTGACGCGCACCGCGATGCCCGTGACGCGCAGGAGATCATCGATCGCGATGACCGAGACCAGCGACGTATCCTTGAGGAGGATCAGCCAGAGATTGGCGAGCCCCGGCAAGGCGAGGCGCACGAGCTGCGGCAGGATGACGAGCCGCATGGTCGCGAGCGGCCGGAGGCCGAGCGAGCGCGAGGCTTCCCATTGCCCGCGCGAGATGCCGCGGAAGGCGCCGAGGAACACCTCGGACGAATAGGCCGAGAACACGACCCCGAGCGCGATCATGCCCGAGACGAAGCCGCTGACCTCGACGCTGCTGCCCGGCGAAACGAACTCCACGATCCGCTGCAACAGGATCTGCCCGCCGAAATAGACGATGAAGATGGTCAGCAGCTCGGGCAGGCCGCGGAAGACGGTCGTATAGGCATTGCCGACGACGCGCAGAGCGCGGATATGGCTGCGCTTCGCGAGCGCGACGAGGAGCCCGAGCAGCAGGCCGAACGGCAGCGTGGCGACCGCGAGGCGGATGGTGAGCCAGGTGCCGGCGGCCAGCTCGTCGCCCCAGCCGTCGGGCCCGAAGCTCAGGAGTCGGATGAGGTCCACGCGGTGATGCCCCCTTCGTGCCGTCCTGGCCGCCGCGCATCATCGGACGCGCGGCGGGACGAAGACGGCGCGGCGCGCCTCAGTCGATCCAGATCGAGAACGGGAAATACTTCGCGTTCAGCTTGTCATAGGTGCCGTCGGCCTTGATCTCGAGGATCGCCTTGGAGATCGCGTCGCGCAGGTCGGCATCGTCCTTGCGGACCGCCGCGCCGACGCCGCCACCGAGCGGGATGTCCTTGCCGACGACCTCGCAGCAGCCGCCATCCGTCGTCTTCAGCCAGTCGAGGCCGACGACCTTGTCGACGAAGAGCGCATCGATGCGGCCGGAAGCGAGGTCGAGATAGACCTCGTCCTGCGTCGGATAGAGCTTCAGCTCGAAGCCCGGATAGTTCTGCTCGAGATAGCCGGACTGGATGGTGGAGGACTGGGCGCCGAGCGTCTTGCCCTTCAGCGCATCGGCCGAGACATCGGTGATGCCCGAGCCCTTGGCGGCGATGAAGGCGGAGGGGGTGTTGTAATAGGGCCGCGAGAAGTCGACAACCTTCTTGCGCTCGTCGGTGATCGACATCGACGCGAAGATGGCGTCGAACTTGCCGGCCTGCAGCGCGGGGATGATGCCGTCCCAGTCCTGCGCGACGAAGGTGCATTCGGCCTTGAGCTTGTCGCAGACCGCCTTGGCGATATCGATGTCGAAGCCCTGCAGCTGCTTGTCGGAATCGAAGAAGTTGAAGGGCGGGTAGGCGCCTTCCGTGCCGATCCGGATCTTGGACCAGTCCTTGGCCTCGGCCTGTGCGGCGATGGCGAGGAAGGCGGCGGCGGCGAGGGCCAGTTTCTTCAGCATCATGAACCTCGAATTCGTTCCCTGCGGTCCGGCCGAACCGAACCTTGTTGCTAGCATCGCCCGCGCGGAAGGCCCACACGGCGCTTCGCGGGCGTCAGCGACTGTCGCTGCTCAGCCCTTGGGCTTGCTTTGATTAGCATCACAGAGCCGCATCGCCCGCAAGCCATGCCTCGGCGCGGGCGAGATCATCCGGCGTATTGGCGTTGAAGAACGGGTCGGGACCGAGGGCGGGCAGCGGCCAGCTTGCGACCGCGAAGCCCGTGGCGGCGAGGAAGGCGCGCACGCCATGGCTCTTCGCCGTCAGCCGCCACGCGGCAAGCCGCTCGGCCATTTCCAGCGGCCACAGCGCGAAGACCGGGTGGTCGCGCTCGCCGGAAGCGGCGATGACGATCGTGCCTGAGGCGCCGCCGACATCGGAAAGCCGCGCCACGAGATCGGCCGGGATGAACGGCCCGTCGACCGGCACCGTGACGAGATGGCGCGGCGCCTGTGGATGACCGGCCGCCCAGCGCAGCCCGGCGAGGACGCCGCCGAGCGGCCCGGTATCCGGGCTGTCGTCGGCGACGACCGGCAGGTGCAGGCCGTCGAAGCGCTGCGGCTCCGCATTTGCGTTGATCGCCAAAGGCCCGACCTGCGGCGCGAGCCGGCTGGCGGCATGCGCGACGAGCGGCCGCCCGCCGAGCATCGCGAAGGCCTTGTCGCTGCCCATGCGGCGCGATGTGCCGCCTGCCAGGATGATCCCTGCGATCGTTCCGTCCGTCATCTCGCCCAGCGCCGGTTCAGCAGCATGAAGGCCCCGCCTGCCACGAGCCCCCAGAATGCGGCACCGACACCGAAGAAGGAAAGACCCGACGCGGCGGTAACGAAGGTCACCATCGCCGCATCGCGGTCGGCGGCATGCGCGGTTGCGCCGGCGAGCGCCGCGCCGAACGCGCCGAAGAGGGCGAGCCCAGTCGCCGCCTGGATCAGGACGGGCGGCGCAATCGTGATCAGCGCCGCCGCCGTCGTGGCGCCGAGGCCGAGCACGAGATAGGTGGCGCCGGCCGAGACCGAGGCGATCCAGCGCCGGCCGGGATGGGGATGCGCCTCGGGCCCGGCGCAGAGCGCCGCGGTGATCGCCGCGAGGTTCAGCGTATGGCCGCAGAAGAAGGCGGTGACCACCGAGCCGAGGCCCGAGACGACGAAGATGCGGCTGACCGGCGGCTCGTAGCCGTTGAGCTTCATGACGGCGATGCCGGGCAGGTTCTGCGCCGCCATGGTCACGATGAACAGCGGCACGGCCAGCGAGATCATCGCCGTCGCCCTGAACTCCGGCCAGACAAAGGCGATGTCGGGCAGGAAATGCGCCGTCGAGAGGCCGTCGGTCGGCGCATGCAGGGCGATCATCACGATCGCGGTCGCGACCGCGGCCGGCACCGCCCAGATGCGCTTCAGCCGCCCGACGATCGCCCAGACGAGCACGACGGGAATCGCGAGCGCCGGTTCGTCCGCCACCGCCCGTGCCGGGGCGAGGCAGAGGCCGAGCAGGATGCCGGCGAGCATGGCGCTGGCCAGCACCGGCGGGATCGACGAGACGAGCTTGCCGAACGGCTTCACCAGCCCGGCGGCGACGATCAGAAGGCCGGCGACGATGAAGGCGCCAACCGCGACGGGGAAGCCGCCATCGAGCATGCCCGTCGCCGCGAAGAGAACGGAGCCCGGCGTCGACCAGGCGATCGAGATCGGCATCTTGTGCCGCCAGCTCATCCACATCGCCAGCACGCCTTGCACGAGGCAGATCGCGAGGAGGCCCGACGCCGCCTGGGCCGGCGTGGCGCCGACCGCGATGAAACCCTGCAGGATGACGGTGAAGACGCCGGCGAAGCCGACAAAGGCCGCGATGATGCCGGCGAGGATCGGCTGCAGGTCGCTCGACCGCGCGAGCCCGGCGCGCGAATCGTCCGGATCGGAGGGAGAGGCGCTCTCGGACGGCATGGATGTCATGATCGGATCGCGGAGGCTCGGGGAGGGCGCTGCGCCCGGCTCGGACGCGGCATTGTATTCGGCTGTCGCGATTGTTAGATTGGATCCAATCGACATTCAAGGGGCGCGCAGGTGCGCGACGGGCGGCGTGGCGTCACTCAGCGATGTGATCGAGGCGGGCGGGCGCCGGTTCCGGACGGCGACGGAATATGTCGCGGCGACGCTCAAGCAGGCGATCCTCGCCGGCGCGCTGCCGCCGGGAACGCCGCTGCGCCAGGAGGATCTCGCCGGCCGCTTCGAGGTCAGCCGCATGCCGATCCGCGAGGCGCTCCGCCAACTGGAAGCGCAGGGGCTTGTTGATTTCGAGCCGCATCGCGGCGCCATCGTCGTCGAGATCTCGCTCGCCGATGCGCTCGACAATTTCGCCATCCGCGGCGGGCTGGAGGCGCAGGCGCTTCGCCACTCGCTGCCGAACCTGACCGCGGCCGATCTCGACCGCGCGGATGAGATCATCGCCGAGATCGACCGCGAAGACGACGTTTCGCGGATGGGCGAGCTCAACCGACGCTTTCACATGACGCTCTATGCCGCCGCCGGCCTGCCGCGCCTGCTCGCGCTCACCGAGCAGCACCTCGTCGCCGCTGATCGGTATCTCCGCTTCCACCTCGCCACCGATGGCGACATGGGCCAGGTCGACCACCGCGCCATGATCGCCGCCTGCCGCGCCGGCGACAAGGCCGCCGCGCTCGCCGCGCTCGACCGCCATCTCTCGACGGCGCGGGATGGGCTCGCCGGCTTCTTCGGGAGCCGGTCCGCCTGAGATTTGACGTATCGCCGGGCTGGACGGCTGCTTTAAATTTGCGTATATACGCAAGTATGCAATTGCAGGCGCACGCAAGAGGTGATCATGCAGGATGTCCTGAGCGCTACCTTCGCAGCGCTGGCCGACCCGACACGGCGGGCGATCCTGGCGCGACTCGCCGAGGGTGAGGCGACCATCAACGAGCTCGCCGAGCCTTTCGCGCTCACGCTGCCCACGGTGTCGCGTCACGTGAAGGTCCTGGAGGAGGCGGGTCTCGTCTCGAAGCGGCGCTCGGCCCAGTTCAGGGCCTGCCAGCTCCAGCCGGAGCCGCTCCTCGCGGCGGATCGCTGGCTCGCCGACTATCGCCGCTTCTTCGACGAGCGCTTCGACCGCCTCGCCGATCAGTTGAGGGCGATGACGGCGGCGGCAGCCCGCGAAGGCGCGCCACTGCCGCCGGCCTCAACCGACGAAAACAGGGAGGACTGACATGAGCACGACCGAGGCACCCACCGTTCTGACTCTCGTCCGCCACTTCGATGCGCCGCCGGAGCTCGTCTTTCGGGCCTGGACCGAGCCGGAGCATCTCGGCTGGTTCTTCAATCCCGGCATGACGCCCAACGGTCCGCCGACCGTGGATCTGCGGGTCGGCGGCGCATGGCGGCAGCACATGGTCGTCAATGCCGAGACGGAGTACATGACGGGCGGCATCTACCGGGAGATCGTGCCGGGGCGGAAGCTGGTCTTCGCCTGGGGTGCGGAGGGTGGCTGGCCGCCGCTCGATCCTGCCCGGCTCGACGAAGCGCCCGAGGCCACGATCCTGTTCGAGCCGGACGGGGAGGGAACGCGGATGACCTTCCGCTTCGTCGTCCCCGCCGAATTCGCCGAAGCCCTGCCGCGGCCCTTGATGGAAGCCGGCTGGACCATGACCATCGACCGCCTCGTCGCAGATCTCGCTGCGGGCTGAACCCGCCACGCTCGCCGCCCCCGACCGCGGCGTTTCGATGGCGCGGGACGGGTTCGCCACGGCCTTCCAAGCACGCGCTGCGAGTGAAACTTGGCTGCGCAACTTGGATTCGACAACCATGAGTATCTCTGCAACCATGCAGCTGCAAAGCATGGATGGGGGCGGCGATGCAGGGAAAGTCGATCGGCCAGCACATGGCGGCCAGCGGCTACACGAACGGTTTCGACTATCTGCGGGTGATCCTCGCGCTCGCCGTCGTCCTCGGGCACAGCATCGTGGCTTCGGGGGACCCAGTCGCTACGGCCATCGCGCTCGGCCCGGTCTTCGGACCGTTCCAGGCTTCGATCCTGACGATGTTCTTCGCACTCAGCGGCTTTCTCGTTGCCGGGAGCCTTGATCGCTGCAGGACGCTGGAGGGCTTTGCGACCCTGCGTGTGCTCAGGATTGTTCCGGCACTGGCCGTCGAAGTTCTGCTCTCGGCACTCATTCTCGGCCCCGTCATGACGGAGCTCAGCCTTTCCGAGTATTTCTCGAGCCGATCATTCTATTCCTATTTCCTGAATATCGTGGGTTCGATCCACTTCGTCTTACCTGGTGTCTTCCAGAACAATCCGCATCCGTACATCGTCAACAATTCTCTTTGGACGATCCCGTACGAGCTCGAATGCTACATTGCTCTGATCGTAATGGCAGCGCTCACGCTGTTTCGCCGGCCGAAGTGGTTTCTCGCCGGCTCTGTGCTGATCCTTCTCGTCGTCGCCGTTTCAATCTATGCCGCCGGGGACCGGGAAGCGCTGGAGGGGCATCTACCCGGCCGCCTTCTCGTCGTAGCCTTCCTTGCTGGCGTAACGCTCTACCTTTTTCGCAATGTCATTCCCCGCTCTGGTGCGCTGGCGCTCGCCTGTGCGGTGGTGGCCTTCGTGCTGATGTCCATTCCCTATGCGAAGCCTTTCTCGGTGATCCCCGTCGGCTATCTCACCGTCTGGCTCGGGCTTCTGAACCCCAGGAAGATCCCGCTGCTGTTCAGCGGCGACTACTCCTATGGGCTCTACCTCTTCGCGTTCCCGATCCAGCAGGTCGTGGCGTCCGTGCCGGCGCTCGCGAGTTGGTACACCATCTTCCTCATCGCGGCGCCGGCCGGCCTTCTCTATGCGGCCTTCTCGTGGCACTTCGTCGAAAAGCCTGTCCTTGAGCGGCGCAAGAGCGCGGTTGCCTTCGTCGAAGGTGTGGGCAGCACGATCCGTCTCAAGCTCTCACGGCTTCGGCGCGGCGGGCCTAGGGAAGCCGCATCCGGTCAAACCGGAACCTGAGCCGGCCAGCATCATTGTCGCCTCAAGAGGCCGGGCGGCCTCGCCTCAGGAGGGTGACATCATGATGAAGTTCGCGATCGTACTTTCGTCCGTTGCCGCGCTGACGGCTGCGTCCATGACGCCGGCTTTGGCCGTGTCTTCCAAATCGGCCCGGCAGGCCTGCATCAATGCGGCGGCCACGCAGCACAATGCGCTGAAGGGCAACGTGCAGGTCCGCAAGGTGAAGGCCGGCAAGTCCGGCGCGCAGGTCAATCTCGTCGTCAACGACGTCGAGGTAAACTGCATGGTCAATTCGGCCGGCAAGGTCCGCTACATCAACTGAGCGGCGAAAGCGACTGTCAGGACTTGTGAAACGGGCGGCCCAAGGGCCGCCCGTTCTGTTTGTCAGGCTGCGATTTCGAGGCCCTTGGCGAGTTCCAGCGCCTGCCGCTCGAAAAGGCGGCGATAGATGCCGTTCTCGCGGCGGACGAGCACGTCATGCGTGCCCTCCTCGGCGATCGTGCCATGATCGAAGACCAGCAGGCGGTCCATCGAGCGCACCGTCGACAGGCGGTGGGCGATGACGATGGCGGTGCGGCCTTCCATCAGCCGCTCCATCGCCTCCTGGATCAGCGCCTCCGATTCCGAATCGAGGCTGGATGTTGCCTCGTCGAGGATCAGCACCGGGGCATCCGCGAGGAACGCCCGCGCCAGCGCCACGCGCTGACGCTCGCCGCCCGAGAGCTTCACGCCCCGTTCGCCGACCAGCGTCTGGTAGCCGCGCGGCAGGCGTTCGATGAAGTGATGTGCGTTGGCGAGCTTCGCCGCGGCGATGATCTCCTCCATCGAGGCGCCCGGACGGGCATAGGCGATGTTCTCGGCGAGCGAGCGGTGGAACAGGATCGGCTCCTGCTGCACGATCGCGATCTCGCCGCGCAGCGAGGACTGCGTGACATGGGCGATGTCCTGACCGTCGATCAGGATCCGGCCCTTGTTCACGTCGTAGAGCCGCTGGATCAGCTTGACGAAGGTCGTCTTGCCGGATCCCGAATGCCCCACGAGGCCGATCTTCTCGCCCGCCGCGATCGTGACGTTGAAGTCGCGATAGAGCGGCGTGTCGTGACCCGCATAGTGGAAGGTCACGTCGTCGAAGCGGATCTCGCCGGCGCCGATCTTCATCGGAACGGCATCGGCCTTGTCCTCGATCCCGAGCGGCTGGGATTCGAGCGAGACCAGTTCCTCCATGTCGTTGACGGCGCGCTGCAGGTTGCGGACATGCATGCCGACATCCAGCAGATAGCCCTCGAGCACGAAGAACGAGGTCAGCACGAAGGTGACGTCGCCCGGCGTCGCCCGGCCATGCCACCAGAGCCACAGCACCAGCCCGACCACCGCGGCGCGCATGATCACGACCATGGTGTTCTGCAGCGTGCCGTTATTGGTGCCGCGCACCCAGGTCCGCCGTGTCCGGCCACGCCATTTGGTGATGATGCTCGCAAGGCGCTGGTCTTCGCGCGCTTCCGCGCCAAAGGCCTTCACGACCGCGTTGCAGCTCACCGCGTCGGCCAGCGCGCCGCCGAGCTTCGTGTCCCACTGGTTGGCGAGGCTCGCCGCCGGTGCGACATAGAAGAGCGACAGCGACACCGTCACCGAGACATAGATCACCGAACCGATGGCGACGATCACGCCCATCATCGGCCAGTAGGTCCCGAGCAGCACGGTCGTGCCGACCAGCACCACGACCGAAGGGAGCAGCGCCAGGATCATCGTGTCGTTGAGCTGGTCCAGCGCCCACATGCCGCGCGAGATCTTGCGCACCGTCGAGCCGGCGAAGCTGTTCGCCTGCCAGTTCGTTGAAAAACGTTGAACTTTGTAGAATGCCTCGGAGGCGACGTCGGACATGATCGCCAGCGTCATGTGGATGATGCCGCTGAACCCGATGTGGCGCGCGATCACCATGCCGACGCTGAGCGCCAGCACGGTCGCGAAGGCCTCTACAGCGAGGCGGAGCGCGGTTTCGCGGGCATCGGTGGGCGTCGCGATCGCGTCCACGATGCGGCCCGCATAGAGCGGCAGCAGGACATGGGCGAGCGTTTCCAGAAGCATCGCGGTCATGATGAGGCCCGCGATGAATTTCTGGCGCCGCCAGTGACGGAAGGTGAAAGCGAAGACGCGCGCGAACGGGCCGGACAGCCAGCGGCGGGGCGAGCGCGCCTGAGCGTTGATCGACATGATGTTTTCCGGTCGCGTCCACGCGACCGGCCTCGAATTGGGAAATGTCGGGACGGCGCGCGGCGGCCCGAAAGGGCGCGGCAGCGCGCGACGATAAAGTCAGGTTTTCGATGGGGTGTCGGCAAACGGGCGCGGTCGGGGACCGGGCCAGGGACTGCCGCTCGACCTGCCTATCGGCCGGAAAGTTCCGGCGGGAAGTCGGGAACGACTGTCATATGCGTCGATGCCATGCAGACCTCCCTGGCAAGAGTGAACAGACTTGCAAATATACAGACGAAGCTTTGGCTTGGCAACCGGCGGTCGGTCGATGTCGGCGGCCGTGTCCAAAAAACAACGGCCGCGATCATGGATCGCGGCCGCCTTTCGGTAAAGCTGATGCAGCCGGCTGCTACGCCGTCGTCGGAGCCGCGGCATGCAGAGCGCGGGTCGCCTCCTGCGCGAAGCAGAGGTCGAGGATGCGCTGCACCTCGGCCGCCCGGCGGAAGTCCGGCTCGCCATTGATGCCGGTGTTGCAGGCCTTGGCGAACCGCTCATAGGTCGTGGGAACCGGTGGACACTCAACGACTTCCCAGGCGAAGGTATCGATCTCGGGACCCTCGCAGATCCTGAGCGACGAGGTCTTGCCGTCGGTCTTGACCTCCATGCCGCCCGACGTGCCGAAGATGCGCAGCGTCAGGTCGTTGGCATGGCCGGTGGCGAAACGGGTCGCGGTGATCGTGCCGAGCGCGCCATTGGCGAACTCCGCCGTCATCACCGCCGAATCGTTCGCATCCAGCGGATATTCGCCGATCTTGTCGCCCTCGGCCTTGTGGAAGGTCTTCAGGCGGCTGTCGACGGCGACGATATCCGTGTCGGCACCGAAGGAGGCGAAGTCGACGATGTGAACGCCGACATCGCCGAGCACGCCCTTCGATCCGTGCTGCGAGGACAGGCGCCACAGCCAGCGCGACTCCGTGCGCCAATCGCCCCATGCCTTGCTGACGAGCCAGCTCTGCAGATAGGACGCCTCGAAATAGCGAATCTCGCCGATCGCGCCGCCGCGCACCAGCTCGCGCGCCTTCTGAAGGGCAGGCGAGTTGCGATAGGTGAAGTTCACCATGTTGATGATGCCCTTCGCCTCCGCGGCGTCGGCCATCTCGAGCGCGAGCGGATAGCTCGTCGCCAGCGGCTTCTCGCAGAAAACGTGCTTTCCGGCGGCGATGAGGCGCATCGTCGTCGGATAGTGCACGGCATCCGGCGTCACGTTGGCGACGGCGTCGAACTCGCCCCAGGCGATCGCCGATTCGAGATCGGCGAAGAGGTTCTCGATGCCGAACTGCTTGCCGAAAGCCTCGCGGCGCGCGGCGTCGGTCTCGACGGCCGCGACGAGCTCAGTGTCCGGCGCGGCCTGGAAATTGGTCGCATGGCTGACCGCCATGCTCCCTGTTCCGAGGATGAGGAGCTTGACCATGATCTGTTGTTTTCGTTCCTGTGGTGGCCAGAGGTCCTGCGCGGCTTCTCAGCGGAAGCCGGCCTCGCCGGGCTTGTGCAGCGTTTCGCCCTTGATGGTCATCGGTCCGTTCGGAGCCTTGTCGGCCGGCGTGTTCGGCGCCTTGGTGATGCCCGCCCAGGCCGGAGCCGGGTTGTTGGCCCACTTCACGGCGTTCTTCAGCACCTGCTTGACGTCGGTGTTGTAATAGATCGGATAGGTCTCGTGGCCGGGCGAGAAGTAGAAGATGCTGCCGCCGCCGCGTTTATAGGTAAGGCCCGAGCGGAACACTTCGCCGCCTTCATACCAGGTGACGAACACCGTCTCCATCGGCTCGGGAACGGTGAAGGGCTCGCCATACATCTCGGTCTGCTCGATCTCGAAATAGTCGGAGAGACCCTGGGCGATCGGATGCGAGCGGTTGATGACCCACACGCGCTCCTTCTCGCCGGCCTCGCGCCACTTCAGCGAGCAGGGGGTGCCCATCAGCCGCTTGAAGATTTTCGAGAAATGACCGGAATGGAGGACGATGAGGCCCATGCCTTCCCAGACCCGGTTGGCGACGCGCTCGACGATGGCGTCGGAAACCTCGCCATGGGCCTTGTGGCCCCACCAGATCAGGACATCGGTTTCGGCGAGGCGAGCCTCGGAAAGGCCGTGCTCGGGCTCCTGGAGGGTGGCGGTTGACGCCTCGATCATCGGATCCTCGGCGAGGCCCTTGGCGATCGTCGTGTGCATGCCTTCCGGATAGATTTTCCGGACGGTCTCGTTCTCTTGCTCGTGGACGTTCTCGCCCCAGACGACGACGCGGATCGTCATGATGGTATTCTCCCTTGGCGTTCCTTGGCCTTCCGACGGGCTCGCGCCACTGGGCGCGAGTATTGAACCGGTTCAAATCTGGGGCGGCGCAACTGTCTGCGCGCTTCCAAAGCGCTTTGGATCGGCAAGTCGCAATCTATAGCGCGCGCCACAACGGATACAATATCGTCCGTGAGGGTCTGGTTCCGGTCATCCACCGGCACGATGCCGACAAGCGCCGGAGAACCTTGACGCGGCCGCGGCTCTGTCTCTATAAGCCGGCATCTTCTCCGGGCTCGGCCCGGCGGCGGGCGGTTAGCTCAGCGGGAGAGCATTCGCTTCACACGCGAAGGGTCACTGGTTCAATCCCAGTACCGCCCACCATCCTCAAATCCCGACCTTCGATCGAGAATTGCTTGCGGCCGCTCAGGCCGGTCGCTTGGCCTCGCGCCACAGAGCCTCCATCTCGTCGAGACTCGCCTCGCTCGTCGTGCGGCCTTCTGCCGCGAGGCGGGTCTCGATATGGCGGAAGCGCCGCCGCACCTTCTCATTGGTGCTGCGCAGCGCGGCGTCCGGATCGACATCGAGATGGCGCGCGAGATTGACGACGACGAAGAGCAGGTCGCCAACCTCGTCGCGCAGACGCTCCGGCGAACGATCAGGAGCCGCGAGTTCCTCCTCGACCTCGCCGATCTCCTCGCGCATCTTGGCGAGAACGGCATGCGGGTCGTTCCAGTCGAAGCCGACCGTCGCCGCCTTCTTCTGCAGCGCCATAGCGCGAGCTAGCGGCGGCAGCCCGGGCGGTACGGATTCAAGAAGTCCTGCCGCCGCCTCCTCGGGCAGCCCGGCCGCGGCGCGGCGTTCGGCCCTGAGCCGCTTCTCCTCGGCCTTGATGGCGTTCCACATGCCTTTGGCCGAGCCGGCGCTCCGTGCCTCGGCGTCGCCGAACACATGCGGGTGGCGGCGGATCATCTTGGCCGTGATGCCTTCGACCACGTCGCCGAAACCGAACGCGCCTTCCTCCTCGGCGAGTTGGGCGTGATAGACGACCTGCAGCAGCAGATCGCCGAGTTCCTCCTGGAGGTCGACGCGATCCCCGCGCTCGATGGCATCCGCGACCTCATAGGCTTCCTCGACCGTGTAGGGCGCGATCGTCTCGAAGCTCTGTTCAAGATCCCACGGGCAGCCGCCATCGGGATTGCGCAGCGCGGCCATGATCTCGATGAGGCGGTTGATATCGCGCGACGGCTTCATGGCTCTTCCTGCGGTGGGACGGCGGAGCGCGAACCCTCACGGCTGGCCGGGAAGCCGTCAAGCCGGCATCGGAATCGCGGTCCGGCCATCGCAGCCTCGACGGGCAAAGCTCGATCCGGGTAACCGCCGCGCGAAGTTTGGGACACCATGCACAGCTTCGGGACGCCATGCTCATGCAGATCGGGGCGGCATCATCCAAAATGATAAGGGTACAGCACGGTCAGCTCCGGATCGTCCGGCTTGTGGGAGCCGCGCCGTTCGGAGCAGGCGATCGCGCCGGCGGATCTTCCGCCAGATGCGCGATCGCCGACGTGCCGTGGTCCTGCCATTCGGGCTAAGATGACCGGCAGGATCCGCAGCATGGCCGGGGGCTCATGATCATGTTTCGACGGTGGTTCACGCGCCTTCTGCGCCGCGCGGTCCTTGTCGTGCTTCTCGTCTTCGTGACCATCCTTGGCGTGCGCATCTATATGGTCGAGCAGGGGCCGCCGCTGGAGCTCTGGCATACCCATGTGCCGAAGGAACTCACCGTCGCGGCCATGGATGGCGGGACCTATGCCGACTATCTCACGTCGGAGAACGCGCTGTTCGCCGAGGTGAAGAGCGCTGTGACGGACCGGCTCGAGCCGGCCGAGCGCGTGCCATTCAACCGCTATTTCGCCGGCAGCCCGGTCAATCCGGAGCGCTTCGCGGTCGACTGGAACCGCTCCTTCGAGTTGATGCCCGATGGTGTGCCGGTCGGCGCCGCCGTCTTCCTGCACGGGCTCACCGATTCGCCCTATAGCCTCCGCCACCTCGCGGCGCTCTATCGCGACAATGGTTTCGTGGCGATCGGCATCCGCCTGCCAGGTCACGGCACGGTCCCGGCCGGCCTGACGACGGTCACCTGGCAGGAGTGGATGGCCGCCGTCCGCCTCGCCGTGCGCGAGGCGCAGGCGAAGGTCGGCGACAAGCCGATCCATCTCGTCGGCTATTCGAATGGCGGCGCGCTGGCCATGCTCTATGCGCTCGACGCGATCGAGCAGCCGGCGCTCGCAAGGCCCGCGCGTATCGTCCTGCTGTCGCCCATGATCGGCGTCACCGGCTTTGCTCGCTTCTCGGGCCTTGCCGGCCTGCCGGCATTGCTGCCGGCCTTCGCCAAGGCGGCCTGGCTCGACATCCTGCCGGAGTTCAACCCGTTCAAATACAACTCCTTCCCGGTCAACGCCGCCCGCCAGTCCTATGCACTGACCATGGAGGTGCAGAACCGGCTGACGCGGCTGGCGCGCGAGGGGAAGCTCTCGCCGCTGGCGCCGGTGCTCGCCTTCCAGTCCGTCCTCGACGCGACGGTCAGCGCCCATGCCGTGGTCGACGCGCTGTTCGGCCAGTTGCCGGAGAACGGCAGCGAACTGGTTTTGTTCGACATCAACCGCCACACCGAACTCGGCCTTCTCTTCCGCGGCCAGAGCGAGACACGGCTGGAGCGGCTGATCCCACCGGCGCCCCGCCGCTACCGGTTGACGGTCGTCGCCAACCGCGATCCCTCGACCGACGAGGCCGTGACGCGGACGACGGAAGCCGGCTCCACGAGCGAGACCGTGATGCCGGTCGGAGCCCGATGGAGCCCGGACGTCTATTCGCTGTCGCACATTGCGCTGCCGTTCCCGCCGGAAGACGGGCTTTATGGCGACCGGCCCGATCCGGCCGACGCGTTCGGCATCCATCTCGGCACGATCGCGGCGCATGGCGAGCGGAACGCGCTGATCGTCAGCCTCGACTGGCTGCTGCGCATCTCCTGGAACCCGTTCTACGCTCTGGTGAGCGAGCGCGTGACGGCGAGCCTGCCCGCTCGTCCACCGGTCGCCGCTCCGGCCGAGACACCGCCTCCGCCAGTGGAGCCGGCGCAGCCCTGAGGCCGCGCCGATCATCCGGCACTATCGGCCGAGCAGCGGGGTGATGTTGCGGATGGTGACGCGTCGGTTCTCGCGGGAAGGGCCGTCGGTCGGAATCTTCAGATAGTCCTCGCCATAGCCTTCGGTGACGAGATTGCGCGGCGGCACGCCGAAATAGCGGACCAGAATGCCGGCAACCGACGCTGCGCGGCGGGCCGAAAGCTCCTGATTGGCCAGCCGCGTGCCGATCGCGTCCGTATGGCCTTCGATCAGGAACACCTGGCCGGGCCAGCGCTCCACGATCCGGCGGACGGCACGGCCGATTCGTTCCAGCTTCCAGACCTGATCTTCGGGCACGCGGGAGGAGCCGCTCGGAAAGGTGATCGTGTCGAGATCGACCGCCGCTACCCGCTGGCGCAGGCGATCGGAGCGGCGGATCTCGTTGAGCGAATATCCGCCCGACCCGCCGCGTGGCGCCGCGCGGAGCGCGCGCTCGATCTCGGCCTCGCTGGCGCCGCCGCCGTCGAGATCGGCGCCGGGCGGTGGGGGAACCTCGCGCGGGCCATAGATGCGCGGGGGCTCGACCGGCGCGCCGGGCGTCCGGGTCCGGTCGATGATGACCGCCTCGGTCCCGTTCGGGGCGATCTCGACGCGCCGGATGATGCGGCCAGTAGCATCGCGCTGCTCGATGATGGTGCCGCCATCGGCGCGGGGCGTCCGCGTCTCGGTGATGCCGTTTTTGCGGGTCACCACCCGCTGAGCCGGCTTCGCCGCCGTCTTCGGCGGCTTGGCCGCGGCAGGGGGAACGGGTTTCGCCGGAGCCGAGGGAGCGGCGGGTTTGGCGGGAGCAGCGGCCGCGGGCGGCTCCGGCGTCGCCGGTGGCGTGTAGGGTTTCGGTCCGACCGGCGGCGCTGCCGGGGCTGCGGCAGCGGGCGGGGCAGGCGGGGCAGCGGCGGGCGCGGCGGTAGCCGGTGCGGCTGCTGCAGGGGACTGCGTCGACGGCGAAGCAGGTGCCCCTTCCGGCACGATCCCGGCCGCGGATTCGGCGGCGCGCAGCGATTTCATCGCATTGGCGACCGACTTACGGGCCGCGCGGATGTCGCCGCCGGTCTCCTCGGCCTGCTGCAGCGACTTTTCCGCTGCTTCGAGCGCGCGCTGGGCGGCCTCCACGCGCTGGTCGGCCGTCGCGGCGCTTTGCGCCATGAGGGGGAGAGGCGGGAAGGCGAGGGCGGGCGCGAGCATCGCGGCCGTGACGAGGAGCAGGGGGAGGCGTCTCATCGGCGGTCTCTATCGAGGCGGGGACGGCATCGGACCGCGCGAATGCGGCAGTCTCATGGGCCGACCTTCGCCCACCCCCCATGAACCGTGGCTGAACGGCGATCACGCGAAACCGGAGCAAGCCCGCGCAAGCCATTGCCCGGGATCGGCTAGACGCGTTCGAGCCTCGCATGCGGCTCGGGCGGAATCTGCACGGCGATCGGGTCGCCCGCGCGCACCGATCCGCCCGCGATCACGATGCCCATGATGCCGGCCTTGCGGACGATCCTGCCCTCCGCGTCCCGCCCCAGCACTGCCGCGGTCAGGCCGGGGCGATAGCCGTCGAGCTGGACGCAGGGATTGCGCAGGCCAGTGATCTCGACAATCGCCTCGTCGCCGATCGCAAGGCGCGCGCCGCGCGGCAGACCAAGGAGGTCGATGCCGGCCGTGGTGATATTCTCTCCGATCGCGCCCGGGGCGATGTCGAAGCCGGCGGCTGCGAGCTCGGCGAAAAGCTCCGAATGGACGAGATGCACCTGCCGCAGATTGGGCTGCGTCGGGTCGATCCGGACGCGCGAGCGATGCTTCACCGTCTCGCCGCAATGCACATCGCCCTCGACGCCGAGCCCGGCAAGCAGGCGGATTTCGTTGACGGTCGGCTTGGAGAACCCGTGCACAGGGCTCGCGGTGACGGAGACGACTCGTGCAGTGGTCACCGCGCCGGCCCTGTCTCGATCGGCACATCCGCCCGCCCGCCCCATTCGGCCCAGGAGCCGTCATAGAGCGCGATATCTTTGGCACCGATGGTCTCAAGGCCGAGCGCGAGGATGGCAGCGGTGACGCCCGATCCGCAGCTGGTGATGACGGGCTGCGCCGGGTCGATTCCCGCCTCGGCGAAGAGGCTGGCGATGACGTCCGGCGCCTTGAGGCGGCCGTCTGTGACCAGCGCGCTGGCCGGGAGGTTGCGGCTACCCGGAATGTGGCCGGAGCGGAGGCCCGGCCGTGGCTCCGCCGCCTCGCCGCGGAAGCGATCGGCCGGCCGCGCGTCGACGATCTGCGCCGCGCCGGACGCTGCCGTCTCGACCATCTCGCCGAGCGTGCGGACCGCCGCCCGATCAAGCCTCGCCACGAATTGCTCCGGTTCCGGCTTCGGGCCGCTGGTTTCGAGCGGCAGCCCGGCCGCGACCCAGGCCGGCAATCCGCCTTCGAGAATGCGGACATCGGTGGCGCCCATGAACCGGAAGGTCCAGCGCACGCGCGGCGCCGAGAAAAGGCCGGCGCCATCATAGACGACGATCGTGTGCCGCTCCGAGATGCCGAGGGCGCCGACCGCGGCGGCGAAGGCCTCGGGCGAGGGCAGCATATGCGGCAGACCGCTCGACAGATCGGCGATCTTGTCCAGATCGAAGCGCACCGCGCCCGGTATATGCCCGGCCTTGAACTCCGCCTCGGGATCGCGGCCGGCCGAAGGCAGGTACCAGGAGCCGTCGACCACGGAAAGCGAGGGTTCTCCCAGCCGGTCGGCGAGCCAGCGGGCAGTGACGAAGGGCGCGCTTCTTTCGGTCATGATCGATCCTGCGGCACTGTCAGGCGAAACGGATGCGGATGCGGCGGTTCTGCTTGCCCTTGTTCTCGATCTTGGAGACGGCCAACGCGCCGATCTCCGCCGTCGACTGGACATGCGTGCCCCCGCAGGGCTGCAGGTCGATATCGCCGATCCGCACAAGACGCACGCGGCCGCTCCCCATCGGCGGCTTGACGCTCATGGTCTTGACCAAACCAGGATTGGCGAGAAGCTCGTCGTCGGTGATCCATTCCGTCGTCACCGGATGATCGGCGGCGATCATCTCGGCGAGGCGCGCGTCGATCTCTTCCTTGGCCGGGATCGGCCCGTCGATGTCGAAATCGAGATGGCCTTCCTCTGCGCCGATCCGCCCGCCCGTCACGGGATAGGGGACGGCGACGGTGAGGAGATGCAGGCCGGTATGGATGCGCATGTGGCGGTGGCGGACCGGCCAGTCGAGATGCGCGACGACCGTCTCGCCGATCGCCGGCAGCGCGGACCCAGCGGCCGGCACATGCACGATCTCGCTCTTCGAACTGCCATAGACGGCGGTCGCGATCTCGATCATCCCGCCATCGTCCCGTTCCAGCCGTCCGATATCGCCCGGCTGGCCGCCGCCTGTGGCGTAGAACACCGTCCGGTCGAGGATGATGCCGCCCTCCGGCGTCAGACCCGTCACGCGCGCCTCGGCGGTGGAGAGATAGGGATCGTCGCGGAACAGCAGGACGGTATCGGTCATGATGGCCTGTCAGGAATCGGAAGCCTCGTAAGGCACGTCGATTGTTCTATCACGCTCCAGCCAGGCCGGCACCGGCAGACCCTTGTCGCGCAGGAAGGCCGGGTTGAAGAGCTTCGACTGGTAGCGCGTGCCGTAGTCGCAGAGGATGGTGACGATGGTGTGGCCCGGCCCGAGGTCGCGGGCGAGGCGGATCGCACCGGCGATGTTGATGCCCGAGGAGCCGCCCAGAATGAGCCCCTCATGCTCGGCGAGGTCGAAGACGATCTCCAGCGCCTCGGCGTCGTCGATGCGATAGGCGGCATCGACGGGAGCGCCTTCGAGATTGGCCGTGACGCGGCCCTGACCGATGCCTTCGGTGATTGACGAACCTTCGGAGTGCAGGACGCCGGTCGTGTAATAGCTGAAGAGCGACGCCCCATGCGGATCGGCGAGCGCGATCTTGACGGCGGGATTGCGCTTCTTCAGCGCGATGCCGACGCCGGCCAGCGTGCCACCGGAGCCGACCGCCGAGACGAAGCCGTCAACCTTGCCGCCTGTCTGCTCCCAGATTTCGGGACCTGTGGTGTCGATATGCGCCTGGCGATTGGCGATGTTGTCGAACTGGTTGGCCCAGATTGCGCCGTTCGGCTCGCTCCGCGCCAGCTCCAGCGCCAGCCGGCCCGAGAGGCGGACATAGTTGTTCGGGTTCTTGTAGGGAACGGCCGGAACCTCGACGAGCGTCGCGCCGGCGAGGCGGAGCGCATCCTTCTTTTCCTGCGACTGCGTCTCGGGAATGACGATGACTGTCCTGAAGCCGAGCGCGCCGGCGACCAATGCCAATCCGATGCCGGTATTCCCCGCGGTGCCCTCGACGATCGTTCCGCCCGGACGAAGCTGCCCGCGCGCGATTGCATCCTGGACGATGAAGAGCGCGGCGCGGTCCTTCACGGACTGGCCGGGGTTGAGGAACTCCGCCTTGCCGAGGATCTCGCAGCCTGTCTCCTCCGAGGCGCGGCGGAGGCGGATCAGCGGCGTGTTGCCGATGGCTTCGATGACGGAGGGAAGGACGGCCATGGGACTCTTCGTTGAGGCTGCGAGGAGCGGGGTGGCCATCAGACTTGCGGCAAGCCGCCCGGCTTCGCAAAGCACCCATGGGCTGGCGATGCCGTGTAACCGGAAAAAAATGCTCAGGGGCGCCCGATTTGGGAAATCATGCCTTATTGGCCGCCGCGGAGCGCGGCGAATGCATCGAGCGCCCGCTGTCTCGAGGCCGAAAGATCCACGATTGGTCGCGGATAGCCGGCAGGCGGCGCACGCTTGGCGAGGCTATGGATCTCCGCCGCATCGAGGCGCGACAGTTCCTCGACGAAGGCGCGGATATAGGCAGCGTCCGGATCATGCGTTTCGCCCTGCGTCACCGGATTGAAGATGCGGAAATACGGCGCCGCATCGGCGCCCGACCCTGCGACCCACTGCCAGCCGGCCGGATTGTTGGCGGCGTCGGCATCGACCAGCGTATCCCAGAACCAGGCCTCGCCGATCCGCCAGTCGATCAGCAGATTCTTGGTCAGGAAGGACGCAGTGATCATGCGCACGCGGTTGTGCATCCAGCCGGTGCGCCAGAGTTCGCGCATGCCGGCATCGACGATGGGAACGCCCGTGCGCCCCTTCTGCCAGGCCGCAAGCGCGTTGGCGTCTGCCTTCGGCCAGGGAAACGTGTCGAAACGCGGCTGGAAGTTGCGTGTCGCGAGATCGCCCTGATGGAAGAGGAGATGCCAGGAGAATTCGCGCCAGCCGATCTCCGACTGGAACTTGGCGATCGAGCGCTCGATGTCCGAAGGCGCCGCCTTCCGCCGCCCTTCGACCGCATGCCAGACCTGGAACGGGCTGATCTCGCCGAAGCGCAGATGCGGCGAGAGGCGCGAGGTCGCCTCCGCGACTGGTTCATCGCGATGGCCGGCATAGCGGGCGAGCCGCGATGTCAGGAAGTCCTCCAGGCGCGCCGCCGCGCCGGCCTCGCCGGGCGCCCAGGCCTCGCGGAGACCACCGGCCCAGTCGGGATGGCGCGGCAGCAGGCCCCAGTCGTCGAGCGCTTCGCCGCGTCCCGCCTTGACCGGCTTGGGCCACGAGCGGGGTGCGGGCAGGGGCTCTCGCGGCGGCTCGCCGCCCATGCAGGCGCGCCAGAACGGCGTGAAGACGCGGAAGGGCTGGTCGCTCTGGGTGCGCACCGTCCAGGGTTCGAAAAGAAGATTCGCCTGGAAGCTCTCGACCGCGACGCCCTTCTCCTTGAAGCGGGCCTTGAGCGCGGCGTCGACCGCTCGCTCGCCTTCACCATAGCGGCGGTTCCAGTAAACGGCCTTCGCTCCGAGTTCTGAGGCGAGTTCGAAGACGAGACCGTTCGCTGGTCCGCGCTTGAGGATCAGCCGGTGTCCATGGCGTTCGAGCGCCTTGGCGAGGACGGCCAGCGAGTGATGCAGCCACCATTTGCTGGCCGAGCCAAGCGGGCGGATGCCCTCACTGACTTCGTCGAGGCAGTAGACGAGAGCGAGCGGCCGGCCGCTCGCCACGGCCGCCAAAAGCGCGGGATTGTCGGCGATGCGGAGATCGTCGCGGAACCAGACGAGGGCAGGGGCTTCTTGGTCGGCATCGGGGCGGGTCATGCGCGAGGACTTAGCGCGCCGACCCGCCGCCGGCGAGAGCCTGAGCTTGGCCGAAAGTGACTACTCCGCCGCGACCAGACCGCGGGCAGGCTTCTCCTCGATCCGTGCCCAGCGTGGCCGCTCGAACAGGAAGCGGAAGCGCGTGCCGCGCACCAGCCAATGGAAGAGGACCGGCGTCACCACCGCCACTGCCGTCACGATGAGCGATACAGTACCGAGATCGGGAACGACGCCCGTCTTCAGCAGCACGGCGCGCGTCGCCGCCATGGGCAGGAAGAAGGCGAGATAGATGACGATCGAGTTTTGCCCGCAATAGCGCAGCCAGCCGAGCCGGTGCGACTTGGAGAGCAGCGCCGAGAAGCCGACCACCGCGGCGGCGCCGGCAAGGCCGAGGGCGAGGCTGACAAGCGGCAGTTCCGACCAGCCGCCGAAGACCGCGACCGCCTCGACCACCGCCCAGGCGAGGAGCCCGGCCGTTGCCATCCATGGCCGCTCGATGACCGAAGCGGCGAGACGGAAGATGACCGGCGCAAAGATGTAGCCGGTGTAGAAATAGACGAACCGCGCCGCGAACTCGTCCGGGATGACCCAGCCCGTCTCGATCGGCGCCGTTTCGAGCGCCGCTGCGGCGATCCAGACGATCCACCACGGCACGCCGCGCAAGAGCTTGGTGACGGCGAAGAAGACCGGCAGCAGGAAGATGAACCAGAGCGTGCCGAACGGATCGACGAAGGCGAGCAGGAATTCGCGAAGCGCGCCGGCCATGCCGTCGTCCGCTACCATGCCCGGCGCCTTGAACAGGAACTGGATCACCAGCCACAGCACGTAGAAATAGGCAAAATGCACGATCTTGCGGTCGGCATAGGTGCGCCAGTCGCGATCGATCACATTGGCGAGGAAGAGGCCCGAGATCAGGAAGAAGTCCGGCATGCGGAAGGGCTTCGCGAAGGCGACGACATGCGTCATCCAGCCTTCGGCACCCGCCGCCTTCTCGACCCCGAGGGTCGAGTGCATCATCACGACCATGATGATGCAGAAGCCCTTGGCATAGTCGACCCAGTCGACACGGGCCTTTGTCCCCTCAGACATTGCCATGGCGCTGTCCCCGATCTTCATCGATCGGCGAGACATAGCGCGGCAACCCGCGGCCAAAGGTTAATTCGGGCTGATAAAACCGGCCCTATCTTCGGAAAATTTTAGGAATTGGTGAATCCGGGCCACTCGCGGGAGGCGAGCGACCCGGGTTCTCACGTCAGCGGCGGCTGTCGCAATCCTCGATGTTCTGGCTGCCGCCCGGTCCGCAGGAATTCGGCGGGTTGTCCATGGCGTTGATGGCGGCCGCGTCGCTGGCGGCATTGCCCGTGCCGGTGCAGCCCGAAACGGCCGAGAGCCCGGCCAGCATGGCGAGGGAGAGGAAGAAGGTCCGCATGGTCATATCTCCTTGATGAAACGCCGATCAGGCGCCGTCCGGGCAGTCGACGACATCGGCCTTGCCGCCGGGGCCGCAGGAATTCGGCGGATTGTCCATCGCATTTATGGCGGCCGCATTGTTGCCGGTGCTGGAGCAGCCGCTGACGGCTGGCAAGGCGGCCAGCAGCGCCAGGGTGAGAACGACGATACGCATGATCACCTCGCAGTGGGGGACGTTGACAGGCGTGGCCCGCGGGCAGCAGATTCGATCTGCCACACAGCACTAACATAGGGCGCCGTCAGTAATGTCGGCATAGCACGGAGCAGCCCCCAAGATTTGATCGCGATCAGTTGCCCGATCACTAAGGCCGGCCGCGGCAATCCTCGATATTGCGCGAGCCGCCGGGTCCGCATGTGTTCGGAGGATTGTTCATCGCCTGGACGGCGGCCCAGTTGTCGCCGGTGCCGCTGCAACCGGCGAGCGGGGCGAGCGTCGCGACGAGGAGAAGAGCGAGGAGCGAGATACGCATCGGATGGATCGTGGCCGCGGTCAGCGCATCGGCACGAGGCGCTTGGCGGCGCAGTCCTTCTCGACCGCGACGGCGATGAGCGCGTTGCGCTCGCCGCGCGCGCGGGCGACCTCGGCCAGGAATTCCGGGCTGCGAGAGCCGGTGCCGAGCAGCAGGAATTCAAGCGTCGGGCTGCGCTGGAAGCCGGCGATCGTCGAGTTGTTGTTTCCGATCGGAATGTTGAGCTTCTGGATCCGCGCCGCGATCTGGTCGCAACTGAGCTTGCGGAACGGTGCCGGATCGACCGGAGTGACCGGCTCATATTGCGCAAAGGCGGGCAGGGCCCCGGCGACGAGGATCGTTGCGAGGAGGCCGGCCTTCACCGGGATCGATCGGTTCATCGCTGTCCTCCTCGCTTGTCGGCCCTCACGCGGGCGTTGCCCTCAGCGGCGGCCGCCGCCGCAGTCGTTGATGTTCGAGCTGCCGTCCGTGCCGCAGGCATTGACGGGATTGTTCATCATGTCGACGGCCGCGGCGCTGTTGCCGCTGCTGGAGCAGCCGGCGAGCGCCGAAAGACTGGCGACCATCGCCAGCGAAAGCACGAAAAGACGCATCTCAAAATCCCCCGAGGTTATGAACGTCACGGCATCGTCAGCCGTCATTGTCCGAGTTCAGCTCCGACGGACGCTTGCCCTCATCCGGCGGCTGACGATTGATCAGGCCTTCCTGTTCGGCCCAGCGACGGAACACCATGCGCAGCGCCTCGGGCCGGGACATTCCCGGCGCCTCGTCGGCGATGAAACGGTCGAGCGCGGCGATGAGGTCGGGCGCCATTCGGACGCCGACAAGCGTCGTGTCCGTACGCGGCCGGCCGCGGCTCTTCCGATCGATGGGTCCGGTCATGCTCATGGAATTACTGATAACGGAAAATCGCGCCCCGGGCAATTCGGCGCGCCCGAAATCAGGCCGTCAGCGGCGCCACCACCCGCGAGCAGATCCAGAGAATCCGGGCCGGCTCGTCCCCCGACGAGACGCAGGCATGGCCCATGGTGCTGTCGAAATAGCAGCTGTCGCCCGCCTCCAGAACGGTCGGGGCGTAATGCTCGGTGTGGAGCGTCACCTGACCGGAGAGGACGTAGAAGAACTCCTCGCCGACATGACGGACAAGGCTCGGGAAATCGGCCATCGAGCGCGCCTCGATGGTGGTCAGCAGCGGAATGAACTGCTTGCCCGACAGTTCGGCCGCCAGCATCTCGTAGGTGTATTGCTCGGTCGCGCGGATGACGCCATGTCCGCTGCGGGTGACGGTCCGGCGGCCGCCGACATCGCTGGAACTCTTGCCGGTGAAGAGTTCGGCCATGTCGAGGCCGAGGCCGCCCGCGACACGCAGCAGCGTGTCATAGGTCGGCGACATCTGCCCGTTCTCGATCTTGGAGAGGGTCGACGAGGCGAGCCCGCAGCGATCCGCGAGTTCCTGCAGCGTCATGCCGGCCTCGCGGCGGAGCCGTCTCAGGATTGTGGCAATCTGGTCGCTGCCGCGTGGCGGCACTCGCTCGTGCGCGGGCGCCTCGCGCCGGCGCGCCGGCTTTGTGGGGGTGGGCATGCGCAATTCCTATCGGAAACATTTTTTGCATTACAGGATTCCCGGCAGCTTGGCAAAGCGGCGAAACGCGTCCTGACGCGTCGGGGTGAAGTCTTTTCTGTCGACAAAGTGTGCGCAGCTTCGCCTCAGCGCCATTGACGACGCCCGTTCCGTAACTGACTGATAAGAAGGCGATAATGGGCGGATGTCACGTAACCGCCGCCGCCTTGGTCGCCCGGTCCTATGTCGCGTTTCCGACATTTTGCGCAGCATCCGGGCGGCGGTGCAGCAAATTTGGCCTATACGAAACTTATTTCCTCTGTATGGTTTCCGATCGGAAAGGCAGGGAGCGGTCGAAACGGCCGCATGCTGGCCGGCCCGTGTCGAGGGCACGAGCGGTTCGATAACTAACCAAAGAGGGGATTATCCGATGAGACTGAGAGCAAGGGCCCTGGCGTCGGCCTTCGTCCTGGCATCGCCGCTCTGGCTGGCGGTGCCCTCCTTCGCCGAACGCGTGCTGCGGCTGGACGAGTCCCCCATCGGCGAGATCGATCCGGCCAAGGCGACGGACTATGCCGATACGGTCCTGATGTCCAACATCTACGACACGCTGGTCTATCCGAAGGCAGGCGGCCCCGGCGTGGAGCCGCTGCTGGCGACCGAATGGACGACGGACGGAAACAGCTACACGTTCAAGCTCAAGGACGGCGTGAAGTTTCACTCCGGCAATCCCCTGACGGCCGACGACGTGGTCTTCTCGCTCAACCGCATGATCGCGATGGGCCAGGGCTTCTCGAGCCTCTTCGCCGGCCGCGTCGAGAAGGCGGAGGCCATCGACCCGCTCACCGTCAAGTTCACGCTGACCGAGCCCTATGCGCCCTTCCTGGCGGCGCTCGTCCGCCTGCCGGTGGTCGACGCCAAGACGGTGATGGCCAACAAGGCCGACGGCAAACATGGCGAGTTCGGCGACTATGGCGAGGCGTGGATGTCCTCGCATGACGCCGGCTCCGGCGCCTACAAGGTCGAGAGCCAGAACCCGCAGTCCGAGACCGTCATGGTCAAGTTCCCGGACTATTTCCTCGGCTTCGCCGAGAACGCGCCCGACAAGGTGCGCTACCGTTATGGCCTCGAGGCGCCGACGGTGCGCGCGCTGATGTCGCGCGGCGAGCACGACATCGCCGATCTGTGGCTGCCGCCGGAAGTCATCCGCTCGCTCGCCGCCGAGAAGGGCATCAAGCTCGATACCGAGGCCGGCGGTTCGACGGGCGAATATATCAAGCTCAACACCGCCCGCGCCCCGCTCGACGACGTGCATTGCCGCCTCGCGCTGACCTATGCCTTCGATTACGGAACGACGCTCAAGATCCTGACGATCAACGGCGAGCGCGCGCAGGGCATTCCCATGAAGGGCCCGCTGCCGAGCGGCCTTCTCGGCTATGACAAGGACCTGCCGGACTACAAGCAGGACATGGACAAGGCCAAGGAAGAGCTGGCCAAGTGCAAGTATGATCCGAAGACGAGCCCGATCGACATCGCCTGGATCGCCGAGGTGCCGGCCCGCGAGCGCATCGCGCTCCTGATGCAGGCGCAGTTCTCCAAGCTCGGCTTCCCGGTCAAGGTCATCAAGACGCCGTGGGCGCTGGTCTCCGAGCAGGTGACCAAGCCCGAGACGGCGCCGCATGCGGTCGAGATCGCCGTCGCGGCGGTGACGCCCGACCCGGATTCGCTGCTCTACAACATGTATTCCTCCAAGGTCCCGCCGACCTGGATGTCCGCCGAGCATCTGAAGGACGCCAAGGTCGACGAGCTCCTGGAGGCCGGACGCACCGAGACCGACCAGGGGAAACGCGAGACGATCTACAAGGAGCTCAACAAGACGCTTCGCGATCTCGCCCCGGCGATAAACGCCTATGAGTTCACCGGCGTGTACGTGGCGCGCGACGCGGTTGCGATCCCGAAGCTCGAGGACAAGTCGAAGCAGACCCTCGACAACTTCAACCTCGTGTTCCGCGAGATGAGCATCACCGAGTGATGCCGTCGGGCTGGCCGGCGAGGAACCCACGCCCGCCGGCCAGCCCATCCAGCCTCCATCGAGACGCCCATGGCTCTGTGCATTCTCCGGATCGCCGACGACGGCAGGGACGCCCTTGCGACGCCGCGGCCAGGCCGCCGCCTCGCCGCCTGAAAGAGACCCGAGGACCCGGCATGAACTGGACATCGATAGGCAAGCGGCTCGGTGCCGCGCTGGTGGTGATGATCGGCATCTCGATGCTGATCTTCGCCATCGCGCGCGTCATGCCGGGAGATCCCGCGCGCATCGCCCTCGGTCCCAATGCCACGGCGGAGCAGGTCGCCGCGCTCCGCGCCGAGCGCCATCTCGATGCGCCGCTGCCGGTCCAGTATTTCGAGTTCCTGAAAGCCCTGTCGCGGGGCGATCTCGGCAAGTCGCTCTATACCAATCGCCCGGTGACGACTGACATCGCGCAATTCCTGCCGGCGACGCTCGAGCTCTGCATAGTGTCGGCGATCGTCATGGTGCTGCTCGGGCTGCCGATCGGCATCCTCTCGGCGCATTTCCGCGGTAGGATGCCCGATCATCTCGGGCGGCTGGTGGCGCTGATTGCGGTCTGTACGCCTGCCTTCGTCTGGGGCGTCATCCTGCAGCTCTTCTTCGGTTATTTCTGGCCGATCTTCCCCATAGAGGGGCAATTGATGCAGTCGACGCCGGTGCCGCCGCATGTCACAGGCTTCCTGCTCATCGATACGCTCGTCGCCGGAAACGGCGCCGCCTTCCTCGACGCGCTCTATCACCTCGTCCTTCCGGCGACCGCGCTCGCGATGTCGGGTCTCGGCCAATGCGCGCGGCTGACCCGCTCCAACATGATCGAGGTCTATGACAAGCCCTATGTCGAGATGGAGCGGGCCTATGGCTTCCGTCCCTTCCGCATCGCGACGCGCTACGCCTTCCGCCCGGCCTTCATTCCGACGCTGACCATTCTCGGACTCGAATTCGCGGCGATGCTGGGCAATGCCTTCCTCGTCGAGAAGGTCTTCGGCTGGCCCGGCCTCTCGCGCTACGGCGTCGAGGTCATCATCCGCAAGGATCTCGACGCGATCGTTGGCACCGTCCTCATCATCGCGGCTGCCTTCCTCATCATGAACATTCTCGTCGACATCCTTGTCGGCGTCGTCAATCCGCGCATCCGCCTCGCGGCGGGAAGGGGCTGAGCGATGTCGGAACCCGGCTCCCCCGTCGTCGCACGCCGTGGTGGTTCCCGCGCGGTCGCGGCCTTCGTCGGCAATCCGCTGTCGGTGCTCGGCCTCGCGATCGTCGTCGTCATCGTGCTGCTCGCGGTCTTCGCCGACTTCGTGACACCGTTTCCCGACCATGTCGGGCCGATCGGTGATTTCGCGGCCATGAGCGCGCCGCCGGCCTCGCCCTATATGCTCGGCACCGATGCGATGGGGCGCGATCTCTTCACGCGCATCGTCTACGGCTATCGCCTCTCGCTCATCATGGCCGTCGTGGTGCTGGCCATCGCGACGCCGGTCGGCGTCATCGTCGGCCTCGTCGCCGGCTACAAGGGCGGCTGGACGGATTACATCCTGATGCGCATCACGGATGTCTTCCTCGCCGTGCCGCCGCTCGTGCTCGCCATGGCGATCATGGGCTTTCTCGAGCCGACGCTGATGAACGGCATGCTGGCGATCACCGCCATGTGGTGGCCCTGGTATGCGCGGCTCGTCTACAACGTCACCCGCGCGGAGGCGCAGGAAGGCTATGTCCTCGCCGCGGAGACGGTGGGCGCCTCGACGCTGCACATCCTCTTTCGCGAGATCCTGCCGAACTGCTGGCCGTCGATCCTGACGAAGATGACGCTCGATGTCGGCTTCGTGATCCTCATGGCGTCCTCGCTTTCCTTCCTCGGACTCGGCGTGCAGCCGCCGACGCCCGATCTCGGCTCTATGGTCGCGGAAGGCGCGAAATACATGCCCGACGGCTGGTGGCTTTCGCTCTGGCCGGCCCTCGCCATCCTCCTCGTGGTCCTCGGCTTCAACCTGGTCGGTGACGGCCTGCGGGAAGCCTTCGAGGCGGAGAACTGATCATGCTTGCTCCATCGGCTGAACCCGTCCTCACCATCCGCGACCTCCGCCTTGGCTTCGGCACGCGCCGCCATCAGACCGAGGTCCTGCACGGCATCTCGCTGCATGTGCGCGCCGGGGAAAAGGTCGCGCTCGTCGGCGAAAGTGGCTCCGGCAAGTCGGTCACCGCGCGGCTTGCCATGGGCCTCCTGCAGGAGAGCCCGCGCACCCATGCGATCGGCTCGATCCGCTTCGACGGCATCGAGGCGATATCGGGCGGCCGCGAGATCGCGCGCCGCCGTGGCAACCGCGTCGCGATGATCTTCCAGGATCCGACTTCGGCGCTGAACCCGACCTTCCGCATCCGGGGCCAGTTCCGCGATGTCTTGCGCTCCGGCGACCGCAGCATCCGCGATGACGAAGCGGACCGCCGGGCCGAAGCGGCGCTCGCCGAGGTCAGCATTCCCGATCCGAAGCGGGCGCTCGATTCCTATGCGTTCCAGCTCTCCGGAGGCATGAACCAGCGCGTGATGATCGCGATGGCGCTCGCCAACCGTCCGGCGCTCCTAATGGCCGACGAGCCCGGCACCGCGCTCGACGTCACGGTGCAGGCCCAGACGCTCGGCCTGATGCACGAACTGACCGAGCGGCGCGGCACCGCGGTCCTGCTCATCTCGCACAATCTCGGCGTCGTGCGCGAATTCGCCGACCGCGTTTATGTCATCTATCGCGGCCGAATGGTCGAGCACGGCACGACGGCGCAGCTTTTCCGCGATCCGCGTCACCCCTACACGCGCGCCCTTCTCGCGGCGATCCCGAAGATCTCCGGCGGCGGCCTGCCGGACCTTCCCGAGCGTAGCCCCGATTTCGACCAGCCGATGGTCGTCCATGAGGGCTGCGGCGAGCCGGCGGAGAGACGCTCATGAGCGCGATCCTCGAACTCGACCGGGTCGGCAAGACCTTCACGGCGGACGGTCACCACGTCGTGGCGCTCGAAGATGTGTCGCTCGCCTTCGAGCGCGGCGAATGCCACGCGATCGTCGGCGAAAGCGGTTCGGGCAAGACGACGCTCGCCAATCTCGTACTCGGGCTCATCCCTCCCACGGCCGGCGCGATCCGCTTCAACGGCGTGCCGCTGCCCGGTGAGCGCTCGCGCGAGCAGCGGCGATCCATCCAGCTCGTGCAGCAGAACCCGCTTTCCGCCCTCAATCCGCGCCGGAGCGTCGGCGCCAGCGTTCGCCTGCCGCTCGATGTGCACGGCATCGGCACCAGCGCCTCGCGCGCAGGCCGCGTCGCGGCGCTTCTCGAAGAGGTGGGCCTCGACGGCGACTATGCTCGCCGCTCGCCGCGCGGCCTTTCCGGCGGCCAGCGCCAGCGCATCGCGATCGCTCGCGCGCTCGCCTGCGAGCCGGAGCTGATCGTGCTAGACGAGCCGACCTCGGCGCTCGACGTGCTCGTCCAGGCGCGGGTTCTGCAACTCTTGCATCGGCTGCGCGTCGCGCGCGGCCTCACTTATCTCTTCATCACCCACGACCTCGCCGTGGTGCGGGCGATCGCCTCGCGCGTCAGCGTCTTCCAGAAGGGCCGGCTCGTCGAGACGGGGCCGGTCGAGGCGATCTTCTCCGATCCGAAGACGGCCTATACCCGACAGCTCATCGGCGCCGTGCCCGTCGTCACCGACGAGGAGGCGCGACTCCGCGACGCCATCCGCGGCGGCGCAGTTCCCATGGATGCGACATGAACAATGCCGATCCGGCGCGGCCCGAGGCCGACGCCGAATTCATATCCCATGACGACCTCGTGTCCCTGCTGGAAGCCATCTTCCGCAAGGCCGGCATGGCCGATTGGGTCGCCGCCGTGCAGGCGCGCAACTGCGCCGGCGCCGAGCGCGACGGATCGAAGAGCCACGGCCTCTTCCGCGTGCCGGGCTACGTTTCGACGCTGGCGAGCGGCTGGGTCGACGGCCGTGCCGAGCCCGTGGTCGAGGATGCGGCCGACGCTTTCGTCCGCGTCGATGCCATGAACGGTTTCGCTCAGCCGGCGCTGGCGCGGGGCACGCCCTTGCTGCTCGAAAAGGTGAAGCGCAGCGGCATCGCGCTGCTCGCGATCCACAATTCGCATCATTTCGGCGCGCTCTGGCCCGACGTGGAACCCTTCGCCGAGCGGGGGCTGGTCGCCCTTTCCTTCGTGAACTCCTTCGCCTGCGTCGTGCCCGTCGGCGGCCGCAAGCCGGTCTACGGCACCAATCCGATCGCGTTTGCCGCGCCAAGGGCGGGCGGCGATCCGATCGTCTTCGACCAGTCGTCGAGCGCGCTCGCCAATGGCGACGTGCGCATGGCCGCCCGCGAGGGCCGGACGCTGCCGCAAGGTTCTGGCGTCGACAGGACCGGCGCGCCGACCACCGATGCGAAGGCGATCCTCGACGGCGGCGCGCTCTTGCCCTTCGGCGGCTACAAGGGCGCCTCGCTGGCGATGATGGTCGAGATCCTCGCCGCGGCCCTGACAGGCGGCCAGTTCTCCTTCGAGGTTGACTGGTCGGCCCATCCCGGCGCCGAGACGCCGCGGACCGGACAACTCCTCATTGTCATCGATCCCGAGGCCGGCGGCGGACGCCGCTTTGCCGAGCGGGTCGAGCAGCTGATCGGCCGCATCCGCGATGCCGGCCAGGAACGGCTGCCCGGCGACCGCCGGCACGACAACCGCCGCGCCGCCGAGCGCGACGGCATTCCCATCCAGCGCAGCGTCCTCGCCGACCTGCGCTCCAGGGCGTCCAGCGGCGCCGAACCCACCTAGCGAAGCGGAGAGAGGCATGGCCACGCGTATTGGTGTCGACATCGGCGGCACCTTCACCGACCTCGTCTATTATGACGACGAGACCGGCGAGACGGTCGAGGGCAAGGTCCCGACCGTTCCCCATGCGCCGGAGGAAGGCGTCGTCGCCGCCGTGCGCGGCCATGTGCCGCCGGCGGTGATCGAGAAGGCGGAGTTCTTCCTGCACGGCACGACGGTCGGGCTCAACGCACTGCTCGAGCGGCGCGGCGCCAAGGTCGGCCTGATCACCACCGACGGTTTCCGCGACGTGCTGGAGATCCGCCGTGGCGATCGCGCCGAGATGTATAACCTCTTCTGGCGCCAGCCCGAGCCGCTCGTGCCGCGCCACCTGAGGCTCGAGGTGGGGGAGCGCATCCGTTTCGACGGCGAGGTCGTGCGCCCGCTGGACGAGGCCAGCGTCAAGGCGGCGCTGGCGCGCCTCGCCGAGGAAGAGGTCGACACGATCGCGGTCTGCCTCATCAACGCCTATGCCAATCCGGCGCACGAGATCGCCATCGAGACGCTGCTGCGCGACGGCGGCTTCGAAGGCGGCATCTCGCTGTCGCACCGCATCTCCGGCGAATATCGCGAATATGAGCGCACCTCGACGACGGTCATCGACGCCTTCGTGCGCGGCCGCATGTCGAGCTATCTGAAGCGGCTGGACGGACGGCTGCGCGAACTCGGCTTCAAGGGCACCTCGCTCATCACCCGCTCCGGCAGCGGTTCCATGACCTTCGCCGAGGCCGAGGACCGGCCGTTCGAGACGATCATGTCGGGTCCGGTCGCAGGCGCGCAGGGCGCGAGCGAGATCGCCGAGCAGCTCGCCATCGAGGCGCTCGTCACCGCCGATGTCGGCGGCACGTCCTTCGATACGGCGCTCATCCTGAACGGCAAGCCGCAGGTGCTCTATGAGGGCGTCATCGACAACATGCCGATCCAGACGCCGTGGGTCGATGTGCGCTCGATCGGCGCCGGCGGCGGCTCGATCGCCCACATCGATATCGGCGGCCTGATGCGCGTCGGCCCGCGTTCCGCTGGCGCGGCGCCCGGGCCTGCCTGCTACGGCAAGGGCGGCACCGAGCCGGCGCTCACCGACGCGGCGGCCTATCTCGGCATGCTCGGGCCGGGGCGCCTCGCCTCCGGCATCCATCTCGATTTCGCCAAGGCGGAAAAGGCGCTGGAGCCCGTCGGCGCGGCGATCGGCCAGAGCGTCGAGGCGACGGCGATCGGCGTGCTGCGCATCGCGGCCTCGTCCATGGCCAATGCCATGCGCGAGGTCTCGGTCGAGCAGGGCCTCGATCCGCGCGGCATGGTGCTGCTGCCCTTCGGCGGCGCCGGTCCGCTGATGGCGACGCTGCTCGCCGACGAATTGCAGATGAAGCGCATCGTCGTTCCCCCGCTCGCCGGCAATTTCTCGGCCTGGGGTCTCCTCGGCGCCGACATGGTCCAGTCCGCCGCGCGCACCCGCATCATGGACCTCTCGGACGATAATCTCGCCGTCGCGAACGGTCTTCTCGCCGAGCTCTTCGCCGATGTCGGCGCTCGCAGCGCCCATCTCGCCCGGACCACCGAGCGCACGGCCCGGCTTGACCTCCGCTACAAGGGCCAGGAGCACTGGCTGTCGATTGAGGTGCCGCTGGCGGGCGACGCGGTCGCCTGGACGGCCGAAGCCATCCGGACGGCCTTCGAGACAGAGTACCGGCGCAGTTTCGGCGGCATCATGAGCGAGGCGGTCGAGATCGTCTCGATCCGCGCCACCGTGCGGGCGCCGCTGCCGCGCCGCGGCCAGCATCTCGCGGCCGGCTCGGCAGCCGAGAGCGGCGACGAGACCTTCTCGGCCTGGTCGTTCGAACTCGGGCAGCGCATGCCCTTCCGCGTCGTGCCGCGCGCGGCGATCACCGAGCCGCTGCATGGTCCGGCGATCGTCACGGAATCGACGGCGACGCTCTATCTCGACGCGCTCTGGACGGCCACCACCGGCGACCATGGCGAATTGCTGCTCACCCGGGAGGAGATGCACTGATGCTGACCCGCAACATCGAGGTCCACCGCGCCGGCGTCGCCCGTTCCGGCGATGCGGCCAAGGCCGATCCCATCACCACCGAAGTCGTGCGCCATGCGCTGAATTCGGCCGCCAACCAGATGAAGCGCGCGCTTGTGCGCACGGCCTTTTCGCCCGTCATCTACGAGGTGCTCGACTTCGCCGTCGCCATCTACGATCCGCAGATGCGGCTGCTCGCGCAGGCGCCGAGCCTGCCGATGTTCATGGGGACGCTGAATTTCTGCGTCCAGGAGGCCGTGAAGGCGATCGGCGGGGAAGCCAACATGTTCCCCGGCGACATGATCATGTACAACTGGCCCTACGGCACCGGCTCGCATCCGCAGGATCTCGCGGTCGTCAATCCGGTCTATCTCGATGACGGCGAACTGATCGGCTACACCGCCATCAAGGGCCACTGGCTCGATATCGCCGGCAAGGATCCCTACTGCACCGACACGGTCGATGTGTTCCAGGAAGGAACCGTCTATCCCGGCGTCAAGATCTACAAGCGCGGCGAGCTCAACGACGACATCTACCGCATGGTCGTCGCCAACAGCCGCGTGCCGAAATTCGTCGCGGGCGATCTCAACGCGCAGGTGGTGGGCTGCCGCGTCGGCGCCTCCAGTTTCGTCGAGGTGGTGAAGCGCTTCGGCCGCGACGAATTCCGCAACGCCGTCGAGGCCATGTTCGACCATGGCGAACGGGTGGTGCGCTCCTATTTCGAGAGCATTCCGGACGGCCGCTATGTCGGCCAGGGCGAGATGGATTCGGACGGCATCACCGATGCCGCGATCCCCTTCGAGGTCGTGGTCGAGATCGAGGGCTCGAATGTCCGCCTCGATTTCACCGCCGTGCCCGAGACCCGCGCCGGCCCGGTCAACTGCCCGCTGCCCTCGACCATCTCGGCGAGCCGGGTCGCGATTTCCATGCTCGCCGGCTATGGCGAGGCGCCGCATGAGGGGCATTTCCGGCCCGTCGAGGTGGTGACCCGGCCCGGAACGATGTTCCATCCGCTGCCGCCGGCGCCGTGCTTCCTCTATGGCTGGCCGGCGCTGCAGGCGATCGAGGTCATCTACAACGCTATCTCCAAGGCGCTTCCGGCCGCCGTGCCGGCGCAGAGCGGCGGCTGCATCGCCTCGGTCGTCTATTGGGGCACGCGCCAGGCGACGGGCGAACCCTGGGCCGATGGCTCGCCGCATCCGACGGGGCAGGGTGCCTTCAAGGGCGGCGACGGCGGCACCATGCTGCACATCTCCGAGTCCGCCACCCGCTTCTCGCCGATCGAGGTCTGGGAGGCGAAGAACCCCTGGATCATGGACAGGATGGCGCTCGCGCAGGACTCGTGCGGGCCGGGCGAGTGGCGCGGCGGCCCGGGCATCGACTTTCACTTCCGCATGACCGAGGACACCTTCATCACGACCGCGGTCGAGCGCACCAAGAACGCGCCCTGGGGCCTTGCCGGCGGTGGCGGCGCACGGCCGAACGGCGTCGGCGTCCGCTTCCCCGACGGCCGCTTCGAGTCGCTGCCGAAGACGACGCGCTTCGTCGTGCCCAAGGATGCCGTTCTCGAACTGTCGACCGGCGGTGGCGGCGGCTATGGCGCGCCGGCCGATCGTCCGAAGGCGGCGGTCGAGGCCGATCTCAAGGCCGGCTACATCTCCGAAGAGTTCGCGCGGCAGCACTATCCGCACGCCTTCGCCGAGGGCTGAGCCGCCAGCAATTTTCATCCGCCCGCGCCCCCGCGCGGGCGGATTTGCATTCGAGGATCCGACATGACCGAGCTATCGCAATCCGTCCGGGACGCCGTCGCGGCGGCGGTCGACGCCAACTGGCAGCGCCAGACCGACTGGCTGGCGCGGCTGGTCTCCTTCGATACGACGCGCGGCAACGAGGCGCCGTGCCAGGCATGGCTCGCCGGCGAGTTCGCGGCACGCGGCGGCCTCGTCGACAGCTTCACGATCGCCGAGGTGCCGATCGAGGGCAAGCCGGGCGCATCGGCGATCGTCGATGTCGACTACACCAAGGCCGTGCAGGTCGTGGCCTCGTTTCCGGCCGAAGAAGGCGAGGGGACCGCGAAAGGACGCAGCCTCATCCTTCAGGGCCATATCGACGTCGTGCCGCCGGGGCCGCTGGAGCAATGGCGCCATCCGCCGTTCGAGCCGCTGATCGAAGACGGCTTCATGCATGGCCGCGGCGCCAACGACATGAAGGTCGGCGTCGCGACCATGGTGTTCGCGCTCGACGCGCTCCGCGACGCCGGCTTCGCCCCGGCGGGCGACGTGTTCGTCGAGACGGTGAGCGAGGAGGAGTGCACCGGCAACGGCGCGCTGGCGACGCTCGAGCGCGGCTACCGCGCCGACGCCTGCCTGATCCCCGAGTCGGTGGAGAACAAGCTGCTTCGCGCCGAGCTCGGCTCGGTCTGGTTCCGCCTGCGCATTCTCGGCAAGCCGGTTCATGTGCTGCAGGCCCAGGCCGGCGCCAGCGCCATCCTCGCCGCCTATGACTACATTTCCGACCTCATGGCCCTCACGGCGCGCATCAACGAGCGGGCGAAGAGCCATCCCTGGTTCGGCCATATCGAGAACCCGGTGAAGTTCTCCTGCGGCAAGATCCGCGGCGGCGACTGGCTCGGCTCGGTTCCAGCCTGGTGCGAGATCGAATGCCGCCTCTCCGTCCTCCCCGGCGATCCATTGCCCATGGTGCGCCAGCTCGTGCTCGATACCGTCGCCGCCACCGCCGCGCGGCTCGGGGTCGACGCGCCACCGGCGCTCACCTGGATCGGCTTCCAGGCCGACGGCCATGTCTTCGAGCCGGGCAGCGAGGCCGAAGCGGTGCTCCGCCGCGCCCATCGCGCGGTGTTCGGAGAAGAACTTGAAACCTTCAGCCAGACGGCGACGAGCGATACGCGCCAGTACGATCTCTATTACGGCATCCCTACGCTCTGCTACGGGCCTTGCGGCTCCGGCAGCCACAGCGCCAGCGAGAAGACCGACCTTGCCTCGATGCGCGAGACGACAAAGGCGATCGCCTTCTTCATCGCCGACTGGTGCGGGTTGCGGCCGGCGCGCTAGCGCCCGGCCCAGGAATTGAGCAGCGGCGGCGCATCCGGAGTTCTGCACAGCCGACGGGCAGATTCATGCAGATCGGATATTGTCGACAGTCTGGATACAGGATAATTCTCTGATCAGATCAGGAGCGCGTGAGCCATGGCAACCGACATCAATGCCTATTGGGACGAGTTCATGGAGGCGGTGGCGGAGGCTGACCAGCCGCGTCGCGCCTTCGAGGTGCTGCAGCGCATCACCGAAGAGACAGTCGGGACGAAGCTTTTCACGGCGATGACCTATGACGCCTCTGCCGGTCTCGCGCGGCGGACCTATTCCGGCAACGAGACGGCCTATCCGACCGGCGGCTTCAAGCCGATGTCGATCGGCATCTGGTCCGAGACGGTGATCGAGAAGCAGCGGCCCTATGTTTCGAACACGATCGAGCAGATTGCCGAAGTCTTCTCCGACTGGCCGCTGATCCAGTCGCTCGGCTGCGAGAGCGGCTGCAACATCCCGGTCGTCATCGCCGGCGACGTGGTCGGCACGCTGAACCTCCTCGACGTCAAGGGCCACTATACGCCGGAGCGGATGGCCCTCGCCATGCAGCTCCGCCCCTTCGCCGCCATCGCCTTCATGGCCGCCGACAAGGCCGCCGCGCGCGACGTCGCCCGCGCGGCCTGATCCAACGAACGGAAGCACGAGCATGGCCGAGACCACCCTCCGCGTAGCGACCGATGTCGGCGGCACCTTCACCGACCTCGTCTATTTCGAGACCGACCGCGCCACCGGCAAGCAGACGATCCGCACCGCCAAGTCCGACACGACGCCGCCGAATTTCGAGGCCGGCGTGCTCAATGTGCTCAAGAAGGGCGATGTGGACATCGCCTCGGTCGACTTCTTCGCCCATGGCACGACCGTCGTCATCAACGCCCTCACCGAGCGCAAGGGCGCCAAGACGGGCCTGATCACGACCGAGGGCTTCCGCGACGTGCTTGAGATCGCGCGCGGCAACCGGCCCGATTTCTTCAATCTCATGTATGAGAAGCCGGAGCCCTTCGTGCCGCGTCATCTCAGGCGCGAAGTGCCGGGGCGCATCTCCTATCGCGGCGAGGAGACGAAGCCGGTCGATCTTTCGGCCCTGCCGGCGATCCTCGACGATTTCCGCACTGAGGGCGTGCAGGCGGTCGCCGTCTGCCTGCTCCATTCCTATGCCAATCCCGCGCATGAGCAGGCGGTCGCGGCCGAGATCCGCCGGCTGTGGCCCGAGGTTTCCGTCGTCGCCTCGCATCAGATCACGCGCGAGTGGCGCGAATATGAGCGCTCGAACACGACCGTCCTCTCCGCCTATGTGCAGCCCGTCGCCGAGCGCTATCTCGGCCGCATCGAAGAGGGCCTCGCCTCGGCCGACTATCGTGGCCGCCTCTACATCATGCAGTCGAACTGCGGCGTCGACTCGTTGCGCTCAGTGAAGGCGATCCCGATCACGATGGTCGAATCCGGCCCGGCCTCCGGCTTCTGGGGCGCGGCGGAACTCGGCCGCATCATCGGCGAGCCGAATGTGCTGGCGCTCGACATCGGCGGCACGACGGCGAAATGCTCGCTGATCGAAAACGGCCAGGTGTCGATCAAGACCGATTACTGGATCGAGCGCAGCCGCAAGTCGGCCGGCTATCCGATCATGGTGCCGGTCGTCGATCTCGTGGAGATCGGCAATGGCGGCGGCTCGATCGCCCGCGTCGACGCGTTCGGCAAGCTGCATGTCGGCCCGCAATCGGCTGGCGCCTCGCCGGGCCCGGCCTCCTATGGCCGCGGCGGAACGCTGCCGACGACCACCGACGCCAATCTCGTGCTCGGGCGCATCAACCGCGACTATTTCTGCGGTGGCGAAGTCATCGCCGACATGGACGCGGTCGAGCGGGCCATGGCGCCGCTCGCCGCCGAACTCGGCGTCGGCATCACGGAAGTGGCGCGGGGCATCGTCCGCATCGCCAACTCCAACATGGTCAACGCGCTGAAACTGGTCTCGCTGAACCGCGGCCACGATCCGCGCGACTTCACGCTCGTCGTGTTCGGCGGCGGCGGCGCCATGCATGGCGTGGCGCTCGGGCAGGAACTCGGCGTCCGCAAGGTGGTCGTGCCGCGCGGCGCGCCGGTCTTCTCGGCCTGGGGCATGATGATGTCCGACCTTCGCCGCGACTATTTCGTGACGCGGCTGATGGAGGAGGACGACGCGGCCGGGCTCGATGCTCTCGTCGCGGAGATGACCGCGCATGCGACCGCGCAGTTCGGCGAGGAGGGCGTCGCGGCCGACCAGGTGACCTTCCGTCCGCTGGTGAAGTGCCGCTACCAGAACCAGGAACATTCTGTCGAGGTGCCGATGGAGCCGGGCCCGGTCGACGCGGCGAAGCTCGCCGGCATGATCGCGCGTTTCCACGAGGTCTATGAGCGCGAATACACCTACCGCCTGAACGCGGCGGTCGAGATCGTCGGCGTGCACCTCATCGCCTCGGCCGAGGTTGGCAAGCTCGAGATCGTCGCGCTGCCGAAAACAGGCGCGAAGCTCGAGGACGCCATCAAGGGCCGCCGCATGGTCGACTACGCGACCGAAGGCGTCCACGAGGCCGTCATCTACAACGCCGAGAAGCTGGAGCCGGGTATGGTCTTCGCCGGCCCGGCCGTCATCGAGGATCCGGGCACGACGATCGTCGTCCATCCGGGCAACCGCGTCTCGATCGACGATTTCGGCAACACCCATATCGAGATCAGGGGCTGAGCGATGAGCGACAAGAGCTACGATCCCGTCACGCTCGACATCATCCAGAACGCGCTCGAAGCGGTGGCGGACGAGATGTTCGCCGCCCAGCGCAAGACCTCGATGAGCGCCATCATCTATGAGGTGCTCGATCTCGGCACCGGCATCTGCGACGGCAAGGGCGAGATCGCCTCGTCGGGCGCCGGAATCCCGGCCTTTGTCGGCGTGCTCGACAAGGCCGTGAAGGGCATCCTCGCCAAGCACCCGATCGAGACGATCAGGCCCGGCGATCTCTTCGCCTCCAACGATCCCTATTGGGGCGGCGTCACGCATCTGAACGACATGATCTTGGCGCTGCCGGTCTTCGCGGACGGCCGGATCGTCGCCTGGACGGCCAATATCGCGCACTGGAACGATGTCGGCGGCATGGTGCCGGGCTCCATGTCGTCGAATGCGCGCGAGATCTTCCAGGAAGGCGTGCGCATCCCGGCGGTCAAGCTGATCGACGGCGGCGTGCCGAACCAGGCGGTGTTCGACATCCTCTATGTGAACACGCGCCTGCCCGATTTCCTGCGTGGCGATCTCTGGGCCGGCATCGCGGGCGTCAGGATCGGCGAGCGCCGCATCCTCGAACTCATCGAGAAATACGGCGCCGACACCTTCGAGGCGTCGCTGGTCGACTTCATGGATCTCGGCGAGCGGCGCGCCCGCGCGGCGCTGAAGACGCTGCCGAAGGGCGTCTTCAGCTTCACCGAGGAGCAGGACGACGGCGCCATCCACAAGGTGACGATCGAGATCACCGATGACGAGTTCATCATCGATCTCCGCGACAACCCGAAGCAGTCCGGCTCCAAGAATTCGAGCCGCGAGGGCGTCGAGATTTCCTCGCAGCTCGCCTTCAAGGCCGTGACCGACACCGCGGCCCCCGGCAATGGCGGCTTCTTCCGGCCGCTCCGCGTCATCACGCAGCCGGGCACGATCTTCCATGTCGAGGAGCCCGGCGCGCTCGGCTATTACTCGGAGGTCGAGATCCGGCTCTTTGACCTGCTGCTGCGCTGCCTCGCGCCGCATCTGCCCGGTCTCGTGCCGGCCGGCAATTTCTCCTCGATCTGCGGCACCGTCGTCGGCGGGCCGCATCCCGACCATGGCCGCCACTACACGATCGTCGAGCCGCAGCTCGGCGGCTGGGGCGCCTGGAAGGGCCGCGACGGCAACAGCGCGATCTTCTCCGGCTTCCATGGCGACACGTTCAACTGTCCGGCCGAAGTGGCGGAGGCGCGCTACGGCCTCGCCGTCGACCAGATGGCGCTCAATCCCGAGCCGGGCGGCGAAGGCGAGTGGCGCGGCGGCAAGGGCATCAACACCCATTACCGCGTCCGCGCCGACAACAACTTCCTCTCCATCGGCTACACCCGCTCGCGCATCCCGCCATGGGGCGTCGACGGCGGCCTCGACGGCACGCCGAACTATGTCGAAGTCCTGCGGCCGGGCAGGGCGCCCGAGCGCTATGCCTTCGGCACCGACATTCCGCTCAACACCGACGATGTCGTGCGCGTGGTGACCGGCAATGGCGGCGGCTTCGGCGATCCGAAGAAGCGGTCCGCCGCGGCCATCGCCGACGACATCAAGAACGGCTACCTGACGCCCGAGCGCGCCGCCGAGATCTATGGCTATCACGCGGAGGCGGCGGAATGAGCGCAACCCTCTTCACCGGCGGGCGGCTGCTCGATCCCGCCCGCGACGAGCTGCTCGACGGCTTCGACGTGCTCGTGGTCGACGGTCGGATCGCCGAGGTGTCCGAACAGCCGATCCACGACGCCGCCGCCCAGAGGATCGACCTTGGCGGCAAGACGCTGATGCCGGGCCTCATCGACTGCCATGTGCATGTCGTCTCGACGACGGTCGACGGCTGGGCCAACACGCTGGCGCCGTCCTCGCTGGTTGCGCTGAAGGCCGGCCGGATCATGGAAACGATCCTGCAGCGCGGCTTCACCACCGTTCGCGATTGCTGCGGCGCCGATCTCGGACTCGTCATGGCGATCGAGCAGGGCGTGGTCGACGGCCCGCGGCTGATCATCTCCGGCAAGGGCCTGACGCAGACGGGCGGCCATTGCGACCAGCGCGTCAGGACCGACGATCGGACTGAGGTGATGGAGGAGCGGCTCGGCAATCTCGGGCGCATCGTCGATGGTGTCGACAATGTGCGGCTCGCCGCGCGCGAGGAACTGCGCAAGGGCGCGAAGTTCGTCAAGATCATGGCGAATGGCGGCGTCTCCTCGCCGACCGATCCGATCCATTCGATCCAGTATTCCCGCGACGAGATCAGGGCGATCGTCGATGAGGCGGAGAATGCCGGCACCTATGTCTCGGCGCATGTCTATACCGACAAGGCGATCCGCCGCTCCGTCGAATGCGGCGTCCATTCGCTTGAGCACTGCAACCTGATCCAGCCGGAAACCGCGCGGCTTGCCGCCGAGGCGGGCTGCATCGCCGTGCCGACGCTCGTCGCCTATGAGGGGCTTGCGCTCGAAGGCGAGCGCTTCGGCCTGTCGAAGGAGTCTGCTGCGAAGATCGAGACGGTGCGCGAGGCCGGGCTCGAGTCGCTCGCGATCATGCAGGAAGCCGGCCTGCCGATGGCGTTCGGATCGGATCTCCTCGGCGAACTCCAGAAATACCACACGATGGAGTTCGAGATCCTCGCCCGCGTGTTGCCGACGGCGGAGATCATCCGCTCGGCGACGCTCGTCGGCGCGAAGCTCTGCCGCCTGGAAGGCGAGATCGGCGTGATCGCTTCGGGTGCCGCGGCGGACCTTCTCGTCGTCGATGGCGATCCCTATGCCGACATCACGCTTCTCGCCGGCGACGGCGCGCATATGCCGGCGATCATGCGCGGCGGGCGCTTCTACAAGAACCGGCTGGACTGAGGCGGCTTTCGCCGCCCCCAAGCACAAGAGCCGCCGAGCGGCCTTCCAGACATCGGCCCGGGAATGACCCGCGGCCTCGGAACAACAGCGGAGCAGATGCCATGACGATGAAATCGAGACTGATCCAGCTCGCGGCCGGTGCCGCCGCGCTTGCGATGGGCGCGATGGCCGCGCAGGCGGCGGACTACCGGGTCGCCTATCTCGCCGCCTCCAGCCAGAACGGCTTCAACCAGGCGATCTGGGAAGGCGTCCAGAAGGCCGCCAAGGCGCGCGGCGTCGAGGTCGAGATCTTCAACGGCGAGTTCGACGCCACGAAGCAGTTCTCCCAAGTCGAGGACATCGTCGCCGGCGGCAAGTTCCAGGGCATCGTGATCACCCCCAATGACAGCGTCGGAATCGCCGCCGCCGTCGAGGAGGCCACCAAGGCCGGGGTCAAGGTCGCGACGACGCTCTTCCCGATCGGACCCAAGCTCGACGTGCTGGAGCCGCAGGTTCCCGGTCTCGTGACGACCGTCGCCTCCAATCCGGCGATCGGCGCCAAGGCGCAGGCCGATGCCGTGATCGAGTTCTGCAAGGACAAGAACCCCTGCAAGGTGGCGATCATCATCGGCCAGAAGATCTATCCCTTCGACAATCTGCGCTACCAGACCTATCTCGACACGCTGAAGCCGCAGTCGAACATCGAGATCGTGGCGACCGTCGAAGGCAATTACGATCCCGACAAGTCCATGGCCGGCATGCAGGACGTGCTGCAGGCGCACAAGGACATCAATGTCGTGCTCTCGAACGCCGACCAGCACCTCGTCGGCGCCGAGATCGCGCTCGAGGACGCCGGCCTCGACGTGCCTTCGCTCTACCTGATCGGCGGCGGCGCCAACCAGATCGCCATCGACGCCATCAAGGCCGGCAAGTGGGACGCGACCCTCGCCCAGCTGCCGATGAGTGAAGGCGAATATGCCCTGAACGGCGTCGTCGACGCCCTCGAAGGCAAGCCGACGCCCGCCTTCACCGACGAGATGAAGCTCGGCGGCGACATGCCGGCGATCATCACCAAGAAGGCCCTCGACGAGCATCCGGACTACAAGCCGGAATGGCAGGGCTGAAGCAAGCCGAGGCCACCTGCTTCGAGCAATCGCGCCTCATGGCCGCACTCGTTGCGGCCATCCACGTCTTGCTTGCGGTGCCGCCGCAGCACGAAAGACGTGGATGCCCGGGACAAGCCCGGGCATGACGTGCCCCCGGGGGGCGCATTCGCTCTCCGGTCATGAAGACGAGGATCAGAGATGCCCGAAGACGCCGTCCGCCTGTCCGGCATCGAGAAGAGCTTCGGCAGCGCCCGCATCCTGAACGGCATCTCGCTGGCCTTCTCGACCGGCGAGGTGCATGCGCTGATCGGCGAGAATGGCGCCGGCAAATCGAGCCTCGGCAAGGTCGTCGGCGGCTACTATTCCTTCGATGCCGGGACGCTGACGGTCTTCGGCAGGGAAATCGGCCATTGGTCCCCGCGCGCCGCGCTGACGAGCGGCATCGCGATGATCCACCAGGAACTCCAGCTCGTTCCCGAGCTGACGGTGGCCGAGAATGTCTTTCTGGGCATCGAGGAGAACCGCGCCGGCGTGCTGACGGGCTCGGAGCAGTCGCGTTTCCGCGCGCTCGACGAGCGCTGCGGCTTCGGCCTTTCGCCGAACGCGGTCGTGGCGGACCTCCGCATCGCCGAGCGACAGAAGGTTGAGATCATGCGGGCGATCGCGCGCGACGCCCGCGTCATCATCATGGACGAGCCCACCTCCTCGCTGACCGCCGACGAGGCGGACAAGCTGCATCGCGTCATCCGTTGGCTGCGCGACGAGGGCAGGACCGTCATCTATGTGACCCACTTCCTCGATCATGTGCTGGAGACCGCCGACCGCGTCACCGTGATGCGCGACGGCCGCGTCGTGAAGACCGGGCCGATCGCTGCCGAGACGAAGGCGAGCCTCATCGAAGCGATGCTCGGCGAGCCGGCCGACGTCGCCTTTCCGCCGCTGCCACCGGCGCCGGCTGCGGATGCGCCGGTGCTGCTGGAGGTCGCCGGGCTGTCGAGCGCGACCGGGCTCTCCGACATCAGACTTAAGGTCAAGGCTGGCGAGATCGTCGGGCTCATCGGCCTCGTCGGCTCCGGGCGCAGCGAACTCGCCCGCGCCATCTTCGGCGCCGATCCCTCGACCGGCACCGTCCGCGTCGGCGGCGCGGCCTATGACGATCGCAGCCCGCGCCTCTCGGTGCAGCGCGGTCTCGCCTTCGTGCCGGAAGATCGGCGCAAGCAGGGGCTCGACCTCGTGCAGACGGTTCGGCCCAACATGTCGCTGCCGCATCTCTCGCTGGTTTCGCGCTTCGGCGTGCTGAAGCCGCGCGACGAGCGCCGCCGCACCGCCGAGATGATCGAGCATTTCAACATCGTCCCCGGCCAGATCGATGGCGAGGTCGCGTTCTATTCCGGCGGCAACCAGCAGAAGGTGCTGCTCTCGAAATGGGTCTACGGCAATCCGAAGGTCGTGATCCTCGACGAGCCGAGCCGCGGCGTCGATATCGGCGCCCGCCGCCGCATCCATGATTTCGTCGTCGAGCTGGCGCGGGGCGGGGCGGCGGTGCTGCTGATCTCCTCTGAGCTCGAAGAGGTCATCAGCCTCTCGCATCGCGGCTACCTGATGCGCGACGGCCGCATCATCGGCGAGGCCGACTGCCGGACCCTCACGGTGGAGGATGCGCTCTTCCGCCTCTTCAATGTCGAAAAGCAGATGGGAGCGGCCTGATGTCCGGCACCACCTCCACCGCCCGCTCCGCGCAGGCGACGGTTCCGGCAGGACGCCGGGCGATCGCCTTCCTGCAGCGCTACGGCATCCTCATCATCATCGCGCTGCTGATGGCGGGGCTGACGATGCTGTCGGACTCGTTCCTGACCCCGCGCAACCTCCTCAACATCGTCAACCAGAGCGCGCCGCTCGCCATCATCGCCTGTGCGCTGACCCTCGTCATCATCGGCGGCGGCTTCGACCTTTCGGCCGGCGCCGTGTTCGGCGTCGCCAGCGTCTCGGCAGCCTGGCTCGCGGTCAATGTCGATCCGATGCTCGGCATCGTGGCGGGGCCGCTGGTCGGGCTGTTGCTCGGGCTCGTCAACGGTCTCATCATCACGGGCTTCAACGTCCACTCGTTCCTGGCGACCCTGGCGAGTTCGATGGTCTTCCGCGGCATCGCGATTCTCATCACCGGCGGCGCGTTGATCCCCGTCCGCATGGAGGAGTTCGCCTGGCTCGGCCGCGGCCGCATCGGCATGGTCAACATCGCCGTCATCGTGTTCGTCGTCTTCGCGCTGGCGATGATGTTTCTGCTGAACCGCACCACCTTCGGCCGCCGCGTCTTCGCGGTCGGCGGCAACGAGGAGGCGGCGATCCTCTCCGGCGTGCGCACCAATCTCGTCAAGATCGCCACCTTCGGCCTGACGGGCTTCGCGGCCGGCCTTGCCGGAGTCATCGCGGTTTCGCGCATCTCGATGGGCCAGCCGCAGGCGGGAGTCGGCATGGAGCTCGACGCCATCGCCGCCGTCATCCTCGGCGGTACGTCGATCTATGGCGGCAAGGGCGCGATCTGGCGCTCCATCGCCGGCGTGCTCCTGCTCGCGCTGATCGGCAACGGCTTCAACATCCTGAACGTCAATCCGTTCTTCAAGGACCTGACCACCGGCCTGATCATCGTCGTAGCCGTGGCGCTCTCGGCCGGCCGCAAGCGACGCTAGCCGCGCGGCCTCACTCCGCTGCCTGAAGCGGTCGACAAAAGGCGTCGTGCAGCGCCTGGACCACGGCGATCACCTCGGGCGTGGTGATGCGGTAATAGACCGTCGTGCCCTCGCGGCGCGAGGCGACAAGCCCGTCCGCGCGAAGCCGCATCAGCTGCTGCGACATCGGCACCTGGTCGATGCCGAGCTCGCTGCGTAGCTCCGCGACCGTCTTTTCCTGATCGCCGAGCGCGCACAGCGCCAGCAGCCGCTGCGGATGGGAGAGGCTGCGCATCAGGTCGGCGGCCCGCTCGGAGGCCGGGATCATTTCTGCTACATTCATGATCTTGAATTTATAACTTCTGAATGTTACGTGCAAGTCCGTCGGGGGCGGCGCGGGTCGCCCCGCCGTCAAGGGGCTTCACCATGACCATAGATCGTGCCGTTCTCGTGTTCGCCGGCTGCGTCATTCTCGCTTCGCTGCTGCTCGCGCATTTCCTGTCGCCGTGGTGGCTGCTGCTGACCGCCTTTGTCGGCCTCAACCTCATCCAGTCGGCCTTCACCGGCTTCTGCCCGGCCGCGATCGTCTTCAAGCGGGCCGGCCTGCGGTCCGGCTGCGCCTTCCGCTGATCGAAGGGAAATTGCCATGTCGGGTCGCGGCATCATCGCGCCTTCCGTCCTCGCGCTCGTCGTGGCGCTGACGGCCACGGCCGCCCGCGCGGCGGAGTTCACCGTCGAGCCGGTCTCGATCCCTGAAATGAAGGCGGTGTTCGGCGAGGTCCGCGCCCGCACCGTCGTCCCGGCGCGGGCCCGGATCGGCGGCACGCTGCAATCCGTCTCCGTCACCGAGGGCAGCGAGGTCGCGGCGGGAGCGGTCATCGCACGTGTCGTCGACGACAAGCTGGCGCTGCAGCGCGATGCCGCCGAGGCCAATGTCCGCCAGGCGACGTCCAGCCTCGCCAAGGCGGTGGCCGATCTCGACCGGGCGAAACAGTTGCTTGCCAAGGGCGTGACGAGCCAGAGCCAGCTCGACCAGGCGACCACCGCCCATGATGTCGCGACCAGCCAGCTCGCATCGGCCCAGGCGGCGCTCGCCGTCGTCGATCAGCAGAGCCGCGAGGGCGATGTCCTCGCCCCGGCCGCCGGCCGCGTCCTGACGGTGCCGGTGACGCAGGGCTCCGTGGTGCTGGCAGGCGACGAGATCGCCCGCGTCGCCAGCGGCCAGTATTATCTCCGCCTCTCGCTGCCTGAGCGTCACGCCGCCTCGATCCATGAAGGCGACGCCGTCACGATCGGCGGGCGCGGCCTGTCGTCCGGCAGCGGTAAGGCCGAGGCGCTGCAGGGCAGGGTGGTCAAGGTCTATCCCGAGATCACCGATGGCCGCGTCACCGCCGATGTCGAGGTCGCCGGGATCGGCGACTATTTCGTCGGCGAGCGGACGCTCGTCACCATCCCCGTCGGCCGCCGCGATGCTCTGCTCGTGCCGGTCGCCGCGCTCTCCTCCCGCCACGGCGTCGATTATGTCCGCCTCGCGGATGGCGCCGAAGTGGCGGTGATCCTCGGCGAGCGGCGCGATAGCGGCGGCGACGCGCGCATCGAAATCCTCACCGGGCTTCGTCCCGGCGACCATGTCCTCGTTCCGGACGGCAGCAAATGAAACTCGGCATCGCCGGCGGCCTCACCCGCGCCTTCATCAACTCCCCCCTGACGCCGCTCTTCCTGCTGGCGGCCTTTGCGCTCGGCCTCGTCGCCCTGGTGACGCTGCCGCGCGAGGAGGAGCCGCAGATTTCGGTGCCGATGGTCGATATCCGCGTCTCGGCCAACGGCCTCAAGGCCGAGGACGCCGAGAAGCTGGTGACGGAGCCGCTGGAGACGATCGTCAAGAGCATAGACGGCGTCGAGCATGTCTATTCGCAGACCGAGGACGACGGCGTCCTCGTCACCGCGCGGTTCAAGGTCGGCACCTCGTCCGACGCCGCGGTGCTGCGCGTCCACGACAAGGTGCGCGCCAACATGGACCGCATCCCGGTCGGCATCCCGGAGCCGCAGATCGTCGGGCGCGGCATCGACGATGTCGCGATCGTCGTCGTCAATGTCTCGCCGAAGCCCGAGGCCGCCGGCCGCTGGACTTCGGAGGGGCTGACGCGGGTCGCGCGCGAACTGCAGGTCGAGCTCGCCAAACTCCCGGATATCGGCCTCACCTATATCGTCGGCGAGCAGCCCGAGCAGTTCCGCGTCGAGCCCAACGGCGAGAAGCTCTCGCTCTACGGCATCACGCTGGCGCAGCTCCAGGGCAAGATCGCCGGCGCGAACCGCTCCTTCGCGGTCGGCCGCGTACGCGATGACGGCGAGCAGCGCTCGCTCGTCGCCGGCCAGACGCTGCAGCAGCTCGCCGATATCGGCAATCTCGTCCTCACCGCCCGCGACGGCCGCCCGGTTTATGTCCGCGACGTCGCCGACATTGTGCTGGCGACCAGCCCCAACGAGACCCGCGTCGCGACCGTCGAGCGCTCTGCCGACGGGCTGGTGCGCGTTCCGACCGTGTCGCTGGCGCTCGCAAAGCGTCCGGGCACCAATGCCGTCGTCATCGCCGAGGCGATCACCGAGCGGCTGGAAGCCGTGCGCGGCGGCATCGTCCCCGAGGACCTGACGCTGACGATCACGCGCAATTACGGCGAGAGCGCCAACGAGAAGGCGAACGAGCTTCTGTTCCATCTCGGCCTTGCCACCGTCTCGATCGTCGTCCTCGTCGCCATTGCCATCGGCTGGCGGGAGGCGGCCGTCGTCGCACTCGTCATCCCGACGACGATCCTGCTGACGCTCTTCGCCGCCCGCCTGATGGGCTATACGCTCAATCGCGTCAGCCTGTTCGCGCTCATCTTCTCGATCGGCATCCTTGTCGACGATGCGATCGTCGTGATCGAGAACATCGCCCGGCACTGGGCCATGAAGGACGGCCGCTCGCGCAGCCAGGCGGCGATCGACGCCGTCGCCGAGGTCGGCAATCCGACCATCGTCGCGACGCTCACCGTCGTCGCCGCGCTGCTGCCGATGCTCTTCGTGTCGGGCATGATGGGCCCCTATATGAGCCCGATCCCCGCCAACGCCTCGGCGGCGATGCTGTTCTCCTTCTTCGTCGCGGTGATCCTAACGCCCTGGCTGATGCTCCGCTTCAGCCCGAAGGACGCGGCGCACGGCCATGCGCATGAGCATGAGGCCGCCGATGGTGGCCGGCTCGGACGCATCTACCGCGCCGTCGCCCGGCCCATCCTCGCCTCGCGCACCCGGTCCTGGCTGTTCCTCATCATCGTCGGCGCGGCGACCTTCGCCTCGATGGGGCTCATCTACACGAAGCATGTCACGGTGAAGCTGCTGCCCTTCGACAACAAGTCGGAGCTGCAGGTCGTGCTCGACCTGCCGCGCGGCTCCTCGGTGGAGGACACCGACCGAGTGTTGCAGGCCATGGTCGACCGGCTCGCCGGCGTCGAGGAGATCGTCTCGTTCCAGACCTATGCCGGCACCGCGGCGCCGTTCAATTTCAACGGCCTCGTCCGCCACTATTATCTGCGCTCCGGACCGCAGCAGGGCGACATCGCCGTCAACCTGACGCCGAAGGGCGAGCGCAGCCGCACCAGCCATGCCGTGGCACTCGATATCCGCGACCGCCTGAAGGGCCTCCACCTGCCGGCCGGCAGCGCGGTCAAGGTCGTCGAGCCGCCGCCGGGACCGCCGGTGATGGCGACGCTGCTCGCCGAGGTCTATGGCCCGGATGCAGAGACGCGCCGCGCGGTGGCGGCCAAGGTCCGCGAGACCTTTGCGTCGGTGCCCTTCATCGTCGATGTCGACGACAGCTACGGCACGCAGGCCGAGCGGGTTCGCCTCTCGATCGACCAGGACAATCTCGAATATTACCGGGTCGAGCAGAGCGACGTGTATGACGCGATCACCGCGCTCTATGGCGGCGCGACCGTTGGCTACTCGCATCGCGGCGGCGGCCGCCAGCCGATCCCGATCGTGATGGCGCTTTCCAAGGAGAATGGCGTCGTCGACGAGAAGGCGCTGTCAACGCCGGTGCCTGCCAATGCGCTGCCCGGTAGTCGCGGCGTGGTCGAGCTCGGTGACGTCGTCCATGTCTCCCGCGAGCCGTCGTCCTATCCGATCTTCCGACATAACGGCCGCCCGGCCGAGATGGTGATCGGCGACCTCGCCGGCGCCTATGAGGCGCCCGTCTACGGGATGATCGCGGTGGCCGACGCCATCGACAAGGCCGACTGGGGCAATGTCCCGAAGCCGGAGATCGCCCTGCACGGCCAGCCCGACGACGAGACGAAGCCGGTCCTGCTCTGGGACGGCGAGTGGGAGGTCACCTGGGTCACGTTCCGCGACATGGGCGCCGCCTTCGGCGTCGCGATCCTCGCCATCTATATCCTCGTCGTCGCCCAGTTCGGCTCGTTCCGGCTGCCGCTCGTCATCCTGACGCCGATCCCGCTGACGCTGATCGGCATCATGATCGGCCACTGGCTGTTCGGCGCGCCGTTCTCCGCAACCTCGATGATCGGCTTCATCGCGCTTGCCGGTATCATCGTGCGCAACTCGATCCTGCTCGTGGATTTCATCCGCCATGCGCGGACGCCCGGCCGGCCGCTCGTCGACGTGCTGCTCGAGGCCGGCGCGATCCGCTTCAAGCCGATCCTGCTTACCGCCATCGCGGCGATGATCGGCGCGGCGGTGATCCTCACCGATCCGATCTTCCAGGGGCTCGCGATCTCGCTCCTGTTCGGCCTCGCCTCGTCCACCGCGCTGACCGTGCTCGTCATTCCGGCGATCTATGTGGCGCTGCGCGGCGAGCGGAAGGCGACGTGAACGGTTGTTCGGCGCCCCCGGCACCATAGATTGACCTTCGGCGGCGCGTTGCTGCCGGAGGCGAGGCGATGGCGAAGGCGGCGGAAAGCGCCGGCATCCTGATGTTCCGGAGAAGCGCCTCCGGGACAGAGGTTCTGCTGGTTCATCCGGGTGGGCCGTTCTGGAAACGCCGCGACGCCGGCGCCTGGACGATCCCGAAAGGCGAGGTCGAGCCCGGCGAGGCGACCGACTATGCCGCGCGCCGCGAGTTCGCCGAGGAACTCGGCGTCCTGCCGACCGGTGCGCTGCTGCCGCTCGGCTCGATCCGCCAGAGGGCCGGCAAGATCGTGCATGGCTTCGCCATGGAAGGCGACTTCGATCTCTCGCGCTTCGCCAGCAATGTCTTCGAGATGGAGTGGCCGCCGGAAAGCGGACGGTTCGCGGAGTTCCCGGAGGTCGACCGCGCCGAATGGCTGTCGCCCGACGCGGCACGCGGTAAGATCAACCCGGCCCAGATCCCGTTCCTCGACCGGCTGGCCGATCTCACCGCCGGCCAGCCGCTCTTCAAGTAACGTCCGGCTCAGCCGCCGGCCAGGTGCCGCTCGATCTGCGAGATCGGCAACTGTACCAGATCCTTCGCGAGCTCATGCTTGACGAGATGTCTGAGCTGGGTCGGGTAGCTTTCGCGGAGCACGCCGAGCGCCCGCGGCGGCGCGATGACGGCGAGATATCGGCCCTGCCGCTCGCGGAGTACCCCTTCCAACTCGCCGAGAATGCGCTTCAGGAAGACGATCTCCGCCTCGTCATGCAGGTCGACGATCTCGACGGCGCTGCGAGCTTCCCCATGCGATTGGTGCACCCGGCCGGGACGGTCGGTGCCGAGCGTATGCGACATCGGATCGTCCTGATTGAAGGCATCGACGAGCTTCAGATTGACCAGTTCGGTGTCGCCTTCGTTCTGCAGGATCATGGCGCGGGCGCCGTCGCAGACGAGCACGAAGCCACGGCGCGGGATATCGATGCGGTCCATTTCGCGGACTCCTCCTCGTTGGCCGGCAAAGCGGGCCGGCCTGGATGGAGCAATCCTGATGCATCGGGTCGCCGGCCGCGTTGCGATCGATCAACCCGCGCAGGGCGGTCAGCGTTGCGTGCGGCTGAGCCCTTTTTGCGCAAGCTCGGCGAGATAGCGCGACCAGAGCGCGTCATGGTCGCGGCCGATCTCGGCGAGATAGGACCAGGAAAACAGTCCCGTATGATGGCCGTCGTCGAAGTTCAGCCGGATGGCATAGTTGCCCACGGGATCGATCGAGCGGATCGCGACATCCATCTTGCCCGGCACGGTCTGCCGCTGCGCCGGCGCATGCCCCTGGACCTCGGCGGATGGGCTCGTGACGCGCAGGAATTCGGCCGTGAAGGCGTAGCTGCGTCCATCGTCGAAGGCGACGGTCAGCTGCCGCTTGTCGGGCGAAAGGCGGATCTCGGTCGGCCAGGCGGGGGAGGCTTCCGGCATTATAGTTCGCTCACAGCTCGTTGAGCGCGGACGATGAGTGCTTTGATCCGCGCGCTTCATCCTCTACATGAGTTGGAGCGCGCCGTCCCCTGCGGCGCCCGGACATCGCCCCGATATCGACATGACGACGATCATCGATACGCTCCCGAAAGCCAGATTGGAGGCAGGGTCGCCGGCCGCCGCGCCGATGGTCGATCCCTTCGGCCGCGCGATCCGCTACCTGCGCGTTTCGGTCACCGACCGCTGCGATTTCCGCTGCGTCTATTGCATGGCCGAGGACATGACTTTCCTGCCGAAGCGGGAGGTGCTGACGCTTGAGGAACTCGACCGGCTGTGCACCGTCTTCGTCGAGAAGGGCGTCAAGCGGCTGCGTCTCACTGGCGGCGAGCCCCTCGTCCGGCGCGGGATCATGACGCTGATCCGCTCGCTCTCGCGCCATCTCGACAGCGGCCAGCTGGACGAACTGACGCTGACCACCAACGGCTCGCAGCTCTCGCGCTACGCCGCCGACCTCGCGGCCTGCGGCGTCCGGCGCATCAATGTCTCCGTCGATACGCTCGATCCCGATCGCTTCCGCGCCATCACGCGGCGCGGCGACCTCGGCGTCGTCATGAAGGGGATCGACGACGCGCTGGCGGCTGGCATTCACGTCAAGATCAACGCCGTGGCGCTGAAGGGCGTCAACGAGCACGAGCTCGACGACATGATCCGCTGGACGCATGGCCGCGGCATGGACCTGACCCTCATCGAGACGATGCCGCTCGGCGAGATCGACGGCGACCGGCTCGACCAGTATCTGCCGCTCTCCGCCGTCCGCCGCGACCTCGCCAGCCGCTGGACCTTCGCCGAGAGCGACCACCGCACCGGAGGGCCGGCCCGCTACGTCACCGTCGCCGAGACCGGCGGGCGCATCGGCTTCATTACGCCGCTGACCCATAATTTCTGCGAGAGCTGCAACCGCGTCCGCGTCACCTGCACCGGCACGCTCTTCATGTGCCTCGGCCAGGAGGATGCCCGCGATCTCCGTGCGCCGCTTCGCGCCTCGGAGGGCAACGAACTCATCGCGACTGCCATCGACGAGGCGATTGCGAGGAAACCGAAAGGCCACGACTTCATTATCGACCGCGAGCACAATCGGCCGGCGCTCGGCCGGCATATGAGCATGACCGGCGGCTGACGCCGGCGCGGACGGCAGCATGAAGATCGAGACGATCCGACTCGCCGATAGCGGCGAGGTCCCCAATCACCCGCGCTGGTCGCTGATCCTGTACACGAGGGCGGCCCCGGTGGACGCATCGGGCACAGCGACGGCTGCGCTCGATGCGCTGTTCGACGCGAACGGCTGGCCGGTGTCCTGGCATGACGGCATCTATCGGTTCACGCATTTCCATTCGTTGACGCATGAGGCGCTCGGTATCGGCGCCGGCTCTGCCCGCGTGCAGTTCGGCGGCGAGAGCGGGCCGATCCTCGCGGTGGCGGCCGGCGACGCGGTTCTGCTTCCCTCCGGCACCGGCCACAAGCTGATCGAGGCGTCATCGGATCTCATCGTCGTCGGCGCCTATCCGCCCGGCGCCGACTATGATCTCGTGAGGGCCGGGGAGGGCGATGCCGATCAGCTCCGCCGCGCCATCGCCGCCGCGCCATCGCCGCCGTGCCGCGGCCTCAGAGCGATCCCGTGACCGGACGCTTCGGTGGCCTGCTCGAAGCCTGGGCCGAGACCTGATCGGCCGAGCGATCCAGCGGCGACAAAGGTCGGGATCGATCCGCGCCGTCCGTTGCGCGGCGCCGCGCGATTGAGCATTGTGCCTTCGCCGTGACCATGGGGTGCGGCCCGTCCCGACGCGGCGCTCCTGGCCGCGTGGGACGCTTCCTGTCGCCGGTCAAGTTCAGCGTCCATGTCGTCCTTCGAGGCCAATCTCCGCGGCATCGGCTATCTGCTGCTGTCGATCCTCGCCTTCATCCTCAACGATACGATGATCAAGGTCGTCAGCGAGCGGCTGCCGATCGGCGAGATCATCGTCCTGCGCGGCACAGTCGCGCTCGTGCTGATCCTCGCTCTTCTCTTCGCGACGGGCGGTCACCGCGCCTGGCGGCTCGCCGGAAACAGGCTCGTCGCCTGGCGGACCGTCGGCGAGATCGGCGGCACGATCCTCTATCTCTACGCGCTGTTCCATATGCCGATCGCCAATGCCTCGGCGATCTCGCAGATCGTGCCGCTGATGACGACCGCCGCCGCGGCGGTGTTCCTGCGCGAGCAGGTCGGCTGGCGGCGCTGGATGGCGATCGGCCTCGGCTTCGTCGGCGTCATGATCATCATGCGGCCGGGTCTCGAAGGCTTCGACGCCTATGCGCTGGCTGCCCTCGCCTCGATGGCCTTCGTGACGATGCGCGATCTCGTCACGCGCAGCTTCCCGCCCGGCATGCCGACGCTGCTGGTGACGGCGGTCACGGCCGGCGCAGTGCTCATCGCGGGGCTTGCGATGTCGTTCGACGAGGTCTGGCTGGCGCCGACGCTGGACGAGTTGCTGCTCCTCGCCGGCGCCGCCTTCCTGCTGCTCATCGGCTACGGGACCGTGATCCTCGCCATGCGCCATGGCGAGATGGGCGTCATCGCGCCGTTCCGCTACGCCGTGATCCTGTTTGCCATCGCGCTCGGCTATCTCGTCTGGGGCGACATCCCGGACATCTTCACGATCACCGGCACCATCATCGTCGTCGCTACCGGCCTCTACACGATCCACCGCGAGCGGCTGCGATCGGCAGAGATCCGTTCAGGGCGCTGAAAAGAAAGGGGCGCCCGAAGGCGCCCCGATCTTTCGAAGTTCCGTGCTCTCAGCGGCGCTTCGAGACGGGGATATAGTCGCGGCGGTCGGCGCCGGAATAGAGCTGGCGCGGGCGGCCGATGCGCTGGCTCGGATCCTCGACCATCTCCTTCCACTGCGCGATCCAGCCCACGGTGCGCGCGAGCGCGAACAGCACGGTGAACATGGTCGTCGGGAAGCCGAGCGCCTTCAGCGTGATGCCGGAATAGAAGTCGATATTCGGGTAGAGCTTCTTCTCGACGAAATAGTCGTCGCTGAGCGCGATGCGCTCCAGCTCCAGCGCCACTTCGAGCACCGGATCGTCGGTGATGCCGAGCTCCGACAGCACCTCGTGGCAGGTGCGCTGCATGATCTTGGCGCGCGGGTCGTAGTTCTTGTAGACCCGGTGGCCGAAGCCCATCAGGCGGAACGGATCGTTCTTGTCCTTGGCGCGGGCGATATATTCCGGGATCCGCTCGACCGTGCCGATCTCCTGCAGCATGTTGAGCGCCGCCTCGTTGGCGCCGCCATGGGCAGGGCCCCAGAGGCAGGCGATACCGGCCGCGATGCAGGCGAAGGGATTGGCGCCCGAGGAGCCGGCGAGGCGGACGGTCGAGGTCGACGCGTTCTGCTCGTGATCGGCATGCAGGATGAAGATCCGGTCCATCGCGCGGGCGAGGATCGGATTGACCTTGTACTCCTCCGCCGGCACCGCGAAGCACATGCGCAGGAAGTTCGACGCATAGTCGAGCGCGTTGAGCGGATACACGAAGGGCTGGCCGACATGGTATTTGTAGGCCATCGCGGCGATGGTCGGCATCTTCGCGATGAGGCGGAGGCTCGCGACCATGCGCTGGTGCGGGTCCGAGATGTCCGTCGAGTCATGATAGAAGGCCGAGAGCGCGCCGACGACGCCGACCATGATCGCCATCGGATGGGCGTCGCGGCGGAAGCCGGTATAGAAGCGCGACATCTGCTCGTGGACCATCGTGTGATAGGTCACGCGCTGGTCGAAATCGGCCTTCTGCGCCGCGGTCGGCAGGTCGCCATAGAGCAGCAGGTAGCAGGTCTCGAGGAAGTCGCCATGCTCGGCGAGCTGCTCGATCGGATAGCCGCGATAGAGGAGAACGCCTTCGTCGCCGTCGATGAAGGTGATCTTGGAATCGCAGGCACCGGTCGAGGTGAAGCCCGGATCATAGGTGAAACGCCCGGTCTTCGCGTAGAGCGAGCCGATATCGATCACCTCGGGGCCGATCGTCCCTTCCTTGATCGCGAAATCCCACGACTGATCGCCAATCGTGAGTGTCGCCTTGTTATGATCGGTCATGCAGCCAACCCCCTTGGAGAAAGAAAATTCTTCTGGCGGGAACGCGGGCGTCGACGGTCAGCACGGCCGGAACGGAGCCGCAGGGAAACGGATGTGCACTTGCGTAACCCATTTATTGCAACGCGGCAAGACAGCCGCAGCCGTCTGCAGCGGCGCGTCATAACCCGTAAGGAACCCGTACTATTTGTGCGATCTTCGCCCATTTCGGGCGAAGGTTAGCATGGTTGGACGGCGGCGATAAACGCCCCCGCCGGGAGGCTCAGGCGGCCTGGTCGGCGATGCGGCCGAGGCTCTCCTCGCGGCCGAGCACCATCAGCACGTCGAAGATGCCGGGCGATGTGGAACGGCCGGTGAGCGCGGCGCGGAGCGGCTGCGCGACCTTGCCGAGCTTCAGGCCTTCCGCTTCCGCGAAGGCCTTCACCGCCGCTTCCGTCGCCTCGACCGTCCATTCCGTCTCGATGAGCACGGCGTGGAGACGCTTCAGCAGGCCGCGCGCGTCGGCGTCCAGGATCGCCGTGGCCTTCTCGTCGAGCGCGAGCGGCCGGTTCGCGAACAGGAACGCGGCGCCGTCCTTCAACTCGACGAGCGTCTTGGCGCGCTCCTTCAGCCCCGGCAGCGCCATGCGGAGTTGTGCCGCCTTGGCCTGGTCGAGATCGGCCTTCATCGCCGCTCCGCCGGGGAGATGCGGCAAAGTCTCGACGAAGAGCTCGTAGAGCTCCTCGTCCGGCGTCGCGCGCATATAGTGGCCGTTGAGGTTCTCGAGCTTGGCGAAGTCGAAGCGCGAGGCGGAGCGGCCGACATCGTCGACGTCGAACCAGTTCACCATGTCCTCCGTCGACATGATCTCGTCGTCGCCATGCGCCCAGCCGAGGCGGACGAGATAGTTGCGCATCGCCACCGGCAGATAGCCCATGGCGCGATAGGCATCGACGCCCAGCGCGCCATGGCGCTTGGAGAGCTTGGCCCCGTCCGGACCGTGGATCAGCGGGATATGCGCCATGACCGGCACCTCCCAGCCCATGGCCTGGTAGATGATCATCTGCCGCGCGGCATTGGTCAGGTGATCGTCGCCGCGGATGATATGCGTGACGCCCATGTCGTGATCGTCAACGACGACCGAGAGCATGTAGGTCGGGTTGCCGTCGGAGCGCAGCAGCACGAGATCGTCGAGATCCTTGTTGGGGATGACGACGCGGCCCTGCACGCGGTCCTCGATGACCGTCTCGCCGTCCTGCGGCGCGCGGATGCGGATCGCCGGCTTGACGCCGGCAGGCGCCTCGGCCGGGTCGCGGTCGCGCCAGGTGCCGTCGTAGCGCGGCGCGCGGCCCTCGGCCATCGCCTTCTCGCGCATCTCCTTCAGCTCTTCCGGCGTGCAGTAGCAGCGATAGGCCTTGCCGGCCGCCAGCATCTCCTCGACCACCTCGCGGTGGCGCGGCGCCCGCGCGAACTGAAAGACGGTCTCGCCCTCCCAGTCGAGACCGAGCCATTTGAGCCCGTCGATGATGGCGTCGATCGCCGCCTCGGTCGAGCGTTCGCGGTCGGTGTCCTCGATCCTGAGCAGCATCTTGCCGCCGGTGTGGCGGGCATAGAGCCAGTTGAACAGCGCCGTGCGGCCGCCGCCGATATGCAGGAAGCCGGTGGGCGAAGGGGCGAAACGCGTGACGACCGGTTTGGACATGAGCGATTCCGGGCTGGGCAGATCATGCGGATGAAGGGGAAGGAAGGGCCGCTGTCGCCGACCTTTCGCGAATGTGGGCGCAGCATGTAGCATGGAGACTTGCCCGGACGAAAGGCGGGGATATGGCGAAGCACGCGCCGCGTGGAGGGATGTCCGCATCGGCGCCTGAGCTCGTCGCCGAGCCGGATGACGCGCCGTCGGACGCGCCGCGTTTTCTCCCTGCCGGACCCCGAGGCCGCCTCGGCTTTGCCGCCGAACGCTGGCTGCTCGCGTTCGGCGCCAGCCTCGAGCGCGAGATGGAGGCGGCGCGCGGCCTTCCCTGGCTCGCGGTCGCCTTTGCCGGCGGCTCGCTGCTCTATTTCGCCCTGCCGTCCGAGCCCTCGGCGCTGGCGCTCGTCCTCCTCGCTGTCGCGCTTGGCGCCAGTGCATGGCGGGCGAGGGCAGGGCGCGCGGCGCTTTTCCGCCTGCTTCTCGTGGCGACCATGATTGCCGGTGGCGCGGCCCTCACCAAGCTGCGCACAGATCTCGTCGCGACACCGATGATCGCCCGCTCGGTCACCGCGACGGTGACCGGTTTCGTCGAGGCGGTCGATGCGCGGCGCGGCGGCGCAAGGCTGACGCTACGCGTGGTCGCGATCGACGGCGCGCGGATCACGCCCCTGCCGCAGCGCGTGACGGTCGTCCTCCGCGGCAAGGCGCCCGGCGTCGGCGAAGGCATTTCTGTCCTGGCGCGGCTCCGTCCGCCTTCCGGCCCGGCGATGCCCGGTGGGTACGATTTCGCACGCAAGGCCTATTATGCCGGCATCGGCGCCACCGGCTTCGCCTATGGCAAGCCGAAACCCGTCGATCTCGGTCCGCCGCCGCTGGCGATCCGCCTGGCGATTCCGCTCGAGAGCCTCCGCGAGGCGATCCGCGCCCGTATCCTCGGGGCGCTGCCCGGCGATACGGGACGGATCGCGACCGCGCTGGTCATCGGCGATGCCGGCGGCATTTCGGCGAAGGCGGAGGACGATCTCCGCCAGTCCGGCCTCGCCCATGTCCTCTCGGTCTCCGGCCTCCATATGGTGCTCGTCGCCGGCGCCAGCTTCTGGGCGATCCGTGCGCTGCTGGCGCTCTTCCCGGGCGTCGCGCTGCGCCATCCCATCAAGAAATGGGCGGCGGTCGGGGCGCTCGCGCTCACCTTCTTCTATCTGCTGATTTCCGGCCTCGATGTCGCCGCGCAGCGCTCCTTCGCCATGACGGCGGTCGTCTTCGGCGCGATCCTCATCGACCGGCGGGCGATCTCGATGCGGAATGTCGCGCTCGCCACCTTCGCCGTGCTGTTTCTGGCGCCGGAAAGCGTGCTCGACGCCGGCTTCCAGATGTCCTTCGCGGCGACGATCGCGCTGGTCGCCGGCTTCGAAGTCCTCGCGCGGCGAAGACGAAAGGCGCGGCTCCGCGCGGAGACGTCGCTGGCCGGAACGCTGCTCCGCTGGTCGCTCGCCCTTGTCGGCGGCCTCGCGCTCTCCTCGCTGCTCGGTGGCCTCGGCACCACGCCCTTCGCGCTCTACCACTTTCAGCGCATGGCGCCGCTGTCGATCGTCGCCAATGTCCTCGCCATGCCGCTGATCGACTTCCTCGTGATGCCGATGGCGCTCATCGGCGTCCTGTTGATGCCGTTCGGCCTCGACCAGCCGATGCTGGCGCTGATGGGTGTCGGTATCGACGGCATGCTCTGGGTCGCCGCCCTTGTGTCGCGCTGGTCGGAAGGAACGGGCGGCATGGCGATGCCCCCGGCCGCGGCGCTGCTCATCTTCCTCGCCGGCTTTCTCTGGGCCGCGCTCTGGGGCGAGCGCTGGCGCTGGCTTGGCGCGCTCCCGATGCTGGCCGGCATCGTGCTGGCCTTCCTGCCGCTGCGACCTGACCTGATCGTCGCCGCCGACGGCCGCTCCGCCGCCATCAGAACTGCCGATGGCCAATACGCGATCCTCGCGCCCAAGGTTCCGTCCTTCGAAGCCGGCATCTGGCTGCGCGCCGATGGCGATGCGCGCGGCGTCAAGGACAAGACGCTGACCGAGGGCGTCCGCTGCGACGCGCTCGGCTGCATCACCCGCCTCGCCGACGGCCGCCTCGTCGCGCTCTCGCTCGATCGTGGCGCCTTCGCCGAGGACTGCCGTCGCGCGGCGCTGGTCGTGACACCGTTGCAGGCGCCTGCCGCCTGCCGGGCCGTCACGGCGGTGGTTGACCACACGACGCTCCGCCGCGACGGCGCGCTTGCGCTCGTGCTTAAGGAGAAGGGTCCCCCGTCCGCCGCTCCGCCGGAGTCGATCGGGAACGAGGTCAAACCTGAACCGCGAGCCTATGCCTGGAGCGAGGCGGACGGCGATCCGGCGGGCATGGCGCCGTTCGACGACAGCGGGGAGGTGGCGGCGGCCGAACCGCCGCTTGCCCCGGATGCAAAAACGCCTTCGTCGCCCGACACGGCCCATCCCTCCCGGCTCGACGCGCTGGCGATCGTCGTCACGAGCTATCCGACGCTCAGGCGTGCCTACATGCCGCCCGGCCCTTCCGATTGAGCCTCAGCCGGTGCGGCGGCGCCGTTCGGGCTGGTGTGCGGCTTCCTGGATGACGGGCGGCAGCGGATCCATGACGCGCGAGCGCGGGAAGCAGCAGATCGCCTCGGTGCCCTCGCGCAGCCGCGAGCGCAGCTCGAAGGTGCCGTCATGCATCTTCATCATCGCCTGCACGATCGGCAGGCCGAGGCCGGCGCCCTGCTCGGCGCTCTTGATGGCGATGGCGCCCTGGCCGAAAGCCGACATCACGATTGGCAGCTCGTCCTCGGAAATGCCGGGGCCGTTGTCGCGCACCGACACATATTGCCCGCCGCCTGCTGTCCATCCGGCGCGGATCTCGATCTCGCCGCCCGGCGGGGTGAACTTGATCGCGTTCGAAAGCAGGTTGAGCACAACCTGACGCACCGCGCGTTCATCGGCCCAGACCCGCGGCAGGTCGGGCTCGATGAGTTGCACCAGCTTCAGGTTCTTGTTGCGCGCCCGGAGGCGGACGAGATTCTCGCAATCCTCCACCACATGGGCGAGCGTCACCGGCTCCTCGTTCAGCTCGTACCGGCCCGCCTCGATGCGCGAGAGGTCGAGGATCTCGTTGATCAGCGCCAGGAGATGCTGCCCGCTGGTGTGGATGTCGCCGGCATACTCCTTGTAGGTCGGGTTCTGCATCGGCCCCAGCACCTCGTTCTTCATCACCTCGGAGAAGCCGAGAATGGCGTTGAGCGGGGTGCGCAGCTCGTGGCTCATGGTCGCGAGGAAGCGCGACTTGGCGAGATTGGCCTCCTCGGCGCGGCGGCGCGATTCGTCCGAAACCGCCTTCGCCGTTCCGAGTTCCGCGATGAGGTGATCCTTCTCCGCCCGGTAGCGCATCATGCCCATGGTGGTGGACTGGAGCCGCTGCGACAGCGTGAGGAAGAAAATCTCGCTGCCGATCGAGAGGAAGGCGAGGGCGAGATAGAGCACGTCCTGCCGGATGGCGAACAGCGCCACCATGGTGAGCGCGATCGGCGCCGTCCCGGCCACCGCGCCCGCCGGCAGGCTGGAGGCGAACATCGTGCCGACCGCGAGCATCGTCAGCATGGTGGCGAACTGGAAGGTCTCGATGCCCGGCGCCTGTACGGTCGCGGTCGCGAGCAGGAGGCCGATCCAGGTCAGCCCGTAGCAGAATTCGGAGATGACGAAGCGCCGCGTCCAGGCGCGGATCGACACCTTGTCGGCCGGTGTCTTCACGAAGACGCGGCAGAGCCATGTGCCGGCGCAATGGACGACGAGTGTCACCGCCGCCCAGATTCCTATGACGAGATGCGGCAGCCAGACGGTCGCGACGAGGCTGACCAGCGCCACGAGCAGCGGCACAGCATAGGCGGCCGAGAGCCGCGTGCGCGCATAATGCACGAGGAGTTCGTGGTCGAAGCTCGGGCTGGTGCCGGTCGTCGATGTCAGCCGCTCGCGGTGATCGCGCACCGTCCGCGCGACCGCGCGCCGCCGCTCCGCGCGTTCGCGGTTCACGGCGATCTTGTCGCTCGCAGCGGCTTCCGGTGCGACCTGCATGCCTGGACCCTGAGGGATTCGCCCCTTATGTGGCGCAATGTCCGCGCCCTCCGAGTGTTCAACCTAACCGGCGATGGTTTAAGTCCCCTTTCGAAGCGCTGGTTAACCGATGGTCGCAGCCGATTCAGAAATTGCGGGACATCCCGTGGCCGAGCCGTTCGAGACCCTCGCTGCGGCCGTCCGGCGCTGCCGCGTCTGCGCCGAGGCGCCGCTCGGCAAGCCGCTGCCGCATGAGCCCCGCCCCGTCATCCGCGGCTCGGCGACGGCGCGCCTCCTCATCGCCGGCCAGGCGCCGGGGACGCGGGTCCACGCCTCCGGCACCCCTTTCGACGACCGCTCGGGTGATCGCCTGCGCGATTGGATGGGCGTCGATGCCCCCACCTTCTATGACGAGAGCCGGATCGCGATCGTGCCCATGGGCTTCTGCTTTCCCGGGCAGGACGCGAAGGGCGGCGACCTGCCGCCCCGGCGCGAATGTGCGCCGCTCTGGCGGAGCCGGGTCGTGAGCGCCTTGCCGAATATTGCACTGGTCCTCGCCATCGGCGCGCCCGCCCAGCGCTGGCATCTCGGCGCCGATGCGGCGGAGGGTGTCGACGCGACCGTGCGGCGCTGGCGCGAGAGCCTGGACCGCCCCTCCGGACCGGCGGTCTTTCCCCTGCCGCACCCCTCTTGGCGCAACACCGGCTGGCTCAAGCGCAACCCATGGTTCGAGGCGGAGCTCCTCCCGGAACTCAGGGCGCAAATCGCGGAAACCTTGGCTCTGCTTGACAGAGCGGCGGAAAAGTCGGAATAAATTTCTCCAGTGAAGCACGATACTGCGGCGATTGAGAATAAATTTCCGACCGCAGGCATCCCTTGGTGGAGATGTTCCGCGATGATCGACCGCCTCGACAGGAAAATCCTCCAGATCCTGCAGGAGGACGCGACCGTGCCGGTCGCGGAGATCGGACGCCGAGTCGGTCTTTCGACGACGCCTTGCTGGCGCCGCATCCAGAAGCTCGAGGAAGACGGCGTCATCCTGCGCCGCGTCGCGGTGCTCGATCCGCGCAAGGTGAACGCCAAGGTCACCGTCTTCGTCTCGATCACCACCAGCCAGCACAATGAGGAGTGGCTGAAGCGCTTCGCCGAGGTCATCCGCGACGTGCCGGAAGTGGTGGAATTCTACCGCATGAGCGGTCAGGTCGATTATCTCCTGCGCGTCGTCGTGCCGGACATCGAGGCCTATGACGCCTTCTACAAGCGCCTTATCTCCAAGATCGACATCGCGGACGTCTCCTCGGCCTTTGCGATGGAGCAGATCAAATATGCGACGGCGCTGCCGCTCAACTACGTGCCGCTGGAGAAGGACAAGGGCGTCGCCTGACATTGATGCGCATCAAGGCGGCGCTGCCTCGCCGCGGGCAGTGAAGGCGCCGCAATGAGGATCGATCCATGACCGCTAGACCCGACCCGCGCGGGCGCGTCCCGCTCACGCTGGGCGTTCCAGAGGGCGTGGACGAAGAAGGCATCCATCGCCTGGTGCATGGCTTCTATGATGCCGTGCGGCAGGACGATGTCATCGGCCCGGTCTTCGGCCGGGCCATCGCCGACGATGCTTGGCCGGTCCATCTCGCCAAGATGTGCGATTTCTGGTCGTCGGTGCTGTTGAAGACGCGGCGCTATGAAGGCCGCCCGCTGGCGCCGCATCTCCGCCTGCCCGATCTTTCGGACGCCCATTTCGCCCGCTGGCTGGGTCTCTTCGCCGAGACGGCCCGCGAGACCTTCGACGCCGAGGCGGCAGCGATCGTCGTCGCCTATGCCGAGCGGATCGCCAACAGCTTCCGCCTGTCGCGCGCCATGCATGCCGGCGAGGACACGATGCATCTGCGGCCGATCACGGCCCCGCCCGCCTCAGGCTGAGGGCGGTCGCCAGCGCAGCACGAGCGCGGTCAGGTCGTCGAACTGGGCGGCGTCGCCCGCATGGCTCTTCACGCGCTCGACAAGCGCGCTGCTGAACGGCTCCGCTGCCAGCCCCGCGAGGGCCATGCAATCGGCCACCAGCCGGGCGGAGGAGTACATTTCCCGGCTGTCATTCTCCATCTCGGGCAGCCCGTCCGTCACCAGGACGAGCGTCTCGCCCTCTGCGAGCTGCAGGCTGCGATCGGAAAAAGCGAGATGGTCCATGACGCCGATCGGTGGATCGGCCTGCGTCCGTTCGTCCGGCATAGCGTTGCCGCCGGCTCGAAGCGGTGGCAGATGACCCGCATTCACATAGTCGAGGCGCCCGGTCGGGATATCGAGGAAGCCCACAAGCAGCGTGATGAAGACGCAGTCCTCGTTGTTCTTGCAGAGCTCGTCATTGAGCAGCGCCGCCACTTCGGACGGCCGTGGCAGCCGTCCCGTCAGCGCGTGGAACTGCAGCGTTCCGGCCCGGAGCAGACTGCGCGTGCGTGCCATGAACAGCGCCGCCGGCATGCCCTTGCCGGACACATCGCCGATCGCGATGCAGAGCGTTTCCGGCGTCACCTGGAAGAAGTCGTAGAGATCCCCGCCGACCTCCTGCGCCGGCATCATGACGGCATGCACCTCGACCGGACCGCCCGGCGGCGGGAAATGCGTGTTGACCATCGCCAGCTGCTGCGCCCGCGCGGCGGCCATCTCGTGCTCCAGCCGCGTCAGCTGCCGCCGCACCTCGGCCCGCAGCATCTTCTTTTCCAGCACCGATCCGATCCGCGCCCGGAGGATCGACGGGTTGAACGGCTTCGGCAGATAGTCCTCGGCGCCGAGATCGATGCATTTGACCACCGTCTCGATCTCGGTCGCCGCCGAGATCATGATGACGGCGGTCTGCTCCAGCCGGTTTTCCAGCCGGATCGCCTCCAGCACCTCGACGCCGTTCATGCGCGGCATCATCACGTCGAGCAGGACCAGGTCGACCGGATGGGCGCGGATATGCTCCAGCGCCGCGACGCCGTCCTCGGCCTCCGCGAGATGGCTGAAGCCGAGGCGCTGCAGCCGCCGCATCAAGAGCTCGCGATTGGTGTCGACATCGTCGACGATGAGGATTCGGGCGTCGGCAATGGTCATGAGGGATCGTCCAGCACGAGGCCGAGGCGGATGTGGTTGCGGTCGCGCTCCACGCTGTAGGCCGATTCGCTCATCAGCTTGCGCACGAGGTGCACGCCGAGCCCGCCGGGCTGCCGCGCATCGATGCCGAGCGTGACGTCGGGCTCCGGCAGGGCGAAGGGATCGAACAGCCGCGCATCATCAGCATAGTCGATGGTGACGCGGCCAGGGAGCCGCTCGATTGCGACGCTGATTTCCCCTGCATCGCCATCGGGATAGCCGTAGTCGATCGTGTTGTTCATGAGTTCGTCGAGCGCCAGTTCGATCTTGAAGACTGCGTCGGCGGGCAGGCTCGTTACCTCCGCGAAGGAGCCGAACGCGGCCATCAGCGTCGCGATCGCGCCATGCTCCGCCTTGAAGACCCTGTCGAACCGCGTCGTCGTCACAATCGTTCCCCGCCGCCGATCGTCAGCCGCCGAGCGCCGCGTCGACGCTGTCGTGGAGCTCGAAGACGCGGTCGAAGCCGCTGATCACGATGACCTGGCGCACCGCCCCGCTTGCGGCGGCGAGGACCATGCGCCCCTCGGCGCGCTTCATGCGCTTGCCGGCGGAGAGCAGCGCCGAGAGGCCCTTGCTGCTGATATAGTCGAGCCGCGAGAGGTCGATCACGACGTCATGCGCGCCGCCGTCGATATCCTCGCCGAGTCGTGCCTCGAAGTCGGGCGCGCTACCGCTGTCGAGGCGGCCGGTCGGCGTGACGACGAGGGATGTGCCGCGCCGCGCCTCCTCGATCTCCATGGCCGTCCATCCTGTGTCAGCCCCGGGGCATCTCCGCGAAGAAGGAATCGACGAAGGCGGAGCCGGGATTCGTGAGGTCGAAGGAGTGTAGCCCCATTTCCGCGGAAAGCAGCCTGAACGCTTCGACGCCGCGCACCGAATTGCCCTTGCGGTCGAGCCGCGGCGAATAGGTGCCGATCCCGAGCTGGCGGTTGACAACGCCGAGGATGCCGCCGCCGACGCCGCTCTTGGCCGGTACGCCGACATCGAAGGCCCAGTTGCCGGAATAATCATACATCCCGCAGGTGAACATGACCGCCTGCGTGTCGCGCACCGCGGCGACGTCGAAGACCTGTCGGCCGGTGATTGGATTGTCGCCGAGATGGGCGATGGTCGCACCCATCACAGCGAGATCGGCCGCCGTGACCTCGATCGAACACTGGCGGAAATAGAGGTCGAGCGCGCTGTCCATCGGCTCGGCGAGCGCGCCGGCGCCGACCAGGAGATGGCCGATGGCACGGTTGCGGTGTCCGGTCGCCGCTTCGGAACTGTAGACGGCCTCGTTCATCGCCAGAGGCCGTCCGGCCGCCTCGGAGAAACGCGTGAGGACGGCCCCGAAGGCGCCGTCGCCGTGAACGTCGCGCAGGATGCCGGCGATCGCGATCGCGCCGGCATTGACCATCGGGTTGTAGGGACGGCGGGTGAGGGGATCGAACTCGATGGCGTTGAACGGATCGCCGCTCGGCTCGACACCGACCCGCCGCAGAACTTCGGCGCGGCCGACCAGTTCGAGCGCCATGCAATAGGTCAGCGCTTTCGAGACGGACTGGATCGTGAAGGGAATGCGCGTATCGCCAATCTCGTGCAGCCGCCCCCGGGATGTTGCGACGGCGATGCCGAACGGCGCCGGATCGGCCTTGGCCAGTTCGGGGATATAGTCGGCGACCTCCCCCTCTTCGCGGCCGAGCGCCTGCGCATGGACATCGCGCAGGATGGCGTCGACGCCGAACACCGGCATCGTCTCGAAATCGTCCATGCAGTCCCCCGACGGCCGCCTGCAGACCGGACTGCGGGCCCCACGCCCGCGTGTTCCGGTCCGGCGCCCTCAGGCGCCCGGCCTCATCGAATTGCATGCAATTGGCGCGCCATGCGCCGCGGTCAGCCCTTGACGGCGCCGGCCGTCATCGAGCGTCCGATCTGGCGGTACATGAGCAGCCCGAGCAGCAGCGGGGGCAGCGTCGCGAGGATCATCACGGCCGCCGCCACGCCCCAGCGCACGCCGCCGCCCGATGCCGCGAAGAAGAACGACGCGCCGACCGAGATCGGCGTGGCGCGGCTCGTGGTCAGCATCAGCCCGAACAGGAACTCGTTCCAGGAATAGATGAAGGCGAGCACCGACGAGGCGGCGACGACATTGAGCGACATCGGCAGCACGACATGCCAGATGAGCCGCAGCGTGCTCGCTCCGTCGACCCGCGCCGCCTCTTCGATCTCGAAGGGCAGCTCGGCGATCGCCGAGGTGAAGAGCACCAGCACGAGCGGGATGTTAACCAGAGCGAAGATGAAGGCGAGCCCGAGCCGCGTGTCGAGCAGGCCGACCTGCTGGTACATGAGATAGATCGGGATGGCGAAGATGATGAGCGGCACCGCGCGGAGATTGACCGCGAGCGGCAGCAGCCAGCTCCGTCCAGTCTTGAACCGCGCCATGGCATAGGCGGCCGGGAAGGCGAGGGCGATCGCCAGCACTGACCCGATCAGCGACGCGACAAGGCTGTTCATCAGGTAGTGCAGGATGTCGAACCGGTCGGCCATCGCGAAGATGGCGGCATAGTTGTCGAGCGTCGGATGCTCGATGATCAGCGAGGCATTGGACGAGATTTCGGCGTCGCTCTTCAGCGAGGTGACGAGCGTCGCGATCACCGGGAAGTTCAGCACGAGGACCGCGACGGCGAAAACGAGCCAGCGCAGCGCGCTCATGACGGGGCGGCTGGAGAGCGTCTGGTTCATGGTGCCGGCTCCCTCCGCGCGGTCAACCGGTTGATGGTCCACAGCACCACGAAGGACGCGGCGAGCAGCAGCATCGAGGCCGCCACCGCCAGCCCGATATCGCCGACCTTGAAGAAGGCCTGGTAGATATAGATGCTCATCGAGGTCGTGGAGCCGCCGGCGCCCGAGCCGACCAGCGTGTAGATATTGTCGAACACGCGGAAACTATCGATGAAGCGGATGAAGGCGGTGACCCCGATCGCCGGCAGCATTAAGGGCAGGTCGATGCTGACGAGCTGCCGCAGGCCCGTCGCGCCGTCGAGCGCCGCCGCCTCGCGGACGTCGGGCGAGATCGCCGCATAGGCCGAGTGCAGGATCAGAAGCGCGAACGGCGTCCATTGCAGCGTCTCGATCACGACGAGCGTCGTGAACACCCATTGCCGGCCGAGAAAGGCCGGGAAGTCGCCATACCATTCGAGCAGGTAATAGGGCACGACGCCGACGAATTCGTGCAGGATCAGCCGGTACATGAGGCCGACCAGCGCCGGCGCCACCATCATCGGCAGCATCAGGAAGGCGATCAGCCAGGGACGCGCGGCGAAGAGCGGCGCGAGGAAGATCGCGAGCACGAGCCCGGCGACCACCTGGATCGACGCGACGATGAGGCCGAAGCGGAGCGAGAACCACGCCGCCGCCCAGAACTCGGGATCGGCCAGCGCCTTCGCATAATTGCCGAGCCCCGAAATCTCGGGGGCGCGGATGTTCTCGAACCCGACCTGCGACACCGAATAGAGGAGATCGAGGAGGAGCGGGAAGCCGAGAAGGGCGATCAGGAACGCCGTCAGCGGCGTGATCAGCACCCGGCCCTGCAGGATGGTCTGGCGCTCCATGCGCGCGCGTCCTCGATTGACGTGTGAATGCGTGGGGCGCCCGCCGCGGCCCGGCGGTGCTTTGCAGGTGTCCGGCGGCCGCGCCGAAGCACGGCCGCCGGAGATCGATCGAAGCGTGCCGATTACTGCTTCAGCAGCTCGGCCATGCCGCTCTTAGTCGCCGCCAGCGCCTCGTCGAGCGTCTTCTCGCCTGACCAGTAGGCGGTGAACTCCTTGGCCTGCAACTCGTAGACCTGCAGCGCCTTGGCCGCCGTGCCGCCATTCATGACGAAGCCGTAGGCGCCGGCGAACTCGCCGAGCTTCTTGAGGTCGGGCCGTTCGGCGACGATGCCGGCGACGACCGCGTCGCTGAGGGCCGGCGAGCCGCCGGCCTTGGCATAGATCGTCATCGCCTCGGGCGTCGCCAGCCAGTCGAGGAACTTCACCGCCCCTTCCTTGTGGGTCGAGGCCTTGTTGATGCCAAGGCCGAGGCCGTGGATATGCGTGAAGCGGCCGGCCGGTCCGGTCGGCGGGGCGACGGTGCCGATCTTGCCCGCGACGGCCGGGGTCTTTTCCTTGCTGTCGAGGTCGGCGAAGGCGGCGTTCCACTGCAGCATGGTCGCGGCCTGGCCCGAACCGAAGGCGGCATTGGCCTCGGCATACTCGTAGCTGGTCGAGTCCTTGGGCGTGGCGCCGTCGTCGAAGAGGGTCTTGTACATCTCGAGCGCGGTGCGGAAGGCCGGGCTGTCGACCGTGATGGCGCCCGAGGCATCCATCCAGTCGCCGCCCTCAGCGCGCGCCGCCGAATGCCAGACCATCATGTTGAAGAGCAGGTTCTTCATCTGCAGCACCGAGCCGTAGCGGGTCGGGCTGTCCTTGTTGATGGACTTGGTGAAGAACAGGGCGGTCGCCATCCAGTCCTCCCAGGTCCACTGGTCGGGACCCTTCGGCTCGAGCTTCTTGCCGAGATACTTCTCGGAGATCTCGCCATAGGTCGTCTTCCAGTCGGCGTCCGTGAGGAGCTTCTCGATCAGGTCGCTGCGGTAATACATGAAGTGCAGCGAGAGGTCGGTCGGGATGCCGTACTGCTTGCCGTCATACTGCATGGTCGCGAGCACCTTCTCGGGGAAGGTCTCATTCGCGGCGGCCGGCAGCGTGATCGGCTCCATGAAGGGGGCGTAGCGGCCGAGCGCATAGGTCGCGAGCAGGTTGACGTCGAATTCCGTCGTGCCGGCGGCGAGGTCGGCCGCGAGCTTGTCGAAGAAGCCGTCGCGGTTGAAGAAGATCAGCTTGACCTTGTCCGCCTCGGACGCCTTGGCGTTGTAGGCCTCGGCCACCTTGCGCAGGCCCGCCTCCTCCGGGCCGCCCGGCCAGCCGAGCACCGTCACTTCCGCCTTGGCGGCGGAGATTCCCATGGCGGCGAGCATCGCCGCCCCTGCGAGAAGTGTCTTCAGTCGCGTCATCACATGCTTCCCCTGGATTATGATTTGTGACGGGCGAGATCGGCCGCGCCGATCACGCCTGCGTTCTTCCCGAGCGCCGCGGCGCGGAGCACGGGTCTCGCCAACGGCGGTAGCTCCGCCAGCCGGTGTTCGATGCGCTCGCGATAGCCCTTCGCGAGGCCGATGCCGCCGCCGAGGACGAAGACGTCCGGGTCGAACAGCCAGTTGATGTTCTCGATCGCCGTCGCGACCAGCGCCGCCGAACGGTCGATGATCGCCGCGGCGTGCGGATCACCGGCCTCGGCGGCGGCGAAGACGGCGATGGCGTCGCTGCCGATCCCCGCTTCCGATGCTTCGGCCGCGAAGGCCGGGCCGCTGGCCGCGCTCTCGAGCAGGGCGCCGCGGCCGTCGCGGCCGATCAGCCGAGTCAGGCCGGCGCTGCCGGCGATGCCGGATTTCCCCGTCCGCAGCCGTCCATCCAGGACCACGCCGCCGCCGATCCCGGTCGAGACGGTAAGAAAGACGAGATCGGCCCCGGCGCCGGCGCCGAACCGGTATTCGCCCCAGGCCGCGGCCTGCGCGTCGTTATAGAGCGCGACCTCGACGCCGAGCCGGCGTGTGAGGCCCTCGCCGAGCGCGAAGCCCGGCGGAATCGGAAGCGTCTCGGGGTTGAGCGCGGTCCAGCGCCCTTGCTGCACGACGCCGGTGACGCAGCCGCCGGCGGCGTCGAAATCGCCCTTGAACGCCTCGGCCAGCGCCGCGACGCGGTCGCACCAGGCCTCGGCATCGGCGCCGCGCGGCGTCGGCTCCTCGCGGGTCGCGAGCACGCGGTCCTCGTCGACCAGAGCGACCAGAAGCTTGGTCCCGCCGATATCGAAGGCGAGGGTCGGCTTGCCGCCAGCCGAAGAGCGCACCGTCTCGATGGCCTCGGCGAACCACGTCGTGATGTGTTCCGGCCGGGTGATCGCCGATCCGACGACGACGCCATGCGCGCCGAGCCGGATCGCCTCGGCCGCCTGCTCGGGAATGCGGATGCGCCCCTCGGCGATGACGGGATGGCCGAGCCGCACGCAGGCCGCCAGCAGCGCGAAATCGGGTTCCGTCGGCTCCGGCCCGCCGGTATAGCCGGACATGGTCGTGCCGACGATGTCGGCGCCATAGGCGATGGCCGCCTGCGCCTCCGCGAGCGTCGAGATGTCGGCCATCGCGAGCCGGCCCCTGGCATGCACCCTTGCGCAGAGCGCCGCCGCCTCGACGGGGCGGATGCGGTCGGTGCCGTCGAAGGCGATGATATCGGCGCCGGCATCGGCCAGCGCGTCGACATCCTCGATCAGCGGCGTGATGCGGACCGGCGACGTGTCCATGTCGCGCTTGATGAGGCCGATGATCGGCGCGTCGGTCGCCGCGCGCACCGCCTGGAGATTGGCGACGCCCTCGATGCGCAGGCCCCGGGCGCCGCTCGCCAGCGCCGCGAGCGCGAAGCCGACCACGCTTTCGGGTTGATCGAGCGGCCCGCCCGGAACCGGCTGGCAGGAGACGACGAGCGAGGAGGCGAAGCGCCGGAGTAGAGCGTGCACGAACGGGCTCTCAGCAGGAACGATCTGCGAGAGAGCCTAGCGAGGAAAGAACCAGTCAGCAACCAGTCTCTTCAGAAATCGCTGGATCGGCCCATCTGGTATTCCACAGGTGTCATTCGCTGTCTTGCGCGCGCAGCTCGACGAGGAAGTCGTAGCGCGTGCCGCAATAGAGTGTCCGCGTGAATTCGATGGGAGCGCCGTCGCGGGTGAAGCAGCGCCGTTCGGCGACGAGCAGCGGAGCGCCGGGGTCGAGATGGAGGAGGGTGCTGTCCTCCGGGCTGGCGATCGCCGCGCGGAGGCGCTGCAGCGCCCGCACCGGCCGGCGGTCGAGCCGCGTCAGTACCTCGTAGAGCGAGCCCTCGACCGCCTCGGGATCTGGGAGGACCTCGGCCGGGACGACGGCATGCTCGATCGCCATCGGCTTGCCGTCGCCGGTGCGCAGCCGCTTCAGCCGGCAGACCCGCGCGCCAACCGAGAGGTCGAGCGCCATGATCTCGGCCGGCGAGGCGGTCGCCACTTCCTTGGAGATCCAGATCATGCCCGGCTCGATGCCGCGCGAGCGCATGTCCTCGGAGAAGGAGGTGAGGGCGGAGAGGGGCTTCTCGACACGATCGGCGACGGCGGTGCGGGCGCCGTGCCGGCGGATCAGCACGCCGTCATTGACGAGGCTCTCGATCGCATTGCGCACCGAGGTGCGCGAGATGTCGATCGCCTCGGCGAGATCGCGCTCGCCGGGAAGGACGTCGCCCGCCGACAGGATGTCCTCGGTTACCGCCTGACGCAGCGCATGCGCCAGCTCGCGATAGAGAACGCCGCCGGCGCGGCGCGCCAGCTGCTGGCGGAGGAAGACGATGAGCGGCGAGCCCACCGGCCCGCCCGTGGCCGGCGCGTCGATTTCGGCTTCGGCCTTGGGAAGAGCCTCGGACATGCGGGACGACTCCTGTCGCGGTCGTACCCGTTGCGCTTTACCAGCTTGTCCGAGCCGACGGAACCGGCAGGCTCAGTTGACCGGGACGCGGTAGAAGCGCGCCGCGTTGTGCTCGAAGATCTTGGCGGCCCCGTCGCGGCCGACATAGGGGCCGACCAGCGTGCGCGACAGGTTCAGCACCTGCTCGTAGCTGCCGGCGAGCGTCGCCACCGGCCAGTTGCTGCCGAACATCAGCCGGTCTTCGCCGAAGCAGGCGAAGACATGGTCGACATAAGGGCGGAAGTCGTCGACCGACCAGTTGGCCGAGGCCTCGGTGACCATGCCGGATATCTTGCAGTGAACATTGGGGAAGCCGGCGACCTCCTCGATGAGATCGCGCCAGGGATCCAGCGTCCCCGCGGCGATCTCCGGCTTCGAGAGATGGTCGACCACCGCCTTCAGCGACGGCACGCGGTCGAGCGCCTTCAGGACATGCGGCAGGTGGCGCGTGAAGGAGAGGATGTCGAACGCAATGCCCTCCTCGGCGACGAGCTGGAGATGCTCCAGCACGCGCGGCCGCAGGATGAAGGCATCATCGTCCTGGCACTGCAGCATTGGCCTGAGGCCGACAAAGGCCGGATTGGACCGGTAGCGCGCCAGCTTCTCCGGGAAGTCCTTGGCGTCGAGGTCGAGCCAGCCGACGACGCCCGCGACATAGTCGGTCGTCGCGGCGAGCTCGAGCAGGAAATCCGTCTCCGCCTCGGTCTCCGCCGCCTGGACGAGGATCGTCCGGTAGACGCCGTTGCGGCTGAGGATCGGCGCCAGATCGCCCGGCCCGAAATCGCGCAGGAGGGGCGCGACATGCGCGCCCATCCACCGGTAGTCGCCGCGCGAGACTTTCCAGAAGTGCTGGTGGCTGTCGAGCATGATGCCCCTGTGCTGGCGACGTGAGCGAGCCGCCTGATCAGGCAAATCGCGGGATCAGGCCCTCGGCCTCGAGCGCGGCCCAGAGCTCGTCCGGAATCGGCGTCTCGAACCAGTCGACCGTCGTGTTGATCTGCGCCGCCGTCTTGGCGCCGACCGCGACCACCGTCGCCGCCGGGTGGCGCAGCGGATACTGCACGGCGGCGGCCGGCAGCGGCACGCCGAACCGGGCGCAGACTTCGCCGAGCTTCTCCGCCTTGGCGATCACCTCGGCCGGCGCGTCGACATAGTTGAACTTCTTGCGGCCCGAGGTGGAGGCGAGGATGCCGGAATTGAAGACGCCGGCGATCACGAGGTCGACCTCATGCTTGCGGGCGAGCGGCAGGAAGGTCTCGACCGAGGAATCGTCGAGCAGCGAGAAGCGGCCGGCGAGCATCGAGACGTCGAGATCGGCCTCCTGCATGGCGTCGCGGATGACTTCCCACTCGTTCACGCCGAGGCCGAAGCCGGCGATGAGCCCGGCTGCCTTGAGCTCCATCAGCGCGCGGAAGCCGCCGCCGGTGGTGAGCTGGCCCCAGTGATGGTCATGCCGCTCGCCATGAGTGACGCGGCCGATATCGTGGACGAACAGGATGTCGAGCCGGCCGAGACCGGTGCGCTGGCGGCTGTCGTCATAGGAGCGCAGGATCGCATCATAGGTGTAGTCGAACACCTCGCGGAACGGCAGGCCGTTGTGCCAGCCCGAATCGAACTCGTTCTTCGGCGGCTCCGGCGGCAGCGTCCGGCCGGGCCGGTCGAAGCTCATCAGCCGCCCGACCTTGGTGCTGATGCGGAAGCTGTCCTGCTGCTGATCGCGCAGGAATTCGCCCGCGAGATGCTCGCTGCGGCCGAGCCCGTACATCGGCGCGGTGTCGAAATAGCGGATGCCGCGGTCCCAGGCGGCGGCGATCGCGCCGCGGGCATCGGATGTCGGAACCGGAGCGTAGAGGCCGCCGAGCGGCGCGGTGCCGAGGCCGAGCACCGTCAGGTCGATGCCGGACCTCTTCAGTCGCCTCGTATCGGAAGCGCGCATGTTCATCCTCCCAGGATCATTGGTCCGCGTCGCCGCGCGCCGGCCGGGCCGTGCGTCAGCGGGAGCGGTGCAGCAGGTCGAGATAATCCTCGCGGGTCGCGAGGCGTGGATTGGTGGCGTGGCAATGGTCCTTGAGGGCCTCGCCCGACACCTGCTCCATCATAGCCTCGGTCACCCCCATTGCCGAAAGCCCCGACGGAAGACCGATCGAAGCCGACAGTTCCCTGATGACCGTATCCGGCTCACCGCCGAGGATGTGGGCCAGCACATCCCATTTCTCGCCGATCACCGGCCTGTTGAACGCGAGCACGGCCGGCATCAGCACGGCGTTGAGCGTGCCGTGATGGAGGTTCAATTCGCGGATGGCGCCGAGCGGGTGGGTGAGGGCATGCACGGCCCCGAGGCCCTTCTGGAACGCCATGGCGCCTTCGAGCGCGCACATCATCATTTCCCAGCGCGCCTTGCGGTCGCTGCCATTCGCCACCGCCGTGCGGATGGCGCCGAAGCCGCGCTTCAGCCCGTCGATGGCGATCGCGTCCGCCGGCGGGTTCACGGCCGGCGCCATGTAGGTCTCGAGGCAGTGCGAGATCGCGTCCATGCCGGTCGCTGCGGTGAGCCCGGGCGGCAGGCCGAGCGTCAGCTCCGGATCGCAGAGCGCGACCGAGGGCAGCATATGCGGGCTGATGATGCCGAGCTTGCGGCCTTCCTTGGTGATGATGACCGCCGCGCGGCCGACCTCCGAGCCGGTGCCGGAGGTCGTCGGCACCGCGACGAGCGGGCAGATATTGCCGTGGATACGCGTCGCGCCGCCCTCGACGGCGGTGTATTGCGCGAGCGGCCCCTCATGGCCAGTCAGGAGGCGCACCGCCTTGGCGAGATCGATCGACGAGCCGCCGCCGACCGCTACGATTCCGTCGCACTTGCCATCGCGATAGGCAGCCAGCGCCGCGATCACCGCGTCCTCGGTCGGGTTCGCCGGGGTCTCCGAGAAGACGGCCGGGCGGCTTGCAAAGAGGCCGAGCACACGGTCGACGAGGCCGGTCGCGACAAGGCCGCGATCGGTGACGATCAGCGGGCGCGCAACCTTGAGCCCCTCGAGGATCGCGGGCAGCCGCGCGACCGCGCCCTCGTCGAACTCGATGCGCGTCAGATAGGTGATGAGGGCCATCCTCGAACCGCTTTCTTCTCATTGCGCCGGGCGCGGGACCGCCCGATCCAGTGGGTGACGACACAGCCTAAGCATTGCCGCTTGCGCCGCCAACCGATATATGAGTTAGTGAAGCCAGACCAAACAAGCGATGTCAATGCCCGTTTCCGCTTGAGAAAAACGCTAATGAAAGCAGAAGCTTCGGCACGATCCTTGACCACCGCTCCGCAGGAGCGTCCGGCGCAGAAAGCCGAGCAGATATATGGCATTCTGCGCCACGCCATCGTCCGGCTGGCGATGGAGCCGGGCGCCGCCATCTCGGAAAAGGAGCTCTGCCTGGAGCACGGCGTCTCGCGCACGCCGGTCCGCGAGGCGTTGAAGCGTCTTGCCGACGAAGATCTCGTCGAGGTGTTCCCGCATTCGGGCACCTATGTCAGCAAGATCTCCTACGAGGTGGCCGAGGAAGGCTTCGTCATCCGCCGCGCGCTGGAGATCGAATCGGTCCGCCGCGCCGCGCAGCATGCGACGGCCGCCGACATCGCCCGGCTCGACGGCCTCATCGCCGAGATGCGCGACATTCTCCGCCGCGGCGCGCTGCAGGATTACATCGAGGTCGATGACGCCTTCCATGCCGCCATCGCCGAGATCAGCCGTTTTCCGCGTATGTGGAAGTTCATCACGCTGGTGAAGGCGCATCTCGACCGCATGCGGCAGCTGAGCGCGCCGGTGCCCGGCCATCTCGCCGAGGTGACGGAGCAGCACGACGCGGTCGTGCGCGCGCTGGAGCGGCAGAGCGCCGACCAGGCCGAACTCGCGATGCGCATCCATCTCGAAGGCTCGTTCGCGGTGATGAGCAGCCTCTATCGCGAGGGTGTCTTTTTCAGGCCGCGCGATCCGCGGTTCGAACGCTGACCAGAAGGTCGGCGGTGAAACATTTTGAGCGGCGCCCTTGCCACGAGGGCCGGCCGCGAGGGAGGAGACGGGGATGAGCGAGCTGAAGGACAGCTACGACATCGTGATCATCGGAGCCGGTGTCGGCGGCGGCGCGCTCGCCAACAGCCTCGCCGCGCCGGGACGCGACATCCTGATGCTGGAGCGCGGGCCGCGCCTTCGCCGCGAGCCGGAGCTCTGGAGCGTCGATGCCGTGTTCCACCGCCGCAAATTCGCGGCCAAGGAGCAGTGGCGCGACCGCGACGGCAAACTGTTCGCGCCGAGCACCTATTACTATGTCGGCGGCAACTCGAAATTCTTCGGCGCGGCGACGGTGCGCTTCCGCAAGGAGGACTTCGGCGCGCTGCAGCACGAGGCCGGCATCGCGCCCGCCTGGCCGGTCAGCTACGAGACCTTCGAGCCCTATTACGCCCGCGCCGAAAAGCTGATGGGCACCCATGGCGAGGCCGGGCTCGATCCGATCGAGCCGCCGCGCTCCGGCCCGATGCCGCATCCCGCGATCGGCCATGAACCCGAGATCGCGGCGATCGCGGCCAAGCTCAAATCGCGCGGCCTCCGGCCGTTTCCTCTCCCGATCGCGGTCGACTATCACGACGGCGGCGCCTGCGCCCGCTGCGCCACCTGCGACGGCTTCGCCTGCAAGATCGGCGCGAAGGGCGACGCCGAGGTGCGCCTCGTCGATCCCGCGCTCGCCAAGGGCGGCGTCACGCTGGCGACGGAGGCCTTCGTCCGCCGCATCCTGACCGATCCGGGCGGCCGCCGCGTCACCGGCGTCGAGGTGGAGCATGGCGGCACCGTGCGGACGATCGCCGCGCGCATCGTCGTGTCGGCGGCGGGGGCGGTGAATTCCTCGGCGCTGCTGCTGCGCTCGGCCAATGACAAGCATCCGCGCGGGCTCGGCAACAACGAATCCGACCAGCTCGGCCGCAACTACATGGCCCACAACAACACGGCGATGATGGCCATCTCGCCCTTCCGCAAGAACCGCGTCGTCTTCCAGAAGACGCTGGCCGTGAACGACTACTATCTCGCGAACGACTACCGGCCCTATCCGCTCGGCAATGTGCAGGGCCTCGGCAAGCTGCAATCAGGCATGCTGACGGCCAATGCGCCCTGGGCGCCGGACTGGGCGATGGGCCTCTTCGCCGAGCGTTCGGTCGACTGGTGGCTGATGTCGGAGGATCTCCCCGATCCTAACAACCGCGTCAGCGTCGAGAGCGACGGCACGATCCGCGTCGCCTACACCGCCAACAACCTGAAATCGCATGGCGAACTGGTGAAGGTCTGGTCGGGGCACATGCGCGCTCTAGGCTATCCGCTCATCATCACGCAGAAGATGGACATCAAGGTCGCCATGCATCAGTGCGGCACGGCCCGTTTCGGCACGGACCCCAAGACCTCGGTGCTCGATCCGGACTGCAAGGTCTGGGACATCGACAATCTCTATGTCGTCGATGCCTCCTTCCTGCCGTCCTCGACCGCCTTCAACCCGTCGCTGACCATCGTGGCGCAGGCGCTGCGCTCGGCCGAGGCGATCCTCAAGGAACTCGGCGAGACGCAGGCGCCGGTGGCGTCGGCGGCGGCCTGATCTCCAGCAATTCCAATACCGTTCGGGAGGACCTTCATGACGCTTGAGAAGCGCGATTATGCGCGCATGTTCGATTTGACGGGCCGCAAGGCCGTGGTCACCGGCGGCTCGCGCGGGATCGGCCGCGCCCTCGCAGAGGCACTCGCCGCCCATGGCGCCGATGTCGCCATCGTCGTGCGCTCGACGGTCGACCGCGCCGAGGCGCTGGCCGACGAGTTCCGGGCCGCCGGCCGCGACAGCTTCGTCATCAAGGCCGACGTCGCCGATCCGGCCGACGTGACGCGGATGGCCGAGGAGGTCGATGCCCGCTGGGGCCGCTGCGACATCCTCATCAACAATGCCGGCATCGTGCTGCCCGGCAATGCCGAGGACTATCCGTACGAATCCTGGCGCGCGACCATGAGCGTCAATCTCGACGGCGTCTTCCTCGTCTCGCAGGCGATCGGCCGCATGATGATACGCCAGAAGAGCGGCTCGATCATCAATATCGGCTCGATGTCCGGCCGCATCGTCAACTGGCCGTTCCGCCACGCCGCCTACAATGTCTCGAAGGCCGGCCTGCACATGCTGACCAAGTGCCTCGCCACGGAATGGGCCGAGCATGGCATCCGCGTCAACGCGCTGGCGCCGGGCTATATCCGCACCGAGCTGACCGACGAGGTGCTGCGCGAGCATCCCGATGTCGTCGCCAATCACTGGGCCAAGGGCGCGGTCATGGACCGCATCGGCTCGGTCGACGAACTCGCCGGCTCGGTCGTCTATCTTGCGAGCGACGCAGCCTCCTTCACGACCGGCGAAATCCACACCGTCGACGGCGGCCTGACGCTGCGCTGAGCCGCAAGCTGCCTCGGCTGCCGCGAAATGCTACTCTCGCCCGGTTCATCACGGGCGAGGGGCGGCGTGGCAGCGAAGAAGGCGGGCGGAACAGCGGTCGGAGGCCCCGATACGGGCGCTCAGCGCGCGGTCGAGGTCAATCTCATCGCCGTCCTCGTGGCGGTGACGGGCGGCGAGCCGCGCCTGATGACGCTCGATGGCGGAAAGGCGCTGCCGTCGGGGCCGTTCGAGCTGGAGCACCGCTCGCTGCAATCGGGCCTTCGCGACTGGGTCGAGCAGCAGACGCATCATCCGCTCGGCTATGTCGAACAGCTCTACACCTTCGCCGATCGCGACCGCGCGGAGGGCGTCGCCCTCGGCCGCGTCATCTCGATCAGCTATCTCGGCCTGACCCGCGAGGACGCCGCGCGCCCGTCCGGCGACAGCTGGCGCAGCTGGTACGACTATTTTCCGTGGGAGGACTGGCGCTCCGGCCGTCCCCCGGTCGTCGACGCCGTCATCCTGCCGGCCCTCAACGCCTTCGCCAATCTCGCCGCCACTGAGGCCGTCGCAGCTCAGCGCCGCCAGCGCATCGCGCTCGCCTTCGGCCTCGCCGGCAATGAATGGAACGAGGAACTGACGCTGCAGCGCTACGAACTCCTCTTCGAGGCGGGCCTCGTCGCCGAGGCGGTTCGCGGCGGCGGGGAGGGCGGCGCCGTGCTGCCTGGCCGGGAGATGATCGCCGACCATCGCCGCATCCTTGCGACGGGAATCGCCCGCCTCAGGGCCAAGATCAAATACCGGCCCGTCGTCTTCGAGCTAATGCCGCCCGCTTTCACGCTCTTGCAATTGCAGCGCTGCGTCGAGGCGCTGGGCGGGCGGCTGGTGCACAAGCAGAATTTCCGCCGCCTCGTCGAACAGCAGGAACTGGTCGAGGAAACGGGCGAAACCGCAGCCGAACTGCCCGGCCGGCCCGCCAAGCTCTTCCGCTTCCGCCCCGCCGTCGAGCTCGAACGCTCCATCGCCGGAACCAAGCTGCCGCTCATTCGCACTTGACAAGGCTTATGCTCAGGATAAGCATATAGCCGTCTTATGCTCAGAATGAGTATTGCCCATGCCCCCCGCCGCTTCCGCTCTCGCCACGCTTCCGGCCGATCGCACTCAACGCCTCGCCGCGCTTTACGAGCCCATCCGCTCGGTCGTTCCGCCGGCGGATTGGGCGCTGTTCGCCGATGATGTCGAGGCGATCCTCGCGCTGAAGCGCGAGCGCAACGCCGTCATTCTGGCGCACAACTACCAGACGCCGGAGATCTTCCACGGCGTCGCCGACATCGTCGGCGACAGCCTGGCGCTGGCCCGCGAGGCGATGACCGTCGAGGCGGATGTGATCGTGCTCGCCGGCGTTTCGTTCATGGCCGAGACGGCGAAGCTGATGAACCCAGCGAAGACCGTGCTGATGCCGGACATGGAGGCGGGCTGCTCGCTGGCCGATTCGATCACGCCGGAGGATGTGCGCCTGCTCCGCGCCGCTCATCCCGGTGTGCCGATCGTCGCCTATGTCAACACGACGGCGGCGGTGAAGTCCGAGGTCGACATCTGCTGCACCTCCGGCAATGCGAAGCGCATCGTCGAGTCGCTCGGCGTGCCGCGTGTCATCATGCTTCCCGACCAGTATCTCGCCCGCAATGTCGCGGCCGAGACGGGCGTCGAGATCATCAGCTGGGCCGGCCGCTGCGAGGTGCACGAGCTCTTCACGGCGGCCGACGTCCGTGAACTCCGCGACGCCTATCCGGGTGTCACGGTGCTCGCCCATCCCGAATGTCCGCCAGAAGTGGTCGCGGAGGCGGATTTCGCCGGCTCGACCGCTGCCATGACCGATTATGTCGAGACGCGCCGCCCGTCACGTCTCGTCCTCCTCACCGAATGCTCGATGAGCGACAATGTCGCCGTCCGCTATCCCGATCTCGATTTCGTGCGCCCCTGCAATCTCTGCCCGCACATGAAGCGGATCACGCTCGCCAATATCCGCCGTGCACTGGAGGAGAAACGGCACGTCGTCACCATCGATCCGGCCGTCGCCGACCGCGCCCGCCGCTCGGTCGAGAGGATGCTCGCGCTGTGAGCCCCGACTTCCGCGATCTCGCCGGCCGGCCGGTCATCGTCGGCGCCGGTCTTGCCGGGCTGGCGACGGCGCTCTTCCTCGCGCCGCGTCCGGTCGTCCTCGTCACCAAGGCGCCGCTCGGCGCCGAGGCCTCCAGCCCCTGGGCGCAGGGCGGCATGGCGGCCGCGATCGGCGAGGATGATCATCCCGATCTCCATGCCGGTGATACGATCGCGGCCGGCGACGGCCTCTGCGACGAGAGCGCCGTCCGGCGCATCATCGAGGCGGCGCCGAAGGCCATCGCCGCCCTGGCCCGTTTCGGCGTCGGCTTCGACCGTCATCCCGAAGGCGGCTTCCGCCTTGGCCTCGAGGCCGCGCATGGCCGCAACCGCATCGTCCATGCCGATGGCGACGGAACGGGTCGCGAGATCGTGCGCGCGCTGGTCGCGGCAGTGCGGACGACCCCCTCGGTCACCTGCCTCGAACATGCCGAGGTCCGCCGCATCTTGACGGATAGCCACGGATCCGTCGCCGGCGTCCTGATCGCAAGCGCGGATGGCGTTGCCCCCCTCCCGACGCGCCGGGTCGTGCTCGCGACGGGCGGCATCGGCGGCCTCTTTGAGGAGAGCACCAATCCGCGCGGCTGCTTCGGACAGGGCCTCGTCCTGGCCGCCCGCGCCGGCGCGGTCATCGCCGATCCGGAATTCGTCCAGTTCCACCCCACCGCCTTCGCCTCGGCGGCGCGGCCGATGCGCCTCGTCAGCGAGGCGGTGCGCGGCGAGGGCGCGACCCTTGTCGATGAGGCCGGGCGCCGCTTTCTTGCGTCCGAACCCGGTGCCGAGCTCGCGCCGCGCGATATCGTCGCCCGCGCCATCGGCCGCCAGATCGAAGCCGGCCACGATGTCTACCTCGACGCGCGAGAGCGGCCGGGCAGGGGCTTCGCCACGCGCTTTCCGTCGATCGCCGCCATCTGTCGGGCAGAAGGCCTCGACCCCGAACGCGATCCGATCCCGGTGCGGCCGGCTGCCCATTACCACATGGGCGGCGTGGCGGTGGATGCCGAAGGGCGCAGCACGGTCGAAGGGCTGTGGGCGGCCGGCGAGGTCGCGAGCACGGGCCTCCACGGCGCCAACCGGCTCGCCAGCAATTCGCTGACGGAGGCGGCCGTGATGGCGGCCGCCGTCGCGGCGAGCATCGGGGCGTCCGAGGCCCCGCCCGAGGGCCGGATCGCTCCTACCCTCGCCGTTTCCCTTCCCGCCCCAGACCCTGCGCAGGTCAGGCCGATCCTTTCCCGCCATGCCGGCCTGATCCGCCATGCCGATAGCCTCCGCCGCGCGGTGATGGACCTGCTGCCGATGGCCTCGGGCCGTGGCGCCGCCGCCGACCCGGCGCTGGCGGCGCTCTTCGTCACCGTCGGCGCCTCTCTCCGCCAGGAGAGCCGCGGCGCGCATTTCCGCAGCGATCATCCCGCGCGCGCATCCGCCGCCTGCCGCACCGTCCTCACCCTCGACGCGGTCATGAGCGCCGCATCCGAGATCGCCGAAACCAGCCTTCCCGCCGCGAGGATCGCGTGACCATGACCATGAACAGCGCCCGCCCGATGGTTCGGGACCTGCCGCCCCTCCATCCGCTCCTGATCGAGCCGCTCGTCCGCGCCGCCCTTGTCGAGGATCTCGGCCGCGCCGGCGACATCACGACCGACGCCGTCGTTCCGGCCGATGCCGAGGCCGAGGCGCGATTCGTGGCGCGGCAGGGCGGCGTCGTCGCCGGCCTCGATCTCGCCGCGCTCGCCTTCCGCCTCGTCGATCCGCGGCTCGACTTCCGCATGCTGAAGGGCGACGGCAGCGCGGTCGAGCCCGGCCGCATGGTGGCGATCGTCACAGGGCCGGCACGCGGCATCCTGACGGCCGAGCGGACGGCGCTCAACTTCGTGAGCCGCATGAGCGGCATCGCCAGCGCCACGGCCGCCATCACCGCCGCGATCGCCGGCCACAAGGCGAGGATCGTCTGCACGCGCAAGACGACGCCAGGCCTTCGGGCAATCGAGAAATATGCCGTCCGCGCCGGCGGCGGCGCCAATCACCGCTTCGGCCTCGACGACGCGGTGCTGATCAAGGACAACCACATCGCCATCGCCGGCGGCGTCCGCCCGGCCCTGGAGCGGGCGCGCGCCGCGATCGGCCATCTCGTCAAGATCGAGATCGAGGTCGATACGCTGCGCCAGCTCGACGAGGTGCTCGCGGTCGGCGCCGATGCGGTGCTGCTCGACAATATGGATGTCGCGACGCTCGCCGAAGCGGTCGAGATGGTCGGCGGGCGCATGATCACCGAGGCGTCCGGTCGCGTCGATGTGAAGTCGGCCCCCGCCATCGCCGGCACGGGCGTCGACCTGATCTCGGTCGGCTGGCTGACGCACAGCGCGCCGATCCTCGATATCGGACTCGATTTCTGAGGGCGGGAAAAAGCGTAACCGATCATGTCCACGTGGGCGGCGGACATGATCCGAAACAAAGCGTGGTTGCGTTGCAACAATTCGATCGAGCGAGACCAAGCCTGCTGACATTTCCGCCCTAGATCCCTTCCGATGGGTGACCGTCGCCGCGCTGCTTCACGGAAGGGCGCCAGAGCGAACGGGTCGCCGGCTGGAGAGATCGAATGATTTTGCGCCATCGGGGCCTCGCGCTGGTCCTCATGCTCGCCGCGGCGCTCGCGGCCTGTTCCGAAGAGAAGGCGGCGAGCGGCCCCGGTGGCCCGGGCGGCGGAGCGCCGCCACAGGTCGGCTTCGTGACGCTGAAGCCTGAGCCTGTGCCGCTGACGGTCGAAGTCGCCGGTCGCACCGCCGCCTTCGCGGTCGCCGATATCCGCCCGCGCGTCGACGGCATCGTCAGGCGGCGCGTCTTCACCGAGGGCGCCGAGGTCAAGGCGGGCGACCTTCTCTACGAGATCGACCCGCGCAGCTATCAGGCCGCCTATGACGCGGCCGAGGCGGCGCTCGAAAAGGCGAACGGCGCCCTGCCGAGCGCACAGGCCAAGGTCGACCGCTACAACCAGCTGGTCGGCGCCAATTCGGTGACCGCGCAGAATCTCGACGACGCGAAGGCCGCTCTGGCCCAGGCGAAGGCCGATGTCGCGGCGGCGGAAGCCTCGGTCGAGGCGGCGCGCATCAATCTCGATTTCACGAAAGTCACGGCCCCGATCGCCGGCCGGATCGGCACCTCGGCGGTCACCGAAGGCGCGCTGGTCACCGCCAACCAGACGACGGCGCTGGCCACCATCCGCCAGATCGACCCGATCTATGTCGACCTCTCAGATTCCACCGCCAACCTGCTGCGCTTCAGGTCCATGCGCCAGAGCGGCCTCCTGCAGGTCGACGGCCCGCCCTCCATCAAGCTGATCCTGGAAGACGGCTCGACCTATCCCGAGACCGGCACGCTGGAAACGATGGACGCCGCGGTCAGCCAGACGACCGACACCTTCACCATCCGCTCGGTCTTCAAGAATCCTGACAGCCACCTGCTGCCCGGCATGTATGCCCGCGCCGTGATCACGGTCGGCACCGCCAAGGACGGCTTCCTGGTGCCGCAGCGCGCGGTCGACCGGAACGCGAAGGGCGCGGCGACGGCGAAGTTCCTGACCGCCGACAACAAGATCGAGACCCGCATCCTCGACACCATTCAGGCGGTCGGGACGAATTGGCTGGTGCTGGCCGGGATCAAGGACGGCGACCGGCTCGTCGTCGACGGGCTGCAGCGGATCCGCGACGGTGAGGCCGTCAACCCGGTCGCCGTCACCATCGACGCGGCCGGCATCGCGCGCACGGCCGAGGCCGATGCGACCGCCGCTGCCCAGCCCGCCGCTCCGGAGGCCACGAAGTGAAGCGCGCATCCCTCGCCGATTTCTTCATCGAGCGGCCGATCTTCGCCTGGGTGCTCGCCATCGCCGTCATGCTCGGCGGCCTCCTCGGCATCACCACGCTGCCGATCGCGCAATATCCGGAAATCGCGCCGACGACGGTGCGCATCTCGGCGACCTATCCCGGCGCCAGCGCCGAGACGGTCGAGAACTCGGTGACCAAGATCATCGAGCAGGGCATGACCGGCCTCGAGAATCTCGACTACATGTCGGCCTCGAGCACCTCGACCGGCCAAGCCTCTATCCAGCTGACCTTTGCCAGCGGCGTCGATGCCGACATCGCCCAGGTGCAGGTGCAGAACAAGCTGCAGCTTGTCGAATCGCAGCTTCCCGACGCGGTCATCAGCCAGGGCGTCACCGTCACCAAGTCGACGACCTCGATCCTGATGGTCGGCGCGCTCGTCTCGCGCGATGGCAGCATCTCCTCGGCCGATCTCGGCGACTATTTCCGCTCCACCTTCCAGGATGCGCTGAAGCGCGTCGAGGGCGTCGGCGACGTCAACGTGTTCGGCTCGGGCTATGCGATGCGCATCTGGCTCGATCCCGACAAGCTCGCGAAATACCAGCTGATGCCGAGCGACGTCTCCTCGGCCATCTCGGTGCAGAACCGCCAGGTCTCCGCCGGCCAGCTCGGCGGGCTGCCGAGCAATACCGGCCAGCAGCTCGCCGTGACCGTGACGGCGCAGAGCCAGCTCCAGACGCCCGACCAGTTCCGCAACATCATCTTGAAGACGGCGACCGACGGCTCGATCGTCCGCCTGTCAGACGTCGCGCGGGTCGAGATCGGCTCGGAAAGCTACAACACGGTCTCGCGGTTCGACGGACTTCCGGCGGCGGGATTCGGCATCAATCTCGCGACCGGCGCCAATGCCATCTCGACCGCCGAGGGCGTGCGCGCGGCGATGGAGTCTCTGTCGGGCGGCCTGCCGACCGGCGTCGAGGTCGTCTATCCCTATGACACGACGCCCTTCGTCGAACTCTCGATCGAGAAGGTGTTCGAGACGCTGGTCGAGGCGGTCGTGCTCGTCTTCCTCGTGATGCTGCTCTTCCTGCAGAACATCCGCGCCACGCTGATCCCGACCATCGCGGTGCCGGTGGTCCTGCTCGGCACCTTCGGCGTGCTCGCCTTTTTCGGCTACTCGATCAACACGCTGACCATGTTCGCGATGGTGCTCGCCATCGGCCTTCTCGTCGATGATGCGATCGTCGTGGTCGAGAATGTCGAGCGCGTGATGGCGGAGGAGGGTCTCTCGCCGCGCGAAGCGACGAAGAAGTCGATGGGGGAGATCACAGGCGCGCTGATCGGCATCGCCATGGTGCTCTCTGCCGTCTTCCTGCCGATGGCGTTCTTCTCCGGCTCGGTCGGCGTCATCTACCGCCAGTTCTCGGTAACGATCGTCTCGGCCATGGTGCTGTCGGTTCTCGTCGCCATCGTGCTGACGCCGGCGCTCTGCGCCACCATGCTGAAGCCGAACGGCCATGGCGAGAAGAAGGGCCTGTTCGGCCTCTTCAACCGCGGCTTCGACCGCGCCACCAACGGCTACTCCCGCGGCGTCGGCGGTGTGATCCGCCGGCCGCTCCGCTTCCTCGCGCTCTTCGCCATCATGGTCGTCGGCGTCTATCTGCTTTTCGCCCGTCTGCCGAGCTCCTTCCTGCCCGAGGAGGACCAGGGCGTGCTCATGACCATGATCACGCTGCCGCCGGGGGCCACGCAGGCGCGGACGATCGAGGTGGTGAAGCAGGTCGAGAATTATTTCCTCACCGAGGAAAAGGCCAATGTCGAGGAGGTCTTCGCCGCCGTCGGCTTCGGCTTCAACGGCAGCGGCCAGAACGCCGCCATGGCTTTCGTGAAGCTGAAGGACTTCTCCGAGCGCACCGGCAAGGGCCAGACATCGTCCGCCATCGCCGGGCGGGCGATGGGCGCCTTCTCGAAGATCCGAGACGGCCAGGTCATCGCGCTGGCGCCGCCGGTGCTGCCCGGCCTCGGCCAGTCCAACGGCTTCGAGATGTATCTGCAGGACACCGCCGGCGCGGGCCAGGACGCGCTCAAGGCCGCGCGCGACCAGTTGCTCCTCGCCGCCGGTAAGGACAGCCAGCTCATGGGCGTGCGCCAGGGCGGGCAGGAAGATCAGGCGGAGTTCAACATCGACATCGACCAGGCGAAGGCGCGGGCGCTCGGCATCGACCTCGCCGACATCAACAACACCCTCTCGACCGCCTTCGCCGGCAGCTATGTCAACGACTTCATCGATCGCGGCAAGGTGAAGCCCGTCTATGTCGAGGGCGACGCCGCCTTCCGCGACAGCCCCGGCAGCGTCAATTCCTGGTATGTCCGGAATGCCAGCGGCGAGATGGTGCCGTTCTCGAGCTTCACCGCCTCGTCATGGGGCCGCTCGTCGCCGAAGCTCGACCGCTACAACGGCATCTCCGCGGTGAGCATCCAAGGCTCGGCGGCCGCGGGCGTCTCCTCCGGCACCGCGATGGACGAGATGCTGAAGCTTGTCTCGCAGCTTCCCTCCGGCTTCACGGCGGCCTGGACCGGGCTTTCCTATCAGGAGCAGCTTTCGGGCAACCAGGCGCTGTCGCTCTATGCGATCTCGATCCTCGTCGTCTTCCTCTGCCTCGCGGCGCTCTACGAGAGCTGGTCGATTCCGTTCTCGGTCATGCTGGCGGTGCCGATCGGCGTCCTCGGCGCGCTGGTGGCGGCGAAACTCTTCGGCCAGTCCAACGACGTCTATTTCAAGGTCGGCCTGCTGACGACGATCGGCCTCTCGGCCAAGAACGCCATCCTGATCGTCGAGTTTGCCCGCGACCAGCAGGCCGCCGGCAAGGAACTGGTCGAGGCGACGCTGATGGCGGCGCGCCAGCGCCTCCGGCCGATCCTGATGACATCGCTCGCCTTCATCCTCGGCGTGCTGCCGCTCGCCGTCGCGACCGGCGCCGGCTCCGGCGCGCAGAACGCCGTCGGCATCGGCGTGATGGGCGGCATGATCGCCGCGACGACGATTGGCATCTTCATGGTGCCGATGTTCTACGTGGTCGTCCGCCGCCTCGCCGACCGCCGGAAGCCGAAGGACAAGGCCGCGCCGGCGCCCGCCGAGCCGACACCGGCTCATTGACATGGCTTTGCCGGCCGGCGCCCTACCACCGGCCGGAAAGGAAGATGGCGGCGGGATCGCTCCCGCCGCCATCGATCATCACGAGAGGATCGGACTGCTCAGGCCTTCGTATAGGCGAAGAAGGGCAGGCCGGTCGTGAAGTTGCGCGGCAGGCGGATGGCGATCAGCCAGGCGACGACGCAGGTGATGATCTTGTCGGCGAGGTTCTGGATGAGGTTCGACACCGCCACCGAGGCGATCAGCTGGTTGCCCATCGCAAGCATATAGGCCGTCGCGAAGTCCGTGCCCGAGCCGGTCACGCCGCCGAACATGTAGACGATGATCGGGATCGAGACGATCGTCGAGGTGATCGTGACGATGATGCCGGCGACGATCGTCTTCGCCTGCGAGGAGAACCAGCCGTAGCGGGCGAGGATGCCGGCGGTGAGGCCGATGACGACCGCGACCGGGAAGAAGGCCGCCGCCACCGGATCGAGGATGAGGCCCCAGATCAGGTTGGCCAGGAGGCCGGTGATGGCGCCGGCGATCGGTCCGGCCAGGATGGCCACAAGGACCGTGCCGATCGAATCGAGAAAGATCGGCAGTTTCAGCCAGGCCACGATCTGGCCGACCACGATATTGATGACGATGGCCGCCGCCATCAGCACGAGCGTTCTGTTGTCGAACTTCATTCTATAGTTCCCCGTGGAAGATGGACCCACACCCAGCCGGCGCCTTCGCCGGCATTCTTGTTGGCCCGTGGCGAAACGTGCCGCGGGCAGGTGGCCGGTTCCGGCCTGCCTTCTCGTTCAGCCGCCGACGGGACGCGTCACCGCGTCGGTCAGCATCTTCATGAAACCCTCGCGCGAGGCGCTGTCCACGACCGTCGCGTTGATTGGTTTGCCGGCATGCAGCTTGCGGTCGACGATCGTCTGGCCGAGCGCAGGTCCATCGGCGTTCACCACCTCCACATAGGCCTCGCTCGACTTCGTCACGATCGAGGGATCGATCGCGATCGCCATGGTGATCGGGTCCGGCAGGTCGATGCCGGGGAGCCCCGAGATCTTGGTCGCGAACTCGACGAGGAAACGCTGGATATCGACGCAGAAAGCCCCGAGAGCGCCACCGACGCGCTTCAGCTCATCGGTATCGGCCGGCTCGACGACCGCATGACGGCAGGAGATCTCCCAGCCGCACATCACGATCGGCATGCCCGACTGGAACACCATACGGGCGGCGTCGGGGTCGGCATAGATATTGAATTCCGCAGCCGGCGTAACATTGCCGGGTCCGTCGCCAATTCCGCCCATGATGACGCAATGTTTCACTGCCTTGGCGAGCTTCGGCTCGCGGGCGAGCGCGACGGCGATGTTGGTGAGCGGCCCGAGCGTCACGAGCGTGATCTCGCCCGGCCGCGCCAGGATCGTCTCGATCATGCGGTCGATGCCATGGCCTTCGTCGGGAACGCGGCCGGAGAGCGGCAGGCCGATATCGCCCATGCCATCCTCGCCATGCACGTTTTCGGCGTGGAACGGGCCGCGGATCAGCGGCACGGCGAGCCCGGCATAGACCGGCACATGCTCGGCGCCGCAGATCTCGCGCGTGTAGAGCGCGTTCTGCAGTGCCTTTTCCAGCGAGATATTGCCCGCGACGACCGAGATGCCGGCGATCTCGACGTCAGGGTTCTGGAAGGCGATCACCAGCGCGACGGCATCGTCGGAGCCGGTGTCGGTGTCGATCCACAGCGTCTTGGCGGGCTGGTTGAGCGGCATCTCAGGCGTTCTCCCTTTGGGGCTTCTTGTTGGGGGTCGGCGCGTCGGGATCGAGCAATCCCTCGGTCTTCAGATCGCTCCAGAGGCCGTCCGGAACGGCCTCGTCGAGCGCCGCGAGATTGCGGGCGATCTCGGACGGCTTCACCGCGCCGAGCACCAGCGAGGACACGGCCGGATGGCCGAGCACGAACTGCACGGCGGCGCGCGGCAGCGGCACGGAATGCGCGCGGCACACCGCCTCGATCCTCGCCACGCGCTCCATGATCTCCGGCGGCGCAGCCTCGTAGTTGTAGCGGGCGCCGGGGATGGCGCCGGTCGCGAGGATGCCGGAATTGAAGATGCCGCCGAGCATGATGCCGACGCCCTGTTCGAGCGCGAGCGGCAGCAGCGTCGGCAGGGCGGGCTGCTCCAGCAGCGAATAGCGGCCGGCGAGCAGCACGGCGTCGAACTCGGCCTCGCGCAGGAAGCGCTCGCACCAGTCGTGGTCGTCGAGGCCGAGGCCGATCGCCTTCACCATGCCGGATGAGCGGAGCTCGTCGAGCGCCCGGTAGCCGCTGCCGATCGCCTCGCGATAGCGCGCCTCCACCATGTCCTCGCCCTGCGACCAGGCGTCGATGTCGTGGATCAGGAGAATGTCGATGCGGTCGGTGCCGAGGCGCAGCAGCGACTGCTCGAAGGAGCGCATCACGCCGTCATAGGAATAGTCGAAGCGCGGCCGGTGCGGCAGAGAGCCGACGAAGCCGCGCGCCGGCGGTGGCGGCGGGCTGCCGCCCGGCGAGGCGGCGGTCATCACGCGGCCGATCTTTGTCGAGATCACCACGCTGTCGCGCGGCACCGAGCGCAGCGCCGTGCCGATGCGGTGCTCGGCGAGGCCGTTGCCGTAATGCGGTGAGGTGTCGACCAGCGTGATCCCCGCCGCGAAGGCCGCCTCGACGGTTCCGATCGCCTCGCGCTCGTCCAGCGTCTCGAAGAAATCGCCGAGCGGCGCCGAGCCGAAGCCGACCCGCGACACGGTCAGCCCTGAGCGCCGTCCGAGCGGCACGCGGTCGAGCGTGGTCATGCCTGCGGCCGCCGGAACTGGAGATAGAAGGCGTAGCGCTCGGGCAGCACGAAATCCGGCCGCTCGATGCCGAGCGCCAGCGCGGCGCGATGCGCGAAGTTGGAATCGGACAGCATCTCGCGCGCCAGCGCCACGAGATCGGCCTTGCCGGAGGCGATGATCTCCTCGGCCTGTTCCGGCTCGGTGATCGCGCCGACGGCCATGGTGGCGATGCCGGCTTCAGTGCGGATGCGCTCCGCGAAGCCGACCTGGAAGGCCGGACCTTCCTTGATATGGCCGGGATTGGTGCGGACGAGGATGCCACCGGCCGAGCAGTCGACGACATCGACGCCGACCGCCTTCAGCGCCGCGGCGAGGGAGACCGTATCGTCCAGCGTCAGCCCTTCGCCGGGGATCCGGTCGATGCATGAGGCGCGGTAGAAGAGCGGCATGGTCTCGGGGATTACGGCCCGCACGCGAGAAGCGACCTCGAGCGAAAGGCGCATGCGGTTCTCGGCGCTGCCGCCATAGCGGTCCGTCCGCTTGTTCGAGACCGGCGAGACGAATTCATGCAGCAGATAGCCATGCGCGCCATGGATCTCGACGAAGTCGAACCCGGCCGCGACCGCCCGGAGCGCTGCGGCGACGAAGGCCTCGACGATTCCTTCGATCTCGGCCTCGGTCAGTTCATGCGGAACCGGCCAGTCCTCGTGATAGGCGATTGCCGATGGCGCCACGGTCTGCCAGGCGCGCGGATCGTCCTCCGGCAGCGCCCAGCCGCCGTCCCAGGGCGCCGTCGAGCTGGCCTTGCGGCCGGCATGGCCGATCTGGATGCCGATCGCCGCGCCCTGGCGGTGATAGGTCGCGACGATCCGCGAGAGCCCGGGGATATGCGCATCGTCCCAGATGCCGAGGCAGTCCGGCGTGATGCGGCCTTCCGGCAGGATGCCCGTCGCCTCCACCAGCGCGCCGCCGACGCCGCCGAGCGCAAAGCGGGCGTGATGGTCGAAATGCCAGTCCGTCGCGTGTCCGTCGACCGCGGCGTACTGGCACATCGGGGAAACGACGATGCGGTTCTTGAAGGTCACGCCCCTCACGGAGAGGGGCGTAAAGAGCTTTGCCATGCGTCCCATAGGCCGCGCGCGGCGGCCGTCCTTGTCAGAGTTCGGCGAGGATAGAGGTGTCGAACAGGCTCTTGTCCGCCTTGACGCCCACCTTGTCGAGGGTCGCGAGATTCTTGTCGATCCAGGCATCGTCCATCGCGAAGATGCCGTTCGGGTTCTCCATCAGCGGCAGCTGCACCTTGCCGTGGAACAGCGCCGCCTCGGGCGTGTAGCCGTTGCCCTTGAACCAGGTGTTCTCATACTCCTTCACATATTTGTCGGGGTTGGCGATCTCCTCGTTCCAGCCCTTCCGGCTGGCGCGCATGAAGCCGACAATGTCCTTGCGGCGGTTCTTGAGCGTCTCCTCGCTGACCGTGACGAGGTCCTGGCCGAAGGGCAGGCCGAAATCGTAGAACAGCATGTAGCTCGCCTTCTTCCCCGAGGTCTGCTCGACGATGAAGGGCAGCGACGTCATGAAGTCGACCACCGCGTCGACCTGGCCGGTCGCGAGCGGCGTCGGATCGAAGGCGTAGGGGACGATCTTCAGCTGGTCCTCGGTGACGCCGTTGAGGCCGAGCAGCACCTTGAAGGTGCCGAGGCTGAGCGGCGGGCAGGCGACCGTCTTGCCGACGAGATCCTTGATCGTCTTGATGCCCGACTGCTCGAGGCTGATGACGCTGTCCGGGCTCTTCTGGAACTGCGCGCCGATGATCTTGAAGGTCGCGCCCTTCTCCGACACCGCCGAGGCCGTCTCGATCAGCGAGGTCAGCGCGATATCGGCCTTGCCGGTCAGCAGCGCCGCCTGGGGGATGACGTCCGGGCCGCCCGGAAGATAGGTGAGGTCGATGCCTTCCTCGGTGTACCAGCCTTTGTCGATGGCGATGAAATAGCCGATGAACTCCGGATCGTTGATCCAGATCGACTGGAAGGCGAGCGGGCTGCCGGCGGCGCGGGCGAGGCCGATCGGCGCGAAGGCGGCGGCGGCGAGGCCGGCGAGGGCGGTCTTGCCGAAGGCGCGGCGGGTCTGCTTGAACGTCATGGCTAACTCCAGTCTCGGGAGTGGTTCGGGAATGCCCGCATGGCCGGCCGGGCTCCGGGGAGGCGGAGCGGATGGCCGTGGCCTGGAGGGGCGCTCAACGCTTCGTCGGCAATGACAAGTCCCTCGGCATCGCGATGCCGGCTGCCAGCGCTCGACTGTCGGTTCGACCCGTCTTTCCGGTCGATCTGAACCGTATGCGGCGATAGTAATGCCAATATTGCACCGCGCAACGGCTTCGTCGCGATCTTGGGAACGGCCGATGTGCAAAGAATAGGCACGCTCTGCCTAACTAGAGATCGGCCGATCGACATCGTGTGCATTTTGGCCGAAGGGCATTGCGCGCCAGCCATCACGCTGTCTCCGCCAGATATTCGATCTCGAAGAAGGCGTCGCCCGGAGCGCGCAAATAGATCGAGCGGCCGCCGGGAAAGGTGATCGCCTTGCCGAGTGCCTCGGCGCCATGCGTGAGTGCGGTTGCGACGACGCCGTCGAAATCGTCGACGTGGAAGGCGACATGGCCGCTGCCGGGCCGCCAGGGCAGGGCATCGGCCTCCGGCCGGGCGCCGTCATCGCTCGTAAAGGCGATCAGTTCGAGGATCAGCGGATAGGCGTCGGAGCGCATCTGCGTGAAGTCGCAGGAAAGCCCTTCCTTGCCGGTCAGCGCGACGATGTCCTCGCGCATGCCGCGCTCGATGAACAGCGGCTCGAAGCCGAACACGGCCGAGAAGAACGCGATCGCCGGGTCGACGGCGGCGACCGTGAGCGACGCGTGGTGCCAGCGGATCGCGCTCATCGGGCGATCCTCCTTTCGATGAGGCCGACGCCCTCATAGGCGGCGACGGAAATGAGGATCGAGACCAGCGCTCCGGCCCAGATCATGTCGTAGTCGAGCCCGCCCCGCGAGATGTTGAGGAGATTGCCGAGGCCGACACCGGTGACGAGCCATTCCGCGACCATGACGCCGAGCAGCGCCTGCGGCGCGACGAGGCGCGCGGCGGCGATGAGATGGCCGATCGAATAGGGCACGGCGATATGGACGAGCTGTTTCCAGCGTCCCCCGCCATAGGCGGCGACGAGATCGCTCGCCGCCTTCGGCACGCTCGTGAAGCCCTGATGCAGCAGCACATAGGCCGGGAAGAACACGACCAGCACCGCCATGAACACCGACGACGCCGTGCCGCGCCCGAAGACGAGCACGACGAAGGGTACGACCGCGACGAGCGGCATGTTCTGCGCAACGAGCGCCACCGGCAGGAGGCCGCGCGCCAGCGCCGGCGCCAGCAGCGACAGCGCGGCGAGCATGAAGGCGAAGGCGAGCCCGGCGAGAAGCCCCAGCAGCGCGATCGGCAGGGTCTGGCCCAGCGCGTGGCCGAGCGCTGCCCGCGCCGCGGCTGCGTGCCTGCCCTCGATCAGGAACATCACCGTCCGCCCCGGCCCCGGCGCGATGATCGGGCTGACATGGCTGAGCGTGACGCCCAGCCACCAGATGAGGAAGGGCAGCGCGACGGCGACGAGCGCCAGCAGGATCCGCCGGGTCGAGGCGCCGCCCTTCGGCCGGGCCGAGGGCTGCACGGCGGCGAGCGTCACCGCCGTCGAGGAGGCCGAGAGCCGGCGCGCCGGCAGCAGGAACAGCGCATAGCCCGCGAGCGCGATGGCGCTGGCCGCAAGGCCGATGCCCCAGAGCCGCGCCGGATTGCCCTGCGGCAGCGCGGAGAGCAGGAAGGCGCCGAAGCCCCAGCGCGTGCCGGAGCCGAATTCGCCGAGCACGGCGCCGAGCACCGCCAGCGGCGCCGCGACGCGGAAGCCGGCGAAGAGATCGGGCAGGGCGCCGCGCAGCCGCACATGCCGCATCAGCACGCCCTCGCCGCCGCCATAGGCCGCCACGAGATCGGCGAGGCGGGGGTCGACGGTCCGAAGGCCGAGCAACGTCGCCGACATCGCCGGGAAATAGACCATCAGCGCCGCCAGCACGATCTGCGGCCAGTCGCCCTTGAGGAAGAGCACCAGCAGCGGCCCGATGACGATCGCCGGCATCGCGAACAGCGTGATGTTGACGCCGCGAAAGGCGAGCTCGAGTCCCGGCAGCCGGCAGAAGACGAGCGCGGCGAAGACCGCGACGCTGACGCCGATGACGAAGCCGCTCACCGAGGTCTGCAGCGTCGCGAGGCCGTGCAGAGCATAGAGTTCGCGATCGGCGAAGGCCTGCGCCAGGATGCGCGTTGGCGCCGGAAACATCGCGACACCCCAGGACGTATAGGCCCCGAGCAGTTCCCACACCGCGAGCGCCACCAGCGTCCCGAACAGGATCCGCGCATTCTCGCGATAGGCGGGGGCGGTCATGGATGGGCGCCTTCGCCATGCAGGCTGACCGTCAGGCGGTCGCACAGCGCGTGGAACTCAGGCGCCGAGAACAGCGAAGGGAGCCTTGGCCGCGCGAAGGGGACCTCGATGATCTCGGCGATGCGGCCCGGCTGCGCCTGCATCACGACGACCGTATCGCCGAGGAACACCGCCTCGTCGATGCCATGCGTGACGAGCAGCGTCGTCGTCTGCCGCGCCACCCAGATGCGTTGCAATTCGACATTCATCTGCCGCCGCAGGATCTGGTCGAGCGCCCCGAACGGTTCGTCGAGGAGCAGCACGGACGGGTCGGTGACCAGCGCGCGGGCGATCGCGACGCGCTGGCGCATGCCGCCCGAGAGCTGGCCGGGCCGCGCCGCCTCGTAGCCCTTGAGGCCGACGAGCTCGATGAGCGACTGGATATGCGCCGCTTCCCCCTTCACCGGCCGTCCGAGGATCTGCAGCGGGAAGGCGATGTTGTCGGTGACGCTGCGCCAGGGCAGCAGCGCCGCGTCCTGGAAGGCGATCCCGAGTTCGCCCTCCTTGCGGAATTGCTCGGGATGCTTGCCGCGCACCAGGATCGCGCCGCCGTCGTCCGGCTGCTCGAGCCCGGCGACCATGCGCAGCAGCGTGGACTTGCCGCAGCCCGAGGGACCGATCAGGGCGACGAAGGCCCCGCGCGCCACCTTGAGATCGATCGGCTCCAGCGCCCGCACCGGCCCGCGCGCCGTCTCGAAGGTCTTGCCCGCACGGTCGACGATGAGGTCGACGCTGCGTTCGGCGCCTGGCGATGAGGGTTCGCGATCGCGGGCGGGCAGGGCGTTCATGGAGGGACGGCGAGCCTTTCGTTCAGAGTGCGGAGAGGAAGGCCTTCGCGGCCTCGCCATGCTCGTGGCGCAGCCTTGCAAGATCGACACCGATCGGCGCGCCGTCCTCAACCCGCCACGCACCGCCGATCATCACGCGGTCGGCGGCATGGGCGCCGCAGAGGACGAGCGTCGCGATCGGGTCGCCGCCGCCGGAGAAGCGCAGTTCATCGAGCGTGAAGAGCGCGAGATCCGCCTGCCTGCCGACCGCGATGCGGCCGATATCGGAGCGCCCGATGCAGGCGGCGGAGCCCTCGCTCGCCCAGCGCAGCGCGTCGAGATGCGTCACCCTCTCGGCGTCGTAGCGCAGCCGCCCGATCATCAGCGCGTGGCGCACGGCCTCCATCATGTTCGAGGAGTCGTTCGAGGCCGAGCCGTCAACGCCGAGCCCGACGATCGCGCCGGCGGCTTCCAGTTCCTTGGTGCGGCAGATGCCCGAGGCGAGCACCATGTTGGAGGTCGGGCAATGGCAGATGCCGACGCCGTGCCGGCCGAGCCGCTCCACTTCGCCATCGTCGAAATGGATGCCATGCGCCAGCCACACGCGGTCGTTCAGCCAGCCGACGCTTTCGAGATAATCGAGAGGCCGCATGCCGAAGCGCGCCATGCAGAAGTCGTTCTCGTCATGCGTCTCGCCGAGATGGGTGTGCAGCCGGCAGTCATGCTTCTCGGCCAGTTCGGCGGCGGCGCACATCATCTCGCGCGTGACGTTGAACGGCGCGCAGGGCGCGAGTGCGACGGTCGAGAACGAGCCCGGCCGAGCATCGTGATAGCGGGCGATGACCCGCTCGCAATCGGCGAGCACGACGTCGTCGTCCTGCATCAGCCGCTCATCGGCGATGCCGCCCGATTTCATGCCCTGGTTGATGACGCCGCGCGTCAGCGCGATGCGCATGCCAAGCGCCTCGGCCTCCTCGACTTCGATATCGACCGCGTCCGGCATGTCGGACGGGAAGACGAAGAGATGGTCCGAGGCCGTCGTGCAGCCCGACATCAGGAGTTCGGTGAGCGCGAGCCGCGTCGCGAGGCGGAAGCGATCGCGGTTGAGATGGTCGCCCCAGCGCGGATAGAGCGCCTTCAGCCAGGGGAAGAGTTCCCGATTGATCGCGTCGGGATGGGCGCGGGTCAGCGTCTGGAAGAAGTGGTGATGCGTGTTGACGAGCCCGGGCAGCACGACATGCCGCGACGCCTCGTAGACAGCATCATGCACCGGGTCCGCCGCGCCGGTCGGCACGAGTTCCGCGATCACCCCATCCTCGACGACGATCCCCCGCTCGGCCCCCTCGGCCAGCACGGCGATCGGATCTCGGAGCCAGAGCCGCATCAGGAAGCCCCCCTCTCCATGTGGACGATGCTGGGCCTTTGACCTTTCCCTAGACAGTCCGACGTCATGTCCGCACTTGTTGCGGCCATCCACGTCTTTTTGGCCCGTGGAGACGCCGGCAAGACGTAGATGCCCGGGACAAGCCCGGGCATGACGCCCCAGATTCGTGGCGGGAGACGGTTATGTCTCACTTCTCCGCCTCCCGGTCCCAGCCGAGGATCGCCTTCACTTCCAGGAACTCGCGCATGCCGTGCTCGCCGAGTTCGCGGCCGTTGCCGGACTGCTTGTAGCCGCCGAACGGCGCGTCGAAATCGAACCAGGGATTGTTGATGAAGATGCGGCCGGCGCGGATGCGGCGGGCCGTGGCACGGGCATGGTCGTCGTCGCGCGAATAGACATAGCCGGCGAGGCCATAGAGGCTGTCATTGGCGATCGCCACCGCCTCGTCCTCGTCGCGATAGGCGAGGATCGAGAGCACCGGCCCGAAGATCTCCTCGCGCGCGATGCGCATGTCCGGCGCCACGTCGGCGAAGATGGTCGGGCGCACGAAGAAGCCGCGATTGAGATCCTGTGGCCGTCCGGGCCCGCCTTCGACGAGCCGCGCGCCCTCGGCGATCCCGGTCTCGATCATGCCTTCCACCTTGGCGAACTGCGCGGCGCCGGCGACCGGCCCCATGGTCGTCTCGGCCCGCGTCGGATCGCCGACCACCACCTCCGCCGCCACGGCCCGCGCCCGGTCCACCACCTCGTCCAGCATCGCGGCGGGGACCAGCATGCGCGTCGGCGCGATGCAGGACTGGCCGGAATTGATGAAGCAGCGCTTCACGCCGTCGGTGATGGCGAGGTCGAGATCGGCATCGGGCAGCACGATATTGGCCGATTTTCCGCCGAGTTCCTGGTGGACGCGCTTCACCGTATCGGCCGCCGCCTTGGCGACCGCGATGCCCGCCCCCGTCGATCCGGTGAAAGACACCATGTCCACGTCGGGATGCGACGCGATGGCGGCGCCGACGACCGGCCCGGTGCCGTTGACGAGGTTGAAGACGCCCTCGGGCGTCCCGGCCTCATGCATCACCTCGGCGAGGATCAGCGCCGAGAGCGGCGAGAGTTCGGACGGCTTCAGCACCACCGTGCATCCGGCCGCGAGCGCCGGGGCGAGCTTGGTGACGATCTGGTTGAGCGGCCAGTTCCACGGAGTGATGAGGCCGGCGACGCCGATCGGCTCATGCGTGATCAGCGACTGGCCATGCGGCTCGTCGAAGCGGAACTTCGCCAGCACCCGCGCCGCGCTCTCGAAATAGACGATGCTCGACGCGGTCTGGATCTCCCAAGAGAGCCAGCGCGGCGCCCCCATCTCGGCGGTGACGGCGCGCGCGAGATCCTCGCGGCGGCGGGTGAAAGCGGCGACGATGCGCTCGAACAGCGCCAGCCGCTCGGCGACGCTGGTCGCGGCGAAGGCGGGGAAGGCGCGCCGCGCCGCCGCAACCGCGCGGTCGACATCGGCGGTGCTTCCGAGCGCGATGGTGGCGACCGGCTCCTCCGTCGCGGGATTGATCACCGCCGACCGCTCGTCGGAGAGCGGCGCGACGAAGGCGCCGTCGATATAGAAGCGCTCGGTCGGGCTCATCGCACCATCTCCGAAATCTGGACGCGGATCGCCTCGACCCGGCGGATGGCGTCATCCTGATGCGGTTGCAACGCCTGGCCCGGCATGCCGGCGATGATCGGCTGGAACGGGTCCGCGACCGCCGAGCGAAGGCCCGAGAGCGCCTCGATCACCGCGGCGCCGAGGAAGGGAACGGAGGGGCGGTGATAGCCGCCCTCATGCGTCATGAGAAGCCGGCCGCCGCAATTCCGCTCGGCCACTGCCATGACGGCGTGCGTCATGAAGGCGAATGTCGCCCCGTCGAGCATCATATGCGCCATCGGGTCATAGGCGCCGGCGTCGAGGCCACAGGCGACGATGATCATCTCCGGCGCGAAAGCGTCGAGAGCCGGCACGATGACCCGCTCCATGGCGGCGCGATAGGCACCGCTGCCCGAGCGCGCCGGCAGCGGGATATTGAGATTATATCCCGCGCCGGCATCGCCGCCGATCGCGTCGGCAGCGCCCGATAAAGGCGGATAGAGGCCGTCCTGATGCACCGAGATCGTGAGCACGCTCGGATCGGTCCAGAAGATGTGCTCGGCGCCGTTGCCGTGATGCACATCCCAGTCGACGATCGCGATGCGCTTCAGGCCATGCGCCTCTTGCGCATGGCGCGCCGCCAGCGCCGCATGGTTGAAGATGCAGAAACCGAAGCCGTTCGCCGCCTCGGCGTGATGGCCCGGCGGGCGCACCAGCGCATAGGCGTTCGCGACACGGCCTTCGACGATCGCATCGACCGCCTCGATGATGCCGCCCGCGGCGAGCGCCGCGATGTCGAAGCCGCCAGGCCCGAACGGCGTCGCGCCGACTTCATCGCCGAGCGCCGCGTCGCCGCCGGAGCCGGCACTCATCGACTTCAGCGCGGCGATATAGTCGGCGGCATGGACGCGGGTAAGTTCCTCATCGCTCGCCGGGCGGGGCTTGATCAGCGTCAGTTGCTCGGTCAGTCCGGCGACATCGAGCAGGTTCTTGATCCGCCGCTTGCCCGCGACGCCTTCGGCCGGCTCGTCGGGCTCGATCACGCCGCGCCCCGAGGTGAGGAACCCCGCGAGCGCGCTCGTGTCATGCCACATCAGCAATTCGTGCCAGACGAGGCCGGTCGGTTTCGTCATGCCGTGACGCCGAAATGCTTCGCGGTGGCGTCGAGCGCCTCGCGGGCGATGGCGAAGATTTCGCCAAGCTGCTCGGGCGTCGTGATCAGCGGCGGCATCAGGCTCATCGTGTCGCCATTGGCGCGGAAGGCGAGGCCGCGCTTCAGCGCCTCGGCGCTGCAATGATCGCCGATATGCGCCTCATAGGCGTAGGATTCGCGGGTCTTCTTGTCCTTGACGATCTCCAGCCCGCCCATGAGCCCGACGCAGCGCGCGTCGCCGATCAGCGGATGGTCGGAGAAGCTCTCGATGCCGGCCTTGAAGAGCGGCACCAGCGTCGCATCGGCATTCTCGACGATCTTCTCCTCGTCGAGGATGCGGATGTTCTCGAGCGCCACGGCGCAGCAGGTCGGATGGCCGGAATAGGTGTAGCCATGCGCCCACTCGCCGCCCTTCTCGATCAGCGTGTCGGCGACGCGGTCGCCGATCACGGTCGCCGAAAGCGGCAGGTAGCCCGAGGTGATGCCCTTGCCGAGCTGCATGATGTCCGGCTCGATGCCGTATTTGTAGAGACCGAACCACTTGCCTGTGCGCCCGAAGCCCATCACCACCTCGTCGGCGATGAGGAGTACGTCGTATTTCCGGCAGATGCGCTGGATTTCCGGCCAGTAGGTCTCGGGCGGGCAGAGCGCGCCACCGGCGCTCTGGGCCGGCTCGGCGATGAAGGCGGCGACATTGTCGGCGCCGAGCTTCAGGATCTTGTCTTCGAGCCAGCCCGCCGCGACGATACCGAACTCGGCCGCGTCCATGCCGGCGCCGTGGCGATACTGATAGGCGGTGCGGATGTGGTGGACATTCGAGAGCGGGATGTCGCCGCCGGCATAGTGCATCGGCGGAATGCCGGAGAGGCTCGCCGCCATATGGGTCGAGCCGTGATAGGCGAGCTCGCGGGCGATGAACAGCCTCTTGCCGGGCTTGCCCTCGAGGTCCCAGTAGCGCCGCGCGAGACGGGTCGCGGTCTCGTTCGCCTCCGAACCCGAGGACTGGAAGAAGACGTGGTTGAGATGCTCCGGCAGCATGCCGGTCAGCGTCTCGGCGAGCCGCACCGCCGTCCTGTGCGTCGTCTTGAAGAAGGACTGGCAATAGGAAAGCTCGAGCATCTGCTCGGCCGCCGCGTTCACCATTTCCCGCCGGCCATAGCCGATATTGACGCAACCGAGGCCGGAAAGGCCGTCGATGATGCGCTTGCCCTCGGTGTCCCAGACATAGATGCCTTCGCCGCGCACAGCGACGCGCGAGCCGGTCTGCCGGAGCCCGGCGTGATCGGTGAAGGGATGCAGGTAATGCGCCCGGTCGAGGACCTGCCAGCCCTGCGTGTCGAGTTCCCCTTCGGCCATGGTCATTCGCTCCCGTTCCGCCCGCGCTCGTCCTCGGTCCGCGGATGGCGGGAGCGGAGGAGGCGGGCCTTCATGGCAGCATGAGACCCGATCGGCCCGGCCGGGCACAGTGCTGCGCTGGCGCAGAAACATGCACCTGCGTGCGCGTGCCTCACGAAAAGGCTCCGGCCCGGTAGGCGCCCGGCGAGACGCCGAACTGCCGGCGGAAGGCGCGGGAGAAATGCGAGAAGTCCTTGAAGCCGCGCCGGAGCGCGATCGTGGTGATCGGCAGCCCCTTCATCAGCGGGTCGGCCAGCTCGCGGCGGATGCGGTCGAGGCGCTGCAACTGCACGAAGCGGGCGACCTGCTGCTCCTCGGCCTCGAACAGCTCGTAGAGCCGCCGCAGCGAGATGCCATGCGCCTCGGCGATCGCCCGCGGCGAGAGATCGGCATCGTCGAGATGGGCGAGGATATGCGCCTTGATGCGATCGAGCTGCGAGACGCCGGCCGCCGAGACCGTATCGCGGCCGAGCAGCGCCGTGGCGGTGAGTTCCAGCACATGCTGCTCCAGCCGTCCCGAGAGATCGGGCGGCAGCTCGCTGTCGCGCGCGCAGAGCCCGGCGGCGAGATCGTAGATGAACCGTCCCGGCATGCGGTCGGCGAGAAGGCGCTGCGCCACCATGAGGTCGACCGAGGGCACCCGCTCGCGCAGCGCCCGGCGCGGCACCTTCAGCGACACCTGCCGGTAGGGGCCGCGAAAGCGCATCGTGTAAGGCCGCCGGCTGTCATAGAGCACCATGGCGCGCGGCCCGATGACCGTGTCGCGGCCGTCCTGCGAGAAGCCGCATTCGCCCTCGATCTGGATCGTCAGCTCGTACCAGCGGTCGTCGCCGCCATGGATTTCCCGCTCGGTGCGATAGACGTCGAGGCTGGTCGAGACGATGTCGGCGATCGTGACCTCGCCGAGGCCGAGCCAGGCGACATGGCCGTAGAAACCCTCGACCCCGTCCCGCCGCAGCCGGGTCGGCGGGAACAGGCTGTTGGTCGCGTCGCGCCAGTAGTCGAGCCGCTCGGCTGCGGGAACCGCGTCGGTCGAAAGATCGCGCCAGCCGAAGCCCGAAACGGTCATGCGGTCCCCCTTCAGGTGCCCAGGATATCCGCGCCCTCGAAGAGATCCTCGGGCGTGAAATCGGTCGAGATCAGGTCATCCTCCTGCAGGTAGCGGATGACCGTCGCCAGCATGGCACGGTTCTTCTGAAAACCGGCGGGCCAGTAATCGGCGCCAAGCTCGGTCTCCGCTTCCAGGAGCGATTCGAGCGCCCAAGGCAGGATCGTCGAGAGCGCGACCTGGTCGAACATGCGCGCCCGCGCCACTTTGTGCGCCTCCACGAAGGCGTCGTAGAGCGCGCGCGGCAGCCAGGGATTGGCTTCGACGATCGGCCGCTTGATCGCGAGGATATGCATCGGCGGGAAGATGCCGGTCTTGCGGAAATAGTCGAGCTCGACCGTCTTCGGGTCCTCGAACAGCCGGCCGACCGTCTCCGACGGCCAGGTGCTCGGCGCCCGCGCGGTATAGAGCGCGTCGATCTCGCCCGCCGCCAGCATCTGTGCCAGAGGCTTGTCCGTCCGCTCGACCTTGAACTTCTCGGGATAGAGCTGCGGATGCTCGTCGCCCGTCCGCGGCGCCTCGAGACCGCCAGTCACATAGATCGGCGCGGTGCGGTCGAGGCCGTAGAACTCCTCGAAGATGCCGCGCTGCCAGACGGCCGCGGCCATGTCGAACACCATCAGCCCGATGCGCTTGCCCGCCATGTCGGCCGGCTTGGCGATGCCGCTCGCCTTGTTCACGAAGACGCTCGAAAAGCGGAAATGCCGCGAGGGGAAGATCGGGATCGCGAGATAGGGCCGCTCGGGACGCTCCAGCGTGCGCAGATAGGTGGCGAGCGGGAACTCGCAGGCATCGAAGACATGGCTGCCGAGCTGCTTGTTGAACAGCGCCTGCACGCCCATCAGCGTCACCTCGGGCTCGACGCCGGCGATCGTCACCTCGCCGCTCGCGATCGGCCTCGTGCGGTCGCTGTCGCTGGCGCCCATGGTCAGTTTCAATCCGGGCATTCGTGTCAGGCTCCGTTTTGCTTCAGCCGCGCGACGAGCGTGTCGAGCAGCTCCGGCAGGGCAAGCGGCGTCGCATTGGCGCCGCCGCGGGCATAGATTCCCGTCGCCTGCTGCATGTCGACGCCGAGCCGCCGCGCCAGCCGCTCGACGGCGTCCTGGCATTCGGCGAGCGTCGGCAGCGCCGCGATGCGCGAGCCGGCCGGGAGATGATCATTGGCGCCGACGAGATCGACGCGCCCCGCGCCGACCTTGCGGCTCGATGGGACATTGTTGGCCGAGCGCTCGCCCTTGCCGATCACGAAGGACCGGTGCGTCAGCCCCGGCGCCACCCAGGCGACGATGTCGTCATAGTGGTGGCCGATCCGCGCCACGACCGCTGCGACGCCCTCGGCCATCGCATTGTGCATGAGGGCATAGCTGCGCCGCTCCTCGTCGCCCCATTTCCAGCGCGTGGAGGAGACGGCGACGGCGGTCGAATCCTCCCGCCACGGCGAGACCGCATTGCCGCGCTTCTCGAAGAGGCCGGGATCGTCATAGGCCGTCGCCGGCGAGGCGCCGCCGGGATAGTCGACGATATGCTCGTAGGGCACCACCGCCATCGGCTCGGAGATGACCATCCGGTGCACGAGCGTGCCGGCATCGTCGATCAGCGGCGAGAGATTGAGCACGTCCTGCGAGAAGGACGGCTCCAGCCGTGCCTGCAGTTCCTGCGGCAGGTCGAGCCGCGCCGTCGGCCGGAAGCCCTCGTCGGCGAGGCGCTGGTTGATCGCCTTGTGCTCGGAGGAGAACGGGTAGGGCTTCGTCTTGGTGCAGGGCATGAAGAGCAGCACGCGCCGCTTCGCCTCCGGCAGCTTCGGCTCGTAGCCGTCGCGCATGAAGTCGAGCCATGAAGCGATGCGCGGATGCGTCAGGCTGTCGACATTGTCCTGCGGGCTGTAGAGGCAGAGCGTCGGATCGAGGACGAACGGGCTCTCGATCTTCTCGGCGGATTCGGTGATGCGCTGGGCGCGGTTGGTGACGGTGACCATGATTTCCTTCTGCGCGACCGCTTGTTTCAGGCGACCTTGGCCGCGCGCGCCGAGCGCCGCGCCTCATAGGCCGAGATATCGAGTTCCACCTCGTCATAGGCTTCGAGCCCGGCGACGAGCGCCGCCGCGTCGTCGCGGAAGAGGCTGCGCGTGATGCCGAAGGCGATGCGCTCGGTGGAGAATTTCAGCTGCGAAATCCCCGCCGTGGCGCCGAGGCTGAGCATCGCGCCATAGGAGTGGCAGTAGAGCCGCGACAGGAAGGGCGCCCTGCCGGGCTCTTTCTCGGTGAACTGGAAGGCGCCGGTGAGATAGGGGTAGCCCGCGAGCAGCGCGTTCTCATCGCCCTTCGGCGGCGTGAAGCGGTCCTGCCAGAGCGCGATCTCGCTGGCGAAGCGGGCGAGCTCCGGCCGCGCCTCAAGATCGACCGAGAAGCCGGTGCCGACGATCAGGAAGTCATAGCTCGCGCGGCCGGCCGGCCCCTCGATCACGACCGCATCGCCCTCGAACGAGACCCCCTCGACCGGCGATCCGAGATGCAGCGCGAAGCTGTCGAACCGCGCGCAGCGCTCGAACGTGTCCTGTGGCGGCGGCTGGTTCATGGCGAAGAAGCGCGACATGAACCGCCATTTCACGGCGTCGTCGAGATCGGCGAAATGACGGATATAGCCGGAGAATTCGATATAGCGATTGGGATTGGCCCTGGGTAGCGACCGCCGCCGCGCATAGAGCGCGACCTCGGCCGCGCCCGCCTCCAGCGCCTCGGCGGCATTGTCGAAGGCCGAGGCGCCGGCGCCGATCACGGCGACCCGCTTGCCGGCGAGCGCCGCAAAATCGATCGGCTCGGCCGTATGGGCAAAGCGCTCGCGGGGCAGGGCGGCCGCGATGGCCGGCGGCACCAGCCAGCGGCCGGCGCCCTCGATGCCGGTCGCGAGCACGACATGGCGCGCCAGCAGCCGCTCCCGGCGCCCGCCGATCGTCGCATGGACGGCGAAGAGGTCGTCCGCCAGCGGCTCTATGTCGAAGACTTCGGCATCATGCGTGACCTCGACGCCGACCGTCTCCTGCAGCCAGCCGAGATAGTCGTGCCATTCGGCGCGCGGGATCTTGGCGAGCCGCGCCCAGGCCTCGGCGCCGAATTTCGCTTCATACCAGGCCCGCACCGAAAGCCCTGGAATGCCCATCTCCGGCCCGGAGACATGCTTCGGCGTCCGCAGCGTGTGCATCCGCGCATACGTCACCCACGGTCCCGAAAGCCCGGCGGGGCTGCGGTCGAGCACGCTGATATTGGTGACGCGCTCGCGCAGCAGGCGGAAGGCGAGGGAGATCCCGTTCTGCCCGCCGCCGACGATCAGCACGTCGAGCACGCGCTCGCCGTCATGAAAGCGGGGCTTGACCCATTCGCGCGCCGGATAGGCGACGCAGTCGAGCTCGAAGCGCACCCGTTCGGTGAGCTCGTCGAGGCCGTTCATCGTCATTCGTCCTGCAGCGGACCGGAGGGCAGGGCGCCCGCGCATGTCCGTCCTCTCGATCGCGCGCCGCGAGCGGCGCTGCCGGTTGATGCCCGACCCGGATTTCCGGTCGATCGGTCGGTGACAGTCAAAGCAATCTGCATACCAATTCAAGGCCCTTGCATACGCGCCGATCGCTCAAGGTGGCTGCCGAAAGGCTGGGCAGCAGCTGCCCATCATTCAGACGGCGACACGCTCCTGTTGGTCCACCCCCACCTCGCCAGTCACATGCCTTCGGAACGAGTCCTCGATCGCCGCCGGCGCCAGACCCCGCGCGATGACGACCAGCGCCGTGCCCTCGGCCCGAGCCAGATGCTCCGGCGCATGCACGACATGCCGAACCGACTGCACCATCACGGCGCTGACGGCGCCGTCGCCCCGGATCGCGACCTCGCCCTTCACGCGCAGGATGGCATTGCCATGCCGGTGGAGCAGCAGCGACAGCCAGGCGGCGAAGCGCGACCACTCGACCGGCGCCGCCGCCGTCAGCAGCCCGGCCGCGATCCCGCCATGCCGCGTCTCGGCCGGCGCCGCCTCGAAGCGCCGAAGCGCCCGATGGCGCACCACGCCGCCCGCGTCCGGCAGCGGCCAGGCGAACGGGTCCTCGACCCGCTCCGGCAGGATCGCCGCGAGCGGATTGAGCGAGGCGATCCGCTGCGAAAGACGGGCAGCGGCGCCGCTGTCGGCGCCCGCCTGCTTGGTGAAGAAAACGGCATCCGCGGCGACGATCTGGGCGATCGCCTCGGCGCTGTCGTCGAGGGTCGCCTCGCCATGCATGAGGTCGACGAGCGTGACGACGCGGCCGGCGCTGAGCCGCGCCTTCAGCATCGGATCGGCGGCGAGCGCCGCCAGGATCGCGCCGGGATCCGCGAGGCCGGAGGTCTCGATCAGCACGCGGCTGAACGGGGGCATCGCGCCGCGTTCGCGGGCGTCGAGCAGCCCGATCAGCGCGGCGCGGAGATTGACGTCGGTGACGCAGCAGATGCAGCCCTCGCCGATCAGGCCGACAGGCGCGCCGGCGATCGCCACGAGGCGGTCGTCGACCGGCAGCGCGGCGAATTCGTTGACGAGTACGGCCGTGTCGCGGAGCGCGCCCTCGGCGATCAGCCGGCGCAGAAGGCTGGTCTTGCCGGCGCCGAGAAAGCCGGTGAGGACATCGACCGGGCAGCGCGCCTCGCCGCTCACGAGGCGTTCTCCAGCGGATCGGGCGACGCGCGGCCGAGCCGGTCGACCGCCGCCCAGAGCGCTGCGAGGTCGCCGACGAGTTCGGTGCGGCCGGTCGGGCCGGTGACGCGGAAGCCCTGGCCCCAGGCGCTCACGCGCACGCCGCCGTCGGCAGCCAGCTTCGATGCGGCCTCGGCGAGCCTCGCGCGGCCGAGCGCCGGCCGTGCGGCCAGCGTCGGCACCGCGCTCCATTGAAGGTCGGTGAAGCTGCCGCAGAGCCCGCACATGATCGTCTCAGGGCTTCGGGCCGGGCGTGCCCTGCGGATGGCGCTTCAGGAAGTCCTTCGCGATCTCCTCGAAGGTCACGAATTTGACGCCCGGATGCTTGGCCATATGCGCGAACAACCGCTCATGCATGGAGAGCACCTGCGGGCGGCCGGAGACGTCGGGATGGATGGTGATCGGGAACACGGCATAGTCGTATTCGCGATAGACCCAGTCGAACTGGTCGCGCCACAGTTCTTCGATGTCGCGCGGATTGACGAAACCGTGGCTGTTCGGCGCCGCCTTCATGAACATCATCGGCGGCAGGTCGTCGATATACCAGGAGGCGGGAATCTCGACGAGCGGCGTCTCGCTTCCGCGATCCATCGGCTTCATCCAGCTGGGTGCCGGCTTGCCATAGTCGATCTTCGACCAGCTCTCACCCGTGCGGGCATAATAAGGGAAGAAGTCGTTATGCATCAGCGAGTGGTCGTAGATGATGCCCCGCGCGATCAGCATGTCGATCGTCGTCGCAGAGAACTCCCACCACGGTGCGACATAGCCGGACGGCTTGCGCCCCTGCAGCTGCTCGATGAGGGCGATCGACTTGTCGAGTACCGCCGCTTCCTGTTCGGCCGACATCATCAGCGGGTTCTCATGGCTGTAGCCATGCATGCCGATCTCGTGACCCGCCGCGGCAACGGCGGCCATCTCGTCCGGGAAAGTCTCGATCGAGTGACCGGGGATGAACCAGGTCGTCTTGATGCCGAAGCGCCCGAACATCCGAAGCAGCCGCGGCGTGCCCACCTCGCCGGCGAAGACGCCGCGCGAGATGTCGCAGGGGCTGTCCTCGCCGCCATAGGAGCCGAGCCAGCCGGCCACCGCGTCGACATCGATGCCATAGGCGACGAAGATTTCCTTGCTCATGCCGTTCGTGCTCCTTTGTGCTGATCAGGCGGCGACCGCCGTGGCGGGTGATGCAAGGAGCCTGCCCCAGCCCTCGACCGGCTCTTCCATGCCGGCGAGGCGCAGCGCTTCCCAGAAGGTCACGGCGATCGAATCGGCGATCGGGATGCCGAGCTCGGCCTCCATCTCGGCCACCAGCGCGGTCGCGTTGAAATTGGTGCAGACAACGGCGATGCAGTCCGGCCGGCTCTTCGCGGCCCGGCGGAGCACGTCGCGGATCGCGTCCGGGGTCGCCGCGCCGATGCCGACATTCTCGCGGATACCGAGGCAGGCGGTGCCGGTGATCGAAAAGCCCTGCCGGCCATATTCGGTCGCGATGTCGGCCGTGATGTCCTCGGTATAGGGCACCGCGAGCGCGACCTTTTGCCAGCCGAATGTGCGGAAGGCGCGATAGAAGGCGATCGTCGAGGTCGAGGCCGCGATGCCGGTCTCGCCGGTAATCGCCTCGCAGAGCGCGAGATCGTTCTCGAGGCCGCGCCAACTCGCCGAGGTGCCGTTCCAGAGGATGGCGTCGAGCGGCGCATCGGCGAGCAGCCGCGCGCCATTGAGCATCGTGTCGAGCCGGAACTGCGCGTCCGACGCCGTCTCCAGTGCCAGATGCGTGACGCGGATACGCGAGAAATGATGGGTAAGCCGCCCGGTGAAGGGCTCGCTCATCGCATAGGTGAGCGGCTCCAGCCAGGTGTTGGAGGAGGGCGTGATATGGCCGATGCGTTTCATGCTCATGCGTGTCCGCTCTGTTCGAAGGCGCCGAAACCGGCCGCGAGGCGGCCACGGAAGAAGAGCAGCGGGTCGCCGTCGCGCGCCGAGAGCGCCACGACCTCGCCGACGATGATGCGGTGATCGCCGCCGTCATGGATGGCGCGGGTCTCGCATTCGAGATGGGCGAGGGCGCCGGGGAGAAGCGGCAGCCCGCGCTCCGAAATGCTCATCGGCTCGCCCTCGAAGGCCTCCAGCGTGTGCTTGGAGAAATGCCGCGCCTCGGCGATCTGCTCGCTGGCGAGGATGTTGATGGCGAACCGGCCCGCCCCCTCGAAGATGCCGCGCGAACGGGCATTGTCGCGGATGCTCCAGAGCACCAGCGAAGGGTCCAGCGAGACGGAGGCGAAGGAGTTGATCGTCATTCCGGCGAAGACATCGCCGTGATGCGTGGTGACGACGGCGACGCCGGTCGCGAACAGCGAGCAGGCGCGGCGGAACTCCATCGGGTCGACGGGCGCGGTCATGATGTCCTTTCCCCTTCGACGGGCAGGAGACGGCTGATGGGAAGCGGAATGGCGCGCGCGCGCTCTGCTAAGGCGACGACATGCGGCTCCAGCCTCGCCGCGAGCGCGCGCGGGCCGGCAAGGGCGGCGCCGAGCCGGGCGACCGTCTCGGCGACCCGCTCGCGCAGGCTCGCCGGATCGATGGTGGTGATCCGCCCGTCCGCCTTCACGAAGCGGCCGCCGACCATGACATCGCTGACCGCATCGGGTCCCGCCGCCGTCACGACCTGGTTGAGCGCATCGTTGAGCGGCATGAAATCGATATGGCGCAGATCGTAGAAGGTGAGATCGGCCAGCGCGCCCACCGCGATGCGCCCGCCGCCAGGGAGACCGAGAATGCCCGCCCCGCCTTCGGTCGCGAGCCGCAACGTCTCGACGCCCGAGAGCCAGGCTTCGCGCGGGCCGGCGAAGGCGCGCGAGGCGAGGCTGGCGAGCCGCATCGCCTCGGGCATCGAGAGCGCGTCCGAGGAATTGGCGCCGTCGGTGGCAAGGCCGACGCGTATGCCGCGCTCCAGCATCGGCCGCACATGCGCGATGCCGGCGCCGAGGCGGAAATTGGAGGCCGGGATATGCGCGACCGACGCTCCGGCCTCCGCAAGCAGATCGAGATCGTCGAGGCCGAGCCAAACCGCATGCGCCGCGATGAAGCGCGGCGAGAGCAGGCCACGCTCGGCGAGATAGGCGACCGGCGACTTGCCCCACAGCTTCTGCGCCGCCACCGCCTGCAGCCGCGACTCGGCGATATGCATGTGGACCGGCAGGCCATGCCGCTCCGCGATCCCCGCCACCTGCATAAGGAACGGCTCGGAGCAGTGATGCGGGATCGTCGGCGCCATCGCCAGCGTGATGCCGGTCGGCAGGTTGCCGCGCGCCGCGGCGATCGCCTCCAGCGCCTCGATCGTCGCCTCGCCGCTGCCGAGCGCAAACCGCCCGACCTCGGCGCGGAGATCCTCCGGCAGGCTGTCGGCGAGACCCGGAATGGCGGCGAACAGCGTCCGGTCCGCCACCATCGGCGCCAGCACGGCCCGCATCCCGGCATCGGCATAGGCGCGCGCGACGGCCATAAAGCCGTCGAGGCTCGGGCGCGGAAACTCGTAGACGAGATCGAAGCAGGCGGTGCAGCCCTTCGAGACCATGTCGAGTGCGCCGACCAGCGTCGAAAGATAGATGGTCTCGACGTCGCGCGCGCCGCCCATCCACGGTCCGTTGGTGAGCGAGGCCTCCAGCGTCCAGCGGTCGGCGACGCCCTTCACGAGATTGGCGTGGCCATGGGTGTGGCTGTTCACCAGCCCGGGCAGGATCAGCCGGTCGCGCGCATCGCGATGCTCGGCACCCGCCATGCCGGCCGTGCCGGGGGCGAGGATCGCGGCGATGCGGCCATCCTCGATGACGAGGTCGCGGGCCTCTGCCGTCCCGGCCGCCAGATCGGCGACGAGCCCGCCCATGATGACCAGGCGGCTCACGACGCCGCCTCCGCCGGATGTGTCGCCATCCAGTGCCGCGCAATCTCCGACCGGCCGGCACACCAGACGCCTTCCGTCCGGCCAACGAGATCGAGGAAGCGCTGCACCGCCTCGAAGCGCGACGGCTGGCCTGAGACCCGTCCATGCAGGCTCACGGTCATCATGCGCGGCCGCCTGGCAGCCTCGGCATGGAGCACGCGGAAGGCGGCGGCGAGATGCTCGTAGAAATCGACCGCCGTGCCGAGCTTCGCCGTGGCGAGGCGGTTGTCGTTATGCGTGAAACTGTGCGGCACCACGAGCCAGGGACGTTCGCCGACCTTCATCCAATAAGGAAGGTCATCGGCATAACTATCTGAATCATAGACGAACCCTCCATGCTCGACGAGGAGCCGCCGCGTCGCCTCGCTGGACGAATAGCGGCTCTGCCAGCCCTGCGGCGCCCGGCCGGTCGCGGCGAGGATGCCGGCATGGGCGCGGGCGATTGCGGTGCGCTCCTCGTCCTCGCTCATCCGGTAGTGCCGGACGAAACGGTCGCCGTGGGCGCAGAGATCGGCGGTGCTATTGCGGAGATAGCCGGCGATCTCGGCGTTGCGGGCGAGCGCCTGCGCGCAGGCATTGACGGTCAGGCGGACGCCGCGCTCCTCGAAGAGATCGGCGATCCGCCAGAAGCCGACGCGCGAGCCATATTCGAACAGCGTCTCGGCGACGAAATCGCGCTTGCCGGCCGGCACCTCGCCGGGAATGGCGTCGGTCAGCGCCGCCTCGCTCGCCGCGTCGCCGTCGGGGATCGACGGCTCGGCGCCCTCCTCGAGATTGAGGACGACGACGAGCGCCAGCCGCGCGCCGCCCGGCCATTGCGGATCCGGCGGGTTGCGGCCATAGCCGGTGAAGTCGCGCGCGCCGTCGCGGGGAAGCTTCATGGATGGCGCGCCGCAAGATCGCCGATCGTCTCGGCGAAGGCGATCAGCCGGCCTTCGCCGCGCGGCCCGGCGATCAGCGAGAGCCCGACCGGGCAGCCCTCGACAAAGGTCGCGGGTATCGCAAGTTGCGGCAGCCGCGCGAGGCTCGCGACCGAGGTCAGCGCGAGCGTCTTCTCGCGGAAGGCGACCTGCGCCGAGACGGGCGCATCGCGGAGCGGCGGCAGGTCATGCGCCGTCGGGATGACGAGGATGCCGTCATCGCCGAGAAGATCGACGAGCCGCTGCGTCAGCGCCTCGCGGCGCGGCATCGCCGCCGCGACCAGCGCCGGATCGGTCCGCGAGGCCAGCGCAATCCGCTCCCCGACCGCCTGCGAGAGCCGGCGTCCGGGCCGCGTCGCCCAGCCGCCGAGAGTCGCATAGAGATCATGCAGCTGCAGCGGGCGGAAAATGTCGAGCACCGCGCCGACGCCGTCCGGATAGAGCGTGATCTCGGAGGCCGCGCCGAGGCTCCGCGCAATCGGCAGCAGCGCCGCGCCGATCGCCAGCTCGGGAATGTCGAAGGCGTCGCGGGCGATCATCAGCCGGGGCGACGGAGCCGCGGCGATCGGCCCGAAATAGACCTCCGTCACCCGCCGCATGGTGGCGATGTCGCGCGTCAGCCAGCCAACCGTGTCGAAGCTCGGCGCCATCGGCATGACGCCGGCGACCGAGACGCGGCCATGCGTGGTGCGGAGGCCATAAAGACCGCAGAAACTGGCCGGCACGCGGATCGAGCCGCCCGTATCGGTACCGAGCCCGAAATCGGCGAGCCCCGCCGCGACGGCCGAGGCCGAGCCGCTCGACGAGCCGCCCGGCGCGCGGTCCGGCGCGGCCGGATTGATCGGGATGCCGAAATGCGGGTTCATGCCGAACATGCCGCAGGCGAGCTCGTCGGTCGCGGTCTTGCCCGCCATGCGCGCGCCGGCCATCAGCGGCGCGAGCACGGCCGGCGCCGTCGCGACCGCTACGTCGCCATCGCGCAACTGGTCGGGATTGCCCCAGGACGAGCGATAGCCGGCGACGTCGAAAAGGTCCTTCACGGCGAAGGAGAGGCCCGCGAGCGGCCCCTCGTCGCGCAGTTGGAGACCCGCGCGGCCATGCTCCATGAAGGCGAGGCGCTCGATCTCCGCGAGCAGCTCCGGCGCTGCGCCGTCCACGCCGCTCACTCCGCCGCCGGGCGCAGCGTCTCGCCCTGCAGCGCGTAGCTGTCCATGAAGCCGTCGACAAAGCCCTTCACTCCGTCCCAGTCGAAGAAGCGGAACGAGTTGCCGCGCGTGACGAAGGTCGGGCCGGAATAGAACATCTCATATTGCAGATGGCGCGAGCCGAACTCCGAGCCGACCGCGTCCCAGGCGAGCTTCATCAGCTTGACGCGGCCTTCCGAGTTGGTGACGACCGAGCGCTGCGTCTTCTCGATGATGGCGCGGGTTTCCGGCGTCTCGAAATCCGCCTCGGAGGAGGGCACCATGATCATGCCGCCGCCGGAGAGCGTGCGGATGGCCTCGACGATCTCGGGATAGGTCGTCTGCGCGATCACCTGCGCCGTGCACAGCATGGTGCGGTTCGGCACGTAGAAGCCGTTGAAGCTCTCGCCCGCCGCCTCCATGGCGACGATCAGCGCCTCGATATTATTGACCTTGGCCGCGACGAGGCCGAGCGTCTCGCGCACCTGCGGAAAATTGATGATGTTGTTGATCTCGGCGATCTTGCGGGCGAGGCCGAGCAGGAATTTCAGCTTCACCATCAGGCGGATCATGCACTGGTAGTTCTGCATGACATGGGCGCGCGTGTCGTGCCACTGCGCCTGCGCCATCTTCAGATCCTTGAAGACGAAGACGCGGTCCCACGGGATCTTGACGTCGTCGAAATAGACGACGGCGTCGTTCTCGTCGAACTGGCTGGAGAGCGGATAGTCGAAGGTCGAGGTCGCCGCCTGCTCGTAGCTGCGCCGCGACATCAGCGTCAGGCCCCTGGTGCCGATCGGCGTCACGGCCGTGAAGGCATAGGCCTCGTCGCCGGCCTGCAGGGCGTTGAAGCCCGAGACCAGGATCTCGTTGGCCATGATGCCGCTCGTCGCCAGCATCTTGGCGCCGCGGATGGTGATGCCCTCGGCATCCTCGTCGACCACCGAGGCGACGAGATGCGCGTCGGGCTGGCCGCTCGCCGACTTCGCCTTGTCCGACTGCGGGTTGATGATGACGTAGGAGAGGTAGAGGTCGTTGTCGCGGGCATAGTCGAAATAGGATTCGACGGCCGCCGCGCGGGCCGGGTCGTTGTCGCGGAAAGCCGGGAGGCCCATGCGGAAGCCGACCAGCGTCGAGGCGACGTGATCCGGTGAGCGGCCGACCATGCCGCAGGTCATCGCCGCCCAGCGCGTCAGCGCCTCGCGCCGCTCGACGAGTTCGCGGTGATTGCGCGGCAACTGCCAGGCCCGGCTCACCGCGTCGCCCGTCTTCGGCGAGCGGAAGGTCATGGCTTCGCTGTTCGCCGGGTCCGCCTGGTAGTCGTAGAAGCGCGCCGAGGTCGCGACGGCATTCGCGAAGGCCGGATCGCTCGTGACGTCCGGGACCTTGCGCCCGTCGATATAGATCGTGCGGCTGTCACGAAGGCTGTGGAGGTGGCGCTTGCCGTCTTTCACCATGGCGGATCCTGCTTTCCGAGCTGGATGCCGACGCCAGGCTTGCTGCCCTTCGCAATCGGGGAACGAATGAGAACGATGGAGATCTCTTCCCGCGGCGCAGCCTCTCCCGTCTTCGGGTCCGATGCTGCACTGCGATAGCTAAGCGGGGCCTGCACGAACCGTCAAGCCTCGTTTCGCGCCATCCACGCCGCCGCGAAGCGCTCGGGCGAGAGCGCCGGCGCGAGACCGAGCGCGGCGGAGAGCGACACCATGTCGGGAACCTCGACGCCGATCGCCGCCGTCAGCGCCGCATCGGTGAAGAACCCTTCGGTGGAGAGGTCGGCAGCGAGCCGTCCCCGCGCGAGGCCGAGCACGCGATCGGCATTGCGGGCGACGAAATCCATGTCGTGACAGACGAGCAGCACCGTCGTGCCGCGCGCCTTCTCGTCGGCGATGATCTTCGCCAGCCGGTCGATCGCCGCCTTGTCGAGACCGCGCTGCGCCTCGTCGAGCAGCAGCACCGGCGGCTGCATGGCGAGCACCGAGCCGATCGCGACCATCCGGCGCGCCGAGGCGTCGATATCGAGCGGATGCGTCTCCGCTTCGCCGGCGAGCCCGATGCGCTCGAGCACCGCGCCGACGCGCTCGTCGAGCGCCTTGCCGGTGAGGCCGAGCTGCTTCGGCCCGAAGGCGATCTCGTCCACGACCTTGGCGTTGAAGATCTGCTGTTCCGGCGCCTGGAAGACCGTGCCGATCGATCGCGCGAGGAGATGGACGGGCGTGTCCGAGGTCGCATTGCCATTGACGACGATGGCGCCGGTCGCCGGCTGGTAGAGCCCGTTCAGGAGCCGCAGCAGCGTGCTCTTGCCGGCGCCGTTGCGGCCGACGATGGCGACCACCTGGCCGGGCGGCACATGGAAGGTGACGTCCGAGAGAACCGGCGCGCCGGGCGCATAGGCGAAGGTGACGTCGTCAACCGTGAGCACGGGGCGCTCCGAAACTGTCGAGGGCCTCATTGAGGGTGAGCGGCAGCAGCGTCGCATCCGGCCAACGGCCCGCCTCGCGAAGCCGGAAGGCGGCCTCCGTGACGGCCGTCATGCCGAGCGTCTCGATGCAGCGCGGATCGTTGAGCACCTCCGAGGCGGTGCCATCGGCGACGATCCTGCCCTGGTCGAGCAGCAGGAAGCGCTTCGCCAGCGCCAGCGACGGCCGGAGCGCGACTTCGAGCACGATGATCGTCAGCCCGCCCGGCAGGAGGTCGAGCTGCGCCAGGAGATCGTCGCGTGATTCCGGGTCGAGATTGGAGGTCGGCTCGTCGAGCACCAGCACCCGCGGCTTCATGGCGAGCGCCGCCGCGATCGAAAGCCGCTGCGTCTCGCCGCCCGAGAGCGTGAAGGGATCACGCTCCGCGAGATGGCGGAGATTGCAGATGGTCAGCGCCTCGTCGACCCGCGCCCGCACCTCTGCCTCGGGCAGCGCGAGATTGCAGGGGCCGAAGGCGATCTCCTCATAAACGGTGAAAGCGCAGCCGGTGAGCTGCTGCGACGGCACCTGCCCGACGAACTGGATCGCGGTGGCGCGCTCGGCGACCGACCATTCGGCGAAGGGCTTCCCTGCCATCGCGACATGGCCGCGCTCGGCAGTCAGCACGCCCTCCGGCAGGAGGCCGGAGAGCCAGCGGGCGAGGGTTGTCTTGCCGGCGGCGTTGGGGGCGAGGATCGCCACCCGCTCGCCGGCTTCGATCGAAAGGGTTATCCCGTCGAGGACGAGCTCTTTCGCGCGCGGGAAGCGGAAGGCGAGGTCGGCGACGTCGATCAGCGCCACAGCAGCGGAATCCCGAGTTGGAGCACGGCGAGCGTGAAGAGCAGGCGGCGGAGCCAGAGCTGGAAGGTCGAGTCATGCGGCGCGTTGATCACGGTCCGCCGCGGCAGCGCGCGGAAGGCCCGGCCGGAGAGTACCGAAGCGCGCTGGTCGAGATCGGAGAGGGCGAGCGTGATGAGCGGCATCAACAGCACCGGCAGAGCCTTGATGCGGGCCTTCCACGACCCCGTCATGTCCAGCCCGCGCACCCGCTGCGCATCGCGGATCGCCTTGGCGCGGTCGGAGAAGGGCTCGATCAGCAGCAGCGGGCTCGCCACCAGATAGCCGACGCCGGGCGGCACGCCGCGCTGGTCGAGCGCCTTCAGCATGTCGGCCGGATGGGTGGTGGTCACGAAGAGCAGCGTCGCCATCAGCATCGCCGCGACGCGCATGAACACCCTCAACGCATAGTCGAGCCCGCTCGGGCTGATCGAGACGAGGCCGTGATCGTAGAAGTCCGGCCGCTCGATGAGGAGACCGTGCACGACGACGAGCGCGACGCCGATCGGCGTCATGGTCAGCAGCAACCGCTTCACCGCGCGCTTGCCGACGCCCGTCACGAGGCTGACGAGGATCGCCGCTGCGGTCAGGATGGTCGTGCCGATGGTCGGCAGCACGGCGGCCGCCGAGATCATCCACAGCATCAGCGCGAGCGAGGTGATCGGGTTCGCCCGGTGCAGCAGGCTCTCGCCCGGCGTGAAGAGCAGGCTCGGCTGCCCCGCCTTGCCGGCGCTCATCGGCGAAGGCCCGTCGCGTGGGAGAAGGCGGGGAGGGCGGCCATGCGCGATCCGCCCTCAGCTGCGCGGCGAGACGACGAGTTCGTCCCAGGTCGAGATCGGGCAATATTCCCGCGAGAAGGCGAAATCCGTCAGCTCGACCAGCACGATCTCGCAGGTGGTCCGGGTGAGGCAGCCGGACAGCATGTGGCCGCCAAACATGGCGCCCGTCTCGTCCGAGCAGGAGATGTGCACATGGTTGCCCGTCGCCTCGACCGTCCCGATCATCGAGACGATCTCGAACAGCCCCTCGCGCAGCGCGCCGACCGGCTGCGCCGCGTAGCGGATCATCGCATGGGTCAGGCTGCCGACCACGGTCACGATCGCAGCCGCCTTCATGTCGTTGGCGGCGACGAAGGCCTGCAGCGTGTCCAGCACGTCCTCGCCCGGCTTGAGGCGCATCGCATAGAAGCGACCGCCACTGACGAGCGGGGCGGGGAGCTGGGCTGCGGTCATTTCGGACGTGTCCATTTCAGCAATTTCTGTATGCAACTATCCGTCCCGTGGATAAGGACGGTCAAGGCCGCTCCATGCGGAAATTGCAGCCTTCGCGTGCCGCTGCTTTGAGCAGGAAGGCCCGAAGCCGGCGTCCTAATGTCGAGGTCCATGCAACCAGTCCCGCTGGCCGATGTCACGCTGAGAAACATGTCCGTTTTGTCGATGAATGTTGAAAACTGCTCGCGCCTGACGATCGAGGCCGCCGATGGCGCCCGCATTCCCGTGCGCGTCGCCGGCAGCGGCAAACCGCTGATCATCCTCATCCATGGCTGGGCCTGCCGCGCCGAGTTCTGGTCGGCCCAGATCGGCCCGCTTTCGCAGCATGTCCGCGTCGCGGCAGTGGACCTCCCCGGCCATGGCAGCGCCGATCCGCAGCGCCCTTCAGGGGACTGGTCCATCGAGGGTTTCGGCGCCGATATCCTCGCCGTCGCCGATGCCCTTGGTGCCGACGAGGTCGTCCTTGTCGGCCATTCCATGGGCGGCGCCGTCGCAATCGAGGCGGCGCGCCTGCTCGGCCGCCGCTGCCGCCTCCTCGTCGGCGTCGACACCTTCACCGAGGCGATGTTCTACGCCGCGCGTCCCGCGGATGAGATCGCATTGAGAATCAACGGCTTCCGCGGTGATTTCCCCGGCCGCATGCGCGGCATGATCGACGCGATCACCGGCTTGGATGCCGCTCCGGAGCTCAAGGCCCTGATCGCCGAGGGCATGGCCGCCAGCGACCCGGAGGCCGCGCTCGGCGTCCTCGAAGCGCTGCTCCGCTGGGACATCGCCGCCGTCTGGCCGCTGCCCGGCATCAGCGCCGTCGCGATCAACTCCGCACTGCTCGCCCGCCGCAACGAGCTGATCGACCTCGACAATCTCGAGATCATCCTCATGGAGGGCCCGGGCCATTTCCCGATGATGGAAGCGCCGGAGGCGTTCAATCGGCTTCTGCTGGAGGTCCTGGGGCCCAAATTCTGGACGCGAGGCTCTGGAGGAAAGGCCCTCACCCTAACCCTCTCCCATGGGGAGAGGGGATGGCGTGGTGCCATTTGACGCCTCTTAGAAGAGACCGTGCCATCCCCGCCACCCCCACCCTCTCCCGCTTGCGGGAGAGGGTGGGGGTGAGGGCCTTCCTTCCGCGCTTCCTCACGACGCCTGAGTCAGCGTCGGCGGCAGCGAGGAGATGAAGTCGGCCATGTCGTCGCCGAGGAGGTTCACATGCTCGCTGGCGGCGCGGAAGGCGGCCTCGGCGTCGGCGCGCTCGATGGCGTCGAGGATGCGCTGATGCTCGCCGATGGTCGCGGCCATGCGGCCCGGCTGATGGGTGACATGCCGGCGATAGGCGGCAACGCGGCGGCGAAGCGCCCGGGTCTGGCCGGCGAGGAAATGCGTATGCGCGGCGTCGTAGAGCGCGTCGTGGAACGCCTGGTTGATGGCGTAGAACAGTTCCGGCTCGCTGGCGTCCAGTGCCTCGATCAGCCTCGCGTGGATAGCGCGGAGATTCGCCTTTTCCGTCGTGGTCGCGCGCCGCGCCGCGAGCTTCGCGCAGAGCCCCTCCAGCGCCGCCATCATCTCGAACATCTCGAGCAGGATCGGGATCGAGATGGTCGCGACCGTCACGCCCTGACGGCTCTTGACCTCGACGAGGCCGGTGGCGATCAGCGCCTTCAGCGCCTCGCGGACGGGGGTGCGCGACACCTTGAACTTCGCCGCGATCTCCGCCTCGTCGAGCCGCTCGCCCGGCTGCAACTGGCCGGAGACGATCATCTCCTCCAGCGCGCTCCGAAGGTCCTCGGACAGCGTGCTGCCGCGGCCGCGAACGGCTGTCGCGTCCTCGTCATGGCCGGCTGTGGTTTGGCGCGCTGTCATGATGCCCGTCGCTGGTGTGGTGAGCCGGTGAAGGTCAGGCTGGAGGCAGTTGTATTGGCATGAGGGCGGGTTGCATTCAACGTCCGCTGCCTCAATTGCGATAGCTGGGATCGGTGCGGTCGAGCATGCGGACGAAGGCGGGCCACTCGCGCGTGCCCGGCGCCAGGATATCGCCGTGATGATCGTTGAACTGGCGGGCCGCCTTGTCGGTAACGGCGTCGGCCGGCAGCGCCAGATGCGATCCGCCCGCGACGCCGGTCTGCGCAAGGAGCTGCACCCGGGCCGCTTTCTCGAAATAATACATGAGGATGAAGGCTTCCTGGATCGTCCGCCCGCAGGTCAGCACGCCGTGATTGCGCAGGATCAGCGTGTTGTGCGGCCCGATATCGTCGATGAGCCGCTGCCGCTCGTCGGTGTCGATCGCGACGCCCTCATAATCGTGGACGCCCATATGGCCCTGGTAGCGCATGGCGAACTGGCTGACCGGCAGCAGTCCTTCGGCCAGCGCCGAGATGGCGGTCGCCGCCTCGGAATGGGTGTGCAGCACGCAGAGCGCATCCTCGCGCCCGGAATGGATCGCGCTGTGGATGACGAACCCGGCGCGGTTCACCTCGTGATGGCTCGGCTCGACCTTGTTGCCGTCGAGGTCGATCTTCACGAATGAGGACGCGTCGATCTCGGAGAAGAGAAGCCCGTAAGGGTTGATCAGGAAGTGATGCTCGGGGCCGGGCAGGCGCACCGAGATATGGTTGTAGATCAGGTCGTCCATGTTGAAATGGGCGATGAGGCGGAAGCAGGCGGCGAGCTGGATCCGCAGCGCCGCTTCGCTCGTCGAGCCGATCTCGAGCGCCGGATCGTTGTTGGCCGGGAAGGGCGCCATCGTCATCTCCACCATACGAGTTTGCGGTCGATCGCGACGAGCACGCCATAGAGGGCGAGACTGCCGAGCATGGCGACGAACACCGCCGCCCAGACCGTAAGATAATCGACCTGTCCGGTCGCCTGATAGATCACCTGGCCGATGCCGCTATAGGCGCCCATCATCTCGGCGACGATCACGGCGATGGTGCTGCGCGCGAGGCCGACGCGAAGGCCGGTGACGAGCTGCGGCATGGCGGCCGGAAAGCGCAGGCGGAACAGGATGCCGAGCGGGCCGGCGCCGAAGGAGCGCATCAGGTTGATCGCCTCCACCTCGGGACGCTTCAGCCCGGCGAGCAGGTTGAGCAGCACGACGAAGACGACGGCCAACGCGCCGATCGCGATCTTGGACGCCATGCCGAGGCCGAACCAGAGCAGCACAAGCGGCACGAAGGCGACGGACGGGACCGCGTTGATGACGATCGCGACCGGCATCAGCACCGCCTCGACCGGCGGCGCGAGCATCATCAACACCGCGAGCAGGATGCCCGCCGCGGCGCCGATCAGGAAGCCGGCGACGGCCTCGACCAGCGTCACATAGAGGGCGTCGCCAAGCAGCCCGGACTTGGTGATCGCGGTCGCGACGATCTCGGCCGGGCGCGGCAGGATATAGGTCGGGATCTCCAGCAGCGCCGCGCCGAACTGCCAGACGAGCAGCAGGATCGCCAGCGCGGCGAAGACGGGCAGGGCGCCCTGGACAAGGCTCAATCGGGACGCCACCAGACATATCTCCGCTCGAGAATGGCAAGGACGCCGTAAAGCAGCGTGCCCAGAAGGCCGCAGGCGATGATGAGCACCCAGACGCGGGGGATCTGCTCGAAATAAAGCGCCTGCAAGAGCATGACGCCGAGACCGACCGTATCGCCGAACCACTCGCCCACCACGGCGCCGGCGATCGACAGCGCGACCGCGAGCTTCATGCCAATAAGGATATTGGGCAGCGCCGTCGGCAGCGACAATTTGAGGAAGAGCTGCAGGCGGCTCGCCCCGAAGCTGCGCATCAGCGCGATGCGCTGCGGATCGGCGAGTTCGAGGCCGCGCAGCGTGTTCACGGCGACCGGGAAGAAAGCGAGGTAGAGCGCGATCACGACCTTCGCCATGATCGTGTTGCCGAACCAGATGACGACGATCGCGCCGAAGGCGATGACCGGTACCGTCTGCAACGCGACGAAGATCGGGAACAGCGCCCGCTCCAGAAGGCGGGAATATGCGAAGGCGATGCCGAAGCCGACGCCGAGGATCGTGCCGGCGACGAAGCCGAGCACCGTCTCGACCAGCGTCCGCCAGAAGCCGGCGACGAGGTCCGGCCAGACCGAGCGCGCATCGGCGATCACGGTTCCGAGCGGCGGCAGATAGCGGGGACTGATCGAGAAGAGCGGAACGAGCACCAGCCAGGCGACGGCCACATAGACGACGCTGGCATAGGGCGAGCGGGCGAGCGCGGAAAGATTCATGAGGCGGCCGCGAAGGTCTTCATGCTCTCCTCCTCGACGATGGCGAGGAGCTTGCGCTTGATCGACGTGAACTCCGGCGTCGTGACGATGTCGCCGTCGCGCGGACGGGGGAGCGTGATCCGCTCCTCGCATTTGACGGTGCCGGGACGCGCGGTCATGACCACGACCTTGTCGCCGAGGAAGATCGCCTCGTCGATGTCATGGGTGATGAAGAGGACGGTGCGGCGATGCTTCGCCCAGATGTCGAGCAGCCAGCGCTGCATCATCGCCCGCGTCAGCGCGTCGAGCGCGCCGAAGGGTTCGTCGAGCAGGATCAGGTCGCGCTCGAACAGGAAGGTGCGCATCAGCGCCACGCGCTGGCGCATGCCGCCCGAGAGCTGGTGCGGATAGTGCCGCTCGAATCCCTTGAGGCCGAACTCCGGAAAGAGCGCCTCGGCGCGGGCGCGGGCCTTGTTCTTCGGCATGCCCTCGACTTCCAGCGCCAGCGTGGCGTTGTCGAGAACCGTGCGCCAGGGAAAGAGCAGGTCCTTCTGCGGCATGAACGAGACCTTGCCGAGCAGCTGGCCGTCCTGCTGCACCTTGCCGCCGAGCAGCACCGAGCCGTCGGCATCGGGCGGCAGCAGTCCGGCGATCATGCTGAACAGCGTCGACTTTCCGCAGCCGGACGGGCCGATCAGCGTCACGAATTCGCCGGGTGCGATCGAGAGATCAACATTGCGGACGGCGACGGTCTGCCGCTCGCCCTCGCCGAAACGCTTCCAGACATTGACCATCTGGAGATGGGGCAGGGGCGCGCTGCGCGAGGCGTCTGCTTGGGGATCGGACAAGGAGCGGTCCTTCTGGCAGGCGCTGCCGGAGTATCCGGCAGCGGCGATTGGCGAAAGCGAGGCGGGAGGAAACCCTCCCGCCCGCCGCGTCACATCTTCTTGTCGGCGTCCGGAACCTTGGCCCAGAAGGCGCTGTCGAAGGCAGCCTTGAGATCGACCGGGGTCTTCATCGCGCCGAACTTGATGAGGTCGGCCTGCACGGTCTCGATCGACTTCATGTCGATATAGCCGAGGCCCTCGGTGGTGCCGGACTTCGCCGTCATCACGCGCTCGATCTCGTCGAGCATCAGCTCCTGATGCTTGCGCTCGAGGCCGGAGCCGGCGGCCATGACGATGTCGACCGCTTCGGCCTTGTGCTCGAAGGCGTATTTCCAGCCCTTGAGCGTCGCGTCGAGGAAAGCCTGAACCTGCTCGGGCTTCTCCTTGATCATCTTCTCCGATGTGACGATGGCGTCCTGCTGCGTGGTGACGCCGGAATCGTCGGGCATGAAGATCTTGATGTCGGTGATGCCCTGCTCCTTGAGCGTGTTCAACTCGTTGTAGAGCGTCACGGTCGCGACATCGAACTGCTTGTCGATGAAGGGCTGCATCGAGAAGGGCTGCGAGACGATATTGACCTCGTCCTGCTTGAGCCCCTCGGCGGCCAGCACCGAATAGAGCGTATACTGCGGGCCGACCATCCAGGTCGCGACGCGCTTGCCCTTGAAATCCTTGACCGAATTGATGCCGGTCTCGTTATAGGTCACATAGGCGAAGGGCGTGATCTGCTGCGACATGCCGATCGCGACGAGCGGCAGGCCCTTCTCGCGGGCATAGAGCACGCCCTCGGTGCCCGACGCGACGCCGAACGTGTCGGCGCCGGAGGCGACCAGCGTCTCGACATTGACGTTCGGGCCACCCGGATTGATGGTGACGTCGAGGCCGCCCGCCTCATAGAAGCCCTTGGCCTTGGCGACATAGACGCCCGCGAACTGCGCCTGCGCCACCCATTTGAGACGCACGGAAACCGGATCGGCCGCCGCCGCGCTACCGATCGCCGAAACTCCGGCAATCGCGGCGAAGAGTGCCGCTGCCACGCCCTGCTTGATGGAACTCGACATGTGTAACCCTCCGTCGATGTATGCAGGAAGCGATCAGCAATATGCATGCCAAGCCGTGGACCGTTCAGAAGTGGCGGTGATGGCCAAACCTTGCCGGAGGGGACCCAACAGCCGACGCCATTTTGAGCGGTGCCGGCTCATAATATGAGCATCCGTTATCCAGACCATCCATTATTGTATACGCAATCGAGCCGCTCCGGCGGTCTGCGTCATCGAGGTGGAATGAGATGGAGCCAGAGCTCTGGAGCGCGGAATTCACGTCGCTCGCCAATGCGATCCGCTCCGGCCGCGTCACCTCGCTCGAACTCACCGAACTGATGCTGGCGCGCATCGCCGAACATGATGGCCGGCTGCATTCCTATGCCGCCATAGCGCCCGAGGTCGCGCGAGCGGCTGCCCGGCAGGCGGATGCCGAAATCGCTGCCGGGAACTGGCGCGGGCCGCTGCATGGCGTGCCGATGGCGGTCAAGGACGTGTTCTACACGACCGATATTCCCACCCGTTTCGGCTCGTCGATCTATGCCGACTTCGAGGCGCCGCACGAGTCGACGGCCACGGCGCGGCTTCGCGCCGCCGGCGCCGTCATGCTCGGCAAGCTGACGGCCACCGAAGGCGTCTATGCCGGCTATCATCCCTCGGTCGCCGAGCCGGTGAACCCGTTCGGCGACGAACACTGGACCGGCAACTCCTCCAGCGGCTCGGGCGTCGCCGTCACCTCGGGCCTCGCCTATGCGACGCTCGGCACGGATACCGGCGGTTCGATCCGCCTTCCCTCGGCCTGCTGCGGCCTCACCGGCATCAAGCCGACCTGGGGCCGGGTCAGCCGGCACGGCGTCTTTCCGCTCGCCGAATCCCTCGATCATGTCGGCCCCATGGCGCGGTCGGCCAAGGACGCGGCCGCGCTGCTCGGGGTGATCGCAGGCGCCGATCCTGCCGACCCGACCGCGGCCTCCGCCCCGGTTCCCGACTATCTCGCCGACATCGACGCAGGCATCGCGGGCGTGACCATCGGCATCGATCGCGACTTCATCGCCGCGAAGGCGACGCCCGAGGTCGCGGCGTCGATCGAGTCGGTCATTCCCGTGCTCGAGAGGCTCGGCGCGCGCTTCGTGCCGGTGAGCTTTCCCGAGGTCCGCGACATCCTTTATGGCTGGCACACGGAGTGCTCGGTCGAGGCGGCGCTCGCGCATCGCGACACCTTCCCGGCTCGCCGCGCCGACTATGGTGAACGCCTGTCCGCTTTGCTCGACCATGGCGCGCGCGTGACCGCCTTTGAGCTCGCCGAGGCGCAGCGGGCGCGCCGCGCCTTCAACGGCGCCGTGGCGGCGATGTTTACGCCGATCGATCTCTTCCTGGTGCCCGCCTTGCCCGTCGCCGGCCCGACGCTCGCCCATATGGCGACGCTCGGACCCGATCCGGACGGCATCCTGGCCGTCGGGCCGTTCAATGCGCCCTTCGATATCTGCGGCTATCCGACGATCACGGTGCCCTGCGGCGCGAACGGCGCGGGCATCCCGGTCGCCTTCCAGCTCGCCGGCAAGCCCTTCGCCGAAGCGCTGCTCTGCCGCGCGGCGCATGCCTATCAGGGCGTCACAGACTGGCATCGCCGCCGGCCTGATCTTTGAGACGAGGAGACGTGGACATGACGAACGCCGCGACCAACGCTCCGCCGATCGACATGGCGGATATGCCGGTCCAGCTTCCTGCGACGCCGAACAGCGAAGCCGAGGCGCGGGCCCGCTTCTTCAATTCGGGCAACGCGTTCAACGTCAAGCTGCCGCGCGTGCCGGCAACCCGCTTCACGGCCGAGGTCGAGGCGGCGCTCGCATCGGGCGAGACCGGCTTCTTCGCCTGCGACCAGTCGGCCGCGATCGGCGCACCCTTCGCCGCCACGACGCCGCTGATGCTGGCCCGCTATGCCGCGATCGCGCCCCGCGCGACGCTGAACGCCGATTTCGTGGCGACCGGCGCCATCTGGTACGTGATCCGCGGCTCGGGAACGGCCGTCATCGGCAACGAGACCGTCGCGTTCGGTCCGGGCGACGTGTTCCTGGCGCCGGGCGGCGTTCCCACCGCGCTCACCGCGCAGGACGGCGGCGCCGTTCTCTGGGTCGTCACCAATGAGCCGCAGCTGGCCTTCGACAGCCTCCGTCCGGCGGCGGCCGGAGAGGCGCCTGTCGAGGTCGTGCATTACCCCGCTTCGGAGATCGCCGCGCAGCTGCAGCGGGTCGTCACGGCCGCGCAGAACGCGACGACCTCGGGCATCGCGCTGATCTTCTCGTCTGACCGCCAGGAGAAGGCGCGCAACATCCTGCCGACGCTGACGCTCTCGCTGAACACCGTTCCGGCCGGCGAGCAGCAGCGCGCGCACCGGCACAATTCGGCGGCGATCACGCTGATCCTCAAGGGCGAGAACTGCCATTCCATGGTCGGCGGAGAGAAATGCGACTGGTCGCCCTTCGCGACGCTCGTCACCCCGGCGACCGAGCCGCATTCGCATCACAACGACAGCGCCGAGCGCGCGATGTTCCTGATCGTCCAGGACGGCGGGCTGCACTACCACGCCCGCACCATGGGCTTCACCTTCCTCGATTGAGTTTCTCTCCCGCATGCCAACGCGCCTGATCATCGATACCGACACCGCCGGCGACGATTGCTTCTCGCTGCTGCTCGGCCTCCGCCATCCCGCCGCGAAGCTGGAGGCGGTGACGATCTGCAACGGCAATGTCGCCTTCGATCAGCAGGTCGAGAATGCGCTGCACACGATCGAGGTGGCGGGCAGGGGCGGGGAGGTGCCGGTCTATCTCGGCAGCGCACGTCCGCTGATGGGGCGCTGGGAGGCCGCAAGCTTCCACGGCTCCAACGGCATGAGCGAGATGGTCTTTCCGCCGGCCCGCCAGCGGCCGGAAGCGAAGCACGCGATTGATGCGATCATCGATCTCGTGATGGCCAATCCCGGCGAGATCTCGATCATCGCGCAGGCGCCGCTCACCAATATCGCGCTCGCTTATCTGAAGGAGCCGCGCATCGCCGGGGCGTTGAAGCATCTCTGGATCATGGGCGGGACGGACAATGCCGTAGGCAATGTGACGCCGGCGGCGGAGTTCAACTTCTATGTGGACCCCGAGGCGGCCAAGATCGTGTTCGGCGCCGGCTTCGCCATCACGCTCTCGACCTGGACGCTGACGCTCGCCTCGGGCTCCATCGATGCCGAGGCCGTCGGGCGCATCGAGGCGCTCGGAACGCCGCTGTCGCGCTTCTTCATGGACGTGACCGAGACGCCGCGGAAGATCGCCTTCGCCCGCTATGGCGAGACGATCTCGACCCATCCCGATTCCCTCACCTGCGCCATGGCGATCGACGAGAGCCTCATCCTCGAAAGCGCGGATGTCGTCGTCGATGTCGAGGTCGGCGGCGAGACCACCCGCGGCTGGTCGAGCGTCCATCCCGCCCGGCTCGTCGAGCGCTGGGACGACCGCGACCCCAATGCCCGCATCGTGCGCCGCGCCGATACGGCCGGCTTCACGGACATGCTCATCTCGGTGCTGAAATGACGAAACGACAGATCCATCTCGGTCTCTTCATCCTCGGCACGGGCAGCCATGTCGCCGGCTGGCGCTATCCGGGCGCCTTCGATTCATTCCAGGATCTCGCGAGCATCCAGGAGATCGGCCGCATCGCGGAGCGCGGCAAGTTCGACATGATCTTCATGGGCGACAATCTTTATGCCGACCCGGCCGCCCATCCGTCCTACACGCTGCGGCTCGAACCGCTGACCATGCTGTCGGCGCTTGCCATGTCCACGAGCCGCATCGGCCTCGGCGCGACGGCATCGACGACCTATGGCGACCCCTTCTCTACGGCGCGCGCCTTCTCCTCGCTCGACCACATCTCCAACGGCCGCGCCGCCTGGAATGCGGTCACGACCTCCAATGCCACCTCGGGCGCCAATTTCGGCCGCGAGCATCCCGACCATTCGCTCCGCTACGAGATCGCCGAGGAATTCGTCGATGTCGTGAAGGGGCTCTGGGACTGCTGGGCCGACGACGCCATCGTCGCCGACCGGGAGAGCGGTCTCTATATCGATCCGGCCAAGGTCCGCGCGCTCGACCACGACGGCAAGTGGTTCAAGGTGAAGGGTCCGCTCAATATCGGACGCTCGCCGCAGGGCCGGCCGATCGTGCTGCAGGCCGGCGGCTCGGCCACGGGACAGCGGCTCGCCGCCCGCACGGCCGATGTCGTCTTCTCGGTCGTGCAGGATTTCGCCGAGGCCAAGGCGCAGTATGACGGTTTCAAGGCCCTGCTGCCGACGTTTGGACGCTCGCCGGGCGAGGTCACCATGCTCCCCGGCGTCATGCCGGTGGTCGGGCGCACCGACCGCGAGGCCTTCGACAAGCTTAAGCTGCTGCAGAGCTTCGTCTCGGGCACCAACGCGCTTCAGATCCTTTCGGATCGCTTCGGCACCGACATGAGCGCCTACGATCTCGACGGCCCGGTGCCCGATCTCGGCGAGAACGACGCCTATCACGCCTTTGCCAAGGTGATGCTGGCCAAGGCGCGGCGCGAGAACATGACGCTGCGCGATCTCTACAACCTGACCGCCGCGGCGCGCGGCCATTGGGTTCTCTGCGGCTCGGCGGAGACCGTGGCCGACACGCTGCAGCATTGGTTCGAGAACGGCGCTGCGGACGGCTTCAACGTGATGCCGCCCTATTTCCCGGCCGGGCTCGAGGATTTCGTCGACCTCGTCGTGCCGATCCTGCAGGAGCGCGGCCTCTTCCGCGCCGACTATGAAGGCACCACACTGCGCGACCATCTCGGACTCGAAAGACCGGAGCGCATGTGATGATCGGGCGGCGGACAGGACCCTCACCCCAACCCTCTCCCGCGAGCGGGAGAGGGGGTTCGTTGGAGCCGGTTGAGGCGTCTGAAGCAGTTCGCCACCGCTGCTGCCGGCGCCCCCTCGCCCGCTTGCGGGAGAGGGCTGGGGTGAGGGTGTCTCCATGCGACGGGAGGCCTGCGTGAGCGAGCGTCAGAACATGTTCGCTGGCAACCTCCTCCATATCGGCGGTGCCTGGCGCGAGGCGTCAGGCAGTGGTCGCATCGAGGTCGCAAGCCCGGCGAACCGTGAAGTCTTCGGGCAAGTGCCGATCGCCGATGCTAACGATGTCGACGCCGCGGTGGCGGTGGCCGAGGCGGCGTTCCCGGCCTGGGCGGCGCTCGATCCGCTCGATCGCGGGCGGCATCTCCGCGCCGTGGCGGAGATCGTCCGCGCGCGGATCGGAACGCTGGCGAGCCTCGAATCGGCGATCACCGGCCGGGCGATCCGCGAGATGCGCGCGCAGATGAGCCGCATTCCGGAATGGCTCGACTATTTCGGCGGCATCGCAGCCGGCCTCGAGGGGGAATCGAACCGCCTGCGCGGCGGCTTCCTCGCCTATACGGCGTGGGAGCCGCATGGCGTCTGCGCGCTCCTGACACCCTGGAACCATCCGATCCTCATCCTCGTGAAGAAGCTCGCCGCCGCGCTCGCCGCCGGCAACACCGTCGTCATCAAGCCGTCGGAACTGGCGCCGGCGACGCCGCTGCTCTTCGCCGACTGGTGCCGCGAGGCGGGCCTGCCGCCAGGCGTCGTCAATGTCGTCACGGGCGACGGCACGACGGGCGCGCTCGTCTGCGCCGCGCCCGCCGTGCGTCATATCGATCTCACCGGCGGCACCGCGACCGGCAAGCGCGTCGCGGCCGCCGCCGCCGCGCGGCTGGTGCCCTGCACGCTGGAGCTCGGCGGCAAGACCCCGGTCGTCGTCTTTGCCGACACCGATATCGAGGAGGCCGCGGCCGGCGCCGCCTTCGCCGCCTTCGTCGCATCGGGACAAACCTGCGTTTCCGCGAGCCGCTTCCTCGTCCAGGCCTCGGTCCACGACGCCTTCGTCGAGGCCTTGGCGCGCAGGGCACGGATGCTGCGCGTCGGCGATCCCGCTGATCCTGCGACCGATATGGGGCCGGTGATCTCGGCTGCCTCGCAGGCGCGCTCGCTCGCCTACATCGACGGCGCGGCAAAGGCGGGCGCGCGCTGCGTCACGGGCGGCGGCGTGCCGGAGCTCCCCGAGCCTTTCGCGCAGGGTTTCTATGTCGAGCCGACGGTGTTCGATGGCGTGACGCCGGAGATGGCGCTCTTCCGCGAGGAGGTCTTCGGTCCCGTCGCCTCCGTGACGCCCTTCGCCGACGAGACCGAGGCGCTGCTGCTCGCCAATGACAGCCCCTATGCGCTCGGCGCATCGGTCTGGACGCGCGACGTGGCGCGGGCGCACCGCGTCGCGGGCCGCATCCGCGCCGGCATGGTCTGGATCAACGATCACCACAAGAACGACCCGCGCTCGATCTGGGGCGGCTTCGGCGACAGCGGCTACGGCAAGGAAAACGGCTGGGACGCGCTGAGGGCCTATCAGAGGAAGCGCAACGTCGTCGTCTCGACGGCACCCGGCTTCGACGACTGGTTCGCCGGCGGCAAGCGCTACGGCTGAGAGGGACATTCCGTGCAGACCATCCGCATCCGCCTTCTCTGGCATCCGCAGCCGCAATTCGCCGGCTATCTCATCGCCGAGCATGAGGGCCTCGGCCTCGACGCCGGCGTCGACATCCGCTGCGTGCCGCTCGATTTCGCCAAGGGACCGATCGCCGCCGTCCTCGACGGCGACGTCGCCTTCGCCGTTGCGAGCCCGGCGCACATGATGGAAAGCGGCCGCGCCGACGAACTGGTCTTTCTTCTGGCGATCCAGCAGGCGAGTGCGCTGGTCTATCCGGCGCGCCGCAGCCGCGGCATCGAGCGGCTGCGCGATCTCGCCGGCCGGCGCATCGGCGTCTGGCCGGGCCGCGAGGACCTCGAGCTCACCTGGATGCTCCACCGCGCCGGCGTCCCATCCGATGCCTATGAGCGCGTCCCCGTCACCGACACCGTCAAGGCGATGGTCGATGGCGAGGTGGATGCGGCACAGATGACGACCTATCACGAGATCCATCATTTGGAGCATGCCTCCGGCTCGCTCGACGATTTCCTCTGCTTCCGCGCCGCCGATTATGGCGCATCGCTGATCAAGGACGGGCTGGTCGCCCGCCGCGACTTCGTCGCGACCTATCCGGAAGCGACGCAGGCGGTGGTGAGCGCCGTTCTCGCCGGCTGGACCAAGGCCTTCCACGATCTCGAGACTGCGCTGTCGCTCTCGACCCGTCTGCGGCCGGACATGAGCCGGCTGGAGCAGGAGGGACAGCTAGCCGATATCCGCGCCCTCGCGCTGACCGGCGCCACCCTCACCGACGGGCTCGGCTATCCGGACCCGCGCCATATGGAGCAGGCGCTGAAGGCGATCGCCGAGGTCGAGGGCCATGCGCCCGGCCCGGTGAAGGGCCTCGTCGATCCGCGCTTCTGGGAGAAGGCGCCCGAGGCCGTGAGGAGCCGCTCATGGTGACACGGGCGGACGCGATCGTCGTCGGCGCGGGCGTCGTCGGCGCAGCGGTCGCGGCCGCGCTCGCGGCGGACGGCCGGCGCGTCACCGTGCTCGAGCAGGGCGTCCCCGGCGGCGCCGTCTCGGGCGCCAGCCTCGCCTGCATCGGCACGCATATGATGGACGAGGAGGAACTGCCGCTCCTCGCCTGGTGCTGCGACGCATGGTCCGCCCTCAGCGAGAAGGCGCCGCGCTTCGAATACAGCCGCAGCGGCCAGCTGCGCTTCCTGAAGCATGACGGCGAGCGGCGCTCGGCTGAGACCTGGATCGGGATCGAGCGCGCCGCGGGCCTTTCGCCGGAACTCCTGGAGCCGGAGGCGGTGCGGCGCATCGAGCCTGAGCTGACCGGCCCCATCGTCGCCGCGACCTGGTCGCCGAACTCCGCCACCGTCAATCCCTTCCTCGCCGTCCGAACGCTCATCGACGCCGCGCGCGCCGATGGCGCCACGATCGTCGCCGGCGCCGCCGCGACCCGGCTCGTCACGTCGGGTGGTGCGATCACCGGCGTCGAGACCGCGCTCGGGCGCTTCGAGGCGCCGCTGGTGGTGATCGCCGGCGGACCCTGGACGCAGACTCTCGCCGCCACGGCGGGCGTCGATCTGCCCATCGTGCCGCGCAAGGCGCAATGCCTGGCCACGGTGGCGACGCGGCCCGTCATCCGCACGGTCGTCGGCGCCTGCAAGGCCGAAGGCGGCGTCGATGCCGGCTATACGCAGATCCAGCAGGCGGCGAGCGGGCAGGTGCTGTTCAACACCGTCCTCGAAGGCGGCGTGACGGCGGCCGGCGGGCGCGACGCGGTACCCGAGGTGGATCGGGCCTTCGTCCATGATTCCGTCGATACGCTGCTCTTCCTCTTCCCACGCCTGGCTGCGCTCGATCTTCTCCGCTCCTGGGTCCGCTACGAGGCGGTGACGCCCGACGACCGCTTCCTGACGGGCGCGGCCGGTCCCGACGGCCTCTTCATCGCCGCCGGCGATGGCGGCACGGGATTCGTGCGCTCGCTCGGCATGGCGCGCATCATCGCCGATCGCATCGCGGGCAGGCAGCCACCATTCCGCGACGACATCTACCGGCCGGACCGCTTCGCCGAGAGGGCTGCGGCATGAGCGAGGTGACAATCTTCGTCGATGGCGAGCCCGTTCCCGCCGAAGCGGGGCGCCCACTCGGCGCACTCATGCATAGGCTCGGACCGGCGATGCGGCGGACGGAGGAGGGCGCCCCGCGCGGTCTCTTCTGCGGCATGGGCGTCTGCTTTGACTGCCTCGTCACCATCGACGGCGTCGCCGACCGCCGCGCCTGCATGACGCCGATCCGCGACGGCATGCGGGTCGAGACGGGCCTCGCCGGGGGCACGCCGTCATGAGGCGCATCGAGACCGATATCCTCGTGGTCGGCGGCGGCCCGGCGGGCCTTTCCGCTGCGACCTCGGCCGCCGGTGCCGGCGCGCGCGTCGACCTCGTCGATGCCGGCGCGGCTCCGGGCGGGCAATACTGGATGCAGGATCCCGTCGCCGGCGCGACGACGACGCAGTCCGCAGAGGGCAGCGCGGCGATCGCCGCCGCCCGCGCCGCCGGCGTCGCGATCCATTCCGGCGCCGAAGTCTGGGCCGCCTTTCCCGGCGGCGAGATCATGGCGCATGACGCCGAAGGACCGGTCGTCTTCCAGGCCCGCAGCATCGTCGTGGCGAGCGGCGCGCAGGACCGCGTCTATCCCTTTCCGGGCTGGACGCTGCCGGGCGTGATGACGCCGGGCGCCGGCCAGCGTCTCGCCAAGCTCGGCAAGACTGCGCCGGGAAAGCGCATCGCACTCGCTGGCAACGGCCCCTTCCTCTACGCCGTCGCCGCGACCCTCGCCTCGATCGACGCGACGCCGAAACTACTCCTTGAGTCGGGCAAAGCGCGCGCTCCGATGCTCGGCCTTCTCGCCCGCCATCCGGCGCGCATCGCCGAGGCGGTGAGCCTCCTCGCGGCTGCGCGCGCGGTGCCGAACTGGCGGCGCGGCCATGTCGTCACCGAGGCGCTCGGCGAGGACCGGGTCGAAGCGATCCGCATCGCGCCGGTCGACGATGCGGGGACGGTCGACACCGCGCGGTCGGAACGCATCGACGGCATCGACGCGCTGCTCGTCGGTTGGGGCTTCCGCCCGATGATCGAGCTGACGGCGCTGCTGCGCTGCCGACATGCCTATGATCGTGCCCTCGGCGGCTGGTACTGCGTCGCGTCGCCCGCGACAGGGCTGACCTCCGTCGAAGGCGTCTATGCCGCCGGAGAGGTGACAGGGATCGCCGGATCGCGTCCTGCCCGCCTGTCCGGCGCGCTCGCCGGTCTCTCGGCAGCCGCCGGGCTCGGTTTCGCGTCGCCGGGGAACGAGGAGCGCCGCAAGCGCCTCGTCCGCGCGCTCGCCTCGGCGCGGTCATTCGGCCACGAACTCGGCCGCCTGGCGCCGCCGCCCGCCGGCATCGCCGATCTGGCGAACGACGACACGATCGTTTGCCGCTGCGAAAACGTGACCAGAGGCGAGATCGCCGCCGCCCTCGCCGAAGGCACAAGGGCCGTCGCCGGCGCCAAGATGTGGACCCGGGCCGGAATGGGGCGCTGCCAGGGCCGCGTCTGCGGCTCGGCCGTGGCCGAGATCGCCGCCTCGCTCGGCGGGACGGAGATCGCCGCGGCCGGCTTCAACCCGCCGCGCATCCCGCTCCGCCCCGTGCCTTTGCCCGCCGTGCTGGAGGCGACCCGCGCCGCCGGCACGGGCGAAACCCATTGAAGACGATCGACCGGGCGGCGGCCGCGCGCTCCGCCCGCAGCATTTGAGGAGAGGTTGATGGATCTCAGACTGACCGGCAAGAAGGTGCTCATCACCGGCGCCTCGCAAGGCATCGGCGCCGGGCTCGCCAAGGCCTATGCGGAGGAGGGCTGCGATGTCGTCCTCACGGCGCGCAACGCCGAGAAGCTGGCGGCGATCAAGGCCGACATCGCCGAGACGGCGCCCGAGCGCGAGGTGACGCTGATCCCGCTCGACCTGACGGTCGCAGGCGCGGCGGAGACGCTGGCGGACGAGGCCGGCGATGTCGACATTCTCGTCAACAATGCCGGTGTCATCCCCTCGGGCTCGCTCTTCGATATCGACGAGGCGAAGTGGCGCGCCGGCTGGGAGCTGAAGGTCTTCGGCTATATCAATCTCTGCCGCCTCTATTATCCGCGCATGAAGGCAGCGGGCGGCGGCGTCATCATCAACAATATCGGCAATGGCGGTGAGGTCACCGATCCGCGCTACATCGCGGGCGCGGTGGGCAATGCCAGCCTGATGCATTTCACCCGCGCGCTGGGCGGTTCCAGCCTCGACGACAAGATCCGCGTCGTCGGCGTCAATCCCGGCCCGGTGAACACCGACCGCATCTACAACATGCTGAAGAAGCGGGCCAAGGACCTGTTTGGCGACGAGAACCGCTATGGCGAGCTCGAGAGCACCTATCCGCTCGGCCGGCCCGCCCATGTCAGCGAAGTAACCGACCTCATCGTGTTCCTGTCGTCCTATCGCGCCGGCTACGTCACCGGCACGATCGTCACGGTCGATGGCGGCATCGCCTCGCGCCGCTCGATCATCTGACCGCCGCCTGACAGGGTCGCAGCCATCGGCTAATGAGGGCGCGAAGGAGCCGCCCGTCCATGGCCGACCAGACCCTTGCCCGCTATGTCAACGAGCGCAGCCTGCTGCGCCTCTTGCGCGTGCAGGGCGCGACGACGCGGGCCGACATGGCCCGCCAATTGCGCCTGACGCCGGCAACGGTGACGCGGCTGGTGGCCGAGATGGCCGAGCGCGGCCTGCTCAGCGAAGGCGCGCGTCCGGCTGCCTCCGAATCCGGGCGTGAGCCGGGCCGCCCCGGCGTCGCCGTGGCGCTCGCGCCCGACGGCGCCTTTTTCCTCGGCGTCGAGATCGGCGTCGGGGTGCTTCGTTTCGCGCTGATCGATCTCGCCGCGCAGCTCGTCGCCTCCTCGGAGCGCAGCGTCTCGCGCGCAACACCGCCCGAGGCGGTCGTCGCCATCATCGCCGCCGAGATCGCCGCGCTTTCGGCAGATCCGCGCTATCACGGGCGCATCCGCGGCGTCGGCGTCACGGTACCCGGCCTCGTGACGCTGGACGGCTTCGTCGTCCATCTGCCCATCCTCGGCTGGAAGTCGGTCAATCTCTCCGAACTCCTCTCGGCCGCGACCGACCTGCCGGTGCTCGTCGAGAACAACGCCGCCGCGGCGGCCTTCGGCGCCGTCTATACCGAGCCGCAGCTCCCCAGCCTCTGCACGATTTTCCTCAAGCTCGGCACCGGCCTCGGCGGCGCCGCGATCGTCAACGGGCGGCTGATGCGCGGCGCCTATGGCACCGGCGGCGAATTCGGCCATATCCGCATCGCGGAGGACGGCATCCGCTGCAGCTGCGGGCAGACCGGCTGCCTCGAGACCTTCGTCAATCTCGCGGCGCTCGCCCGCGAGGCCGGCGACGACCAGGGCGCAGGCCTAGCCGACCTCGTCGCGCTGCCGGCGGCGGTCGCCGCTGCGGCGGAGAAAGGGGAGGCGAGGGCGCTGGCGGCGATCGAGACGCTCGGCCATCACCTCGCCCGCGGCATCGTCGTCCTCGTCAACATCTTCAACCCGACAACCGTCGTGCTCGGCGGCGTCATGCGGCCGATCCTGCCGCTTCTGCTGCCCATCCTGGAGCGCGACGTCGCGGAGCGCATCGTGCCCGGCATGCGGATGCCCGAATTCCGCCTGTCCTCGCTCGGCCTTTTCGAATGCGCTATCGGCGCGGCGACTCTCGCCCATCAGCGCGCCTTCGGCCTGCCCGAGCTCGGCATCGCCGACGGCGAAACGTGACCGGACTGCATGTGTGAGGCTTGCGTCTCGTTTGTTACTTTAATAAAGTAACTAATCGAAACAGCGCTGGAGAGCATGATGGTGGCAAAGGACGAGCGGCGGTTGCGGGTCGGTGTGCTCGGCTGCGGGCAGATCGCCCAGGCCGCCCATTTCGAGAGCGCCAACAAGGCGGTGAACGCCGAACTCACCGCCATCTGCGACGTCGCGCCGGATCTGCTCGCCCGCATGGCCGCGATGCATGCGCCGTCGAAGACTTATTCCAGTTATGACGCGATGCTGGCCGATCCCGAGATCGACGCCGTCATCATCGCCACCGCCGACGCGTTCCATGTTCCCGCTGCCCGCGCCGCGCTTTCGGCCGGCAAGCATGTCCTGACCGAGAAGCCGGCCGGCATTTCGGTCGAGGAGATCGAGGGGCTCAAGGCCGACGTCGCCGCTTCGGGCAAGGTGCTGCAGGTCGGCCACATGAAGCGCTTCGATGCCGGCCTCGAAAGCGCCAAGGATTTCATCGACGGCGAGATAGGCGAACTCCTCGCCATCAAGGCCTGGTACTGCGACTCGACCCATCGCTACGCCATGACCGACGCCGTGCAGCCGCTCATCGTGACCAGCACCGGCTCCAAGCGCCCGGCCGGCGATCCGAAGGCCGACCGCCAGCGCTATTTCATGCTGGCGCATGGCAGCCACCTCCTCGACACCGCCCGCTATTTCGGCGGCCCGATCGCCGAGGTCGATGCCCGGTTCCAGAAGCGCTTCAACGCCTATTGCTGGTTCGTCGACATCGCCTTCGAGAACGGCGCCTTCGGGCATCTCGACCTGACCATCCCGGTCCGCATGGACTGGCACGAGGGTTTCCAGATCTATGGCGAGAAGGGCAGCGTCGTCGGCAAGACCTACAATCCCTGGTATTACAAGACGAGCGATGTCGACATCTTCCGCGAGTCGACCGGCGCGACCTCGCGCGTCCTCGGCGCCGACGGACACTTCTACCGGCGCCAGCTCGAAGGCTTCGCGCGCACGATCCTCGACGGCGCACCGATGCGCGGCGCCGATATCGAGGACGGCCTCGCCTGCGTCCGCGGCATGGTCGCCATTGCGGAATCGGTGAAGACCGGCAAGCCGGTCCGCCTCGCCGACGTGACCGGAGCCGTCTGATGCAGCTCGGCATCTTCGCCAAGACCTTTCCCGGCGCGACACCGGGCGAGGTCCTCGCCGCGGCCCGCGACGCCGGCTATGCGGCTGTCCAGTACAACATGGCCTGCTCCGGCCTGCCGCCGCTGCCCGAGACCATCGCGCCTGCGGTCGTCGAGGCCGTGCGCGAGGCTTCCGACGCGAGTGGCGCCTCGATCGCGGCGCTCTCGGCGACCTACAACATGATCCATCCCGACCTGTCGGTCCGTGAAGCGGGGCGGCGAGCCTTCGCGGCGCTGGCCGCGGCAGCGCCGGCGATGGGGACGCGGCTCCTCACCGTCTGCACCGGCAGCCGCGACGCGGCCGACCAGTGGCGCCACCATCCGGAGAATGCCAGCCCCGAGGCCTGGCAGGCTCTCGTCGCCGAGTTCCGCATCCTTCTGCCCGTCGCCGAGCGGCATGGCATCGTCATCGGCGTCGAGCCGGAACTCGGCAATGTCGTCTCCTCGGCCGGAAAGGCGCGGGCGCTGCTCGACCTCTTCGCCACCGACCGCATCGGCATCGTGCTCGACCCGGCCAATCTCTTCGAGACCGAGCCGAAGCCCGAGCGCGAGCGCCGCATCCGCGAGGCGATCACACTGCTCGGCCCCGACATCGTCCTCGCCCATGCCAAGGACCGCCATCCGGACGGCAGCTTCGCCACGGCCGGCGACGGCGTCGTCGATTTTCCCCGCTTCATCGCCGAGCTTCGCGCCGTTGGCTTCGACGGCCCGCTCGTGACGCACGGGCTCGACGCGAAGGATGCCGCGCGCGTGTCAAATTTCCTCCGCGCCTCGGGCGCCGTCCCCGCATGAGCGGCCGCACGACCTTCAAGCGCGACGGGCTCTCGCTCTCCGTCATGGAAAGCGGCAGCGGCCGGCGCATGATCTTCCAGCATGGGCTCTGCGGCGACGCGGCCCAGCCGCAGGAGCTCTTTCCGGCAGGCGGCGGCTGGTCCTGCCTGACGCTCGAATGCCGCGGTCACGGCGCCTCGGAGGCCGGCGCGCCGGACGCCTTCTCGATCGAGACCTTCGCCGACGATGTCGCCGCGCTCGCCGAGGCGAGGGGCGGGGGGCCGATCGTCATCGGCGGCGTCTCGATGGGCGCCGCCATCGCGCTCCGCCTCGCCGTGCTCCGCCCCGATCTCGTGGCAGGCCTGGTACTCGTCCGACCGGCCTGGTTCATCGACAAGGCCCCCGCCAACATGGCGCCGAATGACGAGGTCGGCCGCCTGCTCGCGCAGCATGACCCCATCGAGGCCCGCGCCCTGTTCGAAGCCTCGCCCATGGCGGCGATGCTGGCGCGCGAGGCGCCCGACAATCTAGCTTCCTTACGTGGCTTCTTCGCCCGCGAGCCGATCGCGACCACCGCCGCGCTGCTCACCGCGATTGCGGCCGACGGCCCCGGCGTGGCTCGCGAGGCGCTGGCCGCGCTCGCCGTGCCAACGCTCGTCATCGGCCATGGCGAGGATTTCATCCATCCGCTCGCCCATGCCGAGGCGCTCGCCGCGGCGATCCCTGGGGCGCGGCTCGTGCGCATCACGCCGAAGGCGGTAAGCCGCGAGCGCTATGTCCATGAGGCGCGTGCCGCGCTATCCGATTTCCTGAAGGAGATTCCGCAATGAAGCCCGCTGCCGGCTGGTTCGACGCCCTGCCGAAGGACCGCCTTCTCGCCGAGTTTTCGCTCTGGTCGGCCGATCTCGCCCGCGTCGCCGACGACATTGCGCGCGTGGACCAGCATGTCGATATCTACCATGTCGACGTCGCCGACGGCCATTTCTCGCCCGCGCTCCTCTATTTCCCCGACCTGCTGGCGGCGGTCCGCAAGCTCACGAGGAAGCCGCTGCACGTCCACCTGATGGTCGACGACCGCATCCTCCTCGCCCAGATCGAGCAGTTCGCCGAGGCGGGCGCCGATCTCATCAGCATCCACGCCGAAAACGACAATGTCGGCGCCGGCCTCGATCTCATCCATTCTCTCGGCCTGCCCGCCGGCGTCGTGCTGCAACTCGCGACGCCCGTCGAGGCGGCCGAGGACCTGCTGCCGCGCATCAGCCTTTTGACGCTGCTCGGCACGGGCATCGGCGTGAAGGGGCAGGGGCTCGATCCCGAGGCGCCAGGCCGCATCGCCGCAGCGCGCCGCCTCGTCGCCGCCAGCGGCTTCCCCGTCCGCGTCGCCGCCGATGGCGGCATCCGCGAGCATACGGTGCCGGAGCTTCGCGCGCATGGCGCCGAGACGATCGTCATGGGCTCGCTCGCCTTCGGCGCCCCGGATCTCGCCGCCCGCATCAGCTGGGTCCACGCGCAGCCCCATGGCGGCTGAGGCATGAGCGCGCCGCTCGCCATCGCCATCGACCTCGGCGGCACGCAGCTCCGCGCGGCTCTCGTCGCCGGCGCCCGTGTCGAGGCGCGCGCGGCCGAGCCGACCGATGTCGCCGGCGGCCCGGAGGCCGTGCTGGCGCAGATGCAGCGGCTGATCGGCGCGGTTTCGGCCGGCATCACCGCCGACCGGATCAACGGCATCGGCATCTCGGCGCCCGGCCCGCTCGACAGCGAGGCCGGCGTCGTCCTGGAAATCCCGACCTTGCCGGGCTGGACCGATGTGCCGCTGCGCGACCGGCTCGCCGCCGCGACCGGGCTCCCGGTGCTGCTCGAGAATGACGGCATCTCCGCCGCCTATGGCGAATGGCGCCACGGCGCCGGCCGCGGCCTCTCGCATCTCGTCTATGCCACGGTCTCGACCGGGCTCGGCGGCGGCGTCATCGTCGATGGCCGCATCATGCATGGCCGTCGCGGCATGGCGGGCCATATCGGCCATTTCACGATGGCCCCCGACGGCCCGCGCTGCCCCTGCGGCACCATCGGCTGCTTCGAGGCCTTCGCCTCCGGCTCGGCGCTCGGCCGCCGCGCCCGCGCCGCGGCGACGGACCACCCGGAGTCGGCGCTCGGCCGCGCAGCCGCGACCGGAACCGTCGATGCCCGCCATGTCGTCGAAGCGGCGCGCGCCGGCGACGAGCTCGCGCTCGCCCTGATCGAGGAAGAGGCAGCCCTCCTCGGGCGCGGCTTCGCCAGCCTCGTCCATCTCTACAGCCCGGAGAGGATTGTCATGGGCGGCGGCGTCTCGGCGGCCTTCGACCTCATGGACGGAACGATCCATCGCGTCATGCGCGCCCATCTGATGGCTGCATTCCGCGATGTCGTGGTGGTTCGGGCGGAACTCGCGGAGAATGCCGGCCTCGTCGGCGCGGCGGCGCTGGTCGCCGACCGGGGCAAGGCCTGAGGCTCTTGCGGGGCGTCTGGCGATGGCGCATCACGCGGGCGTCACCGGAGTGCATTTCATGGCCCAGACAACGCCCGCCACGCTCGCGCTGAAAAAGCTCGGCATCGCCTTCGAGGTCGTCGCCTATGACTATGATCCGACCGCGGAGCGGGTCGGCCTCCAGGCCGCGGAGGCGCTCGGCGAGGAGCCTCACCGCGTCCTGAAGACGCTCATCGCCGAGGTCGACGGCAAGCCGGTCTGCGTCGTCCTCGCTTCCGATCGAGAAGCGAGCATGAAGAAGGTCGCCAGCGCCTTCTCCGGCAAGTCCGCCGCCATGGCGGCCATCCCCGACGCCGAGCGGATCACGGGCTACAAGGTCGGCGGCGTCAGCCCTTTCGGCCAGAAGAAGAAGCTGCGCACCGTCGTCGACGCCGCCGCCCTCACCGAAGCCTATGTCTATGTGAATGGCGGCCAGCGCGGGCTTCAGATCCGGTTGGCGCCGTCCGACCTCCTTCGCGCGGCGGATGCCACCGGCGCGGCGATCAGCGCCTGACCAGCGCGCGCGGATGGTTACCGGATGTTCACCCTGTCGGCGAGAATTTGCCGGTATCGAGCCACGTCTTCTTAACCCCTCGTCAACGCCCCCGGGCCTCTATGGGGGCGGGGGTTGGCGCGCTTATGCGGCGGCCTCCGCAGACGCCATGCGCGCTTGCCGCCGCTTTGTCGACAAAGTGGGCGTTTGCTGGTAGGAAAGAGGCAGGATGGGGACGTTGCGTATCAAGAACCCGCGTGCTTCGCACCTCGCTGGATCGGTTTCACGGCCGGTCCTGACGACGCTTTTGATCGTCGCAGCGGCGTCGATCGTCGCTTCCTGCGCGTCGGCGCCACCGCCGAAAGCCAAGAAGCGCTCGTCCGAATATTTCCCCGAAAGCAAGTATGGCGTGAAGGCCAGCCCGCGCGTGGTCGAATATGGCCAGCCGGTTCCGCAGGGCGGCGGCCGCTACATGGTCGGCAAGGCCTATACCGTGAAGGGCAAGGTCTACAAACCCTTCGAGAACAAGCGCTACACCGCCGTCGGCTACGCCTCCTGGTACGGCTCGGCCTTCCATGGCCGCTATACGGCGAATGGCGAAGTCTATGACATGGACACGCTGTCGGCCGCGCATCCCACCATGCCGCTTCCGAGCTATGCGCGCGTCACCAATCTGAAGAACGGCGCCTCCGTCGTCGTCCGCGTCAATGATCGCGGCCCCTATGAGCGCAATCGCCTGATCGACCTTTCCTCGAAGACGGCGGAACTGCTCGAGGTCAAGCGCCATGGCGCGGCCAAGGTGAAGGTCGAATACATCGGCCCGGCCCGGATGCAGGGCCACGACAAGCAGATGCTGATGGCGACCTATGTGGCGCCCAACAATACCGAGATCGGCAATCCCAACGTCATGGTCGCCATGGCGCGGGTGAAAAAGGAATCGGCCGTCGCTGTGGCGATGCGCCAGCAGCCCGCGACGCGCAGCGCGCCGGCGCCGACCATCGCCGTCGCCGCCCGCCAGCCGGCGCCCGTGCCGACCGTCGCCGTCGCCATGCGCGCTCCGGCCGCCAGCCCGCAGATCGTGCTGGCGATGGCCCCCGTTCCGCGGGCGCGGCCGGCCTCCATCGTCGATGGCGGCACCGCGATCGATCCCTACAACTACGAGATCCTGGCGGCGCAGAACGCTCCGGTCGCAGCGCCCGTCGCCGCGCCGGTGCAGGCGATGGCGATCGCCGAGCCGGAGATCGTCGCGCAGCCGGACGTGGTGCAGGCCTCGACCGTCGGCGGCACGACCTACGGCGAGCGCTCGCTCGGCTCGTTCACGGTCAAGGACCCTGCCGCCTTCGAGGCCGAGTACCAGCAGCCCGTCTATCGGTCGGCCCGCTCGTCCTATGCCTCCGATCCGGACTTCACGGATGCGCAGCGCGCCATCGACGGCATGGCGAAGAACTCCCGGCATGCCGGTCTCGAGGAGGCCCTGCAGCTCGCGGTCGCCCGCGCGGCGGCCGAGCGCAGCGCCGATGCGACCGAGATCGCCGTGGGCGTCTTCGCCGACGCGGCAAATGCGAAGGCCATGGCGGCGAAGCTCGCCTGGCTCGGCCGCCCGGCGATGAGCGATGTCGCGGTCGGCGGACGCACGCTGCATCAACTCCGCATCCTCGTTGCCGACAGCAGCGTCTCTGAGAAGGATGCCCTGGCAGCCGTCGCCGCGGCGGGCGCCCGCGACGCTTTCGTCGTGACGCGCTGAAACCGTCGGCGAGGCACGACGGCCTGCGGCCGCCGGAGGCCTTCTCCGGCGCTTTCGAACGGATGATCCGGGATGCGGTCATGCGCCTCGCTCTCCCTTGCCGCGCTGCTTGCGCTCGCCCAGCCGGCGGCCGCTGAAACGGCATTCGAGAGCAAGGCGCCGCGCGCGATCCTCATCGATGTCGACAGCGGCGGCACACTCTATCGCAAGGCGGCCGACGAGCGTTTCGATCCCGCGGCCATGGCAAAGATGATGACCATGGCGGTGGTGTTCGATGCGCTGAAGGCCGGCGAGATCCGGCTCGACCAGACCTTCAAGGTCAGCGAAAACGCCTGGCGCAAGGGCGGCGCCCCATCGCGCGGCGCGACCATGTTCGCGGCGCTGAAGTCCGAGATCGCCGTCTCCGATCTCCTGCGCGGCGCCATCGTGCAGGCCGGCAACGACGCCTGCCTTATCCTCGCCGAGGGCATGGCTGGTTCCGAGGCCGCGTTCGTGACCCGCATGAACGACAAGGCCCGGGCGCTCGGCCTCACCGCGACCACGTTCCGCAACGTCACCGGACTCGCCGATCCCGAGCAGCTCTCGACCGCCTCGGACCTCGCCATCATCGCCGACTATCTCGCGACGACGCATCCGGAGCTCTACCGGATCTATGCCGAGCCCGACTTCACCTGGAACAAGATCTTCCAGCGCAACCGCAATCCGCTGCTTTCGGCCGGCATCGGCGTCGACGGTCTCTCGACCGGCTACAGCGAGGCGGCCGGCTTCGGCTATGCCGCCTCGGCACTTCGCGACGGCCACCGCATGACGGCGGTCGTCAGCGGTCTGCCGACCGACAAGGCCCGGGCGGAGGAGGTGACGCGGCTGTTCGACTGGGCCGACACCGCCTTCGAGCGGCTGCGCTTCTTCGATGCCGGCGAGATGATCGCCGAGGCCAAGGTCTATGGCGGCGACGCCTCGGCCGTGGCGCTCGCAACGGCGGCGCCGCTCGATGTCCTGCTGGAGCGCGGCGCGCGCGACCGAATTCGCGCCCGCATCGTCTATGACGGACCGCTTGTCGCGCCCGTCAAGAAGGGCGAGACGGTCGGCGTGGTGCGCATCTATGTCGGCGACGATCTCCTCGTCGAAAAGCCGGTCGTGACCATGGCCGACATCGCCACCGGCTCCATGCAGGGCCGCGCGCTGGACGCGGTCGGCGAATTGCTCACCGGGTGGCTCTGATGATCGCGGCGGGACAGAACGACGCCGCTCCGCGCGGCCGCTTCATCACCTTCGAAGGCGGGGAGGGGGCAGGCAAGTCGACGCAGATGAAGCGCCTCGCCGCCTCGCTTGCCGAGCGCGGCATCGCCGTCGTCGAGACGCGGGAGCCAGGCGGCACGCCGGATGCCGAGGCGATCCGCTCCTTCATCCTCTCGGGCCGCGCGCGGCCGCTGGGCGGTGGCGGCGAGGCCGTTCTGTTCGCCGCCGCGCGCGCCGATCATGTCGACCGGATCATCCGGCCGGCGCTGGCACGGGGCGCCTTCGTCCTCTCCGACCGCTTCACCGATTCGACCCGTGCCTATCAGGGCGCAGACGGCGTCGATGCCGCGCTGCTCGACGGGCTCGAAACGCTCGCGGTCGGCGAGACGCGGCCGGACCTCACGGTGATCCTCGACCTCCCCGCCGAAACGGGGCTCGCCCGGGCTGCGGCCCGGCGCGGCGCTGGCGATGCCGACCGCTTCGAGGGCGAGACCATCGCCAAGCACGAGGCGCGTCGCCGCATCTTCCTCGAGATCGCCGAGCGCGAGCCCGGCCGGTGCGTGGTGATCGATGCGACGCGCGGCGTGGATGACGTGGCGGCGGAAATCTGGCAGGTCGTATCGGAGCGGCTGCTGAAGCCGATCCCCTGACCCCGCCCGGAACCGCGATGGCCGCTGCCGACATCATGCCGGAACTCGACGCGCTGGACGGCTGGCCCGCGCCTGCCGAACAGACCGCCTGGTATGGCGCGAGCGCCGACGAGCGGGTCCTGCTCGACGCCTATCGTGGCGGCCGTATGCATCATGCCTGGCTGATCACCGGCCCGCGTGGCAGCGGCAAGGCGACGCTCGCCCATCGCTTCGCCCGTTTCGCTCTGGCGCATCCCGTTCCTGAACGGGCGCCGGCGGCGGAGAGCCTCGCGGTCGATCCTTCCCATCCGGCGGCGCGCAAGATCGCCGCCCATGCCCATCCGAACCTCCTGACGCTGGCTCGGCCCTATGACGACAAGAACAAGCGCTTCAAGGAATCGGTGACCGTCGACGAGATCCGCCGCACCAACGCGTTCTTCGGCTCGACCGCCGGCGAGGCCGGCTGGCGGATCGCGATCGTCGACGCAGCCGACGATCTCAACACCAGCGCCGCCAATGCCTTGCTCAAGATCCTCGAGGAACCGCCGCGCGGCGCGCTGTTCATGGTGCTGTCGCATGCGCCTGGCCGGCTGCTGCCGACCATCCGTTCGCGCTGCCGGCGGCTCAATCTTTCGCCACTGCCTCCCGAGGCGATCGAGGCGGCGCTCGCGGAGCACACCGATGCCGCGCCGGAGGAGCGCCGCTTCGCCGCGCTGGCGGGGCAGGGCAGCATCCGCCGCGCCGTGCGCTTCCTCGACGAGGACGTCGCCGCCATCGCCGCCACCTTCGGCCGGGCGGTGAGCCGCTTTCCGGATTTCGACGCCGCCGCGGCCCACCGGCTCGGCGACATCGTCGCGCAGCGCGGCGCGGACGATGCCTTCGAGAGCTTCCAGGACCTCGTCTTCGACTGGCTTGCGCGCCGCGCACGCGGCGAGGCGGAGCCCACGATGATGGCACCCGTGCCTCCCGCAGTCGCGGCCGTTCCGCTTGCGCAGTGGGCGGAGGTGTGGGACAAGGTCCGCCGGTTTTCGGCCGAAGTCGAAGCCTATAATCTCGACCGCAAGCAATTCGTCCTTTCGACCATCGACATGCTCGCCCGCGCTGCCCGAATGTGACGCATCCGCCCCCGGCTCACGGAGCCGGGACCATCGCCATGTCGCAGTTCGAAGAGAGGCGGAGCCATGACGGCATCGAAATTCTACATCACCACCCCGATTTTCTACCCGAACGGCGTGCCGCATATCGGCCATGCCTACACGATCATCGCGACCGACACGCTGGCACGCTTCCAGCGCCTCGACGGCAAGGACGTGTTCTTCCTGACAGGCACCGACGAGCATGGCCTCAAGATGCAGCAGACGGCTGAGAAGGCCGGCCTGACGCCGCTCGCCCTCGCGGACCAGAACTCGGCCGTCTTCCGCAGGCTCGATGCCGCCCTCGGCGCCGAGCCGAGCGACTTCATCCGCACGACCGAACCCCGCCATCACCGCTCGAGCGAGGCGATCTGGCGGCGGATGGCTGAGAACGGCGATATCTATCTCGACAAATATTCGGGCTGGTACTCGGTCCGCCAGGAGCAGTTCTTCGACGAGAAGGAAACGACCGTCGGCCCGGACGGCGTCCGCCGCGAGCCGCTCGGCTCCCCCGTCGAGTGGGTCGAGGAGGAGAGCTACTTCTTCCGCCTCTCCGCCTATCAGGACCGGCTGCTTGCTTATTACGAGGCGCATCCGGAATTCATCGGCCCCGATGAGCGGCGCAACGAGGTGGTCAGCTTCGTGAAGGGCGGGCTGCGCGATCTCTCGATCTCGCGCACCACCTTCGACTGGGGCATCCCGGTTCCGGGCGACCCGAAGCATGTCATGTATGTCTGGGTCGACGCGCTGACCAACTACATCACCGGGGTTGGCTATCCCGATACCGACAGCGACAGCTTCCGCCGCTACTGGCCGGCCGACCTGCATGTGATCGGCAAGGACATCGTCCGCTTCCATACGGTCTACTGGCCGGCATTCCTCCTCTCCGCCGGCATCGCGCCGCCGAAGCGTGTCTTCGCGCATGGATTTTTGTTCAATCGCGGCGAGAAAATGTCGAAATCTGTCGGCAATGTCGTCGATCCCTTCGCGCTGGTCGAGCAGTACGGCGTCGATCCCGTGCGCTTCTTCTTCCTGCGTGAAGTGCCGTTCGGCCAGGACGGCAGCTATAGCCACGAGGCGATCGTCACCCGTATCAATGCCGACCTCGCCAACGATCTCGGCAATCTCGCCCAGCGCTCGCTCTCGATGATCGCCAAGAACTGCGAGGGACGGCTTCCCGAGCCGGGCGCCTTCTCGGCCGCCGACGAGGCGATCCTCGCCAGCGCCGATGCACTGCTGCCGATCTGCCGCCAGGCCTTCGATGGCCAGCAGATCCACCAGGCGCTCAACGCCGTGTGGACGCTCGTCGCCGAGGCGAACCGCTATTTCGCCAACGAAGCTCCCTGGCAGTTGCGCAAGACCGACCCGGCGCGGATGGCGACCGTTCTCTATGTGACGGCTGAATTGGTACGCCAGATCGCGATCCTGTCGCAGCCCGTGATGCCGGGCTCGGCCGCTAAGCTGCTGGATCTTCTCGCTGTTCCGGAGGAAAAGCGCCTCTTTGCCTCGCTCGGCCCAGCCGGTCGCCTCGAAGGCGGCACGCCATTGCCCGCTCCGGCGGGCGTCTTCCCGCGCTATGTCGGCGAGGAAGGTTCGGCGAACTAACCGGCGCCGAACAGTTCGTTGAGCTTCTGCACGGTGGCGACGGTCTCCGATTCGACCGTCCGCCGCAGCGCGAAATCCTGACCGGCCGCCGCGATCTCGCGACAGGCCTGGTCATGGCTGCGGCACCATTCGAGTTTCTCTATGAGGTCGGAGAGATCGGCCGCGACCGGCACGTAATGGGTCCACGGGATGATGTCGTCGTAGTACCACTGGCGGAAGCCATGCGACGACGCCACCTTGAGCACGCAGCAACCCATCAGAAGCCGCGTGAAGAAATTGCCCCAACTGTTTGTTGGGCCATCGATATCCAGAGCGAACTTGACATTCATCCAGCGCGACGGCGCGATGAAGTCGCCGAGCAGGCCATGTGTGCGCAGCGCGTCGCGCGTGTGATGCGGCTGCGGATCGGACTCACGGTCGCTGGCAGTGAGCTTGACATCGACATCGGCGAAGCCGCGCAGCGCGATACAGAGGCGGACCCGCAGCTTGAGGCTCGGATCGTCCATGTCCATCTGCTCGGTGGCGGCATGGCCGGGGCCGGTGATCGCGCCGCGCCAGAGCAGCGTTTCCCGCCGCGCCGCCCATTGGCCCGGCTTGCTGTCGGCGAGTTCACGGAAGGGCTGGTAGAGGCGGGCGGTCATGAAGGCCGGATCGGGCACCAGCACAGCCTGCGGCTCGTCGCTGCAGAAGCTGAGTTCGCCCGGCTCGTTGTCACCGCCGTCCGAGATGTTTCCGGACAGGCTCACCACTTCGGGCGACGTGCGCGAGACGAGGCGTACCAACGTCGGCAGGCGGCGCCACATCATCTGGTAGAGCGGCCAGTCCGAAGCGAGGCGGTCGCGGTCGAGCACGATGCGGAACTGGTTGTTCACGCGCTCGAAGCCGACCTTGTAGCGATGGCGGCTTCGCTCGCCGCCATGTTCGAAGGCGAGGCTCGGCGGGGAGAGCGCCATCTCGGCGATGCCCGTCGCCAGGCGGCGCAGCATCACCTCTTCCTTGAGCCGCTTCGGAACGAGGCCGAAGAGCGAGCGCTCCATCACAATCGCCAATATGTCGAATCCCGTCCGGAACGGCCCTTGCATGCTATGTAGAAGCGCGAGCGGGAGCCTGTCCAGAACGGTCGACAGGCCCGGCGGAAGACGCTACTCACTCTCGACGTTTCAGCCTGACCCAGCGTTCCGCGCACCCCCGGATCCCATGCTCGTCGACAGCCACTGCCATCTCGATTTTTCCGATTTCAATGAGGACCGCGACGGCCTGATCGCCGACGCACACGCGGCCGGCGTCGGCCTCATGGTGACCATCTCGACGCGCGTGCGCCGCTTCGACCAGATCCGCTCCATCGCCGAACGCTACCCCTCGGTCTATTGCTCGGTCGGCACACATCCGAACAGCGCCCATGAGGAGCCGGACGTCACGGCGGAGGAACTCATCGCCCTGTCGCAGCATCCGAAGGTGGTCGCGATCGGGGAGGCGGGTCTCGACTATGTCTATGGCGCCGAGCACAAGGCGCTGCAGGCGGTGGGCCTTCGCCGGCATATCGCAGCGGCCCGCATCACCGACCTTCCTCTCGTCATCCATGCCCGCGACGCCGATGACGACATGATCGCGATCCTCGAAGAGGAAAGCCGCGCCGGTGCCTTCCCGGCGATCCTGCACTGTTTCTCGTCCGGCGCGCGGCTGGCCGAGGTCGGCATCGCGCTCGGCTTCTATGTCTCCTTCTCGGGCATCCTGACCTTCCGCAGCGCCGAGCCGCTGCGCGCAATCGCCCGCGGCCTGCCGGCCGATCGGTTGCTGGTCGAGACCGATGCCCCCTATCTCGCGCCGGTGCCACATCGCGGCCAGCGCAACCAGCCGGCCTTCGTGCGCGAGACCGCGGCGGTGCTGGCGGAGGTGCGCGGCGTCTCGCTGGACGAGATCGCCCGCGCGACGACCGAGAACTGCCGCCGCCTCTTCACCAAGATACCGGCCGCCGCCTTCGAGGAGGCGGAAGCGCATGTCTGAAACGGTCGCAACGGGCGGCGCCGCCGAGCGCATCCGGATCACGATCCTCGGCTGCGGGGCCTCGCCGGGTGTCCCCCGCGTCGGCAACGACTGGGGCGCCTGCGACCCGTCGGAGCCGCGCAACCGCCGGACGCGATCCTCGATCCTGATCGACGGTTTTTCGAGCCGCGGACCCTATCCGACGCGGGTGCTGGTCGACACCGGCCCGGACCTCCGCGCGCAGCTGCTCGATGCCCGCGTCGACCGGCTCGACGCGGTCCTCTACACCCATGCCCATGCCGACCACACGCATGGCATCGACGACCTGCGCGCATTCTGGCTGGACACGCGCCGGCTGGTGCCGGTCTATAGCGACGACGCCACGCAGGAGCGGCTCGAGGAGGCCTTCGCCTATTGCTTCCGCACGCCGGCGGGCGGCAGCTATCCGCCGATCCTGGGGCGCCACCGGATCGAGGCCGGAACGCGCTTCCTGATCGACGGCCCCGGTGGCGCACTCGACATTCTGCCGTTCCGCCAGGTGCATGGCGACATCGACAGCCTCGGCTTCCGGATCGGTGATTTCGCCTATTCGAGCGATGTCAGCGCGCTGCCGGAGGAGACGCTGCCGCATCTTCAGGGCCTATCGCTCTGGATCGTCGATGCGCTGCGCTACCGGCCGCACCCCAGCCATTTCAGCGTCGCCGAATCGATCGCGTGGCACGAGCGCCTGCAGCCGCGCCGCACGCTCTTCACCCATATGCATGGCGATCTCGACTATCGAACCCTTGCCGCTGAGGTCCCGTCCGGCATCGAGCCCGCCCATGACGGCTTGGTGATCGAACTGCCGCTTCCGAGAGCATAGGGAAACGGGGAGGGGACCTTGTTCGATCGCTGGCTGCCGGCCGGTTTGGCCTTGGCCCTTCCCGGCATGCCATGCCAATCTGTCGCCCGGCTCGGGGGAGGTCGATGAGCGTCGGCCGCAATCACGAAAGCAGAGGATTCATGAAGCTCCGCAATGCGGCCTGGTCGATCTTCGGACTGGCGGCTGTCGTCGTCTCCGTGTTCATTCTCTATCGCGAGTTCCGCCGCATCTCCTTCGCCGCCGTCGCCGACAGCCTGGCCGCGATCAGCTTGCACAACTGGGTCCTTGCAGTGCTGGCGACGCTTTGCGCCTATGGCGCGCTCGCCTGGTACGACCGCATCGCGATCGCCCATATCGGCGGCAAGAAGATCTCGTGGCTGTTCATCTCCCTCTGCTCGTTCACGACCTATGCGCTGTCGCACAATATCGGCGCCTCGGTGATCTCCGGCGCCGTCGTCCGCTATCGCGCCTACTCGACACGCGGGCTCTCGGCGCAGGAAATCGGCCTGCTGATCGTCTTCTGCTCGTTCACCTTCGGCCTAGGCACGGTGCTGACCAGCGGCGCGGTACTCGTGATCGAGCCGTCGCTCATCCGCCGTTTCGTCGATGTCCCGCCATCGGTCGGCCTCGCTCTCGGCCTCGGGCTGCTCGCCCTCGTCGCGCTCTACGTCTTCGGCTCCTGGCGCCACCTGCCGCCCTGGACCTTCCGCAAGTTGCAGGTCCAGTATCCGCGCCTGCCGATCGTGGCGCGCCAGCTTATGGCGGGGCCGCTCGAGCTCTGCGGCGCGGCGGCGATCATCTATTTCGCCCTGCCGGCGACGGGAAACCCTGGCTATCTCATCATCCTCGGCATCTTCCTCGCCTCGTTCACGCTGGCGCTTCTCTCCCATGCGCCGGGCGGGCTCGGCGTGCTCGAGGTGACCTTCCTCGCCGCACTGCCGGAGATGAACCCCAACGACGTGCTGGCGGCGTTGATCGTCTTCCGCCTGCTCTATCTGCTCATTCCCTTCGCGATGTCGCTCGTCATCGTGCTCATCTTCGAGAAGATGCAGCTCGGCCGCCGCGACCTCTGAGGCCCGCCCAAACGAAAAGGGCAGGGGACCCGCCCCTGCCCTCTGCTTTCGTCACTGTGGAAAGGGTCAGCCGCGAGTGGCGAGCGTCTTTTCCCAGCGCTTGTTGTAGCCCATCGGGTTCTCGGGCAGGCGCTCGACCGGCACGCCGAGATTGGCGGCGCGGATCAGCGCGATGTCGGCCTTGGGCTTCCTCTCCATCGTCAGGACGCCGTTCTGCTCCTGATAGGTGTCGGTGAGCTGCGTGTAGCAATAGCCCGCCAGAAGCTCGGAATCGGTGGCGCCGGAGAGCACGTCGGCATAGCGCGCGACGAAATCCTCGGTGTCCTTCGCCGTGCTGTAGCCCCAGCCGGCTTCGGTCCCCATGAAATAGGCGATGCCGCCAAACTCGGTCAGCATGACCGGCTGCCCCGCCCAGGGATGACCGTCGAGCGCCAGCGCCCGTCCGGCTGAGCGGAAGGTCGTCAGCGTGTCGTGGAACGCCGCTTCCGAGCCGTAGCGGTCGTGCAGGACGGCGCCGCTGTGGTGATAGTCATGCACGGCGAAGATGTCGGTCGCCAACTGCTCCCAGCCGTCATTGCCGCTCACCGGACGCGTCGGATCGAGGGTCTTGGTGAGGTGGTAGAGCGCCTGCTGGTAGCTGCGCTGCACGGCGCTGTGCGGCAGCTCCGGGATGCCCCAGCTCTCGTTGAACGGCACCCAGGCGACGATGCAGGGATGCGAATAGTCGCGCTCGATCGCCTCCTGCCATTCGGCCGCGAGCCGGGTCACCGACTCGGTCGAATAGCCATAAGCGCTGGGCATCTCCTCCCAAACGAGGAGGCCGAGCATGTCAGCCCAATAGAGGAAGCGCGGATTCTCGATCTTCTGGTGCTTGCGAACGCCGTTGAATCCGAGCTGCTTGGTCAGCTCGACATCCCGCCGAAGCTCCTCGTCGCTCGCCGTCATGACGCCTTCGCGCCAGTAGCCCTGGTCGAGCACGAGGCGCAGGAAATAGGAGCGCCCGTTCATGACGAAGCGGCCATTGGCGGTCGAGACGGCCCGGAGGGCGGTGTAGCTCTTGACGCGGTCGACGACCTTGCCCGAGGCGTCGACCAGCTCGACCGTCGCGTCGATCACCTGCGGATGCTCGGGCGACCAGACGAATTCGGCCCGCGCATCGTCGATGCCGGGGTCGGGGAGGGCGATGACGCGGCTCGTGTCCCGTCCCTTCACCACGTAATCGTCCTCGACGAGAACGCGGCCGTTCAGCGACAGCGTGACACGAAGCCGGCACCCCGCCGGCGCCGCCACGCGCGTATCGAGCCGGATCTCGAAGCGGGCGAAATCGGGCGTCCATTGCAGCCGCTCGAGATGGCTGCGGCCGACGCGCTCGACGAAGACGGTCTGCCAGATGCCGGTCGTGCGCGGGTACCAGATGCCATGCGGCTCGGCGAGCCAATCCTGCTTGCCGCGCGGCTTCATCATATCGGCCGGATCGTCCTCGGCGCGCACGACGATGTCGAGCTTGCCGCCGTCCGCATAGGCCCCGAGGCGGATGCGGACCGGCGTGTGGCCGCCGGTATGGCTGGCGGCATGCTGACCGTTGATCCAGATGTCGCTCTTGTAGTCGATGGCGCCGAAATGGAGGATGGCGTCATGCTCGGCATCGGGCGCGAGATCGGCCGGAAGCTCGAGTTCGCGGCGGTACCAGACCACCGGATGGAAGCCCTCGTCATGGATGCCGCTGCGCGGCGCCTCGGGCGCGTAGGGCACGGTGATGGTGCGGTCGAAGCGTGCGTCGGCCGGGCCGGTCCAGCGCGCTTCGTCGTCATGGGCGAACTGCCAGGCACCGTCGAGCGAGAGCCAGCGTTCGCGCTCGAATTGCGGGCGCGGATGTTCACTATAGGCCAAGGCATTTCCTCCGAAGGGCAGGGTCTTTGCCGGCGAGGCGGCCCCGCCTCCCGGATTGCGGCAATGGTATTACCATATGACGCGCCTTCCGACAGTCGGAATCTTGTCCGGCCGCCTGCCGTAGCCGCCGCAATCAAGCGTTACAAATGACGCAATCGCGCCGTCTTGGCGGCCGCAAGCGGCCCGAAAGGCATGGGAGCCTGCCAGCATCGATCTGGATTCGGGGTGAATCATGCAGCTTGGCAAGGGATTGGGAAGCAACAGACGCGGGACGGTGCAGCCGGCGGCTGTCGCCCTCTATGGCGCCGCCGTCGCGGTCGCGCTCGGCGCCGCTGCCTTCGGGAGCGCCATCCTGGCGCCGGAAGTCTTCTCACGGAATGCGGACGAACCGACGCTCGTCGTCTCCTTCGGCGCGCGTCCGGCCGGCATGCCGGACCGCATCGCGGGCCTCATCGAGCCGGCGCTACCGGCGGCTCCGGTCGCCACGCGCCCGGCGCCGGTCGCACCGGTCGTCGCTCCGGCCGCACCACCAGTCGCCGTCGCCGTTCCCATCCCGCCGAAGCCGCAGCCGCGGCCGTGCCTCGAATGCATGCCGCGCAAGCTCGCTGACGATCCGGCGCCGCCCGTAGCGGCGCCTCAGGCGGTCGCCGACGAGGCGCCGCTGATGCTGGCGTCCGTGGAACCCGAAGGCCCGGTGCCGCCGATGCCGATCGGGGCAGGCGAGGGCGGTCGCCCGGGCCTGCTGATGCGCGGTGGCCAGGCCGTGGTCCAGGGAAGCCAGGCGGTTGTCGAAGGCAGCGCCGCGCTGGTCGGATCGGCCTGGACGATATCCGGCGCTGCCGTGGGCGGTCTCGTCCAGAGCGTCCGGGACGTGACTTTCTAGGCCCTGCCCTTTGCGGCGGAGAGCTTGCCGCCGCGCTGCGACAACAGAAGCGTGGCGGTCATGAGTTCCCAGACCGTGATCGTGTAGACGCTCGCCCGCTCGACGGCGCCGGCCGGGAACCAGCCTGGGCCGGCGACCAGGAACAGGATGCCGCCGATCCCGAACAGCCCGAGCGTAATTCCCGCCGGACGGTAGAAGCGCAGCATTCCGAGCGGCGCCAGCGCGAAGCCGGACGAGATCGCGACGAGGTTGCCGCCGAGGATCGACAGCGTGGCGCCGAGCATGTGCCAGACGAAGGTGCCGTCGGCGATCTCGCGCGCGCCGCTGTGAAAGAGCGCGAGCAGCACCAGTCCCAGCGCATCGGCCAGCGCCGCGGCGAGGAACACGGCATAGGCCGGTCCGCGTCTTTCCAGCGCACGACCCACGACAAGCGCTGCCGAGGCGAAGAAGAGCGCCTGCACCACAAAGCCGGCATTCATGACGACGGCCAGCGGAGAGTCGATCGTCCGACCGTCGACGACGGTCGGGTAGGGGATCCCGAGATCGCTGATCATATGCGTCGTGAAGCTGTAGCCGCGGAAAGCCGCCGCCGCGATCGTCTCCGCGACGAAGTAGGAAAGCGCCGTCGCGAGCCAGCAGAGGGCCGCCAAACGCGCAGCCCGGTCGGCGGCGGCGGTCCGGTATGGCATGCGCATCGTCGATTTCCCGGCAAATCCAGCGCGCCCACCGTGGACCGCCTCGCCTGACCATACGTCCGAAGCAGCGCTTTGGTTTCCGCGCTCCGGTGCTGGACCGCCGCTATTGCTGGTTCTGTGGAACGCCGTCGGCGAGCTCGTAATAGTCGCCCTTGTCGGCGACGAAGATATGCAGCCCGATGCGCGTGTGTGTCGGTCCGTCGAAGGCGCCCATCATGATGCCGATCCAGTCGAGATGGATGGGATCGAAGAACAGCGAGGAGCCGCAGACCGAGCAGAAGCCGCGCCGGACTTTCTCGGACGAGTGATACCAGCTCAGCCGATCCCCGCCGGAAATCGTGACGCGTGATCGCGGGAGATCGACGCCGGCCTCGAAGTGACCGGTGTGCTTCCGGCATTTCGAGCAGTGACAGGCCGACGCCTCCGGCAACTCGCCGGCAACCTCGAACCGCACGGCACCGCAAAGGCAGGAGCCCGTATGCATGGGCTCCCGCTCATCTGAAAGACGTGCCATCATCGCACTCCCATGACCACCCCGGCATGACCACGACGGCATGACCACGACGGCACGATCGCAGCCGGTTCTCGCCCATTCAACCCATATCGTTTGGTTCCATAATCTTCCTTATGCGAATCGTGCATTGCCGCATCAGGCGCGTCCTCCCGGCGAGCCTCGCCCTCGCCTGAACCGCTTGAGCGGCTCGCCACGGCGCCGCGCCGGCTGCTAGCATGGCTGCTCGCCGCCATTGACCGGGCTTCTGATCGTGACCTCCGTTCTTTCCTTGAATGTCTGGGGCGGCCGGCTTCACGGCCCGCTGCTCGACTATCTCGTCGCCGCCGACGCCGATGTGATCTGCCTGCAGGAAGTGACGCGTACGCCCGGTCGCGGCCATGGCTGGCTCGACTATCGCGACGGCGACATCGTGCTGCCGCAGCGGACCAATCTGTTCGCCGAGGTCGCCGCGGCCCTGCCCGGCCATGACGGCCTCTTCATGCCGGCGGCGCGAGGCGTGCTGCATGACGGCGACGTGGCTGTGCCGTCGGAGTTCGGCCTCGCGACCTTCTGGCGAACGTCGCTGTCGCTGATCGGCCAGGCGCAGGGTTTCGTCCATGGCGGGTTCCTCGCCGATCGCTGGGGCGATCACCCGCGCGCCCGCAACGCCCATGTCATTCGCGTCCACGATCACGCGGCGGATTTCACCGCGACGATCGCGCAGATGCACGGGCTCCGCGATCCGGCCGGCAAGGCGGATACGCCGGCACGGCTGGCGCAGGCCGAGGCGCTCGCGGGACTCATCCGGAGCGTCTGGCGAGTTGAAGAGCGGCTCGTCGTCTGCGGCGATTTCAACGTCTTGCCCGAAAGCCGGACCTTCTCCGTGCTTGCTGAACTCGGCCTTACGGATCTCGTCACCGGCCGTGGGTTCGCCGATACGCGAACCTCGCTCTACGCCAAGCCGGGCCGCTTCGCCGACTACATGCTCGTCAACCAGCGCGTCTCGGTTACGTCCTTCGACGTCGTGGCCGAGCCCGAAGTCTCGGATCACCGGCCGCTGCTGCTTGCCTTCGGGTGAGGGCGCCGCGCCCTCCCCGGCCCCGCGATCTCCTTTGCCGGCTTGCGCCAGATCAAGCCTTCGCGTCGCCACGGGGCCGATAATCCGGCCGTTTGCGGCGAGCAACGGCGGGAGGCGGCATGGACGGCGCGACAAAGGACGATGGCGTGAGCCGGCGCGTGGCTGGAGCGGTCGAGAGCGAGGCGGCGCGGCTTGAGGAAGCCTTGGCGGCCGAGCGCGCTGAAGCCGTGCAGCAGGCCGAAATCGCCGCGATCGAGGCGATCCAGGGCAAGCCGGGCACGGGCGAGGGCGTCGCCGCCATCATCGCCGGCTCGGCACCCGACGACGCAGCTCGCATCGAGGCCGAGTTCGGCCTTCCCAAGGCGCCCGGCCGCCCGAAAAAGACCAGCGACGAGCTCGCCGACGACTGGCGACGCGGCGGATATCCCTATCGCTACAAGATGTTACGCCGCGACTACGAGCGGCAGAAATTCGCGCTGCAGACCGAATTGCTCAAGCTGCAGACCTGGGTCAAGGATGCGCGCCAGCGTGTCGTCATCCTCTTCGAAGGGCGCGACGCGGCCGGCAAGGGCGGCGCGATCAAGCGCTTCATGGAGCATCTCAACCCGCGCGGCGCGCGCGTCGTGGCGCTCGAAAAGCCGAGCGAGGTCGAGCGCGGCCAATGGTATTTCCAGCGTTATATCAGCCACTTGCCCTCGACCGGCGAGATCGTCCTTTTCGATCGCTCATGGTACAACCGCGCCGGAGTCGAGCGCGTCATGGGCTTCTGCACCGACGAGGAGTACCGCGAATTCCTCCTGCAGACGCCGGATTTCGAGCGCAACCTCGTGCGCAGCGGCATTCATCTCATCAAGTTCTGGTTCTCGGTGAGCCGCGAGGAGCAGCGTCGCCGCTTCAAGGAGCGCAATGTCCATCCGCTCAAGCAGTGGAAGCTCTCGCCGATCGATCTCGCCAGCCTCGACAAATGGCAGGAATACACCCGCGCCAAGGAGGCGATGTTCTTCGCGACTGATACGGCGGATTCGCCCTGGACCGTGATCAAATCCGACGACAAGAAGCGGGCGCGGATCAACGCGATGCGCTACGTGCTGCACTCCCTGCCCTACAAGGGCAAGGACCCCGCCCGGATCGGGCCGATCGACAATCTTCTCGTCGGCCGCGCCAATTTCATTCACGAGCGCGGCGAGGTCGATATCACGCGGCCGGGCAAGACGGCCCGCTGAGGCTCCCGAGGGGCGGGGGGCGCGCCCTCCCCTTGGCGGCTCGCCCTTCGGGCGGCTCTTCTCCGCGGCCTGCGGCGGCTTCGCCATTGACAGCGGCATGTCGGTTCGACAGATAGGCGCCAACCGCCCGCAATGACGGGCTTTTCGCGCGCCGGCTCGCCGTTTCCGCCGCGCCTGATCTTCGGAAGTTGCCGCATGAACCGCGAAGCGCCCGCCGGCGAAGCCCCGCGCATTTCCTTCGTCAGCCTCGGCTGCCCCAAGGCGCTCGTCGACAGCGAGCGGATCCTGACGCATCTGCGCGCCGAGGGCTACGAGCTATCGCGCCATCACGATGGCGCCGATGTCGTCATCGTCAACACCTGCGGCTTCCTCGACAGCGCCAAGGCGGAATCGCTCGAGGCGATCGGCACGGCGATGAAGGAGAACGGCAAGGTCATCGTCACCGGCTGCATGGGTGCCGAGCCCGAGCAAATCCGCGACGCCTTCCCGAACGTTCTCGCGATCACCGGACCGCAGCAATATGAGAGCGTGCTCGGTGCCGTGCACCAGGCCGTGCCGCCGGCGCATGATCCCTTTGTCGATCTTGTGCCGCCGCAGGGCATCAAGCTGACGCCGCGCCACTACGCCTATCTGAAGATTTCGGAAGGCTGCAACAATCGCTGCTCCTTCTGCATCATCCCGAAGCTCCGCGGCGATCTCGTCAGCCGCCCCGCCGCCGATGTGCTGCGCGAGGCCGAGCGGCTCGTGAAGGCGGGCGTCAAGGAGTTGCTCGTCATCTCCCAGGACACCAGCGCCTATGGCGTAGACGTCAAATACGAGACCAGCCGCTGGCGCGACCGTGACGTGCGCGCCAAGTTCCTCGATCTCGCCTCCGAACTCGGCGAGCTCGGCGCCTGGGTGCGGATGCACTATGTCTACCCCTACCCGCATGTCGACGCCGTCATCGAGCTGATGGCCGAAGGCAAGATCCTTCCCTATGTCGACATTCCCTTCCAGCATGCCAGTCCCTCGGTGCTGAAGGCGATGCGACGCCCGGCGCATCAGGAGAAGACCGCCGAGCGCATCCATCGCTGGCGGGAGATCTGCCCGGACCTCGCGATCCGCTCGACCTTCATCGTCGGCTTCCCGGGTGAGACGGACGAGGATTTCGAGTTCCTGCTCGATTGGCTGGACGAGGTGAAGCTCGACCGCGTCGGCTGCTTCAAGTTCGAGCCCGTCGAAGGCGCGCCCGCCAATGCCCTTCCCGATCCGGTGCCGGACGAGGTCAAGGAAAGCCGGTGGCACCGCTTCATGCAGCGCCAGCAGGCGATCAGTGCCAAGCGGCTCGCAACGCGTGTCGGCCGCCGCATCCAGGTCATCGTCGACGAGAGCAACGGGCTCTCGGCCAAGGGCCGCTCGGTCTGGGACGCGCCGGAGATCGACGGCAACGTCCATCTTGTCTCGCGCCGCCCGATCCGCGTCGGCGACATCCTTACCGCCCGCATCGAGCGTGCCGACGCCTACGACCTCTACGGCCAGGTGGTGTGAGGCGAGGGGCTTACGCCCCCTGCCCGGCTTCGGCCTTCAGGCGTTCGGCCAGTGCATCGAGGTGCCGGGCGGGCGCGCGGCCGATCAGCATGCGGCCATAGCCGCCCTCCTGCCAGTGCACGACCGAAAAGCCCTCGATCTCGGTGGCGATCGGCGCCCTGTTCTCCGAAGCGCCGTTGCGGATGATGCAGAAGGCGATCGGGCCATAATCGGGATCGAGATAGGCGATCTGCACCAGCGGCTTGCCCTCGAAGGCATAGAGCTGCGCGCCGCGGAACGGGGCATCGCCCGCCGTGATCGTGCCGGGCGCGAGCGGCAGGCCGAGGGCGGTCGAGGCGAGCTGAAGCTGGCTGGCCGCCAGGTCCGGTGACGGGGCGAGAGCCAGCGTCTCCGCCGTCGTGAAGCGCCAGTATTCGGCGACGGCCTGCAGCCAGGTCTCGCGCTCGGCCGGCACCTCGGCCTGGCGCAGCGCCAGCCCATAGCCGATGCCGCCCGCGAGGATCGCGACGAGGACGAGGCTCGCAAGTGCGGCCGCCGGCCGCCACGGCTGTGCCAAACCCGGAAGGACGAACCACGGACGGCGCTTCTTCTCAACGGGCGCCCTCACCACAGGCTCATCGACCGGTTGTCCCGCCAGCATCGCCCGCAACCGCGCCTCGGGCGCCGATCCGGCGAGCATGGCCAGGGCGGGCGCGACCCCCTCCCCGCCTTCGCGGAGCCGCTCCAGACGCGCCGCCAGAAGGGGCTCCTCGTGAAGGCGATCATCGAGCGCCCTCCGCTCGTCGGCGGATAGTTCGCCGTCCAGATAGGCCGTCAACAGCGCATCGTCGTGGGTGTCGGGCTCGGCCATGAACGTCCCTGTCATTCGTCCTTGAGACTGGCCAGGCGCTCGCGCGCCGCAGCCAGACGGCTCATGATCGTCCCGACCGGAACGCCGAGCAGCGCCGCCGCCTCCCGGTAGGAATAGCCCTCGCCATAGACGAGCAGCACCGCCTCGCGCTGCCCGTCCGGGAGCGCCCCGATCGCGGCTAACACCTGACCGGCGAGAATATTCGTTTCCGCCGCCTTGCCGCCGTCGAAGACCAGCGCGATCTCGGCATCGACCGTGCCGGCGCCCGCCCGGACGCGCCGTGACCTCACCTCGTTGAGCCAGATCGAATGCAGGATCGCGAACAGCCAGCGGTCGAGCCGCGTGCCGCGCTGGAACTGGTCGGCCCGCTCGAGCGCGCGCACGCATGTCGCCTGCACGAGATCCTCGGCCGTGTCACGCCGGCGCGAAAGCACGAGCGCGAAGCGCCAGAGGCTGACGAGATGGTCGCCGAGCGCGTCTCTCACATCATCGTGACCGGATGGGCGCATGGCGGGGCGAATAGCGGTGGGGTGAGCGGTGTTTGTGCGGGATCCCGCCGATGGGGTTCGGGAACATTCGGAGGTCAGGATGACTAGCATGTCTCGTTGGGCAGCGCGAAGCGCAGCCGCGTTCGCTCTTGTCGTCGTCGCCGCGCTTCCGGCCGCGGCCGCGAGCGGCGGTGGTGGCGGATCCTCGGGCGGCGGCGGCAGCAGCGGCATGCCGGCCGAGCAGGTGTGCAAGAAGGGGCTGGTCTGGTCGAAATCGCTGGAACGCTGCGTGAAGCCGCAATCCGGCAGCCTCTCCGACGGGGAACTGACCGAGCAGGGCCGCGCTCTGGCCCTCGCCGGCCACTATGAAAATGCGCTCATCGTGCTCGATGCGGTCGGAAACAAGCACGATGCCACGGTGCTGACCTATATCGGCTATAGCCATCGCAAGATGGGCGATGTCGATACCGGCATCCGGTTCTACAAACAGGCTCTGGCGATCGAGCCCGGCAATCTCAACACGCGCGAATATCTCGGCGAGGGCTATGCCAGCGCGGGGCGGATCGAGGAGGCCAAGGCCGAACTCGCGACGCTCGAAAAGCTCTGCGGGAGCAGGACATGCGAGCAGTACGAGGATCTCTCGAACTTCATCGAGACGGGTCACGAATGAGCGGTTGCAGCGCCGGGCAGCGCGCATGAGCGGCTCTTCCGCATCGGTTCCGGCGGCGCGTTTCGCGTCGCCGGTCAGCCTCCTCTCGCTCGTCACGGTGACGCCCGACTATCATGTGCCGCAGGCGGTGGCGCGCGAGCGGGCGCGAACGATCTTCGGCGGCCGCATGCCGTTCTTCGACCAGCTGCAGCAGGTCTTCGACAATGCCGCCATCGATACGCGGCATTCCTGCCTGCCCGTCGACTGGTTCATGGGCGAAGCCGATTTCGGCGAGAAGTCGCGGCTCTATGTCGAGAACGCCACCGCCCTCGCCCGCGACGGCGCCCGGAAAGCGCTCAACGCGGCGGGGCTTGAGGCAGAGGACATTGACGCCATCGTCTTCGTCTCGTCGACGGGCATCGCGACGCCGAGCATCGAGGCGCGCGTCATGAACCTGATGCCGTTTCGCCGCGACGTCGTCCGCCTGCCAATCTTCGGGCTCGGCTGCGCCGGCGGCGTTCTCGGCCTCTCCCGCGCCGCGCAGATGGCCCGGGCGATGCCGGGCGCCAACATCCTTCTCATCGTCGTCGAGTTCTCCTCGCTCGCCTTCCGCCATGACCGCCTCACCAAGAGCAATCTCGTCGCCTGCGCCCTGTTCGGCGATGGCGGCGCGGCGGCGGTGCTGCGCTCCGGGGAGGATGGCGCAGTGACGATCGGCGCCGGCGGCGAACATTGCTGGCCGGATACGCTCGGCGTCATGGGCTGGGACGTCGATGGCGGGGGGCTCGACGTCATCTTCAAGCAGAGCATCCCCGAGATCGTCGGGCGCGACTATCCCGGCGCGCTCGACGCATTTCTCGCCGGCGCGAGTCTGTCCCGTGGCGATGTCGATCGGCCCTGCTGCCATCCCGGCGGCGCCAAGGTGGTCGACGCTCTGGAAGATGTGTTCGGCTATGCGCGCGGCGGGCTCGATGCCGAGCGCAAGGTGTTGCGGGAGAACGGAAACATGTCCGCGCCCACCGTGCTCTTCGTGCTGGAGGAACTGCTCGCGCGCGGCGAGGGCGGCGCCCTTCTCCTCTCCTCGCTTGGCCCCGGCTTCACCGCCGCCTTCCAGTTGGTCCATGTCGCGCCGGCCGGCATCGAAGCGTCGCGCGCATGACCGCCAAGGATTTCGCCCTCGTCTGGCCCTATCTGCTGCTCGGCCTCGTCCTTATCCAGCGCCTGATCGAGCTCGCCTGGTCGGAGCGCAACCGCCGCGAACTCCTCAAGCGCCGCGGCCGCGAGATTGGCCGCGCGCATTATCCGCTGTTCATCCTGCTGCACGGCACATGGCTCCTCGCCATGTTCCTGTTCGTCCAGCCCGGCATCCCGGTGAACTGGTGGGCGCTCGGCGCCTTCGCCGCGCTGCAGCTGCTGCGCGTCTGGACGATCGCCAGCCTCGGCCCGTTCTGGACGACGCGCATCATCACGGTCGACGACCAGCCGCTCCGGCGGCGCGGCCCCTATCGCTTCATCCGTCATCCGAACTACCTGATCGTCGCGTTCGAGGTGCCGTTGCTCCCCTGGCTGCTCTCGCTGCCCTGGCTGGCTATCTTCTTCGGCGCGCTCAATCTGGCGCTGCTCGGCTGGCGGATCCATGTCGAGAACGCAGCTCTCGCGACACGGCGGCATATACAGGCGACGTAAGTTTCGACGGCGGGAAGGCCACTAGGGAACCTGCCCCTGCCCTCGCCTACCCTGCGAGCAGCGTCGCCAGCGCCTCGGCCACCACTTCCGTCGCCATTTTGAGATCGGCGAGGCGGAGATGCTCGTCGGCTGAATGGGCGTTGGCGTCGATGATCGAGCGCGGCCCGGCGCCGTAGAGCACGGTCGGGATGCCGGCCGCGGCATAGTGGCGGGCGTCGGTGTAGAGCGGCACGCCGGTGACGTCGATCGGCTGCCCGGAAAGCGCCTCGGCCGGGACGCGCAATGCCTCGACCAGCCGTTCGACGCCCGGCAGCGGACGCAGCGGCTCCGCCAGCAGGATGCGCCGGCACTCGACCTCGATGCCCGGCGCCTTCGGCATGGCGGCCTCGATGAGGCGGACCAGCTCGGCCTCGACGGTCTCGCCATCCTCCTCGATGATCAGGCGGCGGTCGATGCGGAGCACGATCCGGTCCGGCACGACATTGGTGCTGATGCCTCCCGAGATGAGGCCGACGGTGATCTGCGGCCCGCCGATGCCGGGCTCTTCCGAACCGATCGCCGCGAGCCGCCGCCGCTCGTCATAGATCGCGGCGAGGATCGGCGTCGCCGCCTCCAGCGCATCGGCCCCTGTCGCCGCGACGGCCGCATGCGCCTGCCGTCCGCGCACCACCACTTCGAGATGCAGCACGCCGGTATGAGCGGTGGCGATGGCGTGCGAGAAGCCGGAGGTGATGGCGAAATCGGCCCTGGTCAGCCCGTGCTCGATGAGCCATTTCGGACCAACGAAGCCGCCGGTTTCCTCGTCATAGGTGAAATGCAGCTCGACGGCGCCGTCGAGCGGCAACCCGCTTTCCTCGAGCGCCTTGAGCGCGAAGGCATAGGCCGCGAAATCGCCCTTCGAGACGGCCGCGCCCCGGCCATAGATGGCGCCGCGCCGCTCCTCCGCCCCATAGGGATCGGTGGTCCAGCCCTCGCCGGGGGGCACCACGTCGCCATGCGCGACGAGCGCCACGACCGGCCCCGCGCCGCTGCCGAAGCTGCGCCGCACGATCAAATTGACGATGCTCTTCAGCCCGTGCTGGCGCGAGAAGGGTTCCGGCACCGGATGCTGCTCGACCTTGAAGCCGAGGTCCTCCAGCGCCGCCTTGGTCATTTCGGCATGCGGGGCACAGTCGCCGGGCGGATTGTTGCTCGGCATGCGGATCATCGCCTTCAGGAAGGCGACCTCGCGCTCGAACAGGGCGTCGACGGCGGCTCCGATCATTTCGCTTCGCCCTCCTGACGCGCCAGCTCCTCGATGGTCGCGACGAGACCTTCGACGGCGGCGCCGAGATCGTCGACCGAGACCCATTCGTTGGGATTGTGGCTGATGCCGGCGCGGCAGCGCACGAAGATCATGCCGAAATCGCAGAGCTGCGCCATGGCCTGTCCGTCATGGCCGGCCCCCGACATGAGGCTACGCGGCGCCGCCACCTGGAGGCGGCCGATGCCGGCGGCGATCGCCTTGGTCATGCGCGGCGCACAGGTCGCGACCGCCTTCTCCAGCACCGTCTCGACCCCGACCACGACCTGGCGCCGCTTGTCGATTTTCCGGGCGAACAGTGTGATCTCTTCGACCGCCGCCTTGCGGGCAGCGTCGGTCGCGGCGCGCACGTCGAGCGAGAAGCGCACATCGGCCGGGATCACGTTCGAGGCGCCCGGCATCACCTCGACATGGCCGACCGTCGCGACGAGGCTGTGCTTCTTGCCCTTGCGGGCAGTCTCCTCCGCCGCGAGGATGATCTCGGCCGCCGCCGTGAGCGCATCGTGGCGCATGTCCATCGGCACGGTGCCGGCATGGCCGGCCTCGCCGCGAATGCGGATGCGATGCCGGCTCTGGCTGGCAATGGCGGTAACGACGCCGAGCGGCTCGTTGCTGCGCTCCAGCACCGGCCCTTGCTCGATGTGAACCTCGAGATAACCGAGGACGGCCGGCCGGGCATAGGCCTCGCTCGAAAGCCGCGCCGGGTCGCCGCCGAAGGCGATAAGCGCCTCGCGCAGCGTGATGCCCTTCTCGTCCGTCGCGTCCAGCGCCTTGGGATCGAAGACGCCGGCCGCCACCGACGAGGATGTCAGCGTGACCGGAAAGCGGACGCCCTCCTCGTCGCCGAAGGCGAGGATATCGAGCCCGAAGGGCAGCGCGACGCCCCGCGCCTTCAGTTCCTCGACCGCCAGGATGCCGGCGACGACGCCGAGATTGCCGTCGAAGCGACCGGCATCGATCACCGTGTCGATATGCGAACCGATCAGGAGGCTCTTGTTGGCGCTGCGCCCGGGCCGTCCGGGCGGCAATGCGCCGCGCATCGTGCCGGCGGCGTCCATGCGCACCGAGAGACCGGCGCCGCGCATCCACTCGCCGACCAGAGTGGCGGCCTTCGCGTGTTCGGGCGTCAGATAGAGCCGCGTCAGCGCGCCCTCGTCGGCCGAGATGGCGGCGAGCGCGTCGATCATCGCCAGCGCCCGCTCGCCGAGCGCCCGGCGCGAGGATGGCTTCGAGGCGGGGACGGAGCTCACGGCGCGACCCGGTCTTCGAGGCGGAAGCGGATGATGCGCTTCACCTGCTCCAGCGCGGTGCGGAACTCGGTCTCGGGCGGGTTCGGCAACCGCTCGCGGAAAGCAGCGATGATCTGGTCCTTGGTCGAGCCTTTGACGGCGCGGATGAACGGCATGCCGTGGCGGGCGCGATAGGCGGCGTTGAGCTCGGTGAAGACCGCGAACTCCTCCACGGTCAGCCGGTCGAGACCGGCCCCGGTCTGCTCGTTCTGCGATTCGGGGGCGAGTTCGGCGATCTTCGCCCGTCCGGCCAGATCGGGATGCTCGCACAGCAGCGCGAGTTGCGCCTCATGCGGCGCCCGCTCGATCGCGCCATGGAAAGCGGCGACCATCGCGGCGTGATCCGCGAAGGGGTGCTCTGCGAAGGCCGCCGTCGCGACCCAGGGCGAATGCTCCGCGATATCGCCGAACGAGGCCACGAAGGCTGTCTCGTCCATGGCATTCACCGCGGCGAGCGGCAGCGGCTCATTCGGCATCGATGTCTCCGGCGCGGATCGCGACTGGTGACGTGTCTAGTGGCTTTGCAGCCATGCGCCAAGCGCCTGCCGTTCGGCGTCGGTCATCTTGGTCTCGTTGCCGAGCGGCATCGCCCGGCCCTGCACCGCCTGCGCGATGATCTGGTCCTTATGCTGGATGAGTTCCGCCGTGGTCTGGAGCATCACGCCCTTGGGCGGCTGTTCGAAGCCGTCATGGCTCGGCTTGGCGGCGTGGCACATGGTGCAGTGCTTCAAGGTGATGGCCAGCACCTCGGCGTCGGAAACCGTCGTCCCCTCGCCGACCTCGATCGGCCGCGGCGCCGTTTGAACGATCAGGAAGCCGAGCACGACGAGCGCGAGCGGCAGCGTCCAGACATATTTGAAGAGCGGGTCATGCGCCTCGTGCCGGTTGAGGAAATGGCGCACCGAGCCGCCGAGCAGCAGCACGAAGGCGACGATCAGCCAGCCCTCGGGATGGCTGGTCAGCAGCGGATAATGGTTGGACACCATCATCAGCAGCACCGGCAGCGTCAGATAGTTGTTGTGGACCGAGCGTTGCTTGCCGATCGCGCCGAGGCGCGGATCGGGCTTCTCATGCGCCAGCAGCGAGGCGACGATCTTGCGCTGGTTCGGGATGATCACGCGGAAGACGTTGAACGCCATGATCGTGCCGATGAAGGCGCCGACATGGATGAAGGCGCCGCGGCCCGAAAAGACATGCGTGAACAGATAGGCGGCGCCGACGATGAGGATGAACAGGCAGACCGCGAGCACCGGCGTCGACCGGCCGAGCGCCGATTTGCACAGCCGGTCATAGATGAACCAGCCGGCGAAGAGCGACGCGACCGAGATCACCACCGCCTGCGCCGGCAGCAGCGGCAGCACGGAGGGATCGATCAGGAAGGCATTGGCGTTCCAGTAATACTGGACGACCAGCAGCGCGAAGCCCGAAACCCAGGTGAGATAGGCTTCCCAGCGATACCAGATGAGATCGGAGGGCAGCGCCGGCGGCGCCACCAGATATTTCTCGACGTGATAGAAGCCGCCGCCGTGAACCTCCCAGGCCGTGCCGTAGACGCCGGGATTCATCTGCTCGCGCTTCCTGAGCGAGAGGTCGAGCGCGATGAAATAGAAGGAGGTTCCGATCCATCCGATGCCCACGACGAGGTGGGACCAGCGGATGAGGAGGTTCAGCCAATCGACGACGAATGCGGACATGTTGGGAGAAGGCGGCCCCGTTGTGGTGTGGCCGGCACCATGCAAGGCGCCGGCCAAGCTTCGTTCGAAGCGTCGTTCGGATCGCGCCCGCGGCGCGGCTGCTCCTTAGTTCGGCAGCTTGTCGTCGATGCCCTTCACATACCAGTTGAGGCCGAGCAGGGTCTGGTCGTCGACAACGCCGCCGGCCGGCACGACTTCGGTGCCGTCCTGCTTGATGACCGGGCCCTTGAAGGGATGCAGCGCGCCGGACTCGATGTCGGCCTGGGTCTTCTTCGCCATGGCGACGACGTCATCCGGCAGGTTCGTATAGGGCGCCATCTCGAGGATGCCGTCCTTGAGGCCGTCCCAGCTCTGCTCGGACTTCCAGGTCCCGTCGAGCACGGCCTGGACGCGCTTGACGTAATAGGGACCCCAGGTGTCGACGATCGCCGTGTACTGCGCCTTGGGGGCGAAGGAGATCATGTCATGCGCCTGGCCGAAACCATGCAGGCCGCGCTCCTGGGCAACCTGGAGCGGCGCCGGCGAATCCGTGTGCTGCGTGATGATGTCGGCGCCCTGATCGAACAGCGCCTTGGCGGCATCGGCCTCCTTGGCGGGATCGAACCAGGAATTGACCCAGACGATCTTGACCTTGAAGTCGGGATTGACCGACTGCGCGCCGAGCATGAAGGCGTCGATGCCCATCACGACCTCGGGGATCGGGAAGGAGACGATGTAGCCGGCAAGGCCGGCCTTCGACATCTTGGCCGCGATCTGGCCCTGGATGTAGCGGCCCTCGTAGAAGCGCGAATTGTAAGTCGCGAGGTTCGGCGCCGACTTGTAGCCGGTCGCATGCTCGAACTTCACGTCCGGGAACTTGGCCGCGACCTTGACGGTCGGGTCCATGAAGCCGAACGAGGTCGAGAAGATGATACCGCAGCCCGAGCGGGCGAGGCGCTCGATGGCGCGTTCGGCGTCGGGACCCTCCGGCACGTTCTCGACGAAGGACGTCTCGACCTTGTCGCCGAGCTCCTTCTCGACCATCAGGCGGCCGCGGTCATGGCCTTCGCTGTAGCCGCCGTCATTATGCGGCCCGACATAGACCCAGCAGGCCTTGAGCTTGTCGGCCGCCTCGGCGCCGGTCGCGACGCCGGCGGCGACCGCGGCTGCGGCGAGGATTGCGAGATATCTGCGCATCGTCGTCTGGTCCCTCTTCTTCGCCCCGCCGATTTCTTCCACGGGGCTCTTTGGTTCTGTCTCCGGCCGTAACGGGCCGGCATGGGCATCGTTGGCGGCTCAGCTGTCGGGAACGAAGGCGCGGCCGAGGCAGGCCGGCGTGTTCACGCTGAGCAGCGTGCGATTGCGGGAGATGATCACCAGCGCGATGATCGTCACGATATAGGGGAGCATCGACAGGAACTGCGACGGGATGCCGATGCCGATCGCCTGTGCGTGCAGTTGCAGGATGCTCACGCCGCCGAAGAGCAGCGCGCCGACCACGAGACGGCCGGGCAGCCAGCTGGCGAAGACGACGAGCGCGAGCGCGATCCAGCCGCGTCCGGCCGTCATCATCGGCGTCCATTGCGGCGTATAGACCAGCGAGAGATAGGCGCCGCCGAGCCCCGCGCAGAGGCCGCCGAAGAGCACTGCGAGGAAGCGCGTGCGGATCACCGAGAAGCCGAGCGCATGCGCCGAGCCGTGATTGTCGCCGACGGCGCGCAGCACGAGGCCGCCGCGCGTCTTGAACAGGAACCACCAGGTGCCGATCGTGAGCGCGATCGCGAGATAGACGAACGGATCCTGCCCGAAGACGAGCCGCCCGACGAAGGGCAGATCCGAGAGGACCGGAATGTCCACGCGCGGCACCGGGATGCCGGGCATGCCGACGAAACGGTCGCCGATGAGCCCCGACAGACCGAGCCCGAACAGTGTGAGCGCCACGCCGGTCGCGTTCTGGTTGGCAACGAAGAACAGCGCCACGATGCCGAAAAGGCCGGCCGCGAGCATGCCGCCGATCATGGCGACGAGGACACCGACGATCGGCATGCCCGTAACGGCCGTCGCCGCGAAGCCGCAGACGGCGCCGATCGCCATCATGCCTTCGACGCCGAGATTGAGCACGCCGGCGCGCTCGGCCACCAGTTCGCCGATCGCCGCGAACAGAAGCGGCGTCGCGGCGGTGACGATGGTGAGCAGGATTCCTTCCATCATCGTCATGGCATCACCGGACGGTTGCGGCGTCGAGCGCGGGCTGGCGCACGATCCGGAGGCGGTAATAGATGAAACTGTCGCAGGCGAGCACGTAGAAGAGCAGCATTCCCTGGAACACCTGCGTCGTCTGGTCGGAAAGGCCGATCGCGACCTGCGCCCCCTCGCCGCCCATATAGGAGAGCGCCAAAAGCAGGCCGGCGACGAGGATGCCGAACGGGTGCAGACGGCCGAGAAAGGCAACGATGATCGCCGTGAAGCCGTAGCCCGGCGAGACGCTCGTGCGCAGAAGGCCGATCGGGCCCATGACCTCGCAGATACCGGCGAGACCCGCGAGACCGCCGGAGATCAGGAAGGTCAGCATGACCATCTTGTTGCGCGAGAAGCCGCCGAACGAACCTGCGCGCGGCGACTGGCCGAGCACGCGGATCTTGAATCCGGTCATCGTCTTCGCCGTCATGAACCAGGCGACGACGACGGCCACCAGCACGAAGACGATCGAGAGGCGGATGGATTCGCCGGCGATGACAGGGAGCATCTGGCCCTCGTCGAAGGGCCGGCTGTTGGGGAAGTTGAAGCCGGCCGGATCGCGCCAGGGGCCCCGCGCCATATAGTCTAGGAAGAGATTGGCGACATAGACGAGCATCAGCGTCGTCAGCGTCTCGTTGGCGTTGAAGCGGATCTTGAGGATCGCCGGGATCGCGGCATAGGCCATGCCGCCAGCGATGCCCATCAGGATCATCGCCGTGATGACAGCCGGCCCCTGCAGCGTCGGGAAGAGGATCGGAATGGCCGCGCCGGCCAACGCACCGGCCGCGAGTTGGCCCTCGGCGCCGATGTTCCAGACCGCCGACTGGTAGCAGAAGGAGAGACCGATCGCGATCAGGATGATCGGCACCGCCTTCACCAGCAGGTCCTCGATCGACCACAGCGCCGTCAGCGGCTCGACGAAATAGATGTAGAGCGCCCGCACCGGATCGATGCCGGCGAGAAGGAAGATCACGAAGAAGGTGACGAGCGACAGCAGGATCGCCACGACAGGCGATAGATACTGCAGGCTCCGGCTCGGCGTCTGCCGCTTCTCAAGGACGATGCGCATGCGCCGCCTCCCCCTGCCCCATCGCGGCGCGTCCCTTCTTCTTGCCCTCGCCGAGCCCGGCCATCATGAGGCCGATCTCCTCGCGCGTCAGCGAGCGCGTCGGCACCGGCTCCGTCAGATGGCCGCGCGAGATCACGGCGACCCGGTCGGCGATCTCGAAAATTTCGTCGAGGTCCTGGCTGATGACCAGCACGGCCGATCCCGAGCGGGCGAGATCGATCAGCGACTGGCGGATGACCGCCGCCGCGCCGGCATCGACGCCCCAGGTCGGCTGGCTGACGACAAGCACTGAAGGCTGGCGATCGATCTCGCGGCCGACGATGAATTTCTGCAGGTTTCCGCCCGAGAGCGAGCCGGCCTCCGGATCGACGGCCGATTTGCGCACGTCGAAGGAGCGGCCGATCCGCTCGGCCAGCGTCCGCATGCCGGAAAAGTCGATGACGCCGATCCGGATCAATTGGTCGCCCGTCGCGTGGCGGGTGAGCAGCACATTGTCGGAAAGGCGCAGCCGCGGCACGGCACCATGGCCGTTGCGTTCTTCCGGCACGAAGGCCGCGCCCATCCGGCGGCGGCGCGTGACGCCGAAGCGGCCGGCCGGCTTGCCGTCGATGGTGACGACATCCTCGCGCGCCGCAAGCCGCTCGCCAGAGAGCGCGTCGAAGAGCTCACCCTGCCCGTTGCCGGCGATGCCGGCGATACCGACGATCTCGCCAGCCCTGACATCGAGCGAAATGTCCTTGAGCGCGACCGCGAACGGATGCGGCTCGGGCATGGAGAGGCCCTGCACCTTGAGGCGCGTGCGCATCGTGCTTGGCGGCGGCGTGTCGGCGGAGAGGACATGCACATCGGCGCCGACCATGAGGCTCGCCAGCTGCGCCGCCGTCTCCTGCTGCGGATCGCACTCCGCCACCACCTTGCCGAGGCGCAGGATGGTCGCGTGATGGCAGATCTGCTTCACCTCCTCTAGGCGGTGGCTGATATAGAGCACAGCGCAGCCGCGCGCCGTCAGCCGGTCCAGCGTCACGAAGAGATCGTCGGCCTCCTGCGGCGTCAGCACCGAGGTCGGCTCGTCCATGATGAGCAGCTCGGGATCCTGCAGGAGGCAGCGCACGATCTCGACCCGCTGCCGCTCGCCGACGGAGAGATCGACGATACGAGAGGCGGGATTGAGCGGCAGTCCGAATTCGCGCGACACCTCCTCGATCTCTCGCGCGAGCGCCGCGAGATTGGTGCGATCGGCCAGCGCGAGGGCGATGTTTTCCGTGACGGTCAGCGCGTCGAACAGCGAGAAATGCTGGAACACCATGCCGATGCCGAGCTTTCGCGCGGCGGAGGGGCTCGGGATGCGGACCGGCTGACCCTTCCAACGGATTTCGCCTTCGGTCGGCTGCAGCGAGCCGTAGAGGATCTTCACAAGCGTCGACTTGCCGGCGCCGTTCTCGCCGAGCAGCGCATGGATCTCGCCCGGCCGGATCGTCAGGTCGATCGCGTCGTTGGCCTTGAAGCTGCCGAACAGCTTCGTGATGCCGATGGCCTCGACGAGGGCGCCGGATTGCGGCCGCGTCCGCCGCGCGGCGATGGCAGGTTCCACTTCAGCTCCCCCTCGGCGAACGCAACGACAGCATGGGATGCGCTTCGGCCCTTGATGGGGCCGCAAGGCGCGCCGCCTCGTCGCGGATCAGCAAGTCCGATGCCACCGACGCGGCGATCACCGCCGGCAGCTTCGAGCGGATGCCCGGAAGGCCGATCGGCGAATGCAGCGTAGCGGAAACGGTCCCCTCGACACCGGCCTCGCCGAGCAGGCGCAGGAAGCGTGCCCGCTTCGATGCGCTGCCGATGAGTCCGACATAGCCGAACCTACACGCTGCCAGCGCTTTGTGCACGATGGCGAGATCGAGCGCGTGGCTGTGTGTCATCACGAGCACGAAGGCGCCGTCGGGGGCGGCGGCGAGCGCCTCCGGCGCATCCGCCTGGCGGACGCAGCGGCAATTGGCGGGAACGAGTGCCGGAAAGGCGTCCGGCCGCGGATCGATCCAAGTGACGGCGAAGGGCAGAGGCGCCAAGGCGAGCACCAGCGCACGGCCGACATGACCGGCGCCGAACAGGAACAGCGCGCGCGGATCCTCGCCGAAACCCTCCTCGATCGCCCCGCCCTCAAGCACGGCCGAACCGATCGAAACCGACGATTCGCCCGTGATATCGCGACGGAGCGGCTTGCCCTCGGCGATCGCCGCCCGCGTGCGGAACGGTCCGCGCGCTTCGGACTCCGCGAGAGCCTTCACCTCGTCGCGCCGGTCGGTCCCGAAGATCTCCAGCGCCAGCTCGACGCGGCCGCCGCAGCACTGGCCAAGTTCCGGACCGAGCGCGATGCTCGACAGAAAGAGGCCGGGAGGCACCGCCTGCGCCATAGCGCGCTGCGCCTCCGCAATCGCCCGCCATTCCAGCGTTCCGCCGCCGATCGTTCCGGTGAAGCTGCCGTCCGGCATGACGATGATCCGTGCCCCCGCCTCGCGCGGTGCCGAGCCGCGAACCGCCACGAGCGTCGCCATCGCGGCCCTGCCATGCCGGTCGATCGCATCGAGGAGGCGTTGCCAGACCTGCATCAGGCGTCCCCGGACAGAGCTCTCCGCACCGCCTTGAGGATCGCCTCGGGCGTCGCCGGCGCGTCGAGTTGCGGCACGGCGCCGGGCCTGACGCTGGCGACAGCATTGGCGATCGCGCACCAGACCGAGATCGGCAGCATCAGCGGCGGCTCGCCGACCGCCTTGGAGCGGTAGATCGTCTTCTCGCGCGCGCCGTCGGACTGGAACAGCTTGACGACGAAATGCTCGGGCACGTCGGAGGCGGTGGGGATCTTGTAGGTCGAGGGCGCATGCGTCCGCAGCCGGCCCTGCTTGTCCCAGACGAGTTCTTCCGTCGTCAGCCAGCCCATGCCCTGCACGAAGCCGCCCTCGATCTGGCCGATATCGATCGCCGGATTGAGCGACTTGCCGACATCGTGCAGCACGTCGACCCGATCGACCCGCATCTCGCCGGTCATGGTGTCGATCGTCACCTCCGAGCAGGAGGCGCCATAGGCGAAATAGTAGAACGGGCGACCCTCGGCCTTGTCGCGGTTCCAGGAGATGATCGGCGTGCGGTAATGCGCTGCGGAGGACAGCGAGATGCGCTCGTTGTAGGCGGCATTGGCAAGTTCGGCGAGGCTCATCGACTGGTTGTCGAAGAACACACGATTGTCGCGGAAATTCACCTTGTCGCGGCGCACGCGCCATTTCTGCTCGATGAAGGCGTAGAGACGGTCCTTGATCTCGTTGCAGGCGACGAGCGCCGCCATGGCGTTGAGATCGGTGCCCGACGAGGCGGCGGTGGGCGAGGTGTTCGGCACCTTGTCGGTGCGGGTCGCGGTGATCGCGACCTTGCCCATGTCGACGCCGAATTCCTCCGCGACGACCTGCGCCACCTTGAGGAAGAGGCCCTGCCCCATCTCCGTGCCGCCATGGTTCAGATGAACCGAGCCGTCGCGATAGAGATGGACGAGCGCGCCGGCCTGGTTGAGCGGCATCAGCGTGAAGGAGATGCCGAACTTGATCGGCGTCAGCGCCAGCCCGCGCTTCAGGATGCGGCTCGACGCGTTCCAGGCGGCGATCTCGGCCCGGCGCTCCCAATAACCGCAATCCTTCTCGAGCTCGACGACCAGCTCGTGCAGGAGATTGTCCGTGACCTGCTGGCCGTAGGGCGTGCGATCACGCCCGCGGCCGCCGTAGAAATTGGCTTTGCGGACCTCGAGCGGGTCCTTGCCGAGCCGATAGGCGACCTGGTCCATCATCCGCTCGGCGAACACCATGCCCTGCGGTCCGCCGAAGCCGCGATAGGCGGTGTTGGAGCAGGTATTGGTGCGGAAGCGTCGCGTCAGCACCCGGCAGTTCGGATAGAAGTAGGAATTGTCGGAATGGAACATCGTCCGGTCGACGACGCCCATGCTGAGGTCTTCCGAATGACCGCAGCGCGCATCGAGCGCCACGTCGACGCCCTGCAGGAGGCCGTTCTCGTCATGGCCGACGCGGTAGCGCACGCGGAAATCGTGCCGCTTGCCGGTCATGATCATGTCGTCGTCGCGGTCGAGCCGGAACTTGCAGGGCTGGCCGGTCTTCACCGCCGCCAGAGCGGCGAGCACCGCCCATTGCGTTGCCTGGCTCTCCTTGCCGCCGAAGCCGCCGCCCATGCGGCGAATCTCGACCGTCACGGCGCTGGAGGGGATATGCAGCGCATGCGCCACGACATGCTGCACCTCGCTCGGATGCTGCGTCGAGGCATGCACCAGGATTTCGCCGGCCTCGCCCGGAATGGCGAGCGAGATCTGACCCTCGAGGTAGAAATGCTCCTGTCCGCCGATGCGGAACTCGTCCTCGAAGGAGACCGGCGCCGCCGCCACCGCCGCGTCGGGATCGCCCTGCACGAAGGCATAGTCGGCGAGAACCTTGTCCGTCGCCTCGGCGACGTCGATGATCGGCGTCGCGGCCTCGGTCACGAACTTGGCTTTCTTGGCCGCGCGTCGCTCCGCGTCGCGGGTCTTCGCCACGACGGCGAAGACCACCTGGCCGTGGAAGCGCACCTCGTCGGTGGCGAGCGCCGGATCATCGCCGATCTGCTTGGGCGAGATGTCGTTGGCGCCGGGGATATCCTCCCCGGTCAGAACCGTGACAACGCCGGGCGCGGCCCGAACGGCCGAAAGATCGACGGAGATGATCCGCCCGCTGGCGATCGGCGCATAGCCGGGCGCGAGATGCAGCGTTCCCGACGGCTCGCGGATATCGTCGATATAGGCTGCTGTCCCGGTGACGTGGCGCGGCGCGCTGTCATGCGGCAGTGGCTTGCGGACGACCTGCAGCTCGGCCTCGGGGCGCATGGTCTCAGCCGGCATGGACGGCCTCCTCGCGCTGGCCGACGAGACGCGTGCGCTGCGTCGGCGTTCCGGCCGCTTCGAGCAGCGCCTTGCCGAGCAGCGCCTGCGCGGTGTCGGCGCGATAGGCCGCGCTGGCGCGGTGATCGTCGAGCGGACTGAAATCGGAGCGCAGCGCCGCGAAGGCACGCGACCACGCGGCCGAGTCGGCGATGGCGGTACCGAGGAGCGCGGCCTCCGCGCCCTTGGCGCGCTTCGGCGTTCCCGCCATGCCGCCATAGGCGATGCGCGCTTCGCGGATCACCCCGTCGGCGTCGATCGTGAAGCGGAACGCGCCCATGACCGCGGAAATGTCCTGGTCGAAGCGCTTGGTCACTTTGTAGCAGCGGAAGATCTGGTCCTCGCGCAGCCGCGGCACCAGCAGGCCGGTGACGAACTCGCCCGTCGCGCGGTTCTGCTTGCCATAGTCGATGAAGAAGTCTTCCAGCGGGATCACCCGCGAGCGGTCGCCACGCCGGAGCTCCATCGTCGCGCCGAGGGCGATCAACGCCGGCGGCGAGTCGCCGATCGGCGAGCCGTTCGCGACATTACCGCCGACCGTGCCGGACGCGCGCACTTGCTTGGAGCCGATGCGGCGGAAGAGTTCGCCGAGATCGGCATCGATCGAGCGCATATGGGGCTCTGCCGCGGCGAAGCTCGCTGTCGCGCCGATCAGGATCTCGCGGCCGGTATCCTCGATCCGGTTCATGCCGGCGACGCGGCCGATATGGATGATCTTCGGGATGTCGCGCAGCTGTTTGGTGATCCAGAGGCCGACATCGGTCGCGCCGGCGACGATCACGGCGGTCGGGTGCTGCTGGTAGAGCGCAGCCAGAGCCTCGATGCTGGCGGGCGCCGCGAAGAAGCGCTCGTCGTCGCCGATGAAGAGGTCGCGGTCGTCGGCGAGGAACTGCAGCACGCCGGCCGTGTCCGCGGCGCCGCGGTGGAAGGCGTCGTCGCGCGGCGCGGCCGAGGCCTCGATCGCCGCGTCGACAATCGGGCGATAACCGGTGCAGCGGCAGAGATTGCCGGCGATCCAGTCATTGACCTCGCCGCGCGTCGTCGGCCCGTCCGTATTGTGGAACATGGCGAAGAGGCTCATCACGAAGCCCGGCGTGCAGAAGCCGCATTGCGAGCCGTGCCGGTCCACCATCGCCTGCTGGATCGGATGCAGCCGGCCATCGGCGGCGAGGTCCTCGACCGTCACGATCTCGGTGCCGTCGACCATGCCGAGCAACTGGATGCAGGAATTGACCGGTTCATAGACGATCTCATCGCCACGACGGCGACCGATCGCGACCGTGCAGGCGCCGCAATCGCCCTCGCCGCAGCCTTCCTTGGTGCCCTTGGCGCCTTCGGTGAGCCGCAGATGGTCGATCAGCAGCGCCATCGGGTCGAAATCGCCGATCTCGACGATACGGCCGCGGCGGACGAAACGGATGGTGTCGCGCATGGGGATCAGCTGCCGCGATAGGTTGAATAGCCGTAAGGCGAGATGAGCAGCGGCACGTGATAATGCTGGTCGGCGGCCGCGATGCCGAACCGGATCGGGATGACATCGAGGAAGGCCGGCTCGGGGATCGAGACGCCGCCGGCCCTCAGATAGTCGCCGGCATGGAAGACGAGTTGATAGGTCCCCGCCGTGAAGGCCTCGCCCTCCAGCAGCGGCCCATCGACCCGCCCGTCGCCATTGGTCACGACGCTCTTCAGGAGCGTGGCGCCGTCGCCGAGGCGGTAGAGTTCGATCGTGAGCCCCGCCGCGGGCCGTCCGGCCGCCGTGTCCAGAACATGCGTCGTCAGGCGGCCCATTCGAACTCCCATCACACGATCTGCCAAGGCCCGCCCAGCCAGACCATACGGACTGGCTGCACAAGGCTTAATCAAATCGTACAATCAATTCCGCGCTGCACGCAATGGCGGCAGAACGTCCCGCCGGGGGTATCAACGGTCAGGGAATGAGGACGACCGAACCATGCGTGCGGCGCTCCTCCAGCGCCGTCTGCGCGGCGCCCACCTCGGCAAGCGCAAAAGTCTGCGGCGCGTCGACCCGTATCGCGCCCGACGTGATCATCGAGAAGAGATCGTCAGCGGCTTCAACAAGTTCGGCCCGCTTGCTCACATAATTCCCAAGCGTCGGCCGCGTCGCGTAGAGCGAGCCCTTCCGCTGCAGCAGGTTGATCTCGAACGCCTCGACCGCGCCGGAGGAATTGCCGAACGACACGAAGAGGCCGCGCGGCTTGATGCAGTCGAGCGAAGCCGGGAAGGTGTCCTTGCCGACCGAGTCGTAGACCACGTCGCATTTCGCGCCCTTGGTGATCTCGCCGACCCGCGCGACGAAATCCTCCGTCCGGTAGTCGATGACATGGTCGCAGCCGAGCTTCCGCGCCCGCTCGACCTTTTCCGGCCCGCCGGCCGTCCCGATCACCGTCGCACCAAGGGCCGAAGCCCATTGGACCGCGATCGAGCCGACGCCGCCGGCCGCGGCGTGGAAGAGCAGCACCGTCTCCGGCCCGACGACATAGGTCTGGCGCAGCAGATAGCGGGCGGTGAGCCCCTTCAGCAGCACCGACGCGGCGGTGGCGTCGTCGATCCCGTCGGGAATGGCGACTAGCCGGTCGGCAGGCACCAGCCGCGCCTCGGCATAGGCGCCCGTCGGGCCGGCATAGCCGACGCGGTCGCCGACCTTCACCGCCTCCACGCCCTCGCCCACCGCCTCGACGATGCCGACGCCCTCCGAGCCCGGTATGAAGGGCAGCGGCTGCGGCGGCGGATACAGGCCCGAACGGTGATAGACGTCGATGAAATTGAGGCCGATGGCGGTCTGCCGGATGCGCGCCTCGCCCTTGCCCGGCGCACCGACATCGACCGGCTCGAAGCGGAGCTTGTCGGCCCCGCCCTGTTCATGGACGCGAATGGCGTGGATCGTCGAACCGGACATCGGTCACCTCCCTGACGGGCCGGTGCGGTCAGGCACCGGCGGATGCGAGTTCACCAGCCGCGTGGCGCGGGCGCAAGCCGCCGGCGAGCGCGAGGCTGACGAGGAGCGGCGGCAGCAGCATGGCGAGGCCGAAACGCAGGTCGAGATGCTCCGCCACGAAGCCGATCATGGGCGCCCCGACCAGGAAGCCGCAGAGCGCGAACAGCGACAGGACCGCGACATTCGCCGCCGCCGGGCGGTCGCCGAGCCGCGCCGCGGCCGTGACGCCGAGCGGGAACCCGACGGAACAGCCGAAACCGAGCGCGGCGAGGCCGATCAGCGCCTGCGTCGCCCCGCCGCTCGTCACCACCAGCAGCACGCCGCCGATGGTGATCAGGCCGCAGAGGCGGGCGAGCGGCGCCGCGCCGAACCGCGCCGAGAGGTAATCGCCGAGGAAGCGTCCGGTTGCGATGGCGAAGGCATAGGCGGTGTAACCGAAGCCGGCGAGCGCCACCGGCGAGCCGATCACGTCACGGAGGAACACCGCCGACCAGTCCGCCGCGGCGCCTTCGGCCATGGCGACGCCGAAGACGAAGACCGACAAGCCGACCAGCGCCTTCGACGGCAGCGACCACGGGCTCTTCGTCGCCGGAGCGCTTTCGGCATGCTCGGCCGAGACATCGAGCGGCAGCGTGATGGCGAGCCAGAGCGCCGGCCCGACTAGCGCCACCGCGACGATGGCCAGCGACCAGCCGGGCGGAAGGGCGAGCGCCGCGAAGCCAACGCCAACGAGGCTGCCCGCCATCTGGCCGAGGCTCCAGAAGCCGTGGCAGGTGCTCATGATCTTGCGGCCGGCGCGATGCTCGATGGCATCGGCCGCGACATTCATGCCGAGTTCGAGGCCGGAGATCGCCGTGCCGGCGAGGAGCAGTGCCACGAAGAGGCTCGGCAGGCTCCAGGCGAAGGCCGGCAGCGGCACCAGCAGCAGGAAGACGACGAAGCCCCAGATCATGGTCGCCCTCGCGCCGACGCGCTCGACGAAGCCGCCGGCGAAGGGCAGCGTGATCAGGAGCCCGATCGGCATGCCGAGCAGCGCCAGCGCGAGTTGCGCCGGCCCGAGGCCCAGCGCCTGCTGCACCTCGGGGATGCGCGGGAACCAGCTCCCCATCGCGATCGACTGGATGAAGAAGATCGCCATGATGCGGCGGGTATCGGTCATCGCAAGCGTCCGTGCTGCCGGTGCGTCAGGCGGCGGCCGGCTGGTGCGCCGTCTCGCCGGCGCGCAGCGCCGCGCCCTTGCGACGGACGCGCACCTCGCCGGCCAGGGCAAGGCTCATGCCGGCCGCGAGCAGCAGCGTGGCGAGGCCGATGCGCAGCCCGAAGAACTCGGTGACGAAGCCGATCATCGGCGGCCCGACGAGGAAGCCCGAGAAGGACAGGAGCGAGAGCGCCGCGACATTGACGGCAGACGAGCCATCGCGCGACGCCGCGGCCGTGACGGCGAGCGGGAAGACGATCGAGACGCCGAAGCCGGCCGCCGCGGCGCCGATGATGACCAGCGTCGGGCTCGGCGCCAGCACCATGGCGAGGATGCCGGCGACGCCGATCGCGCAGCACACCCGCGCCATCGCGACGGGGCCGAAGCGCATCGAGAGGAAGTCGCCCGCCAGCCTTCCGGCGGCCATCAGGAAGCCGAAGGCGGTGAAGGCGAAGCCGGTGACCGGCGGGACGGCGCCGAACACGTCCCGCAGATAGATCGCGCTCCAGTCGGTGATCGCGCCCTCCACCAGCAGCATGCCGAAGGCGAAGAGGCAGAGTGCGACGATGGATTTCGGCGGCAGCACGAAGATCGGCGCCTTCGGCGCATCCGGATCGGCCGGCGCCGGATCAAGGCGAGGCAGCCGCGCGGCAAGCAGTTCGGCGAGGATGATGATGGCAACAAGGGCGATGGCGAGATGCGGGCCGGGATCGAGGCCGATCGTCGCCGCGAAGGTTCCCGTCGCGCCGCCCGCCATCAGGCCGAGGCTCCAGAAGCCGTGGCAGCGCGACATCACGGTGCGACCGATCGCGGTGCCGATCCGGTCGGCGGTGACGTTGAGCGCGACCTCGAGCGGCCCCATGCCAAGGCCGACCAGAACGAGAGCGACGAACAGCACCGTCGGGCTCCAGGCGAAGCCCGGCAGCAGCAGCGGGATCATCAGGAAGAAGATGCCGTAGCGGATCGCGTTGCGCGGCCCCATCCGGTCCACGACGATGCCGGAGAAGGCCATCGAGCAGACGAGGCCGATCGGAACGCCGAGCAGGCAGATCGACAGCGCCGCCGGCTCCAGGCCTAGACGGTGCTGCACGTCTGGGATGCGGATCATCCAGTTCGAGAGGGAGAGCGAATAGAAGAAGTACAGCGCCATGATAAGGCGCGCGGAGGCGAAGGAGAGGCCCATGCTTGCGACTGCCAGATGCGCGGAAACAGCCGCTTGCGCGACCGGGGCCGAAGTCCGTCGCTGACGGATTCGCCAATCCGATGGTGAATGTGCCTCTTCTACAGGCGGCTCCGGCGGCTGGCAATCGACAGCCGCCGGATTTTGAACCGCTTCATTCGTCCGGTCGCGGCCTCAGACCTTGCGGTTTCGCTTGGCCGAAACGTTGAGGATCTCGACGAAGGCCGAGAAGGCCATCGCGGTGTAGATGTAGCCGCGCGGGATGTGGAAGCCGAGGCCATCGGCGACCAGCGCGATTCCGATCATCAGCAGGAAGGCGAGCGCCAGCATCTTGGTGGTCGGGTGCCGCTCGATGAAGCCGGCGATGGCCCCCGAGGCGAGATACATGACGCCCATCGCGATGATGACGGCGAGGATCATGACCTCGACATGCTCGGCCATGCCGATCGCGGTGACGATCGAATCGACCGAGAACACCATGTCGATGACGATGATCTGCGCGACGATGGCGGTGAAGCTCGCCTTGACGGCCGAAGCCGTGTCGTGGTGCCCGCCTTCGACGCCCTGATGGATCTCGTGCGTGGCCTTGTAGATGAGGAAGAGACCGCCCGCCAGCAGGATGAGATCGCGCCAGGAAAGGCCCTTGCCGAAGATGGTCACGACCGGCTCGGTGAGGCCGATCAGCCAGGAGAGGATCAAGAGCAGCAGGATGCGGAAGACGAGGGCGAGGGCGAGGCCGATCTGGCGCGCGCGCCGCGCCTCGACCGCCGGCAGGCGGCTGACGAGCACCGAGATGAAGACGATATTGTCGATGCCGAGAACGATCTCCATCGCCGTCAAGGTGAGAAGGCTCGCCCAGGCGCTTGCCTCGAAAAGGAGATCCAGATTCATGCCGCCGCCCCGTTGTTGAAAGAAATGCTCGCCCGTCCCGAGCCGATCTTGGCCGAGGCTCGCCCGGCGCTCAATGCGCGGAGCGCGGCCGCGTTGCCTGAAGAATCGCGCCGATCACCGTCAGATAGACCGTCGTCGCTCCGAGCCCGATCAGCACCGGCAGCGACGGCGCCATGCCCTCGGCGAGCGCGAGGATGGAGAAGGCAGCCCACGCGAATGTGACGGTGAGCGTCACCGGCCTCAGCCGCTTGACGCGGAACGGATGCACGAACTCGATCGGCGCGAAGGTCAGCACGGCGAAGAGCACGATGATCGCCGCCGCGAAGACCTGGTTGAGGTCGAAGGCCATCAGCACGAAGACGACCATGTTCCAGACGGCCGGAAAGCCGCGGAAGCCGTAGTCGGCGGTCTTCATGCGCGTGTCGGCGAAATAGATCGCGCCGACGGCGACGACGAGGACGGCGCCGGCGACGCCGAACCCCGGCGGCAGGATGTCGGATCGCGCCAGGATCAGGGCCGGGATGAAGACATAGGTCGAATAGTCGATGACGAGATCGAGGATGGCGCCGTCGAACCACGGCACGCGCTCCTCGACGCGCACGAGACGCGCGAGCGGGCCGTCGATTCCGTCGACGAACAACGCCGCGCCAAGCCAGAGAAAGGCCTCGACGAACGCCCCCCGCCCGACGGCGAGCACCGCCAGCATCGAGAATACGGCGCCGCTCGTCGTCAGCATATGGACGAGCCAGCTGCTCGCTCGCGGCCAGGCGTTGATCATCGCGCCCCTTCTAGTCTCAAGCGGAGGAGTTCCGCACCCGCCCGCGCGATCCGCGGTCATTCAGGCGCCCCATGGAGTCGATAGGGTCTCAGCCTGCCGCTGGCAAGGGCGCGACGGCGCCGAACTGCGGCGTCCTGTCGCTTGCGACATCGCTCGCGTTGCAAGCCATCCCCGTCGGGCTCACCTTGCTGGCGTTCATCCGGAGCTTGCCATGTTCGGATTCTCCCCCGTATCCGCGGCAGTCGGCGGCGCCATGATCGGCCTCGGCGTTGCGCTGCTTTGGATCGTGAATGGCCGCGTCTGCGGCGTGTCCAACATCTTCGGCAGCATCGTCTCCGGAAACTGGGCCGATCTCGGCTGGCGCCTGCTCTTCATCGCCGGGCTGCCGCTCGGCGCCGCGGCGGCGCTCCTGATCGGGCCGGATCTCTTCGCCGACATGGCGCCCGGCCTGCCCGAACTCGGCATGTCGCCGGCCCTCCTCCTCGGCTCCGGCCTTCTCGTCGGCATCGGCGCGGCGCTCGCTCGTGGCTGCACGTCCGGCCATGGCGTGTTCGGCCTCGCCAATCTGTCGCTCCGGTCCTTCGTGGCGGTCGGCGTCTTCATGGCGACGGCTGTGCTGACGGTCGTCGTGGCGGGCGCGTGACCGTGAGCGAGACCGCGCAGCGGCGCCCGATCCTATTCCATGCCGCGGCGCTCGCCTCGGGCGTGATCTTCGGCGCGGGCCTCGCCGTCTCGGGCATGATCCACCCGCAGAAGGTCAAGGCCTTCCTCAACCTGTCACTCATCCGCTCCGGCCAGTGGGACCCGAGCCTTGCGATCGTGCTGGCGATGGCGGTCATCATCACCATGGGCGCGCTCCGCGTCGCGCATCGGCGCCGCCGGCCGCTGGCCGCCGCCTCGTTCTCGCAGCCGCATGCGCGCCGCGTCGACGGCGAACTCGTCATCGGCGCTGCGATCTTCGGCATCGGCTGGGGCCTCGCGGGCCTTTGCCCCGGCCCTGCCCTTGCCGATCTCGTCTCGACATTCCCGTCCATCCTTCTATTTCTCGGCGCGATGCTGGCCGGCATGACGCTCGTCCATGTCTGGCGGCTCAGGGCGCGCCGGCAATCGGCGCCGGTCGAGGAGGTCGAGACATGAACGCAGCCATCGATGTCGCGATTGTCGGCGCCGGCCCGGCCGGTCTCAGCGCCGCGATCCTCGCCGCCCGCGAGGGCCTGTCGGTCGCCCTCGTCGCGCCGCGAACGATCCCGAGCGACCGCCGCACCGTCGCCATGCTCGGCGTCTCTGTCGAGATTCTCGAGGAAACCGGCATCTGGCCAGCTCTCGCCGACACGGTCGCGCCGCTCCGCACGATGCGCATCGTCGACGGCACGCGGCGCCTCGTCCGCGCGCCGCTGGTGGAGTTCCATGCCTCGGAGATCGGCCGCGACGCCTTCGGCTACAATGTCCCGACCGCGGCCATGATCCCGGCGCTGGAGGATGCCGCCACGGCGGCCGGCATCCAGCGGCTCGACGGATTCGCCCGCTCGATCGAGGTTCATGACGACCATGTCGCGATCGACGCCGGAGACGCCGGCAGCATCTCGGCCCGGCTGGTGGGCGCCGCCGACGGCCGCAATTCTCCGGCCCGCGAGGCCGCCGGGATCGGCCTCAAGCGCTGGTCCTATCCGCAGACCGCCGTCGTCGCGAATATCCGCCACACCCTGCCGCATGGCGACGTCTCGACCGAATTCCACACCGAGACGGGCCCGTTCACGCTGGTCCCCCTGCCCGGCCTCCGCTCCGCCGTCGTCTGCGTGGTGAAGCCGGCCGAGGCCGAGCGGCTGATGCAGCTCGATGATCGCGGCCTCGCGGACGTCTTCGGGCAGAAGTCGCATTTCCTCGTCGGCGACATCGAGATCGACGGACCGCGCCAGGCCTTCCCGCTGACGGGCCAGGCGGCCGAGCGCTTCGCTGACCGGCGGATCGCGCTCATCGGCGAAGCGGCGCATGTCTTCCCCCCGATCGGCGCCCAGGGCCTCAATCTCAGCCTCCGCGACGCCGCCGTCTTCGCCCGCACGGCCGCGGCGCACCGCAGCGATCCCGGTTCAGAGGACGCGCTCGCCGACTATCGCCGCCGCCGCTCGGGCGATGTCTATACGCGGACGGCCGCCGTCGATGCGCTCAACCGCACGCTGCTCACCGGTTTCCTGCCCGTTCAGGCGGCGCGCGGTGTCGGGCTCTTCGCGCTGGACCGCTTGCCGGCGCTGAAGCGCTTCGCCATGCGCCAGGCGCTCGCTCCGCATCTTTGAGCGGTAAGGTCCAGCGCGGCGACCATGCGTCGCGTTGACGCTTCGGCACCGATCGGGCTTTCTGGACGACGGACCAAATCCGGAAAGGCGTCAATGGGCCAGTCAGACCGCATCAAATCGCCGGAAGAGCGCCTGCGCGAAGCCAAATTCGGGATCGGCCAGATCGTGCGCCACCGACACTTCTCGTTCCGCGGCGTCGTGTTCGATGTCGATCCGGTCTTCGCCAACACCGAGGAATGGTACCAGTCGATCCCGGAGGAGATCCGGCCGGCCAAGGACCAGCCCTTCTACCACCTGCTCGCCGAGAACGCCGACAGCGAATATGTCGCCTATGTCTCGGAGCAGAACCTCCTCGTCGACGGTTCGGACGAGCCGCTGCGCCATGCCCAGCTTCCAGATTATTTCGACGAGCGCCAGGGCGACATCTATGTCGCGCGCCACCGCCCGATGAACTGAGCGCAAGCGGCGGCAGCCCTTCTCCCGGCTCTCTCGACTGCGAAACGAAAACGGCGCGCCCAGGGCGCGCCGTTCGCATGTCGGTCAGTCGCGGACCGGCTTACTGCGCGGGGGCAGCCTCGCCGCGCTCCTTGTTCTGCTGCTCGATGAGTTTCTGGCGGTTTTCCTCGGCGTTCTTCTGCAGCTGCTCCTGCAGCGCATCGCGGCGCGCCTTGCCGGCGGCGCGATCGAGGCCCTCGCCCTCATAGACCTTGGTGAAGCCGTTGAGCCCGAACGGGAACACCATCGGCTTGCCCTGCGGGTTCATGGTGATCGCGGCGACCTTGTTGCCCTTCTTCATGGACGTGGCGAAGGCGTCGTCGACCTCGGCCTGCGCGTAGCAGACGGTCGGGTCGCAGATCACATACTTGAGCGGGACAGCCTTGTTCTGGTCGACCTGGATCAGCAGGCCCGGCTGGATGAGCTGGCCGGTGAGCACGATCGCCGTCAGCGCCATCTTCGGATCGCCCTCGAGCTTGCGCAGCTGGATCGAGGCGATGAACTGATTCGTGTCGGCGCGAAGCTCCTGCGAGGTGATGCAGAGCTTCTTCTTGGACTGCGGATCCTGGCCGCATTCCTTGATCCAGGGCGAGGTGGCAGCATCGCCGGCGGCGGGAGCGGCCGCAGCCGGCTTGGCCGCCGGCGGCTTCGGAGCCGGCGCGTCCTGGGCCATCGCCACCGGAGCCGAGGCGACCATCAGCAGCGCGGCAGTCGCCAGCAGAGGCGCCCTCACCGAACCGATCTTCCAGCGATACGACATCTGCGTGTCCTTGCGTTCAACGTCTGTTCCGCGCCTGCCACCGGCGGCAAGCGGTTGCCCGGATCCGGCGACGTCATCGCGGCTGGATGACCAGCAAATGAGGCGACACGGTGACGCCCGGGTTGCGGCGCATGTTTAGACCCTCAGGCGCGGCATTTCCAGCAGGAAGGCGGTTGCCAAGCCGCGACGGCTGGGGTCTTTTTCGGCGGGACCCCGGCTCATGCCGGCAAGGCGGAGGAAATCACCATGTCGAAGCGCTTTCTCGCAGCCCGCATCGCATGCGCCTTGCTGGCGATGGCCGCCCTGCCCGTCGCGCATGCCGGTGCCGAGCCGAGCCACGGCATGGCGATGCATGGCGAACCGGCGCTCCCCAAGGGTTTCGACCATTTCCCCTATGCCGATCCCGATGCGCCGAAGGGCGGAACGATCGGCTATGCCTTCCAGGGCACCTATGACAGCGTCAACCCGTTCATCGTGAAGAGCGCGACGACGACCTCGCGCGGCATCTGGGATGCCTCGCTCGGCAACAACGTCTTCGAGAGCCTGATGGTGCGCAACCGCGACGAGGCTTTCACGCTCTACGGGCTCATCGCCGATTCGGTCGACATGCCGGACGACCGCGCCTCCGTGACCTTCACGATCAACCCGGCCGCGAAATTCTCCGACGGCCAGCCGATCACGCCCGAGGACGTCATCTTCTCGCTCGAGCTGCTGCGCGAGAAGGGCCGGCCCAATCTCTACCCGACCTGGTTCAAGACCGTGACCAAGTCGGAGAAGGTCGGCGAGCGCGGGGTGAAGTTCACCTTCGCCAATGGCGACAATCGCGAACTGCCGATGCTGATCGGCCTGATGCCGATCCTGCCGAAGCACGCGACCGACGCCGAGACCTTCGACCAGTCGACGCTGAAGCCGATGATCGGCAGCGGCCCCTATGTGATGGACACGATCCGCCCGGGCGAGCAGTTCATCCTGAAGCGCAACCCGGACTATTGGGGCAAGGACCTCAATGTGAAGCGCGGCTTCGACAATTTCGACGTCATCCGCATCGACTATTACCGCGACCGCAACTCGATGTTCGAGGGCTTCAAGAAGGGGCTCTACGACGTCAATCCGGAGAGCGATCCCTCGCGCTGGCTGGAGTCCTACAACTTCCCGGCCGTCACGGACGGTCGCGTCGTCAAGGAGGCGATCCCCAACGGGCTGCCGAAGGGCATGCTCGGCTTTGCGCTCAACACGCGCCGCGCGCAGTTCGCCGATGTGCGGACACGCAAGGCGCTGGAAATGCTGTTCGATTTCGAATGGGTCAACAAGAACCTCTTCTCCGGCGCCTATAGCCGCAATGCCAGCTTCTTCCAGGATTCGACCCTCTCCGCCTTCGGCGTCCCCGCCTCCGCCGCCGAGAAGGCGCTGCTCGCCCCCTTCCCGGACGCCGTCGACCCGGCGGTGATGGACGGGACCTGGAAGCCGACGGTCAGCGACGGCTCGGGCGGCGACCGCAAGGTGCTGCGCGCCGCGCTCGAAGAGCTGCGCGCCGCCGGCTGGAGGCTCGAGGGCAACAAGCTCGTCGATGCCTCCGGGCAGCCCTTCGCCTTCGAGATCCTGCTGCAGGACGCCAGCCAGGAGCGCATCGCCTCGGCCTTCGGGCGCACGCTCTCGCGGGTCGGCATCACGGCGACCACGCGCACGGTTGATGCGACGCAGTATCAGCGCCGCGTGCAGAATTTCGACTATGACGTGATCATGACCTCATGGCCGGCCTCGCTCTCGCCCGGCAGCGAGCAGAGCAACCGCTGGTCCAGCGCCGCGGCCGACATGATGGGCTCGTTCAACTATGTCGGCGCGAAGGAGCCGGCGATCGACGCCATGATCGCGGCGCTGGTCGCCGCCCGCGACCAGGAGGACTTCGTCGCCGCTGTCCGCGCGCTCGACCGCGTCCTGATCTCCGGCCACTATGTCGTGCCGCTCTACTACCTGCCCGACCAGTGGGTCGCCCGCTGGACGACGGTCGACCACCCCAAGACCCAGTCCGTCTACGGCTACACCCTGCCGACCTGGTACGCCGCGAAGAAGGGCTGAGGCTCGCGCGGTCGCGCCCTCAACTGGGCCCCAAAGAGCCCCCTCCCCAACCCTCCCCCGCTGCGCGGGAGAGGGAGTCGAGTTCACCGTTCCCGACGCGTGCACCCGTCGTCTTGACGCGACACTCGTCGAGCCATGCGAGTTAGGCCCTCTCCCCCCTTGTGGGGGAGAGGTGGAGAGGGGGGTGAGTGCAGCCGTGGTGGCGGCGAATCGTCCCCTTAAGCCGCCTTCTTGCCGTCGCCGACCGCGATGCGCGCGAGCTGGGTCAGCACCACCGCCGTGCCCTTCAGCCGCTTCTCGGGGTCTTCCCAGTCGCGGATCAGCACGATCTTCTGGTCGGGGCGGACCTTCGCGAGGCTGCCCTGCTCGCCGATATAGCGGATGAGGCCAGCCGGGTTCGGGAACACCGAATTGCGGAAGGAGATGACCATGCCCTTCGGGCCGGCATCGACCTTCTCGACATTCGCGCGGCGGCAAAGCGCCTTGATGTAGACGATCTTCAGGAGATGCTCGACCTCGTCCGGAAGCGGGCCGAAGCGGTCGATCAGCTCGGCGCCGAAGGCGTCGATCTGGTCCGGCTCCTCGAGATCGCCGAGCCGGCGATAGAGGCTGAGGCGCAGCGGCAGGTCCGGCACATAGGTCTCGGGCAGCATTACCGGCGTCCCGACCGTGATCTGCGGCGACCAGCGGCCATCCTCCTCGACCTCCTCGCCGCCGCCCTGGCGAAGCTGCGCGACCGCCTCCTCCAGCATCTGCTGGTAGAGCTCGTAGCCGACTTCCTTGATATGGCCGGACTGCTCCTCGCCGAGGAGATTGCCGGCGCCGCGGATGTCGAGATCGTGGCTAGCGAGCTGGAAGCCCGCGCCGAGCGTATCGAGCGACTGCAGCACCTTCAGCCGGCGATCGGCCATGGCGGTGAGCTTCTTCTCGGCCGGCACGGTGAAAAGCGCATAGGCGCGCGTCTTGGAGCGGCCGACGCGGCCCCGCAGCTGATAGAGCTGCGCGAGGCCGAACATGTCGGCGCGATGCACGATCAGCGTGTTGGCGGTCGGGATGTCGAGGCCGGATTCGACGATCGTCGTCGAGAGCAGCACGTCATAGGCGCCCTCGTAGAAGGCGTTCATGATGTCGTCGAGCTCGGTCGCCGGCATCTGGCCATGCGCGATCGCGACCTTCACCTCGGGCACGAACTTTTCGAGGAATTCCTTGCGGTCGGCGAGATCGGCGAGCCGCGGGCAGACATAGAAGCTCTGGCCGCCGCGATAGCGCTCGCGCAGAAGCGCCTCGCGCACGGCGAGCGCGTCGAAGGGCGAGATGAAGGTGCGCACCGCCATGCGGTCGACCGGCGGCGTGGTGATGAGCGACAGCTCGCGCACGCCGGTGAGCGCCAGTTGCAGCGTGCGCGGGATCGGCGTCGCCGAGAGCGTCAGCACATGCACGTCGCCCTTCAGCTCCTTGAGCCGCTCCTTGTGCTTGACGCCGAAATGCTGCTCCTCGTCGATGATGAGAAGGCCGAGATCGCGGAACTCGATGCCCTTGCCGAGCAGGGCATGCGTGCCGACGACGATGTCGACCTGCCCTTCCTTGAGCCCCTTCTTGGTCTCGGCGAGGTCCTTGGCCGAAACCAGCCGCGAGGCCTGCTCGACGCGCACCGGGAAGCCGGCGAAGCGGGTCGAGAAGGTCTTGAAATGCTGGCGCGACAGGAGCGTCGTCGGCACCACGACCGCCACCTGCCGGCCACTCATGACGGCGAGGAAGGCGGCGCGAAGCGCCACTTCAGTCTTGCCGAAGCCGACATCGCCGCAGACGAGCCGGTCCATCGGCGTGCCGGCGGCGAGATCCGTCATCACCGCCTCGATGGCCGAAAGCTGGTCTTCCGTCTCCTCATAGGGGAATCGCGCCGCGAACTCGTCATAAAGCCCCTCCGGCGGCGTGATCACCTCGGCATGGCGCATGGCGCGGGCGGCGGCCACCTTGATGAGCTGGGCCGCCATGTCGCGAATGCGCTTCTTGAGCTTCGCCTTGCGCGATTGCCAGGCGACGCCGCCGAGCTTGTCGAGCGTCGCGTCCGTATCCTCGGAGCCGTAGCGCGACAGGAGCTCGATATTCTCGACCGGCAGATAGAGCCGGTCGCCGCCGGCATAGACGATCTCGAGGCAGTCGCGCGGTGCGCCTGCCGCCGTGATCGTCTTGAGGCCGGTGAAGCGGCCGATGCCGTGATCGACATGCACGACGAGGTCGCCCTCGGCGAGCGCCGTCACCTCGGAGAGGAAGTCGGACCCCTTCTTCGAGCGCTTGCGCGGCCGGACGAGGCGATCGCCGAGAATGTCCTGCTCGCCGATCATCACGAGATCGGGCGAATCGAAGCCCGTCTCGAGCCCGAGCACGCCGAGCCCGACGACGCCCTTCGGCAGCGCCGCGGCGGCAGGCCAGCTCTCGATCACCTCTGCGCGCTTGAGGCCGTGATCGGCGAGCACCTGCGTCAGGCGATCGCGCGCGCCCTCGCTCCAGCTCGCGATCACCACCCGCTTCTTTTCGCGCAGGCTCGTGACATGGTTGATCACGGCGTCGAAGACATTGACGTCACCGGCGAGACGCTCCGCGGCGAAGGTCCGCCCGTGCCGGCCGCCGAGATCGACGACCATCGTGTCGTCCGGCTCCGCGAACGGCGTCATGCGGATGAGCGGCTGCTCGCCCTCGCGCCGCTTCCACTCGGCGCTGTCCACATAGAGCGCGTTTGGCGCGATCGGTTTGTAGGGCACGCCGCCCTGGTTCTGGCCCATGGCACTGCGGCGCGCGTCGTAATGGTCCTTGATCTCGTCAAGCCGCTCCGCGAGCGCCTCCTCGACAAGATGATCGAGCACCAGAGCCGTGTCAGGCAGATAGTCGAACAGCGTGTCGAGCCCTTCGGCGAAGAGCGGCAGCCAGTGCTCGACGCCCGTATAGCGCCGTCCCTCGCTCACCTGCTGATAGAGCAGATCCTCGCGGTCGGAGGCACCGAAGAGGCGCACATAGGCCTCGCGGAACCGGGCGATCGACTGCGGCGACAGCACCAGCTCGCTGACCGGCACCAGATCGAGCCGCTTCTTCTGCTGGATGGTGCGCTGCGTTTCGGCATCGAAGGAGCGGATCGAATCGACCGTATCGCCGAAATAATCGACCCGCACCGGCTCGCCGAGGCCGGCGGCGAAGAGATCGACGATGCCGCCGCGCACGGCATATTCGCCGGCCTCGCGGACGGTCGCTGTGCGCAGGAAGCCGTTGTCCTCCAGCCAGCCGATGAGCTGCTCCATCGGCAGGCGGCTGCCCGGAGAGAAGGTCAGGCTCTGGCGCACCACATCGGCGCGGCGCGGCACGCGCTGCACGACGGCGTTCACCGTCGTCAGCACGACGAGGCACTTGCCGGCCTCGGTCTTGCGGTTGGCGAGTGCCGAGAGCGCCGCCATCCGCCGCGCGACGACCGCCGAGTTCGGCGAAACGCGGTCATAAGGCATGCAATCCCAGGCCGGGAAGGACAGCACCTCCTGGGCCGGCGCGAAGAAGGCGATCGCCTGTTCGAGATCGGCCATGCGCTGCCCGTCGCGCGCGACGACCAGCAGGTACGACCGGTCGTCCTTGGCGGACAGAGTTGCGAGATCGGCGACGACGCGCCCGTCCAGGCCGTCGGGAACACCCGACAGCACGGTCGAGCGTCTGCGCAGAACTGAATCGAAGCGAATCATCACTCTGTCTTGGTTTAGCGGGGCGAGGCGCCCGTGAAGGCGGAGAGCTTGCGGAAGAGCGGCGTATCGGCATGCGACGGAACCGCCGCCTCGCCCGTCAGCCAGGCGAAGAGGTCGCGGTCCTGCTCCTCCATCAACGCGTCGAGCGCCTCGAGTTCCTCGTCGGAAAGCGCCGCGATCGAGGCATCGGCGAAACGGCCGAGAATGAGGTCCATCTCGCGCATGCCGCGATGCCACGCCCGGAAACGGGTTCTGCGGCGATGGACATCCAATCCATCGCCGGGCGAAGGTGCGCCGGTCATTATCGTCTGATCCTGTCGGAGGCGGATCGCTCCACCGGCGTCATTTAGACCCCGAGGCCGCGGCTGGCAACGGTTTCGGATCGATTCAAAGCTGGGAGGGCGACGCCTGCCCCCGCCTGGTGCCCTACCCGGCGACCCCGAGCCGTTCGGCATAGATCTCCGGCTTGAAGCCGGCGATGAGGAGGCCGTCCTCCCGCTCCAGCATCGGCCGCTTGATCATCGAAGGCTGCGCCAGCATCAGCCGAACCGCCTTCGCGGCGTCGAGGTCTTGCTTGTCGGCGTCGGGAAGCGTGCGGAAGGTCGTGCCGGCGCGGTTCAGAACCGTCTCCCACCCGAGTTCCTTGACCCAGGCCGCGAGGCGCTCAGGGTCGGCGCCCTCGGCCTTGTAGTCGCGGAAGTCGTAGGCGACGCCGTGGCTGTCCAGCCAGGCGCGCGCCTTCTTCATCGTGTCGCAGTTCTTGATGCCCCAGAGGGCGATCCTGCTCATGCCGCGGTTCCTGAGGACCGATCCACCGCCTCAGATGTGGATCGCGCGGCCATAGGCACCCATGACGCTTTCATGCATGGTCTCGGAGAGCGTCGGATGCGGGAACACGGAATGGATCAGTTCCTCCTCCGTCGTCTCGAGGTTCATGGCGATCACGAAGCCCTGGATCAGTTCGGTCACCTCGGCGCCGACCATATGCGCGCCGAGAAGCTGGCCGGTCTTCTTGTCGAAGATCGTCTTCACGAGCCCCTCCGGCTCGCCGAGCGCGATCGCCTTGCCATTGCCGATGAAGGGGAACTTGCCGACGCGGATGTCGTAGCCCGCTTCGCGTGCCTTCTTTTCGGTGAGGCCGACCGAGGCGACCTGCGGGTTGCAATAGGTGCAGCCCGGGATCTTGAGCTTGTCCATCGGATGCGGATGCTGCCCGGCGATGCCCTCGACGCAGATCACGCCCTCATGCTCGGCCTTGTGGGCGAGCATCGGCGGGCCGGCGACATCGCCGATCGCGTAGATGCCGGGCACGTTGGTGCGGCCGAGCCCGTCGGTGACGACGCAGCCGCGGTCGGTCTTGACGCCGAGCTTCTCGAGGCCCAGCCCCTCGATATTGCCGACGACGCCGACGGCGGAGATCATCTTGTCGGCGGTGATCTCCTCGCTCTTGCCGTCCGCCGTCTCGACGGTGGCGGTGATCGAGTTGGCGCCCTTCGTGACCTTCGTCACCTTGGCGCCGGTCAGGATGCGGAAGCCCTGCTTTTCCAGCCGCTTGCGCACATGCGCGGCGATCTCCTCGTCCTCGACGGGCAGGATCTGCGGCAGCACCTCGACCACCGTCACCTCGGCGCCGAGCGTCCTGTAGAAGGAGGCGAATTCGATGCCGATCGCGCCGGAGCCCATCACGAGCAGCTTCTTCGGCAGCGTCTCGGGCACCATGGCCTCGAAATAGGTGAGGATCAGCTTGCCGTCCGGCTCGAGGCCCGGCAGCGCACGCGGCCGGGCGCCGGTCGCGACGACGATCGACTTCGCCTCATAGTCGCCGGCCCCGAGCGCGCCCTTCGGCGGCACGTTCGGCTTGCCATAGGCCTCGGCGGGCGCAGGCTTCACGGTGACCTTGCCCGGCGCCGCGATCTCGGCGACGCCCCAGATGACGTCGACCTTGTTCTTCTTGAGGAGGCCCGTGACGCCCTGGTTCAGCTGTGCCGCGACGCCGCGCGAGCGCTTGGAAACCGCGCCGATGTCGAAGCCCACCTGGCCGGCCGAGAGACCGTAATCCGAGGCGTGCTCCATATAGTGATAGATTTCGGCCGAGCGCAGCAGCGCCTTGGTCGGAATGCAGCCCCAGTTAAGGCAGATGCCGCCCAGATGCTTCGCCTCGACCACCGCGGTCTTCAGCCCCAGCTGCGCCGCCCGGATCGCCGCGACATAGCCGCCCGGCCCCGAGCCGATGATGATCACGTCATAGGTGTTGGCCATCGGCCCGTCCCCTTCGCCATGGCCGGGCCGCCGAAGCGGCGCCGGTCTCCCGGTTTGTCACATGCACGGTCTGGCGGAGGCGCGGCGGGGTGACCCGCCGCGAACCGTCACGCCCGCAGCCGTGCGGCGATCTCGTCTTTCAGCTGCATGCGCTTCTTGCGCATGTCGGTCATGTGGATGTCGTCGGTCGGCTCGACATCGGTCTCCGCGCGATGCACGGCGCGGTTCACCTCGTGATAGGCGTCGACCAGCTTCGCGAAATGCGCGTCGTCGGCCTTCAGGCGGGCGATCTTGTCGTGCTCGCCAGGAAAGTCCTCGGCAAGTTCATGCGGCGTGTGAGCCATGGGCGTTTCTCCCTTGATTTCAGACGCGGCGACCTTGCCCGAAGCGGCGCCGCCGTCCTTGCGCGAGGTCAAGGCGGCGGCGGGTCGCGGCGCGGTTCAGACCAGCATCCCCATCGGCTTTTCGATGTAGCCGCGGAAAGCCTGCATCAGTTCGGCGCCCAGCGCGCCGTCGACGACGCGGTGGTCGGTCGAGAGCGTCACCGACATGACGGTTGCGATCTTGATCTCGCCGCTCTTCACGACCGGCTTCTGGATGCCGGCGCCGACGGCGAGGATCGTTGCATGCGGCGGATTGATGATCGCCGCGAAGTCCTTGACGCCGAACATGCCGAGATTGGAGACCGAGGTCGTGCCGCCCTGATATTCCTCGGGCTTCAGCTTGCGGTCGCGCGCGCGCTTGGCGAGGTCCTTCATCTCGTTGGAGATGGTGGAGAGCGTCTTCTGGTCGGCATTGCGGACAACAGGCGTGATCAGCCCGCCGGGGATCGCGACGGCGACGCCGACATCGACCACCTTGTGCACGACCATGCCGCCATCGGTCCACGAGGCGTTCGCCGCGGGCACCTTCTTCAGCGACAGGGCCATCGCCTTGATGATCATGTCGTTGACGGAGACCTTGTAGGCTGGGTTGCCGTCCTTGTCCTTCGGCGCGGCGCCGTTGATCTGCTCGCGCAGCGCCAGCAGCGCGTCGAGCTCGGTGTCGATGGTCAGGTAGAAATGCGGGACGGTCTGCTTCGATTCCGTCAGGCGGCGCGCGATCGTCTTGCGCATGTTGTCATGCGGCACGATCTCGTAGCTGCCCTCGGGGAAGAGCTTCAGCACCTGCGCATCCGAAGCGCCGGCCGGCGCAGCGGCGGGTGCGGGCGCAGCGGCCTGAGCAGGCGCCGCGGCGGGAGCAGCAGCCGGGGCGGCGGCCTTCGCCGCGCCGCCAGCCTTGGCGCTCTCGACATCGGCCTGGATCACGCGGCCATGCGGCCCGCTGCCGGCGATCTTCGAAATATCGAGACCGGCTTCCTTGGCCAGACGGCGGGCGAGCGGCGAGGCGAACACACGCTCGCCGGACGCGGCCGGTGCCGGCGCAGCGGCGGCCGGCGGAGCCGCCGCGGGAGCCGGCGCAGCGGCGGGCGCCGCCTGCGCGGCCGGAGCCGGAGCAGCCGCCGGCTTCTCGGCCGGCTTCTCGGCAGCGGGCTTGTCAGCCGTGGGCTTGGCAGCCACATCGCCGCCGATCGCCGAGGCGTCCTCGCCGTCGGCGAGCAGCACCGCGATCAGCGCGTTTACCTTCACGCCCTGCGTGCCCTCGGGAACGAGGATCTTGCCGACCGTCCCCTCGTCGATGGATTCGACCTCCATCGTCGCCTTGTCGGTCTCGATTTCGGCGATGACGTCGCCCGACTTGACCTTGTCGCCTTCCTTCACGTGCCACTTGGCGAGGTTGCCCTCTTCCATCGTGGGAGAGAGCGCAGGCATCAGGATATTGATCGGCATGGTCGCCTCCCCCTAGCGATAGGTCACGGCCTTCACGGCCGCGATCACTTCGGCGACGCTCGGCAGAGCGAGCTTCTCGAGATTGGCAGCGTAGGGCATCGGCACGTCCTTGCCCGTGACCTTGAGCACCGGCGCGTCGAGATAGTCGAACGCCTTCTCCATCAGCTGCGAGGCGATCTCGGAGCCGATCGAGTTCTGCGGCCAGCCTTCCTCGACGGTGACGCAGCGGCCGGTCTTCATGACCGAGGCGACGACGGTGTCGATGTCGAGCGGGCGCAACGTGCGGAGGTCGATGACCTCGGCGTCGATGCCTTCGGCGGCGAGTTGCTCGGCGGCCTTGACCGTATAGGTCATGCCGATGCCGAACGAGACTAGCGTCACGTCCTTGCCGGCCTTGTGGATGCGCGCCTTGCCGATTGGCAGAACGAAATCATCGAGCTTCGGCACCTCGAAGGAGTGGCCGTAGAGGATCTCGTTCTCGAGGAAGATCACCGGATTGGGATCGCGGATCGCCGCCTTGAGCAGGCCCTTGGCGTCGGCGGCCGTATAGGGCGCCACGACCTTGAGGCCGGGAACATGGCTGTACCAGGCCGAATAGTCCTGGCTGTGCTGCGCGCCGACTCGGGCGGCGGCGCCGTTCGGGCCACGGAAGACGATCGAGGCACCGAGCTGGCCGCCCGACATGTAGAGCGTCTTGGCGGCCGAGTTGATGATCTGGTCGATCGCCTGCATGGCGAAGTTGAACGTCATGAACTCGACGATCGGCTTCAGCCCGGCCAGCGCCGCGCCGGTGGCAAGGCCCGCGAAGCCGTGCTCGGTGATCGGCGTGTCGATGACGCGGTCGGCGCCGAACTCCTGCAGGAGGCCCTGCGTGATCTTGTAGGCGCCCTGATACTCCGCCACTTCCTCGCCGATGACGAAGACGTCGCCGTCGCGGCGCATCTCCTCGGCCATCGCGTCGCGAAGCGCCTCGCGCACCGTCATGGTGACGAACTCGGTGCCGGCCGGAATGTCGGGATCGCTCGCGACATCGGCCTTGACCGACGCGGGCAGGACGGGCGCGGCGGCGCTGGCGGCCGGCGCCGAATTCGCTTCGCCGCTCCCGTTCTTGGCGGCCTCGGCGATGCCTTGCTCGTCCTTGGCCGGCGGCGCGGAAGCGGCGGAGGCGTCCTCGCCATCGGCCAGCAGGACGGCGATCGGCGTGTTCACCTTGACGTTTTCGGTGCCCTCGGGGACGAGCAGCTTGCCCACGGTCCCCTCGTCGATGGCCTCGACTTCCATCGTCGCCTTGTCGGTCTCGATCTCGGCGATGACGTCGCCGGACTTGACGCTATCGCCTTCCTTCTTGAGCCATTTGGAGAGCTTGCCCTCCTCCATGGTCGGCGAGAGAGCCGGCATCAGAATCTCGATCGGCATGTCTCTTCCCCGCCCTTACTTGAGAATGTCCGTCCAGAGCTCGGCAACGTCCGGCTCGGGGCTGTTCTGGGCGAAATCCGCCGCTTCGTTGACGATGTCGCGGACATCCGCGTCGATCTTCTTGAGATCGTCCTCGCTGGCCCAGCCCTTGTCGAGGAGGCGCAGGCGCACCTGCTCGATGGGGTCGTGCTCGTTGCGCATCTTCTGCACTTCGTCCTTCGACCGGTACTTGGCCGGGTCGGACATCGAGTGGCCGCGATAGCGGTAGGTCTGCATCTCGAGGATGTAGGGACCCTTGCCGGAGCGGCACCATTCGACGGCGCGTTCGCCGGCGGCGCGCACGGCGCGCACATCCATGCCGTCCACCTGCTCGCCGGGAATGTTGAAGGAGAGGCCGCGGCGCGAGAAATCCGTCTGCGCCGAGGAGCGCGTCACCGAGGTGCCCATCGCATAGCGATTGTTCTCGATGATGTAGATGACGGGCAGCTTCCACAGCTCCGCCATGTTGAAGCTCTCGTAGACCTGGCCCTGGTTGGCGGCGCCGTCGCCGAAATAGGTCAGCGAGACGCGGTCGTTCTTGCGGTAGCGATTGGCGAAGGCGAGGCCGGTGCCGAGCGAGACCTGGGCGCCGACGATGCCATGGCCGCCGAAGAACTGCTTCTCGATCGAGAACATGTGCATCGAGCCGCCCTTGCCGCGCGAATATCCGTCGCGGCGGCCGGTCAGCTCGGCCATGACGCCCTTGGCGTCCATTCCGGTCGCGAGCATGTGGCCATGGTCGCGATAGCCGGTGATCACCTGATCCTCGCCGTTGCGGATCGCCATCTGCATGCCGACGACGACCGCTTCCTGGCCGATATAGAGGTGGCAGAAGCCGTGGATGAGACCCATGCCATACATCTGGCCGGCCTTTTCCTCGAACCGCCGGATCAGCAGCATCTCGCGATAGGCTTCGAGCTCCTCCTCGCGCGAGAAGTCGGCGACCTGCGGCTTCGCGGCTGCCGAGCGCGCGGGCGACGCAGCTTTTGCGGCCCTATGCCCGGCTGCCTTGCGACCGTCGGTCGACCCGGCTTTGCTGCCGACCTGCGATTTGGCTACAGCCATACCTTCGTCTCCGGAGCGTTATCCCTCAAACTATGGGGCGTGACGTTATCCGAAGGCGATACGCAATCCAAGATGCATGGCGAGCACGGGAGCCATGCACCAACTACATGACTTCGTTGCCTAAATGGTGATGAACCGGGTTTCGGTTAATCGCGCTGCAGCGCGAAAATTACTGCGATGCGACCGACTGCGACGCAGCAAGATCGATCACGAGCTCGTCCGGCTTCAGCACATTGAGGTTGCTGCGGGCGCGCTCGTCGATCATGTCCGGGTCGAGGCTGTCCGGGCGCAGCAGCCGCGAGCGCTCCTGCAGCGCAAGGCGCTGCGCCTTCAGGCTTTCGAGCTCCGCTTCGAGGCCGATCGCCTCGCGATTCATGCGGTCGCGGGACCAGATGCCATAGTCGCCATTGAAGGAGTGATAGCCGAAATAGGCCATCACCGCGACGGCGCCGAGCGGCAGCAGCAGCTTGCGGCGGCGGGAATTGCGGCGCTGGCGGGTGGTCATGCGGTGGGCCCGGTGCGATGCAGCATGGTGAACGGATCATCATCGACGAGGATTAACGCCGCGTTGCCGAGCGCGCAGATGGTTGGCGATGGACGGCGGCAGGCCTTGTGGACTAAGAGAAACCGCGCGGCGCCGCCCTTTCCGATCCTGGCGCGCCGCGAGCGTGCGCCAGGCGCGCGCGCCCCGAACGACTGCGCGACCGAAGCGCGCCGAAAGACATAGATGACATCCGAAGAATCGACCGCGCCCGCCATCTCCAATCCCGCGCTCGCCGCCGCCCTCGATGCGCGCGGCTACAAGAGCCTGACGCCGGTGCAGGCCGCCGTCGTCGCCAGCGATGCCGGCGAGCGCGACCTGCTCGTCTCCGCGCAGACGGGATCGGGCAAGACGGTCGCCTATGGCCTCGCCCTCTCCTCGACGCTGCTCGGCGGCGAGACCCGCTTTCCGCAAGCCGACCTGCCGCTCGCGCTCATCGTCGCGCCCACCCGCGAACTCGCCCTGCAGGTCCGCCAGGAGCTCGGCTGGCTGTATGCCGATACGGGCGCCCGCATCGCGACCGCCGTCGGCGGCATGGATGTCCGCCGCGAGCAGCGCGCGCTCGCCGATGGCGCCCATATCGTGGTCGGCACGCCGGGGCGCCTGCGTGATCATCTGGAGCGCGGCCGTCTCGACGTCTCGGCGCTGCGCGCCGTCGTGCTCGACGAGGCCGACGAGATGCTCGATCTCGGCTTCCGCGAGGATCTCGAGCTGATCCTCGATTCGGTGCCGCCGACCCGGCGCACCCTGCTCTTCTCGGCGACTCTGCCGCGCGAGATCGTGCGCCTCGCCCGCCGCTACCAGAAGGACGCGCTCAGGATCGACACGATCGTCGAGAACCAGCCGCATGGCGATATCGAATATCGTGCACTGCGCGTGGCGCCCAACGAGGTCGAGCTCGGCGTCGTCAATACGCTGCGCTTCTTCGATGTCGGCGCGACTCTCGTCTTCTGCGCGACACGCGAATCGGTCCGTCACCTGCATGCGAGCCTCGTCGAGCGCGGTTTCGCCGCCGTCGCCCTTTCCGGCGAGCTTAGCCAGAGCGAACGCAACCATGCGCTTCAGGCGCTGCGCGACGGCCGCGCCCGCGTCTGCGTCGCCACCGACGTCGCCGCGCGCGGCCTCGACCTGCCCGATCTCGGCCTCGTCGTGCATGCCGACCTGCCGACCGGTCCGGCGGTGATGCTTCACAGGAGCGGCCGCACCGGCCGCGCCGGCCGCAAGGGCGTCAGCGCCTTGCTCGTGCCCTATACCCAGCGCGCCAAGGCGCTGCGGCTCATCCGCGCCGCCGGCGTCGATGCGCGCTGGAGCGCGGCGCCCTCCGCCGACGAGATCCGTGCCCTCGATCGCGAGCGGCTGCTGGCCTCCTTCACCAATGCCGAGCCGGCGACGCCGGAGGACGAGCAGATCGCGACCGCGCTCCTGGAGCGGATCGGCCCGCAGGCCGCCGCGACCGCCCTCGTCCGCCTCGCCCGCGCCCGGTTGCCGGAGCCGGAGGAACTCGTCGATGTCGGCCAGGCGCCGGACGAGCGCCGCGGCAATCGCGAGCGGCCGCAGCGCGGCCAGCGGGATGATCACGCCCGTTCCGACCGGCAATCCGACGATCGTCAGGAGCGCCCGCGTCGCGGTCCGCGCGAGGTGGAAGGCGGCGACGCCGTCTGGTTCCGCCTCTCGGTCGGCCGCCAGAAAAACGCCGATCCGAAATGGCTGCTGCCGCTCATCTGCCGGCGCGGCCATGTGACGAAGAACGAGATCGGCGCGATCAAGATCTTCGAGCGCGACAGCAAGTTCGAGATCGCCGCCGAGGCCGCCGAACGCTTCGAGGAAGCCCTGCGCCGCACCGACGACGAAGAAATCCGCATCGAACGCGCGGAAGCCCCGGGCGGCGGCGATGGCGCGCCGCGAGGCGGTCCGAAGCCCGCCCACAAGGGCGGACGCTACAAGGGCGGGCAAAAAGCAGGATCGCGGGGCGGCGACAAGGACGGCGCGTCCTCAAAGCCGAAGGGCCGTTACGACAAGCCGAAGGGACGCCCCGATCGGTCTCGCGATCGCGAGGTGTGACCTCGGTCACAGGACGGATATCGCTCGCTGCTCGGGCGAGCTTTGCGCAGAATGACGGCACCTTGGTCTTCACGCTCGCCCGGGGCCTGAGGAAATGACCTGGGATGAAGGCCGTGACGGTGATGGCAACGCCCGTTGAGGGCTCCGCACCTCTGCATCGGACGGCGAGGCCGCTGCCCCGCGCAACCGTGCGATTGTGGCCCTGACCGGACTTCCGTTGTAGTTCTGCCGCTCCGTCGCGGGATCCCCACCCGCGTGTTCGGCGCGCAACGCTTCGCTTTTTGCTTTGCCCAACGTCTTGTGCATTGCGGTATGGCGTGTCAGTTTCGCGCCGTGAACGCCCTGACGACGCAAGGTCGCCTGCACCTGGCCGAACCAGATCAGTATCTGTTCGTGCGAGAAATGCGACTTGCTACAAGTGCTTGATGGATCGCAGAACTAATTTATGATGCATCGCACCAAACGGCCCCCGACGTCTGAAATCAGGATTTGGCCCCGATGATGATCGAACGTAACGTCATGCGGTTCGTCGTGTTCGCGGAGGATTCGATCCTTTCCGCGCTCACGAAGATCAGCGCGAACAAATCCGGATTTGTACTCTCAGTTTCCGAGCAGGGCCTTCTGCTTGGCGTCGTGACCGATGGCGACATTCGCCGCTGGCTGGCGGGTACGCCCGAGATCGACCTGTCGCTGCCGGTTGGCGACATCGCCAATCCGAACTTCGTCAGTGCGCGGGACGATACGCCGGTCGCCACGATCAACGAGATGTTCTCGGACCGGATCCGGTCTGTTCCTCTCGTCGACGAATATGGCCGCGTGGTCGGCATCGCCTTCCCGAAGATGGAGACCTTCTCCGTCGGGGGCCGCCTGATCGGACCGGGGCATCCGTCCTTCGTCATCGCCGAGATCGGCAACAACCATAACGGCGACATGGACCTCGCCCACCGGCTGATCGACCTCGCCGCGGAGGCGGGAGCCGATTGCGCCAAGTTCCAGATGCGCGACATGTCCTCCCTCTACCAGGGCACCGGCGCTCCGGAAGATGCGTCGAAGGACCTCGGCGCGCAGTACACGCTGGATCTTCTCGCGCGCTTCAATCTGTCGAAGGAAAACCTCTACATCCTGTTCGACTATGTCCGGTCGAAGGGCATGGAGCCGCTCTGCACGCCGTGGGATCTGAGCAGCCTCAAGGCGCTCGAGGAATACGGCATCTCGGGCTACAAGCTCGCCTCGGCCGACCTGACCAATCACGAACTGCTTCTGGCGCTGGCCGAGACCGGCAAGCCGCTGTTCTGCTCGACGGGCATGGCGACCGAGGCCGAGATCAAGGAGAGCGTCGCGCTCCTGAAGGCGAATGGCGCGTCCTTCTGCCTGCTCCACTGCAACTCGACCTATCCGGCGCCCTACAAGGACATCAATCTCCTCTACATGGACCGCCTTGCGGTTCTGGGGGATTGTCCGGTCGGCTATTCGGGCCATGAGCGCGGCTGGGCCGTGCCGGTGGCCGCCGTCGCCCGCGGCGCCTGCGTGATCGAGAAGCACTTCACCGTTGACCGCTCGATGGAAGGCAACGACCACAAGGTTTCACTGCTTCCCGAAGAGTTCACCGAGATGGTTGTCGCGATCCGCGCCGTCGAGGAAGCGATGGGCACGGCCAAGGAGCGCGAGCTCACGCAGGGCGAGCTCATCAACCGCGAAGTGCTCGCCAAGAGCCTGCATGCCGCCGTCGACATCGAGCAGGGGCAGCTCATCACCGACGACATGCTCGTGGTGAAGAGCCCCGGCCAGGGCCTGCAGCCGAACCGCCGCGGCGAGGTCGTCGGCCAGCCGGCGCGGCGCAAGATCACGGCCGGCAGCCCGATCTTCGCGGCCGATGTCGTGGAGAGCGGCGTCGCTGCCCGGCCGTTCCATTTCCCGCGGCCCTGGGGCATCCCAGTTCGCTGGCACGACCGCGCCGCGATGCTGGCCGCGACCAATCTCGACCTGCTCGAATATCACCTGTCCTACAAGGACATGGAGGCCAATCTCGGCGACTGGTTCAAAGGTGTCGACGACGTTTCCTTCGTCGTCCATGCGCCGGAGCTGTTCGCGGGCGACCACATTCTCGACCTCGCCGCCGAAGACGAGGAGTACCGCACCCACTCGATCGCCGAGCTGCAGCGCGTCATCGATCTGACCCGCACGCTGCGCCAGTGGCACCGCCCCGGTCAGCCGCCGCTGATCATCACGAACATGGGCGGCTTCAGCACGTCGCGCGCCCTCCCCGCCGCCGCCCGCAAGGCTCTCTACGACCGCATCAAGGACAGCCTCTCGCGGCTCGACCGCGAGGGCGTGGAGATCATCCCGCAGACCATGCCGCCCTTCCCCTGGCATTTTGGCGGTCAGAGCTACCACAACCTCTTCATGGACCCCGACGAGATCGTGGCGTTCTGCAAGGAGATGGGGATGCGCATCTGCTTCGACGTCTCCCACTCCCAGCTCGCCTGCAACAATTTCGGCTGGTCGATGAAGGAGTTCTGCGAGAAGGTCGGGCCCTACACCGCGCATCTCCACATCGTGGACGCCAAGGGCGTCGACGGCGAGGGACTGCAGATCGGCGACGGCACGATGGATTTCGCCGTGATCGCGGATGTCCTCAACCGCGCCTGCCCGGATGCGAGCTTCGTCCCGGAAATCTGGCAGGGTCACAAGGACTCCGGCGCCGGCTTCTGGTTCGCCCTCGACAAGCTCGAGCGCTGGTTCGGCGGCAGCCGGGGCAAGGCGCGCCTGTCGGAAGTCCGTTATGGCTGAGCGGTCGATGTCGCGCGAGGTCGTCGCGCTCGTTCCGGCCCGCGGCGGCTCCAAGGGGCTGCCGGGAAAGAACATCCGTCCGCTCGCCGGCCACCCGCTGATCGCCTGGGCGATCGCGGTGGCGAAGGCGGCGCCCTCGGTCGGCCGCGTCTTCTGCTCGACGGATTCGCCGGAGATTGCCGACGTGGCGCGGGCCTATGGGGCCGAGGTGCCGTTCATGAGACCGGCCGAGTTCGCCGGCGACTTCGCAACGGATCTCGACGTCTTCGGCCATTTCCTGCGCTGGCTCGAGGAGAACGAGGGTACGGTGCCGGAACATGTCGTCCAGCTCCGGCCGACGACGCCCTTCCGGGATCCGCTCTGGATCGACGACTCCGTCGCGCGCATGCAGGCCGATCCCACGATCACCTGCGTGCGGTCGATCACGCCGGCTCCGCATACGCCCTACAAGATGTGGACGGCCGACGCCGATCTCCGCCTGGCGCCGCTGATGACCCTTGAGGGCGTCGCCGAGCCGTTCAACATGCCGCGCCAGAAGCTGCCGGTCGTCTACTGGCACACCGGCCAGCTGGACGTGATCCGTTCGGAGACGATCCTCGGCAATTCGATGACGGGCGACAACATCGCCGGCATCAGGATCGACATCAAGACGGCGATCGACATTGACGATCTCCGTGACTTCCAGCTCGCCGAACTGGCATTCGACGACGTCATGCCCGAGGCGGTGCGCCGGGCTGTCTCGGCGACGGCCGCGGCCGCCGCGTAAGGCGGAGCGGCCCTCGCTGGGCGTGCGGCAGGTAACGGATCGGTTTCGGAAAGGCTCGCATGCGCGCGCTCGTCAAGACTGTGCTCGGCAGGTTGCGTCTGGCCACCACCAACGCCCGCCGCCGCTACTGGACGAAACGGGTCAGCCGGACCGCCGCCAGCTGCGGGCCGGACCTGCGCGCCAACAGCCGCACGATCGTCACGCCGAAGACGCATATCGGGCGGTCGGCGAATTTCAACGGCATGGTGATCACAGGCGGCGGCACCGTCCGGATCGGTTCGTGGTTCCATTCCGGACGTGACTGTCTGGTGATCTCGTCTTTCCACAACTACGACGGCGGCAGCCGCATCCCCTATGGCCCGAAGGGCGAGGACATCGACAAGGATGTGACGATCGGCGACTTCGTCTGGCTCGGCGACCGCTGCATCGTTCTCGGGGGCGTCACGATCGGCGAGGGAGCGATCATCCAGGCCGGGTCTGTGGTCGTCTCGGATGTGCCGCCGCTCGCTATTGCCGGCGGCCATCCCGCGCGCGTGTTCCGCACCCGCGACGCTGCGCATTTCGAGCAGCTGAAGAGCGAAGGAAAGTTCCATTGATCCGCCGCCTTGCCTCCCGGGTCCCGGCCGGGGCGCTGCGGTCCGGCAAGGCTGCCGCCGTCTATTTCGGAACCTCGGCGCTCAACGCGATCGTTCCGCTTCTTCTGCTGCCGGTCCTCACCGCGCGCCTGACGCCGGCCGACTACGGCACGGTCGCGCTGTTCCAGGCGGTCTCGACCCTCGCCAACGTGTTCATCTATTTTGGCATGGGCTCGACCGTGATGCGCAGCATGACGGTGGGTCCCGAACATGAGCGGCGCGACTATGTCGCCTCGGCTTTGGTCATCATCGTGGCGGTGTTCGCGGCGACGACCTTCCTCGGATGGGGCGTCGATGCCCTGGCCGGCCCGATCGCGGGACTGTCGGTGCTGTGGTTCACGCTCGCGATCGCGACCGGCGGCTTCATGTCGCTGAACCAGCTCTATCTCATCGTCTTGCAGGCGCGGATGCAGGCCGTGAGCTTTTCCTTCGTGCAGATCGGCACCGCGGCGCTCAATGTCGGCCTGACGCTGCTGTTCGTTGTCTCGATGAACGAAGGCTGGCAGGGCCGCGTCTCGGCGATCGTCCTCTCCTTCGCCGTCTCGGGCGTCGCCGGCATTCTCTACATGGCGGTACGGCGCGAGATCGGCCGTCCTTCCGTCAAGCATATCAAGGATGCCGCGCAACTCGGCGGCGCGACCCTGCCGCACAGCCTGCTCAACATGGCAATGGCGGTGGCCGACCGCTTCCTGCTCAACATCTTCTTCTCGGACTCGGTCGTCGGCGTCTATGCGGTCGGATCGCAGCTTGCATCCGGAATCATGTTCATCGGCCAGTCCATCCACGGCGCGGTTCAGCCGCAGGGTCTCAAGATGATCGCCGCCGCCAAGACCGAGGCGCAGCGTCGGCGCCTCGGCAAGATCGCGGTCGCCATCGTCGGCCTGATCCTCGTCATGTCGATCGCCTATGTCGTTGTCGTCGCGGTCTTCGCGCCGAGCCACATCGACCCGAAGTTCCACGATTTCAAGCAGTATTTCTTCCTGCTCAGCATCGCATCGATCTTCCAGTCGATCTATTTTATCTTCTCCTATCCGCTATTCTACTATCGGGCGACGAAAGTCCTGGCGACAACGGGGTTCATCTTGGCCGCCGTGTTCGCGGCCGTGTCGCTTGGCGGCATTTACGTCTTCGGCTCGATCGGCGTGAGCCTCGGCATCGTCTCGGCGCGTGCCGGCCTGCTGGGGGTGGCCGTCCATTATGCACTGAAGCTGACGGCGATCGGCCCATCTCCCTCCGTCTCCTCCAACGCGGTCGCTCAAACCCATGGCTGAGATCATCGAGACGTCCCATGCCGGCACGGATCGCATGCTTGAGGTCTATGAGCGGTTTGTCGGCCTCGAAACGCGCATCGCGGCGCACCGGCTGACCATCGGAGGCGTCCATGTCTGGTCCGCCGCCCGCAGCGAGATCTTCCGCAAGGTGCTGACCGCCACCGCGACGACGACGGACTTCCACAATATCGACCTCGCCTATGGCGGCGGCCGCGCCCGGCTGCTGAAGAACCTCGCTCTGCGCAACCCGTTCCTCGCGGGCCGCGCGGACACCGTGATCTTCCGCTGGGAGCGCCGCCATGGCACCGAGGGCGATCCCATCTCGAACGCGGTCGCCTCGTCGCTGGGCGGGCAGGAACGGCTGATCCAGATCGAGGCGCGCGGCAATCCCGCCGAAGGGCCGGGCCGCTACAGCATCGACGCGGTCGCCATCCTTGCGAAGCTGGTCGCGCGGCGGCTCGATCTGCGGCCGACCGAAGCCGAACGCAAGGCGATGGCTGCGGCCGAGGCAGCCGTCCGGGACGAATTCGGCGTCGATGTCGCGCTGCTCGGCTTCCTTTCGGCCTATGCCGTTCGCTTCGAATCGCGCGCGCGGGTTTTCACGCAGCTCTTTCGCCGGCTGGGGACGCGCCGTGTCTTCATCGTCGTGGCCTATTCCTTCCCCGACATCATCGAGGGCGCGCATCGCGCCGGTGCGCATGTCGTCGAGCTTCAGCACGGGCTGATGTTCCGATCGCACACCGGCTACGATTTCCCTGACTCCCAGGACGTGCAGTACCGCCCCGACGAGATCTGGCTGTTCGGCGACCATTGGCGCACTGCCGCGCGCCATGATCCGCGCACGAAGCTCACGGTGTTCGGCGCGCCCCATATCCGCGCCCGCATCGCCGCGGCGGCGAACCGGACCGGCGATCGCCACGGCCTCATCGTACTGTCGCAGCCAGCGGTCACCGGCCAACTCTCGCGCTTCGCCATCGAGCTGGCGAGCCTGCCCGGAACGCCTCACATTCTCTATCGCCTGCACCCCAACGAGAGCGCCGATGCCGTCCGGGAAGCGGCGCGGCTGTCTGGCCTCGGCCCCGATCGTTTCGAGGTCAGCATCGGCGGCGGCGGCACGCGCACCATGGAACTCCAGGCGGCGCATCGCTATCAGCTGGGGGTCTTTTCGACGGCGGTCGTCGAGGGCCTCGCGCTCGGTTGCGAGACGATGATCCTCGGCATTCCGGGCTGGTCGGCGCTGCAGTCGCTGGTGGATGATGGCTTGGCGAAGCTCGTGGTCACGCCTGAACAGGCGGCGGCGGCGATGACCGGCCCGCCTTCAGCTGCCGCCGTGGTCGAGGCGGATCGGTTCTTTGCATAAGGGTGGTGCAGGCCCATGCGCGGCGTGCATCGTTCAGGCTTGAATGGAAGGATGGGTCGATGGCTGATGTGACCGTCTATATCCCGACGCGCAACCGCGCCCGTCTCGTTGCGCAGGCGGTCGCGAGCGTCATGGCGCAGACGCATCAGGACTGGCGCTGCATCATCGTCGACGATGCCTCGGACGACGAGACGCCGCGTGTGCTCGCCGGTCTCGCCGCGGCCGATCCGCGGGTCAGCTATTTCCGTCAGGAGACGGCTCAGGGCGCCTGCGCGGCGCGCAACCGCGCCATCGAGGCCGCCGAGACGGAATTTGTCACCGGCCTCGACGACGACGACATCTTCCTGCCGCAGCGCCTCGCCCAGCTCCTCGAGGGCGTCGCGAAGGGTGCGCCAATCGTCACCTCGCGCGACCTGCTCTGGAAGGCGGGCCGCATCAAGGCGATGCCGAAGCCGGATGTCGCAACGCTGCCGATGATGCTGAAGCGCAACGTCATCGGAAACCAGATTCTCACGCGCCGTGACAACGTCCTTGCGGTCGGCGGCTTCGATACCGCCCTGCCCTCCTGGCAGGACTACGATCTCTGGGTCCGCCTCATCGAGAAGTTCGGCCCGGTGACCGTCGTCCCGCATTTCGGCCAGATCATCTATGGCAGCGACAGCGTCGCCCGCATCACGGACGATGTCAGCCGCCAGGCGCGGGGCATGGAGCTCTTCTTCGCCAAGCACGGGCCGAAGATGAACGCGCAGGCGCGCAGCATCCATCTTGCGCGCCAGAAGCGTCTGAAGGGCGATCCCGAGGCGATCATGCATGCGCTGCGCGGCTTCGACGCCTCCGTCGATGGCCTGCGTGACGTCTTCTGGGCGATGCGCAACTACCGCCAGGCGCTCGCGCTGCGCTGAAGCGGTTCCGCGCCGCGGTCACGCCGCATTCTGCAGACACCCTCCTTTCGCATCGCACCATGACCGGCCGGCTCGAGGCCGCGTCCTTGCACGGAGGATGGCTTGATCAACCGCCGGACATTCCTGCGCTCCGCGGCGCTCGTCACCGCGGCCGGTCTCGCCGGCCCGGCGCTCGCCGCGCCGCCGACGCAGCGCCTCGTCGTCAAGGGCGGCCTCGATCCGGCCGCCTTTGCCGACGAGATGGCATCGGCCGATCCCGACGGGAAATCCGATAACGGCATCGCCATCCAGCGGACCATCAATCGCCTCTCCGACGAAGGCGGCGGCAAGGTCGTGCTCCGCTCCGGCCATTACCGCTTCGCGCGCCTGTTGGTCATCCCCTCCAATATCATGCTCGAAGGCGCCGGCCGCGATGCGACGCGGCTCGAACGCATATCGGGCGATGATTCGCGCTCGATCATCATCGGCACCTATGGGCCGGTGATCTCGACCTCGCCGAAGCTCGAGACGCGCTACCTGATCGAGGATGCGACCATCGAGCAGACCTATGTCGATCTGGTCGATCCTGCCGATGCCGCGCTGTTCAAGCCCGGCGAGCTGGTGGCGATCGACGGGACGCTGGGCGAGGTCCCGCATGGCAAGGGCTTCTGGCTGCCCAACGTGCTTGGCCGGGTCAAATCTGTCGAGGGCGCGCGGATCCATCTCACAGGCCCGGTGGATGCCCCGCGTATTCGCGGCACTTACCAGACGCGCGACGGCAACCGGCCGGGCATCCGCCGTCTCAATACAGGACTGAAGTCCGGCATCCGCGATTCGGCCGGGCGGACCTGGCCGCTCTTCGTCGCCGAAAATGCGGGCATTCGCGGCATGACGCTCGCGCAGAGCCAGAGCATCGGCTGGTTTCTGCCGACGCTCGCGGTCGAGCACTGCTTCGTTGAGGATTGCCGCATCATCGGACGCGGCATCGGCGGCAATCCAGTGGCGCATTCCCGCTTCGAGCGCCTCGAGATCCGCCACCAGAAATACCCGCTCGAGTTCGCCTATCTCTCGCATGACACGCTGGTAAAGGACGTCACCTTCGTTCAGCTCGCCGATGGGGAATCGTCGCGTTCGCAAGGAATCTGGGTCAACAGCAACGAAGGCGGCAAGCGCATCACCTTCGACAACATCACCCGATATGGCTTCAGCGACATGCAGAAGCCGCCGGAGTTCGGCATCGCGCTCTTCGATGGCTCGGTACTGAAGAACTCCCGCATCTTCGCGCCCGCCTCGCAGGGGGCGCTGGCCTATCGCAGCTCGATCATCAATTCGACCATTGTCGCCTCGGCGCACGCCTCCTCGGCGCTCGTCGTCAGCGACAGCACCGTGGAAACCTCCATCATCCGCGGCGGCGGCAAGCAGGCGGTGCTCGCCGACAGTTCGTCCAGGGAGGTTGGAACGCTGATCAAGGACACGACCGTCGGCGGCAAGGAGAAGCGGCGCGCCGATTTCGTCCTCAAGAATCGCAATCCGCTGTTCACCCGCGTCGAGGCGACAGCGACTTTCTTCAACAAGGCTGATCCCGTCATCGCCTCGCTCGCGGCGTCAAAAGCGGCCATGAAGGCTGCGAAAGGCGCGACGGCCCTCGGCCTCACGGCGAAGCCGAGTTTCCATGTCGGCCCGCAAAGCGTCTGGTCCTTCATTCTTGCGGGCACGCTGTCCGGCGCCGGAGACGGGGCCGAAATCGTCATCCGCATCGACGGCGAGGACATTCTCTATCGGCCTTTGCCGGATCTGGCAGGCGCTCCGTTCAGCTTCGAGGCCGAGCTTCGCTTCCCGAAACCGGGCGGCAACGACGGCTTTTCCTGGCGCAACAGCCTCACAGCTGGCTCGGCTGCCAGCGCCGACATCGCGAAAGGCATCGGCGCGATGAAGCCGAAGCGGATCCGCACGGCCGAGGTCGTGATCGTCGGCGCGGCGCCCGGCGCGGCCTTCACGCCCACCGACGGCCGCGTCACGGCCCGCACGATCGGGACCCGCGTCTAGCGGCGATCACCCATCCAAAGGCGCTGGAATTGCTGCGCCAGTCTCGACATGCTGCACTGCACTATGGCATTGTCCCTGCGCGGCTGCCGCCGGGCGCGGCTGCCTGCCATCGATTGAGACCGGACGAAGGGGGCGACGCTTGAGCCAGCTGGATGAGAGCGACTCGGGCATTCTGGACGCGAGCAAGAGCGGCGGCGTCCATGGCGGCGCCAATTTCTCGATCAAGCACCGCATCTTCCGGGGCATCTGGAACCTCGTCTGGCTGATTCTGGCGTCGTGGACGCCTCCTCCGCTGCATGGCTGGCGACGCTTCCTGCTTCGCCTGTTCGGCGCGAAGCTGGGGACCGGGGCGCGGGTCTATGGCAGCGCGCGCATCTGGTATCCGCCCAATCTCGAAATGCGCGACTATTCCGTACTCGGCTGGAAGGTGAACTGCTACAGCCAGGGCAAGATCACGATCGGCCGATACGCCGTGGTGTCGCAATACTCTCATCTCGTGTCGGGAACGCATGCGATCGACGATCCGAGCTTCCAGCTTTATACGCGCCCGATCGTCATCGGCGACAATGCCTGGGTCGCGTCCGATGCATTCGTTGGCCCGGGCGTGACCGTCGGCGAAGGTGCCGTTCTCGGCGCGCGCGCGGTCGCCTTCAAGAACCTCGATCCCTGGACGGTGTATGTCGGCAACCCGGCGCGCCCCGCCCGCCCCCGCAAGCGCTTCACCCGTCCCTAGCCCGCCGCGTCCCGACAGACTGACCGCTTTCCCCCGTGCTTTTCGGCCGAAGACCGAGGACGCCGCATGAACGACCGAAAACTGAGGCTCGGCCTCCTCTCCTTCTGGCTGTCGCGCAACGGAGCAGGCGTCTTCGAGGCGGTGGTCGTCCAGGCGCTGGCAATGCGGGACAGCGGCCTGGTCGAACCGCAGGTATTCGGCCTCGCGGATGACCGGTCGGACACGGACGCCGCCCGTTTCGAGGGTATCCCGGCCAAGGCCTTCGCCGTGAAGGGGCCACCGGTGTTCGGTTTCGCCCCCGGGCTGCTGGATGCGATCAAGGCCGCTGACCTCGATGTCCTGCATCTGCACGGGATCTGGATGTATCCCTCGCGGGTTGCGGAGCGCTGGGCCGCGGCGACGGGCAAACCGGTCGTCATCTCGCCGCACGGGATGCTCGATCCATGGATTCTCTCGCGCGGGCGGTGGAAGAAGGCGATAGCACGGGCGCTCTACGAGAAGCGGAGCTGGAAGCGGGCGGCGCTGTTTCACGCCCTGACCGAGGCGGAAGCTGCCGATATCCGCACCGCGGCGCCTTCGGCCAAGGTGACGATCATCGCCAATGGCGTGCATCCACCGGCGGGAACCTCGCCCGTGCCGCGCACGAAATTTGTGTTCCTCAGCCGGATCCACCCGAAGAAGAATGTCATTGCCCTGGTCGAAGCCTGGGCCGCTCTCGGCACGCTGCCGGCGGAGCGCGGCTTCTCGCTCGAGATCGCCGGTTTTGGCGAGGCCGAGCATGTCGCCGCGCTCGAGGCAGCTATCAGATCCGCTGACTCCCCGACCATCCGCTTTGTCGGCTCGGTGTTCGGCGAGGACAAGGCCCGGCTTCTGCTCTCGGCGCGCTACCTCGTGCTGCCTTCGCTGAGCGAGGGCCTGCCGATGGCGATCCTCGAGGCCTGGGCCGCTGGTGCGCCGACGGTCATGTCGAAGGACTGCAACCTTCCGGTCGGCTTCGAGCGCGGCATCGCGATCGAATGCGGCCATGGCGCGTCCTCGATCGCCGAAGCTCTTCGCAAGGCGATGCAACTCGACGAGCCCGCCTGGTCCCGCATCTCCTCCAACGCGCGGGAACTCGCGAGGGAGCGCTTCTCGTCCGACGCCATCAGCCAAGCCTGGGTCGACACCTATGCGGCGCTTGCGGCGAGAGGAACGCGTTGATGTACGATCCGAACCAGATTCTACGACGGCAGGCAGTCCGCTCGGGCCGATAATCGACAGGGACGACGATGCTCTTCAATTCAGCCCAGTTTATCGGGATATTCCTCCCTGCGACGCTGCTGCTTTACTATTTTGCGTCAAAATTCATCGGCCGAACCGCCGCGATCGGCGCGCTGGTCCTTGCCGCCTTTGTTTTCTACAGCGAATGGAACTGGACGCATCTTTTCGTCCTGATTCCGTCGATTGTCTTCAATTATTTCATGGCCAGCTTCATTATCGACTCGCGCGCCAGCGGCCGCGTCCATCGATCGAAGATGGGCCTCATCATCGCCATTCTCGTCAATCTCGGCGCGCTCGGCTTCTTCAAATACGGCAACTTCGCGATCGATTCCTTCAATTACATCCTCGCGACCGACGTCCAGCACTATGAAGCCGATCTTCCGCTCGGCATCTCCTTCTTCACCTTCACCCAGATCACCTATCTGGTGGACGGCTATCGCGGCCTCGCCGAGCGCGTCAGGCCGCTGCGCTATGCGCTGTTCGTAACCTATTTCCCGCATCTGATCGCGGGTCCGATCCTCCATCACAGCCAGATCCTGCCGCAGTTCGAAAAGGAAGAGAGCTACCGGTTCAACCTGGCGGTATTTGTCGACGGACTGGCGCTGTTCGGCATCGGTCTCGCCAAGAAAGTGCTGATTGCCGATCCGCTCGGGCAGTTCGCGAGCTACGGCTTCAACGGTGCGGGATCGACCGACATCTCATTCTTCGCCGCCTGGGGCGCAGTCCTCTCCTATACGTTCCAGCTCTATTTCGATTTCTCGGGCTACAGCGACATGGCGGTCGGGCTGGCGCGCATGATGCGCATCGATCTGCCGATCAACTTCTTCTCGCCGTACAAGGCGACCAGCATCATCGATTTCTGGCGGCGCTGGCACATCACGCTGTCGCGCTTCCTGCGCGACTACGTCTACATCCCGCTCGGCGGCAACCGCCGCGGCGAGCCGCGCCGCTATCTCAATCTCTTCCTCACGATGACGATCGGCGGGCTCTGGCACGGAGCTGGGCTCACCTTCCTGCTGTGGGGCGTGGCGCACGGGCTGATGCTGACCATCAACCACGCCTTCCTTTCGCTGCGCGGCAAGAAAGCCGGTGGCATCCTGGCGGCCTGGCCAGTCCGCTCGCTCTCGTGGCTCGTGACATTCGCGGGCGTCGTCTTCGCCTGGGTGCTGTTCCGCGCCGCCGATATGGGTGCGGCCCTCAATATCTATTCCGGCATGCTGGGCAAGAACGGGTTCTATCTACCCGCCTCGATTACCAATCTCAGCCCCACTCTGAAGAACCTCTTCGGATCGCAGGGTAACGTGCCGCTTCTGGCTGACCAGACGCTGCTCGGTCTGTTCACGATGGCGGTGCTCATCGCCGTCGCCTTCGGCCTCTCGCTCTTCGCGCGCAATCCCTATGAGATGTCGCCGAAGGGCCGGCTGGTGCGCGTCTGCATCATGATGCCCTTCCTGATCCAGGCCGTGTTCTTCGCTCGCCACCCGAGCGAATTCCTCTATTTCCAGTTCTGAGCGGGAGCCGCCCATGCTCGAGATTGCTCCACCCTCCCCCACCGTCGGCGGCCGCCGCGCCCTCGCGGTTCTCCTTGTCGGCAGCCTGCTCGCGACCGCGGTCTATCTCGGCCTGTTCCATTTCGTTCTGACGCGCCCCATGACGCTCGGCGACATGACGCGCATGATCGACCGCAAGGAGAAGATCGCCGAGGCGGTAGGGCCGGGCGCCATCATCATCGCGGCGGGCAGCAATGGCCGCTACAGCCACTCCTGCGCAACGCTCTCGGAACTCCTGGATCGCCCCTGCGCGAACATGGGCGTCGCGGCCTCGATACAGATCGACTTCCTGTTCGACTGGGTGGAGAAGGTCGCCAAGCCCGGCGACCTCGTCTATGTACCGCTCGAATATCCGCTGTGGAGCGCAGACCGCAGCGATTTCCTGTCGGACGACATCGGACCCGCGTATTTCTCGAAGGATGTCGCGACGCTTAGCGAACTCGGCTGGGACCGGCTGGCGCATGGCGCCTTCGCCTTCAATGTCCGCTTCGCGATCGAGTCGGTATTCGAGAAGCTGCTCGTCCGCATGGGTGTCGCCCGCCGCGTCGGCGTCACGGCCTCTGACCTCAACGACTATGGCGACATGGTCGGCCATGATGCCAAGGCGGCCGCCGCCTATTCCGACTACCTTGCCAAGGTGCGCTGGCGCGTTCCGAACAACGCGATCTCCGATACGACGCGCGCGCTCGTCAGCAATTTCATCAAAGCGATGAAGGACCGCGGCGTCGTGGTGGTGGGCGGCCTGTCGACGACGTTCGACGACCAGCCGGTCCCCGATTCCGTGATCGCGCCATGGCGGGCGCTGTTCGAGGACAATGGCGCAGCCTTCGTCATGCTGCCGAACAAGAGCCAGTATCCGCGCAGCGAGTTCTTCGACACGACCGCGCATCTGCAGCAGCAATACCAGATCGAGCACAGCGTGGCGCTCGCGCCGCTGCTCCGGCCCCTGCTGCCGCCCCTGCAGGCAAGCTCCGGCAGCTGATCCTCGCCGAGCTCGGGGGCCTGACCCTGCGAAGCAGGTGGCAGCGGCGCCGGGCTCAGCCCCGGCGGATCTGCTGTCCGCGCTGGGGCCCGCCCATCGGCCGGCCGAGAACGCCGCCGTGCGGCATGGCTGCCGCCCGCTTTGGAGGCGGGGTGCCGCCGCCCATCAGCGTTGCGCGCAGCTGCGGGCTGATCTGCTGCGCGATCTTGGGCTTGGGCAGGTAGACCAGGGCTGCGACGCCGATGATCACGCCCATCCAGAGCGGCTTCAGGCTATTGCGCAGCGGATAGGCGAAGACCTGAACCGTCGCGAGCAGCACCAGCAGACCGATGGCGAGACCGAGATACCGGTTGCGTTCCGTCACGCGGCGATAGAGCCAGAAGGCTCCGAGATAGATGGCAGCCAGCGCCGCGAGATAGCCGGGGCCGAAGAAGAACGCTTCCGTAATGCCCGAGAACGGGGCGAATGGCGACAGGCGAACCTGATAGAGCCGGTTGATCTCGGAGAACTTGTCGATGAAGGACGGCAGTGGCGAAAAGCTCAGGATCTCGTAGATCGGAGGATAGGACGCATTGCGCGCGAAGCCTTCTGCAACCACGAACGCGCCTTCCGCGCCGTTGAGCAGGAGCTTCGTCGCGAGATCGAAGACGCCGACGCCGACGAACTGGTCGGGAGCATCGAAGAGACTGCTCAGCCCGTGATGGGCCAACGACCCGCGTCCCGTCAGCGCCGTGGCGTAGGCGAAGACGGTGTAGGTGATGGTCAGGATCTTCGCGATCGGGTGCGAGCCGGTCGAGACGATCGAAAGAACGACGACCATGGCGGCCGGCGGCACGATGGCGACGCGCTGATGCGAGGCGAGGAAGTAGACCGAGATAGCCACCCAGACGACATTGAAATAGATCGCCGGAAGCGGACGTCGCATCGCGAGGTTTATCGCGCCGAGCACGGCCGCGACGATACCGAAGAGCGGCAAGAGGTTCGGCAGGATGGCAAAGGATGGGACGGTGATCACGTCCGCCCGCGTCATCGACAGATACGTATAGTTCGACCAGATCATCTCCCAGTCGGACACGAGAGCGAAAACCATGAGGACGATTGCCGTCAGAACGCCCATGCTGACATTGATCATCGGCATGACGGTCGCAAATCGCGTGATGTCGACGTGGATCGAACCGAGGCGCTGGGCGCCGTTTCGGAACATGCCTTTCCAGAACGACAGGACCACGAGCATTGACGCAGCAAAATACAGCATCATGGTCTGGAAATAGTAAGTATAGACCCCGCCTCGGCTGTAGGTCTCCATGAAGGAGTTCACTGCGAGCCCGTGATAGACGAGCGTCAGCGAGACCTGCGCGACCAGGAAATAGATCAGCGCCAGCCCGGGCAGCGGCGCGAAGCCGAAGCGCTTCAGCGCAATGATTATGAGTACCACCTCGACGGCGACCGCCCCGATGAGCAGCAAAGCGTCCAAAGCGCCCTCCTCCTGTTCGAGCCGGTTCGCGCCGGCAATCGGCACGCCGTGAACCTCGAAGGATCGCGGCGCTTGGCATAACCTATTCCGCGGCGGTCTCGAGGACGCTGGCCTCGCGGCTGTCGGCGCGGCCGACGCCTTCGTAAGCGAAGCCGTGCCGCGCCACTTCCTCGCGGCTATAGACATTGCGGAGGTCGACGAGCACCGGAACCCGCATCGCCGCCTTCAGCCGCCCGAAGTCCAGCGCCCGGAACTGGTCCCATTCCGTCACCAGCACGATCGCGTCCGCGCCCGCCGCCGCCTCATACGGGCTCTCGGCATAGGAGACCCTCTCGTCCAGCAGCGGCTTCGCCGCCTCCATGCCGACCGGGTCATGCGCCACGATCTTCGCGCCCGCATCCTGCAGCGCCTGGATGATCGACAGCGACGGCGCCTCGCGCATGTCGTCCGTCCGCGGCTTGAAGGTCAGCCCCAGAACGGCGATCACCTTGCCGCGCACGTCGCCGCCGCAGGCCGCCACCACCTTGCGCGCCATCGCCCGCTTGCG
>JAFKFV010000025.1 GCA_017307955.1 Allobosea sp. | reverse complement strand
CGTGTCGATCCTGAGGATCGGGTAGTAGCCATGCCCGACAATGGTCGCGACGCGGATATCGGTGATCTGGAGCTTCGAGGGCTCCGACATCCTGCGCACCGAATTCTCGATGCTGTCGGTGAGCTCAAGGGGTTCGGCGGCGATCGTCATGCTTCCTCCTGTTCGCCAACGGGTTGATCCCGCATAGCTTGATAATACGCCGGCTTACCGTTTCTGCACGTACCGGCCATGGTGGCTTTATCGTTCTGCGAATCGGGCTCAGTTGTGCTCATCAGTCCCGATCGCGCCAGCGCCCGCGCCAGCTTCGCCGGCATCGATCGAGGCGAAGTCGGGCTTGGGCAGCGGAGCTGGGAGCCCCGATATTCGCTGGATGGCACGGTCAAAGTGCTGCGCCATCAGTTCGGCGGCCTTTTCCTCGTCCCGCCGATCGATCATCGTCACCATCCTGAAATGGTGCGTATGATTGTCCTCCCAGTCCACATCCGACTGGAAAGCGTCGAGGCCCTCGCGCATCGTGTCGCGCATCACCTCGCGGATCGACGCGATGAGATGGAACATCATCGCATTTTTCGACGCCTTCGCGATCGCGAGGTGTAGCTCGACATCGATGTCGAGCAGTGCGTCGAGATCGCCCGTCGTCGCCCGCATGCGATGGGCGCTGGCCCACATGCTTTCCAAGTCCTCCTCGGTCCGCCGACGCGCCGCGAGCCGCGCCCCCTGGACTTCGATCCCGCGGCGCAGTTCGAGCAGATCGATCACGGCTTCGCGCTCGGTGCGTGCAAAGCGGTCGAAGAAATCGATCAGGACGCTGTTGGTCATGGGGCGCACGCGCGCCCGCTTGCCATTGGCGATCTCGATCAGGCCCTTCGCCTGCAGTGACTTCATCGCCTCGCGAACGATCGCCCGGCTGACGCCGAACTCGGCGGCGAGGTCCATCGACGACGGCAGAATCTCGCCCGGCCCAATGCGTTCCGAGACGATCAGATCGCGCATATGCGCCTCGATCTGGTCGGCCAGCGTCGTTCTTTGGGTCTGGAGTCCTCGGAAGGGCATCGAAGCGCTGTCTCCATCAGTCCAAGCCATTCTAGCGTTTCCAATCCCCTCCGACACCGGCCCGATGCGCCTCAGTCCCGCACCCGTCCGCGGCCGTTGACCGCATCGCGGCGCTTGCAAGCCGCCGCGGCAGAGCCAGCCCGACGGGAGAGGGCGGCCTCATCAATCGGCGTTCCGCGCCTCGTCGGGCTCGAACCGGCGCAGACGTTGCTACTCCCAAAAAAACTCAAAATCAATGCTGTCTGACAGGTAGACAGCCTTGCAGGCCGATGTTAGCGTTTCCGGGTCAAGAACGACGCGGGCGGTTGCCTGCCGGTGCTAAGCCGGCTTCGCACCAGTTCACGCGCGGCGAGGAAACGAACAGTGCGACGGCCGGTCGATCCGCGCCGCGCCGATCGAGGAGGACCTGAAGCATGACTGGGTTTAGTCGAAGGGAGGTCGTGAAGGGCCTCGGCCTGGCGACCGGCGCTGCGCTGCTGCCCGGGCTCGGATCGCTGTCGGCGCGCGCCGCCGAGACGGTCAAGCTGGTCAATGTCGAGCATGACACGCGGCCGCTCGACAACGCCGCCTACAAGGCGGTCTATGATGCATTCCGGACCAAGCATCCCGGCATCGAGATCGAATTCCAGCTGATTCCCTGGGAGCAGGCTCGGCCGAAGCTTCTCACCATGGCGCAGGGCGACGGGCTGCCCGATATGGGACGAGTCGCCTGGGTCGCGGATCTCGCGGCCGCCAATGCCATCGTGCCGCTCGACGGCAAGATCGAGCCGAGCCTGCTCGACACGGTCGATCCGCTGCTCGTGCAGCAGGCCTATGGCGTCGGCAATGACGGCGCGCGCCACCTCTACGCTCTGCCCTGGTTCGTCGGCACGCAGTCGATCCTCGTCAACAAGACCCTGCTGGACAAGGCAGGCATAACGCTGAAAGACAGTTGGACGACGGACGAGTTCGCGGCCGCGGCAAAGGCCTTGACGGTTCCGGGCAAGCAGTGGGGCGTCACGCTCGACGGCGCCGGGATCGGCGACCCCGTGCAGATCTTCCTCTCGGCCATCTATGGCTATGGCGGCAAGTGGGTCGCCGGCGCCCCGCAGTCGGTCACGCCCGAGCCCATCGTGTTCGACAGCCCGGAAACGGCCGCCGGCATCGAGTGGTACACCAATCTCTATCTCGACGGCTCCGCCGTGCCGAGCGCTCCGACCGACACCTACAAGGAGCGCGACGCGAACTTCCAGTCGGGCAAGGCCGCGATGGCGTGGCAGGGGCCCTGGTCGCTGCTCGAGACCCGCGAGAACTTCAAGCAGGGCGGATGGGAGCTCGCATCCATGCCGCTTCCGACCGGCCCAGGCGGCTCGGTTCCGCCCTCGCTCGGTGGCGGCATGGCGGGGCTGTTCCGCGGCGTGCTCAAAGACGGCCACGAGGCCGAGGCGCTGGAGTGGATCAAGTTCCTCAGCAGCGAGGAGGGCCAGCGGCTCTACTGCAAGACCAACGGCATGATCCCCGCGTCGCGCACACTGCAGGCCGATCCGTTCTGGGCCGATGACCCGCTCTACAAAGGCTATATCGGCACGATGAAGAACATGCGGCAGATGCTGCCGATCTGGGCGACGGGACTCGAAGGCCTCCTGGACGATGTCGTTCCGCCGCTGATGCAGGGCGTCTTCCTGCGCCAGCTGACGCCCGCCGATGCTGCCAAGGAGATCCAGGCTCAGGTGATCCGCGGACTGCAGCAGAACGGCGTCCGCGTCCCGAGTTGACGGTCCCTCAGCCGTCCGCCTCCTGTCAGCCAGCGCCGGCGGCCGATGCTGCCGCCGGCTCCTCGAGAGAAAAGCCATGTCTGCGACGATGACCGCCCGCGCTCCGGCGCGCAGGCCAATGCTCGACCGCCGCACACTGAAGCGTTGGATGGCAGGCTATCTCTTCCTGCTACCGGCAATGATCTGCCTCGCGGTGGTCAGCTTCGTGCCGATGTTCCAGGGCATCGTGACCAGCTTCGAGAACTTCAGCCTGTTCCGGCCGGGGCAGCGCGGCTTTGTCGGCCTCGATCAGTACCGCTATCTGGCGGAAGACCCGCTGCTGGCGAGGACGTTCTGGCAAAGCTGGTATTTCGCGCTCGGCTCCGTGGCCCTGCAGGCGATCCTCGGCATGGCCTCGGCGCTGCTGCTCAACCAGAATATCTGGTTCCGCGGATTCTTCCGCGGCCTCGTACTCATTCCCTGGGTGGTGCCGGGCGCGCTGGCGGCGATGATGTTCGGCCTGCTCTTCACCAGTACCGGCCTCGTCAACACGCTCCTCGCCGACCTTGGACTCGTTGATCTCGGCCTCATCAACGCGGCGCATCCCTGGCTCTCCGATCCGCGAACCTCGATGCCGACGATCATCATGGCCAATACATGGAAGGGCTTCCCCTTCTTCACGGTGATGTTTCTCGCCGCGTTGCAATCGATCCCCAAGGATTACTACGAGGCGGCAATGATCGACGGCGCGTCAAACTGGCAGTCATTTCGCCACATCACCCTGCCCAGCATGGCGCCGACGATCCTGATCACGACGCTGCTCGGCACGATCTGGACCTTCAACTCGATCGATCTCATCTACATCCTGACGTCAGGCGGCCCGTACTACTCGACGATGACGCTGGCGATGTTCTCGTACAACCAGGGATTCGGGCGTGGCAATATCGGCTACGCCTCGGCGATCGGCGTGGTCATCCTCGCGCTGATGGCGATCATCACGATCGTCTATCTCGCCGCCTATCGCCGCGTTGAGCGCTAGGAGCGGTGGCCATGAGCATGCGCATCACCGCCCCCCGGACCGCCGCCATGACCGCCGCGAAGCACCGCGTCCGCCTGCCAGCACGGATGGTTCTCGTCTATTTCCTGCTGGCGGGGCTGACGCTCGCCATCGTGATGCCGTTCCTCTGGCTCTTTCTCGGATCGTTCAAGTCGAGCTTCGAATTGATGCAGAACCAGAGCCAGACGCTCTGGATCAAGAATCCGACACTGGAAAATTATCAGCGGCTATTCCGGGAATACGACTTCGCCCGCTACTTTCTCAACAGCACGATAGTCGCCGGCGTGACGGCGGTCTTCGCGACATCGGTCTCGGCCTTCGCCGGCTATTCGCTGGCGCGCTTCACCTTCGCCGGCAAGAGCTTCCTCAGCTTCCTCATCCTGCTCACCCAGATGATCCCTGTGATCGCCACGATCATTCCCCTGTATCTGTGGTTCCAGTGGCTGCACCTGCTCGATACCTATTGGGCGCTGATCATCGCCTACAACGCCTTCGCAATCCCGTTCTGCACCTGGCTTCTGCGCGGCTTCTTCATGGAGATCCCGAAGGAGCTCGAGGAGGCGGCGGAGATCGACGGCGCAGGACAACTGGGCACGTTCTTCCGCATCGTGCTGCCGCTCAGCCTGCCAGGCCTTGTCGCGACACTGATCTTCTCCTTCATCCTCGCCTGGCAGGAGTTCCTCTTTGCCGTGACCTTCACCAGTAAGGCGGAACTGCGCACACTGACGGTCGGCATCGCGGCGATGCGCGGCCGCGACATCGTCGACTGGGGCCTGCTCAATGCGGGCGTCGTGGTCTCGACGGTGCCGCTCGCGGTGCTCTTCGCCTTCGTCCAACGCTACCTGGTGAAGGGACTGACGGCCGGCGCCGTCAAGGGCTGACGTTCCCCTTCGCCACGATTCGAACCAGAACAACGGGAGGACATCCATGGATCTTCAGCTCGGCGGCAAGACCGCCATCGTCACCGGCGCCGCATCCGGAATGGGCAAGGTGATCGCCACGCTGCTCGCGGGCGAAGGCGTCGAAGTCTGGGCGGCCGACATCAACGGCGAGGGCGCGAAGGCCACTGTGGCCGATCTGGTGGCTGCCGGGGGCAAGGCACATGCCGCGACGCTCGATGTCGCGAACCGCACCCAGTGGCAGGCTCTCGCCCAATCCGTGCTCGACGCCGCCGGCAAGATCGACATTCTCTGCAACGTCGCCGGCCCCGGCGCCAAGACCGGCCATCTCGACACCGACGACGCCGAATGGGAGCGCCAGGTCAGCGGCCACATGACCGGCGTGTTCATGGGCTGCACGACCGTTCTGCCCTCGATGATCGAGCGCAAATACGGCAAGATCGTCAACATGTGCTCCTTCACGGCACATGGCATCGTCTCCAATATTCCGGGATATTGCGCGGCCTTCGGCGGCATCCTTGCCTATACGAAGGATCTCGCCCGCTTCGCCGCACCGCACAACATCAATGTCAACTGCGTGTCACCCGGCAATATCGTGACGCCGATGACGCGCGACGGCTGGCTCGACAAGCCTGGCGCGATGGAGGCGCTGAAGAAGAGCATGCCGATCGACCGTATCGGCCTCCCGGAAGACGTCGCCTATTGGTTCGCGGTCCTCGCCTCCGACCGAGCCAAGCATGTCGTCGGCATCGAGATCAATGTCTCGGGCGGCCAGCTGATCAGCTGATCGCGCCGGCGTTTGGAGAGAGGATCAACGGCGATGCGTGGGCTCGTATTTCCAGGTGACCGGCAGGCGCGGATCGAGGAGTTCGACGATCCGCAGCCGGGCCATGGCGAGGTGGTGGTGGCGGTCAGGGCCGCCGCGATTTGCGGCAGCGACATGCACGGCTACCGCGCGACCAGTGCCGAGCGATCGGCGAGCGGTGCGTCGGGTATCATTCCCGGCCATGAACCGAGCGGTGTCGTTCATGCCGTCGGCGGCGGGGTTCATAATGTGAAGGTGGGAGACCGCGTCGCGGTCTACCACTTTCGCAGCTGCGGCTTCTGCCCAGAGTGCCAGGGCGGACGGTTGATGTGGTGCGACACGCGTCGCGGCTATGGCGGACCGATCCACGGCTCGGATGCCGACTACCTGCTGACCGATGCCCGCAACTGCCTGCCGCTTCCGGACGACGCCTCTTTCGCGCTCGGCGCCATCTTCATGTGCGTCGGCGGCACCGCCTTCCAGGCGATGAAGAAGCTGGACGCCAGGCCAGGACGGCGCATCGCGGTGTTCGGACTTGGACCGGTTGGCCTGGCCGGCCTGCTTTACGCCCGCGCGATGGGCGCCGAAGTCATCGGTATCGACAGGAGCCCGCAGCGGCTCGAGCTGGCCGGAACGCTTGGTGCTGATGCGCTTGTCGATGCCGGCGCCGAGGATGTGGCGGCGGCTGTCAGGCGCTGGTCCGGTAAGGACGGCGTCTCGGGCAGCTTCGAAACGTCCGGCACGGCGGCGGCGCAGACCGTTTCGGTCGATGTCACCGGCCGAGGCGGCAGCGTCGCCTTTGTCGGCTTCGGCTCCGGCGTCCCCTCGATCACACCGGCCGACATCATTGTCAAGCAGCTCAGCCTGATGGGCTCCTTCGTGTTTCCCATCGACGCCTACTACACGATGCTCGACTTCGTGGTGCGCGAGAAGGTGCCGCTCGAAGCGACCATCACCCACACCGTTCCGCTCGCCGACGCTCCGGACATCCTGCCGGCCTTCGATCGGGGCGAGACGGGCAAGGTCATTCTCGTGCCCTGAGCGGGCCGACCAGCGGAGGGCATCTCCTTGAAGATCGCAGTGACAGGCGGCAGCGGCGGCATCGGCCGCGCCGTGCGGGCGGAAGCGCTGCGGCAGGGCCACAGCATCGTCAGCATCGACCGGGTCCCGGCAGCCGACACACCGGCCGATGATCGAACGCGTTTCGTGACCGTGGAGATGAGCGATTTCGAGGCCCTTCTCGACGCCTTCGCGGGCTGCGACGCGCTCGTCCATCTCGCCGCCATCCCCTCGCCGCTCCACCACCCCGAGCCCGTTGTGCACAACGACAATGTCGTCGGCAGCTACAATGCGATGCGCGCCGCGGTCGAAGTCGGCATCGGCCGGATCTGCCAGGCCTCAAGCGTCAATGCGATCGGTCTTTCCTACAGTCGCGCGGCGCATTTCGACTATTTCCCTATCGACGAGCAGCATCCGAACCATGCCGAGGAGGCTTATGGCCTTTCGAAATGGATCTGCGAACAGCAAGCGGATTCGCTGGCTCGGCGGTTCGAGGAGATCGCGATCGCGAGCCTCCGCTTCCATTGGGTGGTGCCCGACCGCGATCACGCGGCGCGGCATACCGGCGAGGTCAGCGACGCGCTCGCGAAGAACCTTTGGGCCTATACGCGCTTCGACGCCGCGGCCTCGGCATGCCTGCTCAGCCTCGAGGCGCCGCTCCTCGGCCATGAGGTTTTCTACATCGTCGCACCCGACACCACAGCCGACATTCCGACGGCGGAGCTCGCCCGGCGCTTCTTTCCAGATGTTCCGGTCCGGGGCGATCTCGGCGGATTCCGTTCCTTTTTCGACTCGTCCAAGGCCGAGCGGATGCTGGGCTGGCGGCATGCCGCCGGCCGCATGACCGAGGAAACGGCATAGCCGCCGGTCAGCCCGGCCGGACTTTCGGCGATCCGGCGAGTCCGGAAGCCACAACGGAGAACAGCATGATCGAGACCAAGGACATTGTCCGCCCGCCGCGCGAACTCGTCGAGAAGCTGCAGGCGCTCGGCTGCGCCACGGCCTGCAGCACGCTGCACCACATGGGCGTGCGCGACACCTTCATCGAAGGCCCGGTGGCCTGGACGCCGGGCCGCGCGGTGGCGGGGCCGGCGCTGACGCTGCAGTTCATGCCGAAGCGCGAGGACCTCTATGGCGACGGCGAATATCTCGACCCCGAGAAGCAGCTGCACCGCCATGTGCTCTATCACACGCAGCCGGGCGACATCGTCGTCGTCGATGCGCGCGGCGACATGCGCTCGGGCATCTTCGGCGAGATGATGCTGACCTATTTCAAGGGCCGCGGCGGCGCCGGCGTCGTCATCGACGGCTGCATCCGCGACTTCCCGCATGCCAAGGAGATCGATCTCGGCTACTGGCTGCGCGGCGTGACGCCGAACTTCCACACCCAGACGAAGCTGATGCCCTTTGCCGTCAACACGCCGATCGCCTGCGGCGGCGTCACCGTGATGCCGGGCGACATCATCGTCGCCGATGACGACGGCGCCTGCGTCGTACCGGCGGCGCTCGGCTGGCAGGTGCTGGAGCATGCCGGCACGCATCACGACTGGGAGGATTTCTCCAAGGCGATGCTGCTCCAGGGCGGCTCGCTGCAGCGCTACTACCCGCTCTCCGACGAGGCGCGCCCCGAATATGAGGCATGGCGCAAGCTGAATCCGATCAAGGCGCCTCCGCCGAAGACTGGCTGAGAGCGCAGCGGATTGCCCAAGCGAGGGCCGTGACGGCCCCTCGGCGTCGCGGGCGAGGAAGTCATCCGGTTCGCGGCCATGCGGGCCACTGTGCGTGGCGTCTAGGCTTGCGGCCTCGTAGCGTACTGGATGGCGTCGCCCGACTCGACCTTGTCTCGGTAGATGGACGGGGACATGCCGTAATGCCGCCTGAAGCGCGTCGAGAGGTAGAACGCATTCGAAAAGCCGGCCTCGTCCGCGATGCGCGCAATCGGCCAGGACGAGGTTTCCAGAAGCTGGGCGGCCCGGCCGAGGCGCGCAAGCTCGATATAGGCCTGCGGGGACAGCTTCACCTCGCGCGCGAACAGCATCGAGAAGCGGGAACGCGACAGTCCGACGGCCCGGCTGAGATCCTCGATCCGCAGCGGCTCGCGCAGCCGCTCGCCGATTTGCTCCAGCGCCTTGCGGATACGCGCATCGATGCCGCTCACGGCCTGCAACGGATTGAGGTCGTCGGCGGCGATGAGCACCCGCTCGAGCGCGTTCATGGACGCGTCGAGCCGCAGGCGAGATGGGCCATTGGCGAGTTCGACCATCCGGCGCAGCTCGGCCTCGATGGCCGCAAAATCGCTTCCGGCGTCGAGCACCATGACGCCGCGGGCGAAGGCCGGCCAGGACAGCCATGGCATCCAGTGCAAGCGGGGCCGGAAATGCACCCAGATGTTCACCCAGCGGCTGCTGTCGTCGTAGTGGCCATATTCCTGCGGCGTATCCGGCGCGATCAGCAGAAGCTGGCCACGCGTGAGCTGCCGCTGGCCCTTCGACGTCCGCACGTAACCCGTGCCGCCCAGCGTCGTGACCAGCAGCCAGTCCTTCGTTCCTTGCGGCCGGAAGCCACGGCTTGCATCGGTTCCCTGAACCTGCAGGCCGGAGATGATCGGCGTCGACGCAGGGGCTGCGGTCACGACCTGTTCGTTCAACGGCGTTCTCCAGAAAGGCCGCCAGTCTAGCGCTCAAGCCCGCGCGCGGCACCAGGCTCGCGAGGCAGGATCGGCTCGAGGATCCGCCGCTGCGCGGGCGTCACCCGCTCCAGCAATTCCTGCGAATAGCGGAAGCCGTAGCGCGTCTGCCCCCAGGTGGGACCATACCGGTAAATGACGACACGGCGATCGCCCGGATTGATCCGCTTGGTGGCGCCGTGAGAGAGCGCGTCCACGAACATGAGCGCGTCGCCCGCCTTCATGTTGACCTCAATCGATCCTTCCACCGTCTCGTCGGTGTCCTTCGCGCGCTCCGAAAAATCCCTCGCGAAGACCGGATGGGCGAAGTTGCTCTTGTGGCTGCCGGGCAGGATGCGCGTGCCACCGTCGCCGGGGCCGATATCGGTGAGCGCGAGCAGGATGTTGACCTGCCCGCACCGGAACTTGCCGTTCACGAAGCGGAACTGGTTGCGGATGACGCCGTCCTGCCCGCCGGAATGGACGGGGAAGTAGCCGCCGTTGCGGCGTATCGAGGCGAAGCACTCGTCGATGAACAGGCCCTGGACATAAGTGCCGTCCTCGCCGCAGTAACGGCGCAGGCGATCGATCCATGACGGATGATCGATCAGCGCCTCGAAGGGCTTGCCGGCCTCGACGATGTTCTGCAGCTCCGCCCCCGCATGGCCGTTGTTGTCGAGGCGTTGGACATTGCCCCACCACTCGCCAAAGGAAAGATCGGGGAAGGCATCGAAGGCCGCGTTCAGCTCGCCGAGCAGATCCGCATCGATGGCCTTCTCCAGGATGAGATAGCCACGCAGGTCGAAGAGATAGTCTTGCAGGTCATATTGGCTCATCGGTCCCTCCCTTGGAACGGATGCAACGCTAGCCTCGCCCTCCTGCGCGACCAATCATCTGGTGTTTCAATCTCATTCGATATCGTCCTGAACTTCTGCCTGAACCCGAGGCGTCAGCGCTCCCGCGCGCCGTGCGTCCGCCCCGGCGAGCGATGTCTTTTGCCGCAAGCCGCTCCCGGTGCCAGAGGGAACCGGATGCGCTGTCACCTTTGTCTATGTCGCGACGCGGCACGCGGCCGAGAGGTCTTTTTTCCGTCAAGGACATCGGGATCGGGCGCACGCGAAGGCGGACTGCCGGCCAGACGCCGTTGCGCGTCAGCAATCGATGGAGCGCATTGATGCGACAATCGCGAAGGCCTTCGCGACAACAGCGCATTCCCTGAGGAAGGACCCTCGGCCTAGCCTCAGCTGTCGGGACCCCCAATAGGGATTGCAGCGGCGCGGCGTGAGCCCCCCAGGCATGCAGGCCCGGCGAAGAGGAAATGTCGGCGGAACACTCCGTCCGATTTCGCCAAGGACGAACGCGCATGGCGCGGCCAGGGAGGGCTGTCATGAAGAGCTCGTATCGATCGCTTGCTGCGATCTTGCTGCTGGGAACCGCGGGCGGCGCTGCCGCAGCCGAACTCGCACCGCCGACCCTTCCGCCCGATCCGCCGACATTCGCGGCCCAGAGCACGCCGAACTTCGTGACCGTGCCCGACATTCTCGCCTTCGAGGCCCTGCCTGCCTATCACGAGCCGGATTGGGTGACGAAGAACTTCGTCGGCACCGGCAAGCTTCCTCCCGTCAAGGATCGCCTGCCGAAGGAGCCACTGGTCTACCGCAAGGCCAACATGCCCGACGGCATCGGTGTCTATGGCGACGCTCTGCGCCATGTGATCGGCGGGCGACCCGAGGGGTGGAACTATCAGGCGGGGCAGGCGCAGGGATGGGGCGGCATCGATATCGGCATGTATGAATGCCTCACCCGCAGTGGTCCGCTCTTCCAGATCAAGTCGGACGACATCGAGCCGCTGCCGAACCTCGCAAAAAGCTGGACCTGGTCGGAAGACGGCCATCGCCTGACCATGCACCTCATCGAGGGTGCGAAATGGTCGGATGGGGTCCCCTTCACCTCCGAGGACGTCATGTTCTACTGGGAGGACAATGTTCTCGATCCCAATGTGACGCCGACCAATGGCGCAAGCCCGGAGACGTTCGGCACCGGCACGACACTCAAGGCGATTGACGACACGACGATCGAATGGACCTTCAAGGAGGCCTTCCCGAAAAGCTTCATCTTCGCCATGGCCTATGGAACCTTCTGCCCTGGCCCGGCGCATATGCTGAAGCCGCAGCATCCGAAATATTCCGGCAACAGCTACGAGCAGTACAAGAACGCCTTCCCGCCCGAGTTCCTCAACTGGCCGGTCATGGGCGCCTGGGTGCCGGTCGAATACCGGCCGGACGACATCATCGTGCTGCGCCGCAATCCCTATTACTGGAAGGTCGACGAGGCCGGCAACCAGCTGCCTTATCTCGACGAAGTCCAGTACAAGCTCTCGACCTGGGCCAATCGCGACATGATGGCTGCCGCGGGCACCGGCGACTATACCAATCTCGAACAGCCCGAGGGCTATGTCGAGGCGCTGAAGCGCTCCGCGGCGCCCGATGCGCCGGCGCGGCTTTCCTTCGGTCCGCGGACGATCGCCTACACGCTCTACCCCAATCTCAGCGCCAATGGCTGGGGCGAGCCGGACGCGCGCGCGAAGGCCGTCCGGGAGCTCAACCGAAATCTCGACTTCCGCAAGGCGATCACCTACGCGATCGATCGCAAGGGCCTCGGGGAGTCGCTGGCCAAGGGTCCGTTCACGGCGATCTATCCCGGCGGCCTCTATACGGACTCGCCCTTCTACGACAAGGCTTCGACGGTCCACTACCCGTTCTCGCCCGAGAGCAGCAAAGCGCTGCTCACCAAGCTCGGGCTCGTCGATACCGATGGCGACGGCTTCGTGAACTTCCCGAAGGACACGCCGGAGGTCGGCGGACAGAACCTCCAGATCGTCATTACGGGCGATGCCCAGATCATGACCGATGTCGACCTCATGCAGGGCGTGATCGCGCAATTGCAGAAGGCCGGCATCGAGGCGATCCCCAATTCGCTGCAGGGCGCGACGCTGACATCGAACCAGCAGTCCGGGAAATTCGACTGGATGCTGACCCGCAATGTCGGCAGCGAATTGCTTACCGTGATCCAGAACACCGCCAGTCTCGCCCCGACCGGACCGCGCACCAGCCTGTTCCACCGGGCCGGCACCGACGGCACTCTGGATCTCCTTCCCTATGAGAAGGAGATGGTCGACATCGTCAACGCCTTCATTGTCAGCAGCAACGATCCGGCGAAACGCATCCAGCTGATGAAGGACTATCAGAAGCTCTATACCGAGAACGTCAATGGTGTCGGATTGACGGAATATGCAGCGGCGCTCGTCATCGGCAAGCGCTTCGCAAATGTGCCGCCCGGTACGCCCAACTTCATGTACAACTGGGGCGAGGACAGCGTGATGCGCGAGCGCCTCTATGTTCCGCTCGACAAGCAGCAGAACTACCAGCTCCACCCCGCCTCCCTGCCGGGGAGGCCTGGGCTGGGCCAAGGGCCGGTGCAGTAGCGCCGGCTAAACCCTGCGGCAGTCAATGCACTCGCCCGCCCGCGCCATCAGGCGAACGGTCGGGCGATGCGGCAAGCAGCCGTCCCCGGCATGCCGTCTGTGTCGTCCCCACGCGGGGCGGCGGGCCGGGGACTGCGTCGCTCCGCCGGACGAAGCCGTCTCTTCCGGTGAGCCATCCCACGGTCGCCGATGCAGCACCACCGCCGCGCCGCTCCTCCTTGGCGCGATCGAAGGCTGCATCGGCGGTCGCGCGCAAGACGGCGGCCGGGCCCCCGGATCGCCGTGCGAAGACACCGGCACCGCTCCCGCTCGCGCGCCGTTCACCGACCCGATGAAGCGCTCCCGGCATTGAAGATGAACCGTCCTGCGGAGCGTTGCTCCTCGGTAGCGGCGCTAGTTCGCCTCCCCCTCCCCCTCCCCGCACCAGGTGCGGCTGCGCCTAAGCGCGCAGCGCGATGTTCAAAAATTACCACTGGCCGATGTTGCAAGACGGCATGGGCGCGCGCGCCCTATCGTTGGTGACGCTGCGGCTGGCATTCTCAGCTTGAGGCAAACCGTGTTCGCGGCGACGCGACGGACGACGGCCGTCGAGCGGTCGGGCGGGGAGGAAGGCGTTGAATTCCAGCGACTTGCAGGCCCCGATCCGCTTCGGGATCATAGGGGCGGGCGTCATCAGCCACGCGCATCTCGCGCCATTCGCAGCCCGTCCCGACCGCGTCCGGCTGGCCGCCGTGTGTGATCCCCAGGAACCCTTGGCGCGGGCCCTTGCCGAGGCGGGCGGCGGGGCGGCGGTCTATAACGACCACCGCGTCATGCTCGCCGAAGCGGAGCTGGACGCGGTGATCATCGCCACCCCGCATTTCCTCCATGCGCCGCTCGCCGAGGACTGCATCCGCGCCGGCAAGCCGGTGCTGGTCGAGAAGCCGCTTGCCTGCACGCTCGAGGAGATGCGGCGGCTGCGCCAGCTCTCCGCCGAGCATGGGGTCGCGGTCGTAGCAGGGCAGATGCGGCGCTTCGAGCCGGAGATCGCCTGGCTGAAGCGCTGGATCGCCGAAAGCGCCGACAACTTCGGCGAGCTTCGCAGCTACGACCTCCAGTCCTGGCAAAATCTCGAAGGCTATCTCTACCGCTCCGGCGCCGGCCTCAAGCACTGGCTGCTCGATGGCGAGCGCGCTGGCGGCAGCGTGGTGATCAGCCTCGCCATCCACCAGCTCGACCTCGTCCGCTACCTCTTCGACGCCGACTTCGAAGCGGTGACGGCTTCGGGCCGGTTCGATCCTCCGTTCCATAGCGGGGCGGAGTCGGCGGCCTCCGTGCTGCTGAGGATGTCGAACGGCGCGACCGGGCTTCTGCACGCCAACTATCTCGCGCCGCGTGTGCCCTTCTGCGAGGCCCTCACCGCCTTTGGCAGCAACGGCACCATTATCCAGCATGTCGACAAGCGCGGCGATTACCGCGGCGCCTTCGCCTATGCCAGTTCCGGCGGCCTGCCGACCACGAAATGGGAACAGCAGTGGTCGGGCTTCGCGTCCGTCCCGAGCGAGGCCTTCGAGGGTCTCGACGCCAACAGCTTCGTCAACCAGCTCGTGGCTTTCGCCGACGCCGTGAGAAGCGGTTCCGCGCCCCGCAACGGTCTCCACGAAAACTTCAACACGATCGCCTGCATCGAGGCGGTCCACGAAAGCCTCAGGAGCGGCGTCACCGTCGCCGTCCAGAAGAACTGACGTCAGGGAAAGAAACGACATGGCCCGTTACCGTATCAGCGCCAACATGGAATTCGTCCGCAGCGCCGATCTCGACTTCAGACAGGGCATCGAGGTCGCCGCGAGGCTCGGCTATCGCTATGTCGAGCCGATGGTTCATACCGGCTACGAGCTTCTGAGCGAGGTCGGCTATTTCCACTCCTTCTCGATGGAGGAGGACCCGCTCTTCATGCAGCAGCTCTGCGAGCGGAACGGCCTCCGCGTCTGATCTTTTTTCCGCCCACAGCCCGCTGATGAAGCCGGAAGCGGCCGTCGCGCGGCTGACGAGGGCTGCGCTCTTCGCCCATTTCACGGGCGCGAAGTTCCTCAATTCCGACGAGATGCTGAAGCCGGACTGGATGGACGACCGCGAAGCGCATGAAGCGATGGCCTATACGCTGAAGCGCATCAGCCATGTCCTGGCGCGGCACGAGGTCCATCTCTGTGTCGAGCCGCATGGCGTCTACACGAAGACCGTCGAAGGCCTGCTCAAGATCGTGAATCTGGTGCCCTCGCCCTGGATCCAGGTCAATTGGGATACGGGCAATTCCTACCTCGCTGGGCGGGAGGATCCCTACGACGCGCTGCAAACCGCGCGCGACCATGTTCGCCATGTCCATGCGAAGGACATCAGCTTCGAGCATGCGGAGAAGGAGCGGGGCAAGGTCACGGGGACGCCCGTCGGCTGCGCCTGCGGCGATGATGCCGTCGACTGGGACCGTGTGCTGTCGATCCTGGACCCGCTTGATCGCGACATCTTCCTCTCGGTCGAATGCGGTACGATCGATCAGGCCGAGCGAAGCCTCGCCTTCCTGAAAAAGACGATCGGCAACCGCCTGGCCGACGATTGAGGCTGCCATGCGCCTGACCGAGGAAGAGGGAACGCTCGTCTTCAGCACGGACGACGGGCGGCTCGCCGGCCGCTATGGCTATGACGATCCGTTCAAGCCGTCGCTGCATCCGCTGACCACACCGGGCGGGCTGACCGTCTCCGCCTTCATGCCGCATGATCACAAGCACCATCGTGCCCTGATGTATGCGCTGCGCACGCCGGACATCAATTTCTGGGAGGAGCGGCAGACACGACCGGAGGAGGTGGTGGGCTGCCAAGCGCATCAGGGCTTCGAGAACATTGTCGCCCAAGGTGAGGAGGTCGGCTTCGCGCAGCGCCTGCTCTGGTCGGCGGCCGATGGCAGCCTCCCGACCTTTGCCGAGCGTCGCAGCGTCTGCTGCCGCCTGGCACCGGGTGGCGGCGCGTTCCGATGGGAATGGTCCACGCAGATCGAGGCGCTGCGCGATACGGAACTGGTGATGAGCCAATGGTCCGCGCCGCGGTCCGGTGGCGCGCTGGTCAACTATCACGGGCTCGGCGTTCGTCTTCCGAGGGAGTTCGGAGGATCGATGGCCAAGGCCACGGTGCGCCTCGACGACAGCCCCTGCGAGGTCGCCGCGGCGCTCGGTTCCCTACCGCGGCTCATCGAATACATGGCGGCCGTCGATGGCTTCTGGCCCGTCCGTCACGCTGGCATCCGGATCGGCCAGACGCAGCCGAACGCGCTGTTCATCCTCAAGGAGCCGTTCGCCTATCTCAGCCTCGGCCCCTCGGGCCTCGCGCCGCGACAGATGCGACGGGGCGAGGCGCTGGCGGAGAACTACCACATCGAGATCTTCGACGGTCCGACGGAACCGCAATAGCGGCCGACCGGTGACAGCAAAGGAAACGGCGGCTTCGCGTGCGCCGACATGGAAAGAAGGGAGGAAACAGAGAATGTCCAGGAAGACTTTATGGGCGGGCCTCGCGCTTTCAGCGATGGTCGCGTCATCGCCAGCCTTCGCTGATGACGACGCATGGTTTCAGCCGGGCAAATATGACGGCCGGACGGTCAACATCGTCGTGAATGCCAGCCAGTTGCAGCCGCCCTTCGCGCCGATTCTCGAGGAGCTGAAAACCTCCTTCGAAAAGGCCTCGGGCGCCAGGATCGTCTACAACCCGCTGCCGGAGAACGATCTCTACAAGAAGGTCCGCCTCGCCATCGTCGGCAAGACCGGTGCCTATGACGCGATGTTCACCGGCGCCGGCGGCGCCAAGGATTTCGGCCTGTCGGGCCAGATCGTGCCGGTGCCGGCCGCGCCCGACATCGCCGATTTCTTCCCGGGCGACGTCGCGCAATACTCGATCGGCGACAAGCTCTACGGCGCGCCGCTCTCCTCCGACACCAATATCCTCTACTGGCGAAAGGATCTCTTCGAGAAGGCCGGGCTCGACCCGAACGCTCAGCATCACCGACATCGCCTACGCGACCGGATTCCGATCGAGCCAGTACTTCTCGCTGCAGTTCAGACGATATTTCCTGACGACGCCAAGCCGGTATCGGGGACCGTTATCGTCAGGGCTGCCCCTGTAGCCGCTGCGTGGCCGACGGCTTCTGCCGCCTCGTCGAAGGCAGCGGCTCGTTGACGGACTGCAACGTGTTGAAGATTTCTGGTCAACGTCCCTGCGCTCGGCGTGCTCGCCGCTTTGCTTCCTAGCGCTGCAGGAGCCGGCGCCAGTCCAGGGGACGGCAAGCTGGCCATCGTTCTCGTGCACGGCGCCTTCGCCGACGGCTCGAGCTGGAACGGGGTCGTCGAACGCCTGAAGCACGACGGATTTCCCGCGGTCGCCGTGGCCAATCCGCTACGGTTCGTCCGCGGCGACGCCGCCCAGGTGCCGAGTTCCAGCTTGAGGTGGTGAAGACACTACGGCCCCCGGCGCGGCGCCCGAAAGCTAGTCATCTTGGCGTGTAATCCGGTGACTCAAGCGCAGTCCGACGTCGCTTGCGCTGGACGTCTATGACGCGAGAAAAAATTCCACGTGTGACGCAAAGGTTTCTGGATACTGAAAGAGCGCTCCGTGCGCTGAGTCGGGATAAATGATCAAAGTCGCATTGCTCATGTGCTTGAACATCTCGTAGGCGTTCACCGCAGGAAACATGGTGTCGTCACTGCCGTGAACGATCAGCGTCGGCTGATCGATAGACTTGAGTACGGCGTGATCGGTCGTCTTGTCCGCACACCAGGCGATGATGGCGTTGGCCTGAGCATTGCTGATCTCATCGCCGCTTTTCGGATCCCGTTCTGTCTGTCGCACCGCCGCGCGGGCAACGAATGCCTTGCCGGCAGTCTGGCTTCTCTCGGACTGCGTAAAGAACAATGGAAGCCGGATATCGGAAGCATGCTTGGAAGCCGCTTCCGCCACGACTTGCAGCAGATGCTCTTCGCCGCCTTGGGGCGCGCTGCCGACGGAGATGATCTTGCGAACCGGGACCTTTTTTTCAGCGGCCATCAGCTGGGCAATGAACCCGCCAAGAGAAAATCCCAACAGATCGACCTCGCCAACACCAAGCGCCTCGATGAAGGCCTCGGCATCGGATGTCATTTGCTCGACAGTGTCGGGGGTTTTTCCACCGGAGGCTCCCACGCCTGCATTGTCGAAGACGATGACGTCTCGATTGAGGGCCAGGTGATTGACCAGCGTCGGGTCCCAGGAATCCATCGTACCCGTGAAATGCTGCAGGAGTACCAGAGGCTTCGCGCCGGATCGTCCAAGCCTTCTATAAGCGTATCGGACTCCATCACCGGCGGTGACATACTGGTTGGGCGCAGTCTCGAACTGTATGGTCATTTGGCTCATCCATTCCCAATATTTTCGCGGTACTAGATTCCGTCATCGAGCTGAACCCGGCGTGCTTTGAGATAGAGCGCTGGCCAGAATTGCTGCAATCTGTACTGCGGTATGGGCCTGCCCGACGGAAGTAGTGACGCTGCTGTCGGGATGGTCACGGAGCAGCACGTCTGGAGTAAGTTCCGAGACGAGTCGGTTTGGCGTCGTCAACCACGCCACTGAGCCAGGTGCAAGCTCATGGATGCACAGGCAAGTCGGCCTCCCTGCCAGGATAGGGCGATTGCCAAAGGGGCTGTGAGGTGGATCGCGACCATCGAGTTCAGAAATCGGAACTTTCCAATGTCCTCGCCCCGATGAGTTCCCGTCCATAACTGGCAGAGTGCGAAGGGGTGACGCGGACCGATGTCACGCGGCTGTCGCGGCGTGCCTTCCTCGCCCTTGATATCGTCATGGCGATGCCAGAGGGCCGGCAGGCGAGCCGGGGAAGGATTGAGGCTCCTTCCCAGTGTTTGCCAACGCCCAAAAGCGTTAAAGAGCAGCACCGTAGATGAGACTCGGCCCGCGCGTCGCGCCCCTTGCTGCAGCAACAGCCGATCGACTGCTGCGTCCTGGGACGATCAACTCGACTCAATGTCCAGCGGGAGGTCAAACGAGAAGCGTGCGCCCCCGCCGGGCAGATTGATCGCCGTAAGCTGCCCTCCCATCGCTTCGACAGCGGACCGGCAGATTTGCAGCCCCATGCCGATGCCGGCGGACTTCGTGGTGAAGAACGGCTCGAACAGCCTTTCGATATCCGCTTCCGCGATGCCCGGGCCGGTATCGGCGACACGCACATGCACGGCGGCCGCATCCGCACGAATTTCCAGTGTCACCCGGCGCGGTCCCGGCTGGCCGCGCATGGCATCGACCGCGTTGTTCAGGAGGTTCACGAAGACCTGCTGCAGTTCGACGCGGTCGCCGTTGACGAGCGGCACGCCATCTTCGCAGATAACCTCCAGTTCAACATCCGCCTCCCTGAGCTCATGGTCCAGGAGTCCGCGCGTATCGAAGGCGAGACGACGGAGATCGATCGACTGGATCGTGCGCCGGCCCGCCACGATGTTGTCTCTCGTCCGCTGGACGATGTCGGCAACGCGATGGGCTGTCTTCTCGACCCGCTGAAGGATTCGCGTGATCGTCTCGACATCGAGTTCCTCTCGGGCGAGTAGGCGCAAGCCCGTCTTGGCATCCATCAGCATCGATGCGATGGGCTGGTTCAGTTCGTGCGCGATCGATGCCGAGAGCGCGCCCACCGTCGCCACGCGGTTGGCACGGGCGAGTTCCGCCTGGGCGGCGCGTCGCATCTCCTCGATGCGCTCCTGTTGCGAGAGATCGAGGTGGCTCGACAGGTAGATTCCGTCGGCCAGCCTGCTGACCGTATAATATACAGGAATGCGCCGGCCGCCCTTACCGGTGAGCACGGTGCGGCCGTCGATCTGGACACCGCCCTCGTAATACATCTCGAGCTGCCTCAGCAGCACTTCGGGACCATCGTCCGCATTCTGGGCCGGCGGATTGGCGACCAGATCGGCGACGCTTTCATAGCCCATCAGATGTGCCAGCGCTTCATTGACCCGGGTGGTCCGGATCGCGCCGAGGGTGCGCGCCAGTTCGTCGGGATGGGCAGCCATGTAGGCGCGCAGATCCTGCACGCCGGCTGCCTTGATCGTGTCGAGAATCCTCTCGGCCGCGCTGAAGTCCATCTCCGCAAACGTCATGTTGCTCACGTCGAAGAGGCTCGCATAACGGCGCTCGGTCTGCGTGAGTTCTGAGGTTCGCTCCTCGACGCGGCGCTCCAGCGTCTCGTTCAGCTCGCGTATCTTCTGATGCGCCGAAACCTCGTCATGAATGTCCGAGACGCCGCCGTAGTACCTGATCTCATCCGAGCCCTCCGCGACCCGAACCGGGCGACCGACGATCGACATCCAGCGATAGTTGCCATCGGCATGCCGCAGCCGAAACGTATCGCGCAACTCCTCGCCGGCGGCGAAGCTCTTCCACAGATTCGCCAGATATCTCTCGCGATCATCGGGGTGAAAGTCCTCGATCCAGTCCTGCCTTTCCATCACAGCGTTGAAATCGCGACCGGTCACTTCGGTGAAGCGCCTGTTGTAGAAGTCCACTTCCGCCTGTGGGCTCGCCCTGAAAAGGATCTGGGGGACCGAGTCCGTGAAGTTGATGAGCTCCGCCCTGCTGGCCTCCAACTCGCGCCGAACTTGTTGGAGTTCCTCCGTTGCCACGACCTCGTTGTGGACGTCCGAGAGGCCTCCGAAGCGTTCCACCTGGCCGGTCAGCGGCGAATATGCCGGGTTGTCGTAGATCTGCATCCAGCGATACGAGCCGTCCGCCTGCCGCACCCGCACCTTGAGATCGGTCGTGGTCTGGTTCGCGACGGCGGCCGTCACCGTGGCGACCAGGATCTCCATGTCATCGGGATGCACCACGTCGTTGTACCGCTGTCCCTCGAGGACGGACCAACGGTCCAGCCCCGTCACCTTGGTCCAGCTCTCGTTCAGATACTCGATCTCGCCGCGCGGACTAGACCGCCACAGGACGAAGGGAACGGAGTTGGCAAAGAGTTCGACCTCGGACCTGCTGCGTTCGAGATCGCGCTTGGTCGTGTCCAGGCGCTTGCGACTGACGAGAAGGGCGGCCGTGACGCTGATCGCGATGCACGCGAACAGGCATTGCAGTGCGCTTCCAGCCGAGGGCTGCCCGATGTGAGCAACGAACCACGCAAGAATCGCGAGCAGCACACACGCGCCCGCAGCGCGCAGCACGACTTTCTCGTCGCTGACCGAAGAGATGAGGCCGAGCACTGCCAGATAGAGGATGGATATCGAGAAATCGTCGGGGGCGGTGCTGTCGACCCAGAATACAGCTCCAGCCAGAAGCACGGCCAAGGACAGAAGTGCTGGCTTCCTGTTAAATCGCGCCGTCATGCCGCTCCGACCAGTCGTACAGCAGTGCCCTCGATGACCCCATGCCGCGATGCATGTTCGCCTCATCTTCTGCCCAGAACCAAGGCTCCGAGCAAGTAAGGGCGAAGTCTATCGCCAGCGACCATTTCGGGCGGCGCGCTCAAAAGCTGCCATCGACCCGCGGTTTGTCAGACCGACCGATGCGAACGCACCGATCGTTCGGTTGCTGGCCTCACCAGCGATCCAAGCCGGATTGCTGGAGGCCAGCAGCGGCAGCGCTGCATGACCGACGCTTGCGAATATTGCCATCACCAACTCTGACTCCGCTCGTCCCGTTGCGGACGTGTCCAAGACCCGGTCGCTTCATCCGGACAACTGCCCAGCACTCGTCGATGCCGCGCGCAGCTACCTGATCGAGGTTGCCGAACTGCCTATCCGAAGACCACGGCGGCGGAAAAGCTCTTCCGACCGATAATCGCATCCCATGTCGGCTGCATCGATCCCGGCCCGCTCCAGGAAGCCCGCGGGTTGACCAGTGGCCACTGCATTCCCGTCGCTGCATGTCACCCATACCAAGGTCGGTCTTTTGTCCGCAACCGGCGTGTCTAGATCTTCGCAATCGACTTCCCATTCCGGCAGTCGGACGACCCCATGCGGAGCGGCTGCTGCCTCCTCCGCCCGCTCACAGATGGAGAGAGATAGGATGTCGAAGGTTTGGCTGATCACGGGCAGCGCGCGCGGCCTTGGCCGCACAATCCTGGACACGGTCCTGAAGTCCGGGGACCGCGTGGTTGCGACCGCGCGCAATCCGGAGCGTCTTTCGGAGCTGGCGGCGCGACACGGCGAACAGATGCGGACCTTCCCGCTCGACGTGACCGATGCGAGAGCGTCGCAAGCGGCGGTCGATCACGCCGTCCAGGCATTCGGCAGGCTCGACGTCCTGGTCAACAATGCAGGGTATGGACATATTGCGCCCTTCGAGCAGACCAGCGAGGCCGATTTCCGCGCCCAGTTCGAGACCAACCTGTTTGGCGTCGTCAACCTTGTGCGTGCCGCGCTGCCGCTGATGCGGAAGCAGCGGGGCGGACACATCATCAACATTTCCTCCGTCGGCGGCCGTACCGGCGCGCCGGGCCTCAGCGCCTATCAGGCGGCAAAGTGGGCCGTCGGCGGCTTCACCGAGGTTCTCGCCCGCGAGGCGGCCTCTTTCGGCGTCAAGGTCATCACGGTCGAGCCGGGCGGGATGCGCACGGACTGGGGCATCAATGCCAGCCAGAGCCGTGTCGATCTCCTTGACGACTATCAGCCGAGCGTCGGCGCCATGCTCGATCAGGTGAAGGGCTATTTCGGCAACGAGATCGGTGATCCCCTGAAGATCGCCGATGTCATTGTCGATCTCGCCGGCCGCGACCAACTGCCTCCGCACCTGCTTCTTGGAAGCGATGCCGTGCAGGTCTACGCCAGGGCGGAGCGGGAAAGGCAGCGGGCGGCCGATGAATGGAGCACCGTGAGCCGCTCGGTCGACGTCGACGGGATCGATCTCGACTTCCTCGAAAGGATCTGACGGCGCGTTCGCCGAGGCCATCTGCGCGGCCGGCCATGCGAGCCGGCCGCCACGTCCGTGTTCCGCGGCCCACGCCGGCGAGCGAGGGCCGCGGCTTTTCATGTTGCGGCGGGGAGGCGGTCCGCGCTATCGGGCCGGCCGAACCGGTGCCCCGCGTCTCTCGATCGCGCGGGCGCGCTGCCGGAGAGACGCCAGACGCGGCCGAGAGGGAGGTCTCAGAACTTCAGCAGTTCGATCTTCCGCACCATGTCCGCGACTGAGTTCACCTTGAGCTTCCGGCCGGCACTGCTGCGATGCATCTTCACGGTGATCTCGGAGACGCCCATCTCGAAGGCCACCTGCTTGTTGAGGAGGCCCCGGCCGACCCCGCGCAGCACGTCGATCTCGCGCGGCGTGAGCTGCTCGGCGAGCAGCCTCAGCTCCGCTATCTCCTGGTCGTCGGCGCGGCGCGCCTCGTCGGCACGCAGGGCCGCCGTCACGGCGTCCAGGAGTTCCTGATCGCGGAAGGGCTTGGGCAGGAAATCGACGGCTCCGGCCTTCATCGCCCTGACCGAGGTGGTGACGTCCGCATGCCCCGTGATGAAGATGATGGGAATGTGTGCCTCGATCCGCATCAGGTGGCTTTGCAGATCAAGCCCGCTCGAACCCGGCAGTCTGAGGTCGAGCACGAGGCAAGTCGGCCGATCCGGCAGTCCGGCCGCAAGCAATTCGTTCGTCGCCGCATAGCTGCGCGTTTCGATCCCGACGGAAGCGAACAGATCCGTCAGCGATCCGCGCATGTCCTCGTCATCGTCAACGATGATGACGAGGGGCGAACGCATTTCAGTCGTGGCCATGGGGATGCCTCCCGATCGAGGCTGCAGCTGTGGTTGCATCGGACCGCCTCCCTCCGGGAACGGGCCGCCACCGCCATCTGCCAGGAGGGCAGAGAGTTGAGGCGCGCTGAAACCGGCACTTCTCGATACCAAAGCACAGCCATGCGATCCACTCGTCCAGCGTCCTGCTCTCCCTATACGTTGGTAGTCGGTGGGTCCCCGAGCTGGCATTTGGGTAGCAATCGACTGTCATCCGGGCTAAGCCGGGGAACGCGTTGCTGGACAACGCATGCGTGTTGGCGGCCTGCGGACCGCAGGCTTCGTCCCATGACGCCACTATCCGGTCGACGGCACGAGGGTACCGAATTGAACGCGCCGCCGCTCGTGGCCATCATCGACGACGACGAGGACATCCGCCAGTCTCTGGAGACGCTGGTCGAGATGATCGGCTATCGCGTGGACACCTTCGAGAGCGCCGAGGCGTTTCTGGGGTGGCCGCTTGTCGGCACCACGGACTGCATCGTGAGCGACATCCACATGAAGGGCCTGTCCGGCATCGAACTGACGAGGGCGCTCAACCAGGCGGGCCACTCGATCCCGGTCATCCTGATCTCCGCCTATGCCAGCGATGATATCAGGCGGCGGGCGATGGATGCCGGCGCGGCCTGCTTCCTGAGCAAGCCGTTCGATGTCGACATGCTCGTCCACCGTCTCAAGAGCCTCCTCCGCCCCTGATCGCCTGAGCATGGCCGGCTCGATGCTACCATGTACGGCCTGCTCCATACCGTCGTAGGGATGGCTCCCCTTCGGCGGAGCGGCCTAGTCTTGCTGCCAACGCCGGCGACGCGATCCGTCACCCGGCACGCCAGCGAGAGAACTTCCCATGAAGGCCGCAGTGCTGAACCGTCCCGATGGCAGGTTCGACGTCGAGGACATCACCATCGATCCTCCGATCGACCGCGAGGTCCCGGTGCAGGTCAAAGCCTGTGGGCTGTGGCATTCCGACCTCCATCTGGCGCAGGCGAACCATGGCACCGCCCTCCCCGCAGTCCCCGGCCATGAAGTCGCGGGGATCGTCATCGAGATCGGTCCAGGGGTCAGGGATTTTGCCGTCGGCGATGTCCCGCGCGGCACCGCGATCGCCGGCGGCATCTAGACCGGAACGATCTGGGTCAACCAGCAGATGTCTCTGCCATTCGACGTGCCATTCGGCGGCGCAAAGCAATCGGGCATCGGCCTCCTGAACGGCATCGAAGGCATGCCGGATTTCACCCAGATGCGGGTGATGAATGCCCGCCTGACAGCATGAACCTCCCAAAGCAGGATTCGAAATGACGCACCCCGATGCCGCACGAGCCGGCACCTTCACGATCGGCGGCGATCTCGCCGTTGCCCGCCTCGGCTTCGGCGCGATGCGGATCACCGGTCCGGGAATCTGGGGGCCGCCCCGCGACCGGGCCGAGGCGCTGACGACGCTGCGGCGAATCCCGGAACTCGGCATCAACTTCATCGACACGGCCGACTCCTATGGGCCCAACGTGTCGGAGGAGCTCATTCGCGAGGCGCTGCATCCCTATGGCGGGCGCGTCCATATCGCGACGAAGGCCGGCCTGAGGCGCCCGGGTCCGGATGCCTGGCAGCCGCACGGCGATCCCGACTATCTCGTTCGCCAGGCGCATGGCAGCCGCGACCGGCTGGGCGTCGACCAGATCGATCTCTGGCAGCTGCACCGCATCGATCCTGCGGTGCCGCGCGGCGCGCAGTTCGCCGCCGTCCGAATGCTCCTGGACACCGGGGTCATCCGTCATGCCGGGCTGAGCCAGGTGACCGTGGAGGAGATCGAGGCCGCGCGACGCGTGTTCCCCGTTTCGACGGTGCAGAACCTCTATAATCTCGCCGACCGCAGCAGCGAGGATGTCCTCGACCATTGCGAAAGGCATGGCATCGGGTTCATTCCCTGGTTCCCGCTTGCGTCCGGCAAGCTGGCTGGAAAGGGGACGCTTCTCGACCGGATCGCCTCCGGTCATGGCGCCTCGCCGGGCCAGATCGCGCTCGCCTGGCTCCTGAAGCGCAGCCCGGTCATTCTGCCCATTCCTGGCACCGGACAGGTCGCGCATCTCGAGGAGAATGTCGGCGCCGCAGACATCGCACTGCGCGACGAGGAGTTCGCCGCGCTGGACGAGGCCGCCCGAGGTTGAACACGAATCGGCCGGGGCCGCTTCAGGCTCCGGCCGGCGACACGGCTGCCGCCGGCAGCGTTATTTCGAACGACGCGCCGCCCTCGGGGCGATTGCTGACTCGCAGGTCTCCGCCAAGCCGCTCGATGGTCGTCAGGCAAATCTGAAGACCCATGCCGATGCCGCCGGGCTTTGTCGTGAAGAAGGGCTGAAAGATCTTCTCGATCTCGTCTTGGCGAATGCCGGGCCCCGTGTCGGCGACGCAGATCCGCACCTGGTCGTCACCGCCCCTCTCCACGACGACATCGACATTTCGGTGCTCCTCGGGAACGGCTGTGAGGGCATCGAGCGCGTTGATGATCAGGTTGACCAGAACCTGCTGCAGCGCGACCCGGTCTGCCATGACGCGGGGTACCGCCTGGCCGGCCCGGACCTTGACGACGGCACGGCGGGCGACGACTTCGCGCTCGAGCAGGAGCCGCGTCTCTTCCGACAACGCCGCCAAATCGACAGGTTCGAGACTGCGCTCCTGATTGGCGATCTGGTCGCGGGTCTGCTGGACGATGCCGGCCAGACGATCGGCGTTTCGACGCAGGCGGACCAGAATGCCGGAGACCATGTTGTAGTCAGGCTTGTCCCGGGACAGGACCCTCAGCCCGGTGGCGATGTCGATCGACATCGACGCGATCGGCTGGTTGAGTTCGTGCGCGATGGAGACCGACAGGGCGCCCACTGTCGCGGCGCGATTGGCGCGTGCGAGTTCCTGCTGGGCCGCGACCATCAACTCATGCGCGGCCTCCCGCTCGGTGATATCGAACAGGGTCGCATAGGCTGTGCCGTCTGGCTGCAGGTTCACGGCAAAGATGACCGGCATCCGTCCGCCGTCGGCCCGGACCAGGGTCGTCGTCGACGTAACATAGTCGCGTCCCTCATAGAGGGCCTCGAGCTGGGGCAATAATGCAGCGACGGCATCGACGACGCCGTCTCGTGGCGCCTTCAACACGAGGTCCATCTTCGATTCGTAGCCAAGCCTGCGCCAGATCGCATCGTTGACGTCCACGGTCCGGACGCCGGCGATGCACGCCTGAAGGACCTCCTGGTTCTCCAGGAGATAGCCACGCAGATCCGTCACCCCCTCGGCCTTCAGCCGCCTGAGAATGACGCCGGCCTCACTCCAGTTCTGCTCGGCGACGAAGATGTTGTCGTCGTCGTAGAGACTCTTGAAACGCCAACGCGTCTCCCGGAGTTCTGCGCTGCGCTCGGCGACCAGCGTCTCGAGTTCGCGATTGAGTTCGCGGATTCTCTCCTGGGCCTTGAGTTCATCGTCGACGTCCGTGAGCCCGCCGATCCAGCGGACGATCGCGCCCGTCTCCTGCGAGCGGACCGGTCGACCGATCGAGTGCATCCAGTGATAGGACCCGTCGCGATGGCGCACACGGCTATGCGCGCGGAACTCGTTGCCGCTCGCACGGGCTCCGACCCAGAGCCTCAGCATCCTGGCGCGATCCTCGGGGTGAATGGGCTCAGCCCAGGACTGATCCCGGATGGCATCCTCGACGGCGATGCCCGTGAATTCCTCGAAGCGGGCGTTGAGGAAATCGCACCGGCCGGCCGTATCCGTCCCCCAGAGGATCAGGGGAACCGAATCCGCGAGCACGCGCTGATCGTGCCGGCTCTGTTCGAGTTGCTTCCGTATGTCCTGAAGCCGATTGCGGCTCAGAACCAGCGCCGCGGTGATGGCGATGGCCGCCAGGCCAAAGACGAGCCGCAAGGCGCTGTCGACAGCGAAACCGTGGCGGTGGGTCCAGACAAAGGCGCCTGCCGTTAGCAGCGCGCAAAGCGCCGACCAGACGAGCACGCCGCGGGGGCCGGATCCGATCGAACCCAATATGATGGCCAGCGCATAGAGTACAGTGACCGCTGCGTCGACGCCGCCGCGAAGTTCGACCACGAAGACGGCGACGGTCAGCACGCCCGCCACGACCGCTCCAAGCCAGGGATTGATCTTCAGCCCCAACGCAAGATCCGCCAGTCCTGCCAAGAAGAAGCCCAGTTAAGCACAGCAGGCGGCCGCCGCAACCGGGATGCTGTCGCGGCGACCGCTTTGGCGGCAAGGGCTGGCGGCCGGCTTGCGACGCGCCATCAGCAGGGCGCGCCAGCGCCCCGGAGGGCGGTCAGGCCTTGATGAAGGCGAGAATGTCCGGGTTCAGGACATCGCCATGGGTGGTCAGCATTCCGTGGGGATAGCCCCTGTAGACCTTGAGCTCTCCCTTCTTCAGCAGCTTCACCGACAGAAGGGCTGCGTCCGCGATCGGCACGACCTGGTCGTCGTCGCCATGCAGGACCAGCGTCGGCACGGTGATCTGCTTCAGATCTTCGGTCTGGTCGGTCTCGGAGAACGTCTTGATGCAGTCGTAGTGCGCCTTGGCACCACCGATCATGCCCTGCCGCCACCAATTCTGGACCGTCCCCGCAATGGTCGCCACGCCGGGCCGGTTGAAGCCGTAGAACGGGCCGGAGGCGACGTCGAGATAGAACTGGGCACGGTTGGCGGCGAGCGCGGCGCGGAAGCCGTCGAACACCTCGATCGGCGTACCCTCCGGATTCGTGGCCGACTTGACCATTATCGGCGGAATCGCGCTGACGAGGACCGCCTTGGCGACGCGGCCGGGCTTTGCCCGCGCCACATAACGCGCCACTTCGCCGCCGCCGGTCGAATGGCCTATGTGGACGGCGTTCTTGAGGTCGAGCGCATCCGTCAGTTCGGCGACATCGGCGGCGTAGGTGTCCATGTCGTTGCCGGTATCGGTCTGCGTCGAGCGGCCGTGGCCGCGCCGGTCATGCGCGACGACTCGGAAGCCCTTGTCGAGGAAGTACAGGAGCTGGTTGTCCCAGTCGTCCGACGAGAGCGGCCAGCCGTGGTGAAACACGATCGGCTGCGCCGACTTCGGACCCCAATCCTTGTAGAAGAGCTCGACGCCCGACTTTGTCTTGAAGAAGGCCATGGTTCTTTCTCCGTCTTTGGCAGGAATGCCGGTTGGAAGGACTGCAAGGGCATGGCCCGGCATGGCCATGGCACCGGCGGCGAGAAGGCCGCCCAGCATGTCGCGGCGCGTCATCTCGAGGCCCCGCACATGGGAGCTGAAGTTCATGGTGTTGGTCCTTGGTGGAGGTCGCTTCGGTGAGCCGCGGCCGCGGTCGTGGTCTCGGGCCCCGCGAGAAAGCGGTTCACTTCGTCGGCAAAATCTTCCGCATACTGGAAGAGGAAGCCGTGGCCAGCGTTCGGGTAGAGGATCAGCTTCGCGTTCGGCGCTTCCTGCGCGATCACATAGGACCGGTAGGCGGGGATCATCACGTCCTGGGCGCCGTTGGCGACGAGCACCGGCATCGTGAACTGGCCCAGACGGTCGCGAACGCCGGGCGACTGACCGATCGCCTTCAGCTGAGCCGTGAACGCCGCTGCAGTGACCTCAGGAACCCGAGCCTCAACCCTGGCCAAACGCTCCAGTGAGGCGGTGCCAGCTGCCCTGCTCGAGGCACTGGGGGCGAAGAACAGGAAGAGGAAATCCGCCGCGCCATTCTTTGGATGCGCCATCACGCCAGGGACGCGCGGATCAGGCTGAGGGCCTTCACTCACGCCCCCTGGTCCCGACCCAGAGATGATGAGGCGCCGGATACGCTCCGGCGCGGCCAGTGCCACATGCTGGGCTACGAAGCCGCCGAGCGACCATCCCATCAGGTCTACCCGCGACAAGCCGAGAGCATCGAGGAAGGACAGAACCACCTCGGCCATCCCGTCAACGGTGTCCGGCACCGTGCCGTCCGACCCTCCGATGCCGGCATTGTCGAGCCGGATGATGCGACGCTGCGCGGCGAGCGGCGCCAGAAAGTCAGGATCCCAGTCGTCGATCGTTCCGCGAAATCGCTGCAGCAGGACCAGAGGAAGCCCATCGCCTTCGCCGTCCCGGCGGTAGGCGATGCGGCCATGGGCCGTTTCGACATGTTCGAGGGGACTGCTCATTGGTCGTTCCTTTTGTCGGGCCGCGCGCCCACCCATCCGGCGCACGCACTCGGACCATCACGTCTTCCTCGGAACGGCACCATCATACGGGACGCGGTCAGACCCCCTCCGATGGTAGGGGAGCAGGAGCAGCCAGCCTGCGACAGCGGTCGCGACGGGCGCCCGGCAAGCCCGCTCAGGCGCAACGGAATCCGCCGCAACTCGCCATTTCCGATCGACGTCGTGGCAAAACAGGCGACGCCGGACGCCCGGACCGGGCCGATCCGGAGGCAGGTAGAGCCAGCGCATACCAAGGTACGGCTCGACGCCGCCCCGCCTCGAAGGAATGACCTTTGCCGATGGGCAGCCCTCTCGCTGTCCAATCACCGAAAGGACACTCCGAATGACGAACAAGGGAATGGCGCTGGTCACCGGCGCCTCGAGCGGAATCGGCGCCGCCTATGCCGACCGCCTGGCACGCCGCGGCTACGATCTCATCCTGGTGGCACGCAATGCGGGGCGGCTCGAAGAGACGGCGCTCGCCATCGGGCGCGAGACCGGACGCTCGGTACGCGCCCTACCGGCCGACCTCTCGCACGCCGACGATCTGCGGCGCGTAGAGCGCGTCGTGCGCGAGGGCCCTGACCTGACCCTTCTCGTCAACAATGCCGGCTTCGGCGAGGTGGCGCCGCTTCTTCAGTCCAACGTCGATCGCATGGAGCAGATGGTCGCCCTCAACGTGACGGCTCTCATGCGCCTCACTTATGCGGCCGTGCCTGCATTCGTCGGCCGCGGCGGCGGCGCAGTCATCAATATCGCGTCGATCGCTGCCGTCGCTCCGGAGATCCTGAACGGCGTCTATGGCGGCACGAAAGCCTTTGTCCTCGCCTTCACCCAATCGCTGCGGCACGAACTTGCCGACAAGGGCGTTCGCGTTCAGGTCGTGCTGCCGGGCGGAACCGCGACGGAGTTCTGGGAGATTGCGGGACACGGCGACTACCGTGGCAGCCCCTTTGCCATGAGCGTTGACGACATGGTCGACGCCGCCCTGGTCGGCTTCGACAGGGGCGAGGTCGTGACATTTCCCTCGTTGCAGGACGGGGGCCTCTGGGACACCTACGAGTCGCAGCGGCTGCGGCTGGCTTCGGATTTCCGCCATGCTCGGCCCGGTGCTCGCTACCTCAGCCCAGGCTGACCCGAGAGCTGCTGGCGCGTCTCGGACGTCTGTCTGCCGCGACGCGCCAGCTCCCCGCCCAACCTGACCGACTGCGACAAGCCGGCCGCACGATTCCTGCTCACCCGCGCCGGCACCTACCAAAGTATCGTCAATATAATAAAACCATACATGTAGCGCATAATGAAGATCAGTATATCGCCTGTATTTGACAGTTATGATTGATCACATCGAACGGACGATCCTGTACTGGTTCGATCAACGAGATGGAGATTGCAACATGAAGATGGTTATCCTTGCCGCCACCGCCGGCTTCCTGCTCAGCCCGAATTTCGCCTCTGCCGAAGAGGTCGACGGCATCGTGCAGTCGGTGAGCCTTCCCGAGCGCACGCTGTCGCTGCAGTCGGGCCAGACCTTCACGTTCGAGAATGCCTCGGCGCTCTATGGCATTGTGCCGGGCCAGCGCATCGGCGTCAGCTTCAGCGGCACCAAGGGCATCGCGGCCTTCGATCCCCATCCGGCCGACCAGGCCGACATCGACGTCGACTGAGATCGCCGAGCGCTGTGGGTCGCCCGGTGCCGCCCGCAGCGCCTCCAATCGCGGATCCGCCGTGAGGGCCGTTCGCTACCCCACGACGCGGCGGATGTCCGGGCGAAGGCGCCGTCCATGCCCACCACCAGCAGGAGGCTCCGATGGATGCCTTGCTCGAAACAATCCTCGAGGCCCATGGCGGCCTCACTCGATGGCAGAGCTTTGCCAGGGTCGATGCCCATCTCATCCAGGGCGGTGCGCTCTGGGGCCTCAAGGGAAAGGCCGGTCTGCTCGACGATACAACGGTGACGGTCGAGCTTCGCACCGGACGGGCGTCGCACCATCCCTTCGGCGATCCCCGGCGACTTTCAGTCTTCGTGCCAGACAGGGTTGCCATCCTCGGTTCGGATGGGGCCCTGATCGAGAGCCTGACCGATCCCCGCGCCTCCTTTGCCGGGCACTCTCTCGAAACGCCCTGGACCGATCCGCAGCTCGCCTATTTCGCCGGCTATGCGATGTGGACGTACCTGAACACGCCCTTCCTGATGGCGAGGCCTGGCGTCGAGGCCTGGGAGATCGAGCCCTGGCGAGAGAAGGGCGAGACATGGCGTCGGTTGCGGGTCCGTTTCCCCGCGGATATCGCCACCCACAGCGCGGAGCAGACACTCCATGTGGGGGAAGACGGCCTTCTGCGACGCCACGACTATGACGTGGCGATCACCGGCGGCACGCCCGGCGCCCACTACATCTCCGACTATATTGACGTGTCCGGCATCAAGTTCCCGACGCGCCGGCGGATCTTTCCCCGGACGCCGGAAGGCCAATCGCTGGCCGAACCGCTGGTGGTGTCGATCGACCTCGACAACATCGTCCTCTCCTGACCAATCCTCTCCGCGCCCCACAGACATGTCATCCAGAGCCCGCGGCGCTTGGCGTCGCGGGCTCGACGCATCTGGCGGCGGTCGCATCGCCACCTGATTGCCACTCTGAGCCCCGGGGTTTCGACACCGCCCGGCCGGGCTGCATGCCCAGGGACGGGGATTCCCAACCGAAGCGGCCGGAACTGCGGGCCAAAGCCCCGGACGCGAACCGGTGACTGCGCCGCCGATGCCGACGGGCAGGAGGCGGTGCGGGGCTTCATGTCGGCGCGGCGACCGGAGCTCGTCTCGAGATGACGTCAGGAGGTGATGATCCTGTCCCTGGATCCGGCCGGTTGACCGACCGCCGTAGCGGAGCTTCCGCCTCCTCGTCATGCAAACGGAACCGCCCGGCAGGCCGGACGGTTCGATGGAGCGCAATTGCTGCAAGCCGGCGCCGCGCCGGCACTTGTTGCGGTCAGGCCGGGTGATAGAGCCGCCGCGCCAGGAGCCGGCTGTCCTTCGCGGGATGGAGCACCTTGGCGATCGCGAGCACCGCCAGGTCGGCCAGCGGCTCGACGACGATGACCAGCAGATAGGCCCCGCCGAATGATGCGATCGAGGCGATGTTGGTGACGGTGACGCCATTTCCGTACAGGGCCCAGAACGCCACCCAGGCGACGATCCCGGCCTGATAGGTCGTCGAAAGGGCGAGCGCCTGCCGGTAGGTGAGGTCGACATAGGCGGTGTCGGGCCTGATCACCCTCGCCGCGATCGCCTGGATGGCGAAGAGCGGCACCAGAAGGGTGGTGACGTTCATGCTGAATTGCGGGAGATCGAACGGCGCGAAGAAGAGGCCCTGCACCAGCAGTCCGAGCGCGAGGCCGAGGCTCGCCGGCGCCGCCCCTAGCAACAGGAACAGCGTCGTTCCCAGGATGAGATGCACCTCGGACACGCCGACGGGATAGTGTGGAAGCACCTCGAAGAAGCAGAACACGAGGGCGGCCGCGAGTCCCGTGCGCATGACGAGGGAGAGCGGGCCGCGCTCCCGTATTGCCTCGAGGGAGAGCTTGATTGCATAGGTGCCGGCGCCGGCTGCCGTGACATAGCCCAGCCAGAGCTTCGATTCCGATACCAGTCCAGGTTCGATGTGCATTTCGGGTTTCTCCGCAGCCGTCAGATCCGGCTGGCTCCAGGGGATGGGAGGGGGGGCAGGGATTGCTCAGCGCTCAAGGGCGTCGAAGGCATCCATCGCGCGCGTCGAATAGACGAGCGCGGCACCGGCATTCAGGCTGATCGCCACGCCGAGCGCCTCGGCGATCTCCTCCTTGGTGGCGCCTTTGTCCGACGCCGCCTTCGAGTGCACCGTGATACAGCCGTCGCAGCGCAAGGTGACCGCGCATGCGAGCGCGATCAGTTCGCGCGTCTTGGCATCGAGATGCCCGGTCTTCTCGCCGGCACCGCCGAGAAGCGCATAGCCGCGCGTCGTATCGGGCGTGATCTTGCCGATGCCGCCGACGCCGGCGAGCACCTGATTGCGATAACCATTCCAGTCCATCATGTGCATCGTCTGTCATCCTTTCGATAATTGGGTCGGCGGGAGTGCCTTCCCTTTGTGGGAGATTGGCTCACGCCGGCGCTGCCCGAGCCGGTGGCGTCAGGCGCCGGGAGGTTTCCGCGGAAAGACCAGTGCGATCAGCGCGAGCGCGACCAGGGCGCCTGTGAATTCCGCGAGGACGAACACCGGTCCGGTCTGTGGCGCCAGCGAGACGGGCCCTGCCGTGACCAGCGCGCCCAGCACGACAGCCGGATTGGCATAGGATGTCGTCGGCGTCGCCAGGATCGCGGCGATCAGCCACGCGCCGACGGCGAACGGGCCCGCCTTCGCGCTGCCGCCACGGCTGCAGCCGAACACGACCAGCATCAGCCCGCCGCTGGCGACAGCCTCGCTGGGAAAGCCGTGCCACCCGACCGGACGCCCCATGCCGAGCGGTGCGCCCCAGAGCTGCGCGGCAAGCAGCCCGCCGGCGAGGCCGCCTGCGACCTGCGCGGCGACATAGACCAACATGCAGCGCAACGACCGCTCGCCGGCGAGCCATTGGAGGACGGTGATCAGCGGATTGAAATGGCCGCCGGACACAGGGCCGAACGCCACGATCAGCCCCACGAGCGCCGCCGCGATCGAAACCGCGGTCACCGGCAGCGCCAGGCCGGGCTCCGGCCAGGCATGCGCGGCGGCGAGCCCGCCGCCGCCCGCCGCCATCATCAGCAGCGCCGTGCCCAGACCCTCGGCCAGCGCACGCCTCTTCAGGTCGGCCGACGGATCGGCCTCGTGGAAGCAGGTCGACGGGGCCATGTCACCCGCCTTGGCCGCTCTCGACCGGGAACCGGGCCTCGACCTCCGCCATCTTCTCCGCCAGCTCGGTCGGCGAGAGAAGTTCCTTGGTGAAGAGGATGTTCGCGAATGCGACGATCCAGCGCTCATAGTAGGGGAGCTTGCCGATCAGCGTCTCGCCAAGCGCCTCGACGCCCTTTCGCTTTTCCTCGGTGTTGATGATCTTCTTGAAGTCGAGCACATCCGCGAGGGCGTGGCAGCGCTTCTCCCAGGGCTCGAGAACATGCTCGACCCTCGCGACCGATCCGGCCTCGAAGCCGCCGATGTCGTTCGGCAGCCGGCTGACGAAATCCTGCGTGGCCATCACGCCGCCTCCCCACCGATGGTGACCGGAATGACGCCGATCATGGCGTCGCGCGTGACGATCGCGGCGAGTTCGTCTGGCGACCAGTCGTCCGTTCCCTCCGGACGCAGCGGCAGCACGAGGTAGCGCACGGCCGCGGTCGAATCGCTGACGCGGATCTCGACATCGTCGGGGAGATGGGTGCCGAACTCGGCGAGAACCTTGCGCGGTTCGCTGACGGCCCGCGCACGGTAGGGCTTCAGCTTGTACCAGTCCGGGGGCAGCCCCAGCACCGGCCGCGGATAGCAGGAGCACAGCGTGCAGACGATCAGATTGTGCACCTCGGAGGTATTCTCGAGCACGATCAGCTGCGTGTCGTCATAAAAGCTGATGCCGAGTTCCTCGCATCCCTTGCGTCCGTCGGCGAGAAGTCGCCGCTTGAAGTCTGGATCGGTCCAGGCGCGCGCCACCACCGCGGCGCCCAGCGCAGGACTACGCGAATCCAGCACCTCGATCTGGTGGCGGATGTCGCCGGCAGAGATGAGCCCCTTGGCGATCAGCAATTCGCGGATCGCCGTCTCCATCACTTCGTAATAGCCGGGGCGGTCGACCTGCTCGATCGCGGCGTGGTCGTGATCGTGATCGTGATGGTCGGTGTGGACGCTGGTCATTGCGCGCGCTCCAGCCAGGTCTCGAAGATCTCGACATGGAGCTCGTCGCCCGGGGCGCCTTCATAGCGCGACCACAGCTCGGTGAGCGGGAAGGCGACGCGGTAGTAGTGAAGGCGGCTGCCGGCGTTTCGCCCATAGCCCTCCGCTTCGTTGTCCACCAGCACCGGCTCGATGATGCGCACGACCGTCCCGACATGGCCACGGAGATAGATCGGCACCCGGTAATGCCCGATCGGCGAGCGATCGCGTACCGAGACCGCCTCGCCCACCTCGAAGGCTGGTCTTTCGCCGAGCGCGGGAAGGATGATCTCGAATGCGCTCGAAGTCGGTTTTGCGCGGTGCGCATCGCCGGCTGCTCCGTCGCCCCTTCCAGGACGATCCTGATCGATATGGTCCGTCACTGCGGCCTCCGTTTGATTCCACGACCGAAGACTGCAGGTCAGACGGCCGGGGCAGCAAGCAGACCCTGTTGCGTCGAAGCAATACCTTGGTGTGTAGGCGCGGATCGGCTTCAGAATGCACATGCAGGTGCACGGCCGCGGCGATGTAATGTTCCGGATTAGTGGAGCAGCCGCCGACTACCAAGGTATTGGCAGGCGATTCCGAAGGCTATCTACCCGACAAGGACGGATTACGGGAGCGTGGCGAGGTGCCGGCTCGCCCGAGGGCGGCCGAGAAGCAGCCCTGTCGCCCCCAAGATGTCTGGAGAAGCCATGAACACACTCTCGCGCCGCCGATTCTGCCTTTGCTGCGTCGCTGCCGGCGGTCTTGCCGCGACCGGCGGCTGGCTCTCGCCGCCCGAGGCCTTTGCCGAGGCGCGCAACATCGTCGACGGCTTCAGGGACGATGCGGCGCGGGCGCGCATCACCGTCCACAGACTGAGGCGCGGTATCAGCGTCCTCGAGGGATCCGGCGGCAACATCGTCGTCTCGACCGGACGGGACGGCAAGGTGTTCGTGGATGCCGGCATCACAGGGACGAAGCGGCAGATCATCAAGGCAGCCGATTCCCTGAGCCGCGACCCGATCACCACGCTGATCAACACGCATTGGCACTTCGATCACTCCGACGGCAACGAGTGGATCGGCGCCGAAGGCGCCTCGATCGTGGCGCACGCCAACACGCAGAAGCATTTGCTGTCGGTCCAGCGCGTCGAGGACTGGGACTTCACTTTCCCGTCGTCGCCGCTCGCGGCGATCCCGACCGTGGTCTTCTCGGACAGCCGCGAACTCCGGCTGAACGACCAGGATATCATCCTGCGCCACTATGGGCCGGCTCATACAGACAGCGACATCTCGGTGACCTTCGCCGGCGCCGATATCCTCCACTGCGGCGATACGTTTTGGAACGGGCTCTATCCGTTCATCGACTATTCGACGGGAGGCAGCATCGACGGCATGATCGCAGCCGCCACCGCCAATGTGACCGCCTCCGGCAAGTCGACCATCGTCGTTCCGGGCCATGGCAACCCTGTCGCCAGCAGGAGCGACCTGATCGCCTACCGCGACATGCTCGTGGGCATCAGGGAGAACGTCGCAAAGCTGAAGCGCCAGGGGCTCGCCGTCGATGAGGCCATCGCCGCTCGTCCGACACAGGCCTATGACGTAAAATGGGGAAAGGCAGTCATCTCCCCGGCGTTCTTCACACGTCTCGTCTACGAAGGACTTTAGCCAGGCCGCCGGCGCAAGGCATGGCCAAGAACCTGAAGCGGTGCGGGCTGCCGTTGGCGCCGGCGCTCGTTCAGCCCGTTTCTACTGATGGATCAGGCGAGCTACTGGCCGGTCGTTGACGGGCCTCGCCGCGGCAGTTGCACTGCTGCGGATCCGCCCCAACTTAACCTGTACGAGTTCGGCCCCTTGCTGCCTCGGCCGGCAGCAAGGGGGCTTGCCGGCCGGGACTTTGCTGTCGCGGACGGGTCTGCAACGCTAGCGCTGACTTAGCCGTTGGTGAAGCTGACGAAGCTGCCGTCGTGGGACCGGAAAGTCGCAGATTCTCGTGCACGAACGAGCACCGCGCCAGGCCGTCCCAATCCGCTTCCAAGCCGAGGCGGACTGCGGCTGGCGGACCCACACACGGTCTTCGAGAGATCCCAGCGTCCAAAGGACGCCGCCATTTCTCTCTGTGTTATCAGAGCATTACGCCTAGGCTGCGGCGTCTAGAGTGGCGGAGGGAGCGGGATTCGAACCCGCGATACGGTTTCCCGTATACACACTTTCCAGGCGTGCGCCTTCAACCACTCGGCCACCCCTCCGTCGCGGGCCTCATGGGCCGCAGTCCGAGCGCGCGAGCGCGGCCTTGCGGCAGGGGCGGCTGCGCCGGCCCGTCGGACGTGCCGTGCGGTATCACGAAGCGCTGCGCCGGCGCAAGGGTGGGCGCAAGGGTTGCCACAGGGCTCGGCGAACGGACCGGCGGCAGCGGCCTCTGCCAAAGCCTTTCCGGGCTTTCTGGAAGCGCTCCCGCTGGATCCCGGCCGCCCGGCTCCGCCTCCCCACGAAACGCCATCACCGCCCCAATCACCATGAAGGTTCGGATTGCGCCCAGGCCAAGGGCGATGGCCGCAATGCGGTCATGACCGGGTCGCCCTGCGCGACCGACCGCGGCGGTCCGGAATTCCATGCGCCCCATCGACAGTGCGCGCCGGCGACGAGCGTCTCTCAGGCCTGCAGCGCGTCGCTGATGGCTTTCGCGGTGCGGACGACCGCGGCGCGGATCGTGTCCATGCGGGCCTCGCTGGCACCGGCAAGGAACGGGACGCTGAGCGCGGCGAGGATGGCGCCGTCGCGGGCGAGCACGGGCGCGGCGAAGGCCTGGATGCTGGGGCCGGTCTCGCCGCGGTCATAGGCCCAGCCGAGCTTGCGGATGCGCGCGAGCTCGGCCTTCAGTTTCTGCGGATCGGTGATCGTCTTGTCGGTATAGGCCGGCAAGGGCTGGCGCAGCCAGGCGGCGATATAGTCGTCGCCCTGATGGGCGAGCATGACCTTGCCCGAGGCGCCGGAATGCAGCGTCATGCGCTGTCCGGCGCTGACGGTGAGCGCATAGTCGCGCCGCCCTTGCGCGGCGGCGAGCACGAGCAGCTCGTCATGGTCGATGACGTTCAGCTTGACGCCCTCGCCGAGCTCGCTCGCCAGGCGGTCGAGATGCGGCTGGCAGATGGGCACGAGATTGGCGCGGCCGAAGCGGGCCGTGGTGTGGGCGGCGAGGGTCAGCAGCCGCTCGCCGAGATGATAGGTGCCGTCGTCGCCGCGCCGCACCACGTCATGCGCCTGCAGCGTGTTGAGCACGCGGTAGATCGTCGTGCGCGGAATGGCGAGGATTTCCGTCAGGTCGCGGATGGTGAGGCCGGCGGCGTGACGCTCCAGTTCGCCGAGAATGTCCATCATCCGGTCGATGACCGGGATCGTGTGCTTGTTCTCGCGCGCCTCCGCCTTGGCATCCATTCCGGCTTCCATCGCCCGACGCCTCTCGTCCCGCTGGCCGGCCGCCGATCGTCGGCTCCGTCCAGCCGATCCCCTATCATGCAAATATGAACTGTCCAAGTTCACATCTGGACGCATGCGATGGAGCCCGCAGGGGGAAAGCCGCCAACTCTTCCCTGCAGCCGGACGCAGGTCGAGATTGCCCGAGCCGCGGCCCGCCGGCAATTGACAAGCGCCATGCCCGGGACGCATAGTTATCATTAGAATAGAGTAAGTTCAAATATGAACTCAGCGGAGCGGCGCGCCCGAGGCTCGATCGGCCTTCGGGATGCGAACCGTTCCCATGGACATGGAGGAGACGGCCTTGCAGGATCCGGCTGACATCAAGGACATCGCGCGTCCCCCGCGCGCGCTGTGCGACGCGCTGGCGAAGATCGGCACGGCGACTTTGTCGAGCGAACTGGCACAGAAGCTCGGCATCCGCGACGCCCAGATCCGCGGACCGCGCCCCCTGAAGAAGGGCCGCAGCGTCGCCGGCCCGGCGCTGACGCTGCAATGCATGCCGAAGCGGGAGGACCTCTATGGCGCCGCCGAATATGAGGATCCGGAGAAGCAGCTGCACCGGCATGTGATGTATCCGGCGCAGGAAGGCGACATGATCGTCGTCGATGCGCGGGGCGACATGGGCTCGGGCATCTTCGGCGAGATGATGCTGACCTTCTTCGCCGGCCGCGGCGGTGCCGGCGTCGTCATCGACGGCTGCATCCGCGATTCCTCGGAAGCCGAGAAGATCGATCTCGGCATCTGGGTGAAGGGCGTGACGCCCAACTATCACGCGCAGACCAACATCATCCCCTTCGCCGTCAATGTGCCGGTCGCCTGCGGCGGCTGCCTCGTGATGCCGGGCGACATCATCGTCGCCGACGATGACGGCGTCGTGCTGGTGCCGGTGGCGCTGGCCGAGCAGCTCGTCGAGCATGCCGGCTCGCATGTCGAATGGGAGGAATTCGCCCGCATCCGCCTCTCGGAAGGCGGCGATCTCCGCCGCTATTATCCGCTGAGCCCGGAAGCGGAGGCCGAATACCAGGCCTGGAAGGCCGCGCGCGGCCGCTGAGCGCCTTTTCAATCGCCCAACAAACAAGGCCCCGGAACGCGCGTTCCGGGGCCTTTCTTTCATCCCAAGCCGTCGCTTAGCCGGCTTTCTTCTTCATCCGCGCGATGGCTTCGAGCTGCATGCAGTCGGGCATCAATTGCATGATCTCGATGCGGTTGCCGTCCGGATCCTCGACCCAGCACTGCCAGTTGCGGTCGGCGGCCATCTTCTTCTGGACGATCAGCGGCACGCCGACCTTGTCCAGATCGGCGATCACCGCGTCGATATCGTCGACCGACAGGCAGACATGGTTGATGGCGACGTCGTTCCAGCCGGGGGCGCGGTCGCCCTCCCCCTCGGGGAACAGCTCCAGATACTGGTCGTCGGTGATGCGGAGATAGACGAGCCAGACATCGCCGCTGCCGTCCGGCTTGTCGAGGCGCATCATCTCCTCGAAGCCGAGCTTGTTCACGTAGAAATCGAGCGAGCGATCGAGGTCCTTCACCTTGAGCGCCACATGGGCGATCGACGTAAAGCCGTGCATGGCGTGTTCCAGTTCTCGTTGGTTGCCGGTCAGGACAGCGACAGGACGTGCGGCTTGCCGCCGGCAAGGACGGCGCGCTCGGCCTCGTACTGGATGCAGTTCGGCGCCATCTCCATGATCTCGATCTGGTTGCCGTCCGGATCGGCGATCCACATGCCGCGATTGCCGTCGATGCCGCGGCCAGGATTCCGCGGGCGCATGAGCTGAATGCCGGCTTCGGCGAGCTTCGCCTCGGCGACGTCGATATCCTCGACCGTCAGGCAGAGATGCATGAGGCCGGTCTTCTCGGGCGGCGAGACCGGGCCGTCGCCGCCGGGGAAGAGCTCGACATAGAGATCGTCGGAGACGCGGTGATAGACGATCCAGGGCCTCCCCTCCTTGTTGAGGAGGCGCAGCACCTCGGGAAAGCCGATCGCATTGTAGAAGGCGACCGAGCGATCGAGATCGTTGACGCGCAGGGCGACATGCCCGAGCGACTTGAAGATGGACATGGCGGTGTTCCGTCGGGCGTGGGGGGCGAAGTTCGGGCTGCGGCGCCGCCCGAGGGACGGCGCCGCATGATGGCGGTGCGCGGAAGGCGCGATCAGTTGAAGATCGCGTCGTATTCCGACTTCAGCATCTTGATCGCGTCGTCGGTCGTCATGTTCTGGTCGCCCTGCAGCGTGAACATCGTGTTCCAGACCGAATTGATCCAGTCGCCGTCAGCGATGTAGAATGGGTTCTGCACGCTGAAATCGGGCTTCTTGAGATCGTCGAGCACCAGCGTGTTGCAGGCGTCGAGCTTGTCGGTCGGGACGTCGAGACGCACGGGGCTCGAGCCCTTGTAGAACGCGAACTCGGCATTGATCTTGGGATCGACCGCCACCGCGGCGAACTCTTCCTCCGCCTTGGCCGTCGCCTCGTCGACGCCGCCCAGGAGGCCGAACGAGTCGACCGTCACCGACACCGCCTTGGTGCCGGGGATGTTGATGCAGCCGAAATCGGTCCCGGCGACCTTGTTGTTGCCGCGCCACTGGCCCTTCATCCAGTCACCATGGATCTGCATCAGCGCCTTGCCGGCGATCACGGTGTTGGTGGTGTCGTTCCAGGAGCGGTTGACCCAGCCGGGATCGGCCTGCTTGGTGATCCGGCGGAAGGTCTCGATCGTTTCGCGGACGCCCGGATCGTCGAACACGGTCTTGTCCGGCGTGCCGGCATAGAAGCGGTTATAGACGTCGGGTCCGGCGACGGCGGCGAGCAGCGCGTGGAAGGTGTAGCCCGCCTGGAAGGTGTTGCCGCCGATGGCGATGAAGGTGAAGCCCGCGTCCTCGACCTTCTTCTCGTCGGCCCACATGTCCTCGAGCGAGGTCCACTTGGTCGGATCGACGCCGGCCTTCTTGGCGACTTCCTCGCTGAAATAGACCATGCCGTCGAGATGCACGGCGATCGGGATCTTCAGCACCTTGCCGTCGATGGTGATCGCCTTCAGCACCGTCTCCGGGAAGGCCTGCGTCGCGCCGATCTTGTCGAAGAGCGGCTTGACGTCGAAGGCCTGGCCCTTGGCGTCGAGATCCTTGAAGAAGCCGGCATCGGCCGCGATGAACAGGTTCGGCGGCGTTCCGGCGACAAACAGGCTGACGAGCGGGCTCTCGCCGGCGGTCTCGTGCGGCACGGAAGCCGCCGTGACCTTGTTGCCGGTATCGGCCTGATACTTGTCGAGGATCGTGTTGAGAGCCTTCATCTCGCTCTCATTCGACCAGGTATGGAACAGCGTCAGATCGGTCGCGTGAGCGGCGCCGAGCGACACGGTCAGCGCGGCGGCGGCCGCGAAGCCGGTCAAAAGACGGGCCTTGAGACCTGCCTTCCTTGGACGAAACATTGTCTCTCCTCCTCCGGTGGTGGTTGGCGGTTTCTTGTCTTTCTTCACATTCGCAGCCCGCTTCGGGCGTCGAATACCGAGAGCTTCTCCCCTGGGAAGCTGGCGTTCATGGCCTCGCCGATGCGCAAGGAGGGCATGAGCGAGGGTTCGATGCGGATGGCGACGAGCTGGTCTCCGGCCTCGAGAAAGGCGGTCGCGTCGCTGCCCGTGCGCTCGCTGTAGCGGACGGGCAGCGAGAGCCGCACGGCGTCGTCCTCGCGCACCGCGCCGTCGACCGCGAAATGCTCGGGCCGAAGACCGATCACCACCGGCGCGCCGGCCTCCGGCCGGCGGCCGAACGCATGCCGCGTCAGGTCGATGGCGATGCCGGTCGGCGCGTGGCGGGCGAGGACGCGGTCGCCTTCCAGGGCGAGCGTCGCGTCGAAGGTATTGATCGCCGGCGAGCCGATGAAGCGGGCGACGAAGAGATTGGCGGGGCGCTCGTAGATCTCGTCGGGCGTGCCGATCTGCTGGATCACGCCCTGGTCCATGACGGCGATGCGCGTCGCCATGGTCATGGCCTCGATCTGGTCATGCGTCACATAGACGATGGTCTGGTGCAGCGCCTGGTGCAGCTTCTTGATCTCGAGCCGCATCTCGGTGCGGAGCTTGGCGTCGAGATTGGAGAGCGGCTCGTCGAAGAGCAGCACCCCGGCATGCTTGACGAGCGCGCGGCCGATCGCGACGCGCTGGCGCTGGCCGCCGGAAAGCTGGCTCGGCTTGCGGCTCATCATGCGCTCGAGCTGCAGCAATTGCGCCGCCCAGGCGACGCGGCGGTCGATCTCGGCGCGGTCGAGCTTCTGCGCCGCGAGGCCGAAGCGCAGATTGCCCTCGACCGTCTTGGTCGGATAGAGCGCGTAGGACTGGAACACCATCGCGAGGCCGCGCTGGCTCGGATCGAGCTCCGTCACGTCGCGGTCGCCGATGGTGATGCGGCCGCCGGTGACGTCGAGCAGGCCGGCGAGCAGGTTGAGCAGCGTGGTCTTGCCGCAGCCCGACGGGCCGAGCAGCACGAGGAACTCGCCATCCGAGACCGTGAGGTTCAGATCCTCCAGCACGCTCAGCGTGCCGAAGCGCTTGACGATGTGCTCGAAACGGACGTCTGGCATCGTCTATCCCTTGATTGCGCCCGAGGTGATGCCCTGGACGAAGAAGCGGCCGAGAGCGAAGTAGACGACGAGCGGGGGGACCGCCGTGAGCAGCGCGGCGGCCATGTTGACGTTGTAGATCGCCTCGCCGCGCGAGGTGATCACCGAATTGGCGAGGATGACGGTCATCGGCTTGGCCGAAATGCCGCCGAAGGTGAGGCCGACGAGATAGTCGTTCCACACCGTCGTGATCATCAGGATCAGGACGACGACCATGATATTGCCGGACATCGGCAGGACGATCTCGCGGAAGATCCGCCAGAAGCTGCCTGAATCCATGATCGCGGCATTGATCAGCTCGCGCGGGATGTCCTTGTAGAAATTGCGGAAGATGAGCGTCAAAAGCGGCATCGAGAGAACCGCATGCACCAGCGCGATCGCCCAGACCGTGCCGAAGATGCCGAGGCTCGCCACGATGATGATGAGCGGGATCATGATGATCTGGAACGGCACGAAGGCGCAGATGAAGAGGACGAACAGGAAGCCGTTCGCCCAGCGCACGTTCCACAGCGCCAGCGCGTAGCCGGTGACCGAGGAGATGGCGATCGAGAGCACGAGGCTCGGGAACAGGATCGCGACCGAATTGAAGAAGCCCTGCTTGATGCCGTCGCAGGCAAGGCCGGTGCAGAGCTCGTTCCAGGCCTTCATCCAGGGCTGGATCGTCCAGTGGACGGGCAGGTTGAAGATCTCGCCGAGCGTGATCTCCTGGATCGGCTTGAACGAGGTGACGACGACGACATAGAGCGGGATCGCCACGAACAGCGCCACCATCGTCAGGAAGACGAAGACGGCGATCGACGAGCCGCGGATGCGGCGCCGGCGGCGCGGAATGGCGATCGGCGGCAGCGCGGCGGCCGTTCCTTCGGCGCGCGCGCTCATCCGCGCACCTGCTCGCTGCGGCGCGCCTGCCAGGCGGTGATGACGACCAGCGGCAGGAAGATCGCGAGCGTGATCAGGAGCATGATGACGGCCGCAGCCGAGGCGAAGCCGATATTGCTGCGGGTCGAATAGGCGTTGATGGCGAAATAGGCCGGCGTCCAGGTCGAGGTGCCGGGGCCGCCATTGGTCATGGCGACGACGATGTCATAGGCCTTGACGACGCCGAGCGAGAGCAGGATCGCGCAGGTCAAGAAGGTGAACTTCATCATCGGCACGATGATCTCGACATAGAGGCGCATCACGCCGACGCCATCGAGCCGGGCCGCGCTCCAGATCTCGGTGTTGATGGATTTGAGTCCGGCCAGCATCAGCGCCATGTAGAAGCCGAGCCCGTGCCAGATCGAGGCGAGGATGATGCCGTACATCGCCGTCTCCGGCGCGGCGAGCCAGTTGAAGCTCGCATCCGGGAAGCCGTTGGCGCGCAGGAACGCCTCGACGCCGAGCGAGGGATTGAAGATCCAGCGCCAGACGAGGCCAGTGACGATCAGCGAGACGGCGAGCGGGTAGAGCAGGATCGTCCGGAAGACGCCCTCGCCGAACTTCTCGCGCTCGACCAGCGCCGCGAGGATGAAGCCGAACACGATCGCCAGCGCGCTGCCGATGGCGAGCACGAGCAGGTTCTGCAGCGCCGTCCACCAGGTCTCGTTGGCGAACAGCCGCTCATATTGCGATAGCCACCTTTCGGGGTCGATCACATAATCCGGAAACCGCCGGCTCTGGGTGAAGGACTGGAAAATCGTCCAGCCGATCGAACCCGCGAAGCCAACAAGAGTGATCGCGAGGGCCGGCACCAGCGCAATGCGCGGTGCAGCCCAGCTCCAACGGAGCGCCATCGTCACGCCTCCCTAGCGTCGTGACCAGTTCTTATTTGAACTTCTTGTTTTTCTATTTGAACTTTAGTCGGAGGGTGTCTTTTCGTCAACCGCGCCATCGTGCATGGTCCGGCGCGAGGCGGGGCCGGCATCGGCACCGCGCGACAGCACCGCCCCGGAACGGGCAAAGGAGGAATGTGCGATGGCGAAACGGATTCTGTTCACGGGCGGCGCGGGCAAGGCCGGCCGCCATGTCGTGCCCTATCTCGTCGCGCGCGGGCATCGGGTGCTGAATGTCGACCGCGTGCCGCTCAATGCCGAAGGCGTCGACAATCTCATCGCCGACATCACCGACAGCGGCCAGATGTTCAACGCGATGACGAGCTATGCCGGCTTCGACGAGCTGGAGCCCGGCACCGGCGTGCCGCGCTTCGACGCCGTGGTCCATTTCGCCGCCGTGCCGCGCATCCTGCTCAATGCCGACAACGAGATGTTCCGCATCAACACGCAGGGCACCTACAATGTCATCGAAGCGGCGGTGAAGCTCGGCATCCGCAAGATCGTCATCGCCTCGTCCGAGACGGTCTATGGCGTCTGCTTCGCCGACGGCAAGGTCGACCCGGCCGAGCTGCCGCTCGACGAGCAGTGCGAGACCGATCCGATCGACAGCTATGCGCTGTCAAAGGTGCTCAACGAGAAGACGGCGCGCGCCTTCCAGAAGCGGTCCGGCTTCGACATCTATGCGCTCCGCATCGCCAATGTCATCGAGCCGCATGAATATGACCGCGTGCCGGACTGGCAGGCGAACCCGGCGACGCGCCGCCGCAACCATTTCTCCTATGTCGACGCGCGCGATCTCGGCCAGATCGTCGATCTCTGCCTGGCGAAGGACGGGCTCGGCTTCCAGGTCTTCAATGCCGGCAATGACGAGAACACGCAGGACCGGCCGAGCGAGGGCCTGGCGCGCGAGTTCTTCCCGACCTCGGCGCTGAAGCGGCCGCTCGAAGGCACCGAGGGGCTGCTCTCCAACCGCAAGGCGCGCGAACTGCTCGGCTTCCGCGAGCAGTTTTCCTGGCGCAAGGCGACCGCCGGGCGCTGAAGCCTACGATAATGGGATCGCGGGGCGAATCGCCCCTTTAGGACACGAGGAACCGGCCGCGATCCCATGGACCTGACGCTCACCATCTTCGTCCTCGTCTATGTGGCGATGGGCGTCGGCCACCTGCCCTTCTTCCGGCTCGACCGGACGGGCGCGGCGCTGGTCGGCGCGATGCTGCTCATCGCGCTCGGGCTGATCTCGGCGCCGGATGCCTGGGCGGCGATTGACTACAGGACCATCGGCCTCCTGTTCGGGCTGATGGTCATCTCGGCCGCCTTCGGCGTCGCGGGCTTCTATGATTTCGCGGCTGCGAAGGTCGGCGCGCTTTCCGTCGGCCCGAAGGCGCTGCTCGCCGTCATCATCGCCGTCTCGGGCGTCCTCTCGGCGCTGCTCACCAACGATGTCGTCGCGGTCGCGATGACGCCGGTCTTCTGCCAGATCTGCCTCGCGCGGCGGCTCAATCCGCTGCCCTTCCTGCTCGGCTTCTGCTTCGCGGCCAATGTCGGCTCCAGCGCGACGCTGATCGGCAGCCCGCAGAACATGATCGCGGCCGAGGCTCTGAACCTCTCCTTCAACGGCTTCCTCAGCATCGCGGCGCTGCCCTCGATCCTCGGCCTGCCCGTCGTGTGGCTGGTGCTGGTCGCCGTCTATCGCGGCCGCTGGACGCTCGCGGAGCCGCAAAAGGCCACCGCGCCGCCGCCCGAAGCGGTCGATCTCGACCGTGCCGAGGCGATCAAGGCCGGCCTCGTGACGCTGGCGGTGCTCGTCGCCTTCGTCGCCACCGACCGCCCGCATATGCTGGTCGCGCTGCTCGGTGCCAGCTTCCTGCTCGTCAGCCGCAGCGTCGATTCGGAGAAGCTGATCCGCCGCGTCGACGGCGATCTGCTGCTCCTGCTGATCGGCCTCTTCATCGTCAATGCGGCGGTGGCGGCGACCGGACTGCCGCAGCAGCTGCTCGCCGGCCTCCGCGATGTCGGCCTCGACCTCAACCATCCGGTCGCGATGCTGATCGTGATGTCGGTGCTCTCCAACATCGTCGGCAACAATCCGGCGGTGATGCTGGTCGAGCCCTTCATCCGCAACGCCGCCCATCCCGAGGCGCTCGGCGCCGCGATCGCACTCGGCACCGGCTTCTCGTCCAATGCCGTCATCTTCGGCAGCCTCGCCGGCATCATCGTCGCCGAGCAGGGCGGGCGGCGCGGCATCGTCGTCGGCTTCGCCGAATTCGCCCGCGCCGGCGTTCCGGTGGCGCTGGCGACGCTTCTCCTCGCCGCCGCCTGGATCGTCTGGCTCGGCTGAACGCCGTCAGCCGGCCATCGCTTTCAGCCAGCCTTGCCGAGAAGCTGCGCCGATCCGTCGGCGCCGCCGGCGGTGAAATGCGTGAGCGGCAGCGATGCCGGGCGCTTGCCGGCCGCGACGGCGGCGAGGTCGAAGCCGACATAGTTCAGCGCACGATAGTCGCGGACATAGAAGCGCTTGCGGTCGAGATCGGAGAGGCTCGTCCAGCAGGTGAACTCGGTCGCATAGGGCGTATTGCCGGTCTCGGCGAGGCCCTCGACCTCGAGATGGCCGCCCGAGCCATCCGGATAGTCGATCGAGACGCCACGCGGCCGGTCGAAGGTGTTGAGGATATGCGCCAGCGTCTGTATCGCGAGGTCGGGCGTCGCCGCCTTCTCGGTGAACTCGGCATAATAGGCGGCGCGGACGAAGCGGCCGACCGAGGTGCTCGACGAGGGCAGGCCCTGCGTGGCGATGCCGGAATCGGGCTGCCGCACCTTGAGGCCGCCGAAGGAGCCGGCCGACTTGTCGACATTCGACAGGAAGCTGTAATTGCCGAGATTGGTCAGGTGCCAGTCGAATTTCGGCCCGTTGGTCATGACGCCGACCGGGTTGTCGTAGACGCTCATCGCGCCATGGTCGAATTCGAGGACGATCGAGGCGCCGCTCGCGTCATGCACGACATAATGGAACGGCGACACGACGCCGCCGAGCAGCGCCAGCGGCAGCAGCATCACCGGCTGCGCCTCCAGCGCCGCCTTGACCTCGGCGGTGGTGGCGAACTGGCCGAGCGCCCAGAGGCCGAGATCGGAGGCCGAAAGCACCGCCCTGGTCATCTCGACCGGCTTCTGGCTGCCGCCCGCCTCCGGATAGGAGAGGAGGCTGAAGGTGAGGCCCTTGTCGTTGAGCCCTTCCAGCACCTTCAGGTCGCCGAGGCCGAGCGGCGCCTCGGGCGTCGGCAGGCGGTAAGGCATCGTGACCGCGATGACATCGTGGCGCGAGGTCAGCGCCAGCTTCGGATGACCCTCGACCTCCGAAATGCTCTCGAAGCCGGCCGGGAAGAAGGTCACCTGATAGGGCAGGTCGGTGGTCAGCTCCAGCGTGCGGCCGTAATAGGCCTTGCCGGCGGCATCCCGGTAGCCGAGCGAGGTGCACATTGCCTTCGGTCTCCCCTGTTGACTGCAAAAAGCTGCTAGCGCGCGCCCGCGGCGTCGACGGAGGTCATGGCGCCGAGCACGAAAGCGAGATTGGCGGCCGCCACCATCGAGGCGGTATAGGCATCGATCTCCGAGAGCCGGGCCGTCATCAGCCCCGTATCGGCGGCCGTTGCCGTGGTGATGTCGCCGACGCCGGCCTTGTAGGCTTCGAAGGCCGCGTCATAGGTGACGCCGGCGGCGCGCGTCAGCGCCGAGGCGGCGCGCCAGGAGGCGAGCGCCGAGCGCAGCGCATCGGCGCCGACGACGATCTCGCGGGCAGCGGCGTCACGCGTCTTCTGGAAGGTGGCGGCGCTGGCGGCGGCGAGCGATTTCGCGCTCTCGAGCTGCGCCTTCCTGAACCCGCCATCGAAGATCGGCATGGTGGCGCCGACCACGACGCCCGTCGCCGAAGCCTGCTGGCCGATGGTCGGCAGCCCGCTCGCCGAAAGGTCGTTGTCGCCCGTCGCCGCGATGGCGCCGAGATAGACCTTGGGCAGGAACTCCGCCTCTGCCGCCTTGATGCCGGCCTCGCTCGCCTTCATCGCGGAATAGCTGGCGAGCACGTCCGGGCGCCTCGCGAGCGCGGTGCGGATCGCCTCCTCGGTCGGCCGGCCGAGATCGGCAGGGAGCTGCCGTCCCGACGGCTCGCGGACCTTGATCACGGTCATCGGCGAGAGGCCGATGGCGGCGAGCAGCGCCTGATAGGCATCCTTCTCGGCGCCCTCGGCCTGGACATGGCCGAAGCGCGCCTGCGCCACCGCCTGCCGCGCCTGCGCCAGTTCCACCGTCGTTCCGACGCCCTTGTCGACCCGCGCCTTCGCCGCCGCCTCGATGGCGACGGAGTTGGCGAGGTTGCGCGCGGTGATGCGCACGCGGCTCCGCGCCGCGCCATAGAGGAGATAAGTGCGCGTGACGTCGTAGATGATCTTCTGGTGCGCGCCGTTGAACAGCACATTGGCGGCGTCGGCATTGAGCTTCGCCGCCTTGTGAAGCGCGCCGCGCTGGCCGAAATCGAACAACAGCCATTGCAGCGCGATCTGCGGCGACACGCCTTCGACGGTGGTCGTCACCGAATCCTGGCTGCCGATCGAGACCGGCAAGGGCTGCGCCACGCGCTGCTGGCCGGCGATGACATTGACGGCGATGAAGGGGAGATAGGTCGCCTCGACCATGCCGGCCGCGAGCGCCGCCTGCCGCGCCTGCTGCCAGGCGAGGCGCGTCAGCGGGTTCTCGCTCTGCGCGATATCGATGAGTTCGGCGAGGCCGTAGGTCTTCTTCGCGTCGATGCCGGGCGTTGGCTGCAGCACCGCCACTTCCGGGCGCGGCGCCACGCCATAGCCATCGACGGGCGCGGCGCCGGCGCTCGCCGGCGGCGTCCAGGGCTGCGCCGGATCGGCCGGCGCCTCGGCCAGCATCTGCGAAGTGCAGGCCGAGAGCGCCGTCGCCAGGACGAGGAGGAGCGAAAGGGCTGCGCGATGTGTCATGCGAGCCCCGCTGCGAGCGTTTCGATGCGCGCGATGGCGCCGTCCGGCGCGTCCGCCGTGCCATCAGGCGTCGGCGGCCCGGGGCGATCCGCGCCGCCGAGCCGGGCAGCGACCGCCGCGAGGCGCCCGGAGGCCGCAGCATCGGCGCCTGGGGCGACCATGAGCTCCGGCAGCAGCGCCCGCGCCTCGGCGAGAAGCTGGAGCGCAGCGGCGATGCGGCTCGCCTCCGGGCGGCGCGAAGCCGGCTCGAAGGGCAGGAGCGCCAGCTGCTCGCGCGCCTTCTCCGCCTCGGTCGCCACCGTCTCGGCCTCGGCGAGCGCCGCGCCGCGCGCGTCCGGGTCGAGGGCGGCGAGGCGGGACAAAGCGGTCAACATGCGGGCGAGCCGCTCGCGCGCCTCTTCGGCGGCGCTCTTCGACCACAGGCCGGTGAAATAGAGATAGACGACGAGATTGCCGAGCAGGATGCCGATGATGCGGTCGCGGCCCGAGTCCATGCTGAGATCGGGGCCGAAACCGTTCAGAATCGTCAGCAGGAAGGCGAGGCCGATCTGCACGCCGGCATAGGAGATGCGCTCGTTGCCGGTCGAGACCCAGGCCGCCGGCAGGATGGCGCAGAAGACCAGCGCCATCAGCCCGCCGACCGATTCCAGATGCGGGATGATGAAGAGGATCGACAGGAAGCCCATCGCCGCGCCGATGAGGCAGCCGCCGATGCGCAGCGCCAGCTTGTGCACCGTCTCCGCCGTCGTGCCGAGCGCCGCGACGAAGCAGGTCACCATCGCCGTGCTGATGCCCGGCCAGTCGAGCAGCGAATAGATGAGATAGCAGGTCATCGCCGCCGCGGCCGTCTTCAGCGCATAGCGCTGATAGTCGGGATTGGTGAAGGCGTCGGGCGCGAGGAAGGGCGGCGCCAGCGGCTTCGCTACGGTCCCGCCATCGTCTTTCGCGAAACCGTCCAGCGAGGCCCCGATCATCCGCGCGACGCCGTCGCCCTCGGCTGATGGCGGTTCGGCAGCGGGCCGCTCGCCGGCGCGGACCGCGTCGGCGGCGGCGCGGCAGCGCGCGGCAAGGCTTGCACGGACCGTCTCGCCTGCCTCGCGCGGCAGCGCGGCGACGAGGAGCAACAGGCGGTAGCCGTTCATGGCGGCGCCGGAGAGCCAGCGCACCCGCTCGCGCGGCGCGGTGTGGAAGAGGCCGGCGAGCTGCGCGCGCTTCGCCACCTCGGCATTGCCCTCGGCGAGTTCCGCGTCGAGCGCCTCGCCCTCCCCTTCCAGCGCCGACGCGGCAATGCGCAGCCGCCGCTCGACCATCTCCTTCAGCAACCGGTGCGGCGAGGCGCCGAGCACGAGATTGAAGGCGATCATCATCGCCATCGGGACGCAGGCCATCTGCCAGGCATAGAGCAGGCCGCGCGTCACGATCTCGCCGGCCGGCACGCGGTCGACCAGCGACAGGATGTAGACGATGACGAGGCCGACGATCGAGCCCTGCTCGCCGAGCTGCGTCGCGGCGCCGAGAAAGACGAACAGGAAAGCCATCGCCGCCATGATGACGAGGCGGATGAGCGCCGATTCCGCCGAGAACTGGATGAGCGGCGCCATCGCGACGACGACGATGCTGGCGAGGACGATGATGCCGATCGCCTGCCCGACGCCCTCCGCCCCGTTCGGGCGGGCGAGGAAGATGATGAGATAGCAGCCGATGGCCGATTCCGGGATCCGGTAGAGCATCGCGACGCCGGCGACGAGCGCGACGAGCAGCGCGACCCGCCAGGTCAGCGCGAGCCGGCCCGGCAGCGGCATCAGGTCGGCGATCACCTGCCGCCCGATGGGACCCCAGCCGATCGGCGGCGCGGCGGCCTCAGCAGCTCTGGCCATGATGCACCGTCACGGTCGCGGAGGCGCCGACACGCATCAGCGCGTCCGGCGGATCGATGAGGCGGATGCGGACCGGGAAGCGCTGCGCGATGCGCACCCAGTCGAGGCTCTTCGGCACGATCGGCAACGCGATCGGCAGGTTGACGACCTGTTCGGAGGCGACGCCCCAGCTGATGCCCTCGACGCGGCCGCGGATCGGCAGCGTCCGGTCGGCCAGCGCATAGAGGGTAGCGCAGTCGCCCGTCGTAATTGAAGGGAGCTCTGTCTCGACGAAGGAGGCCGAGGCGAACCAGGCGCCGCTGTCGACCAGCGTGAACACCGACTGCCCGGTCAGGATGTAATCGCCGGGCGAGACGGTGAGCCCCACCACCTTGCCGGTGAAGGGCGCGCGGATCTCGGTGTCGGCCAGCGCGCGCTCGGCGATGGCGAGCGCCGCCTCGCGCGCGGCAACCAGCGCCGCCGCCGCCGCGGGATTACCGACCAGCCGCTCGGCCGCCTCCTGCTGCAGCTTCGCCTGGCGGAGGCTGACCTCCGCGTCGCGCCGCGCCGTGGCGGCATCGTCCACCTGCTGGGCACTGACATAGCCCTTCGGCCGCAATTGCTGCAGCCGCGCCAGCGTCTGCGTCGCGAGGTCGAGATTCTGCTCGGCGCGGGTCACCTGTTCCGAGGCGATGACGGCATTGGTGCGCTCCGCCGCCTCGGTGCGCTGCTGGTCGGCGAGGCCGGCCTCGGCGATGGCGAGATCGGCGCGCGCCTGTTCCACCGCCAGCCGGTAGGGCTCGGCTTCCAGCGAGAAGAGGAGATCGCCCTTCCTGACCGAACCATTCTCGGCGACGTCGATGGTCGCGATGCGGCCCGGCACCGCCGAGGCGATCCGCGCGACATTGGCGGTCAGGATCGCATCCTGCGACAGCGGATTGCGATCGGCGCGCTCCAGATAATCGCGGCCGAGAATGAGCGCCGCGACGATCACGGCGAGCGAGACGGCGATGCCGATGATGCGCTTGGCGAGGCTTCGGCCCTTTCCCTGCACCCGCTATCTCCCGAAGCCGAGCAGCGAGACCAGGAAGCCGATCGCGGCGGCGATCGCGACATAGACCGGAAGGCGCACCGGGAGCATGTCGTCCAGCCCGAGCGGGATGAACACCAGCCGGACGAGCACGGCGCCGAGGATGCCGGCCAGCGCGCAGGCGAGCCAGGACGGGAAATAGGCCCCGAACAGCGCCAGCGATGGCGCGCCTGCCGAGACATCGCAGCCCGACAGCACGAGGCTCATCACAGCCGGCGGGCCGAGCCTCAGGACGGGAGGGCCGAACCTGCGCAGTAGCGGCGCGCCGGAAGGCGGGGCTTTCGGATGAAGGCTGGCATCTGCGGCGTCGCGCATCGGCGGGGGTCCGGTGTGTGGCCGCTGGACCCGATGGGCGGTCGGCCGGGCGCCTCAGCTTCCGCCCGGAGCGCACTGGACCAATCCGCTACGCCCCTACCGCCTCAGGCCAACAACGAATCCTGAGCTTGGCCGTTCTAGCATGCGTTCCGCAGGCATGGGTAGCAAAGAGGCGGCGATCTCGCCGGGCAACCGGCACTTATCGGGAATCGCACTATGTGCGGGCCGCCTTATTCGTACATTCGCCGGCCGTTGCAGCTTTGTCCCGCCGGTTATTCGAGACTTGTTTCAATTTGCTCCCAAATCTCATCGACCTGCGTTGCTCCGATAGTGTGAGGACTGCCCGCAGAAGAGCGATGCCGATCTGCGGCAATGCATGCGATCAACGGTCAATCCTCGGCTGCACGCCGCCGCCCGTCCCTTCTCCCGCTGGGAAAAGCGGAAGACACCGGCACCGCCTACCCCTCCACCAACGGCCTCCGCGCATCCCAAATCGTCAACAGGGCTTCCAAAACGGCACTTAAGTTGATAACGATTCATTTTGGTTGGTGACGCCACCGGCCAAACGGATTCTTGGGAGGAATCATGATGTGGAGCAAGAAGCCCGTGATCGGGCGGACCCTGCTTGCCCTCGGCGCTGGCATCGCCCTTTCGGCGGCGCTCGTTCCAGGTGCCAGGGCTGAGGAAGTGAGCGGCGATCTCGTGCTGCTCAACTGGGCATCGGGCTCGGAACTCGAGCTCATCAAGGATCTGGAGGCGGGCTTCACCGCCAAATATCCGAAGGTCACCTTCAAGAATGCCGACCTCACCGTCCAGGGCGACCAGCGCGGCGCGATCCGCACGGCGCTGCTCGGCGGCGAGAAGGCGGATCTGCTCGTCAACACCTGGCCGGCCTTCCGCAAGGAACTGGCCGATGCCGGCATGCTGCGCGCGCTCGACGCCCAGTGGGACGCGGGCAAGTGGGGCGAGAATATCGGCGACGGCTGGCGCCAGCTCGGCCAGCTCGACGGCGTCACCTATGGCGTCACATACACCTTCGGCGACCGCAGCGCGCTCTTCTATCGCCCCGACACGCTGAAGAAGGCCGGCATCGAGGCGCCCGCCACCAGCTGGGACGATTTCAAGGCCGGCTTCGCCAAGCTGAACGGCGCCGGCGTGGTGCCGATCGCGGTTCCGGCCAAGGTCTGGGCCCATACCGAGTGGTTCGAGACGCTGCTCCTGCGCACCGCCGGCACCGAGACGGCGGCGAAGCTCGCCCGCCACGAGATCCCGTGGACCGATCCGGTCGTGAAGACGGCGCTCAAGAAATATGCCGAGCTGCTGCAGGCCAATTGCTGCGGCGAGGCGACGCTGATGCTCGCCACCGACTGGGACAACGCCGCCGAGCGCGTCCTGAAGAGCGGCACGGCCGGCTACGAGCTGATCGGCATGTGGGTCAACACCGTCGCCAAGACGGATTACGGCCTGACCGAAGGCACCGACTACTCGATCTTCCAGTTCCCGGCCCTCGGCATGGGCCATGACGACACGACCAGCGTCGATTCCAAGGAATTCGTCTCGCTCTCGTCCGGCGGCAACCCGGCTGCGGCCGACGCCTTCCTCGGCTGGCTCGGCACCGCCGAGGCGGCCAACATCGTCGCCAAGCACGGCCTCGCCTCGTCGAGCAACAAGGTCGATCCCTCGCTCTATGGCCCCGTGACCAAGATCGCCGTCGACGCGGTGATGAAGTCGCAGCCGCAATTCGTGCTCGGCGACCTGCTGCCCGGCGATCTCGTCGACGAGTATCGCGTGCAGCTGCAGAAGTTCCTGCAGGATCCGAGCGACGCCAATATCGACGCGGTCACGGCCGCCATCGAGGCGAAGGCGGCGGAAAGCTACTGATGCCGTCTTCCGCCCCGTCCGAGGGAGCCCTGCCCGGTGCCGGGTTCCCGAACGGCCGGAATGGCACGAGCGGCCGGCGTCAGCCGGCCGCCACGGCCAGGAGGCCGATGCCGGAATCGGCTGCCGGCCTCATTCTCATCGCGCCCGTGCTGATCCTGTTCGCGGTGTCGGTCGTCTATCCGCTGTTCGACACGATCCGCCTCTCCTTCTACGACATCAAGGGCCTCGGCACCCCGCGCTATATCGGCATCGGCAACTATCTGAAGCTCTTCGCCGATCCCGCCTTCCGCAAGACGATCTGGACCACCGTCATCTGGACGCTCGCCACCACCTCGATCTCGGTCGGGCTCGGCTGGCTGCTGGCCATGATGTGCTCCTTCGCGCCGAAGGCGACGCTGCCCTTCCGCGTCATGATCTTCGCGGCCTTCGGCATCTCGGAGGCGGTGAGCGCCTTCATGTGGCTCGGCATCCTGCGCCCCGACCAGAGCGGCCTCCTCAACGCCCTGCTCGGCGCCATCGGCCTCGGCCAGTTCCAGCATGCCTGGCTCGGCGATCCCAACACCGCGCTCTGGGGCCTCATCGTCGCGGCGTCCTGGGCGCAGGTCGGCCTGCCGCTGATGCTCTGCTTCGCCTCGGTGCAGTCGATCCCGAAGAATGTCCTCGAGGCGGCGGCTATGGACGGCGCCGGACCGCGCGCCATGATGCGCTACATCATGATGCCGCTCTCCATGCCCGGCGTGCGCGTCGCGGTGTTCATCAACCTGCTCGGGAGCCTCCGCGCCTTCGACATCATCTATGTCCTGACTGGCGGCGGCCCCGTCCGCTCGACCGAGACGGTCGGCTTCTTCATGTACCGGGAGTCGATGACGCAGTTCAAACTCGGCTATGGCGCCGCGGCGACCGTCATCCTGCTCGTCGCCGTCTTCGTCATCTCGGCCCCGGCCATCATCCAGCGCACGGCAGGTGCGAAATGAGCGGCCGCGCGCGATTCCTCGTCACGGCGATCGTCGGCATCGTCGCGATCATCTGGATGATCCCGGTGATCGGCATCATCGTCCTTTCCATCCGCCCGCCTTCCGAGGTCGTGCTCGGCTGGTGGCGGCTCGACCAGGTGACGCTGACGCTCGACGCCTGGCGCAATGTCTGGTCGAAATATCCGCTGCTGCAGTCGCTGATCACGACGATCAAGCTCGCCGGCCTCGCGACGCTCGCCTCGATGCTGCTGACCCCGGCCGCGGCCTATGCGTTCCACTTCCTCAAGTTCCCGTTCCGCCGCACGCTGCTGATCATCATCATCAACGCCTTCGTGCTGCCGCAGCAGGTCGTCGTGATCCCGCTGTTCCAGCTCTGGCGGCAGACGGGCCTCCTCGACAACATCCTCGCGGTGCTGATCCCCTATGTCGGGCTCTCCTTCGCCTGGTCGATCTTCCTCGTGAAGAACTTCCTCGAGGATTTCCCGAAGGAACTGATCGAGGCGGCCAAGATAGACGGCGCCGGCCCGATCCAGGTGTTCTTCTTCGTCGTGCTGCCGAATTCGGTGACCTCGATCATCGCGGTCGGCATCCTGCAGTTCCTGTGGTGCTGGAACGCTCTGTTCCTGCCGCTGCTCTTCCTCAGGAGCGACGTTCCGCTGCCGGTGCTGCTCGCCCGCATCGCCGGCACCTACGACCTCAACTGGGATTTGCGTTCGGTGGCCGCGCTCGTCACGACGATCGTGCCGCTCGCCGTCTTCGTCATCTTCCAGCGCCATTTCGCAGCCGGGGCGCAGACGCGCTCGGGCACCAAAGAGTGACTGCCGAAAGGTCCATCATGTCCGAATTGAAGCCGAAGCCGCTCCGCTACCGCCAGATCCATCTCGACTTCCACACCTCGGAACATATCCCGGGGATCGGTTCCGCCTTCGACGCCGAGGATTTCGCCAACACGCTGAAGGCGGCGCATGTCGATTCGGTCACGATCTTCGCCAAGTGCCATCACGGCTGGTCCTATTACCCGACCAATGTCGGCAAGCCGCATCCGCACCTCGCCAAGCCCGACCTGATGGGCGCGATGATCGAGGCCTGCGCCGCGGTCGATATCGAGACGCCGGTCTATATCTCGGTGCAGTGGGACGAGAATTCCGTCCGCGAGCATCCCGAATGGCGCGCGATGAGCGCGACCAACCGCTTCCAGCATGCGCTGCCCGGCGATCCGTCGAGCCTCAAGCAGTTGTCGCCGGCCTGGCACACGCTCTGCCTCAACCACCAGGGCGTGAAGGACTATATCCTCGACCAGGCCCGCGAGGTCGCCTCGCGCTATGGCAGCAAGGTGCCGGGCCTCTTCTTCGACATCGTGCTGACGCCGGACTGCGTGTGCTCGGCCTGCACGGCGCGCATGCTCGCCGAGGGCCTCGACCCGGAGAACCCGGCGGACCGCCTGAAAAACGACGAGGCGGTCAACGAGGAGTTCCGCCGCTATGTCTCGGATGCGCTCTTCGCCGAATATCCGGCGCTCCGCGTCTTCTACAATTGCGGCCACATCCACAAGCAGGGCCGCCAGCGCTTCCGGACCTACACCCATCTGGAGCTGGAAAGCCTGCCGACCGGCGGCTGGGGCTACGACCATTTCCCGTCCAGCGCCCGCTATGCCGCGACGCTCGGCATGGATTTCCTCGGCCAGACCGGCAAGTTCCATACGTCATGGGGCGAGTTTGGCGGCTTCAAGCATCCCGAGGCGCTGATCTACGAGGTCGGCCAGATGGCGGCGCTCGGCGCCAAATGCCTGGTCGGCGACCAGCTTCATCCGAACGGCGCGATCAATCACGACACCTATGCCACGATCGCGCCGGCCTATGAGCGGCTGGAGCGCCTGGAGCCCTATCTCAAGGGCGCCAAGCAGGTGTCGGAGATCGCGATCCTCGCCGCCGAGTTCTTCCATCCCGTCGGGGCGCGCAACAACCCGAGCGACGACGGCGCGGCGCAGATGCTGCAGGAACTGAAGCTGCCCTTCGACGTGCTCGACGGAACGGCGCCCTTCGACGGCTATCGCCTGCTGATCCTGCCCGATGCGATCACCGTCGACGCCGCGCTGGCGAAGCGTCTCGAGGCCTTCGTCGCAAAGGGCGGCAAGCTGCTGCTCTCGGGGACGTCCGGGCTCACGGAGACGGGCTTCGCGCTCGACATGGGCCTCGAGAAGTCGAGTGGACCGGTTGCGTTCAACCCGTCCTATCTCGTCGCCGATCCGGCGGCGCTCGATGCCAGCCTGCCGAAGGCGCCCTTCGTCATGTATGCCGCCGGACAGACCATCAAGCCGGGCGCCGCGACCGTACTCGCCTCGATCGTGCCGTCCTATTTCAACCGCAGCTACAAGCATTACTGCTCGCACCAGCACACGCCGGACGATCCGGCGGCTGATACGCTCGGCGCGGGCGTCACCGAGCACAACGGCATCGGCTACATCGCCTTCCCGATCTTCTCGATGTACCACGAGTACGGGCAGCCGCTTTACAAGTATGTCGTGCGCGGACTGATCCGCCGCCTGATGCCCGACCCGGTGTTGGCGACCGATCTTCCCTCGGCAGGCCGCGCCACACTGGCCCGCCAGGAGGCGGAGAAGCGGCATGTGCTGCATCTCCTCTATGGCGCGCCGCAGGTGCGCGGCAAGGCGGTGCCCACCGATACCGGAACGCGCGTGCTCGAGATGATCGAGGACATTCCGGCGATCGGCCCCGTCACCGCCAGCATCAAGCTCGCCGGCACGCCCAGCCGCGTCTATGACGCGCTCACCGGCGAGGATGTCACCTGGAAGGCGGAGGATGGCGGCCGCATCGCCGTCACGCTGCCGCGCCTGCACATCCACAGCGCGGTCGTCATCGAGGGCGTCTGACGCTCCATCGAAGGTCCCTGCGGCGGGGCGGGACGGCCTGTTCCGCCGCATGGAAAGCTTAGGCTGCTTCAGCTAGGAAGGGCAGCATCCCTGTCGTTCCAGGGAAAGGAGCCGCCGCCCGATCATGACAGACGAGGAGTTTCCGGCCGCCGGACGGCGCAAGGCCGCCACCATCGCCGATGTCGCGGAGGTGGCCGGCGTCGCCATCGGCACGGTGTCGCGCTTCCTGAACGGGCGCGAGATCCGCCGCAGCAACCGGCTGCAGATCGAGGCGGCGATCGAGAAGCTCTCCTACCGTCGCAATGCGGTCGCCGCGGCGATGAAGACCGACCGCACGCATATGATCGGCGTGCTGATCCCGACCTTCGACGAGTTCCATGCCCAGATGGTGGAGCGGCTGTCGTCGCAGCTCCGCTCCACGGGGCGCGCGCTCGTCATGTATTTCCACGGCCACGAGCCGCAGCTCTTCGCCGACGCGCTCGACTTCTTCACGCAGCAGCGCGTCGACGGCCTGATCATGGACAGCGTGCAGGGCATGCGGCAGCGCGTCGAGGCCGTGATCGCCGAGGGCATCCCCGTGGTGCTCTACAACAACGACATCGCCGGCGTCGTCGCGGACCGCGTCGCGGTCGAGAACGCCGCCGTCAGCCAGCGCGTCGTCAGCCATCTGCTCGACCTCGGCCATGAACGCGTCGCGATGATCAGCGGCGATCTCGTCGATTCCTCGGCGCGCCAGCGGCTGGACGGCTATGAAGCGGCGCTGCGCGAGCGCGGCCTCGCCGTCGACCCCGCCTATATCATCTGCGGCCATTGGCGAGCAGAAGGCGGCTATGAGGCGGCGCGCCAGCTGATGCAGCTGCCGAAGCCACCGACCGCGATCTTCGCCGCCAATTACGGCATGGCGATCGGCGTCCTCATGTGGATGAAGAACAACGGCCTGCACCTGCCGACCGACCTGTCGTTGATCAGCTTCGACGACGTGCCGCTGTTCCGCCTGCACGAGCCCGGCATCACGGCGATCGCGCAGCCTATCAACGGCATCGCCGATTCGATCGCCAACCTGCTCGTGGCGCGGCTCGGGCCGGGCGAGCCGCGGCCGATCCGCTCGATCACGCTCGGCTGCGACATCATCCTGCGCGGTTCGACGGGCCGGCCGCCGCGCTGATCGATCAGACCAGGCGGCGCGTCTCGCCGGCGGCAAGGCTCACGGGCATCCGCGTCTCGCCATAGCGAAGCTCGATAGCGATCTCGCGCGCGGCATGGAGGACGATCCCGGTCGGGGTGCCGTCCGTCCAGTCGAGATCGACTGTGAGGCCGCCGCGGGCACCGACGCCCTTCACGGAGCCGGCCGGCCAGGCCGGCGGCAGCGCCGGCAGCAGCAGGAGCTCGCCGGGCTTCGACTGCACCAGCATTTCGAGGATGCCGGCAGCGCCGCCGAAATTGCCGTCGATCTGGAACGGCGGATGCGCATCGAAGAGGTTCGGATAGCTGCGCTCGGGATGGAGCAGCAGCGCCAGCACGTCATGGGCATGCGCGCCATCGCGCAGCCGCGCCCAGAGATTGATGCGCCAGCCGATGCCCCAGCCGGTCGCGTCGTCGCCGCGGATCTCCAGCGAGCGCCGCGCCGCCGCGGCGAGTTCCGGCGTCGTGTCGGGGTCGATCTGCCAGGAGGGATAGACGGCATAGAGATGCGAGACATGGCGGTGATGGATCTCGGGAACGTCGAGGTCCCAGTCCTCCAGCCATTCCTGCAGCTGGCCGGCGGCGCCGATGCGGTCGGCCGGGAGCCGCGGCAGCAGCGCCTCCAGTTCCGCCGCGAAATCCGCGTCGCGGCCGAGCCGGCGCGCGGTCGCGGCGGTGCGCGAGAAGAGGTCGCGCGCGATCTGGCTGTCCATGGCCGGGCCGGCGCAGATGCTGGCGCCGTTCGGATGGACGTTTTCGGGCGAGACGGACGGGTTGGTGACGAGGAGATCGGTGCCCGGCAGCGGCACGAGAATGGCGCGGAGGAACTCGGCCGCGCCCTTCATCAGCGGATAGATGCGGGCGAACACCGCGTCGTCGCCGCGATAATCGGCATGATCATGCAGCTGGACGCACAGCCAGGCGCCGCCCATCGGCCAGAGGCCCCATTGGGCGCCGTCGATCGGCCCGGTGGCGCGCCACAGATCCGTGTTGTGATGCATCACCCAGCCCGGCGCGTCGTAATGCGCGCGCGCCATGACGGCGCCGGTCTCGGTGAGATCCTCGACCATGGCGATCAGCGGCTCGAAGCAGGCGCCGATGCCGGCGGGGTCCGGCAGCCAGTAGTTCATCTGCAGGTTGATATTGGCGGTATATTTGCTGTCCCAGGGCGGCTGGACTTCCTCGTTCCAGAGGCCCTGCAGATTGGCCGGCTGCGTCCCCGGACGCGACGACGAGATCATGAGATAGCGGCCATACTGGACATAGAGCGCGGCCAGCGCCGGATCGCCGCCGGCCGCGAAGCCGGCGATGCGCTCGTCGGTCGGCAGTTCCGCCGCCGCGCTCGTCCCGAGATCGATCGAAAAGCCGCCGAAGAGCCGCCGATGCTCGGCGACATGGCGGGCCTTGAGGTCGGCCCAGCCATTCGGGGAGATTTCCATCAGCCGGGCATCGACCCTCGCCATCGCGTCGGCATCGGTCCGGTCGAAGCGCACGAAGCTGGTCGCGGCATTGATGGCGACCAGCGCCTCGCTCGCGCCTTCGACGCGGATGCCGTCCGGCGAGGCGATCACGCTGCCGTCCTGCGACAGCACCCGCGCCTTGACTACGAAGCGCAGCACGCCCGCGATGCCATGCGCGTCGGGTCCTTTGCCGGCAAAGCCGATCCAGTCGGCGCCTGACGGCAACATCGCGCCCTGTTGCGGGCTTTCGAGCGTCAGGTGGAAGGCGAGCGCGCCGGGCCGGTCGGTGGCAAGCCGCATCAGGATGAGGTCGTCGGCCGGCGAGGCGATCAGCTCGCGGGCATAGGTCACGCCGCCGGCACGGTAGATGGTCGTCGCCGCCGCATCGCCGAGCGACAATCCGCGGCGATAATCCTCGGCGCCGTCGTGCTCGAAGGCGATGAAGACGTCGCCGATCGGCTGGTAGGACATCTGCTTGATCGGCTTCGCCATCAAGGAGCGATTGGCGAGCGCCTCCGCCTCCTCGTGCCGCCCGGCGAAGATCAGGCTGCGGACCTCTTCCAGATGCGGCAGCGCATCGGGATTGGTCGGCTGATAGGGGCCGCCCGCCCAGAACGTGCTCTCGTTCAGCTGCAGCCGCTCGCGCTCGACGCCGCCGAACACCATGGCGCCCAAGCGCCCGTTGCCGACCGGCAGCGCCTCGGTCCAGGCCACGGCCGGCTGACGATACCTAAGATCCCATGCAGCCATCGGCCAACCCCTTCTCGAACGATCCGGCGGACCATGCGGAACGGCCGGGCTGGCGTCAACCAAATTGATATCGATATCAACTGGTGGCGTCGCGTCCTGTTCCCATCGATCTGGCGTCGTCGGGAGCCGATGGTTCTGACGGTGACGGACGACACAGGCCCTGCAGAAAGCGGCCGGCGCCGAACCGGACGATCTGAACTGTGATCACGCGACCCGAACCATCGCCTTGATCAGGCTGCTGCGGTCCCGCACCCACTCGGCCATCACGCCCGGCAGATCCTCCATCGTCGTGCGATGGGTGATCAGCTTGCGGTGGTCGATGCTGCCGTCTTCGAGCGCGGCGACGACGGTCGCGAAATCCTCCGATGTCGCGTTGCGGCTTGCGAAGAGCGTCGCCTCGCGCTTGTGGAATTCGGCATCGTTGAAGGTGATGTCGTCGGGCACGACGCCGACCATGACATAGCTGCCGCCATGCGCCAGATAGCCGAAGCTCGCCTGCATGGCGCGCGGATTTCCCGTCGCGTCGAAGACCGCGTCGAAGCCGTCGCCGCCCGCCGCAGAGGCTACCAGCGCCGCCGGATCGCCGGCGACATGGGTGTTCGCGAAGCCGAAGCGCTCCGCGACCATCGCCAGCCGCTCGGCGCTCGCATCGACGAGATGCAGCTCCGCGCCGCGCCGCCGGGCGAAGAGCGCCGCGCCGAGGCCGATCGGACCGGCGCCGACCACCAGCACGCGGTCGCTCGGTCCAAGGCCGGAGCGGCGCACCGCATGGGCGCCGATCGCCAGGAACTCGACCGTTGCCGCCGCCTCCTCGTCGAGATCGCCGGCCGCGATCAGGTTGATCGCCGGCACGTTGATGCGCTCGCAGAGCCCGCCGTCGCGGTGAACGCCGAGCACGCCGATGCGCATGCAGCAATTGGGCTTGCCGCGCAGGCAGGCGTGGCAGGTGCCGCAGGCGACATAGGGATTGATGATGACGCGCGTGCCGGCCTTCCAGCCCTCGCCATCGGCGGCGACGATGCCGGACAGTTCGTGGCCGATGACGCGGGGATAGGCAAGGAAAGGATGCTTGCCCTCGTAGATGTGATAGTCGGTGCCGCAGATGCCGACCCGCGCGATATCCACCGCGACCCAGCCCGGCGCCGGCGCTTCGGGAGCCGCCCGCTCGGCAAGGCTGATCGAGCCCGGCTTCTCCACCACGATGGCACGCATCGACGTCGCTCCTTCTTGCCCGAATCCAGCCTTCGACTCCCGAGGAGGGGCCGGCATTCCCACTGCGATGACAGCGACAAAGCATGCAAATTTGATATCGTTGTCAACTAGGGATCGCAGGCTTCGAGAACGCCGGCCGGACGCGTTCCGGCCCTAGGCGATGCCCGCGCGATCCCTTATGTCTGTCGGCGGGAAGAACAATCGACGCGGCCCGGCCGCGACAGGGAGAGAACGACGATGGCGGTTGAGACAGCAACCTGGATCGGCACCGGCGGCAGTGATCTGGTGACGCGCCCGGGTCATCGCGACTGGCTGAAGGGCCAGGCCGGCGATCTGATCGCCTTCTTCCAGAAATCCGCGCTCAACCCGGCCGGCGGCTTCTTCGCGCTCGACGATGCCGGCCAGCCGCTGCCCGCGCCCGGCCCCGGTGGCACGGTTCGCTATCTGCACGAGACGACGCGCATGGTGCACTGCTTCGCCATCGCCCATCTCATCGGCCTGCCGGGCGCCGACCGCATGGTCGACCATGGCATGGCCTTCCTGCGCAGCCATCACGAGGACAAGAAGGAGGGCGGCTGGTTCTGGGGCGTCAACGACGAGGGCCCGACCAACGCCACCAAGCAGGCCTATGGCCATGCCTTCGTGCTTTTGGCCGGCTCGTCGGCCAAGGTGGTCGGCCATCCCGGCGCCGACAGCCTGATCGCCGACGCGACCGAGGTGCTGCTCGGCCGCTTCTGGGACGACGCCGCCGGCGCGACGACCGAGGAATACACCGCCGACTGGAAGCCGCTCGGCCCCTATCGCGGCCAGAATTCCAACATGCATCTGACCGAGGCGCTGATGGCCGCCTTCGAGGCGACGGGCCAGCAGCGTTATCTCGACATGGCCGGCCGCATCGCCAGCCTGATCATCGGCAGGCACGCACGCGCCGAGGGCTGGCGCGTCGCCGAGCATTTCCGCGCCGACTGGAGCGTCGACCGCGACTATGAGGGCGATCCGATGTTCCGCCCGGCGGGAACGACGCCCGGCCATGCGCTCGAATGGAGCCGGCTGCTCGTCCAGCTCTGGGAGCTCGGCGGCCGCCGTGAGGAATGGCTGATCGAGGCGGCGCGCGGGCTCTTCCTGCGCACCTGCGAGATCGGCTGGGACCCTTCGCGCGGCGGCTTCTACTACACGCTCGACTGGAACGACCGGCCGGCCCGCTCCGACCGCTACTGGTGGCCCTGCGCCGAGGGCATCGGCGCCGCCGCCGTCCTGCGCCAGACCGGCGGCGACGCCCGGTTCGAGGAGTGGTATCGCCGCATCTGGGACTTCACGGCGCGCCACCTCATCGACCCGCAGCATGGCGGCTGGTATCCCGAGATCGACGACGAGCTGAAGCCGGTGTCGCGGGTCTTCACCGGCCGGCCGGACCTCTATCACTCGCTGCAGGCCTGCCTCATCCCGCTGCTGCCGGCCAGCGGCAGCATCACGCGCGGCCTCGCCGCCGAAGCCGGCCAGCTCTGAGCCGACGTTGACGGCGGCCGTCCGGCGCGGAGCCGGGCGGCTCGGCCATGAGCACGACCGGCATCGGGACGTCCGGCATGAGCGAAGCTTCATCCCTCAGTATCGACACCTCCATCCGCAGGCATCGGATCGGCGGCTCGCCGCCGCTCCTGCCGGTCGCGTTCGGCGGCTCGCTCTATACGCCGGCCTCGGCGAGCGGCACGCAGGAGGAAGATTTCGCCGGCGCCATCACCGCGGCCTATGACGCGGGCATCCGCCATTTCGACACGGCGGCCGGCTATGCCGGCGGGCGCTCCGAAGAGATCTATGGGGACTTCATCGCGAGCCGGCGCGGCGAGATCTTCCTCGCCTCCAAGGCCAATCCCGCCGATCCCGGCGGGGAGGCCATGGCGGCGGCGGTCGAGGACAGCCTCAGGCGGCTGAAGACCGACCATATCGACCTCTACTACATCCACTGGCCGCGCGGCGGCGCCGACATGCGGCCGCGCATGGAGGCGCTGGAGGCGGCGCGGCGCGCGGGCAAGATCGGCGCGGTCGGCGTCAGCAACTTCTCGGTCGCCGAGATGCGGCAGGTGCAGGAGGTCGGCCGGATCGACGCGCACCAGCTCGGCTATAATCTCCTCTGGCGCCATGCCGAGCGGGAGGTCATCCCCTTCTGCACCGAGAACGGCATCGCGGTCGTCGCCTATTCGACGCTCGCGCATGGCATCCTCACCGGCAAGTTCGGGCCAACGCCCGATCTATCGGATGACGACCAGCGCCATCGCGTGCTGCCGTTCCGCGCCGATATCTGGCCGCATGTCCATGCAGGCGTCGAGGAGTTGAAGGGCGTCGCTCGCGAGGCCGGGCGACCGCTGGCGCATCTTGCGATCCGCTGGAGCCTCGCCCGGCCTGGCATCGACGCGGTCGTCGTCGGCGCCCGCAGCCGCGCGCAATGCGAGGCCAATCTCGCGGCGCTCGGCGGCGCGCTCGGTCAAGGGACTTTCGAGCGCATGACCGCGATCAGCGACGGCATCACCGCGCATGTGCCGGACGAGGGGAATCTCTTCGACTATCACCCCTGACCGGCCTCGGGAGGAGCCCCCGGTCGCCGCAAATTGAGGACGGGAGGACCGCCATGGCCGAGGCCATCACGCTTTTCGACGGATCGACGCTGAAGGGCTGGCGGGCCGCGCCGCGCCTGCCGACGCCGGTGCGCGCCGACGATCCACCGCTAGCCACCGACACCGACGCCTATCGGAAGGCGCTCGGCCATCTCGGGCGCTGGACGATCGAGGACGGCGCGATCTGCGGACGGCAGGACCCGCCTGGCAGCGGCCTCGGCGCCTATCTCGTCAGCGAGGCCGCGTTCGGCGATTTCGAACTCGAGCTCGAGGCGCGGCCGGACTGGCCGGCCGATACCGGCATCATGCTGCGCGCCACCGCGGACGGCACGACCGGCTATCAGGTTCTCGTCGACCATCGGAAATCCGGCAATATCGGCGGCTTCTACGGCAACGGCATCGGCCGCTTCCACGCCATCAATTTCAATGTCGATGTCGAACGCGACGTGGCCGGCAAGCCACTGCGCCTCCGGATCGAGGACCCGGCGACGACGATCGAGCCGATCCACGACTGGAAGCCGGCGCTGCTCGCCCGCAAGGCGACGGGCGAAGACTTCCTGAAGGCGTGGAAGTGGGACGACTGGAATGCCTTCCGCATCCGCATGACCGGGGCGCTGCCGACGATTACGGTCTGGATCAACGGGCTTCTCGTCGCCGAGCTCGACACCGCCACCATGGCCTATCCGGATTTCGACGGCGCCGCGGTGCTGCGGAGGCTCGGCAATGCCGGGCATATCGCGTTCGAGGTCCACGACAACGATCCCCGCATGGGCGCCGAGCGCTGGGCGCCCGAGGCGGCCTGCCGCTGGCGCAATATCCGCGTCACGCCGCTCTGAGCCGCGAAAGGTCTCCCGTGCCCTACAAGATTGCGTTCCAGCTCTATTCCTCGCGCAACTTTCCCCCGCTCGAGCGCCAGCTCGAAGGCCTCGCCGCCATCGGCTACGATGCCGTCGAGCCATGGCTTCCGGCCTATGAGGCCAGCGCCACGGAGTTCCGCCGCAAGATCGATGCGGCCGGTCTCGCGTGCTATGGCTTCCACCTGCCCTTCAAGGGCCTCGTCGCCGATCCTCAGCGCTTCATCGACATCGCGTGGACGATCGGCGCCACGCTGCTGATCCCGCCTTATCTGGAGCCGCAGGACCGGCCGACGACCGCCGAGGGATGGCAGGCGATCGGCCGCGAGCTCGGCCGCGTCCGCGCCATCGTCGAGGCCGAGGGCCTCCGCCTCGCCTGGCACAATCACGATTTCGAATACCGCCCGCTCCCCGACGGCTCGCTGCCGATCGACCATCTCCTTTCGGCCGGCGGCGACGGGCTCGGCTATGAGATCGACTTCGCCTGGGTCATCCGCGGCGGCGGCGATCCCCTGACGGAGCTCAAGCGCTGGAAGGACCGGCTCTACGCCATCCAGGTCAAGGATACCGCGCCGCCCGGCACGACGACCGAGGGCGGCTGGACGCCGATGGGCGAAGGCATCGTCGACTGGGCGGCGCTGTGGCCGCTCTTCGCCGAGACGCCGGCCGATCATCTCGTGGTCGAGCATGACGAGCCGGCCGACTGGAGGGTACTCGCGCAGCGCTCCTACGACCATCTCATCCGGCTCGGCGCGCGCGGCTGAGGCCGGCGCGCCTTCTCTTCACCCCAGCAAGGAGCCGCATCGTGGCGATCGAAGCTCGATCACTCTTTACCCGCAAGGGCCGCAGCCTGCTGCCCGGCCAGCGCGCCGAACTCGTCACCTTCGACCTCGCCAGTGGCGCGCCGACGGTGATCCTCGAAGCCGACGATGTCATCGAGGCGCCCAACTGGACGCCGGACGGCAAGTGGCTGATCTTCAACGCGGGCGGCGAGATCTGGCGGATCGACGCCGAAGGCGGTTCCCTGCCCGAGAAGATCGAGACCGGGACGATCCGCGATCTGAACAACGACCATGTGCTCTCGCCCGACGGCGGGACGATCTATCTCAGCAACAATGACGGCCATCTCTATGCCGTGCCGCTCACCGGCGGCGAGCCGCGCCGCGTCTCCAACGACCATGCGAGCCCGCATCACTACTATCTGCACGGTATCTCGCCGGACGGGCTGACGCTCGCCTATGTCGCGGTCGAGGGGCCGGCCGGCGCCAAGCGGATCAACATGTTCACGATCCCCGCCGCCGGCGGGCCGGACACGCGGCTCAGCGATGTCGACTATCCGAATGACGGCCCGGAATATTCGCCGGACGGCGCCTGGATCTATTTCAATGCCGAGCGGGCAGCCACCATCCCGGGCCATGCGCAGTGCTTCCGCATGCGCCCCGACGGAGCCGGCATCGAGCAGCTGACCTTCGACGAGCGCGTCAACTGGTTCCCGCATGTCTCGCCCGACGGCAAGGCGGTCGTCTATATCAGCTATCCGCCCGGCACGACGGGGCATCCGGCCAACAAGGATGTCACCCTGCGCCTGATGAACCCGGATGGCAGCGGCCAGCGCGATCTGGTCACCTTCTTCGGCGGCCAGGGCACGATCAATGTCAACAGCTGGGCGCCGGACAGCCGCCGCTTCGCCTATGTCGCCTATCCGACCGGCTGAGCCCGGCATTTTTCTGATCGAAGGAGACCAGCATGCGCTTCGCCGTCCTCGGAACCGGGCAGGTGGGCAGCGCGCTCGCCGGCAAGCTATCGGCGCTCGGCCATGACGTCGTGCTTGGCAGCCGCGATCCGGCCAGCGAGCGGGCGCAGGCCGTCGCAGCGAAGGCCGGGGCGCGCGTCGCGTCCTATGCCGATGCCGCCGCGCATGGCGAGTGGCTGGTGAATGCGCTTCCCGGGGAGGAAGCCATCGGCATCCTTTCCGCCTGCGCGGTCGATGGCAAGATCATGGTCGATATCGCGAACTACAACAGCGCCGTCGATCAGCCGATCCTCGTGCCGATCGGCGAGGCGATCCAGGCGGCGTTCCCGAAGCTGCGGCTCGTCAAGGCTCTGAACAGCGTCAGCGCGCATCTGATGGTCGATCCCGCCGCGCTCGGCCGGCCGCACAGCGTCTTCGTCGCCAGCAACGATGTCTCGGCCAAGGCCGAGGTGGTGGCACTTCTCGAGAGCTTCGGCTGGCAGGACATCATCGATCTCGGGCCGCTCACCGAGGCGCGGGCGATGGAACAGCTGATACCGCTCTGGATGGCGCTGGAACGGCGCTTCGGGCATCCCGGCTTCAACCTCGCGGTCATGCGCCAGGACGATCCGGCGGACGGGGCCTGAGCCTCCGGCCGCCGGACCGGCGCGCCGCCCCCGACGGCGCGCTAGACCTTTTCGACCTTGGGGATCGTCCAGGATCCGTTGATGATCGAGGGCGTGTTCTCGTCGGGCCAGTAGAGCCGCAGCATCAGATGGAACTTGCCCTTCGGCGCCGGCAGCCAGTTGGCTTCCTTGGCGGCGCCGGGGCTGTCGTTCTGGATGTAGATCGTGAGCGAACCGTCCGCGTCATAGACCGGATTGGTGCGGATGCTCATTGAGTAGCGGTTGATCGGGTTGGCGACGAAGAACATCGCCTCGTCATACATCGTCAGCGACCAGAAGCCCCGGACCGGGGGCAGTTCCCCCTTCGGGAAGCGCATGACGTACCGGTGTTCACCGTCGTAGCTCTCGATCGCATTCGGCTTCAGCGAGGTCGGATAGATCGCGTCCTGCGGACGATTGGCACCGAGGCCGATCGCGGTGATCAAGGCACGCTGGATGTAGTTGGTGCCGTAGATGCCGGTCTTGGTGGTGAAGGACCAGCCGTTCTGGCGCGTCATGTCGCCGTCGGAATCGACGAAATGCAACATGATCTTGTCATAGCCGACCGACGGGACGCGGCGATCCCCGCGCTTGTCGAGCTTCGCAGCGTCGAACTGGCCGGCGGAAAGGCCGATCGCGGCGAACTTCTCCATCGCCGGCGCATCGGCCGGGGCCGGTGGGTTGCGCTTCATGAGATCGGCGAGCAGCGTGAAATAGTCCGCCGCCGAGAGCGCGTTAACCTGGTCGCGGGTCGGCGTCTTCATGTCGATCGCCGGATCGACCTTGCCGGCCGGAGCGGTCCAGTCCTTGCCCCAGGTGCTGAGCGGCTGCAGCTTGAAGGCGTCCTGCAGCTTGTGCACGGCGGCGTAGTCCTCCGGCGTGCCGGTGCAGTAGATGCGGCCGAGCAGCCAGACCAGGCTGGTCGGCGACTTCAGCTCGGTCATGCCGTCCGGCACCGTGCCGCTCCAGCCGGGGCCGGTGACGAGGAAGGTCTTGGCCGCTCCGCCGGTCGTGCGCTTGCCCGGGACCTGGAAGACGTCGGTCCAGCCGGAGAGCAGCGGCAGCAGGAAATAGCGATCGCCCATGTCCGGCTGATCGAGCACCCAGGGCTCGTCGCCGACATCGAACCAGGCCGTCGTGTAGAGGGTGTCCGCATTGGGCGCCGTGATGTCGCGGAAGCTCGCGTCCGGATACTGGCGCGCCTTGATGATGGCGCCCATCGGCCCGCGGGTGCCTTCCGCGGCCGCGACATTGGTCATGATACGGCGGGTATATTCCATCGTGACCAGCGGGTAGCCGTAGATATAGGCCTCGACCGCGGTCTTGAACTCGTCCGTTCCCTCGACGAGATCGGCGATAGGCCCGTCAAAGGCGAGGGCCGGGCCGGCTCCGGCCGCAAGCGCCAGCAGGCTGGCTCCACCGAGGCCGAAGCCGCGTCGCGTGAGGTTCATGGCGTTCTCCGCTAATGTGACGAAAGGGCCGGCACTATAGCGTCGCCAGCCCGACTGCCGTTTCGGTTGAAAGGTCAAACTTGAGCGAATTCGTCGTGAACCCCGAGGCGACACAGCGGATCGGCGTCGCCTGCGAATTGACCGAAATGCTGGCCGGCTTCGGCGTCGACGGCGCCGCGCTTTTCGGCGCGTTCGGCCTCGACCCGGCCGCGCTCACCCCGGATACGCGCCTTCCCTTCCGCACGCTTCTGACGCTGCTCGATCGCGCCGCGACACTGTCGGGCTGCGAGCATCTCGGCGTCCTGTGCGGGCTCCGCTTCCGGCTCGATCACCACGGGCGGATCGGCGCCCTGATGCGCAGCGGCAGCACGCTCCGCCAGGCGCTCGAGGATTTCGTGACCTGGCAGCCCGGCTATTCCAGCGGAGCGATCGTCTATCTGCATCGCCGGGAGCCGGACAACGCCTTCGGCTATGGCTGCTATGCGGGAACGGCCGCCGGGACGCGGGTCCTCTATGACGCCATCCTCGGGGTCGGCATTCGCATGGTGCGCGAACTGGCCGGCCCACGCGCCAATGCGCTCGAGTTCCAGGTCGCGCATCGCGCGCCGTCCGATGCCGCGATCTATGCCCGGCTGCTCGGTGCGCCGGTGCGGTTCAATCGACATGAAACCTGCCTGATCCTCGACGACGCGCTGCTCGATACCCGCCTTCCCGGCGCGGATGCCGCGGCGCGGCGGCGGATGCTCGACGCAGCCCGCCAGGACGGACGCTGGGCCGGCGCGAGCTTCTCGATGCGCGTTCGCCATGAATTGCGGCGGGCGCTCGTCGCCGAGGAGCCGCTGATGGCGCATGTCGCGGACGAGATCGGCATCAGCGCGCGGACGCTCCGCCGCCGCCTCGACGAGGAAGGGACGACCTTCGAGGCGCTGCGCGACGAGGTACGGCGCGCCGTGGCCCGCGAATTGCTCGAACTCACCGATCTTCCGCTCGGCGAGATCGCCACCATTCTCGGCTTTGCCTCGCCCGGCGTCTTCTCGGAGGCCTTCCGCCGAGCGGCGGGCACGACGCCCTCGCTCTGGCGGCGAGAGCGGCGTCCCGCCGCGGCGCTGGCCTGAACCGGATTCGCCCGCGCGCCGTATAAGCCCCGTCGAAGGGAGCGAACATGGCGGCGGCGAAGCGCAATCACATTCTCATCTATGGCGGGACCGGCGGCATCGGCGCCCCCCTTGCGCGGCGGCTCTCGGCGGCGGGAGAGAGCCTCCACCTCGTCGGACGCGATGCGGAGCGGCTGGCGGCGATGGCGCGCGAGACCGGCGCCACCTGGACGGCCGGCGACGTA